>JACZKE010000015.1 GCA_014860225.1 Desulfuromonadales bacterium
TACGGGCCGAAGCGAAAATTTGGATGTTTGAGAACAGATTTTAGCTCATTTGCAGGTTCATAGCCGTAGCTATGGACCAAAAAGGAGCTGAAATATGGGCCAAACAGCCGGATTTGCAGCTGGCTCATGGATAGTCCGACAGACTGCTAGGCATGATTCTTTAGATAATACCGCTGATAGGCTTGTGATGACAAAGCATTAATTTCTTAAATGTGTCCAATCGTGCGGCAGGTGATAGGCAGGTTTAACTTTGAGATCGCAGGGCAAAAAATGTGTGGCCCTTTGCGGGAGCATTCCGGGGCAGGTTGTTCGGTTCCTATGTGCAATGAGCCAATAGATTTTTAATCGCCCTCTTTCATCAACAAGTCGAACCTAAAACCCGTATTTCTGCTTCAGCTTGTAGAGTTCAACCAGGGCGTCATCGCGCCGCAGCGAGAGGGTCTCCTCATTCTGGCCTTCCAACTCTTTTTCCAGCCCGGCCACCAGCAGGGCTTTGACCTCTTCGGTGAGTCTGGGGCTGCCATGATCTTGCCAGCGAGCTTCCTGGGTCGGCCCGAGATGGTCGAGATAAGCTTGATAACCACCGGCACCGCCGCCCAGATGATAGGTCAGGTGCGGACCGAGAAGTGCCCAGCGCATCCCCGGGCCGTAGGTGATCGCTTTATCGATATCGGCAACCGAGGCTATCCCTTCCGCCGCCAGGTGGACCGCTTCGCGATAGAGTGCCGAGGTCAGCCTGTTGGCCAGATGGCCAATGACTTCCTTCTGCACGCGGATGGTGACCCGTTGCATCCGGCGGTAAAACGCCTCGGCCGTTTGCAGACTCTCTGCAGACGTCTGCTCGCCGGCGACCAACTCGACCATCGGCACCAGATGAGGGGGATTCATAGGATGACCGATCAGGATTCGCCCGGGATGCTGTGCTCCGGATTGAATGTCAGATGCCAGCAGCGACGAGCTGCTCGAAGCAACCACCACCTCCGGGTCAATGATCTGCTCCAGTTGCCTGATCAGTTCGCGCTTGATCTCAATGCGGTCCGGACCGCTTTCCTGAACAAACTCGATTCCGGCCAGTCGACTGAAATCATTGGTCACTTCGGCCTGACGGACGGTGTCGCTGATGGTCAGTCCCAGAGCCTGTAATTTAGGCCAGGCCTCAGCAACAAACTGACGCAGCTGTATCTCTGCCTCCGGACGGGGTTCGACGACGATTACCGTCATTCCCCGGGCCAGAAACAGGCTGGCCCAACTCATGCCGATCAGGCCGCCACCAACCACGCCGATCTTTTGCAGCTCTTTCATATCCTGCCTTGTTACGTCCGGAATTTAAGTCCAGAACCGCGGAATCAGCGGGGGAATTCCGCCTCGAATTGTGTCTTGTTGACAGTTGCGGGTAATTTTTCCTGTACATGTTTGTCCAGTTCGAGAGACCAGGTATTGATCATACCACCGAGGATCACATACATCCCGTGAATAGCGATCAGATCCATCACCTGCCGGACGCTGTAATGCTGGTACAACTCATTCAGGGTCTTTGCATCAATGGCATGCCCGGCAAACAATTCGTCCACTGCTTTTAATAAAAGCGCTTCAGCGGGATCCCATTCAGCTGCTTGCGCCCCTTGCTTGACCCGTTCAATCTCCTCCAGAGTCAGACCACAGGCCAGTGAACGTTCGACATGTGAGCCCCATTCATACCAGGCTTTGAGATGCAGGGCCACACGCAGAATGACCAATTCGCCATTTCGTTTACCCAGCTCGCCACCGCTGACTGCATAGTTGCGGAAACTCCACCAGGCTTTTAGTAAATCCGGGTGATGCGCCATCAAAGCATGGACATTGAGCGGCTGGCCATGCATGTCGTCGCTGACATGAGCAAGGGAAGCATCCCAGGCCGAAACCGGAAGAGGGTTAAGAAAGGGGGTTTTCATCTACTCAGGCCCCACAACAACGTAAAATCGACAATTGCGATAATGAAGTTCTTCATGGCTTTGTCCTTTATCTCATTATCCTCTTGTTTAAAGAGTGTCCATCCGGAAACTCCAGACAACACAGGCCGTTTCCGGACGAAAGCTAAATAACAGTGACAGAGCCTCCACTTCCAACCTGAAATGAACCTGAAGGAACAGCACTGAACAGCACAGAAGGTTGACAGGTGCCGGGTGAGAGTCTAACCTTAAGGCGTTTGCTGACCGGAGGTGGATGTCTCATCCATCCCTGAAGCGCCGGCACCGCCCCTCAAAAGCAATTCCCATCTTCAGTTTCCTGTCATTATTTCAAGGAGCAATAACAAATTACAGGCGAAAAAATGAAAGATCAAGCATTGACAATGGATAATCTGGATAATTTCAGCACCGATTACCTTTTCTACCAGTCACGAAAAAAAATGCCTTTCATCGAAAGAGCCGAAGGCATTTACATCTGGGATCACACCGGTAAAAAATATCTCGATGGCAGCTCGGGCGCAGTCAACTGCAATATCGGTCATGGCAACAACCGTATTGCCAACCGCCTCGCCGACCAGGCCCGCAAGGCCGTCTTCGCTTACCGCACCCAGTTTGAAAATGAACCGGCCCATCGTTACTCCGCCGAACTTGTGAAACATCTGGCGCCACATCTGCAGCGCGTTTTTTTTGTTTCAAGTGGATCCGAGGCGGTAGAAGCGGCGATGAAACTTTGTCGACAATATTTCTTTAATCGCGGTCAGAAGTCCCGATATCAGTTCATCTCCCGGACACCGTCCTACCACGGTTCAACTCTGGGCGCATTGGCGCTGACCTCCTATGCACCTCTCGAAATCCCTTTTCGGCCGATGATGCAGGCCTATCCGAAAATACCAGCCCCTTATTGCTATCGTTGCCCCTTCTCCAGAAAAACCGCCTGCAATCTTGAATGTGCGTGGGCGCTCGAGAAAGCTATCCTTGAGCAGGGGCCGGAAAGTATTGCCGCTTTTATCGCCGAACCGATCGGTGGCGCTAGTACCGGGGCGGTTGTTCCCCCCAAAGGTTATTTCAGGGTCATTGAGGATATTTGCCGCAAGTATGGAATTTTTCTTATCCTTGATGAGGTCATGACCGGTTTCGGACGCACCGGAAAACTTTTTGCCTATGAACATTGGGATGTAGACGCCGACATCGTCGTCATGTCCAAAGGCATAACTTCGGGAGCCTATCCATTGGGCGCCATCGCCGCCCGTACAGAATATGTTGACGAGATGATGGATAATGGCGATTTTGCCCACGGCCACACCCTGGCGGGAAATCCCATGGGCTGCGCAGTCGGCCTGGAGGTCCTTAACGTGATCACAGAAAATCGTTTGAGCGAAAATGCCGCGGCCATGGGGAAAATACTCAGGGCCGGTTTGGATCGTCTGAAAAAACGGTTTGAATTCATTGGCCAGGTTCGTGGTCAAGGTCTGCTTACAGCAATCGAGATGGTTCAGGATCGCAAAACACGCGAGCCGTTTCCTGCAGAACGCAATATCCATTTTCTTCTCACTGATGAGGCCTACGACGAAGGACTGATTGTCTACCCACGGCGGCCGATTAATGGTCTCAGAGGGGATCATGTGATGGTGGCGCCGCCGCTGATCTCCACTCGCAAAGAGATTTATGAGCTTCTGGCACTGCTTGAACGCGCTCTGCAGCGTACCGGGGACAAGCTGCCTTCGTCGAGGCAACTTCCATAACGACAAGCGCAGCAATACGCAGAGGACCTCTGATAATGATTGACAAGACCACAACCATCGACAACGCCCTCAGCCAGGTATATGACGGTCAGACCATCATGGTCGGCGGTTTCGGCGGACCGGGCACTCCGTTTACCCTCATCGAACTTTTGCATCAACAGGGTGTGAAAAATCTCACCCTGATAAAAAACGATGCGAATGAACCGGGAATGGGGATTTCCAGGCTGTTGGAGGCGGGTCAGGTGAAAACTCTCATCGCTTCCCATATCGGCCTTAATCCTGCAGCCGTCGCCATGATGAATCGAAGAGAACTCGAAGTCCTCCTCTATCCACAAGGGATCCTTGCAGAGAAAATCCGTGCCGGAGGGGCCGGTCTGCTCGGTTTTTTGACGGATATCGGAGTTGATACCATCTTGCGTGACAGCCGGGAAGTGATGCATCTCGATGGTCGTGAGGCGATCCTGGAGAGGGCTTTGCGTGCGGATGTGACACTGATTCATGCAGCAATTGCTGATCGGGCCGGCAATCTGATTTTTGCCAAGAGTGCCCGCAATTTTTGTCCCTTGATGGCGACAGCTGCCGACAGGGTTATCGTGGAGGTCGAAAAGGTGGTTGATACCGGTAGTCTTGATCCGGACCAGATCCACCTGCCGGGCGCGTTTGTCGACTCTATCCTGGCTCTTGATGAGCTCACCCCTGACTATGGAATTTTGCCCCAGCATGCCTTATAAAAACAAGATAGCAGCGCGCGCGGCCCTGGAAATGCGCTCCGGACAGGTCATCAATCTTGGCATCGGTATTCCGAATCTGATTCTCGATTATCTGCCTGCAGGTCTTGAGGTTTTCATTCAGTCGGAAAACGGTATCCTCGGCATCGGCCCTCGCAGCGCTGCCGGTAGTGAGGATCGCAACCTGATTGACGCCGGAGCCAATTATGTGACACTCAATCCGGGTGCCTCATTTTTTGACAGCGCACTCTCCTTTGCACTGATTCGCGGGGGGAGGGTGAATCTCAGCTTTCTCGGTACTCTGGAGGTTTCACAAAACGGCGACCTGGCCAACTGGATTGTCCCGGGGAAGATGGCACCTGGTATCGGTGGCGGCATGGAGTTGGCCCAGAAGGCGCAACGGGTGATCGTAACCACTTCTCACTCAACCCGGGAGGGAGCCCCCAAAATTCTGACCCAATGCACCCTGCCTCTGACAGCGCGAGGCTGTGTCAAGACGATCATCACCGAACTGGCGGTGATCGACGTAACACCTCAGGGGCTGATGCTGCGGGAGATCGCTCTTGAATCGACTCTGCGGGAAGTGCAGGAAAGGACCGATGCGCCCCTTCTTTTCCCACCGGGAGAGATTCCCAGATTTTAACCTCGTCCAATAAAGCGGAAATCAGACATTGAAGACCAAGGAGAGTAAAATCCTGTCCACTGTAGATGCCCTGGCCGATGACATCATCGACTTTACCGGGCGACTGGTCCGCGAGCCCAGTATCCTTGAGAATGAGGCGTCTGCTTTGCTGGTCATGGAAGATGAAATCGATCGCTTCGGATGGGTGTCGGAGCGGGTGCAAATCGATCAGGAAAAGCTTGCCCTGCATCCCGGGTTCGCTTCGGTTCCCTGGAACTACCAGGGACGTTACAATCTGGCGGCGACGCGACCGGCGGACAGTCCGGGTGGCCGAAGTGCTTTATTCAACGGGCATCTGGACGTGGTGAGTCCCGAACCAGTTGAAAACTGGACGACTGATCCTTTCACCCCGGTGGTCCGTGATGGCTGGCTTTATGGGCGTGGCGCCGGAGATATGAAGGGTGGGGTGGCGGCTATGACCTATGCTCTCCACGCCGTTGAAAAAGCCGGCTTCGGTCTGCGTGCCCCGGTGACCCTGGAGGCGGTCATCGAGGAAGAATGCTGCGGTAATGGTGCGTTGGCTTGTCTGGTTGCCGGCTACGATGCCGAGGCGATCCTCATACCCGAACCTTTCGGGCCCAAAATATACCTGTCTCAAGTCGGAGTCCTCTGGTTCAAGGTGCATATGCGTGGTCTGTCATGCCATGTCCTGGCAGCGACCGTGGGGGCCAACGCCATCGAAAAAAGCTATCCCGTCATAGCCGCTCTGCGTCTGCTGGAAGAGACGATGAACGCCGAAGCGCGTCCCGATGCCTATGACAATATCAGTCACCCACTGAACCTGAACATCGGCATCTTCAAGGGCGGCGACTGGCCATCCACTGTCCCGTCGGCCGCCGAATTCCATGGTCGTCTCTCCTTCTTTCCTGGCACCTCCTATGAGGACGTATGCCGTCGTATTCAAGCCGCGGTTGCCGATGCGGCACAAGCGGACCCCTGGTTGGCGGAAAATCAACCTGAAGTAGAATTCTATGGTTTTCGTTCCGAGGGCCACACGGTGAGTCGCGAGTTGCCGGCATTGGTGACTCTGAACGACTGTCATCACACTCTTACCGGCGAGGATGCCGCAAGCTACATCTCAACCTGCACTACCGACTTGAGGGCTTTCCATTTTTTCGGAAAAGGGCAGGGAACCTGCTATGGTCCGGTGGCGGAGAACATCCATGGCGCCAATGAACGGGTGAATATCGACAGCATCCTGCATGTGACACGTGCCTATGCGCTGTTTCTCGCCCGCTGGTGCCAACTGGCCGAGTGAACATGAGCCGAAGGGAGAAATATCAATGCAGGACGTGGTGATTGCCGGTTATTTACGCACAGCCTGTTCCAAAATCAAACCCAGCGATCCTGGTAAAGACTGGTTCCATTCAGTGCGCGCTGACGACCTTCTAGGCGAGGTCATTCCACATTTACTGCAACGATGTGAGACTGAAGGCACCGAGGTGGAGGATCTTCTGGTCGGTTCGGCGCTGGGCGTGAGCGAGCAATGGACCTTTGGTGGCCGCACTGCAGTTTTCATCGCCAACCTGCCTGCACATGTACCGGCCAAGTTTATCGATCAACAGTGCGGATCCAGCATGGCGGCAATCCACACAGGTTTTCTGGAGATTGCCGCCGGCTATGCTGATGTGGTTCTGGCCACCGGGATGGAACACATGGGACGGGTACCGGTCGGGCCGACTCTGTTCGAGAAGGGTGCTCTCTCCATCAATCCTCGCCTTTACCAGGAAGAACGCTTCCGGCACTGGGACATGAAAACTACCATGCACATGGGTTTTACTGCAGAGAAACTCTGTATCGGCAGCGGCTTCAATCGTGAAGATCTCGATTCCTGGGGCGTCCGCTCTCACCAGCGGGCGGCAAAGGCGCAATCAGAAGGGTTTTTCGACGGCGAGATTTTGCCGATTGAGGCTCGTCAGGATCACGGCAACATGATGAACGTCTGCCGCGACCAGGGGATTCGAGAAAATGTCAAACTGGAAGATCTGGCGAAACTGGCTCCGGTTTTTTGTGTCGATGGGCTTATCACGGCTGGTAACGCTTCCCCCTTGAACGCCGGGGCCGGTGGCCTTCTGCTGATGTCTCGAGCCAGCGCAGAGGCTAAAAACCTGAAACCTCTCGCAACCATCCGCTCCTTAGGTTTTGCTGGTGTCGACCCGACCCTGATGGGGAGCGGACCGGTTCCTGCGGTACAAAAAGCGCTGAAAAAAGCTGGACTCAATCCGAGAGACATTGATTACTGGGAGATTAATGAGGCCTTCAGCATCGTGGTACTTAACGCAATGAAAGAGTTGGGCGTCGACCCTGAACGGGTTAATGTCAATGGTGGTGCTATTGCCATCGGCCACCCCCTCGGGGCCACCGGTGTTCGGCTGGTGGGAACGCTGGCACGTATCCTCCAGGCTAACGGCGCTCGCTACGGCTGTGCCACGGCCTGTATCGGCGGCGGGCAGGGGATTGCGACCATCATTGAAACAGCGGGGTGAAATATGGTTTTCGATAGACAAGCATCTTATATTTAATCCTGGCAGCCTGGCGGACTATCCATGAGCCGGCTGCAAATCCGGCTGTTTGGCCCATATTTCAGCTCCTTTTTGGCCCATAGCTACGGCTATGAACCTGCAAACGAGCTAAAATCTGTTCTCAAACATCCAAATTTTCGCTTCGGCCCGTATAGTCCGACAGGCTGATAGGTTCTCAGCGTTCTCTGCAGTGAGCCTGTATTGTCAATGGTCTGCCCGGAATTCGGGGCAACCCTCAAAACAAAGGAGTCATAGCCTATGTACAGAGCTCTTGTGTCCACACTGTTTGTCGCCGGTTTCTTCGTGATCGCCAACCCCTGTGTCGCCACCGAGCTTGATCAGATCCTTGAGACGGGTGAAATCAGCTTCTCCATGAGCGGACAATATCCGCCGTTCAACTTTGTAAATGAAAATAATGAGCTGGCCGGATTCGATGTGGATATCTGCAGCGAAATCGCCCGTCGCATCGGTGTCAAACCACAGCCACTGACGACAGCCTGGGACGGCATTGTCGCCGGTCTTCTGGCAGGAAAATACGATCTGATCTGCGGTAGCATGGCGATCACCGATGCACGCCTCAAAGCCATTGACTTCTCTGATCCTTATTATCGCTCCGGAGCCCAACTCTTTGTGCCCAAGGGCTCGGATATTACCTCGACAGGCCAGTTGAAGGGCAAGAAAATCGGCGTTACCCTCGGCACTACATTTGATGAGTGGGTGGGCGCCAATCTTCCCGACGTGGAAGCACGCACCTACAAGGGTGTTCCCGATATGATTCTTGAAGTCGCCAACGGCCGCATTGATGGTTTCATTACCGATCGCATCGTTGGTGCCATGGCCATAGCCGAAAAAGGTGCGCCGATTCAAATGGCCGGCCCGCTGCTCTATGAAGAGCGCATGGGAATCGCCCTTACCCAGGGCAACCCCAAGCTTCGTACAGCGATTAACGAGGCACTTGTAGCCATGAAAAATGACGGCACCTATCATGATATCAGCATGAAATGGTTGAAGATCGACGCACGCTGATCATCCGTTTCGAAAAAGTATTGAGTATAAATAGATGGGAACGGTTGGACTGAATTGTAATTTGATCCAGCAACCTACTGAACGGGGAGACTGAATCCATGCTCGACTGGCAGATCATTACCCACTATTTTCCTTTCCTTGTGAAAGGGGCGATAATCACGCTGGAGATTTCAGTGATCTCCCTTGTTCTTGGCCTGGTTGCTGGCCTGGCGGCAGCGTTGTGTATTCTCTCCACCAATCCTCTGCTGCACTGGCCCGCCCGGTTTTATGTCTGGATTATTCGTTCGACGCCCCTTCTGGTGCAACTGTTCATCATCTACTTCGGTCTGCCTCAATTTGGAATCGGTCTCAGCCCCTTCTGGTCAGGAGTACTGGCGCTTGCGCTGAACACTGGCGCCTACAACGCCGAAACGATCCGCGGAGGAATTCTCGCTGTCCCGAAAGGGCAACGTGAGGCCTCCCGCTCTCTCGGCATGAGCAAGGCTCTGACCATGCGCCGCATTATCCTGCCACAGGCCTTGCGCCTTATCATTCCGCCATTAGGCAACAATTTTGTCATCCTCATCAAAGATACATCTCTGGTTTCCACCATCACGCTGGTTGAACTGACTCTGACTGCACAGCGCCTGATTGGTTCCACATATAAACCCTTTGAAATGTACCTGATGGCAGCGGTGCTTTACGCGATCCTCACCACCGGTGCGTCACTGTTGTTGCGCCAGGTCGAGCGACGCACCACTTGGGGGCATGTATGAATGATACCAGGAATCTTTCAAAAGCAGAGGACCCGATGATTCGCCTGCATAACCTGAGAAAAAGTTTCGGTAATAACGAAGTTCTCAAAGGGATCAATCTTGAAGTAGACCCCAGCGAGGTGCTGGTGCTGATCGGTCCGAGCGGGTCGGGTAAAAGCACCTTGTTGCGCTGCATCAATAACCTGGAAAGTCCGACGGGGGGAGAGGTCACGGTGGATGGTGAATGGGTCAACCGCACCGACCTGAAGCCACGCGCGTTTCAGAAGCACATCAACCGTGTCCGCACCCATATGGGAATGGTCTTTCAACATTTCAACCTCTTCCCCCATAAAACTGTGCTTGAAAATATCCTTGAAGCACCAACGCAGGTCTTGCACCGGAACCAGGAGGAGATCACCGCTGAAGCCTTGGAATTGCTGGACAAGGTAGGCCTGGCAGAAAAAAAAGACAGCTACCCGGTGCAGCTATCCGGAGGACAGCAGCAACGTGTAGCCATTGCCCGGGCCCTGGCGATGAGGCCCTCGGTGATGCTGTTCGACGAGGTGACAAGCGCCCTTGACCCCGAACTGGTGGGAGAGGTGCTGCTGGTCATGGAAAGCTTGGCCGCCGAAGGGATGACCATGATCGTGGTAACTCACGAAATGGGCTTTGCCGAGCGGGTAGCCAATCGGGTGGTATTCATGTCCGAAGGGCAGATCGTGGAAGAGGGCGTGCCGAAAGAAATTTTCAGCAATCCCCGCGAGGAACGCACAAAACAATTTCTCGCTGATGTTCTTAAATAAAACAAACGTGAGTAGGATTAAGGGCGTTGCGACAAACCAGAGGGCCGGTCGTGCACGCCACGCTCATGCATCCGGATTGAAGAAGATAGTTGTTTGTCCTGTCAGGCAGGAAGGGCACTCTCGACTCGATTTCGACCGTTGCCCTTGGCCATGTACAGGGCGTCATCTGCGAGACGAATCAAATCCTCGGTCGAATTGACTTTTATGTTTGGAACTGCGGCGATGCCAATGCTGGCGGTTATCTTCAGGTCAGAGATAGGTCCGGTGAATTGTCTCTTGCTGACGATCTGCCGCAATCGTTCTGCAACCATGATCCCTTCATCAAGCGTGGTTCCCGGCAAAATCAGAGCGAATTCTTCACCACCGAAGCGGGCTGCTGAATCGTACTGGCGCAATTGTGCCTGAATCTCCTGCGAAACTGATTGCAGCACCTCATCACCCTGCTGGTGACCATAAGTGTCGTTGACCTGTTTGAAATGGTCGAGGTCGATCATCAGCAGGGCGAATGGTGTGCTGGTCCGTTTGCTGCGGTCAAACTCCGACTCCAGCGTCGCCATCATGTGCCGTCGGTTGTATAATCCGGTCAGCATATCGGTCTGTGACAGCTTTCGCAGTTGCCTGTTGCTTTCTTTGAGATGATCCTGCAAAGTCTTGATCTTGAGCTGGATCTTAACCCGGGCCAGCAGTTCCTCGGGACTGAACGGCTTGGTCACATAGTCGCTGGCCCCCTGTTCGAGACCGCGTATCTTGGTCGCCATATCTTCATGGCTGGTCAACAACAGAATCGGGATGTCCTGCAGCTCATTGCGGGAGTTGACCATTCTCAAAAACTTGAAGCCATCCATACCCGGCATCTCAACATCACATATTACAATGTCTATTTTTTCGTTGAGGAGGGTTTTGAACCCTTCGATACCATTTGCTGCCTCAAAGTAGTTACTGAACAGACCGGCGCTGTGCAGAGTGTTGAGAATCTGCCGGCGGACTGAACTGGTGTCATCAATGATGAGAATGGTATAGCCCATGGGGGGAAATTTTCTGTGATAATTGGAGTTGTCTTCTGCGTACATTTATAGCGCGGCTTGCTTATTCGCGTCTATAAAAATATTGCTGGAATAAAGGGATTAAAAAACACGCGTAAGAGGAGTGACCCATAATAAAAGGCGGCCTTTCGGCCGCCTTTTCCAAGTCTTGTGGCTAATAAAACAACAGTGACGAAACTGCCGCTGGGCTACCCTGAATCGACTGCTTTACTCAACAGTTGCTGCATCCGCTACCTTTTAAAGTAGTTCTGCTGCTTGATTCAGATCCTGTCTTGGCTGTCTGGCCGTGCCGTCAGGCTTTGCCATGTCGCCTGCAGGTTTTTTACGTGCTCCACGCTGGCCTATTTCGTCACTGTCTGATTGAAATATAGCGGTTCTTCGACGGTTGTCAACACAACATCAAAATTAAAATATCTGTTGATCTGCTCATGAGAAAGCCGTTTGTCTAACATAGGTCTGGCCTTGCATGTTGCGGCGCCTTCAAATTTCAAGGCGACTAATGCCGAGTGGAGAATCGCAGAATTTTTGGTTTGACCAACTTGGCAAAAGTCGCAAAGGGCATCTTGACCAGGTCGGTATGTGTGCCGGCGTTAAAGGCAATCACCTCGTCTTCCGCCAGGCTCTCTGCCACATACACCTCGAGGCCGTAAAGATTGCCGAAAGGCGGCATTGCACCGATTTCTATGTCGGGGAAGATATCCTTGAACTCGTCCTCGCGAGCAAGCTCGATGTTGGTCGCTCCGGTGGCCTCTTTCAAGAGGTGGAAGTTGACGTGATAAGCCGCAGGAAGAACGGCCATGACCATCTTGCCATCAAGCTTGATCATAACGGATTTGGCCAGGTCCTTCCCGGAGATGTGGGTGTTTGCCGCGATCTCTTGGGCAGTGTAGGTCGGACGGTGGCTGATGGTGGTATAGCGGACATGCTGATTGTCCAGGTACTCGCGTAAACTCTTGGCTACCATGGCAATTCCCTTTCCGGTTGCCAAAGGGCCTGAAGCACGATGGATGCGATGGGTGGCTCTTCAGCTTCCAGTCTCCCGGCCTGTAAGGTTGTATGTGCGGCCGTCAGATAATCTCTTATTGAATTATACCTCATTTTTATTCGTATTGAACAGGCAACAGAGCAGTAAAACAAACCCTGGTGTTCAAGGCTTGGTAGCGATGAAGATCGCTCTTAGCGGGGCGGGATAACCTTCGATAGTTTTCGTATGATCACCTGGATCGAGGTAGTCGGTTAACGATTCATAGCTCATCCAATCCGTCTGGCGTTGCTCTTCTATACGCGTACGGTTGGTGTCAACACAAACGACATCTTTGAAACCACAGCGATGCAACCATAACGCCAAGGTCGGAATAGAGGGGAGAAACCAGATGTTGCGCATCTTGGCATAACGCCCTTCTGGCATGAGCACCGTGCCTTCATCTCCTTCCACGATGAGCGTCTCCAATATGAGCTCTCCGCCGCTGCGCAAACAACCACGCAGTTCAAGCAGATGGTCTAAGGGAGAACGCCGGTGATATAGCACCCCCATAGAAAAGACGCTGTCAAAACAGGCTAAATCAGCAGGAATATCCTCAATCCCCAGGGGCAATACATAATGATGGTCATCCCCTGCATAACGTTGCATTACCTGATATTGCATCACGGAAACCAGGGTTGGATCGATGCCCAGTACCAGATTTGCCCCTTCGCCGCGCATGCGCCAACCGTGATAGCCGTTGCCACAGCCGATGTCGAGCACTTTTCTGCCTGTCAGGGGTTGAATGTACGGCAACAGACGATCCCACTTCCAGTCTGAACGCCACTCAGTATCGATTTCAACCCCGAA
The DNA here is from genome assembly GCA_014860225.1 of Desulfuromonadales bacterium. Taxonomy (GTDB): domain Bacteria; phylum Desulfobacterota; class Desulfuromonadia; order Desulfuromonadales; family BM103; genus M0040. The sequence continues at coordinate 13,058 of JACZKE010000015.1, forward strand.
TAAGCTGTAGGGCCCTTTCCGCCAGGGATGAAAGGCTTTAAGTTGATCTGTAAATCTTTCCAGCTTGACAGCGCCAAGATCCTCTGCGCGGCCAATTTCGACCTTCTCTTTAAGCTCAATATGTGATGGCCTTAATTGAGGCAACGCATGCAAGGCTCTTAACCAGCCAGGCATTTTTCCATGACTGGCTAAAGCCATTTTTTCTGGAAGAGTCTGCTGCAATTGCTGCGACCAGAGAACAAGCCCCATTGCTTCCAACTGTTGATACAAAGGCTGATAAATATTCATTTTACGGCGACCAGCGAAGCGAAGTTAAAGCATTGGAACCACAGATCGCTAAACTCAAATCCAGCATCTTTCAGACGTTGATGATGACATGCAAGGGTCTCCGGAATCAGCACACGTTCCAGTGCGGTGCGTTTCTGACTGATTTCCAGATCGCTATAACCGTTGGCGCGTTTGAAATCATGATGTGCATTTTGATGAAAGTGCTGTCTGTCCTGTTCTTCAAAACATAACTTTTCTGACAGTATGAGGATGCCGCCCGGTTTTAAACCGTGATAAATGCGCTTTATCAACACCAAACGTTCTGCAAGTGGAACGAATTGCAAAGTAAAGTTCATAACCACGATAGAAGCACTCTCTATTGGGACATCCTGTATATTGGCGCATACCATGGTGACTGGAATGGTTGACGTCTTATCAGCGATCAGAAGTCGTCGGCCATGCTCAATCATTGCCTGAGAGTTATCCACACCAATGATATCGCAATCAGGTTGCCGAATACGTTGCCGCATCGCAAGACTGACTGCACCTAAAGAGCAACCCAGATCATAGCAATGGCTGTTGGCTTGAGCATATTTTGCAGCCAGGGTCCCGATCATTGAAAGCATCGTTGCATAGCCGGGCACCGAACGTTGAATCATGTCTGGAAAGACCTTAACCACCCGTTCATCAAATTTAAAATCAACGATGTCATCTAATGGTGCGGCATAAATTGCGTCTGGTTTTTTTATCACGAATTGTGCACCTTTTTTAAAATGATGGTTACACCAATGCAGCGTTGCCAGTTATTGGAGATGGCTGTCTCAGTGTGAGATTGTCCATCCGGCTGGCAAGGTTGTCAATAGGCTCCCGGTAAATGTCATGCTTGCAGTTAACATGATATACCGTGCAAAAAGGGCACAGCATGCATTTCATTAAAAATATTCAAGCTGGATAAATTATGACATACTATCCGCCCATAGATGAAAAAGGCAAAAGGGGAATATTGTTTTGTGACGCTACCTGCCATCGGGCATTCTCCTGAGTTTTTGATATACTGCAAATTATGAAAACACAGGCCATCATGCGATTATCAGTGATCATTTTGCTCATTCTGACCTGCCTTCCAGTATGGTCGCTCCCTGCAATCGCTGCAGAGCAACCATTCCGATGTGAACCCACTCCGGAAGATGAGATGGGACCTTTCTATCGTCCCGATGCCGTTTATCGTACCAGTATAGGGACCGGCTACCTGCTGTTTGGTACTGTCAAATCCGCCAGAGACTGCAGTCCGATAGCCAATGCCAGGATCGAGTTCTGGATGACCGGCCCGCAAGGACGTTATGGCGACGACTGGCGAGCAACTGTTTTTAGTACGGCCGCAGGAACTTATCATTTCATGAGTCACGCCCCGACCGACTTCGGCAGCCGTCAGCCGCATATTCATGTCAGGGTTACAGCAGAAGGCTTCGCAACTCTCGTCACCCAGCATTATCCGGCAAAAGACGCTGGCGAAGCCTTGTTTGACATAGTTCTTATCCCATCGCCGACACAGTGACAGCCTCAGGAGTTGTCGCAAAACATCTTACGCGAGAGCGCCCCAGCTATGAAATTTGATATAAGACAGGCAGGCTGACGTGGATTTACAATTGACTAAAAAAACTGCCCTGATCGTAGCCTCAAGTAAAGGGCTCGGTAAGGCGATCGCCAGTCAAATGGCCGCAGAGGGATGCGACGTGATGCTGACCAGTCGCAATGCCGAACAGCTGGACGTCGCCAGACAGCAGCTGCTGCCGCATGCCAAGGGCAGGGTGGAATGCCATCCCTGTGATATTACCAGGCTTGATGACATCCAGTCCCTGGTTGCCGTGACCCGCGAACGGCTTGGTCCCATTGATATCCTGATCAACAATGCCGGCGGTCCTCCGGGCGGCGGGTTTGAGCAGGTTGATGATGTCGCCTGGCAGGCCGCCTTCGAGCTGAACCTGCTCAGTTATGTGCGGCTGATACGCGAAGTTCTTCCCGATCTGAAGCAGAGAGGGGGACGGATTATCAATATCACTTCCTCCTCGATCAAGCAGCCGATTCCCGGACTGATTCTCTCCAACGCCTTCCGCATGGGGATTCTCGGCCTGTCGAAAAGCCTGGCCGATGAATTGGCACCTTACAACATCCTGGTCAACACCGTTGCGCCGGGGCGAATTGCGACGGAGCGCACCGCCTACCTCGACCAGTTCAAGGCTGTTAAACGCGGGGTCAGCAAAGAGCAGGTGGTCGCCGAATCGTTGCAGAACATCCCCTTGAAGCGCTACGGAGACACAGAAGAATTTGCCAAGGTGGTTTGTTTCCTCGCCTCCGGTGCCAGTTCTTACGTCACCGGCAGCACGCTCATGGTCGACGGTGGCATGGTCAAGGGTTACTGACTACAGAAACGTATACGATTGGAATGAAAGGCTTGTACACATATGTTTACAAACCCTGAGTTGTCCAGTAAAGTCTTGATCAGAGTTTTCGTCTGTAATATCCCAACTTTACCATTTTTGCCATGCTGTTATAATGGGCAGCAGGCTTGAGAGAAGCAGTCCCACTTAATTTAGCAGCCTGTCGGACTATCCATGTGCCGGCTGCAAATCCGGTTGTTTGGCCCATATTTCAGCTCCTTTTTGGTCCATAGCTACGGCTATGAAGCTGCAAATGAGCTAAAATCTGTTCTCAAACATCCAAATTTTCGCTTCGGCCCGTATAGTCCGACAGGCTGCTAGAGGAGGAAAAAATGATGATGCGGATCAGGCAACTCATGTTTGTCGTTGCAGCGGTGGCCCTGCTGCTTGGCTCTGTCGACACAGCTCAGGCTGCGGAGGAACGCAGTTACCTCATGGCGACCGCCTCCACCGGTGGCACCTACTACCCGGTTGGCGTCGCCCTGTCGACCTTGATCAAAGTAAAATTACAGCCAACCGAGAAGATTGGAATGTCGGCCATCAGCTCTGCTGGCTCCGGAGAAAATATCAAGCTGTTGCGCGAAAATGAAGTTCAGTTCGCCATTCTCCAGGGTCTGTACGGTGCTTATGCCTGGAAGGGAACCGGTCCGATCGAAAGTGAAGGACCACAGAAAAACCTGCGTTCGGTAACCATGCTCTGGCAGAATGTCGAACACTTCGCGGTGAATAAAAAATTTGCCAAAACCGGTACTGCCTCCGACCTGCTCGGCATGAAAGGGGAGACCCTTTCACTGGGAGCCAAAAACTCCGGTACCCTTGGCTCCAACACTGTGCTGTTGAGCAACCTCGGGGCAGACGTGGAGAAGGACTACAACCTGATATACGTTGGTTATGGCCCCTCTGCTGACGCTATGCAGAACGGGCAGGCGGCAGGCATGAGCATCCCGGCCGGCGTTCCGGCCGGGGCGATAACCAAGGCGATGGCCAACATGGGGAGCGACCTTGTCGTTGTCGATTTTACCGATGAGCAGTTGAAACAGGCGGATGGCGGCATGGAGCTGTGGACTCGCTATGTAATTCCGGCCGGCACCTATCCGGGGCAGACCAAGGATATCAATACCATCGCCCAGCCAAACTTCCTTTCGGTGCGCGCTGATGTCGATGAGGATGCAGTCTACCAGATCACCAAGACTGTTTATGAAAACCTGCCATTCCTCAATGCCATTCACGGCGCCACCAAGGCGATGTCAGTCGAAAAAGCGATTGCCGGACTGCCGATGCCGCTACACCCGGGTGCGGCCAAGTATTACCAGGAAGTCGGCATCCAGATCCCTGACCGTCTGCTCGCACAATAAGTTGAGTGACATTACCCGGCTGCCAGTTGCAAGGCGGCCGGGCTGTATTTTTTCTTCTGCTTCAAGGAGAAATGCACTCGCAAAAACTCATGGGATGGCTAAGCAAAATTTTCATCCTACAAGGCTTGGTGTTTTTTCAGGGGCGAAGGCATACATATGATATGTCGAGGCCCTGAAAAAACGCCATAACGCCGTAGGGTTGACTTTTTGCAACGCCATCAAGGAGAGGGTGATGACCGAACCAGAGACTGGACCTCAACCACCACAAACCCGACTGCTCATCATTCTCGGTGTTGCCGTTTCATTGATGCATATCTGGTTCAACGTCGCGACCGTCTTGTCATCACTTTGGCAGAACTCCCTGCACTTTGCCGGATTTGCCCTGATGGCCGCTCTGGTTTACCCGTTGCGCAAGAACCCATCGATTCCCTGGCGTCTCCTGGATATTCTGCTCGGCCTTCTGGCTGCTGGTTCAGCCCTTTACCTGATTGCCATGGAAGATGCTATTTACGCGCGTGGCGTACGGATGGTTCCGGCCGAGTGGCTCGCGGGAATCATTCTGATTCTCTGTGCCCTGGAGTTCACGCGTCGGGTGGCTGGCTGGTTTATTCCGGTTCTGATTATCATTGCCCTGAGCTATGTCGGTTGGTGGGGAGGGGAAATCAGCGGGGTCTTCAGGTTTGCCGGTTTAAACCCTGAAACCATCCTGTTCCGCAGCATCTATGGTGACGATGCCCTGTTCGGCACCATAGCCAGCATATCTTCCAGCTATGTATTTATGTTCATTCTCTTTGGCGCCTTCTTACTGCGTTCCGGTGCTGGTGAATTCGTCATCGATCTGGCTCGCGCCGTCGCCGGGCGGATGGTCGGCGGACCCGGACTGGTCGCGGTAATGGCCTCCGGTCTGATGGGAACTATCTCCGGTTCTGCGGTCGCCAACACCGCCTCGACCGGTGTTATCACCATCCCGTTGATGAAACGGGCCGGCTTTCCGGCCAAGTTCGCGGCAGGGGTCGAGGCTGCGGCTTCGACCGGTGGCCAGTTGATGCCGCCGATCATGGGGGCAGGTGCCTTTGTCATGGCCTCTTACACGCAGATTTCCTACAATACCATCGTTGTGGTCAGCATTCTGCCGGCTATCCTCTATTTTGCCGCAGTTGGTTTCTTCGTGCGGATTGAGGCCAAGCGCAGCCACGTCAATGCTATGGATAACGAGAAAGTCTCGGCGATCGAAGTCTTTAAAAAAGGCGGGATTGTCTTTCTTCTACCGATCGGGGTGTTGATCGGCCTGCTGATTTACGGCTATACCCCCACCTATGCCGCAGGGATCAGTATCGTTTCGGTGATAGTCGCCTCATGGTTCAGTCCCAACCGCATGGGCCCTAAGGCGATCATTGAGGCGCTGGCGCTAGGCGCGCAGAACATGGTAATGACCGCCATCCTGCTCTGCTCTGTCGGCCTGATCGTCAACGTCATTTCCACCGCCGGGGTTGGCAACACCTTCTCACTGATGATCAACGTCTGGGCAGGCCACAGTATGGTCATCGCCATAGTCTTGATCGCACTGGCCTCGCTGGTGCTCGGCATGGGACTACCGGTCACCGCCGCCTATATTGTCCTTGGCACCCTGTCGGCGCCGGCTTTGCATGCCCTGATCTCAGACAGCCTGCTGGTCAATGCATTAGTCAGCGGACAAATTCCGGAAACGGCCAAGGCGATCTTCATGCTCGCCGCGCCGGATAAACTGGCCGAGATCGGCAATCCGATGTCGATTTCCACTGCCCGAATGATTGTTGACGCGGTACCGGTCGACATGGGCAGTATGGTTCGTGAAGCTGTCCTCACTCCTCATCAACTGACCTACGCTCTACTCTCCGCGCACCTGATCATCTTCTGGCTGAGCCAGGATTCCAACGTCACGCCACCGGTCGCCCTGGCTGCCTTCACCGCCGCCGCTATCGCTGGCACCAAGCCTATGGTCACTGGTTTCCAGTCCTGGAAGCTGGCAAAGGGGCTGTACATCATCCCCTTGTTGTTTGCCTATACCCCGTTTATCGGAGGTTCCTGGTCGGAAGACTTTATAATTTTCTTTTTTGCATTTTTTGGTCTCTATGCTTTTGCTGCAAGCCTGGAGGGATTCATGGAAACGCGCCTCAGCCTGGTTGTCCGCCTGCTGACCCTTGGCTGTGCTATTGCACTCCTCTGGCCGGCTGCATGGTGGGTTCATTCGATCGGACTGGTGGTGCTGGTCGGACTTTTCCTGACCAGTTTCCGCACCTCGCGAAGTGAGACTTCTCCTGCATATCAAGCAACCTCATGATAATTAGTACCATAGGACCCCCCCGGCAAAGCCGGGGGGGTCCTATGGTACTAAAAAGCGCTCCGCGGATTACCGCGGAGCGCTTGTGCTAATCGACGCTGAAATTTATTTAAATTTTGCGTACATTAGACGACTGGGGACCTTTTTGGCCCTGTGTAACATCGAAACTCACCCGATCTCCTTCGGCTAGGGATTTGAAACCATCGCCCTGGATTTCGGAAAAGTGGACGAACACGTCTGGTCCATTATCCTGCTCGATAAAACCAAAACCCTTTGCATCATTGAACCACTTAACTGTACCTTCTGCCATTTACTCCTCCATCTTTCCCTGTGGGAACTTTTTTTGTTGTGCAAATCACGATCGCCTGAAACAGAAAACAAAGAGTCCAAATGGGTCTGTTTGCTCTGATGTATGCTGACACCATGTCAAACCGATAGCGACTGAAAATGCACAAGCCTTCATAATTGTGCAAATAGTATCAGGAAATTTCAAGAAAGCAAAAAAAAATAGTTACAACTGAACAAGGATATAAATGGGGCTGGTCAAGGTTTATAAACTTCAGACCAAACCCTGGCAAAATCCTTGATTGTCGCCATATTGATTTAAGAACTGGAAATGTAAGTTTCTTTTCCCTCCCTGAATAATGTAAAATCGGGCCAGGTCTACACAATTCACAAAAAATGTCATGTTTTTGGGATTTAGAAAATCATGTCTCGGGATAAACTAACCAGTCATTATCAGGCAGATCATCATGAAGCAGGGGTTGAGGTACCGTACGATCGGATTAACCCTGAGACGTTGCGTAACTTGATCCAGGAGTATGTGACGAGAGACGGCGCAGACTGGGATGAGGCTGGCTGTAAGCTTGAAGATAAGTGCGAACAGGTTCTTCAGCAATTGAGAATCAAACGTGTGAAGGTCGTTTTTGACCTGACTTCACAAACAGCCAATATTGTTGTCTGTCGTTAATCGATTTCCATCCGGAAACGGCAGTTGTTCCATCCGGAGTTTCTTGATGGACACGAATTAATCTTCAAACAGATACCGGCCAATCCCTCGAGCTTAGGTCATGGCGACACATTTTATATGTGTCGCCATCCCACCCTTGATTGCTTATTTCTCTTTATTCGCTGCATCCAGAAACGGTTTGAACAAGTCGATTGGCAGAGGGAAGATAATGGTCGAATTCTTCTCGGCCGCAATCTCGGTCAAGGTCTGCAGAAATCGCAGTTGCAGAGCGCCGCTCTCTTGAGAGATGACTCCGGCGGCATCGGCAAGTTTCTGAGAAGCCTGGAATTCTCCTTCGGCGTGGATGATCTTGGAGCGCCGCTCGCGTTCAGCCTCGGCCTGACGGGCCATGGCGCGTTGCATCTCCTGCGGCAGGTCGACGTGCTTGATTTCGACGTTCGAGACCTTGACCCCCCAAGGGTCTGTCTGTCTGTCGAGGATTACCTGCAACTGTTGGTTGATGCGGTCGCGGTGTGAGAGCAGCTCGTCAAGTTCGGCCTGGCCGAGCACGCTTCGAAGCGAGGTCTGGGCCAGCTGGCTGGTGGCGTACAGATAATTCTCGACCTCGATCAACGCCTTGTCGGGATGTACCACGCGAAAGTAGAGGACGGCGTTTACCTTGACCGAGACGTTATCCTTGGTGATGACGTCCTGTGGCGGCACGTCCATAGCAACGGTGCGCAGGCTGACCTTGACGATCTTGTCGACCACCGGGATAATAAAACGCAGGCCCGGCCCCTTGACCATGGCGAAGCGACCGAGGCGGAAAACCACGCCGCGTTCATATTCGTAAAGAATGCGGACAGCACTGGCGATGATGCTGATGAGCAATACCAGGACGACCAGCCCGCCGATCAGATTAGTCGGGATCATTTTCATTCTCCTTGATTGAGAGGGCTGCAGGACCTGATTCGACCGCGCGGACCAGCAGTTTCAGGTTGTCTTCGGCACGTACAATCTCTATTTCGCTTCCTTCGTCGATCGGCTTCTCGGCATGAGCGTCCCAGTATTCACCGTGGACATACACCCGGCCGCCCGGATCCAGTGCAGTCACAGCCCGGCCGCGCTCACCGACCATCCCTTCAAGCCCGGAGAAGTAATGGCTCTTCTGTGCGCGTACCACGAAAATCAGCACCAGACTGATAAAACCTCCGCAGACCGCGACGGTCGCTGCGATCACTGCGCGTGAGATCTGCAGGTAAGGAGCAGGGCTGTCAACCAGAATCAATGAACCGAAAGTCATTGCCACGAGCCCGGCGATTGTGAGCATGCCATAGGAGACCACCTTGATCTCCAGGATAAACATGACGATGGCGAGCAGGATCAGCAGACCGCCGATGTAGTTGACTGGCAGGGTCTGGAAGCCGAGGAAAGCGAGCAAAAGGGCAAGAGCACCGATCGCTCCGGGCAGGATCACACCGGGTTGGGAAATTTCGAAGAAGATGCCGAGGATGCCGAGCATCAGCAGCATATAGGCAATGTTCGGATTGCTGATGATGTAAAAAAGCTCCTGACGCCAGGTCATCTCCGCGTAGCTGAGCACTACGTCCCGGGTCTCGAGCTTGTGGGTAACGCCGTTACGCAGGTAAGTCCGGCCATCCAGTTCCTCGAGCAGGGCAGTTTCATTTGCCGCGATCAGATCGATAACCTTGAGATCCAACGCCTCCTCGGCCGGGGTGGATACCGATTCACGCACGATCTGCTCGGCCCAGTCGCGATTGCGGTCGCGCTGGTCGGCTAGACTGCGCGCGTAAGCGACTGCATCGTTAACCACCTTCTCCACCATGGTTTCGCCTTGTCCATTGTCTCCCTGGCTGCCGACCCCGATTGACACCGGGTGGGCTGCACCGATATTGGTCCCTGGAGCCATGGCAGCAAAATCGGCGGCGAGTGTAATCAGTGCACCGGCCGAGGCCGCCCGCGCACCAGAGGGATAGACATAAACAATTACCGGTATGCGTGATCCGAGCATTTGCTGGATAATGCTGCGCATCGAGGTGTCGAGCCCGCCGGGCGTGTCAAGTTCGATAAGGAAAGCCCTTGCGTTGCCGGCATTGGCCGCAGCCAGCTCAGCGCTGATGAAGTCAGCCAGTACCGGGTTGATCACTCCGGCGACCCTAACCACCCGGATTTCTGCAGGCGCAGACATTTCTTCTGCTCCGAACAGCAGGCCAGAGCTGAACAGTAATATGATAATCAGTATGCTGATGTAAGCACGGCTTAACATGCATCAATAATATCAAGAGGGAGGAAACTGTCAAAAAAAGCATTATTTTAGGGCGATAAGACCGTGAAGATGAAAGCTTAAAGCTATGCGTTATAATCGGTATTATCGTTTCCGGTATTCCACGAGGTAAGCGCCATGGCGCCAAAATCATTTTCAGTCCGCATCTTTCTCCAGGACGGTCATGCCGACGGCGTTCAAATAATCGCTAAATCGAAGTGGTCAGGTCGCGGTCTGGTAATACCGAGAGCCTCCATTGCCGTGGAGATAAAACGCACGGAGCTCAACGCACCTGGTGTGTTTATCCTGGTTGGTCCACCAACAGAAAGAGATCGACAGTCCATTTACATCGGTGAGGCCGATCCGGTCTGTCGCAAACTGGAACAGTACGACGCGCAAAAAGATTTCTGGAACAGGGCTGTTGTCGTTACCTGCAAAGATGGCAGCCTTAATCGATCGCAAATCCAGTACCTTGCGGCACTTCTGGTGCGGCGGGCAAAAGAGGTCAAAAGGTCTCATCCTGGCAACCTGGCTACCCCAAAAGATTCAAAACTCTCCGCAACGGAGCGGGTCGACGCCGAAACGTTTTTCGCTCACATGTTAAGTATCCTGCCATTGCTGGGCTTGCATGCTTTCGAAGGGTCGGATGTTGAAAACGGTGTTGAGCCAATTGACCCGGGATGCGATCAACCATCAAATTCTTCATGACTCGGCATAATGAAATCGTGTCGATTGGCAGTCTGATGGCCAACTCTTTGTAGAGGATGCGTGTGAGCTTGAAAATTGGCTTGATAAGTGATGTTCATGCAACGCCGGCCCCTGTGAATGAAGCGCTGACGATCTTTCGGCGTGAAGGGATCACTACAATCCTTTGTGCGGGAGACGTTGCCGGTTACGGGGAAGAACTGGAGCAAACCGTTGAATTGCTGATCAAAAGTCAGTGCCAAGTCATTCTGGGGAATCATGATCTCTGGCAGCTTAGCCGTTCCGACGATGTGGCAAATGGCCCTGCTGAAGAGTATCTACGCAGTTTGCCAGCGGTCATGGAATCCTTTGTCGAAGGAAAAAAAATCTTTATGGTTCATGCCAGTCCGTACGGATACTTCATGAAAGGGATTAAGCTCCTGGACGAGAACGCAGAGCTGCTGCGAGATCAAAAGAATTACTGGGCCGATGATTTAAAAACCTTTCCTGCCGACGTACTGATCGTTGGACATACACATCAGGTATTTGCTGAACGCTTGGGGCATATCCTGGTTGTGAATCCCGGCAGCACCCTGTTCAATCATACTTGTGCGATTCTGACTCTGCCGGAGATGACGGTTCAGATACTGTCCTTGTCCAATAAAGCTCCGGTGCTGAGTTGGAATTGGGGGATGTTATATGCAGACCTTCAGTAACGCTTCAAAGCCCGGTTTTTGATTTTAACCGTGGCTCTTGCAGGTTTCAGCGCGGTTGATAATGTTATTGAGCTTAAAACCGGTTGCAGATCTGTCGTTTTCAGTGTCCCCCTTTGGTTAAGCAATGCATAATAGCGCAATGTCACCGTATAAATTCATCTGCTTCAGCAAGCCGAACCGGCGCATGTTATTTCTTCTGATTGCCAGCCACCTGCTGTGGAGTTGCGCTGTTTTTGGCCTCTGGTCGACCGGGCGACTCATCGATGCGGATAACCTGTGGTGGTCAGGAATTTTCATCGCACTGCAACTCTACGCCGCCGCCCAATTGCTTATGCCCGCTCTGCTCCTGCACCCCGAAGAACGCAGTCGCGGCTTTTATCTCTTCTGGGGGCTGTCCCTGGCAGTGTTTATCTGGCTGATCAACCAATTTTCTCCATCCGGGACCTGGCAGCCGCTGCTGGCTGTGGTCAAGTCGGGGCTGCTGTTGCTGGTCGCAACCTTCGTCGGGGCAGCTATAGCCAGGTATGTTAACCATCTCTGGGAGCTTGTGCCGATCTGTCTTGTCATGACGCTTGCGGACTTCACCAGTTGGCTTTATGGCCCGACCGCCGGATTCACGCAGCAGATAAAGGAACATTACCTGGCGCCTGCAGGCCAGCCGCCATTAGTCGACATGATTCTGGTCAAGCTGGCGTTTCCGGGTTTTGCCGCTTTGGCGCCGGTATTCGGAATTGCCGACTGGATTATGGTGGTTTTCTTTGCTGTCGTCGCCGGTCGTTATGAGATCAATGACAATCTGATTGGTCCCCGTGGTGAGACGCTGGCGAGGCAGGGACGGATCGGGTTCTATCTGCCGGTTTCAGTGGTCGCGCTCATCGGTGCGATTGTATTGGCACAAACGACAGGTCTCTTTATTCCTGCGTTGCCAGTGATTGCCCTGATCATGCTCCTCTGGTACGCTTTGCGTTACTTAATGTCCCGTTGTTTTAATGACTGATTTTTCCTTTGTCGAGATTCGAATGTCCATGAAAAGAAACGCTTCTCTTGTCTATTCCAGCGAATTGGGCCGTATCTGCCCGAAATGTGACAAGCCCGTTACTGGCTGCATCTGTAAACAAACGACAATGATCGCATCCAAGGCTGACAGCATAGTGCGGGTCGGCCGGGAATCCAAGGGGCGCAAAGGCAAGGGAGTCACTTTGATCAGCGGTGTGCCCTTAACCCCAGAGGGACTCAAAGATTTGGCCAGGGAGCTGAAACAGAAGTGCGGCAGTGGAGGAACTCTGAAAAATGGTGTGATCGAAATTCAGGGCGATCACCGTGATATCTTGACTGAGCTGCTCAAAGCCAAAGGCTGGACGGTGAAACGCAGTGGCGGGTGAGTCATTCGTGATGAGCTTTGAGGGACGTGTTGTGAGTCGAGAGGGAAAATTATGAAAATCTTCGTTTTAATCGGCAGTCTGAGTGCTTTTCTCGGGGTTGCTTTGGGGGCTTTCGGCGCTCATGGTTTGAAAACCAGAGTCACTCCAGAGCTGTTGATCATTTGGCAGACCGGTGTCCAGTACCACCTTGTCCACGCGCTCGGTCTGGTGCTGATCGGCATTCTCTGCCAACTCTTGCCGGAAGCCTCCCTGATCCGCAGCGCCGGCTGGATGTTTTTAGCCGGAAGCGCGCTTTTTTCCGGATCGCTCTACATTATGGTTCTTTCCGACGTTCGCGCTCTTGGCATGATTACCCCGCTGGGCGGGATTGCCTTTCTCATCGGCTGGTTGATGCTTGCTATCGCCGTCTGGCAGCAGGCTGTCTGAATTTATCCCGATGAATCCGGTTCACGAAGCGAAACGTTCGCCCGCAGACTTATTTGCGTCGCTTTGGCGGACGTCTTGTCTTTTTAGGCTTTTCAGGTGCGGCTTTTACCGCAGTAACTGCGGTTTTTCTCGGCAATGCTGCCGTGACGCTGATGCAGCGTTTATGCAAGGAGGTGCCGTCAAGTGTGGTGATGGCATCCTTGGCTTCGACAGCGGTTGTCATATGAACGAAGGCACAGCCTTTGGATAAACCCGATTTCTGATCGGTGATCATATGGATTGCGCGCACCGTCCCACAGATGGCGAAGAGCTTCCGCAGATCCTCTTCTTCGGTCTCGAAGGAGAGGTTGGCTACGTACAGGTCTTTGATTGTCGGTTTCTCTTTCATACGTTTATTGCTCGCTTGCAGGTTCGTTTACAGAATTTGAGTTTTCCGGACACGGATCACGGGGTTTTGCCGATAGCCGTTACAGCCGGTTGCGTCGGCATGCTCCTGATGCTCAGGATAGGCCCGGCAGTGATCGGGTTTGATAGCGTCGATTCCACACAGGTGGCCTTTCTGGCCGAGCCGGTCGAGTAGCCAGGGACAACGCTCGACGTCATCGCCGGTCTCGGGGTTGACCCAGGCCATGTGCAGATGGTTGCCCGGGCCCAGTTCGAGGGTTTTGATCCAGATCAGCAGATCGCTGCGACCCAGCTCTCGCCAGCGTTGCAGGTCTGCGTCACTGACGCAGCCATTATAGGCATCAATCAGGTTGAGGCAGCAATGGCCGCAGCAGCGGCAGTTAAAAGTGCGTTTCATTGCCTGTATACTGTCACTGAATTGTTGTTGTGAACAGACTTTTATTTCTGTGTTTATAAATCAACAAACTGCTTATCTATTTCTCTTAAGAAAAGAAGCTGTCGATCTCCTCGCCACTTCGTTTAAATCTGCCTGTAAATATGATTAAAAATAAAGTATATATAACCAGCTTGACGTTCGACCCTTACGCTGATGTCTCGTATGAGTGAGGCGTCACCCATTTACTTTGAATTCTAAACGGAGAAGACAATATGGCTGAAACTTTTGAATTTGCAAGGGCTCTGATCCTGGGAAAAATCACTTCCTTGCCAGCTGAACAGGTGCCTTTACTCGAAGCTGTCGGCCGGGTGCTCGCCGCAGAAGTCAAGGCCCCATGGGATCTGCCGCGTTGGGATAATTCGGCCATGGATGGCTTTGCTGTCCGGGCGGAAGATTGTCAGTCGTCGCAGCCCCTCTTGATTGATGGTTGTCTCCCGGCCGGCTGTAGTGCCGTCGGTATCAGCGTCAGCCCGGGATGTGCGGTCAGGATTATGACAGGGGCCCCTGTCCCGGCTGGGTGCGATACGATCGTGCCCTTTGAAGAGGCCGAAGAGAAAGACCAGCACGTTCTCATTAAAACACACGTCAGGGTCGGTGATCATATCCGTTTCCGCGGTGAAGACGTCCAGCAGCATCAGGTTGTAATCGCCGCCGGCAGTGTCCTGCGACCTGCAGGGATCAATATGTTGGCCTCATTCGGAATGGATAATGTTACCGTCTTCGGTCGCCCCAAAGTGGCTATTTTATCGACCGGTGACGAGCTTGTGGAACTGGGTGAACCCGTCGGGCCTGGCCAGATTATCAACAGCAACGCCTATTCTTTGGCCGCTGCGGTACTGGAGGCAGGCGGCGAACCGGTGGTACTCGGCATTGCCCGGGATAATCGCGAAAGTCTCATAGAAAAACTGACTGAGGGGCTGCAAGCTGATGTGCTGATTACCTCGGCCGGTGTATCGATGGGTGACCTTGACCTGGTTCGCGAGTCCATGGAGGCAGTAGGGGTTGAACGCCTGTTCTGGAAAGTTGATATCAAGCCTGGTCGACCGACCGCCTTCGGGATCAAGGATGGCAAACCGGTCTTCTCCCTGCCGGGAAATCCTGTGTCGACCATGATCACCTTTGAAGAATTCGTCCGCCCCGCATTGCTGAAAATGATGGGACATTCGAGAGTCATCAGGCCCTTTGTCAAGGCAAACCTTCAAGAATCGATCACCAAGAAAGCAGGTCGTGTGCAGTTCCTGCGGGTAAGGGTGGTAAACAAAGACGGGCATCTGATTGCTTCAAGTTCAGGCGATCAGAACACCGGGATCCTGAGCACCATGCTGCGTGCCAATGGCATTGCAGTCCTGCCAGCCAGCCGCGAACGCATCGAGGCTGGCGAAGAGGTCGAAATTCACATGATTGATGCTGTTGCTGATCTTGACCCATCCCTTTAAAGGCAGAGTTACACGATCTACCCGGACAATACGGCGAACTATGCATGGAATAAAGCTTTTATGCCGGTTAGATGTCCGACGCACATGGAAAAAAGTTGCCTGGATCAGTGAACAGTGGTATAGATTCAGAGTACGAAGACCACGGGGAATGGCCCTGTGGTTTTTTGTTTTCCAGTCAAGTTAATTTCAACCTGGATGAACCGTTAACCTACGGGCCCGGGTTCAAGGGATGTCTTACCCATGATCAGCGCATCAAATATCTGTTTAGCCTATGGCAAGCGGACTATTTTCAAAAACGTCAACATCAAATTTACACCTGGTAACTGTTATGGTCTGATCGGCGCCAATGGAGCCGGCAAGTCGACCTTTCTTAAAATTCTGGCTGGCGATTCCGCCCCCGACAAAGGGGAAGTAACGCTTGGCAAGGGGCTGCGCCTGGCCGTACTGCGACAGGATCAATTTGCCTTTGACGAGGAGACCGTGTTCAATACTGTGATCATGGGTCATGAACGTCTTTATGCCGTTATGGTCGAACGCGAGGCAATTTATGCAAAGGGTGAGTTTACCGAGGAGGATGGTGTTCGTTCCGGTGAACTGGAAGCCGAATTTGCCGATATGAACGGTTACGAAGTTGAATCCGAGGCCGCGGTTTTGTTGAACGGCCTGGGAATTTCCGAAGCACTGCGTCATAAGAAAATGAAAGAACTGGAGGGTGGCGAAAAAGTGCGGGTATTGCTGGCCCAGGCACTCTTTGGCAACCCCGATATTCTGCTTCTTGATGAGCCGACCAACAACCTTGACCTCAAGTCGATTCAATGGCTCGAAGAGTTTCTCTGCCGTTTCCAGAATACGGTGATTGTGGTTTCGCACGATCGTCACTTCCTCAATCAATCCTGTACCCATATTGCCGATATTGATTTCGGCTCGATCCGCACCTATGTCGGCAACTACGATTTCTGGTATGAGGCCAGTCAGCTGGTTCTGAAGCAGAAACAGGATGCCAACAAGAAAGCCAGTGAAAAAGCAAGCGAACTCAAGGATTTTATCGCCCGTTTCAGTTCCAACGCTTCCAAAGCCAAGCAGGCGACTTCACGTAAAAAACTTCTGGATAAACTGGACATCGAAGAGTTGCCGGTGTCGTCACGCAAATATCCTTTTGTGGTCTTCAAGCCCGAGCGCCCCTGCGGCGATATTATCCTCGAAATCAAGGGATTGAGCAAAACTCTCGATGGTGTCAAGGTGCTGAACAACCTCGACTTGATCGTCAACAAAGGAGACAAGATCGCTTTTGTCGGCGTCAACAGTCTCGCCAAGACCACGCTGTTGCAGATTCTCGCTGGCGAAATGGAGCCCGATAGCGGCAATTGCCGTTGGGGCGTGACCATTACCAGTGCCTATTTCCCCAAGGAAAACAGCGTCTATTTTGCCAACGACCTGAATCTCATCGAGTGGCTATGTCAGTATCCACCCCACGAAGGAGAGAGCTTTGCCCGCGGTTTTCTCGGCCGCATGCTCTTCTCCGGTGACGAGGCGACCAAGATGACCAACGTCCTCAGTGGTGGGGAGAAGGTACGCTGCATGCTTGCTCGGATGATGCTGACCAATGCCAACGCACTGTTGTTCGACGAACCGACCAACCATCTCGACCTGGAATCGATCACTGCGCTCAATAACAGTCTGATTAATTATTCCGAGGTGATTCTTTTCACCTCCCACGACCATAAATTTGTCTCCACAGTGGCCAACCGGATTATTGAATTGACCCCCGGCGGGGTCATCGACCGGGTGATGAGTTTTGACGAATATCTGGAAAATGCAGATGTTAATGCGTTACGCGAAGAGTTGTCTTCCTGAATGCTGAAAGCATTACTTTAACGTTTGAGGCCTGTGGATGGAGAAGGAAGAGGAGAGCTGATGGCACAATCCGCCACCATTTTTAAGGCCCACTTGCAGATATCCGACATGGACCGTCACTATTACGACGAGCACCAGTTGACACTGGCGCGTCACCCATCGGAGACAGATGAACGCATGATGGTGCGGTTGCTCGCTTTTGCACTGCATGCTAATGATCATCTGAGTTTTACCAAGGGGTTGTGTGACGATGACGAGCCTGCTCTTTGGCAGAAGAGTTTCAGCGATGAGATCGAACTCTGGATTGATGTCGGTCTGCCTGATGAACGTCGGCTACGCAAAGCCTGCAGTCGCGCTACACAGGTCTGTTTGTACATTTACGGTGGGCGTAATGCTGAATTGTGGTGGCAGCGTAACATCGACAAGCTGCGGCGTTTTACTAACCTCAGTGTGATCGAAATACCCGAAGTTGCATGCAATGCACTGGCGACCCTGGTCCAACGCAGCATGCAGCTGCAGTGCACTATTCAGGACGGCGAGTTCTGGTTGAACTGTGGTAATCAGACGATCAGTGTTTCACCTCTGGTGAGGAAATGATAAGCTCTTCTCCAAAACGAGTATTCTTGGAGCATAGCGTCAGTTTTTAAATCGCAGCACAGCAATGGAGATTCAATGGAATATCTTATCTTATGGGTCGTCTTCGGCTTTGCCGCAGCCTCCATGGCCAAGGGGAAAAATAGACCTGCAGTGCTGTGGTTCATCATTGGTTTATTGACCGGACCCTTTGCAATATTGATCATTGCTTTAATGAAACCGGGTCCCGGACCGGATCAGGGATATCATTAGACTTGTCCCCTACGCCTTCCTTTTAACCTTTCTGGTCGCTTCCGCTTGCCATGGATTGTCTGGCCATGGATGCCTGGGATAGCGCCCTTTCATCTCTTTCTGAACTTGCGGATAGACCGTATTCCAGAAATTTTTCAAGTCGCGGGTGATAGCCAGAGGTCTGCCGGCCGGTGAGAGCAGATGGATCAGAACCGGGGCACGGCCGTCAGCCAGACGCGGGGTGTCAGCGAGGCCGAACATCTCCTGCAGCTTGACGGACAGCACCGGATAATCCTGTACGCTATAGTCGAGTTTGATGCGTGAACCGCTTGGCACTTCAAGCCTTTCCGGGGCCAGACGATCAAGCTGATTGTGTCGCTGCCAGCCGAGTCGAGCCTTGAAAGCCGCAGTCAGATCGATGCGATTCAAATCATTACGGTTCTTCACCGTAGTCAGCCAGTGGGGCAACCACTCTTCCAGGTCGTTGATAAGTGCCTTGTCCGACCAATCCTGCCAACCCTGTTCTGCCAGTTGCCGGTGCAGGAAGGCGGCACGGGCCCGCAACTGCAGCGACTCACGTGTCCAGGGGAGGATTGCCAGCCCCTGGTGTCGAATCAGGTCGAGCAGAGCGGGGAGGGTGTCGTTCACTGTCGTAGCGACGGGGCGTTCCTGCAGGACGACAGCGCCTATTCGACGGACCTCCCTGGCAATCACCCGTGTCGACCCATCATCCCAGCCTGCTTCACGTCGCCATTCCAGGCCGCCGCCAAACAATTCCTCGACTGTAGCCCGGGATAGCCTGCTGGCCAGGCGGATTTCGTCTTCAGCAGCTTTGTGGCCTACGGTTTCGACCGCCACCAGCCATTCTGCATCACGCACTACTGAACTTGCTGCGATCGCGACCCCTTGACCGTTGCTCAGCAGGTAGCGTTGACTTCCCGGTTTGCGTTGCTTTCCGATGCGGTCAGGGTAGGCGCAGGCCAGCAGACGGCCAACAGCGTCTGCATCCGGGACCGGCTCATGAACGGCTCTTGTCAGCTTGCGCCAGAAACTGGCTGCCCGCCGGACCGGCACAGTGCTTGGCGTCTGCTCGCGGCGCAGAATATCAAGCCGGTCGAGCAGGTCACTCGGCCCCGTGGCACGGGCAGTCTGCCGGTCTCCTGCCAGGAGATCACGCTCGGCGAGCAGGGCGACCAGGTCGCTGCCAAGCCCCTGGCAGTCATCCTTGATCGCCGCCACCAGCAGGCGGGCCAAGCGTGGATGTGCAGGATATTCAGCCATCTCATGCCCCAGGGCGGTCAGGACCCCGTTTGCGCTTATGGCCCCGAGGTCGGCCAGCAGGCGGCGTGCGGCAGTCATGTGCCCGTCCGGAGGCAAATCCAGCCAGCTCAGACTGGCCGCATCATGTATGCCCCACTGGGAGAGTTCGAAGGCAAGCGGCGCCAGGTCGGCCTGACGGATTTCGGGTGGAGCAAAAGGGAGCAGGGAGCCCTGGGTCCCTTCCGTCCAGAGTCGATAACAGCGTCCCGCCCCCAGACGACCTGCCCGACCGGCACGCTGTTCGGCGCTGGCCCGGGAGATGCGCAGCGTCTCCAGTCGGGTCATACCACGGGCCGCATCAAAGCAAGGCCGACGTTCCCAGCCGCTGTCGACCACGGTCTCGATCCCTTCGATAGTAAGGCTGGTCTCGGCAACATTGGTGGCCAGCACAACCCGTCGCTGTATGCCGGGCAGGATCGCGGCTTCCTGGGCTGCAATGGGAAGGCCTCCATATAGTGGACGCAGGGCGATCTCCGGTGAAAGGTCCTGAAGCAGATTACAGCAGCTGTGGATTTCTCCGCTACCGGGGAAAAAGGCGAGGATGTCGCCTTTGGTTTCCTTGAGGGCGCGACGGATTCCCAGTGCCATTGCATCGGCGATCCGAAATTGGTCGGCGTCGGCCAGGTGGTCAATAGTGACCGGAAAGGAACGTCCACTTGTGGTTATAATTGGACAATCGCCGAGCATGCAGGCCAGCGGTTCGGCATCCAGGGTGGCTGACATGACAAGGATGCGCAGATCATTACGCAGCTCTTGCTGGACATCACGACAGAGTGCCAGTGCGAGATCGGCCTGCAGGCTGCGTTCGTGAAATTCGTCGAAAATCACCAGGCCGATTCCGGAGAGTTCCGGGTTGCTCTGCAGACGCCGGGTCAGCAAGCCTTCGGTGATGACTTCGATTCGTGTGTCTGGACCGATCTTGCGTTCATATCGGATCGCGTAGCCAATTGTCCTGCCGACTGACTCATTGTGCAAAGACGCCATGTAACGTGCTGCGTTGGTCGCCGCCAGGCGGCGTGGCTCGAGCATTAGAATGTGGCGGCTTGCCAGCCAGGAGCTACCGAGCAGGGCCAAGGGAACACGGGTGGTCTTACCTGAACCGGGAGGGGCCTGCAATACCACGGTCCGCTCTGTAGCCAGGGCGTGATTAAGCTCTGGCATGATTGCTTCTACCGGGAGTTGTAAAGTGTCAGGTCGCATTGCTGCCATTCTGCCACAAAATGCTGATTGATGTTTGCCCTTCTATAGTCTTCTCCGTTAATATCAATCACATTGGGGAACAGGGTGCTTTGCGGCTCCTTCGTAACGCCTCTTCATAACGATCCATTTATAACAACGAAAGACATTATGCCGAATTCCGAACAGAAATTACTTTTTATTGATGTTGAGACAACCGGTGTCAATCCTGACCGTAACGGGCTAACCCAGATTTCCGGATGTGTGCAGGTCGGTGATGAAGTCAGGGAATACTTCGACTACTTCGTACGGCCTTATCCACAGGACGAGATTGAAATTGCTGCCCTTGAAGTCACCGGGATGAATCGCAGGCAGTTTTTGCCGCCAGATCATCCTGATCACCTTGCCGTTCCCGGGCAGTACTTTGAAGACCCGAAAGAGATCTTTGACCGTATGACAGCCATGCTCGGTAAATACGTCAGCAAGTTTGACAAGGCCGACAAGTTCCAGTTTGTCGGTTACAATGCTCACAGCTTCGACATGCCGTTCATGCGCCGCTTCTGGGAGAAGAACGGCGACCGTTACTTTGGCAGCTGGTTCTGGTATCCGTGCCTCGATGTCATGCTGGTCTGGGCGCAAATCCTTCAACCTGTGCGTAACGAACTCTCCAACTTCAAGCTGGCCACGGTGGCTCGACACAGTGGCATAAAAGTCGACGATAACCGTCTGCACGACTCCCGGTACGATATCGAACTGACCCGGGAACTCTGGTTGGTAGCCCGCAAGATTATCGATCGTGGCAATAACAGTCACGTGCAGCCATCCTGGACACAGGGGGAATTGTTTTAAACAAGGTTGCTCTAGCAGCCTGTCGGACTATCCATGAGCCGGCTGCAAATCCGGCTGTTTGGCCCATATTTCAGCTCCTTTTTGGTCCATAGCTACGGCTATGAACCTGCAAATGAGCTAAAATCTGTTCTCAAACATCCAAATTTTCGC
>JACZKE010000016.1 GCA_014860225.1 Desulfuromonadales bacterium
GCCGAAGCGAAAATTTGGATGTTTGAGAACAGATTTTAGCTCTTTTGCAGGTTCATAGCCGTAGCTATGGACCAAAAAGGAGCTGAAATATGGGCCAAACAGCCGGATTTGCAGCCGGCTCATGGATAGTCCGACAGGCTGTTAAGTCGGCCGAAATATGATGTAATTGATTTGCACAATCCAAGGTGGTATTTTAAAAAGCTTGCGGGTCAATTGTCCGGGCACAGGCTATAACCATTAACGCAACAGCTTGGGCCCATTGTCAGCAATGAGCACACTTAATCAAAATAAAGGTTTCCTGTTTGGACGATAACATACAGCGGCAAAGTTTTGAGCCGGCCGATCCCAAGCTGGCCCATGCTCTTTTCGGGCAGCAGAACCGGCATCTTCATCAGATCGAACGTCTCACCGGGGTACGTGTCAGTTCCAAAGGGACCACTGCCACGCTGGAGGGCACCAGTGAAATGCTGGTGCATTCGATACGCTTGCTGGAAGAACTGACCAGTTTGCTGAAAGCTGGTTTCCCTCTTCGGCCCTCAGATATTGAATATGCTGAACGTATTATGCGCATGGATCGTTCTGCAAAGCTCGCGGACATCTTCCTGGATACCGTGACTGTTTCTTCGCGTAACAAAGCAATCGCACCTAAATCTCTTGCCCAGAAAGCATACCTCGATGCCATGCGTAGCAACGATGTGGTCTTTGGCATCGGTCCGGCCGGGACCGGCAAGACTTATCTGGCGATGGCGATGGCTGTGGCCCTTTTGAAAAAGAAGGAGATCAGTCGGATCGTTCTGGTTCGTCCGGCGGTAGAGGCTGGAGAAAAGCTGGGCTTTCTGCCGGGAGATATCGCCGAAAAAGTCAATCCTTACCTGCGACCGTTGTATGACGCGCTTTACGACCTGATGGATTTTGATCGTGGCCAGGCTCTGATTGAGCATGGTGTTATCGAAGTTGCTCCCCTGGCATTCATGCGCGGCAGAACGCTCAACGATGCTTTTGTGATTCTCGATGAGGCACAGAATACCACTACGGAACAGATGAAGATGTTTTTAACCCGGCTCGGCTTCGGTAGCCGTGCGGTGATTACCGGGGATGTGACCCAGACCGATCTACCTGCCAGTCGTATCTCCGGACTGGTCCAGGCGATGGATGTGCTGCGCCGTGTCGATGGAATCAGTTTTGTCCGTTTTACTGATATGGATGTGGTAAGACACCCGATTGTCCAGGCGATTGTCAGAGCCTACGATGCTTATAATCCCGGCTAGCCCGCTGGCCAGGACAACAGGATATATAAATGCCTAAAAGTGAACATAAATCTGAAGCAGGTACAGCCAAAAAATCACAATCTCGCCTGACCAGGCAAGGCCAGAGAGGTGGTGATGAACGCTTCCAAAGAGCTTTGCTGCTCATTCTGTTGGTGGTATCGCTGACGTTTATCATTGTGCCGAAAGGCGCATTGACACCGACCGAGTTTGCCACAGGCGATATCGTGCCACGTGACATCAAGGCGCCGCGCGATATTCTGATCCCCGACGATGAATTGTCAGAACAAAAACGTAAAGATGCAGAAAAAGTGGTTCCTAATTTTTATGACTACGACCTGACGACCGGAGCAGTGGTCTCTGATCAAGTGAGTCAGATCCTTGGCTCTCTGCGGGTCAGTCCTGCCGAGGAATTGACCGCAGAGCAGCAGATCTCCGATCTGGAATCAAGCTTTGGCGTGAAGACAGACAAGCAATCTTTCCTTGCGCTGAAGGAGCTTGCAGACCAGCCTGGTATCAAGGCGCGCGTGCAGAACATCATGACGCAGCTTTACCGGCAGAAAATTGTCGGCAATCTCAAATTGTTCGAAGCTGATCGTCCTAAGGGAGTGGTTTTCCGCAGTCTCGATACGCAAGCAGAATTCTCTGACAGCGGTCAAGATGAGGTCATTGGCCTAGGACAGCTCCAGGATTCACTGAAAAAAGCTATAGGTGGAACAGAACTTTCGACCAGACAACAAAACGCCTTACTAGAGTTGATTGTGCCGTTATTGCGGCCGAACATCACGTTTAATCAGAACGAAACCGAGGCGCGCAGGCAGATTGCCAGAGATGAAGTCAAACCGGTTCTCATCCAGGTCAAAAAAGGTGAGATGATTGCCCGGGAGGGCGATCGCATTACTCCTGACCAGATCAAGCGGCTTGGCGCTTTGAGTGAAGACAGCAGCACTGTGTCGTTGTGGCGCAATGCAATGGGCATGCTGCTCAGCTGTTTCCTGCTTGTTTATTTTGCCCACACATTTGCCCTTCGCAATATTCGCAAATACCATCCTGAAAACCGCGATCTGATGTTTCTGGCGTTGGTCTTTCTCTTCCATGTCCTGGTTTTGAAGATTTGCATCTTTATCTCTGCGGCCCTGGGAAGTGCGTTCCCATATGTTGAGCAGAATGCCTATTATTACGTGTTCCCCTTTGCTGTTGGTACCATGCTGGTGCGCATCGTCCTGAATTCCGAGATCTCCCTGGTATTTGCGGTTCTTGCCGCGATTGTGACCGGCGCTCTTTTTGGTAACAGTTTTGTTGTCATGGTCTTTGTTTTCTTGACCAGTCTTGCCGGTGCACACTGGGTCCGACATGTTACGGAACGCTCCTCTCTTTTTCGTGCAGGATTGCGTCTTGGCGTCTTTAATACCGTGCTGCTTTTTGCGCTGCACCTTATGACCAGCAGACCTTTCGATCTTCAGTTGATTTACAAATTGGGTTTTGGCTTTGCCGGAGGCCTGGTGGCAGCAGTCATCGTAACCGGGATCGTGCCACTTGTGGAATCAATCTTTCGCTATACGACCAACATCAAGCTGCTCGAGCTGGCCAATATGAATAACCCGTTACTGCGTGATCTGATGGTACAGGCTCCGGGCACCTATCATCACTCCGTTATTGTCGGTAATCTGGCCGAAGCTGCTGCTGAAAACATCGGTGTGAATCCCCTGATGGTCAGGGTCGCCGCCTATTACCATGATATCGGTAAAATCAAAAAGCCTCTCTATTTCATCGAAAATATCGGTGGACAGGAGAACCGACACGACAAACTCGCGCCTTCAATGAGTTCCCTGATTCTTATGGCGCATGTGAAAGACGGGGCAGAATTGGCACGTGAGAACAGACTCGGTAAAGCGCTCACTGACATTCTTCGTCAACATCATGGCACAAGCCTGATGAAGTTCTTTTACGATCGGGCAAAAAGCAAGGCTGTTCCGGGAGTAGAGCAAATTGATGAGCGGGATTACCGCTATCCCGGACCCAAGCCGCAGACACGCGAAGCGGCTCTGATTATGTTGGCGGATGCAATTGAGGCCGCCAGTCGTACCTTGGTGGATCCGACCCCGGCTCGCATCCAGGGGATGGTGCAGAAGATCATCAATAATATCTTTATTGATGGACAGCTTGATGAATGTGAGTTAACCCTCAAGGATATTCACAATATTGCGAAAAGTTTCAATATTGTGCTGCGCGGCATTTTTCACTATCGAGTCGATTATCCGGAACCGGTCAGCAAAGAACGTGTCAATGAAAAAGGGGTAAGGAGTATTGATGAAGATCGCGATAGAAAATCGACAGAGCAAACAGCAAATCAGGAAAGTCCCCCTAAGAAAGGCAGCACGGAAGATCTTAAGCGTCTCGGGATGTCCTGATGCCCAGCTTTCAATTCTGATTGTCGACGATGTTATGATTCAGGAGATCAATCGCGATTATTTGGGGAAAGACCGCCCGACCAACGTTATTTCTTTCGCCATGCAGGAAGGCGAGGGTGCCGGTGTACAACCGGATCTGCTTGGCGATGTGGTTATCTCTGCAGAAACAGCAGCGCGCGATGCCGGAGAGGCGAAGACCTCCTTTGAGAGTGAACTGTTTTTCCTGTTGCTGCATGGTATCCTCCACCTGCTTGGCTATGACCACGAACGCGGTACGCAAGCAGAGGCAAAACGCATGGAAGCCAGAGAACGCGAAATATTCTCTATGATCGGTGAGGAGTTTCTTGCCGGATGAAAAATGAGCCAACCAGGCCTTGTGGATTTAACGGCAGTCTGAATTGTGCGATCGAGGGGATTCTCTGGGCGGTTAAAACCCAGAGTCACATGCTCTTCCATCTGGTCATGGCCATCCTGGTTCTGGTGGGGGCCCTGGTTCTGCGCCTTACACTGTCGGAATTTGCTCTGCTGGCCCTGGCAATTATCCTGGTTTTATTTGCCGAACTTGTGAATACTGCAATCGAAGTGACTGTTGACCTGGTGACTCCTGATTTTCATCCCCTTGCACAACGTGCCAAAGATGTTGCCGCAGGAGCTGTGCTGCTTGCCAGCGTCGGTGCTTTGATTCTCGGTTATCTGGCATTGTCGAGATTCTTCTTTGCTTCCGAAGCAGATATGACTCATGATTTCATGAGAACAACCGGCAACCTTGCTATTCTCTCGGTAGTCATTGTTGTGGTTCTGGTGATTCTGGCCAAGGCCCGGATTGGACAGGGCACGCCACTGCACGGTGGTATGCCAAGCGGTCACGCCGGAGTCGCATTTTCGATAGCAACCTCGCTAACGTTTGCCGAAGTCAGCATGGCGGTCATGCTGCTGTCCTGGCTATTGGCTGTCCTGGTGGCACAAAGCCGGGTCCTGCTCGGCATACACAGTTTCAGGGAAATAGTTGCCGGCAGTTCGCTTGGCATTTTGACAACAGTAGCCATGCACTTGGCATTTCACTAGCAGTCTGTCGACAGGCTGCTAAACATTGTGAATTAATTTTTCAGATCGAAGACAACATTTGTTGTGCCATCCGGGGATTCCGGATGGACCCTGACGCACAAAAAGGAGCCAATCTCGGTGGAAGATGGTAATACCCCCCCTCATAGCTCATGGATGTCGGCTTTAAGCCGCATCATGCGGGGAAGATCGCGCGCTTTGACGGAGAAAGAACTGCAGGAAGCAATTAACAGTTCGGAGGAGGAAGGCATTCTCAATGAGTCCGAAGGCGACATGTTGCAGTCGATCTTCGAATTCGGCGACACCATTGTCCGAGAAGTTATGGTGCCGCGCACCGATATGGTCTGTTCGCCCGCTGAGGCCTCACTCAGCGATTTCCTTGAATTGATAATACGTTCCGGCCATTCCCGGATTCCGCTTTATGAGGGTTCAATGGACCAGATCGTCGGTGTGGTTTATGCGAAAGACCTGTTGCGCAATTGGGGGGCAAACGATGAAACACTGAAGCTTACCGAGGTGATGCGCACTCCATACTTCATCCCCGAGACCAAACGCATCGAAAACCTGCTGATGGATTTTCGTACCCGGCGGGTGCATATGGCGATTGCTGTCGATGAATATGGCGGGACCTCCGGCCTGATCACGATTGAAGACCTGCTTGAAGAGATTGTCGGTGATATCCAGGATGAATATGATCTTGAAGTTTCCTGGGTCCAACCCCAAGAGGATGGCTCGCTTCTGGTAGATGCCAGAGCCAATGTCGAGGAGCTGGAAGAGTATTACAATATTAATATCCCACAGGAGAAATTTGACACGGTCGGCGGTTATCTTTTTCACTTGCTGGGCAAGGTACCGAAGGCCGGTGAAAAAATCATCGACAACGGCCTGGTCTTGTTAGTTGAAGAGTCAGACGAACGCAAGATCGGTCAGGTCCGCGTCTGGCGAGACACCGAAACACCTCAAGACAAGTGATATGCGCCGGTTCCTTCCCGACAGAGTGACCTGTGCCAGCGCCTTGTCAGGCCTTCTTCTGGCATGCGCTTTTCCGCTCCCGGACTACACCGTGCTGGCATGGCTCGGTCTTATCCCCCTGATTCTGGTCATGCAGCACCGCCCATTCAAGAGCGGGTTCATCGCCGGACTGGTCTTCTTTGCTGTGACCCTCTACTGGGTCAATATTGTCATGACCACTTATGGCCATCTGCAGCTGGCCATCTCGTTTCTGCTCTACCTGCTGCTTGCCGGATACCTGGCCCTGTTCTGGGGTACAGCGACCTGGGCTGCGTGTCGTCTCAAGGAGTTCAGAAACTATTCCTACGCATTAACCTTGCCGGTTCTCTGGGTCGCCCTGGAGTTCCTGCGTGAATTTCTGCTGACTGGTTTTCCGTGGGCGACACTCGGTTATTCGCAGCAGGCCTGGTTGACCATGATCCAGTCCGCCGATCTCTTCGGTGTTTATGGTTTGAGTTACCTGCTTATTTTATCTAACGCTGTTCTCGGCGAAAGCGCTCTGGCGCTGAGACGGAAACTTCCTCAAGAATTTCCTGCCAAGGCAATAACTGCCGCAGTCCTGTTGCTCTTGCTCAATTACGCTTATGGCTACTGGTCGCTGCAACAGGAGCTCGACGTCCGTGACGAGACTCTGCAGACAGCTGTTGTCCAGGGGAATATTCCGCAGGATCAGAAATGGCGCCCGGAAAACCAGATTAATACCGTAAAGACCTATCGGGGCCTGTCGCTGCAGGCCGAACGTACCGGTGCGCTCGATCTGATCATCTGGCCCGAAGCCGCCATGCCGTTTTATTTTCAGGACGGTGGCAGGCTGGTCAATACGATTGCTGAATTGCCCTTGGAAACGGGGGCCTCGCTGCTTTTCGGCAGTCCGGCATATCTCAGGGACCCGGGCGGGGTGCGCTATCTGAACAGCGCTTTTCTCCTGTCGTCAACAGCGCAACTACTCGGTCGCAGTGATAAGATTCATCTGGTTCCCTTCGGAGAATATGTACCGCTTGGTAGCTACCTGCCTTTCGTTAACAAGCTGGTGGCCGGTATTGGCGACTTCACTCCCGGGGAGATCAACCCTCTGCCCCTGCAAGGACATCAGATAGGTGTTCTGATCTGTTATGAGGTCATCTTTCCTGAGCTGGCCCGCGAGTATGTCCGCCAGGGTAGCGACCTGCTGGTGAACATAACCAACGATGCCTGGTTCGGTAATTCGTCGGCACCCTGGCAGCATCTGGCGATGGCGCGTTTCCGTGCGATAGAAAATCGCGTATGGCTGGCTCGCGCTGCCAATACCGGAGTTTCTGCCTTTATCACACCGTCTGGAAGGGTTATGGAACAAACCGGTCTTTTCGAGGCTGCATTTCTGACAGGAGAGGTCGGAATGGGCGCACGCCCAGGGCTTTATTCGCACATGGGTGATCTGGTTCCCGGTGCTTTTCTGTTGATCAGCCTGCTCTGGTTGCTGCAGACGCGTCGCCGATTCTTTGATTAATGGGCTTCGTATTGGTCGCAGGACAATTTCTCTCGATACAATTATCCGGTCTTTGCCTGTATTCCTGTTTTTTTTGAGTATATACGATAACTTCCAGGAAAATTCTGAAACCCGCGAAGTTTCCTTGTCCCTTTTATGGTCTGCGGTTATAATCCCCAGTTCGATTCTCGATTATAGGAGTATGTGATGTTTCGTGAAGAGCTAGAGTTGCTGAAAAACCTCCAGGAAAAGCTCGATGAGCTGAGGAGGTACCTTTGACATCGACAGCAAACGTGAGCGGGTTGCAGAGCTGGAAGCCGAAGTCGCCAGGCCGGATTTCTGGAATGATAATGAGCATGCCCAGGAGGTTCTGAAGGAAAGAACCCTGCTGCAGAAACTGGTTACCGACTGGGAGACGGTGCATCGCGAGCTGGAAGATATCCAGGTGTTGATCGAGCTGGGCGAGGAGGGTGAAGACGAGGAGACCCTTTTGGAAATCCGCGGAATTCTGCCTGGCCTCGAAAAAAAGATCGGGCAGATGGAGTTTGCCCGCATGCTTTCCGGTGAGCATGATGCCAGCAGCGCCATTGTCAGCATCAATGCCGGCGCCGGAGGCACGGAAGCCCAGGACTGGGCCGAAATTCTCCTGCGCATGTACTTGCGCTGGTGTGAACGCAAGGGCTTTAAGGCTGAAATAACCGATTATCAACCGGGTGATGAAGCCGGCGCCAAAGGCGTGACCTTTACGGTGTCAGGCGACTACGCATATGGTTATCTGAAGGCTGAAAAGGGTATCCACCGATTGGTGAGAATCTCGCCCTTCGATTCCAACGCCCGCCGCCATACATCGTTTTGCTCGGTCTTCGTTTTTCCCGAGCTGGCCGACGATGTTGGCGTCGAAATCCTGGATAAAGATCTGAAGGTCGATACGTACCGGGCCAGCGGCGCCGGTGGCCAGCATATCAACAAAACCGATTCAGCGATCCGCATCACTCATCTTCCGTCCGGCGTTGTTGTTAACTGCCAGAACGAGCGATCCCAGCACAAGAACCGTGCTACAGCCATGAAACAATTGAAAGCGCGGCTCTATGAACTGGAGTTGGAAAAGAAGGAGAGCGAAGCCGAAGCTCTGGGTGGTGAAAAAAAGGGTATCGCCTGGGGAAGCCAGATCCGTTCTTATGTGCTTCATCCTTACCGTATGGTCAAGGACCATCGCACCGACTATGAGGTCGGTAATGCCGATGCCGTGCTGGATGGCGATATCGACGGATTCATAGAGGCTTATCTGCTGAAATGACGGTCTGGCAGGAAGCGGAAGATGTAACGCACAATTATTTTAACGCAAAGACGCAAAGGCTAAAATAAAGACGCAAAGGGTAAATCTTTAGGGTTTAAAACAAAAAACAGTTTTCTTTGCGTCTTGCTTGGACTTCCTTTGCGTCTTTGCGTTATTCTTTAAACTTTTTTTCTCAAGTTGTTAAAGTCGAAGGAAAAGATTAATGTCTTTAGAAAACCACAATGAAATCGTCGATCAGCGTCGTGCCAAGCTGGATGACTTAAGGGCACAGGGGCTCAATCCGTTTGCCAACGGGTTTAAGGTCGATGCTACGGCAAATGCTGTACTGCTCGCGCATGCTGATCATGACGCTGCCGCTCTAGAGTCGATTGAGACGGTCTATCAGGTCGCCGGACGCATCATGGCGAAACGCGATTTCGGCAAAGCTGCGTTTGTGCAGATCCAGGATCGGACCGGGCGCCTCCAGGTCTATATTGCCAGGAATCTGGTGGGCGAAGAGAACTTTGACCTGTTCCGCAAGTTTGACCTCGGTGACATTGTCGGCCTGAAGGGACGACCGTTTCGAACCAAAACCGATGAATTGTCCTTGCGTGCCGAGTCGATTCAGTTGCTGACCAAGTCACTCCTGCCGCTGCCGGAAAAGTGGCATGGCTTGACCGATGTGGAAACCCGCTACCGGCAACGCTATCTCGACCTGATGGTCAACCCGGATGTGCGCGATGTTTTTCGCAAGCGCAGCCAGATCGTCTCCCTGATTCGCGAATACATGGTGGAGCGCGATTATCTTGAAGTGGAAACACCGATGATGCAGCCGATCGCCGGCGGGGCGACTGCCAAGCCGTTCATCACTCATCACAATACCTTGAAGATGGATCTGTTCTTGCGCATTGCTCCGGAGCTTTATCTCAAGCGTCTGGTCGTTGGCGGTTTCGAGCGGGTTTTCGAGATTAACCGCAATTTTCGCAACGAGGGTATTTCCATTCAGCATAATCCTGAATTCACCATGATGGAATTCTACCAGGCATATGCAACCTATGATGATCTGATGGATCTCACTGAAGACCTGATCTGTCATGTGGCGGAACAGGTGGTCGGCAGCCTGCAGTTCAAGTATGGCGAACGTGATGTTGATTTGAGCCGGCCCTGGCAACGCTTGACTGTGCGTGAAGCGGTTCTTAAATATGGCGAGATCAGCGAGGCCGACATCAGCGACCGTGATAAATTGCTGGCATATGCTAACAAGCTTGGCCTGGATGTCGACAAGCAGATCGGTTATGGCAAGCTGCTGACGGAAGTTTTCGACGCCGTCGCAGAGCCGGAGCTGTGGCAGCCGACGTTTATCACTCAATACCCCACGGAAGTCTCTCCCTTGTCACGCAAAAACGATCAGGATCCGAGTGTTGTCGATCGTTTCGAGCTTTTCATCGTTGGTCGTGAACTGGCGAACGCCTTCTCCGAATTGAATGATCCCGACGACCAGCGCGAACGTTTCGTCAATCAACTGGTCGAGAAAGAAGCGGGTGATGAAGAGGCTCACGCCATGGACGAGGATTACGTCCGCGCTCTGGAATACGGGCTGCCGCCGACGGCAGGAGAGGGTATCGGTATCGACCGCCTGGTGATGCTGCTGACCAACTCCCAGTCGATTCGAGATGTTATTCTCTTCCCGCAACTGCGGCCGGAAAGCAAATAAGGAGTGATGTGTCAGGAGTCAGGGTGAGGGGGAGTTTCCTCACACCTCATGCCTAACAGGATCTTATGAACTACGAACTCTTTGTCAGCCTGCGTTACCTTCGGGCCAAACGCAAACAGACGTTCATCTCGGTGATTTCGTTTATCTCCATTGCCGGAATCACTCTAGGTGTTGCTGCATTAATTGTCGTACTTGCTGTCATGAGCGGTTTCCACGACGGCGTCAGGCAACAGATACTCGGCAACGTTCCCCACGTCCTGGTGCAAAAGCTTGGCGAAGACCTGAATGATCCGGATGCGGTTGTCGCAAATGTCATGGCTGTGTCTCCACATGTCTTGAATGCGTCGCCATTCGTCAGCAAGGAAGCGATGCTCCTTTCGCGGCGCAATGTGGCCGCGGTCAATGTCAAGGGCGTTGAGCGACAGAACAAGATCTTTCATCAGGATTTCCTGACAGAGGCAGGAACGGATGTTGAGGAGCTTTTGTACAATCCGGAATCGACCACTCCCGGTATCCTGATCGGCCTTGACACTGCTACGACGCTGGGGGTCGCTGTAGGTGATTCTATCAATGTCATTCCGCCGATGTTTACGATTACACCTTTCGGCATGATCCCGAAGATGAAGCCTTTCAAGATCGTCGGTATTTTCAAACATCGGGGCGGGTTTGTCGATTCCTACTTTGCTTATATTGACCTTAAACAGGCGCAGCATTTTTTTGATTTGGGTGACGGTGTCACCGGGGTTGAAGTAGAGGTTGACAGTTTCGATCAGGCCGCTCCGGTTGCGCAACTTTTACGCCAGGATTACAGATTACCCTATGCTGTTCGCTCATGGGAGGATATGTTCGGATCCTTTTTGTCCGCACTTAAACTGGAGAAACTCGGGCTCTTTATCGTCCTCGGTATTATCGTTCTGGTTGCTGCCTTTAATATCGCCACGACGCTGATAATGGTGGTCATGGAAAAACATCGTGATATTGCCATCCTGCGTTCCATGGGGGCGACCTCGCGCAGCATTCTGAAGATTTTTGTTTTTGAGGGGCTGATTGTCGGGACCCTTGGCACCCTGTTGGGAACAGGGCTCGGATTAGTCCTGGCCAAAAATGCAGACCCGCTCATCAAGGGTCTGGAGAAAATGTTCAACATCAAGATTTTTGATCAGAGTGTTTATGGCATGGAGCACTTTCCTTCGGTGGTTAATTCCTCCGATGTGATCGCTGTCGTTGTGGTCGCCATGTCCATCTCACTGCTGGCCACGGTTTATCCGGCATGGCGCGCGTCCAGGATGGACCCTGCTGAAGCTCTGCGTTATGAATAGGTCAACATCATGATTACTGTGCGTGCATTATCAAAGAGTTTTATCACCGATCGCGGCAGGATCGAGGTCCTCAAGGACGTTGATCTTGATATCCGTGCGGGTGAACGGATTGCTGTTGTGGGCGCTTCGGGTGCCGGCAAGACAACCTTGATGCATCTTCTCGGCGGCCTGGATCGGCCTTCCAGCGGCTCAGTGCACTTTGCAGATAAAAATATTTTCCGCTATTCAGCACAGGAATTGGATGCTTTTCGCAATCGTTCGATCGGCTTTGTTTTTCAATTTCACCAACTGCTTCCGGAGTTCAGTGCGCTGGAAAATGTCATGATGCCGGCATTGATTGGACGCTCAACTGCCAAACAAGCCGAGAGCAGGGCCAGTGAGATTCTGACTGCAGTCGGGCTGGGGCATCGCCTCGATCATAAACCCGGCCAGCTTTCGGGCGGTGAGCAGCAGCGAGTCGCTATTGCCCGCTCACTGATCATGTCGCCGCAGCTGCTCCTGGCGGACGAACCGACCGGCAACCTTGACAGCACCACTTCAGATGAGATCCTCGCCCTGCTTGATCGTCTGCACGCTGAGCGGGATCTTACAATCATTGTTGTGACTCACAGCGAAAAAGTTGCCGGCCATATGGACCGGATTGTGCGGATGACGGACGGTTTTCTGGAAGGTTGAGCCGCCCGCAAGCAGTCTGTCGACGGCTCCGCGAAACGGCTGGTTAATCCTGGATTTTTAAAGCCGTTATCTAACTTGTTTATGGTTTACCTGCAGCTGACGATCCCCTATAATGACACGATTTTTAATCGTAAAATTGACTTGGAGTGATGCTGATATGTTTAAGAAGGTATTTTTACTGCTCATTTGTCTGTCACTGGCTTTTCCAGCATGGGCAGCCCAGGAATTCCTTCTTAATGATATTGTGATTGAAGGCAATAAGCGTGTGAACGCAGTGGATGTGCTGAATGCCATGAAGATCAAACCGGGGCAGACCGTCACCCCTGCAGACATCGATGCCGCCATGGCCGACGTTTATAGAATGGAGCGCTTCTCTGATATTGCCGCTGAAATTACAGAGGACTCAGGCCTGACGGTTCTGACCTTAAAAGTTCAAGAGCGACCCCTGGTGCGTAATATCCGCTTTGAGGGCAACGATAAACTCTCCACTGAAAAGTTGCGTGAAGTTGTCACCGTTCGTGTCCCGGATATCTATGACCCTTTCGAGGTCGCCAAGAGTATTGACATGGTCAAGGCGGAGTACGTAAAGGAAGGGTATTACGCCGCGGTCGTTACGGCTGACAGCCATGATAACGAAAATAATGAAACGCTACTGACTTTCCGTATCAAGGAAGGTGATATCGTTCGCATCAAGGATATTCGCTTCGACGGTAACACGCTTTTTAGCGATGACAGGCTACAGAAGGCCATGGAGACCCGGGAGAAGTGGATCTTCTCCTGGATAACAGGTCGTGGCAACTACAACGAGCCATTGTTGATGCAGGATCTTGATAGAATCGCCGACCTGTACTTTAATCATGGTCATGTGCGGGTGAAAGTGCGCCAACCCGTCATCTCTCTGATTGATAACGGCAAGCATATGCTTGTGCTGATCAACATTGACGAAGGGCCCCAGTACAAGATCGGTAATATCGATGCCCAGGGTGACATGATTCAGGAGAAAGAGAAATTACTCGCCACGATAGGTCTTGCCTCCGGTGATGTCTTCTCCCGTGAGAAGCTGCGTCGCGGAGTCGATGCTGTGACCGATGTCTATGCTGACCAGGGGTATGCATACGCCAACGTGGCACCCCTGACCCGCGCTGACGACGAGACCCGTCTGATTGACGTGATGCTCGATATTGAGCAGGGGCCTCAGGTCTCTGTGGAACGGATCAATATTACCGGAAATACCAAAACGCGCGACAAGGTTATCCGCCGTGAAATGAAACTGGTGGAAGGCGACCTGTTTAATGCGACCAACCTGAAGAGGAGCAAGGCGCGCATTAACAACCTGGGTTTTTTTGAAGCCGTGGACATCAGTACTAACCCGGGAACCGATCAGGACCTTATGAATGTCGATGTCAACGTCAAGGAACGTTCCACCGGAACATTCAGCGTCGGAGCCGGCTATTCTTCGGTTGAGGGTTTTATCGCCCAGGGTTCGATCACCCAGGAAAACTTTCTCGGCAGAGCCTGGAGGTTGAACCTTGCTGCCTCCCTTGGTGGAGATAGCACGACCTATCAGATCGGCCTTACCGACCCTTATTTTCTTGACACGCGATGGACGCTGGGTGCTGAAATCTATCAAACACAACGTGAGTGGGATGATTTCAGCCGTGACGCCACCGGCTTTGCGCTCAAAGCCGGACATCCCGTCGGCGAGTATTCGAGGGTTCTTGTTACGTATCGCTTCGAGGACAAGGAGATCTACGATGTCAGCCCGTTTGCCTCAATCCAGATCCGTGAGCAGGAAGGCACATCAACCCTCAGTTCCATTACTACCTCGTATATGTATAATACAACCAACAACCGTCTGGATCCCTCTGCTGGAACAGACATGAGTGCGACCTGGGAGTTTGCAGGCATTGGTGGCACGGAAAAGTTCAGTAAGTATATTCTTGATGCGCGTCACTATTGGCCCTGGAAATGGGGAACTGTTTTCTCCGCCCATGGTCAGCTTGGCTATGTGCATTCTTTGAGCAGTGGTGATGAAGTCCCCATCGATGAGCGGTTCTACCTTGGCGGTATCTATAACCTGCGCGGTTTTGAAAGCCGCGAAGTTGGGCCACGGGATTTTAATGGCGATTTTATTGGTGGTGACACAGAAGCGTACTTTAATTTTGAATATATTTTCCCGCTGTATAATGAACTCAACATCAAAGGTGTGACGTTCTTCGATGTTGGTAACACATGGAATGAAGATGATCATTGGGGATTAGACGACGTTGCCTTTGACTCCTGGCGCTACAGTGCCGGGGCCGGCATCCGTTGGTTGAGTCCTCTGGGGCCGATGCGCTTCGAATACGGGGTTAATCTTGATGCCAGGGATTACGAGCCGAACGGCAAGTTTGATTTCATGATTGGTCGTTTCTTTTAAGCACGCATAAAACAAGTATATTTTCTAAGGAGATTGTGTATGAAGCGGTTTGTTGTTTTGTTGATGGTTTGCGTTGGTCTGGTAGCGTCTCCAGTCATGGCAGAGGTCCAGAAGATTGGTTATGTTGATCTGCAGAAGGCATTGAATCTGTCTGCTGCCGGCAAGGAAGCCAAGGAAAAGATCAAAGACAAGGTAAAGGGTTATGATACAGAAGTTCAGCAGCGTCAGGAAGAATTGAAAAAGCTTAAAGAAGATCTGGAAAAGCAGGCAATGCTGCTCTCGGAAGAGGCCCGTAATGCCAAGGAGCGTGATTATCAGCAAAAGGTTAAGGATTATCAGCGCTTCACCAAGGATATCCAGGAAAGCCTGCAACAGACTGACGCGGACCTGACCCGCAAGATTCTTGAGCGCCTTCTCAAGGTGGTTCAGGAGGTTGGCAAGAGCGAAGGCTATACAATCATTCTCGAAAAAACCGAGAGTTCCATCGTCTATGCAGATGAAAGTATTGATATTTCAGACGAGGTTATCAAGGCTTTTGATAAGCAAGGGAAATAATCGACATGCATGCTGAGCGGAGGGAAAGAACCTCCCTGGCTGTTCTGGCAGATCTGGTAGGGGGGTGCGTCTCTGGCGACCCCTCTATTGCTATCACCGGGGTTGCACCTCTCAATCTTGCCGGGCAAGATCAGATATCTTTTCTGGCGAATCCCAAAATGGCCAGAAACCTGGCCGATTGTCAGGCTGCAGCGATCATTGTTCATCCCTCACTGAAGGGATGCGTTCAGACCCCACTGCTGCTGGCCGAGAACCCTTATCTGGCTTTCGCGAAGATACTGACGTTTTTTGAAGTTCCGCCCCATGTCGGGCAGGGGGTCATGGCGGGGGCTCATGTCCACGCGGATGCCATTATCGGCGCTGATGTCACAATTGAACCGGGGTGTGTTGTTTGTGCCGGTGCAACTGTTGGCAAAGGAACCCATCTGCATCCCAATGTGGTGATTGGCGCAGACGCCATCATTGGTCATGATTGCCTGTTGCATGCAAACGTTACTGTGAGAGAAAAATCTGTTCTTGGCAACCGGGTGATAGTCCAGCCAGGGGCTGTGATTGGTGCCGATGGCTTTGGTTTCGCTCCGGATGGAGAGCACTACTGTAAAATTCCACAGGTTGGACACGTTGTCATCGAAGACGATGTCGAGATCGGTGCCTGCAGCTGCATTGATCGCGGAACTTTGGGCGTGACCCGGCTGTCACGCGGCGTAAAAGTCGATAACCTTGTGCAGGTTGCACATAACGTTCAGGTCGGTGAAGATACCCTTCTGGTCTCCCAGGTCGGCATCGCCGGCAGCACAGTAATCGGCAAACATTGTATTTTTGGTGGCCAGTCCGCCGTTGCCGGGCATCTTAAGATCGGTGACAATGTCACGCTGGCCGGTCGTGGTGGTATTTCCCATAGTGTCGATGGCAACCAGTCTCTGGCCGGTCTCCCGGCCATGCCGCACCGTGAATGGCTTAAGGCTACAATGACAATGACACACTTGCCGGAAATGCGACGAGAGTTGAAACAGCTTAAAAAACAGGTGGATGAGTTGCAACGTAAGTTGGCGGAGGATGAAAATTGATTATGGAACTGAACACTTTGGATATCATGAAGCTGCTGCCGCACCGTTTTCCCTTTCTGCTTGTGGACAGGGTCGTCGAATTTGAAGTGGGTCATCGGATAGTCGGCATAAAGAACGTTACGATTAATGAACCCTTTTTTCAAGGGCACTTCCCGAATCATCCGATCATGCCCGGCGTTCTCATCCTGGAAGCCATGGCACAGGTTGGCGGTGTCTATGCAATCCTGTCCAAAGAGGTCGGAGAAAACCAGGTGCCCTATTTTGTCGGCATCGACAATGCGAAGTTTCGCAAGCCGGTTCTTCCTGGTGATGCCCTGCGACTGGAGTTGGAACTTACTAATAAGAGGCGGGGGATCTATCATTTCAACGGCAAAGCTACAGTTGATGGCAAGCTTGTCGCCCAAGCTGAACTGAAAGCAACCTTTGCAGACAAATAAGGGGCGTTTATGATTCACCCTGCAGCGATTATTCAGCCCGGGGCCAGACTTGCTGATAATGTCAGTGTCGGAGCGTATGCCGTGATCGGCGAGCATGTCGTTATCGGTTCCGGAACCACGGTTGCCAGTCATGTCGTTATTGAAGGCTGGACTGAAATCGGTTGCGATAACCGGATTTTTCAATTCTCTTCGATTGGCGCTGCGCCACAGGATCTTAAGTATGCCGGCCAGGAAACCTATCTCAAGGTAGGAGATCGTAACCTAATCAGGGAGTTTACCACGTTAAATAGGGGAACCGCAGAAGGTGGGGGAGTGACCAGGGTTGGAAATGACAACCTGTTTATGGCCTATTCGCACGTTGCTCACGATTGTGTTGTTCATGATCATGCAATCCTGGCGAACGGCGCCACCCTTGCCGGTCATGTTGAAGTCGAGTCTGCGGCCATCCTGGGCGGCCTGGCCGCGGTACATCAGTTCTGCCGTATCGGTTGCCAGTCGATGATCAGCGGTGGCGCCATGGTGACACAGGATATCCCCCCGTATACGGTCGCGCAGGGTGATCGCGCGAGAACTGTCGGATTGAATCTGATTGGACTTAAGAGGCGCGGTTTTCCCGAAGAAACAATCCTCGGTATTAAAAAGGCTTACCGCTTGATTTTCCGCTCTGGCTTGCGCCTGGAAGAAGCTTTGCTGAAAATTTCCGAGGACATTCAACCCACGTCTGAACTGGAGCACTTCGTCAGCTTTATTAAGGAAAGCACCCGCGGCATCGCCCGATGAACAAGTCAAAAAATGATAAATTACGTGCTGCGGTAGTCGGTGTCGGTTATCTGGGGCGTTTTCATGCTCAGAAATACAAGAACAACCCGGATGTGGATCTGGTCGGTATCGTAGATATAGATGCCGGGCGTGCTGAAGAAGTCGCTGCCGAAGTCGGCGCCCGGCCCTTTACGGATTACCGTGAGATCCTGCCATTGGTCGATATGGTCTCGATCGTTGTGCCGACGCGGTACCATTTTGCCGTCGCCAAAGATTGTTTCAGCGCCGGTTGCCATGTACTCCTGGAAAAACCGGTGACCAAGACGGTCGCCGAAGCGGAAGACCTGATCCAGCTTGCAGACAGCAAAGGTCTGGTGTTTCAGGTTGGCCACCTTGAGCGCTTTAACCCTGCAGTCTTGGCCCTCAAGGGTGTTTTGAAGAATCCGCAGTTTATCGAATCCCATCGCCTTGCACCTTTCAAGCCCCGTGGCACGGATGTCAACGTGGTGCTCGACCTGATGATCCATGATATAGATATCCTGCTCAGCCTGGTGATGCATCCGATCAAGACGATTAACTCGGTCGGGGTGCCGGTACTCTCCGATGAGGTTGATATCGCCAACGCCCGCCTGCAGTTCGAGAATGGCTGCGTAGCTAATGTGACTGCCAGTCGTGCCAGTCGCGAGGCCATGCGCAAAATGCGCATCTTCCAGCAGGACGCATACATCTCCATCGATTTCCAGAGTCGTAAAATTGCCATTTATCGCAAAAAAACCGGCTTGAACCTGATTCCCG
Organism: Desulfuromonadales bacterium; assembly: GCA_014860225.1. GTDB lineage: Bacteria > Desulfobacterota > Desulfuromonadia > Desulfuromonadales > BM103 > M0040. The sequence goes on from JACZKE010000016.1 coordinate 18,231, forward strand.
GTTTGCCTGGAGTCACCATCGAGGAGCGTACCTTTGACCAAGGTGATTCGCTACAGGATGAAATTAATGCTTTCGTCGCATCGGTTCGTGATGGTAACCCACCGGTTGTCAGCGGCGCCGATGGCAAACGGGCACTCGAAGTGGCTATGCAGATCACAGGAAAGCTCTGGCATGAAGTGAGCGCATAGCGTTTTGCAGACATACAGATTTCAGGGCGAGGGGCAGACAGCCCGACTCGCCTGAATTGTTTCTGTCCACGATGTGTTCTCAACGGGTATTGGATTGAGACCGGCGTATTCAACAGCCGCAGATAGAGGATTATTTATGCAGATACCCATGGTGGATCTCGGTATTCAATACCGGCAGCTGCAAGTTGATATCGACCTGGCGATTGCCGGGGTTCTGGCATCCACCCAGTTTATTCTCGGTCCGCAAGGAAAGGCCTTTGAAGAGGAGATCGCCGAATACCTGGGTGTCAGACACGCCATCGGGGTCGCCTCCGGAACCGACGCCCTGCTCCTTGCTCTACGGGCCGCCGGGCTCGGAAAGGGCGATGAAATCATCACGACCGCGTTCACCTTCATCGCCACGGCCGAGGCGATCTCTGCTGTCGGCGCGACCCCGGTGTTCGTAGACATCGATGCACAGACCTTCAATATTGATGTGCAGGAGGTTGAACGGGCTATTACGTCGAAAACCAAAGCGATTCTGCCCGTGCATCTTTTTGGACAGCCGGCGGATTTAGCTCCCCTGAAGGCTCTGTGCGATTCCAGGGGTCTGCTCTTGATTGAGGACTGTGCCCAATCCTGCGGCGCCAGGTATGGTGACAGGATGACCGGCAGTTGGGGAGACCTCGGCTGCTTTTCGTTCTTTCCCAGCAAGAACCTTGGCTGCTTCGGTGACGGTGGCTTGATTGCAACGGATAACGATGCTTTTGCCGAGGAAATTCGGGTGTTGCGTAATCATGGCAGCAGAGAACGCTACCACCATCACGTCATCGGCGTGAACAGTCGCCTGGATGAGTTGCAGGCGGCGATTCTGCGGGTCAAACTGCAGCACCTTGACCGCTTCAATCAGCAGCGGTACGACAACGCACAGCTTTATTCGCGACTCCTGACTGCCCTGGGAATCGAGGTCCCCTTTGAAGACCGCAGGGGAATCCATGTCTACCATCAATACACCTTGCTGACGGATCAGCGCGAGGTCGTGCAGAAGTCCCTGATGGCAGCAGGAATTGCCTCGGCAATCTATTATCCGATCCCCCTGCATCGACAGGAAGTCTTCCTCGACATATGCCAAGACGTGTCGCTGCCTATCAGCGAGCTGACCGCCACCCGCGTGATTTCCCTGCCGATTTACCCGGAACTGACGCATACCCAGATCGAGCAGGTTGTGACGACTATTGCCGGATCTCTTTAAGGGCGCTGCTTGAACTTCTCCAAGACCAAACGCATTATGATTGTCACCGGAGAGGCTTCCGGAGACCTGCATGGGGCGAAACTGATTGCTGCCAGCAAGGCCTTGTCCCCCGGGACGACTTTCTTCGGCGTCGGTGGCAAGCGCATGGCCGCTGCCGGCTGTGATATCCTGATCCCTGGTGAAGATCTGGCTGTTATGGGTCTCGTAGAGGTCGTTGGCCACTTTCCGATGATCTGGCGCTCTTTCCAAAGGCTTAAAAAAGAGTTGAACGGCGCCCGGAAACCGGATGCCCTTGTATTGATTGATTTCCCGGAATTTAATTTGCGGTTGGCGCGGCAGGCCCATAAAGCCGGCGTCCCGGTGCTCTATTACGTCAGCCCCCAGGTCTGGGCCTGGCGCAAGGGCAGGGTGAAGAAAATTGCCGAAATCGTTGATTCATTAGCAGCAATTTTCCCTTTTGAACCGGTTCTTTATGCCGGACTGGATATTCATGTCAGGTATGTCGGTCATCCGTTGCTGGATGAATTCTCTGCGATTGGCGATTCTGTAGATCTGCGTCAGGACCTGCAGATCCCGGCGTCGAAAAAAATTGTCGGACTGTTTCCGGGGAGCCGTCGGAATGAACTGCGTTACATGCTGGAAACACTTGTGGCCTCTGCGCAACTCATTCGTGCCGGATTGCCTGATGTCCACTTTCTGGTACCGATTGCAGATTCTCTGTCGATAGACGAGATTCAATCGCAATTTGCGCAGGATTTACCGGTGTCCTTTATTGAATCTGATTATACGACAATCTATGATATCGCCGGTCATTGCGATACCATACTGACGGTTTCGGGTACCGTCACTCTGCAGATCGCGCTGGCCGGAACGCCGATGGCGATTCTCTATAAAGCATCGCCGCTGACCTATGCGATTGGCAAGCGTCTGGTGCGTGTCGATCATTTTGGCCTGCCCAATATTGTTGCCGGTCGACGGGTTGTGCCAGAATTTCTCCAGGAAATGGCCACTCCGAAGGCGCTGGCAGATGAAGCTCTACATGTTCTGACCGATGCCGGCTATGCTGAAACCCTAAAGGATGGCTTGCGCTCAGTGCATGCGAAGCTCGGTGAACCCGGCTGTTCGACCAGGGTCGCGGAGATGCTGTTTGGGATGATACAGAGGCATGAATCCGCTTAACGAGAAAATATTAATGACCAACAAGCAGCTTTACATAAGATTGCTCGGCTATTCCAGACCTTATTTGTGGCGCATTGTCCTGTCCATGATTTTTTCCCTGGTCGTTGCCGGTTCCGACGTCGCTTACATCAACCTGATCGAACCTCTGGTCGACAATATCATTGCTGCCGGTAACCATGACCTGGTTTATCTCGTGCCGGTTGTTATCATCGGGCTGGCTATTTCCAAGGGAGTGGGTCGCTACCTGCAGGAGTATTACATCAAGACGGCAGGGCAACTGGTGATTCAGGACCTTCGCAACGATCTCTTTACGAAGATCATGCACCTGTCAATGGCTTTTCATGTCCGCCAATCATCCGGACAGCTCACTTCGAAAGTGCTTAACGACGTCGGTGTATTACAAAAGTCAGCGGCGGATGCTTTGGTGGACGGCCTGCGGGAGAGCTTCACTTTGGTGGGCTTGGTTGCCCTGGCTTTTTACAAGGACTGGAGGATGGCGGCAGTCGCATTCACCGTGCTGCCTTTCTGTGTGATCCCGGCAAGCCAGCTGGGCAGAAAGATCAAGATTAATACCAGGCGCAGTCTGGGCAGGATCGGTTTTTTGACCGGCACTCTGCAGGAGTCTTTCAGCGGCATCAAGGTCGTCAAGGCGTTCGGTCGTGAAGAAACCCAGATTCAGCAGTTTAAAGATGAAAACAAACTGTATTACCGGTTCTTGAAAAAAGCGATCAAGTATACTTCGCTGACCGCTCCCGCAGTGGAAATCCTGGCCGCGCTTGGTGGCGCCGGTGTGGTCTGGTATGGCGTCAACCGTGTTCTTTCCGGGGATATGACCCAGGGACAGCTTTTCTCTATTGTTGCCGCAATCATGATGATGTTCACCCCGGTGAAAAGGTTGACCAAGGTCAGCAATATGATCCAACAGTCAATCGGTGCGGCTGAAGGAGTCTTTAATCTTCTGGATGAGCCTCTCGATGTAGTAGATAAACCCGATGCCATTGCAATGCCGCGAGTGCGGGGGGATATCGCTTTTGAGCATATCGCCTTCAGTTATGGCGACGAGCCTATTTTGACTGACGTCAGCTTCCACGCCAGTCCAGGTGAAGTCATTGCCCTGGTTGGCCCCAGCGGTGCAGGAAAATCGACAGCAGTAGGGTTGGTGGCCCGCTTCTACGATCCGCAACAAGGCTCTGTCAGGATTGACGGTTACGACATACGCGATATTTCCCTGGACAGTCTGAAGAAAAACCTTGCCTTCGTTGACCAGGAAACATTTCTTTTTAATGGTTCGATCAAAGACAACATACGTTACGGCATGCTGGATGCTGACGATCAGGCCGTTGTCGAAGCAGCCCGACAGGCATATGCCGATGAATTCATAGCAAAGCTTCCCCAGGGTTATGATACGTCGATAGGTGATCGCGGAGTACGCCTTTCCGGAGGCCAGCGGCAACGTCTTTGCGTCGCACGTGCACTTCTAAAAGATGCTCCCATCCTGATCCTTGACGAAGCAACCAGCGCCCTGGATACGGAAAGCGAAGCCATGGTGCAAAAAGCTTTGGTGAATTTGATGGAAAATCGCACAACGCTGGTGATCGCTCACAGGTTGTCGACAATTATGCATGCCGACAGGATTGTTGTTTTAGACCAGGGAAGAGTGGCTGAAGTCGGCAGCCATCAGGAACTCCTTGAACTTGGCGGACTCTACCGAAACCTTTACGACATGCAGTTCAGGGAAGCCTGATGCCGTCTCTCGGCAATAAAGTTCTCCTTGGCACTGCCCCCTGGCTGGCGGCGAAGATCATCGGCTGCTTGCATTGGATGCTGAAACCCGAGATTATAGGTGATCATAGTCTCAGGCGACTCTGGGCTGATGGCAAGCCGGTTATCCTCGCGTTCTGGCATGATCAACTGCTTCTGATGGTTAAAGGGTATACAGGACAAGGTGCCAGGGTTCTGATCAGCGCTTCAAATGATGGCGAACTGATTGCTCGCACTGTAGCCTTTTTTGGTATAGGGTCGGTGCGTGGTTCATCCACTCGCGGCGGACGCGCTGCCGTCAAGGAGATGATGGCTCTGTCCAGAGAACCACTGGACCTGGTGTTCACGCCGGACGGCCCTAAAGGGCCCAGGCACATGGCTAAACCAGGGGTAGCCCTGTTGGCCAGGGTCTCTGGGCGTCCGGTGGTGCCGATGGCTTTTGCTTGCAGTCATGGTCACCGTTTTCAATCCTGGGATCGTTTCCTCCTGCCATATCCCCGGGGACGTGCCGTTTACAGTTTTGGAGAACCGCTTGTTTTTGAGAAGGATGAAACCGTTGAATCTTTCCTGTCCCGGCTGCAGGTTGCCATGGATGACAATAACCGCCGTGCCGGAGAACATTTGAATCAATATGGTTTATCTGCTGTATGATCTGACCCTTTATGCGTCGGCATTGTTCCTGGTGCCATATTATCTTTATCGTGGTCTGCGATACGGTAAAGCCAGGCATGGACTCCGGGAACGACTCGGTATTTACGCACAGGATTTTCGTCAGTTGCTGCACGGCCGTAAGGTCATATGGATTCATGCCGTATCCGTTGGTGAAACCCGCGCGGCGATACCGCTGCTGAAGGCGATGCGGGAACGTTACCCTGATGCACTCCTGCTGCTGTCGAATGTTACCGAAACCGGACGGGAGATTGCGATCGGTGTGACCGAGATCGATCACTACATTTTTTTCCCGTTTGATCTGCGCTGGATTGTCCGCAAAGCCCTCAATCTCATCCGGCCGGATATTATCATTATCGTAGAAACAGAGATCTGGCCAAATTTTGTGATGGAGGCCAGGCGGCTGAAAATCCCGGTTGTCCTGGTCAACGGCCGGATCTCGGACCGTTCTTTCCCACGTTATCGCATGGCAGGTAAAGTGCTTTTACCTATATTGGACAGCATTGCCGACTTCTGTATGCAGTCAGAACAGGATTCCAGACGTATTCGTCATCTAGGCGCACATGCAGGGCGTGTCCGGGTGACCGGCAACCTCAAGTTTGACATGCAGCCGCCGCAGATAAAACATGTCGATCTCGAGACGTTGAAAAATGAACTCAAGTTGCCTGAGAACGGTCGCATCTGGGTTGCCGGAAGTACTCACGATGGTGAAGAAACACAATTGGTCAACGTTTACCTGGAGTTGCGCAAGATCTGCCCGGAGTTGTTCCTGGTGCTGGTGCCGCGACATCCTGAACGCTGTCGCCAAGTCCAGGAAGAACTTGGAAAACTGGAGATTGCTGCGACATTGCGCAGTATGCTTCCCCAATTGAACCGGACCTTGCAAGCCGGTGAAGTCATGATTGTCGACACTCTCGGCGAAATGTTGACGCTTTATGCACTGGCCGATCTGGTGTTTGTCGGAGGCAGCCTGGTGAATATCGGCGGTCATAATATCCTTGAAGCCGCTTTGTTGAAAAAGCCTGTCCTGTACGGAAGTTATATGCAGAACTTCAAGGAAATTGGCCGCCTGGTTCGTGCCGCACATGCCGGTCTTCAGGTCAAAGATTCTGATGACCTGTATCGACAAATGCGCATTTTGCTGGAAAACCCGTGCGAAGCCCGGCGTATCGGCGAAAACGGATATCATCTGCTCGAAGAGAACCGCGGCGCGACGCAAAAGACTCTTGAGGTGATTGATCAGCGGATTCTCCCATAATGAGTGGCTGGCGATCTGAATATTTGCGCATGACTGTAAATGGTCCGCAATCCGTTCGTAGTTTTATTATCTTCTGGGGGCTCAGCCCCTTAAGTTTTTTGTATGGCCTGGCTATGCGCATTCGCAGCGGTCTCTATCGTGCCGGGCTGAAAAAGTCTTATCGTGCTGCAGTGCCGGTGGTCTCTGTCGGCAACCTGGCGACCGGCGGCACTGGTAAAACCCCGATGATCGACTTTCTAGTCAAATACCTGAGAGGCCGTGCTGTCAAGTGCGCCATTGTAAGCCGCGGGTATGGCGGGAGTTACCGTCAGGCTGTCGGTCGGGTCGCTGATGCACATGGTAACTTGCTGATGACACCGCAAGAGTGTGGTGACGAGCCCTACCTTCTGGCGGTCCGCAATCCGGGTGTGCCGGTTTATGTCGCCAGGCAAAGAATGCTCGGCGTTCAGGCGGCAGAACAGGAAGGAGCTCGGCTGCTGTTGCTGGACGACGGCTTTCAGCACCTGGCGGTAAAAAGGGATTTGGACATTGTCTTGCTGGATGCACAACGTCCCGTCGGCAACGGGCGCGTGCTGCCTGCGGGGATGCTGCGTGAACCGATCTCTGCTTTACAACGCGCCGATCTGATTGTCATGACACGCTCTGATGCGGAGATGAACAAAACTCTGCCGGTCAGCGCCCCGGTCATACATGGTCGTCATCAGCTCAACAAAAGATTGACAACCCTGAGCGGCAAGGACGTCTCGGAAAGGGATTACGCAGGCAAACGTTGTCTTGCTTTTGCAGGCATCGCCAGGCCTGGTGAGTTTTTCAGGTCTTTGCGTGATTTTGACTTTTCCTGTGCAGAGGAAGTCGCCCTGGCCGATCATCAGGAATATACTCCGGAAATCTTGAACCGCCTGCTTGGATCATGTCATAATTATGATTTTATGGTGACAACGGAAAAAGACGCAGTCAAGTTGGCGTCAGTGAATTTCCCGGTACCTTGTTACCAGGTTGGAGTCGACCTGGCTTTTGATGATATCGCCCCCCTGGCCGGGATGCTTGAGAGAATCATAGAGCAGTGCGCATAATTTGAAAGACCTTACCCGTCAAAATACGCAACGCATCCTGGTGCGAACAACCAACTGGATCGGTGATGCCGTCATGACGACTCCCGCTCTCAAGGCGGTCCGAGAGACGTTTCCTGATGCACATATCGTGGTTGTGGCGAATCCGTTGGTGGCACAGCTGTTTGATTATCATCCTGACTGCAATGAAGTCATTGTCTTCGATAAAAACGGCGAGCATGCCGGCATCTTGGGCCTTTTGCGCTTTGTCGCCAAGCTGCGCCGGGAGAAGTTTGATTGCGCCATCCTGTTTCAAAATGCCGTCGAAGCCGCCATAATGGCCTTTCTCGCCGGCATACCCAGGCGGGCGGGCTACGTCACGGACGGTCGGCGCATGCTCCTGACCCATCCGGTTGCGGTCGGCGATGAAGAACGTGCCCTGCATCACACCGACTACTACCTGCACATGCTTGCAGAGTGCGGCGTCACGACCACAGCCAAGCTGCAGCGTCTGGCTCTCAGGGACGAGGAGATCCAGTGGGCGGCGCAACATATGCCGCAGGGACACTTTGCCGTGATTAATCCGGGGGCTGCTTACGGCTCGGCCAAACGCTGGATTCCCGAACGTTTTGCCGCGGTCGCCGATGAACTGGTCGTCAGGTACGGTCTGTCGATCATCTTGTCCGGTGGTCCGGCCGAAAGTGAAGTTGGCCGGGATATCGCCAAAGCCATGCGACAACCGCAACAGAACTTTATCGGCCGGACCAATGTTCGCCAGATGATGGCCCTGCTGGCGGCCAGCAGCCTGATGATCACCAATGATTCCGGACCTATGCATGTCGCGGCCGCTTTCGGTGTGCCCATGGTCGCTATTTTCGGGCCGACCGATCACACGACGACCTCTCCCTGGGGAACGCGGGCGCAGATTGTCCGCCATGCCGTCGAGTGCTCGCCCTGCCTGCTGCGCCAGTGCCCTATCGATCACCGCTGCATGCAACGGGTAACGGTTGATAACGTTCTGACGGCGGCTGCCGAGGTGCTTGGAGAGGGCCCATGAAAGTGCTGATTGTCAAGGTCAGCGCGCTCGGTGATATTGTACATGCGCTGCCGGTGCTGGCCCATCTGCATGCTGCCGCTCCTGATGTTATCGTTGACTGGCTGGTTGAAGAGTCTTTTGCACCGCTGCTGGAGGGTCACCCGCTGCTTCACAAGATCGTTCGTCTGGATACGCGGAGGTGGCGCAAACAGGGGACTTTTCCGGCTGTACGCGGTTCACTGGGTGTGATCCGACAACTGCGACGTGAGCATTACGATATCGTTCTCGATCTGCAGGGCAACAGCAAAAGCGGAATCTTTACCCGGCTCAGCGGAGCCGCGGAGCGATTTGGCTTCGATGGCAGCCAGGCCAGGGAGTGGCCCAACCTGCTGGCGACCAATCGTAAGGTGAAAATCTCTGCAGAAAACCATCATATTTCCAGTCGCTATCTGCAGATCGCCCGTGCAGCGTTGCCGGGCGCGACCAATGTTTCTCTATGTGGACCCCTGCCTGTAAAGGCCGATGCTGCAAAAACCATTGCCACGCTGCTCGATGAATTCGGTTTGACGCGTGGCAACTTTCTGGTGGCGCACTACGGGACAACCTGGGAAACAAAGTTGTGGCCGCTTGACCACTGGATTGAACTGGTCAGAACACTGGTGATTGAGAGCGGCAAACAGGTTGTGTTGACCTGGGGGAACGCTAAGGAAAAGCATGCAGCGGAACGCATGGCGGAGGCGTGTGAGGGCAGGGCTGTTCTCTGGCCGCGAGGATCCCTGCAGGAGCTGGTTGCCCTGTTGGCTGCAGCACGTCTGGTGATCGGTGCCGACACCGGTCCGGTGCATATCGCCGCAGCGGTTGGTACGGCGACGGTTTCGATCTTCCGTGTGACAGACAGCCGGCGCAATGGGCCGCCCGGAGATGAACACATTCGATTGCAGGCCCCCATGGAATGCTCGCCTTGCCTGAGCAAAAGCTGCGAACGTGATGGCGAGTGCGGGGCAAGCATCAGCGTTGCCGAGGTTTTGGATGCCGTTATTCGCCTTTTGCAGGGGGCGCAGTCATAATGGAGTTTGTCGAGCGTGACGGAGTCTTGTGTGCCACTGATGCATTTCAGGACATGCAACAAGCGGGACTGGTCCACTTCAGTGATTTTATGGAATTTCCTGGAGGAGCCCGCATCGTACATAAACGGGGCCGTTCGGTGTTTCGTTTTGAGATTGGTGACCGAGCCTTTTATCTCAAGCGCAATCGATTACATCGAACCGAATTATTCAAACAATTGTCTCGAGGCAAGCTGCCACCGCGCAGTGCCCGCCAGGAGTGGACATCCATCCAGGCGGTGAGTCAGGCCGGCATTCCCACAGTGAAACCGGTCGCATTTGGCGAACGTATTTTTTTCGGGATTGAGACAGCATCATTCACCGTGACCGAAGAGCTTTATGGAGCACACCCTCTGGATGAGCTGGTGTACGACAAATTCAATGGACCCGAGAAATTCCATGAAAAACGTGCGTTAATCAGGCAACTTGCGGGCCTTGCCCGTCATTTACATGGTGCGGGGATGAACCACCAGGATTTTTACCTGAATCATTTTTTTCTTGGTGAAGACAACGAGTTGTTTTTGCTTGATCTGCAGAGGGTGCAGAGACGCGCTTGCACCCCCGAATATTCCATTATCAAGGACCTTGCACAGCTTGCCTTTTCGGCCAGACGTTTCCCTTTCATCACCCGCAGTGACCATTTGCGATTTCTCCTGGCTTATCTTGGGGAATCCCGGTTGAGCCGGGGGAGTCGCCGGCTGTTGACTAGAGTGGGCCGCAAGGCTGAACGTATTGCCCGCCATGATATTAAATTAACAGCCCGGCGCCGGGCTCGCGGCGAGATGAAATGAGTCGATGTTGATGAAGTCTTGTGCAGCAGGGAGCCTGAACGCCACATGATCAACGTGCTGTTGCTGATAAAACGCTACTCGGGTAATTATCCTCTGCTCAATGAGATGGTCAAGCTCGATACGCAGCGCTTCCGGGTGGTGGTCTGCTACCTGAATGGTCGCAATGACGGTGAGAACGAGCTTGAAAGACTGGTTAGCAGATGCGACTACCTCGAGACGCCGAGTCGCCGGATACGGCCAGCCAACTTGATTTTGCTGAAGCAATTACGGGCGATTATCGATCAGGAGAAGATCGACGTGATCAACTGTCATCTGCAAAGGTCCATCGCCGTTGGTGTTCTGGCTGCCCGTCTGGCCGAATGCAGGCCACGGGTCGTCGCTACCCTGCACGGTCTCGACAGCGCCAAAACCTGGAAACGCCAAATCGGCAACCGCATCTGGTATCGATTCCTTGACAAATTGATCGGGGTGTCGAATGCGGTCGCTGCAGACCTGCGCCAAACAAACTCTTTTTTCCCCTCTGCGCGGATCGTGACGGTACGCAATGGGCTCAACCTCGAGCACATGCGACTGGATGACTCACCGCAACAGCTTCGTGAAAAGATTCTCCCCGGTCACACGAATGAATTCTGGTTCGGCACCCTGGGGCGCCTGAGCGCAGTCAAGAATCAGGAATGCCTGATCCGTGCCTTCGCCCGTGTCGCTGCCGAAGATGCCCGGGTCCGATTGTTACTGGCAGGACGCGGGGAATTGGAGGAACATCTAAAAACCCTGACTCAGGAGCTGGGCATCTCAGAACATGTGACCTTTCTCGGTTTCCGCCGTGACGTTCCCCAGATACTTAACGCTCTGGATGTGTTTCTACTCCCCTCTCTGCGTGAGGGATTGCCCCTGTCACTGCTCGAGGCAATGGCTGCCGGGCGACCGGTAATCGCCTCGCGGGTCGGGGGAATCCCGGAAATTTTCGACGCGACGGAGATGGGATGTCTGGTTGAACCAGCATCAGTAGACGACTTGACGGCTGCAATGCTATCAATTGCAAGGGTCAGCAATGAGGAACGCATGCGTTTGGGCGCCAACGCCCGTGCGCGCGCCCTTGATACGTTCTCTGCGCGTCAGATGATAACTGGATATGAAGATGTCTATGCCGAAGTCGTTGAAAAGTTTGGAGCGACTGCCCGGGGGATGATTTGAACTACCAACTTGAGTCCGTGTCCTGTGGATTGTGTGGATCGTCCGAACATCACATCGTCTTGCGTCGTGCCAAGGAGCTTTACAATGGCCTGGATGCCCACTTCGACGTGGTGAAATGCGTCACTTGTGGTTTCGTATTCACCAATCCTCGCCCTACGGCTGAGAGTCTCGGCTGTTTCTATCCCGACTCAGCTCGTTATTACCAACCGAACAAGAAACGAATTTTGGATGAAACGGGATTCAAGCCTGGATGGCGGGGGCGCTTGCGGCAATCACTGCTGGCAAACTATTTTGGCTACGAACTTCCGGCCTTCCCCAGGCTGTGCGACGCTCTGGTCTGGAGGCTTCTCCGCTCCAAGTTGTATACCAGTCATTTGCCGCGTTGGGTTCCGGGTGGGCGGTTGCTCGATGTCGGTTGTGCCTGGGGCGGTTATCTGTGGCGCATGCAGCAGCTGGGGTGGGAGGTTCATGGCGTTGAACTGAATGCACGGGCTGCTGCCTTTGCACAGCAGGAGCTTGGCCTGACTTCAGTCCGCGCGGGAAGCATTAACAATCTCGATTATCCAGAAGATTTTTTCGACGTCGTCCACCTGAGCATGGTTCTGGAACATGTGCCTGACCCACTCAAGACCTTGAGCAAGCTCGGCAGGTTATTGAAGGACAACGGCCAGCTGATCCTGTCGGTCCCCGATATTGAAGGTATCGAAGCACGCTTGTTCCGGGAAAGGTCTTATACACTTCAGGTTCCACAGCATCTCAGTCATTTTTCTCCCGCCACTATCCGGGCTTGTCTTGAATCGGCCGGGTTTGTTGTTGAGCGCATTGTCCATCAACGGACCAAGAGCGATTTCATTAAATCTGCTGGTTACCTGGACCACAGCTGGCTCAAACGGCTCTTGCTTTGCGTTCCGGTCCGCAGACTGTGTCTTGGTCCTCTCGTCTCTTTGTTGGCGATGATGGGTCGCACCAGCCGTATGAGTGTTTACGCCGTAAAGCGAACTGCGATGAGATGAAAAATAACTTGAAGGCTGTTTTTTTAGTTCCCCGCCTCGACAAGGCCAGCACCCGCTTCCGGGTATTGCAGTACCTGCCCTTTCTGGAGCAGGCCGGCTGGGACTGTTCGGTCAAGCCCCTGTCACGTTCGGCGCGAAACTGGCCGGCTCTCCTTGGCCAACTGCGCAACGCGGATGTCGTGGTGATCCAGAAGAAGCTCTTTGCCGCACCGGAGCTATGGCTGGTCCGTCGCGCAGCGCGTAGGCTGATCTACGATTTCGATGATGCAGTGATGGTGAAGGAGGGCGATCGGCACCAAGGCATCCATCCACGGCAGTTGCGTCGTTTTATGCGCACCCTGCGTCGGGTCGACCAGGTTGTAGCCGGTAACCGTTTCCTGGCAGAGCAGGCATGTCGTTACCATGACCATGTGGCGGTCGTGCCGACGCCGGTTGATATCGAACACTATCTCCCCGCTGTTGATCCGCCGGTGCGGGATGAGGTTGTGATTGGCTGGATCGGCAGCCGCGGAACTCTTAAGTATCTCAAGGTAATTGCTCCTGCCTTTGAGCGCCTGGCCAGAATCTGCCCGCAGGTCCGATTGAAGATCGTTGCCGACGATTTCTTTGCACTGGAGCAAATGCCGGTCATCAGAAAATCATGGTCCCAAGCCGACGAAGTGGCGGATCTGCAGTCCTTCGATATCGGTGTTATGCCTCTTGTCGATGATTTGTGGACCCGGGGCAAATGCGGGTTCAAACTTTTGCAGTGTATGGCAACAGGTCTGCCTGTGGTCTGCTCGCCGGTTGGGGGTAACACTGAAATTGTCACCGATGGAAAGGAAGGATTCTGGGCAGAAAACGAAGAGGACTGGGTTGAACGGCTGCGAACACTGGTCAAAGACGCCAGCCTGCGTCGACAGATGGGTGACCAGGCGCGCCTCACGGTAGCGCAGAACTATTCACTGCAGGTCTGTGCCCCTCGAATCGAGATGCTGTTGCGACAAGTTGCAGGGAATATGGAGTTGCGATGAAGATTGCCCTGGTCAACCACACCTTTTCGCTCTCACACGGGGGACTGGAACGTTTTTCTGTCAACCTGGCCACTGCCCTGCATCACGAGGGGCATACGGTTTGCGTTTTTGCCCATCGCTGGCAGGATTTACCGGAGGGAATCCAGATCTGCTTTGTTCCCATGGCAAAGCGGCCGGGTTTCTGGCGGGTGTTGAGTTTTGCTATCAATGCTCGCTCCCTTGTTACCCGTGAGACATTTGACGTGGTTTACGGTCTGACACGCTGCTTCGGCCTCAATCTTTATCGCTTGGGAGATGGTGTTCAGCGGCACTGGATGCGTTTGAACTATCCTTTTGCTCCATGGCGTTGGCTTAACTACATGGTCAATCCGGTTCAATGGGCCAACTTGTATCTCGAGCGCACCATTCTTGGCCCGGGCGGACCTTGGATAATCACCAACTCGAAGTTGGTGCAGAGGCATGTGCAGCGTTACTATGGCAGTGACCCCAAACAGGTCCACGTGATTTACAATGGCGTCGAACCTTCCCGATTTAACCCTCAGCAGGTTCGCGTTAACCGGGATAGGGTCCGCAGTACACTCGGGCTCAAATCGACTGACAAGGCACTGCTCTACGTTTCAAACAACTGGAAGCGCAAAGGGCTGTCAGTGCTCTTGCGCGCTGTAGCGGATCTCGGTGATGTCGGCAATATGGTTCATGTGCTGGTGGTTGGGCGGGGTAAACCGGCTCACTTTCTACGACTATCCGAGCGCCTCGGCATCGCCACAAGGGTCCATCTTATCGGTGCTACGGACCAGGTAGAAAACTATTATGGTGCCGCAGACCTGGCAGTTCTGCCCACCATGTACGACCCCTTCTCCAATGTCTGTCTGGAGGCCATGGCCTGCGGACTGCCGGTGATAACCACTGCCGAGAATGGTGCGTCGGAACTGATCTGTCCAGGTGAGAACGGCTTTATCCAGAGCAACCCGCGGAGTTGGCAGGAACTTTCTGCGTTGTTGCGTAACGGCCTGAAGTCTGATCTGACGGCCATGGGAGAGGCTGCCCGCACGCGTGTAGCAGGGATGACACGGCAACAAAACATGCGAGAAACCTTGGACGTGATCCGCAAGTGGACGGAGGCTTCCAGATGAGTCAAGCCCCTTGTTCTGCTGCTTTGGTGACCGTTGCCAAATTCTGGACTGAAGATTACCCGAGTCTGTCGGCACGTGACAAGCGCATGTTGATTCGACGTTATGCGCTGTTTCTGAGCGAGATAATACAGGCCGAGCCCGATCTGGCACTACCATTACCCTCCGACTGTTGTCTGACCGAAAACCAAAACGGTGTCACTTTTGCCTGTACCGTCGGACTGGGCAGGATTCGCGCAAATCAGCAACCATTGTCAACGCTGCTAGCCTGGTTCTGGTTGACCAGCTCACGCTCCGAACGGTTCCGATTCCTTCTGGTCTTCGGTGGTCCTGACAAATCTCTGCGCTCCTGGGATTTGGCAGAGATCGAGAAAAGGGCCTTAATCACGCTACAGGAGATTTGGAAGCGAAAAGTGAGTGAGGTTCATCGTGGCGGTGCAGGGTTCCGGGTTGAACGACAGTCCGGCTTTCGCATCTGGCGGCGGGACGATACCACGACTGCTTCGGTACTTGTCGACATGATGCCGGATCCTGACCAGGCCTTTGAAGGCGCCCGTATCTGCAAGCCAGGGTCGCGCAATCACACAGGACAGGTGGAGCTGGCAGGAGGCTGTTACCTGCTTAAACGCTACAACTGTCGCGGCTGGATCTACAGATTCCAAAATTCTATGCGGCCATCACGAGCAGTGAAGAACTGGGATCTGATGCATCACTTCTTGGTGCGTGGTATTCCCGTGCCTGATCCTTATCTGTGTCTCGAGGAGCGATGCTGCCGTCTGCTTGGGCGTTCTTACATCCTCATGAAATTCTTTTCTGGCGAGACTCTGCGTCAGTTGTGGCCAAAGCTGGATGAACGAGGCTGTATCGACCTCGTCGCTTCACTTGCGAATCTGTTGGGGCGCATGCATCGTTTTGGTCTGCTGCATGGTGATCTCAAATGGGACAACATAATGGTGCAGCGGGACTCGAGGTCTATGTATATCCAATTAATTGACTTTGACGGTGCCAGACAGGTGAGCTATCCTACCCGCAAAAAGGCTGACCATGATCTGCGTCGGTTCCTATATGATCTTCGTGGTAACGACCCGACCGGTCTTTGGGAGTCTCGATTTATGCGCGGTTGGTCTACCTGGCTGGCTCATTTATGACGGTTCAAAGTTCAGAGATAAGTTTCGATACGCAACAAGGGGGTAGCATTCTGAAGCTCAAGTCGGGGCAGTTTTCCGGCTTTTGTGAAAATACACCGTCCGCGCGAGCTTTGGCCGCATCATTGCTGCCTGACCCTGACCACTCGTTCGCAGCCGGGGATCCGATTTGTTCTCCCTGGCACTCTGCTGCCACCGATAAAGCCCTGATACGGCTGGATGGATATAGTTATTTTGTCAAGCGTTACAACTGTCAGGGCTTTGGTTATCGGCTTAGGAATCTACTGCGGCCCTCCCGGGCTCTGCGCTCTTGGCACAACGGTGTCAGCTTTCAGCGGGCTCAGGTTCCCACTGTGCCTCCCATCCTTTGCCTGGAAGAGCGTTTTTTAGGTCTTCTGGGTCGCTCCTACGTGGTCTTTCCGCATCTGACAGATGCTGCATGCCTGCTCAATGTTTGGCAAATTCTGAGCCCCCAGGAGCAGAGGGAGGCGCTTTTGACCTTGGCCGAAACATTTGGTTGCATGCACCGCAAGGGGATCTTTCACGGCGATCTGAACTGGCGCAATATCTTGGTGCGGAAGGATGAGAGGTTGCAATTTTTCCTGGTCGACTTGGATGGCTGCCTCTATCGGCGAGGGTGCCATGAGAAACTTGCCAGCCGTGACCTGGAACATTTCTATCGTGATATGAGTCGCGCTGCGGTGACAGACGAATTGACTCGGTATTTTCGCAAGAATTGGCAGGAGATTGTCATGGATTGATAGTTGCGTGGTCTATACACGAAGGCCGCTTCGTACCTATCATGAAAGACACGTCTTTAGTATTCGCATACTTTGCGATCTTGTAAAATAGAAATTTGCTGTTTCTCTGGATTAGGCCGATGAGCGAGCTGATAAGTACCTGTCCACATCCCTTGGTTTCAATCGTCACGCCTGTTTACAATGCCGCCCAATATTTAGCGGCCATGTTGGAGAGTGCGCAGGCTCAAACTTGGGACTTCTATGAGCATTTGATCATCGACGATTGTTCTACAGATAATTCACGGGAAATTGTTAGACATTATCAACAAGAGGATTCCAAAATCAAGCTATTGTCTCAAGTTGCTAATGGCGGACCGGCGCTTGCACGCAACCGGGGTATTAATGAAGCGAATGGGGACTTCATTGCTTTTCTTGATGCTGATGACATTTGGATGCCAGAAAAACTGGAGCATCAAATGGCTGTTTTCAGGGACCATCCAAAGATTGGTCTAGTGGGAACAAACTGGTCAGTGATTGGTGCAAATGGCAAGTACCTGGATGAGAAAAGAGATAAGAATAAGCGTTGTTGGGGAAAAGTTGGCGTAGCGGAGTTTCTGTTGGATAGAATCCCCCTGGTAACCTCTTCAGTCATGGTGCGAAAAAAGTGCCTGGAAAAGTGTGGGGTATTTAATGAAGATTATCCACCTTGTGAAGATTTCGACCTCTGGTTAAGAATCGTACAGCAATTTGAGGTTGGAATTCTTGAAGACGTGTTGGTTAGTTACCGATCGCATTGTGATGGGATATCAAGAAACACAATGAAAAGCAGGATCAGTAAAATAAAAATTTTCGAAAATGAAGTCTTGCCACGAATAGAAGTTCTCGGCCCTAGACGCGATGAATTCCTCTTAACCTTACAAAAAAAATATGTTTCACTTGGAAGAATGTTGATGACGAAAGGCCTCCAAAAAGATGCAGCACTCTATTTTGATAAGGCAATCAAATTAGAATGTCAAAGTCAAATTGTCAGAATGAAGGCACACTTATACAGTGTTATAAATAGGCGAAGACTTTGAAGCTTCTACCTTTATTCAAAATTGATTGCAAATATAATAGAAAACAATATTTTATAGAAAAATATCTATATATATTTTTTCTTGTTTTTATCGCACTGTTATTTTCCGTCAAGAGAGGTATAGCAACAAAAGAATTCTATATTGTAAGCATACTTTTCATAATTTATTTTAGATATAATTTACACGCACTTAAAAAGCTATATTCAAATAAAGTTTATTTATTAAGTATGATTTTGATTTTATACTCAGTTATATCATCAATTGTTGTCGGCAGTATCGAGTTGGACTATATAAAAGCCGGTTTTAGGCTTATAGTTTTTCTGACAATCATGTTGTTTTTTTTGACGCAAAAATGTGAAATTTTCACCTTGTTCAAAATCATAGTGGTAGCAACTATCGTTGGCAGTGGATATGATCTGTTTAACTATGTCGTTTCAGGTAGTTACCAACGTTCCTTACCATTTGGAATGGGTACAAAATTCCTGTGGCACATCTATGCCGGTGGGGTCTACTCGATTGTCGCCATTATTTCGACACATCTGGCGTTCATGAGTAGAAATCGGATTGAAAAAATACTGTATTCGCTGAGTTGTGTGTATTTGAGCGTTCTTGTATATCTATCGCAAAGTCGTGCAGCCATCCTCTGCTATCTCCTGTCAATCATGATTTATCTATTGTTAAGCAAGAGAGCAAATATTAAATACGGCCTCATTACATTGTTAACGTTCTCTCTCATCGTTGGAGTTGTTAATAGCCATATCTACAAATTCGCGAGTTTGCTGGCAAGGAAGGACGCGTGGCGTCTGGAAATATGGAGTCTTTCTCTTGACATTCTAAAAGATAAAATTTTGTTTGGTCATGGTCTTGGCGAAAATTTTCTTCTGAAGGCCAGTTTTGGGAGTTATACCGAGCCGCATAACTTATATCTATACGCAATATTTTCCGGCGGGATGGTTTGTTTTTTACTTTTGTTGATTTTGTACTGGGTGGCAATCAGAGCTATTTTCCATAATTGGTGCCCAGATCTGGGGCCATTTATGGCGGCAATTCTGTTGTTCATCATTACATTCAACTTCTTTGATTCGAGAATGGTTGTCGATGATATTGGCGTCGGTTGGCATCTCTTCTGGTTTCCGATTGGATTGATCGCTGTTTTTGCGTCATTACAGGGTCCTGTAAAGGACGAAGCGTCGGTCGATACCCCGTGTAATTCGAAAGGTTAGTAACCTCGTTCGTTGGCAATAAATCAATAGGTTATATTTTTTCAGGGATGTACAGGATAATCCATCTTGTGAATTCTGATGGTTTCACCGATGATTGAAAATGGGCGTTGTGTTGATCCCGGGTGTTTTGATTCACGTCACCGATGGGTTCACTGCTAGCAGTAACAAGTTGAGAGGATAAAATGAGCTGTATTGAGATTGTTCGGCAAATGGATAATCACCTGCGGGTGATCGAGGAAGTCAAAGAGACTCTGGCCGGGCCGATCATCGAGATTGTAGCGAAGTTGGTCGGCGTACTAAGCTCTGGTGGCAAACTTCTGGTGATGGGTAATGGCGGCTCCGCTGCCGATGCCCAGCATCTGGCGGCGGAACTGGTCGGCCGCTTTTTGATGGAGCGCAGGGCCCTGCCGGTCATCGCCCTGACC
The DNA here is from genome assembly GCA_014860225.1 of Desulfuromonadales bacterium. GTDB lineage: Bacteria > Desulfobacterota > Desulfuromonadia > Desulfuromonadales > BM103 > M0040. The sequence continues at coordinate 37,455 of JACZKE010000016.1, forward strand.
ACCGATACATCGATCCTGACTGCAGTCGGCAATGATTACGGTTTTGACCAAGTGTTCAGCCGGCAGGTCGAAGCGCTTGCCACACCCGGAGACATGGTGTTCGGCATCTCGACCAGTGGTAATTCACGGAATGTGATCAACGGCCTGACTGTGGCAAGGGAAAAGGGTTGCTCGACCGTCGGTCTGTTGGGTCGGGATGGCGGCGCAATTGCCGGGATGGTCGATATCAGCCTGACAATCTCATCACCCGATACCCCCCGAATCCAGGAGGCCCATCAATTGATCATCCATATCATTTGTGACCTCGTTGAGAAGCAGCTGTTTGGCTCCCGGGAGGAACAGCGATGAGCAAATATCAGCCGATCCATATGGACAAGGTCAAAACCTATTCGATCACCACCCGCGACAACAAGGTCAACGTCCGTGATCATTTTGCCTGTTCTCCGGAGCATGGCATGACCCTCGCGAGCTTTATCGATCGTCTCCCCCGCCTGCTGGGCGCTGACTCACTGCGAGATGTTGTCGATGCCATCGTGCGGGCCAGGCAGGAGGGGCGGCCTGTGGTGCTGGCAATGGGCGGACACGTCATCAAATGCGGTTTGCAACCGGTGCTCAAGGCTCTGATTGAAGCCGATGTCATCACCGCCGTGGCCATGAACGGTTCGGCGGCGATCCACGATTTCGAAGTGTCGCTGATCGGCGCCACCTCCGAGGATGTCGGCGCCGTGCTGCATGCCGGCGATTTCGGCTTCTCCGAGGAAACCGGCGGCGGCATCAATCGCGCCCTCAAGGCGGCCCTGCCTGAAGGGATCGGCTTCGGCGAGGCGATCGGCCGCTGCATTCTCGACAAGCAACACCCGTACGGGGAATACAGCCTGCTGGCCGCTTGTGTTGCACACGATATTCCGGTGACTGCCCATGTGGCGATCGGCACCGATATCATCCATCAGCACCCCGAGTTCGACGGCGCCGTGACCGGCGAGATGTCGGCGCGTGACTTCCGCTTACTGACGTCGGTAGTGGCCGACCTGAACGGCGGGGTCTGGCTGAACGTCGGTTCGGCGGTGATTATGCCGGAGGTCTTCCTCAAGGCGATCTCCATCGTCCAGAACCTCGGCTATCATGTCGCCGACTTCACGACCGCCAACTTCGACATGAACCAGCATTACCGACCCTTGCAGAACGTGGTCAGGCGGCCGACCTCCGGCAGCGGCAGGGGGTATTCGATTACCGGTCATCACGAGATCAACATCCCACTGATGGCGGCGGCCGTTCTCGACGGTCTGCACGCCACAGCGTCCAGCGCATAAGCTGAACCGGATTGCCTGCCATGAAACGCATCGATCATCCCCGCTACATGGAATTGCTGGCCAGTTCCACTGTGCTAGAACGTGACGGCTATGGTGAAAAAGTACTTGAGCGGCCGGACGGCACTCTGGTGAAGATTTTTCGCCGCAAGCGCTGGCTGTCGACTGCTTTGCTTTTTCCGTATGCTCACCGGTTCGTGCGCAACAGCCGCCGCCTTGCCGAGCGTGGAATCCTCTCAGTGCGCGTCGTCGATACAGCTTACTGCCACGCTGTTGGCCGTCATCTGGTGACCTATCAGCCGCTGCCCGGCACCACATTGAGGCAGGCTCTCAGAGACTATGAATCACAACGTTGCAACTTGCTCACCGGCTTCGCGCATTATGTTGCCGGCCTGCACCAGAAAGGTATCTATTTCCGATCCTTGCATTTCGGCAACATCATCGTCTCGCACGACGGGGCGAAAATAGGGCTGATCGATGTAGCTGATTTGAGCCTGCACGCCGGACCTTTGTCAACGCGTCGGCGCATTCGTAATTTTAGTTACATGCTGCGTTACAAGGAAGACCGGGCGGCCCTGCGCGATTGTGGCTGGCTGGATTTCCTCAGCAACTATCTGGCTGCTGCGCCGTTATCGCCACGCGCTGTGCAGACCCTGCGGAAAAGTCTTAACGAGATTCTCTGATGTTTCCACTTAAGCCCTTGGAAGAGGGTTGAATTGAAAATCCTCGCATCTTTAAAGGGCACGCGTGAGTTGTGTTGAGCGAATTGTGTCGCCAGCAGGCAAAAGAATACTTCCAAGTGCAACGTTTCATGGCTATTATTGGCCGCAGAGCATGAGTTAAATTTGCTGTTTAACAGGATGTTTCCATGGATCGTCTGAAAGTTGAGCGATTTTTAGCCAGTCTGAGCGACCTTCGCGTCTTGGTCGTCGGTGATCTGATGTTGGACGAGTATGTCTGGGGCAAAGTCGAGCGCATATCTCCTGAAGCTCCGGTGCAGGTGGTCGAGGTTTACAACGACGATCTGCGCCTGGGTGGCGCGGGTAATGTGATCAATAACCTGGTCACCCTCGGCGTTTCTGTCTCTGTCGCCAGCGTATTGGGCGATGATGCCGATGGCTGCCTGCTGCAACAGAAGCTTGAACGGCTCGGAGTCGATACAGGCGGAGTGGTTTGTGATGCCGGCCGCACGACCAGTCGTAAAACCCGGGTGATGGCCAATAACCAGCAGATCGTTCGTATCGACCGTGAGACCCGACTTGAAATAACCACAGAACACGTAGAGCAGCTGACCAGCTCCGTGCGTGCAGCGATGCCGACCTGTCAGGTGATTCTGGTTTCCGATTATCTCAAAGGGGTTCTTCCGGAAAGCTTTCTTCAGGCAATTATGGCCGCCGGGCGTGAGGCCGGGGTGCCGGTGGTTGTCGACCCGAAGGGCAGCGATTTCCACAAGTATCGTGGCGCGACCGTGCTGACACCGAATCGCAAAGAAGCCCAGACCGCCTCGGGGGTCGCCATCGTCGACGAAGCGAGTCTGCACAAGGCCGGACACAGCCTGTGCGACGCGCTCGCACTGGAGACGCTGGTGCTGACCCGCAGTGAAGAGGGGATGAGCCTGTTCTTCCGTGACGGCCGTGACGAGCATATGCCCACGGAAGCTCGCGAGGTGTTTGATGTCTCCGGTGCTGGCGATACTGTGCTTGCCCTCATCGGCGTCGGCCTTGCAGCCGGTCTGTCAATGCAGGAAGCGGCTTGGGTTTCCAACGTCGCAGCGGGAATCGTCGTTGGCAAAATAGGGACCTCAACCGTTTCACCTGATGAGATTCTTAACACGATAGCGCGTCAGCATAAAGACAGTGACTTGAAAATTCACGATTGCAGGGAGCTGTCCAGGCTGTTGGATAAACGCCGCACCCAGGGCGACAAGATCGTTTTCACCAATGGTTGCTTCGATTTGATGCATGTCGGCCATGTCAAGTATCTGCAGGCGGCCCGCAAGCTAGGTGATCTGTTGGTGCTGGGTCTGAACTCTGATGATTCCATCCGTCGCCTGAAGGGGGAAAAGCGTCCCCTGATCGGCGAGTCCGAACGGGCGCATATTATGGCCGCCCTGAATTGCGTCGATTATGTGGTGATCTTCAACGAAGACACGCCCCTGGAATTAATCAGTGCACTCAAACCGGACATCCTGGTCAAAGGCGGTGATTATGACCTGGATGGAGTTGTCGGCCGCGATCTGGTAGAAAGTTACGGCGGACGAGTCGAACTGATCCAGTTTGTCGAAGGTCGTTCCACGACTGCTATAATTGAGAAAATTCTTCAAGCCTATCAGGAATAAATCATTGAATCACCAAGGCACCAAGACACCAAGAGAACCTATTCCCTTTGAGATAGACAAAATCGCCAGTCAAGTCGTTGATGCAGCTTTTTCCGTTCATTCAAAACTTGGTCCAGGCTTATTGGAAAGTGTCTATGAAACGTGTTTGGCTTATGAATTGTCAAAAAGACAGATCAAGACTGAACGTCAAAAGCATTTACCTGTTATTTACGATGAATTACATTTAGACGCTGGCTTGCGATTGGATATGCTGGTTGGTGACAGTGTTGTCGTCGAACTGAAAGCTGTCGAAAAAGTCCTCCCTGTTCACTTTTCTCAGCTATTGACCTATCTCAAGCTTTCCGGACACAGGCTCGGCCTGCTCATTAATTTTAACTCCCCTTTGATCAAGGATGGTATCACCAGATTGGCTGTTTAGCCTTTCTTCGTGATCTTGGTGACTTGGTGATGGATAAAACTATGCCTTTAAACCGAGCTATATTCCTCGACCGCGATGGCACCATCAACGTCGAGAAGGACTACCTGCACAAGGTCGAGGATTTCGAGTTTCTCCCCGGCACGCCGCAGGCAATCAAGCGCCTCAAGGATGGCGGCTTCCTGGTGATAGTGGTCAGCAACCAGTCAGGAATCGGCCGCGGTTACTTCGATGAACAGGCGGTCGAGACACTGCATGAGCATATTCAGGCAGAGTTGGCCGCGTATGGCACCTCGATTGATGCCTTCTACTTCTGTCCCCATCATCCCGAACATGGCCTCGATCATTACAAGGTTGACTGTGACTGTCGCAAAGGCGCGCCGGGGATGCTGCTGCAGGCTGCTGAGGATTACAATATTGATCTGCCGCGCTCATTCATGATCGGCGACAAGCTTGCTGATATTGAAGCGGGGGAGCGGGCCGGCTGTACGCCGATCCTGGTTTTGACAGGCTATGGCAAGGTTGCTCAGCGGCAGCAGGAGTTTGCAACGGTGGAAAAGTGTCGTGATCTGGATTGTGCTGCCACTTTCATACTTAGCCAACTGGCTGAAAAATAACAATAACGCTTGGTTGACGATTGATCATGAATGGTGTTAAGTTAGCCACGTTTTGGGGTGCTAACTTGGGCTTATCTGTGACAGCTTCGATCTTTGCCGATCGGGTTTTTTTTTGTTTAAGAGAGGTTTGTTTATATGCGGAAGATCCTTGTTACCGGCGGCTGCGGCTTTATCGGCTCGAACTTTGTGCGGCTCGCTCTTCATCAGCTCCCAGAAGTGCGCATCATCAATCTCGACAAGCTAACCTATGCCGGCAACCCCGCTAACCTCCAGGATGTCGAAAATAATCCTCATTACAGGTTCGTTCATGGCGACATCTGTGACCCGGTACTGCTGGAAAAGTTGTTTGCCGAAGAGCAGATCGACACGGTCGTCCACTTCGCCGCCGAATCCCATGTCGACCGCAGCATTGATGGGCCAGCCGAATTCATTCAGACAAATATCCTCGGCACCTTCACCCTGCTCGAAACTGCCCGTAAGGCATGGGAGCCGTTACAAAAAAGCCGTGATGATAAAACCGTTAGGGATTTTTCGTCACGCGTTACGGATTCATCACCACGGTTCCTGCACGTAAGTACCGATGAGGTCTACGGCTCCCTCGGCGATACCGGCCTGTTCACAGAAACGACCCCCTACGACCCACGATCCCCTTATTCGGCAAGCAAGGCGTCCTCCGATCATCTGGTCAGCGCGTATCACCACACCTACAACCTGCCGACGCTGATGACCAACTGCTCCAACAATTACGGCCCCTACCACTTCCCGGAAAAGTTGATCCCGCTGATTATCAACAATGCCCTGAACGGCAAAGAGCTGCCGGTATATGGTGACGGTAAGAACGTGCGCGACTGGCTGTATGTGGTCGATCACTGTGCGGCGATTTTGACGGTGCTGCAAAAGGGCCGGGTAGGGGAGACCTACAATGTCGGCGGCAACAGCGAGAAGCAGAATATCGAGGTGGTGCAGACGGTTTGCGACATCCTTGACGAGAAAACGGCGCCTCTCGCAAGTGGCCAGCCACGCCGCTCATTGATCAAGTTCGTGAAAGATCGCGCTGGTCATGACAGAAGGTACGCCATTGATGCTTCTAAACTAAAGCAGGAACTGGGCTGGGAGCCGAGTGTTAATTTTGATGATGGAATCCGTATAACGGTGGAGTGGTATCTTGACAACCCGAAGTGGGTCGAATCGGTTCTGGACGGATCCTACCAGGAATATTATGAAAAAATGTATGGCGGCAGGTAAGGTAATCTCACGCAGAGAACACAGGGATCACAGGGAGAAAAAATATATAACCCTTTTGATTCTCTCTGCGTCCTCAAGTGAACGCAGCAAACAAGCGAGAGGTGTTTTTTAGTGGAAAAGGCACAACCCAAAATTGCCTTGCTGGGCGCGTCAGGAATGCTGGCACGCAAAGTTCGTGAGAAGGCACTCGCTACGGGTTATATTGTAACCCTGTATGACCTTCCGGATTTCGACATGACCGATCGAGCAAAGGTGCTGCAGGAGCTGACCCGATTGCAGCCTGATGTGATCATCAACTGTGCGGCGTTCACCAATGTCGATGGTGCCGAGACGCAGCAGGATTTGGCGATGGTCGTCAATGGCACTGCGGTTGGTTACCTGACTGAGGCTGCTTTAGCCGTTGATGCGATCCTGGTTCATGTTTCGACCGACTACGTCTTCGACGGACAAAAGAAGTCACCGTATGTTGAGGGTGATGCGCCGAACCCTAAGTCGGCCTATGGCCGCACGAAACTGGCTGGCGAACAGGCCATTATACAGAGCGGTCTTGATAAGTACTTTATCGTCAGGACCAGTTGGTTGTATGGTCCAGGCGGCAATAATTTTGTTGAAACGATTCTGCGTTTGGCTGCGGAACGCGAAGAACTGCGCATCATCCACGATCAGGTCGGTAGTCCAACATTTACCGGAGATCTGGCTGACGCCATTTTTTCTCTGCTCGAATCCGTTACAAGCCCCCAGCCCCCAGGACCCAGCCTCTATGGTACATACCACTTCGCCAACGAGGGCAGCTGCAGTTGGTACGAATTCGCCTGTGAGATTGTCACTCTGGCGAAGAAACAAGCTTTACCGATCAAGTCACAAAGGCTTTTGCCGATCCGGACAGAAGAATATCCTTTGCCGGCACCCAGGCCGGCGTATTCGGTTTTTTCTAAAGAAAAATATCTGGTGGCAACCGGTGCGGAAATCCCCGGCTGGAAAGACAGTCTGGTCAACTACTTGAAGAGCAGGAATAATCTCTAAAACGTCGCACTCAGAGTACACAGCGGAAAAAATAAAAAACGGGTTATGGTTTTCTTTGTGTTCTCAAGTGAGCGCAGCGAACGGGCGAGAGAAAGGTGTGATGATGTCTGGTATTAAAAAAGGAATTGTCCTCGCGGGCGGGGCGGGTACGCGGCTTTACCCACTAACACTGGTGGCCAGCAAGCAGCTGCAGCCTGTCTACGACAAACCGATGATCTACTATCCGCTCTCCACCCTCATGCGCGCTGGAGTGCAGGATATCCTGATTATTTCGACTCCCCAGGACACCCCGCGTTTTGAAGCGCTTCTCGGCGATGGCTCCCGTTTCGGGATTCGGCTGAGTTATGCAGTCCAGGAGGAACCAAAAGGGATCGCACAGGCCTTCCTGGTTGGCGAGGAATTTATCGGCGATGATGCTGTTAGCCTGATTCTCGGTGACAATATTTTTTACGGTAAGATGGGGCTGACAAAGATTTTTTCCGAGTTTACCAGTGGCGCTAAAGTCTTCGGTTATCCGGTGCATGATCCCGAGCGTTATGGTGTGGTTGAGTTCGACAAGGGCGGCAGGGCCATCGATATTCAAGAAAAGCCAGTTAAACCCAAGTCGCATTACGCAGTGCCCGGGCTTTACCTGTATGACAACAAGGTCATCGAAATCACCAGGCAGATGAAACCCTCGGCACGTGGCGAACTGGAGATCACCGATGTGAATGTCGAGTATCTCACGCGTGGAGAACTCAGAGTTGAAAAACTGGACCGCGGCATTGCCTGGCTCGATACCGGTACGCATCTTAGCCTGCTTGAAGCGAGCCACTTTATTGGTACACTTGAGGCCCGGCAGGGGTTGAAAATCGCCTGTCTGGAAGAGGTCGCATTTCGAAAAGGCTACTTGACCAGAGATGACATGGAGAAAGTCGTTGCAGATACACCCAAGTCCAGTTATCGAGAGTATCTTGAGATGGTTTTGAATGATGGAGTCTCATTGTGAAGGTGATCCATACTGAGATTCCTGATGTGCTGATCATTGAACCGAAGGTTTTTGGTGATGATCGGGGGTTTTTTTACGAAAGCTACAACGAAAAGTCCTGGCGAGAAGCCACAGGAATTGCTCCTTACTTTGTTCAGGATAATCACTCAAGGTCGGCAAAAGGGGTGCTGCGAGGTTTGCATTACCAGCTGCCGCCCATGTCTCAGGGAAAGCTTGTCCGCTGCGTTGTCGGTGAGGTTTATGATGTGGCCGTAGACATTAGGAGAATTTCGCCAACCTTTGGGCAATGGGTTGGATCCTTCTTGTCGGCTGAGAATAAACGACAAATGTGGATTCCGGAAGGTTTTGCGCATGGTTTTTTGGTCTTAAGTGAGGCCACTGAATTCCTTTACAAAACAACAAATTATTATTCACCGGAACATGAAAGATCTATTCGTTGGGATGACTCAGCACTGGGTATTAAGTGGCCTGGTGGTTTAACACCGGTGTTATCCCCCAAGGATGCGATTGCCCCTATCTTTTCTGAATCTGATTACTTTGAACAAATCTAGAGACTGAGCGCAGTGATTAGGCATTTTCTGAATTTTCTACTGAATTTATTTCACAACCGTGCGCTTATCCTGCAATTGACGATCCGTGATTTCAGGACGCGCTATCTGGGTTCATACCTGGGGCTGTTGTGGGCTTTTATTCAGCCAATCATTACGATCATAATTTTCTGGTTTGTTTTTGAACTTGGTTTCAAGTCTGCTCCGGTTGGAAATTTTCCATTTGTCCTCTGGTTGATCACCGGCATTATTCCCTGGTTCTTTATTGCCGATACCCTGTCCAGTGCAACCGGATCCATTGTGGAGAACAGCTTCTTGGTGAAGAAGGTGGTTTTCAGAGTCAGCATGCTGCCAATTGTCAAGTTGTTGTCGGCACTGATGATTCATCTGTTTTTTGTGGGTGTCATTTTTCTGTTTTTTACTGTTTACGGTATTTATCCAACCATATATTCTTTTCAAGTCGTTTATTACCTCTTTGCCATGATTGTCATGCTGTTAGGACTTTCCTGGCTTACCTCTGCTCTGGTGATATTCCTTAAAGATATCGGACAGATCGTTGCCATGATTCTTCAGTTTGGCTTCTGGGGAACGCCTATCTTTTGGTCACTGAATATCATTCCGGAAAAGTACCATTTATATCTAAAACTAAATCCGACCTATTATGTCATTCAAGGTTACCGCGACAGCTTCATCAATAACGTCTGGTTTTGGGAACACCCAATTTACGGACTTTACTACTGGTTTTGGGCCGGATTAATTTTTGTTTCCGGCGCTGTTGTATTTAATAGATTGCGTCCTCATTTTGCGGATGTTTTGTAGATGACTGATATCGCCATAAAAGTCACAAATATATCAAAGGTTTATCATCTGTATGATGATCCCGTTGATCGCTTGAAAGAAGCGCTTCATCCGATGAGAAAAAAATACCACCGGGATTTTTATGCTTTAAGCGATCTGTCTTTTGAGGTGAATAAGGGTGAGATTGTTGGCGTTGTCGGAAAAAACGGCTCAGGAAAATCAACCCTCCTGAAAATTCTGACCGGAGTTTTGACACCCACCAAGGGGAGTTTTGTAACAAACGGCAGGGTGCTCGCTCTGCTTGAACTCGGTGCCGGGTTTAACCCAGATCTTACTGGAATTGAAAATATCTATTTTAATGCTACCTTGTTGGGGGCAACGAAGGAAGAAATCGACAGTAAACTGAACGCAATCCTTGAATTTGCAGATATTGGCGAATTTGTCCACCAGGCGGTCAAAACCTATTCAAGTGGAATGTATGTGCGGCTTGCTTTTGCCATTGTTGCTAATATGGATGCAGATTTGCTTATTGTTGATGAGGCACTCAGTGTCGGTGACGTGGCTTTCAGAAACAAATGTATGAAATCTATCAAACAGTTGCGTGATCATGGTGCAACAATTTTATTTGTGTCTCACGATTTGAGTACCCTCCAGATGATTTGTAATAGAGCAATATGGCTGGATAGGGGTGAAGTTAAGGGTGACGGAGACCCAGTTAATATCTGTCAGGACTATCATTCTTATATGACAGGCGAGATTTTAACCTCAAAAGGCAGCCTAGTTCCACAGCAAACCACCGGAATGGCCAAGTTCGAAAAGTTTTATTTTGATTGGAACGATGATAAGAAACCCATGTATAAAACCGGACAGGATATCAGGTTCAGGTTTTCCTTAAAGGCATTGAAACCGATTGAAAAACAGATGCTGGGAATAAGTGTTTATCGTTCAGACGGAGACTGGTTAATCGGAGAAGCAAGTTCAAAAGTAGGGTTTTTCTTTTCCCCGATGTCTGAAGGTGAGTTGCAAGAAGGATTCTGTGAGCTCGTTGAAAATTGTTTGGCCCCTGGTGACTATCTGGCTGCCATCGCTGCCTGGTCGGAAGATCTTTCTATATGTTATGCTTGTACAGAAGTTTCGCTACCCTTCTCAGTGCGTACCGATTTCCCCTCTTGGGGAAAGTTTGCGCATCCTTGTCGGTGGGGATTGGGTAAGGCGTAATTTAGTCGGTCCCCCATTTCGATTGCTGGGAGTTTGTCGGACTATCCATGAGCCAGCTGCAAATCCGGCTGTTTGGCCCATATTCCAGCTCTTTTTTGGACCATAGCTACGCCTATGAGCCTGCAAACGAGCTAAAATCTGTTCTCAAACATCCAGATTTTCGCTTCGTCCCGTATAGCCCGACAGGCTCCTGGAAAAGTAAGAGATAATTAAAACAAAGTTGACAATTTATGGAGACCAATCCGTTGCTGAATTCCAAGCCTACGCGTGCGTCTAGAGCTATAACTGAAGCAAAGCCAACCTGTATAATATGTCAAGGTACAGAAATTACGACTCACTGTAATAGTGATGGCCGCACAGTTTTTTCCTGCCATACTTGTTCCACTGATTTCGTTTGGCCAATGCCGGAACAGCAAGGCTTTAAAGACCGATATGAACACAAGGGATGGTTTGATGGAGGGGAGATAGGCTTTTGTGCTGATTGTGATGAGCAAAGCGAAAGCCTTCCACAATATCTGGAAGAATGCTTTGCAGTGATTGAGGCGGAAGACAGGCCTAGGAAGGTTTTGGATATTGGTTGTGGATACGGAACGCATCTTGCTGTCGCTGTTGAAAAAGGCTGGGAATGTTTCGGGGTTGAAGGATCTGAGCATGCTCGTAAAATCGCCAAAAAAAGACACGGTGACAGTCTTTATCTGGTGGAGCGGGTCGATGATTTGCCACCCTGTCAATTTGATCTGATCTTATTACTAGATATTATTGAACACTTAGCCGATCCATATGTTCTATTTTACAATCTCTTTACTAAGGGCGTCATCGGACCACGGACGCGAATTGTTATAACAACGCCTAATGCAAAATCCCTTGAAGCTGTTGCCGATCCAGTCAAGTGGGCGAATCGACATCATCCTTCCCATCTTGTTTATTATTCGCCCCAGTCGCTAAACACTCTTTTAAACCAATTAAAATGGAGTGCGGTTGAGATCACTGGGCAATACCCGGTACCTGGTTTCTCAGCGAAATCAGACAATGAAGCCTCAGGGCTTAACGAAAAGCTTTCAGGGTATAATGGGCTTCTTTGCACGGCTACAGGGAGTGATTTTTCAGAGTTTATGCACGAACGCTATGTGCCAGGGACTTGGAACAAAATTGCAGAGTACGAACATCTACCACGTTATGTGATGGCACAAAAAATGGCTTCGGGCTTAAGAGTGCTGGATTTCGGTTGCGGAACCGGATACGGATCTGCCTTGCTTGCCAAAGATGCCGAGGCTGTAGTCGGTGTGGATATCTCTGAAGAAGCTCTGCGGTGGGCAATGCAGCATCAACACAACCCGTGTCTTCGTTTTGAGCGGCGAGATGATCTCGGAGCAGGGTTGCCTGCGTCCAGTTTCGACCTGGTTACATGCTTCGAGATGATTGAACATGTGTCTGCTGAGACACAGGAGCTGGTTATAAAGAACTTTCGGAAGATCTTAAGGGCCGAGGGTAAGCTGGTTATTTCAACGCCGAACCCTCAGGTGACCGAGAACTATGGCGAGAATCCCTATCATCTGCATGAGATGAGTGAAAAAGAGTTCGTCACACTTCTAAAACATCATTTCAAGTATGTGCAGATATTCAGGCAGTGGATTCGCCCAAGCGTGCTGATTGCGCAGCATCCGCTTCCCTCTGTTGGTGAAGGAGTGCAAGCTTACTCCATGGCTGTCGATGGGGCGTCATTTGATCTGCCGGCAGTTGCTTATGTTGCAGTTTGTTCTGATATACCCATTGGGGAGGTTGAAGGGGTCTGTAATTTTGATTCTTCGTTTGATTATGTCGAAAAGTCGATTTCTGACATAAATGTTTTAAATCATGAGCGCTTGGATAAATATTTTTATTTCTTAAGATCCCGAAATAATGAACGAGTATTAGAATTCTTTAAAGAAAAAGAAGAGAAGTTTTACGAGGCCTATTCAGAAAAAGAAGCTGCTATAAAAAGCATGCACGAAATGATAGTGGGAAAAGAAGCCACAATTCAGGCTATACAGGAATCCTTTAAAGAAAAAGAAGGGAAATTTTACGAGGCCTATTCAGAAAAAGAAGCTGCTATAAAAAGCATGCACGAAATGATAGTGGGACATGAATCTACTATAAAAAGCATACACGAAATGGTAGTGGAAAAAGAAACAATGCTTGAAACTTTCAGGATCTCAGGGCTTACGGAGCTTCTTGCAGTGTTTCAAAGCGAGAGACGAGGACTTAAGAAAGTTTTCATAAGTACTAAGTATTTCGTAAGGGCATTATTGAAAAATTATATACAAAAGAAAAATCAGGCAGCAAAATCCTCGTTCACAGTTTTGGAGCCTTATCACGTCCACACTTTTTATCCTCCTCATGCAGGTCGCCCAAAAGTTATTCACGCTCTCGCAAATTTTATGACTGGTGGGTCTTCACGATTGGTTGTCGATTTATTTGAACGTCTAGGGCATTGTTACGAGCAGGAAGTAGTCACCAGCTACAACCCTGACCCACCATCTTTTACTGGATTGCCAATTCACGAATTTCCCAACAGGACGAATCCGGATGATATCCTGAATTATTTTGAGAAGGTTCAGCCTGATTTGATTCATGTCCATTACTGGGGGGACTGCGACAAGCCTTGGTATGAGCAGGTATTTGACGCAACGAAAAAATATGGCTGCAAGGTTATCGAAAACATAAATACACCTGTGGAGCCATTTTTTGCCGACCACATTGATCGTTATACCTATGTCAGTGATTATGTTTTTCATCAATTCGGAAAATCTGACAAAAAAAGTCTTACCATTTACCCCGGCAGTAATTTTGATATCTTTAAAAGGGATTCTATAAATGAGGTGCCAAATGACTGTATTGGAATGGTATACCGCCTTGAGCCGGACAAACTCGAAGAACATGCGATAGATGTCTTTATCAAAGTTGTTCAGAGCAGGCCTGAAACCAAAGTGCTGATTGTTGGAGGCGGTACTTTTCTTGAGTCCTACAAAAAAACTGTGTGTAATGCTGGCGTCCTTGACTCTTTCAATTTCACCGGATACATCTCATACAAAGATTTGCCGGCACTCTACAACCAGATGAGTCTCTTTGTTGCACCGGTTTGGAAGGAGAGTTTCGGGCAAGTCAGTCCCTTTGCGATGAGTACCGGTATCCCAGTTGTGGGATATGATATCGGTGCTTTGTCAGAAATCATAGGAGACAAGAGTCTGCTGGCTCCTCCAGGCGACAGTTGTCGCCTGGCTGAGATCATTATCGACCTCTTGAATAATAGGGAGCGTCGCATTGAGATAGGCAGGCAAAACCGTGAACGTGCTCATGAAAAGTTTTCAGTGGAGGCAATGATCGAAGGCTATAAATCTCTATATGTCGAGTTGCTAGGTAGATAGAAATGAAAATAGCCCTGTTCGTCCACTGCTTTTTCCCGGACCACTTTTATGGAACGGAGACTTATACATACAGTATTGCGAAGAATCTACAAGCAATGGGCCACGACCCTGTTGTTGTCTCTGCAGTTTTCCCAGGTGAACCCAAAAAAGATACTGTTGTTTCAAAGTATGAATATGATGGCATCCCTGTGGTCTGTATTGACAAGAACTACCTTCCTAATACCCGTGTGAAGGATACTTATTATCAGCCCGAGATGAGATCCTTGCTCAGGGACATGTTGACGGAAATCAAGCCGGATATTATCCATATCACCCATCTGATAAACCACACAGCTGTACTGCTTGAAGTGGCAGAGTCTCTCGGCATCAAGGCTGTCGCGACCTTGACGGATTTTTTCGGTTTTTGTTTCAACAACAAACTTGAAGCGGCTGATGGTACCCTCTGCAGTGGACCAAATCAGCAGCGCACAAATTGTCTCGCATGTTATCTGAAAGCCAACAGTAAACATCCTGGGGCGTCACTATTAGAACGTCTCGCTGAAAAAGCATCTTGGGCACGTCCGTTAGCTTTATTTCTCAATGTTTTGATTAAGCTCCCGGGGGCAAGGAAGGGCGCACTTGCCGGAACTGTACTCGACATAACTATGCGGCCAGACATTCTTGAGACTCTATACAAGAACTATAAGGCTGTTATCGCTCCGACCCGATTCCTGAAAAGAGCGTATTTGCAGAATGGCTTGTCCGCCCCTGTCTACGATATTCGGTTTGGAGTGGATCTGAAGCGAAAACCAAAGGATCTTCGCACCAAAGGGGCCTCGTTGAAAATTGGTTATATCGGACAGATTGCAGCCCACAAAGGCACCGATATTCTCATCGATGCTTTTCGACAGCTGCCGCGGGGCTATGCGGAGCTGCACATTTTCGGCCCCGCAGACCAGGACCCCGGGTATATGGAGCAACTGACCTTGAGGGCTCGTGGCTACGACGTCTATTTCCGCGGCACTTTCCCCAAGGAGGAGATTGGCAACGTATTCTCGGAGCTGGATTATTTTGTGATCCCGTCGACATGGTACGAGAACAGCCCCCTGGTCCTGCTGGATGCCTTGGCGAGCCATACCCCTGTCATTGTCTCGGATGTCGAAGGACTGACGGAGTTTGTCGAAGAAGGGCAAAACGGATATGTGTTCAAACGGGGCAGTGTATCAGATTTGCTAAGGGTTTTGACGGGCATCGTTGCCGATCCGGTCAAAGCACGCGAGTTGTCAGATTCTACCGAATATGCTCGAACGACGAGGATGATGACTGAAGAAGCCTTGGCCGTTTATGCCAAGGTTCTTGTAGATTGATTTGATTGCTATGGGATGCAATTGTTTACTTAACAGATCAGGGCCTTTGTTTTGAAAATCCTTCTGACCACACATCAGTTCCTGCCGGACCACTGTTCCGGGACAGAAGTTCTCACTTTTGAAACCGCCAAGGTGCTGCAAAGGCTCGGTCATGAGGTGTTGGTCTTTACCGGTTACCCTGCCAGGAAGGACCTTGATGACAATGAACGCTTTGACAGCTATTGGTATGAAGGGGTCTTCGTTACCAGATTCCACCATGGAAGGGTCCCCATGGGGGGACAGTCCAATATCGTTGAAGCTGAATACAATAACCAATTGTTTGCATCCTTTTTTCGGACTTACCTGAAAGAACAGATGCCTGACCTGGTTCACTTTTTTCACTTACATAGGTTGTCTGCGTCAGCGATTGAGGTTTGTCATGAATATGATATTCCCATGGTGATGACCCCCACTGATTTTTGGCTAGTCTGTCCGATGAGTCAGTTGCGGTTAACAGATAATTCCCTATGCAAGGGCCCTGATTCATCTCGGATAAACTGTTTGCGCCATGTCGTTGCTTTGTCTCAGCCAGAGAAGACCTCCCGGCGATTGAGTAAATTACCGGACTGTATGCTCAGGAGTATGATCTGGGGGATCAACAAGGGGATGTATGCAAGTCATTGGTTTGCACCGCTGGTAAAAGCATTATATGCAAGGCCAGCCTTTCTTGAGAAACAAATGAATCGTCTTGACAGGATGATCGTTCCGTCGCTGTTAATGCAGCGAATCCTTCTTGAACATGGGCTCAACGAGGACAAGGTCGTTTCATGCCCTTTTGGCATAAACTTTGTCCCGGCCGACAAAATGCCTCCTTCCCAGGTGGCTGTGCCATTGAGAATCGGCTTTGTCGGCACTCTCGCAGAGCATAAAGGGGCTCACGTGCTGGTCGAAGCGGTCCGCCAGATTCCACGAGAACGCGCCATTGAAGTCTTGTTATATGGTAATCTCGAAAGTTATCCAAGCTATGCGGAGAGACTGAAAGCTGCTGCCGGTGATGACCCCAGGGTCAAGTTTTGCGGCACCTTTCCCAATAGCGAGATCGGCAGAGTCTTCGCCAACCTTGACGTCCTTGTAGTGCCCTCCGTCTGGCATGAGAACACCCCCCTGATTATCTATACGGCACAAGCGGCCAGGTGCCCTGTGATTGCATCCGACCATGAGGGGATCTCAGAGATTGTGCATCACGGTAAAAATGGGCTTTTATTCCCTGCTGGCGATGCTCTCGTTTTAGCGCGCTTGATAGAGTCGTTATACCAGGATCCATGTATATTGAAGAAGTTGGCTGCCAATTCGGAGCCGCCAAAGACGATTGATGCGTATGTCTGTGATCTCGAGCAGATTTACCAAGAGGTTCTCTCGGAAAGGTGTAATAAATGAAATGTCTGATCCTTGGCGGAGGAGGGTTTTTGGGGTCGCATTTGTGCGAGGCACTCCTGGCTGAAGGCCATTCAGTCAAGATCTTTGATCGCCCCAATCTGAAAAGATTTCGAGAATTTTCAGCTGATGAGCAAGTGGAGTGGGTGGAAGGTGATTTTGCCAACCAGTCTGACGTCAACTTGGCAGTTCCTGATTGTGACGTAATCTATCATCTCGTTTCAACGACTTTGCCAAAATCATCGAATGACAACCCTGTCTACGATGTTGAAACCAATATCGTCGGTACATTACATCTGCTTGAGGTAGCGCGTAAATCAAGCGTACGAAAAATCATATTTATTTCTTCCGGGGGGACGGTCTACGGAATCCCCAACTGCACCCCGATCAATGAAGAACACCCGACCAACCCAATCTGTTCGTATGGCATCAGTAAGTTAACAATTGAAAAATACCTGAATCTTTATTACACCCTGTATGGTCTTGATTACTGCGTGTTGCGGTTGGCAAATCCTTATGGCGAGCGTCAAAGGGTAACTGCTACTCAAGGCGCCGTTGGTGTCTTCCTATATAAAGCGCTGAGAAAGGAACTGATCGAAGTCTGGGGTGATGGTTCGGTTATTCGAGACTATATTTACGTCGGTGATGCGATTAGCGCCATGGTCGCGGCGCTTTCATCTAATGGCAATCAAGGAATATTCAACATAGGCAGCGGTCATGGACAAAGTCTGAATAATATTTTGGAAGTAATTGAGAGTGTTTTGGGTCGACCTGTCTCTCGCATTTATGTAGAAGGCCGTGCCCTCGATGTGCCTGTCAGTGTGCTTGACATCGAAAAAGCCAAGAACAGTTTGCAATGGAAGCCAAAAGTTGATTTCCGGGATGGATTGGAACGCACTGCCCTCTGGATGAAAAGCGAAAGAAACAATTAAGGCATTGTGAAATAACGTAGGTCGCGAAGAAGGGCTGTTTGTAAAAAAATGGTAAGTGGAAGCCAACCCATAAAAAGCCGGTACTTTTTGATTTGTTGTTTACTCCTTGCATTTCTGAAAGTCACCCTCGTCGGGGGAGAGGAAGTTGTCGCGAGATTTCAGCCGTTGGATGATTTTTGGCAAATTACTGCGGCAAGCCGTGGTTATTGGTTCGGTTCAGGATACGATTGGACGATGTATGTCCATCTCCCTGTCTATTCGTTTTGGCTTGGAATTGTACATATAACAGGGCTTCCGCTAAGAATTGCGACAGAATTAATTTACCTTATCTCGGGTTTTTTCTTTGTTATTTCGCTTAGAAAGGTTGGGATTTCAGCTGTTGCTGCGTTTTTTTCTTATGTTTTGATTGTCTTCCATCCAGCAAGTTTCGAATCTTTTAACTACGTTTTGCCCGGAACCCTTTATGCGCCGATATTTTTGCTGGCTTTGGCATCCGTTCTGCTTTTGTGGGCCAACCGAGACAATGCAAAGCAAATCAGATGTTCCATTATCGTTGGGGTTAGTTTTGCTTTACTGTGGCACATCAGAAAAGAAAACATTCTGCTCGTGGCAATATTGGTTATCGTTTTTTTCTTCTTGTGTGTTGATTTCTGGCGCGAGAAGAGGCCTGCTCGTCAGGCTATTTATAAGGCAAGTCTTGTTGTCCTTATCCCCGTCTTGATTATTTTGAGTTCATCGATATTGGTCAAAACCGCCAATCTGGCGAAATTCGGCCTGTTTGTTGCGACGGAAATGGATTCGCCCGGGTATAAGGCAGCATACAAAGCTTTGCTGCGTATCAAGCCAGACAAACCTATTCGTTTTGTCCCTGTTCCCAAGGATGTGAGATTTAAAGCTTATTCCGTGAGCCCTGCTTTTAAAGAGTTGGAACCTTTTTTTGAAGGAGATTTTGGTGTTGCGGCCGCTTCAGAAACCCGCAAATGGATGGGGATTGAAAATGAGATTGCTGCGGGGTGGTTCTATTGGGCACTCAAAAATGCTGCAGTGTTGGCTGACCATCATGATTCGGCCGTGGCGGCAGATGATTATTTCCAGCAAATTGCCGTTGAGATTAACCGGGCACTTGACAACAAGGAATTGGAGAGTCGGTTTGTGCTGTTCAGCTTCCTCGATCCCGAGACATCCAACTGGTTGCCATATCTGCCGGCTTCCATAAAAAAAATCAGAGCACGATTTATTTCCACGAACGAACCACCCGCGGAGCGTGATAGTCCAGGTCTGCATGATTCTGTCCGACGAGCTTTTGACATTGCCGCTAATCGACGAATTGCACTATTGCAAGGCCCTCCAGTGATTATCAATGGTTGGGTTTTTGCCAAGAATGATGATGTTACCATGGTGGAAATCCAGACTGATACTGGAATTGTCCTCGGGTCGACCTATAAATTTATCAGCAGACCAGATGTTGCTAGCAGTTATTCTGGCCCAGCTTATGGAAATGTCGCGGAACGCTCGGGCATTAAAATATTACTAAATGCGCTGCCGGAGCAGCTTTCTAATGCGCACTTTGTTGTGCATACGGGCCACGGAGGGCTCTTCGATATCCCATTGGTAAGTATAGATAAGGGAAGACCTTACGATATTGAAGACGCAACTGCACGTAAGATCATCTACGCTTTTGACGAGATATCAATACCCGATAATCCAGGAAATGTTCAGAAAGCCGTTAAAAGCTTTATTTGGGGAAGTTATGGCAAATTATTAGTACTACTTGAATGGGCAGGGTTGTTAGGAATAATCCTATTGGCGGTTTATCCAAAAAGAATAAATTTAACCACCTTATTTCTTTATGTATTGCTGGGCTCGTCAATAGTTTTGAGAGGAGGCTTATTCTCATTAATTGATGCATCTTCATGGCCAGGAGATCAGCCAAGATACCTTTTTCCTGCAATGCAAATATATGGAGTGTTCCTTTTGATGTTGATAGCAGGTAAAGCTAATATTGTTTTAGATGTGAAATTATTAAAATATCTTAAGCGAAACATCTCGTCCTTTAGGGATGTTCAGTAGCCTGATGTTATTAAAGAATAAATTTTCAAATATTTCTCAGGCTCTTAATAAATTGCAGGTTGCAGATTCCCGTGCAGCATGTGTACTAATTATTGCTGGAGTCTGTGTAGGCCTTGTATCTTTCCTCAACGCAACACTTGTTTATGATGATATTGCTTTCCCTACAAAATTCAGTACTTTAGTTAACGAAGGAGGTTGGCCTGGAGCATTAATTCATCTTTTTTTTGGTTTTGATCTGCCAAATGAGTACAGGACCTATGGGGTCTCTCGCACAATTCAATTTTTTCTTTGGTCTCTAGGTGGTGATTCTGCGTCAGTATATTCAGTATTTATTTCCACATCTCATGTAATATATGTTTTGGTCCTCTATGTATTGTTGATCAAACTGAAAATACATAGGGCTTTTGCACTCTCAGTAGGCCTGATCTGGTTATTCTCTCCATTCATTTGGACATCCTGTTTTCATCATTATTCCTATTTGATATTGCCCGCTCAGTTAACTGTTATTGGCGCGTATCTTTTAGTTAAAGTCGAAAATTTTAAGAGCTTATATTTTATTGCTGCCTTGCTGGGATTCTTATTGGCTCTTACCGGAGAGTTTCATCTTGTTGCTGCTCCATCAATATTAATTATAGTCTCTCTCGCTTCTGGTCAGAGATCTGCGTTACGCGGTGCTATTTTGACCACAGTTTCGATGTGTTGTGTGATTATTGCTCATCATCAAATTTGGAAATCGTTCGCCGCAACAAACGATCAGCATCACCGTTTTGTTTTAAGCATTTCCCATGATTTGAACTATTGGAGTCATCGTATAGATGTTGCTTTGAAAGGCGTTGGTTTATCGGCGATTCAGCAAGTTAACGAAATCATAGGCCATGAATATGCTTTGTTTTTAACCAATTCAATTATTTTCAGTCTCGTAATATATGTTTGTTATCAATGGGTTCTTGGTAAACAAAACAAAAATAGTCCTCGGGAAAATATGTTTGATCGTTCGAAACTAATTTTTTCCGGTATTTTATTATTAATATCTGTTTTATATTTGGCAGTGTTTCTGATCGTTACAGTTCTAACTGATAGTGTCCCACAGATTATGTATAGACGATATGGGTATATACCATTAACAATATTATTAACATCAGTAATTATTGTAGTCCCAGCATTTACTTATCACAGGTTTAAAAAAATAATTCTACTCAGCATTATGACAAGCTTAGTTATTGCGCTATTTGTTCATCATCAAGGATTTGTTCTCCCCATTACAAGAGTGGCGGATACCAGGTTGACTGAAATGTTTAGCAGTGTTTTAGAAGTTTATCGAAATAAACCCATTTTATTTTTTAATACTTCTGAAAAAATCTTTCCAGTTACTCTTGATGCAGCTACGCCTGGACCTGCTATGAGAGACTTAATTAGTGCAGAAATTTCTCAGGCAAAGTATGGAACATATTGGCCGGCACAACAAAACCTCACTCAAGTTTTGGGGGCACCTTATGTCTGTGAAATAGGGACAGTGCGTGCAGATGGTAAGCTAACTCTGACATGTCCGCCCTGGCAGTCAAACCCTGGAATTGTCGATGGCTCAAAAGTAATCATTATCGCAAATTTGGGGTTTGAAGAACATGATCCGTATGGAAAATATGTTCGGGTTTTTCGAGATTTCAGTGAATTCGAACCTTATTTCTTCTCACGTCACATCGTGCGTGGTATCGATTGGTCAGAGTCCTTAGTAAGTGACGTGGTTGCACTTGATCTTGGTACATATATTACAAAAGATAGTCGCGATCTTCTTCCAGATAAACATTTCAACACTCCTTTGCAACCACCTTCTAATAGTTGGCTGACAGATTATGGTTGGATATCAGGTGAGGATAGAATTTACTCACATCCGAGTGTTTCAATCAACTCAGATTATTACCGTTCGAACAGAAATGGCAATTTTGAATATTCATTAAAGTTTTATAAAGCTAATGTTGTCGTCGATTTGGATTTTTGGGAGTTATGGGGCGTTAAGCCCGGCCAACGACGATTTGATATTCATGTGAAATGGAATGAAACTGATTGGGTATCTTTAGGTGAGTTTGATCCAGCATCTATTAATGGGGATAAACCATTTTCAATCAGATTATCACGTCAAAACGCAGATTCATTTTCATTTAGATTGACATCTTCTGATGGGTCAGCAGATATCCCTTTTATACAAGGTCTCCGATTATCTATGCAAAATTCTGCCCGCGTAGCGTGGTAATTACATTGTAAGTTGTGCAAGGAGCATAAATGAAAGCCAATAAAAAAATTGTAATCCTTGGCGCCGGTCCAAGCGGTCTAACTCTTGCTCACGCCTTGCTGGATGCCGGTTGCACGCTCGACGACATTGTTGTGCTTGAAAAGCAACCGTCCGCTGGAGGTCTGTGTCGCTCTGAAATGGTGGATGGGGCTCCGTTAGATATCGGTGGCGGGCACTTTCTCGATTTAAAGCGTAAGGAAGTTCTGGAGTTCCTGTTTCGCTTCATGCCGCGGGATGAGTGGGACCTGTATGACCGCGTCTCAAAAATTCGTATCCGCGGGTTGGAGATAGATCACCCGCTTGAAGCCAACCTTTGGCAGCTGCCGAACGAAGTTCAGGTCGATTACCTTGAATCGATTGCGCAAGCAGGATGTGTACGCGGCGAGGCAATGCCAGAATCATTCGCGGCCTGGGTTAAGTGGAAGCTAGGTGATGTCATTACCCGGGAATACATGCTGCCATACAATCGCAAGATTTGGTCTATGGACCCTGACCTGCTCGGCACTTATTGGCTGCATAAACTACCGAATGTCTCCTTTCGAGAAACTCTGTTGAGCTGTCTGGAAGGGAAGCCGATGGGTGCTTTACCCGCACACGGAACCTTCCTGTACCCGAAAGAATTCGGTTATGGTGAGGTGTGGCGTCGAATGGGCGAGGCTCTTGGCGATTCACTCGTTACCAGCTGTCCTGTTGAATACATCGATTTGACTGCGCGTACAGTGAATGGCCGTTGGCAGGCACAGACGATCATTTCTACGATTCCATGGGCTTTGTGGCCAGGCTTTTGCGATTTGCCAACAGAAATTTTGACATCAATTGCAAGCCTGAAAAATGCTGCTATCGACGTCGATTACCACCCGGAAACTTTGAGCAGTAGTGCCCATTGGGTTTATGAACCAGACGAGTCGATTGCCTATCACCGTCTTCTGCTCCGGTCGAATTTTGTCCCTGGTGCTCGTGGGCATTGGACAGAGACTAATGCCGCGCGATCTTTGCCATCAGATAAAATCCGCTTTCATAATGAATACGCTTACCCAATCAACACTCTGGGTAAACCGGAAGCTGTTCAGGAAATCCTCGCATGGGGGAGAAATAGAGGCGTTGTCGGGCTCGGGCGTTGGGGGCGTTGGGAGCATTTGAATTCGGACGTGGCGGTTGCTGAAGCTCTGCAAATGGCAAGTGTATTATGTCCTGTGGGGGTTGAATGAAAGTTTCGTTATGTTTGATTGTCTGGAATGAACTTCAGGGTTGCCAGGAAGATGTGCCGAAGCTGCCGCTTGATGCATTTGATGAGGTTTTTGCTGTCGATGGTGGGAGCACTGATGGCACGGTTGAATATCTCGAAAGCCAGGGGATTCCCGTTCACCTTCAGCCTAAAAGGGGTTTGAACGCTGCTTACGTGCATGCAAATGACGTCGCAACAGGTGATGCTGTCGTTGTTTTTTTCGCTAAAGGGACGTTGCCGACAGAAGATTTGCGCAAGTTCAGACCTCTATTTGAACAGGGAAACGAATTGGTCATCGCCAGCCGGCAGCTGCCTGGCTCTGTTAACGAAGAAGATGCCCATTTTTTCCGCCCCCGTAAATGGGCCGTACTTTGTTTGGCGGCCGCAGCCGCACTTGTCTGGCGTCGGGAAGGTCCCTGGGTGCGCGATGTGCTGCATGGATTCAAGGGTTGGAAGCGCTCGGCGTTCACTAAAATGAAAGTGCTCGATGTAGGGTTGTCGATTGACATCGAAATGGTTGTGCGAGCATATAAATTGCGGATTCCGAGAATTGAGATTCCTACCATAGAATCAGCACGTGATTACGGCGAGACTCATTTTAAGATCTGGCCGACAGGTAAGCGTTTGCTTGCATACTTGTGGTTTGAGTTGAACAGGCGCGATTGATGAGAGATATAAAAAAACCGTTAAGCTGGTTGCGTCGCATAGTAACGTCGGTTTGGTTTAAATTGGCGGTCGCTGTCTGCATCCTCTGGCTGTTATATTATTTTAACCGCATTGACTTTACGATTTTGTCCTCACTTGCCGATACTTGGCCGTGGCTGTTGGCTGCGTTTTTGCTCACACTCCCTCCTTTCTGTATTGTCTCTTATCGATTTAAAGTCATCCTGTCCAGCCAGGGGATTGAGGTTCCCTTTCGTCAAGCGTTGCGCTGGACCATGATTGGGTCTTTCTTCGACCTTGCTATGCCTAGCTCAAATGGCGGCGATTTTGTTAAAGCCGGCTATGTGGTTGCACATGCAGGGGCAGGGCTACGGACAAGGGCAGTAATGGCGGTTGCCTTTGACAGGATCATTGGACTCTTAGGTTTGTTCCTGCTCGCCACACTGGCCTGTCTCGTTGGCTGGAACTTTTTAGAAAATTTGCCCGCACGCCATGTCCTTCTTGCCATGACGCTTTCCGCCAGTGTCGGGCCTTTGATTGCCTTTCGCATTGCCGGTTCGCGGCGCCTTTATAATAATACTAAGATTAACAATTGGCTTTTGGCGAAAGCTTGGGGGCAACGCTTAAAGCAGATGATCGGGGCCTTTAATGCCCTGCGCGAGAATCCAAAGGTCCTCTGTACCACTTTAGGCTTGTCTATTTTGAATCATATCTTTTGGTGTACGTCATTACTGCTCATATCCATAGCTGTTGGTAATGCTGTTTCACCACTTAAAGGGCTTATTGTGTTCCCCTTGGCGATATTTGGTGGTGTCTTTGGCGTGGCGGGGGGGTTTGGTCTCGGGACAGCGGCATTTGACTTTTTGCTCTCCCATCTGCTGTTAATTCAGAATGGAGCCCTGATTGGTCTGTTGTTTCAAATCGCTGGTGCATTATCTCGAATGTTAGGCTTGCCTTTTTATCTGGGGGCAAGGCATGGTTCGCATGACGTGAACGATTTAACTTCTTCCCCAGTAAATAATTGTGATGTTAAATGATGGGCTAGCTTCGAAAATTTGTAAAGCTCTGATAGCTAATAGATCAAACGCAATGACTGTTAAATTACCTGTTTGAATATAAGCCTTGAGGTTTCATATGGTTTCAGTTTGCATGGCAGTGTTTAATGGTGATCAGTTCCTTAAACGACAACTGGATTCCATATTGGTACAACTTTCGGAAAATGATGAAATTGTCATTGTTGATGATGCTTCCAATGATGAGACCATTGCCGTTGTCGAGTCGTTTCATGACTCCAGAATTCACGTAATGCGAAATGCAATCAATATTGGCCCCTTAAAATCGTTTGAAAGAGCACTGGCAGAAGCTAAGGGCGATTACATTTTTTTTGCTGATCAGGACGATTACTGGTTGCCAAACAAAGTGGAAACGGTCGTTGCGTCTTTCGTGAACTCAAAAGCTTTGGCAATTGTCACGGATGCCAAGGTGGTGAATAGTAGAGAAGACTTGGTCTATGAGTCTTATTCCCAGTGGCGGAACAGTGGCCCGGGGTTATTGAAAAATTTTTACAAAAATACTTTTTTAGGCTGCTGCATGGCGATTCGGAAGGAGTGCAAAGAGTTCCTTTTGCCTTTTCCGCCGTTTGCTTATATGCATGATCGTTGGATCGGTTTAGCTTGTACAGCAGTGGGGACGGTCTCCTTCCTTCCTCAGCAGCTTTTGATTTACCACCGTCATGAGAAGACCGTAACGAAAATGCAACGCTCCGGAGTAGGGCAAATTATCAAGCTGAGATTTTTTTTGTTTTTGTCTCTGCTGAGTGCTTCCCCACGGTTGCTGTACTGGAGAAAAAAGTATTCTGCGGCGGCATAATCGCCATAAACTCATTCTAGCCAGGTAGATTAAAATCCCTACAATGCGTGTACTTATGATCGTTGAGGCCGGAGGGGGGGTGGCCAGACATGTGGTCGACCTGTGCTCCGGACTCTGTGCCAAAGGTGTGGATGTCCATCTGATTTATTCTCCCAAAAGGATGGATCCGGTATTAGCGGAAGGTCTCAGCAGCCTTTCCCGCCTCCCGGTTAAAATTTGCCCGGTCCCCATGGCACATAAACCTGCTTTCTCAGATTTCAGTGCTTTAGTGAAGATCCGCAAATATGCAATCAATATGGGACCGTTTGATATTGTGCACGGGCATAGTTCCAAAGGCGGTGGATTGGCGAGGCTCTTGTTTTGTGCCGGGATTCAGGTAAAGTGCTATTCTGCTCACGCTTTTATCACTATGAAGCCTGGTATTAGTTGGTTAGAGCGTACTTTCTATAGAATGGCTGAACGCTTTCTTGCGTATTTTGGAAATGCCGTTATCGCAACCTCTACCGCTGAAAAGGAGCATGCTGAAGGCTATCTGGGGATCGCATCTGAGAAGGTTTTTTTAATACCAAACGGCATTAACAAGGCCATTGAAGATACACAGAATCTCAGGGGTAATCTGCGTCATGCTTGGGGAGTGTCTGACGAAGAGGTATTGGTGGGCACAGTTGTACGTTTTGTAGAGCAAAAGGCCCCTGATGTGTTAATGAAGGCCTTTGCAAAAGTCGCTCAACGTTTTGATCATGTTCGCCTTGTCATGGTTGGTGATGGCACCATGAAGCAACAACTTATGAAGGTTGCAGAGAAATTGGAGATAACACACCTTGTTGTGTGGCCTGGATATGTAAAAGAAGAAAATCTGATGGTGGCTTTTGACATATTTACTCTTTCAAGTGGTTATGAAGGCTTTCCTTATGTTTTTCTTGATGCCCTGTTCACGGGGTTGCCTATTGTGACAACTCAGGTCGGCGGCTCGGATATGGTGGTTGATGAGGGAGAGAACGGCTATACAATCCCTTGCGGGAATGTGGAAGCAATGAGCAAGGCATTATTCCTTTTGGTTGCTGATGATAAGTTAAGAAACAGGATGGGCTTAGCCTCTTTGCATAAATCAAAAAGGTTCTCTGCGTCAGAGATGACTGAAAAAACCTTTGCTGTCTATAACTCTCTGTTGCCTTCTGGTGCGCAGGGGAAGAAGTAAATTTTGCTTAAAGAACAAGCTAAATTGCTGAATCGCTTGACGATTGCTGCCGATCTGTCGTTGGTTGTCCTTTCTTTTGTGGTTGCTTACTATATCAGGAGAGACTTTTCCCCTGGGGAAATCGGGAAAATCAATGAGTACTTTTGGGTTGTGTTGCCGGCAATTCCTGTCTGGTATTATCTCCTCGCAAAGTACAAACTCTACCGATCGATTCGACAAATCACTTTTCTCGACTTGGTCTACCGGGTTTTTAGCGTTCATTTTTTCGCCGGTTTCATCGTCTCAGCTCTGGTCCTGTTCTTCGACCGTGACTTTTACAGCCGTCGCCTGATCCTTTTTTTTGTTGTGACGGCGTTTCTCTTTATCCTTATTGAAAGGATTCTCCTTAAATTCTTGTTGGGCTATATCCGCAGCAAAGGGCTTAATTATCGTCAACTTCTGATAGTTGGTGCAACGGAGCGAGCTCAAGAGTTCATCAAGCTTGTGGAAAGCCATGCCGTATGGGGCCTGCGAGTGCTCGGTGTCCTGCAGGTGGCGTCAGGCGACCTCAAGGACAATGTCTCCGGCTATAAGGTTCTGGGTAGGTTGGACGACCTGAGGGAGAGCTGCAAACACTACCCGGTCGACGAGGTGGTGTTCTGTCTCAACAAGGACCAGGTTGTTGATATTGAGGAACATCTGCAAGGTCTGGAGGAACTCGGTATCACCGTGCGCATGGTCCTGGATTTTTACAATGTCGATCGCTACAGACGGGATTTGAGTTTTTTTAACGGCAACTTGCCGATCTTGACGTTCCATGCAAAAAGCCTCGATGTTCAACAACTTTTCCTGAAAAGGATGGTAGATATATGTGGGGCATTGGTCGGATTGCTCATCCTGTTGTTTTTGTTCCCCTTTATCGGACTGGCGATCAAGATTGAGTCTCCCGGGAGGATCTTCTACAGCCAGGAAAGAATCGGTGAGAGTGGCCGGGTGTTTCGTATCTGGAAGTTCCGTTCCATGACCAAAGACGCTGATTTGCAAAAGTCGCGACTCTTGGAACGGAACGAAATGAACGGTGCCATGTTCAAGATGAAAGATGACCCGCGTATTACTTACATCGGAAGATTCCTGAGAATGACCAGCCTTGATGAGCTGCCCCAGTTCTGGAATGTATTAAAGGGGGAGATGAGCCTGGTCGGCACGCGACCGCCAACGCCTGACGAGGTTGATCAGTATGAGGATTGGCATCGCCGCAGGATCAGCATCAAACCGGGCATCACGGGTTTATGGCAGGTCAGTGGCAGAAACCAGGTTGACAAATTTGATGATGTGGTCAAACTCGATCTGCAGTATATCGATAGCTGGTCACTCGGATTGGATGCACGTATTTTACTCAAAACTGTCTGGGTGGTGCTGACCCGCACGGGCAGTCATTAACCACAGCAGCCGGCTCATGGATAGTCCGACAAGCTGCATAAGGAGAATTTATTGTGTTGAACAGCATGACCGGCTACGGCAAGGGCGAAGTTCGGCAGGATGATGTCACCGTCACCGTGGAAATCAAGACGGTGAACCATCGCCATGCCGATATTTCGGTGAAATTGCCACGCACTTTTTTGACCCTCGAAAATGGCGTGCGCAAGCAGATCGGCCAGGCCTTAAGCCGCGGCAAGATCGATGTGTATGTCAATTATGAACTTTCTTCTGCAGCAAAGGCGGTGCCGACCCTTGATCGTCAACTGGCTGCTGCGTATCATCAGCTGTTTGCGGGGATGGCAGACGAATTCAAGCTGCAGGATCATGTGACCATTGCGCATATCATCAACCAGAGAGATGTGGTGCTGATCAAGGAGGCGGAGATTGATGAAGCAACCCTCGGCGCGTGTCTCAACCGTGCTACGGCAGTGGCCCTGGAGCAACTGTTTGCCATGCGCCTTGCCGAAGGAGAGGAGACCCGCAGGGATATTGACGAGCGCCTTAATGCGGCGGAAATCATCCTGGCCGGAATAGCAGAGCGTGCTCCCCAGATTCCGCTGGAATGGCAGGGGAAACTGACTGAGCGGCTTGCGAAGCTGCAACAGGGCATTGAATGGGACCCACAACGGGTCGCGCAGGAGATCGCTATCTTTACGGACCGTTGCGATATCAGCGAAGAACTAGCCCGGTTCAAGAGCCATCTGGTCCAGTTCCGCGCACTGTTCAACGACGAAGAACCGGTTGGCCGCAAGATGGACTTCCTGGTCCAGGAGTTGAATCGTGAAGTCAACACCATGGGTTCGAAATCCAATGATGCCGGGTTGACTATGTTGGTGGTGTCTCTGAAGTCGGAGTTGGAAAAGATTCGTGAGCAGGTGCAGAATATTGAGTAGGGCGGATGGCTCGCACGTGTAACGGTGTATACGCAGTCATCCACCAAAGTTCCATGGCCGTTAAAATAGGCCGCAGCATTAACGGCTGCGCCTTAAGTCCCGAGTAGCGCCGCCAATAAAAGCCATAAATCTTCGCGCAAGAAGTGCCCTCCGCAGGAGATAGCCGATTTTTGATTACTTTTTGGCGGCTTGCAAAAAGTAAGGCGTCTGGCGGGACGCGACCCGCGGTGTTGCTTTTGATTGACAGGAATAACTGTAACTTCAAAACAGCAGATGTTATGATTTATAACTTTTGCTTTGCTGACCAACACAATTTCTTACAGAATCTCAAAATTGATGGAACAACACTGATGCTGGATAGTCGCAAAGAAAGTTGCCTGATGAATAAACCAGCCCCTAAGTTACGTAAAGGCATCCTTTACGTGATTTCCGCTCCTTCAGGAGCCGGCAAAACCTCGATCTGCCGGAAGATCCTGACTTTATTCCCGCACCTGCGGCAGTCGATCTCCTACACGACCCGGACCAGACGTGCCGATGAACAGGAAGGCAGAGACTACCATTTTGTATCACGCGAGGATTTTGACCAGATGGTTGCCGATGGTGCCTTTGCCGAATGGGCAGAGGTGCATGGCAACTGCTACGGCACGGCATGTGCGACTTTGCAACAGGTCATTGCCGATGGGGCCGATATCCTCCTCGAGATTGATGTCCAGGGGGCGGAGCAGCTGCGCAACAGCGGCCTTGACGGGGTCTTCATCTTCATCCTGCCACCCGGTATGAGTGAACTGCGCAAACGCCTGGAGTCTCGCAACACTGATGATGAAAAGATCATCGCCCGCCGCATTGACAACGCTGCCGGTGAAATCGCCGGAGCAGTTAATTTCGACTACCTTGTCGTCAACGATGTCCTGGATCAGGCTGTTGAAATGGTCAGGGCCATAATGATCGCCGAGACAGCACGCACTGACCGCGTTATCAATGCTCTTCCTGAAGAATTCGGCTTGAAATAGTTCGCATACACGTATATCTTGTTTAATCTATCCAATTAATATCAGCCGGTCGCGTTCGGCCTGATGCAAAGTGAGGACAAATGGCACGTATTACCGTAGAAGATTGTCTGAAAGCAGTTCCCAATCGTTTCCTGTTGGTCATGGTTGCAACCAAACGGGCCAAGCAGCTGTTTAAAGGTGCTCAACCCCTGATTGAAAACAAGGCCAAGAACCGCAAGATTGTACTGGCCCTGCGGGAAATTGCTGCCGGCAAGGTTGAGTATGAAATCCCTACCCGGAAGCAACCCTGATCGGTATTTGCCAAAGCTGCTCCGAGTAGGGAGCACTGCGAAGTTAACGATGCCGGCCAGTCATGGCCGGCATGCCTTTTGTTTGCCCTCAACACTCATCTGAGCGTCGTTTATGATCCACATCGACGATATCCTGGACACAATCCGCTCTTATCACGCCGAAGCTGATCTTGACGTCGTGCGCAAGGCCTACGTGTATACTGCAAAGGTACACAAGGGCCAGAAGACCCGCCCGTGCATGTCCCATCTGATGGAAGTGGCAGCTATCCTGACACGCCTGCGTATGGATGTTCCGACCATCGTCACCGGCATGTTGCACGACACCCTTGAAGACAACTTATCCACCAAGGAAGAACTGCGTCAGTTGTTTGGTGATGAAGTCGCCGAGATGGTTGACGGCGTCACAAAAATCAGCAAGATAACCTTCAAGACCAGTGAGGAACGTCAGGCCGAAAATTTTCGCAAGATGCTCCTGGCTATGGCCAAGGACATTCGTGTGATCCTGGTCAAGCTGGCAGATCGCCTGCACAACATGCGGGTCCTTGGCAGTCAGCCAGAGGAATGCCGGCGAAAGATTGCCCAGGAAACGGCGGATATCTATGCGCCACTGGCCAATCGTCTTGGTATCAGCTGGGTTAAAAGCGAACTCGAAGACCTCTCCTTCTCTTACCTTGAGCCGGACAGCTACAAGGCTCTGGCCAAGAAGGTTGAACAACACCGGCGCAAAAGCGACACCTATGTAGCCGATGTCAAGCGGCGCCTTGAAGAGATCCTTCAGGAGCACGCAATCGATGGCCAGGTTCAGGGGCGTTACAAGCACATCAGCTCCATTCATAACAAGATCGTCCGACAGAAGATCGAATTCGACCAGATCCATGATCATATCGCCTTCCGCATTATCGTGCCGACCGTGCGTGACTGCTACGCCATGCTTGGCGTCATCCACTCCTTCTGGAAGCCGGTGCCCGGACGTTTTAAAGATTTCATCGCCATGCCCAAGGCAAATATGTACCAGTCTCTGCATACCACCGTTTTCGGACCGGCCGGGCAACGTATGGAGGTGCAGATCCGTACCGAAGAGATGCACCGGGTGGCCGAGGAGGGCATTGCCGCACACTGGAAATACAAAGAGGGCAAGGCGGCCAACCGTACCGATGGCCGCTTCGGCTGGCTGCGGCAGATGCTTGAGTGGCAGAAGGAACTCAAGGATTCCAGTGAATTCATGTCTTCTGTCAAGATCGATCTTTTTCCGGAAGAAGTTTACGTGTTCACTCCGAATGGTGACGTTAAGGAACTTCCCAAACAGAGTACGCCGATTGATTTCGCCTACAGCGTGCATTCTGATGTCGGCCAGCGTTGTACCGGCGCCAAGGTCAACGGACGCCTGGTTCCCCTGAAAACGGAACTTAAAAATGGTGATATCGTCGAAATAATCACTTCAGCAAACCAGACACCCAGTAAAGACTGGTTGAAGTTTGTCAAAACATCCAAGGCGAAAAATCGCATCCGCAATTGGGTCAAGGAGCAGGACCGTCAGCAGAGCCTGGAGCTGGGCCATGATCTTCTGGAAAAGGAGTTGCGCAAGTACGGTTTCAGCTACAATCGTGCGGTCAATCTCGACACCATGAAAGCAACCATTGCAGAGCTTGGCTTCCGCAGCATGGAAGATCTGCAAGCGGCGGTCGGTTACGGCAAGGTCACTTGCAACCAGGTGCTTTCCCGCCTCATCCCAGAGCAATTCAAGGCAGAAGCTCCCAAACCAAGTCGTATCAGCCAGGTCCTGGGCAAGATCCGCAGAAAGCCCGTCGACGCCATCAATGTGCAGGGGTTGGACGGAATCCTGGTGCGTTTTTCCAAGTGCTGCAACCCTCTGCCCGGGGATGAAATTATCGGTTTTATCTCGCAGGGAATGGGTGTGACAGTGCACGCCGCCGATTGTCCGCGCGTTTTGGAAACCGATCCTGAACGCCGCATTGAAGTCTCATGGAATCGTCAAAAGGGCGCTACCCGGCCGGCTAAGATTAGGGTTCAGAGTCTGGATCAGAAGGGAGTCCTGGCTGCGGTCACCAGAGTGATTACCAAGTGTGAAGCAAACATCTTGCGTGCCAGCGTCTATTCGACCAATGAAGGACGTGGTATTCTCAACTTCGAAGTGGATGTTCAGGATGTCCAGCATCTGAACCGGGTTATGGACTCCATCCAGAAAATCAAAGGGGTTACGCAGGTCGAACGCTTAAAGACGGGGCGAAAGGGATAGGAGCTGGTGGCTGGAGGCTGGAGGCTGATAACTGATAGCTGATAGCTAATAAACTGATTCACCAGGGAGGTTATTGTGATGAAAAAACAGATACAGACCAGTTCAGCGCCGGCCGCAATCGGGCCATATTCACAGGCTATCCAGGCAGGTGGTTTTATCTTTTACTCAGGCCAGATCCCTCTGGACCCGCAAACTGGCGACATGGTGGCGGGGGGTATCGTTGCGCAAACCCGTCAGGTGATGACGAATATGCAGGCTGTCCTGTCTGCTTCGGGGCGGAACTTTGCCGATATCGTTAAAACAACCATCTATCTCACGGACCTGGCAGATTTTGCGACGGTCAACGAAATCTACGGCGAATTTTTTACTGAAGTCCCGCCGGCACGTGCCTGTGTGCAGGTGGCGGCGTTGCCGAAAGGTGCGGCTGTGGAGATTGAGTGGATTGCTGTTGCTTCTGAGGCGTGAGGCTGGAGGCTGGGGCATCAACTACGATAAGATCACAATAAAAAAGGGGCAGCCTGAAACAGGCTGCCCCTTGGTGCTTTCGCAATAACCAGATCAACAGGCTTTCTGAATCGCCCCTGACCGGATGCAGCGCGTGCAGACTTTCATACTGCGCACAGAACCATTCTTGACAGCACGTACCTTCTGCAGGTTCGGCTGAAAAACCCTTTTGGTCTTATTATGCGCATGGCTGACATTACAGCCACTCATCGGTTTTTTCCCACAGACATCACATTCGTTTGCCATTTTTTAACTCCTCCTGATACGTTCTGAACGGAATCTTCTAGCATGAATAGTCATGCTTTGCAAGGGCTTTTCTTACTTTGAGCCCTGTTTGTGCTTGCTAGCCAGATTCTCTGCCAAGGTCCAGGCGAGCAGAGTGGCCCCGGAAGCACCCATCTCTGGCAGTAATATACTGCTGTCGGCGCAATAGAGATTGCTGCCGATCCGCAAGGGCAAACTGGTCAGTTGCAGCCGTTGATGTGCCGCGGCTGACATCGTTTCCGGTGAAAGGTTTTCCTCTTTCGTTGAAACATCATAGCCAGCAAAGGGGAGTGCCGGTTCAAGCTGTTGTCGCAGTTGCTCCTCTGTTGCTTCGCCGGTACTGAGGATTTGGCCACAGAGCTGGTTATCTTTATCCTCAATTGCCAGGCGCAGCGGCATGTCCCCACCGCAAATGACCCGCGAGGCCAACAGCGGTGAGAGTTGTCCGCTCAGGGTGCTGGTTGTCTGTTTAACAACGGCATGGGGTGACGGCAAGGCGTCGATCTTTCCGGGCTTGAAATGTTCAACCCATTGCGCGTCGCCAAGCAGAAAAGCTGCAGCGGTAAATTGCCCTCCGCCTTTTATCCGGCCTCCGGTCCAGCGCGAACCGTTGAAGTCAATGCATTCAAGTTCTTCAAGGTCGGTCTTTAAACCATGGAACTGATCAAAACGTTTGCTTAACAACTCGCTGAAATCAGCTTCTTTGAGATTCTCCGGTCGCAGGACCTGGGCCCATAACAGAGCCGCCTGGGCGCGTGAAAGTTCGTTGGTTCTCTTGAGTGCGAGGCCTTGCAGAAGATCCATAACAAAAACCGTTGCCGCTAACGGCAACGTCTCAAGCGACTTTGTGACTGGTGCATCAAGCTCCGCCCACTTAACGCCCCGCCGCATACAGAGAAGCTTGAAACGGGCCGCTGTTTTGAATGATGGCCAGGGCAGGCCACCATGCTCCCAGAAAAGCTCCTCCAGCTGAACCCCCTGAAGCCGCAGTCTCTCCAGCCAGTGAGAAATGGCAGGTCCGTCCAGGCCGAACTCCCGGCAAAGCTCGTCATCAAGCGGGATATCATTATTCAAGGTAACACGGGCTTTTCGCGACAGGACCTGAATCGGCTCCTGCGCAACAAAACACGAGCGGCCCCCGAGTGTGCCGAGAAGTTTTTCGAGAAATAGTGAAGAATGAAACCATGCCGAGGCAGTGGATTCACGATTACGCAAAAATAGCACCTTGCTCCCACGCTTGGCGAGGAGAACTGCTGCAATGCGGGCGGCAAGTGACCCGCCGATTATTACGACATCGTAGTGTTTGCTGCTCATGGATTTTCTGTGCTTTGAGTCAACTTAAAGATCTTCTTCAGACATGACATCAAGGCCTTCTTTGATCAGAAGCGCTGTGGTGACGCCCACGCCCTGAACGCGTTCAGTGCCTCGATAAATTTGATGGACACCACAAGAAGGGCTGCGTTCCTTGAGCAGTGCGCAGCGACAATGAGTCAGATGAGCAACCTGGAGGACCATCTTTGCTCCGCGGCAGAAAACATCATTCATCGGCTGGCCGGTTGTCGAAATGACATGGCCATCCTCTGCAAGAACGTTGCGGCCGTCACCCGAATGAAAAAAAGTCTTTTCGCGCGGGGTCGTCATCCCGGCGAGTTGTTCAGGACATATCGGGATCGGCACCAGGTTTTCGCGGTGCAGGTAATCGATGACAGCCTGTGAGCGCTTGGCTTTGCCATCGTAGCGGGTCGCCAGGCCGAGCAGACAGGCACTGACTAGGATTGGCGTGCTATGAGGTTTTGCGAACGTACCTTGCTTGGCCATCGGATAAGTCAACCCTTTATCGACGGGTTGACCAGCGCCGTCAGCTCAGGAGGACAAGCCGGTTCAATGGTCACCTGGCGTCCGTCAACGCGAACCCGGCCTTCAGCAATCAGCTGGATCGCCCGGGGATAAACCTTGTGTTCCTGTTCGAGGATGCGTGCCGCCAGGGTGTCAGCAGTATCATCAGGCAGGATCGGCACGACAGCCTGAATGATGATTGGTCCGGTAT
Organism: Desulfuromonadales bacterium; assembly: GCA_014860225.1. Taxonomy (GTDB): domain Bacteria; phylum Desulfobacterota; class Desulfuromonadia; order Desulfuromonadales; family BM103; genus M0040. The sequence continues at coordinate 73,082 of JACZKE010000016.1, forward strand.
CAACTCCGCCATCGACAAAGTGTACGGTACATCCCGAGAAACGTGCACCGTAGTCGATCGCCTGTTGTTGTACGTGCAGGCCGGGGAAGGCCGGCAGCAGAGCAGGGTGAACATTGATCACCCGTCCGGGGAATGCATCGATAAAAGTCTGGCTGATGATGCGCATGAAACCGGCCAGGGCGACCAGTTCGACTTCAGCATCGAGCAAGACTTTGACCAATGCCTCGTCGAACTCTTCACGCCGGGAGAAATCCCGATGGTTGATGCAAAGGGTTTGAATGCCGGCTTTAGCGGCCCGCTCCAATGCCCCCACGCCTGGATTATTGGTGATGACAATAACGATTTCTGCCGAGAGGCTGCCGTCCTGACAGCGGTCGATGATCGCCTGCAGGTTGGTACCTCCACCCGAGGCAAGAACACCGATGCGCAACGGTTTGGACATTAAAATACTCCAGAATCCGTGATGAATAATACGTGATGAATAATCCGTGATGAATAATCCGTGACGCGTAACGACCTCTTGATCACGGTCCTTTCATCACGGTCCTTTCATCACGGTCCTTTTATTACGGTCCTTTTATTACGGTCCTTTCATCACTAAACCAACTCAACCCGCTCACTCTCGTCATCACAGGCGGCAATTTCACCAATAACATACGCCTGTTCATTTAAGCCCTGCAGTCGCGACAGGATGTCATCAGCGGAATCTTTCGGTACAACCAGGACCATGCCGATGCCGTAATTGAAGGTGCGGTATAATTCTTTTTCTTCGAGATTCCCGGCCTCGCGCAACAGCTCGAAAAGCGGCAGCTTGGGCCATGAGTCCTTATGGATTACCGCTTTGCAGTGATTAGGCAGGACGCGCGGAACATTCTCCAGGAGCCCGCCGCCCGTGATGTGAGCCATGCCGCGGATATCAAAGTCACGCAGCAGGTTTTGGATTGCTTTGACATAAATTTTGGTGGGGCGCAGCAAGGCATCACCAAGTGATTCGTTGAGCTCCGGATGGATTTTATCAAGACCACCTTGCAGGCGTTCGTCAACAATGCGGCGGGCAAGAGAATAGCCGTTGGAATGCAAGCCGTTCGAAGCAATACCGATGACCACTTCACCAACCTGGATGGAAGAGCCATCAATGATCGAGTCACGATCGACAACGCCGACTGTAAAGCCCGCCAGGTCATATTCGCCGACACTGTAGAAACCGGGGAGCTCGGCTGTCTCTCCGCCGATCAGGGCGCAACCGGCCTGACGGCAGCCATCGGCAATCCCTTTAACAACCTCTGCTGCCTTTTCCGGAGCCAGCATGCCGGTGGCAAAATAATCGAGGAAAAACAGCGGTTCGGCGCCTTGCACAATGATGTCATTGACGCACATGGCGACCAGGTCAATGCCGACAGTATCATGGCGATCAAGTTGAAACGCCAACTTCAGTTTGGTACCGACCCCGTCGGTCGAGGAGACCAGCACCGGTGACTTGTATTTATGGGAGCCAAGACAGAAGAGACCGCCGAACCCGCCAATATCAGTGAGGACTTCCGGACGGGTTGTCGACTTGACCAGTGGCTTGATCATATCTACAAAACGATTGCCGGCTTCGATATCAACGCCGGCACCTTTATAGGTCATACTGGGACGATCTGACAAGAGTGGTTCTCCTTAGCTGTTACCTGAATACGTGGGGGTCTTACGACAAATTCTTGTTTATCATTCGATCGCAAATCCAACTTAATTGAATCGCCCTATTTAATAAATCACCCCCTGTTGCTTGTCAATTATAAACCATGGAAGCAGGCAGTATTCTCCCTCTTTACAGCTTGACACCGCTGGCCTATTATAGAAAGCTTGGGGCTGGAGGCTGGAGGCTGGAGGCTGAGGTGTGAGGTGTGAGGTGTGAGGTGTAAAACTTGAAGCCATCCACCAAGGCTTCGTGGCCGTTAAGATAGGCCCCGGCATTAATGACTGCGTCACAAACTTCTCGGGCAACGCCGGTATTTAATGCCATAACATCTGGCGCAAGAAATGCCCTCCGCAGGAGCAAGCCTTTTTGCTTACTTTTATGGCGTTGAAAAAAGTAAGGCGTCTGGCGGGACGCGACCCGCCGGTGTTGCTTTTGTTTCTGATTTTAGTTTTGCTTCTGATCCATGCGACTCCCGCTGCGGCACACGGGGAGAGTGAGGCTGGAGGCTGGAGGCTGTAAGGCTACAGAGAATCTGACCATTAATGCAAAACAATCATACGATCATTTTTCCTGAAGGTGACAGCATTGAGCCAATGCAGCTGGCAGATCTTATTGCGGTGCACCAGCTTGAATGTGCCAGCCAGCAAGAACCCTGGAGCCTGCAGCATTTTGCCGACGAACTGGACAACCCGGTTGCCACGGTGATTCTCTATTGGCACTGTGGTCAACTTGCCGGATTCCTCTGCTCCTGGCTGATTGCCGGTGAACTGCAGATTCAGAATCTGGCGACTTTGCCTGCCCTGCGGCGGCGTGGAGTCGCCGCCCGACTTCTTGAGCATGCCATTGCGCGCAGCAGAGTCGCGGGTCTGACCTCTGTCTGGCTTGAAGTCCGCGCCAGCAATGCACCGGCGATTGCTCTGTACAAACGTTTCGGCTTCTCTGCCTGCGGCAAGCGCTGCGCATACTATCCCGATGGCGAAGATGCTCTGATTATGACTTTTGATGCTGTGAGGAGTGAGGAATGAGGAGATTATGAAGAATTATCGCACCAAAATTATATCCAACCAGGAGATTTCACCCGGATATTTTCGGATGAAGGTCCTGGCCCCCGGCTTTGACGAAAAGGCCCACCCCGGCCAGTTTGTCATGTTCCGTGTGCAGCGCTCATTGCCACCACTGCTGCGGCGGCCTTTCGGCATCTTCCGAACCGGTTTCCTGCCTGCTGATTGTGACGGCCTGCCGCCGATAGAATTCGTCGAGATCGTCTACAAAGTCGTCGGGCGTGGCACGTCCATCATGGCGGAACTTCACGAAGGCGATCGGGTTGAAGTCCTCGGACCTCTGGGCAATGGCTTCGACTGTACCTCGCGCCAGGGTGAAAAGATTCTCGTCGGCGGCGGGATCGGCCTGGTTCCTCTGTACATGCTGGCAAGCGAGTTGGTTGCCAACGGCTGTAAAGTACGACTGCTGATGGGGGGGCGCACCCGTGACGATATCTTCGCTGTCACAGAATTCGAGCGTCTCGGTGTGGAAACCTATATTTCGACCGATGATGGCAGCCTCGGCGAAGAAGGTCTGGTGACCCGCGTGCTGGAACGTAAACTGCAGAAATACCCCGATGCCGAGGTCTTCTCCTGCGGTCCCCTGCCGATGCTCAATGCGGTGCACAATATCTGTTTGACTTACAAGACCCCGCTGCAGGTTTCTCTGGAAGAGTCCATGGCCTGCGGTGTCGGCGCCTGCCTTGGCTGTGTTGTCAAAGGTGCAGGACATACCGAGGAAAACCCGAGTTACCTCTGCACCTGCACGGTCGGGCCGGTTTTCAAATCGCAATACCTGGACTGGAGTTCTCTGCAACAAACCGACAACAACTGCGGAGGGTGCGCCTGATGAAAGCAGTCACTGAAACATCCGTCAAGCGCCCCGATCTGTCCGTGGAGATCGCCGGGATCAAGCTGCGCAATCCCGTGATGCCGGCTTCAGGAACCTTCGGCTACGGTGAAGAGTACGCGCCTTTCCTCGACCTGGAAAAGATCGGTGCGATCGTTACCAAGGGGCTCTCTCTGAAGCCCAAGGCCGGTAACCCGACGCCGAGAATCGCAGAAACCATCAGCGGCATGCTCAACGCCATCGGCCTGCAAAATGTCGGCATCGACGCCTTTATCAAGCACAAGATGCCTTTCTTGCGCACTGTGAATACCCCGATTATTGCCAACTTCTTCGGCAATACTCTCGAAGAGTACGGAGAAGTCGCCAAACGCCTCAACGATATTCCCGAGCTTGCCGCCGCAGAATTAAATATCTCCTGTCCAAACGTCAAACAGGGCGGCATCGTCTTCGGCACCGACCCCCGTGCGGCCAGTGAGGTTGTCGCCCTGGTGCGCAAGCACCTGCAAAAACCACTGATCGTCAAACTGACGCCCAATGTGACAGATATCACTGTCGTTGCCCGGGCGGTCGAGGAAGCCGGCGCCGATGCCATCGCCTGCATCAACACGATCACCGGTATGTCGGTCGATATCCACACCCGCAAACCACGCCTTGCCAACCGCACCGGCGGCCTTTCCGGACCGGCCATCCGACCGATCGCTGTGCGCATGGTCCACCAGGTCGTTCAAACCGTTTCAGTCCCGGTCATCGGCATTGGTGGTATCATGCGGCCTATGGACGCTCTCGAATTCCTGATCGTCGGTGCCACGGCAGTGCAGGTCGGTACTGCCAACTTCGTTGACCCGGCAGCAATGATGACGATCATTGAGGGGATCGAAGCTTTCTGCATCGAAGAAGGAATCGATGATATTCATCAGTTGATCGGCAGTCTCAAGTTTTAAAAACTGTTTTAAAAAACGTGAGGGGTGATGGGTGAGGGGTGAGGAGATCATCTTCTGCTGATTAATAACGCTCCCGATGGTATATTGTCACATCTGCGTTTGGTGTACAGTGCCTGACCTGATCACGTGTTACGGGTTCTTCATCACGATCCTTTCATCACAGGACCTTCCATGGACGTCATCACGACCCACATCAATGCCGATTTCGATTGCCTCGGGTCAATGATTGCCGCCAAGCGCCTTTATCCTGAAGCTGCTATGGTTTTTCCCGGTAGCCAGGAGCGCAGTCTGCGTGAGTTCTTCCTGAAAAGCGTGCAATACTCCTTTGGCTTCAAGCGTGTTCGCGATATCGATTTGAAGAGTGTCACCCGCCTGATCCTTGTAGATGTTCGTCAGTCTTCACGTATTGGTCCTTTTGCCTCAGTCGCCAAACGCAAAGGGGTTGATATCCATATCTACGATCATCATGCCAGCAAAGCAGGTAGCCTGAAAGGCTCGGTCGAACACATTGAAGCGGTCGGATCGACGGTCACCGTCATCAGCCATCTCCTCATGGAGAAGCAGATACAACTGACTGCGGACGAAGCGACCATGATGATGCTCGGCCTCTACGAAGATACCGGCAGCTTGACCTTCCATACAACAACGGTTAAAGACTACCAGGCTGCCGCATATCTGCTGTCTAACGGTGCCAACCTCAATGTAGTTGCCGACCTGATTGTGCAGGAGTTGACCCCTGACCAGGTCCGTCTGCTTAATGACCTGATCGCCAGCAAGACTATCCTGAACGTTCGCGGTATCAACGTCGCTCTTGCTCACGCCACCATTGATCATTTCGTCAACGATATCGCAACGCTCGCGCACAAACTCAAAGACATGGAGAATCTTGATGCCCTCTTCGTGATCGTGCGCATGGAACGCCGCATTTTTATCGTCGCCCGATCGCGGTTGAAAGAGATCCATGTCGGCAATATCCTGATGGAGTTCGGCGGCGGCGGTCATGCCTCAGCAGCATCTTGCGCGGTTCGCGACCTGACTTTGCTGCAGGTGCTTGAACGATTGCCGAATGTCCTGCAACAGCATGTCCGGCCGCAATGGCAGGTGCGTCATCTTATGTCGACCCCGGTCAAGACTGTGGCCGTTGATGATTCTGTTGCCGATGCTCACCAGACGCTGTCCCGTTACAACATTAATGCTGTCCCGGTTGTCAGGAAGAATGAAGTGGTCGGGATCCTCTCGCGTCAGCTTGTCGACAAGGCGGTTTATCACGGTTTACGGGAGCAACCGGTCAGTGAGATTATGACCAGCGATTTCCACCAGGTCAGTCCTCAGACCAACGTTGCCACATTGAAGTCGCTGATTGTCGATAGCAACCAGCGTTTCGTCCCGGTTGTTGAAAATGGCACACTGGCGGGCGCGGTCACCCGCACCGACCTGTTGCGATACCTGGCCAGCAGTGACGGTACGCCGCCGCTTTCCGGTGAACGCAGCCTGGTCAGTCGTGGTGGAAAAAGTTACAAGGCAGGGCAGATCCAAAGGCTGATTCGCAACCGCCTGCCGAAACGCATTCAGGAGCTTTTAACGCAACTTGGCAGGATCGGTGATGAACTGGATGTCGGCATCTTTGTGGTCGGCGGCTTTGTGCGCGATCTGCTGTTAAATAAGGAAAACCTGGATATGGATGTCGTGGTCGAAGGTGATGGTGTTGCCTTTGCCGAGACATTCGCCCGCAGAAATGATTGCCGGGTTCGCTGCCATCGCAAGTTTGGTACGGCAGTGCTCATCTATCCCGACGGCTTCAAGCTGGACATTGCTTCAGCGCGAATGGAGTATTATCTGGAGCCCGGAGCCTTGCCTGATGTCGAACATGCGTCAGTGAAGATGGACCTCAGCCGTCGTGATTTTACCATCAACACTTTGGCGATCAGTCTGAATCGTAATGTGTTCGGTGAAATACTCGACTATTACGGCGGTCAGCGGGATATTGATGATAAGGCAATCCGTGTGCTGCACAACTTGAGCTTTGTGGAGGATCCGACCAGGGTTTTTCGAGCTGTACGTTTCGAACAGCGTTTGGGCTTTCAGATCGGCAAACAGACTGAACAGCTCCTGCTCAGTGCTGTTCGTCTGGGTTTGCTGGAAAAAGTGAGTGGCAAGCGGATCTTCAATGAACTCTTATTGATTATGAACGAACACCAGCCGTTGCCTGGGATCTTGCGATTGGCGCATCTGGATGTACTCAGATATCTTCACCCGTCACTGACCAGCAAGGTTGATTATTCAAAGTCCTTTGATGAAGCAAGGCGTGCCACCGACTGGTATGACCTGCTTTATACCGGGCGCCCGTGTGAACGCTGGCTTTGCTATTTCCTGGTTTTTACCGCCGTGCTGGATCGCGCCGGAATGAAGGACCTGTGCAACCGTCTGCAGATCATGCCGCGTTATCACGACATATTGAACCAGCAGCGCAGTATCGCTCTGGGAATATTGAAACGACTGGAAAGGCGCAATCAAGGTATGCGTTCACCCAAAGCCAGCAGCCTGTATCGCTGGTTTCAGCCGTTAGCAACAGAGACCCTGCTTTTTATGATGGCCAAGACCAGCAAAGAACATGTTCGTCAATGGATTTCACGCTATATAACGCATCTGCGTGACGTACACCCGATACTTACCGGTCATGACCTCGAAAAGCTTGACATTGCACCCGGCCCGATCTTCCGGACCATTCTCGATGACCTGCTGTACGCGCGCCTCGATGAACGTGTGGTCACGGCGGAGGAGGAGAGAGCCCTGGTACAACGCAAATATCATAAATACATAAACCACAGTAAGGTGAGGTTCATGTAAGAGTCAAAAATTTGCTCGTTTCCGGATGGGAACTAGCTGACTGGAAACGCTGGATCTGCGATAAAATCTTTCGGGAATGACAGACTTTTCACCAGACACTGACAGCACTGAATTGTCACCAAATTTGTAGTTTTAATGTTTTTAAAATCAGATACTTACGATGTTGTCGTTAACGCAGGGTCATTGACTTGCGCAAACGCATCTGCTAAAGATACCCATCTTTTATTATTGATTGCAGAGCTCTTCTTTATGGAACATATCCTGCTTAAAATTTCAATTATGCTGGTCCCGGCATTGTTGGCGGTGACCATGCATGAAGTTGCCCATGGCTTTATTGCTGAGCGCCTCGGCGATCCGACCGCAAGGTTGCTCGGCCGGTTGACGTTGAATCCCGTCAAACACCTCGACCCGATCGGTACAATTGCTCTGCTGGTCTTCGGATTTGGCTGGGCGCGTCCGGTGCCGGTCAATCCGAACAACCTGCGTCGTGCAAAAAAAGATATGATCTGGGTTTCTCTGGCCGGGCCATCAGCAAATCTTATGTTGGCTCTTTTTTCGGCGTTGCTGCTGCGAGTTATTGTGTATATCGCTGCAATGCTTCCGGAAGGCAGTCAGATCCTGCCCTTGATTAATCCGGTTGGTTTGATGGCGGCATTCGGACTCTATATTAATGTCATCCTCTGTCTCTTCAACCTGTTGCCGATTCCACCACTCGATGGAGGCCATGTTCTCATGGGCCTGTTGCCGGAACAGCAATCACAGCTGCTGCGTCGAATTGAGCCCTTCGGCATGTTGTTAATCGTGTTTCTCATCTTCGGTACGTCGATCTGGAAGACAACCTTTGGACCTGCTGTTCATCATGTGGTGGCCATGATGGCAGGACCTCATATTGACGTGGTTGAGCAGACCATGCGCTTGCTTTTCTACCAATGAACGCCGGTATGGAAAATTACGCCATTCAACTGGAGAACTTCGAGGGACCTCTCGATCTTCTGCTTCATCTCATCAAAAAGAATGAGATGGATATTTATGATATCCCCATGGCAGCGATTACCGATCAGTACCTGACCATTCTGGATGCTATGAAAATCCTCAACCTTGATCTGGCAGGTGAGTTCCTGCTGATGGCCGCAACCTTGCTGCATATCAAATCGAAGCTGCTGCTGCCAAAAATGGTTGAGGAAGAGCCGGAAGAGGAAGAAGAGGATCCGAGAGCAGAACTGGTACGGCGCCTGCTCGAATATCAGAAATACAAGGAAGTTTCACAAACACTCGAACGCCAGCCCCGCTTGGGACGAGATCTTTTCGCCCGGGCTGCCCCGCAGCCGGAGGTTCTGGAAGATACCGAGGCGGGCTTTGTAGCCGTTGGCCTTTATGATCTGCTGGCAGCTCTCAGGGACGTACTTAAGGAAAGCCCGGAGCAGCTTGTTCACGAAGTCAATATGGAGCAGCTTTCTGTCAAAGATCGTATTAATGTGATCCTCTCCAGTCTGCAGGGACAAGAGAGCATTGCATTTGTTGACCTTTTCAGTGGTGGCATAAAACGCAATGAATTGATTGTCACCTTCCTGGCACTATTGGAGTTGGTGAAGTTGCGCATGGTTCGCTTTATGCAGAATACCAGCCACGGCACCATCTGGCTCTTTCCTGCGGTCGTGCTCGACGAAACCGGTGATCTGGATATCATAGAGGATACCCTTGGATATACTTGAACTTACACCGCTGGTCGAAGCCCTGATCTTTGCCGCCGATGGTCCGATCAAGGCCGAACGCATTGCTGAGGCCCTGGATACGGATCAGGCAGAGATCATGTCTGCGATCGAAGCGTTAGAAGTCGATTACGCTGAACGCCCCCGCGGGTTCTTCCTGCAGCAAGTGTCCGGAGGGTATCAACTGAGAACCCGTCCTGAGTATGCCGATTACTTAAGGAGACTCGGTCATAGCCGACCATTCAAATTTTCCCGTCCGGCCATGGAGAGTCTTGCCATCATCGCTTACCGGCAACCGGTGACCAGATCTGAAGTCGAATATCTGCGCGGTGTTGATTCCGGGAGTGTCCTCAAAACCCTGCTTGAGAAGCGATTGGTGAGAATCCTCGGCAAAAAAGATATCCCCGGCAAACCTATGATTTACGGGACGACCCGCGAGTTTCTGGAACTGTTCGGCTTGTCTGATCTTTCAGCGCTGCCAACCCTGCGTGAATTCAGTGAACTGGCTCCGGAGGAGGAAAACGGGGCTTTTATGGCAAATCTGCCGCTGCTGGTTGATGAGGATGGTTTGACGGAGTTGTAGAGCTGGAGGCTGGTGGCTGATTAAAAAAAAACGGTTCTATCACCCAAAAGAAGGTTTAACGCGGAGACGCAGAGGTCGCAGAGTAAAAAAACATTTTGAGGGAAAAATGACAGACACCTTGGACACTCTTCTCAGCGTCTCCGCGCCTCTGCGTTAATTATTGGACTGACCTTTGTTTGGGTTATAGGTCCGTAAAAAAACAGGCCGGCAACCAGAAGGTTGTCGGCCTGAAAAGTGCTAACAAGATGCGTTGGGTCGTTAACGACCACCACGCTTCGAAGCTTTGATCGGGTTGACCTTGACGTCAGAGATCTTGACTTCGACTTTACGGTGAGTCGCGAAGTTGCACAGACCGGCTGACCATTTTTTGAGAGGCGCGGGTGCCTTGATGCAGACAGGGCCGATGGTGCCTTCAACGATATTGTCACAACCTTCACACATCTCGATAACGTTCTGGCAGCTGTTGCCCTCAAAAACGCAACCGGTTTTGCTCCAGAAAGTACATTCCGTACCGGGAAGAACTGTTTGACACTGCATAGGGGTACTCCTTTATTCGTCGCGTGTTCTATTTTCCGAAAGAGAATTTCTACCCCCTTTTGCTGTCCTGTGTCAACCGAAAAAACCAGATTCCTGTGACCATTGACCGGATTCATCTGATTGGGTAATTTGCCTTTATGAAAAAAAACACCACAACAAGTCAAAGGGACTGGGAGGCCGTCTGCTGCAAGTGCGGTCGATGTTGCTACGAAAAAATAGATTTCGAGGGGCGTATTTATTACACGGACATCCCCTGTGAATTTCTTGATCTTGAAACCAGCCTTTGCCGCGTCTATGCGGAGCGTGACAGTCAGCGTCCCGGTTGCATTCGTTTGACACAAAAGCATCTCAAAAGTGGCTTTCTCCCGGCAGATTGCCCTTATGTGGCCGGTATAAAAAACTACCCGGCGCCGATCATGACCGACGAGTCTGATCTGGAAAACTCCTGAAAAACGCCTTCCTTAATCGTCTAGCAGCCTATTGGACTATCCATGAGCCGGCTGCAAATCCGGCTGTTTGGCCCATATTTCAGCTCCTTTTTGATCCATAGCTACGGCTATGAACCTGCAAACGAGCTAAAATCTGTTCTCAAACATCCAAATTTTCGCTTCGGCCCGTATAGTCCGATAGGCTGCTATTTACGCTTTTCTATGATAAAGTTCTGGTTGGTTTAACGCGAAGACGCAAAGGGTACCAGTGAAAGACAGGCTTTATATTATAGCTCTGCAGTCCATGGAAAGTCGTGCTTGCCACCAAGCCACCAAGTATTGCTTTAATAGGGTAAAGATCGTTCGACTCGATCTCGAAAGGCTGATGTTTCAGGAACATACACGTGTTTTTTTTCGTGTCTTGGTGACTTCGTGGCTAGCCGTTCTTTTGGTTGTAAGCCTGTTATATTTAGCATCCATCCGACGTTTCAGGACGAAAATGAGTTGTTGTGTCTGTAACCCTTTATAACATTTCAAAACTGAAATCATCATGATCAGGAGAGCTTTATGCGTCAAATCAAGTTTGGCACTTCCGGGTGGCGCGGAATCCTCGCTGAAGACTTTACCCTGGACAATGTCCGCATTGTAACCCAGGCCATTGCGGATTTCCTGCGCGCAGAAAAATCTGACGAGCAGGGACTGGTGGTCGGTCACGATAGCCGTTTTATGGGTGAGTATTTCGCCAGGGAAGCGGCGAGGGTGCTTGCCGGATCGGGAGTTCCGGTTTTTATCTGTAAACGTGACACGCCGACCCCGGTCATCGCCTATGAAATTATGCACCGCAGCACGGCAGGCGCCATCAATTTTACCGCCAGCCACAATTCCTTCGAGTATAACGGCATCAAATTTTCGACAGCCTGGGGTGGACCAGCACTGCCTGAAGTGACTGCCGAGATCGAGCGCCTGGCCAACGCCATGCTCGGTGAAGTGTGTTATCGCGATATGCCGCTTGATCAGGCGGTCAGGGCTGGTCTGGTCAGGGAAATCGATCCTATGCCCGATTACCTTGACAGCTTGCGTACCAAAATAGATCTCGAGGCGATTGGCAGATCAGGGATGACGGTTGTGTTTGACCCGATGTATGGTGCCGGCCGCGATTACATAGACAGCCTGCTGGTAGAATCCGGTCTGCTGGTGCAGACGATCAATGGCGCTCGTGACCCGTACTTCGGCGGGTTGCCACCCGATCCATCTCCATCGCATCTTAACGACCTTATCATCAGGGTCAGGGGCGACAAGCGGATTGCGATCGGCCTGGCTACCGATGGCGATGCCGACCGTTATGGCATTATCGACGCCGACGGTGCTTTTATTGAACCGAACTACATTCTTGCGCTGCTCTATGATTACCTGCTACGGAGAAAAGGCGAGTCGGGTGATGCAGCCCGGTCGGTTGCCACCTCACATCTCATTGATGCCGTAGCCGCCCATCATGGATATGCCGTGCGCGAGACACCGGTCGGTTTCAAATACATCGGTGAATTTATCCGTGATAACGAGATTGTCATCGGTGGCGAAGAGAGCGCCGGCTTAAGCCTGCGTGGCCATGTGCCGGACAAAGATGGTGTGCTCGCCTGTCTGCTTGTCGCTGAAATGGTGGCTGTCGAAGGCAAGACCCTCGCTCAGTTGCTGACAGATCTTTATAGTCGCGTCGGCGAGTTTCATACCTCGCGCAAGAACCTTCGACTTTCCATGGAACTGGCAGCAAAAATCGACGACAAACTGGCCTCGCCGCCTGATCGTCTGGCCGGGAAACCAATCAGGGAGATGCTCACAACCGATGGTGTCAAAATAATCCTTGAGGATGGTTCCTGGGCACTCTTCCGGAAATCGGGGACTGAGCCTGTAGTGAGGGTTTATACCGAGGCAGGGAGCAGGGAAGAATTGGAGGTACTGACTGAAGCAGCGGTTGAGTTTGTGCAAAGTTAACGTTTTCACTATTGCGCTTGACACAGTGTGTTGTCTCCATTAACTTTTTCGCAAGTATTTTATTTAATGTATTGTTTTCAAAGTCAGATATTTGTGAGGAGGGGGCGGAAAGCCACGGGTCTTAAGCATCATTAAAGACGGCTGGGCTGTCAAGGAACCTCTTTGACAGCCCGGCCGTTTTGCTGTCTGAGGCTTATACCTGTTTATTTTATTGTTGCTGCAGAAGGGAGGTGTTTCAATTCCGTCGGATCATTATCACCCGATGCACTGGAGAATCGGGGCAGGTCGACACAATTCACAAAAATGCACTAAGCAGTCTGTCGGACTATACGGGCCGAAGCGAAAATTTGGATGTTTGAGAACAGATTTTAGCTCTTTTGCAGGTTCATAGCCGTAGCTATGGACCAAAAAGGAGCTGAAATATGGGCCAAACAGCCGGATTTGCAGCCGGCTCATGGATAGTCC
>JACZKE010000017.1 GCA_014860225.1 Desulfuromonadales bacterium
TTCGTGTATAACGGCGATGAGCTTCGCCAATGGCGCGTGCCAGTGATTCTTCACGCTCGGGAACTGCAATCAGATGGACATGGTTCGTCATAAGGCACCAACCCATAAATGTGACGCCAAACCGAGCCGACTCCTCTGCCAGAAACTGCAAATAACTGAGACGATTCCGATCGTCCGCAAAGATTTCCATCGACCGGACGCCGCGCTGGGTAATGTGATGGGGATAGCCTGGCACAACCAGACGTGAAAGACGTGGCATAACATTCCCTCCAGATATAACAATTCATAAAATATCAGGGGCCAGTTTATAGAAACTGCCCCCTGATAGCAACTTGACTGACATTAGAATAGGTATTATGTCCCCCGATTCCCCCGATTCCACAGAATAGGTATTATGTCCCCCGATTCCACTGCACGTTGGTCATGACCCGCTCGGTGAGACTGAACCGAACCAGCTGTCCCGTTTCTCGAATCTGCTCGGCCTCAGAGGTTGGAACCGGCGCGGCGCCGGCAACACTGACTGTCAGCGTTATGGCAAACATGAGAATGATCAGGAAACGCATAGGGTTCATCCTTTCAAACCTTGGCCCGCTCATACTGCACCGGCCAGGGGTAATCAACCTTGAGCTCACCGGCAGCATGCATCGGCCAGTAAGGGTCGCGCAGCAGCTCGCGGGCCAGCAGTACGACGTCGGCACCGCCGGTGGCAATGATCTGTTCGGCCTGGACTGCGGCGGTGATCAAGCCGACGGCGCCGGTGGCGATGCCAACGTCTTTGCGGATCGCGGCAGCAAACGGGGTCTGGAAGCCGGGCGCAGCGGGAATGACGGCATCGAGTGTCAGGCCGCCCGTGGAGCAATCGATCAAATCCACGCCAAGGGCTTTGAGATGCCGGCACAACTCCAGGGATTGCGCGAGATCCCAGCCGCCGTCGACCCAGTCGGTCACTGAGAGACGCACCATAACCGGCAGCTCCTCAGGCCAGACATTGCGGACGCGTCGCACGATTTCGAGGGGAAAGCGCATACGGTTTTCCAGGCTGCCGCCGTAATAATCGCTGCGCCGGTTGCTGAGCGGCGACAGGAACTGGTGCAGCAGGTAGCCGTGCGCCATGTGTACCTCGACCACCTTAAATCCGGCTTTCAGGGCACGCCGTGCCGCGGCTTCAAATTGCGCAGCAATGCGTTCCAGGTCGGCGGGGTCCAGCGCGCGCGGCGGTGGCGAACCCGTCCTGAAGGCGATCGGGCTGGGTGCGACCGGCTGCCAGCCTCCAACCTCTTCAGCTACGGCGGCGCCACCCTGCCAAGGGGGAAGCACCGAAGCTTTGCGGCCGGCATGCCCCAATTGGACAGCAGGCACAGCGCCCTGTTCAGCAATAAAAGCGACGATTGGCGCAAACGCTTCTGCCTGGGCATCGTTCCAGAGACCGCAGTCAAGCGGGCTGATGCGCCCTTGCGGTTCCACCGCGGTTGCTTCGGCGATCACCATCGCAGCGCCGCCAACGGCACGGCTGCCGAGGTGGACCATGTGCCAATTGTTGACCAGGCCATCGTGGCAGGAGTACTGGCACATCGGCGAGACGAAAATACGGTTGCGCAGCGTCAGTGAGCGCATTTGCAAAGAAGTGAACAGTTGACTCATCGAGACATCCTTAAGTGAATCGGCAAACCGGAACGCGGCAGCCTTCGTCAATAGCCCATCTTCCCCGGCACACACCCCCGCACCCCGCCGCGCGGACTCTCAACATCCCCTGCCCGTCGCGGAATCAGGTATGTTGTGCGAACACCTTACGGTAAAGATATTGACAGAGGGGAGCCGGCTGGCCGGTTTTTTGACAAAGAAATGGACCTGCTCGCGCGGGCTGTGATCGAGGGAGTTGTTGTTCTGATACCAGCGACCATCGCGTACCGGCAGCTCGCCGGTGAACGCCTCGTAGAGCCGGATCTCCGCGCTTGAATCGGTAGGACGCGGCTTCTCTCTGGGCCATAAACCGGCTTTATTCATTTTGTCCCCCCAGACAAAACAAGGGCATCACGCATAAAACGTGATACCCCTCCCATTGATTCGACACAAAATATACCAGCATTCAAGTTGCTACGGTTGAGCAGTGTTACCCTACACTATGGATTGATGTTGTTCAATAAATCATTCTTCTGATTCTCGAAGGCTTTGCCCCTGGCGGCATGAGCAGCAACAAGGCCTGTACCTGGCTTGAGAGCTGTGCTGGTTCGTTTCGTACTTTCTGCAGGTTTATACGTGTTTGCACGAGTAGACCAAAGTCAACACCGACAGTTCGCGTACTGTCAGACGCCTTACTTTTTGTCCAGGCGGCAACAAAAAGTAAACAAAAAATGCCTGTCACCTCGCGGTGGGCATGTCTTGCGCGTCGCTGATTGGCTTTGGCCAACAATGCTGCTGATGACATGGGCGGAGCCGTATTCAGCGGAGGCCGGGGGCCTGTTGTTTGCCCCCGGGAGGTTCGCCAGGGGCGGCTGTTGCGTCGTAGCGGTCCAGTTTGGCGGGAGCTTTCGGATTGAACCAATTCAATTTACAACCACGCGGTCAAAAATCCGCAAGCGGCCTCTCGACCAGCCTTCCCCGGATTAAGGGCTGTGATGAGGCGACTGGCACATTGAACAATCTATCAACCCAACTCCGGCCGATTCTCTCCCAGCCACCGCTCGACATCCCCTAGCAACACTCGCGCTTGCGCAATACAGACCTCAACCGAAACACGGTCGACATCATTCCCCAGATAGTCGGCTGCATTCCGCTTGCGGCGCATGGCGTCCAACACCAGCATACGGTCCTTGCTCATCCCGACCGTTAAAGGCAGCGACTGAATCATGAGCTGGTGATGTCCCCGGCTGTCGGCGCGATAGCCGTTAGCCAACAAGGCCACCAGGGCGACCTGCATAATCACCTTGTAGGCCGCATCGAAACGTGTCTCCAAGCTGATGGCCTCTACTTCCGCATCTGTTAGATTACGACGTGCTGCCTCAAGCAATCGCCCGACTTCCAACCGATCGGTGCTATGTGCCTTGAGCTGCCCGATCTTCAACAAGTTTTCCAAAGTCATCTTCCCCCCCTACAACAAAGATTTTCGCCTCGCCGGCAATCCGGCGCACAAAGCGGTCTTCCGCATGAAACTTCTGCATGAACTCGGCGCGGGTCATCACCACCGGGTTCACCTCTCGCCCCAGTCGGTGGTGCGTGTCGGCCAGGGCACTCACCACAGCAACGAAACCCACCGGACCCAGCACTAGCAGGTCGATGTCACTGTCGGTATGCTCCTCGCCCCGTGCCACCGAACCGAACACGAAGGCCAACTCCAGCGCATCGCCCAGTGGCTGCAGCGCCTCGCGAAGGATATCGGCCAGGCCGATGGTTTTACGAAAGATACCGGCCAGTTCCTCGTAAATCGGGCAAGCCCGGTTTGCGCGATATAGCACCTGATTGCCGGACTCCTCACGCACCAGCAAACCGGCTTTCGCCAGCTGCTTCAGCTCGCGGTGCAGCGAACCGGGCACAATCCCGGTCAGGCGGGCAATCTCGCGCACGTGATAACGTTGTTGCGGACGCAACAGCAGCAGCGCCAGAACCTTGCGGCGATAAGCGCTGAACAGCAGTTCGACGGGGCGGGGAGCGGTCATAGATCAACCTCATTTCGTTCTCAGAATAGCTACAATCGTAGCCTGAAAGATAACGAAGTGCAATGGACTTTTTCGTTTATGGATTGATGTTCTACAATAAATCATTCTTCTGATTCTCGAAGGCTTGGCCCATGGCGGCATGCGCAGCAGCAAGGCCTGCACATGAATTCAACCATCAGGCTCTTGGTTTTACAAAAACGATCAAGGATTTGTTTCTCTCAGTGTTCTCAGTGTCTGTGGTGAATAGCTTTTGACTGTGCAGATTTTCACAGATTTTGACCAACCTGTCCGCCGCAGCCTTGGCGGAGGAGGCCGTCCAATTAAGGTTTTCTGGTTATGCACAATACTCCGGTGGCAGGTTAGAAACGTCATTTACCAAAGAATAGCGCTGTCTCCGGCAGTACCTTAATCTCTTGCAAGCGGAAACCAATTGATTCGCCACCGATGATGGCGGTATTGCTTCCAATCGCAATGATCGCAACGTTAACACCTATCTCCGGCAGTGCGGTATTTGTTACGACTGTGACTCTTCCCGTACCATCATCAAGCACATAGCTCTTGGAATCAATAAAAGGAATCTTCAGCCTATCAACGACTTCTCCTTTTACCTTGACCTGTTGCCCTTCAAATTTGTTTGGATTTTCATTTATCTGAGCAATCTCAGTAAATCCGAAAGGTAAATATTCTTTTGTTAAAAAGCCCACGACGCCTAACAAAAGAACAATCACTATCAACATAAAGATTTTCACAAAACCTTTGTTTCTCATAGAACCTCCAAAGTTAAATGTTTTCGTCCGGAAACGGCCCTTTTCCGCAATCTCTGCGTCAATCAGCGGATTTGATTGTGCGGCGTAAAGGACTACGCCTCCGCTCAAATCCTTGATTTCCTTGATCTTGTGAAAAATTGCTCGTTTCCAGATCGAAAACTGTGTCTGTGTTGTCCGGAAACTCCGGACGAGAACCAGTTAATGAGCGGCTTAAATTTCTCGTTCAATGACACGCCCGTTTTCGTCTGTTACTTACGGATACCAATGATTCGGCCGATGTTGTCAGGACGCTGCAAGTGTGATTGCTGCTCCGATAATATTTTAATTTTCGCCATTACCTCGGCCGGGAAGGACGCTGATTTACGTTCATTCAAGTCTACGCACATGCTTATCTGCTCAAGTGTGGAAGCAAGGTATCCGCTACTTCCCTTCACATACATTTCAAAATAAAGATGCATGCGTTTGTGGTCATGATCCACCAGTTGCATCCGGATCTCCACATCTTGGCCCAGAGAGACCTCTTGTTTATAGGTGATATGGCTTTCCAGAGCCATCGTAGATATTCCAGATGTCTTTGCTCGTTCCCCTCCCAGGCCGAGAGTTCGAAGCAACGCCTCGAAAGCAAGATCGTAGATCAAGACATAATAAGCGACATTCATATGGTTGTTGTAATCCAACCATTCAGGCTTTATCTCGGTTGCATAAATAACTGGAGGGAGGTTATCCATTTTATTCCTCTTATATTCTGGACAGAGCTTTTTCGAGTCTTCTTTTGCCGAACGAATCATAACAAGCGGGACAACAGTTCATGTAGCTAAACATTTGTGTAAATCGTGTTGAACGTCAAGAAGAAAGCGTATGACATTTTTAGATTCCGGCTCAGCATTTTCATACACATCGAACTACGCCATCAAAACCTCCTTTTACGCGCTCCCAAAACACCATCCCTCTCAATGCGTCATTCCAAATCCGCTAAAAACCGAACTCGATCCCGACAGATTTTCAACCAGGGGAGGCAGCGGTGTGGTAATGTGTCGCGTTGTCGTCAGTCTAGCAGCCTGTCGGACTATCCATGAGCCGGCTGCAAATCCAGCTGTTTGGCCCATATTTCAGATCCTTTTTGGTCCATAGCTACGGCTATAGACCTGCAAACGAGCTAAAATCTGTTCTCAAACATCCAAATTTTCGCTTCGGCCCGTATAGACCGACAGACTGCTTGCAGGTTGTTTGCGTCTAAAGTACATCGGCGACAGCGTTTATTCACCGACAGAATGATGAAAGGAGGCCCCTTGTGAGCTTCGAGTCCCTGTTCTCACCCTGGCTGCTCTGGTTTTTGCTTGGCCTCGGCCTCGCCCTGCTGGAGTTGGTCATGCCTGGCCTGATCCTGATTTTTTTCGCCATCGGCTGCCTGGTAACCACCGCCACGCTGCTGCTCTGGGAGCCTGACCTCACCTGGCAGATCGTGATATTTCTGATCTCCTCCCTCGCCTCACTGGTTCTGTTGCGACGCTGGATGACGCGGGTCTTCCGCGGGGTCTCCACCGGCAGTTCGAAGAATGATTTCGATGACACGCCTTTTGGCGCCCGGGCTTCGGTGACCCAGGCCATTGGCTCGTCAGAGCGCGGCCGCATCCGCTATCGCGGCACCGACTGGTATGCCACCGCCGATCAACTGATCGAGGCGGGTGCTATTGTAGAAATCGTTGACTATGCCGATCAGTCCCGGCAGGTCTTTTATGTCAAACCCGTTACTCAAACCCACGAAGGATAAAAACTGATGCAAACACTGATTGCTGTTGGACTCCTCGCCGGGGTCATCATTTTCATCCTGATGAAAACCGCGACCATCGTGCCACAGAAAAGCGAATTCGTTGTCGAACGCCTGGGCAAATTCAGCACCACCCTGGGTGCAGGCTTCCACATCCTGATCCCTTTCCTGGATCGGATCGCTTATCGCTTCGTGCTCAAGGAAGAAGTCTTTGATATCCCCAGCCAGACCTGCATCACCAAGGACAACGTCACGGTTGAAGTCGACGGTCTGCTCTATCTTCAGGTGGTTGACAGCAAGATAGCGGCTTATGGCATCAACGATTACCGGCTGGCCGCCTCGCAGTTGGCCCAGACCACCCTGCGCTCCTGTATCGGCCGGATCGACCTGGACAAGACCTTCGAAGAACGCGAGACCATTAATACCCAGGTTGTTGCCTCAATCGATGAAGCCGCCCAGTCATGGGGGGTCAAGGTTTTACGCTACGAGGTGAAGGACATTCTCCCGCCGGAATCGGTGAAAAAAGCGATGGAAGCCCAGATGACGGCGGAACGAGAAAAACGGGCGGCGATCGCGACCTCGGAGGGGAAACGCCAGTCCACCATCAACGAAGCGGAAGGGCAACGGCAGGACGCCATCCTCCGTTCAGAAGGAGAGATGCAGCGCAAGATCAACGAAGCCAAAGGCCAGGCCCAGGAGATCCTGTCGATCGCCAATGCCACCGCTGAAGGCTTGAGAGCCATCTCCCAGGAGCTGCGGCAAGAGGGTGGCCAGGCTGCCGCCAATCTCCGGGTTGCCGAACAGTACGTCAAAGAATTCGGCAATCTCGCCAAAGCGTCGAACACCCTGGTGATCCCGAGCAATGTCGCCGACCTGGCCGGCATGATGACCACCGCCATGACGGCTCTGGGAAAAGTCGGGAACACCCCGGCTGCGACTGCTAACTTCGTGGGTGACAAATAACTTTTACCCCACAACAAGCCCCCACAGCTCATGCGACACTTAAAAGGGACACTCAAAAATGAGTGTCCCTTTTAAGTGTCCCGGCTCACGGCACGGTCACTGAGTCTTTCCTGGAGACTTCAGCGCAGGAGATGTTTTCTGCTATGATGAATTATGGCCAAGCTGAAACCCTTATTATCATTGTTGCTATCCGTCTCCATTCTGAGTCTCGGCTGTGGCTGCGCGACCTTGCCGAACGTCTCTGAAATAATGGATGAAGCACCGACAACACAGGTGCCTCTTCAAATCACTTCAGCAAAAGGTTTGTTATCTCCCCGACAAAGCAAGGCGATCATGGAGCGACTGAAGAATTCCGTTGGCCCGACGGACATTCTGGAACGCCACCTGACCGTGGTGGAATCGGTCACCGACAGCCCGCTGACGAAGGGGAATAATGTCGTTCTGCTCGCCGATGGGGAGGCGACCTATACCGCCATGTTCAAGGTATTGGAAAACGCCACGGACCATGTCAACCTGGAAAGCTACATCATTGAGGATGATGAAGTGGGACGCGAATTTGCCGATCTGTTGCTGAAAAAACAGGCGGAAGGAGTCCAGGTCAATCTCATCTATGACAGCCTCGGCAGCATGAATACTCCCGCTGCGTTTTTCCAGCGCCTGCGCGACGGCGGCATTCAGGTGGTCGAATTCAATCCGTTGAATCCACTGGAGTTTAAGGGTACATGGGGGCTGACACACCGGGACCACCGCAAGATATTGATAGCCGATGGCAATGTCGCCATTCTGGGGGGCATCAACATCAGCGAGGTGTATTCGAGCAGTCCTTTTCGACGGGAAAAAACCGAAAAGGCACCCATCCACTGGCGTGATACTGATATTCAAATCGAAGGACCGGCAGTATCTGAACTCCAGAAGCTCTTTTTTGCGACCTGGCTGCAGCAAAAGGGGCCTGAACTTTCCGGACAAAACTACTTCCCAGAGCTGAAAGAGGCAGGCAGTGCCCTGGTGAGCGTGGTCGGCAGCACCCCGGGTGAGACCAACCGGATCCCGTTTATCGTGTACGTTTCGGCGATCACTTTCGCCGCACATTCGATTCACATGACGAATTCCTACTTCATCCCCGACGACCAGATTGTAAAGGCCTTAACCGATGCTGCTGAACGCGGTGTCGACGTCAAGATCATTCTCCCAGGAATCTCCGATTCCTGGTTGGCGCTGCATGCCCAGCGACATCATTATTCCGTGCTTTTGAAATCGGGAGTAAAAATCTACGAGCACGCCACTTCTCTGCTGCATGCGAAAACCGCTGTCATTGACCAGGTCTGGTCAACTGTCGGTTCAACCAACATGGACTTTTTGAGCTTGTTGAATAATGACGAGGTCAATGCGGTTATCCTGAATCGCGAGTTTGCCAATGAAATGGAGAAGATGTTTGTCGGCGATCTGGAAAATTCCAGTCAGATTCATTGGCGAGAATGGAAAAAAAGACCCCTGTTCCCGAGAGTCCGGGAGTGGTTTTTGAATTTATTCGTCCAATGGTTGTAACCTTTCTGCATCTGTTGGATCATTACAGGGTACTAACCAAGTGAATAAGACCCATAAGAGCAGAAGCCATCCCCGGATATTCCTGTTGCTGTTTGCCTTTGTGGTTTCCTTTGTGGCCGTTACCGCCTTCGCCGCCGAAGAGTCTCGGCAGGGCGAAGACCTTTTGTTTGATATTTATCAGGGGAACCGGGCCCGATTGGCGGTCAACAGCTTCGGCCTGCCTCTCTTTCTCGATTCATCTGAGCGAGACGGCAAAGTGCAGGTGGATGTCTATGGGGTGTTTGATTACCCCTTCGGCAGCATCGTCGACGCACTCAAGGTTCCGGCAAACTGGTGCGATGTCGTATCCCTCCACCCCAATGTCAAGGCGTGCACCTACAAGGAGCTGCCGGATGCCTGGCAGTTGGCTTTTTACCTCGGACGCAAAGTCTATCAGCGTCCGAAAGAGACCCGTCAAGTCTTTTACCAATTCCGGAATGTTGCTCAGCGGCAGAGGTATCTGGACATTGTTCTCAATGCCGATGAAGGCCCTTTCGGTACGAGGAACCACAGAATAAGGTTCGAGGCCATGCCTCTGGATGCGGAAAGAACCTTTGTCCATGTCGGTTATGCCTACCGCGACAGTATGGCGCTTCGCCTCGCCGGAGCCGTTTATTTCGCGACACTCGGTTCGGGGAAGATCGGCTTCACTGTGACTGGCACGGACAGCAGCGGCAACCCTGTCTACATCGGCGGTGCACGCGGCGCCATCGAGCGTAACGCGGTCCGCTACTATTTCGCGATCCAGGCCTTCATGAAGACGTTGCCCTATCCTGAGGAAACTCGTTTCGGCAGGAGAATCGGTGAGTGGTACGATTTTACGGATCGCTACCGGCAACAGCTCTTCGAAATGGACAAGAAGGACTATCTCGAACTCAAGACAACAGAGCACGAGAACCAGTTGATACTCCAGCGAGGGATTGGGACGACGCTTCCGTGAGGGTATTGACACTCGACCATAAGTTGAAAGGGGAACGTTATGAGGATGCTCATAGAATTGAAATTCCAACGTATTTCTTTTCTCCTGCGACAATCTAATTTAGGCACTTAATGAAATCATGATATAAACATCGTTATGAAAAATCGACTGAATCCGACAACCAACGGTACAGAACAAACGAGGCCTGCTGCGGTCGACGCTCCGGCGGTGCAAGAGAGTCCCCTTTTTCCCATTGTCGGTATCGGCGCCTCCGCCGGCGGGCTGGAGGCGCTGGATCTGTTTCTGCGGCACGTGCCGGAAGACAGCGGCATGGCCTTTGTCATTGTCCAGCACCTCGACCCGACGCATAAGGGGATGATGCCGGAACTGCTTCAGCGCGCCACCGGGATGGCGGTTTTTCAGGTCAAAGACCGGATGCCGGTTAAGCCGAACTGCGTCTATGTGATTCCTCCCAACAAAGACATGTCCATTCTGCAAGGCGTGCTGCACCTGTTCGAACCGAATGAGCCCCGCGGCCTGCGCCTTCCCATCGATTTCTTCCTCCGCTCCCTGGCCGAAGACCGGCAGGATTGCAGCATCGGCGTCATCCTCTCCGGTATGGGATCGGATGGAACCATGGGCCTGCGAGCCATCAAGGAAAAAGCGGGCCTGGCGTTGGTGCAGGAACCGGCCACGGCCAAGTTCGACAGCATGCCTCGCAGCGCCATCGGTGCCGGGCTGGCCGACCTGGTCGCCCGGGTGGAGGAGTTGCCCGGCAAGATCCTCGGCTATCTGCAGCACGCCCGCGTCATCGATCGGACCGAGCGTCCGCTGGAGGAGAAGGACCAGAGCGGCCTGGAGAAAGTCGTCATCCTGCTGCGTTCCAAAACCGGCCACGACTTCTCGATGTACAAGAAGAATACTGTCTATCGCCGGATCGAGCGACGCATGGGTATCCACCAGATCGACCGCATCGCTGCCTACGTCCGCTATCTGCAGGAGAATCCCCAGGAAGTGGAACTCCTCTTCAGGGAACTATTAATCGGCGTGACCAACTTTTTCCGCGACCCGGAGGCCTGGACGCATCTGCAGGAAGAGGCCATCCCTGCGCTCCTAGCAGGACACCCGACCGGGCGGATCCTGCGAGCCTGGTCGACAGGCTGCTCGACCGGTGAGGAAGCTTATACGCTGGCCATCGCCTTCAAGGAGGTGCTGACCCGGCTCATGCCCAAGGCCAGTTTCACGCTGCAGATATTCGCAACCGACCTCGATCAGGATGCCATTGACAAGGCCCGTCAGGGGGTCTATCCGGCCAACATCGCCGCCGATGTCTCTGCCGAGCGGCTGCAACGGTTTTTTGTCAAGGAAGGCAGCGGTTACCGGGTCGGCAAGGATATCCGGGAGATGGTGACCTTCGCCACGCAGAACGTCATCATGGATCCGCCCTTTACCAAGCTGGACATCCTCATCTGCCGCAACCTTCTGATCTATCTGACGCCAAAACTGCAGAAAAAGCTCCTGCCGCTCTTTCATTACAGCCTGAACCCTGGCGGTGTCCTGTTCCTGGGGAGCGCGGAGAACGTCAGTGCCCATACCGATCTCTTTGCGCCGCTGGATCTCAAGGCGAGAATCTTTCGGCGGCGCGATACCATCCTGCCGGCAGAACCGGTCGTATTTCCTGCCTCTTTTGTCCCCGTCCTACCGGGAGTATCCAAGGAATTGATGATGATAAAGCCTGCTGCCAATCTCCAGTCGCTCGCCGACCAGGTGCTTCTGCAGCATTTTTCCCCGCCCGCCGTGCTGGTCAACGGTAGGGGGGACATACTCTATATCAGTGGGCGGACGGGCAAGTACCTGGAACCGGCAGCCGGCAAGGCCAACTGGAATATTTCTGCCATGGCCCGGGAGGGGCTCCGCGTCGAGCTGGGGATCGCCTTCCAGAGGGCGCTACGGCAGAAAGAGAAGATCACTGTCAAGAGTCTCAAGGTCGGTGAGGGTGACGCCGGGCAGACCGTTGATGTCACCGTCCAGGCGATCGAAGAACCGGAGGCGCTGCGGGGAATGGTGATGATCGTCTTTTCCGACGTGCCGACGCCCCCGGAAAAGAAAACGCCGAGCCGGTCCCGGACCGCTTCACCTGGCAACGCAAGGCTGATCGAACTGGAGCAGGCGCTCCATCAGGCCCGCGAAGAGCTGGCAACGACCCGCGAGGAAATGCAGTCCTCGCAGGAAGAGCTCAAATCGACCAACGAGGAGCTGCAGTCGACCAATGAGGAGCTGCAGTCCACCAACGAGGAGCTGACCACCTCCAGGGAAGAGATGCAGTCCCTGAACGAGGAGCTACAGACGGTGAACGCCGAGCAGCAGTCCAAAATAGAGGAACTGGCACGCATCGACAACGATATGCGGAACCTGCTCAACAGCACGGAAATCGTCACCGTGTTCCTCGACAAGGAACTTCGTATCCGACGTTACACCACCGGGGCGAACAAACTCTTCAAGCTGCTCCCGGGCGATGTGGGGCGGCCGCTTTCCGACCTCACCAGCGACCTGCTCTACCCCGGAATGACCGAGGAGGCACAGGCGGTTCTGCGGAAGCTGGCTTTTTCGGAAAAGCAGATCGCCGCCACCGACGGGCGCTGGTTTACGGTGCGCATCATGCCCTACCGAACCATGGATGACGTCATCGGCGGGGTGGTGATCACCTTTACCGATATCACCGCGGCCAAAACCCTGGAGGCGGAACTGCGCACGGAAATCGTCAGGCTCAAGAAACTTCTTGAGCCTGGAGCGTGAAGGAACGACTATGAAAAACGACAAAGGCAAAAGCCTGACGGTTTCCCCTCCCCTCGCCCCGCTCATATTCCACTTTACTCTTTGTTATTAGAACGTTGTCCTGGCATAATCCGCAGTTCTTGTCTGGCCCGTTAGTTGCGATATACTTTACAGCGGAGCATGAGCACAGTGGTGCTTTCTGCGTAATTCAAGCTGTTGCCAGGGGAGAATGCTATGCACAAACAAATGAAAGAACTGCAACAACTCAAAGGAGTTGGGAAAGTCCTTTCCCAGCGACTGGTTGAAAACAGCTATGACACCATATCCAAGGTGGCTGCTGCACAAACAAAAGGGTTAGAGCGAATTGCCGGGATGCACCCGAAAAAGGTGCGGGAAATCGTTATCCAGGCCAGGGAGATGACGGGAGAAGCCGAGAAAGATCGGCACACCTGGCTGGAGGAAAAAGGCGAGGGTTAAGCCCGTCAGGCATATGTCTTGAGAGCATCAAACAGGCGCCGGAATTCACGGAGGAGGCCCTGATGACTCGTGATTTTAGAAGCCAGTGTTCATGCACAATACTATCGCCAGGGATACTGGGTTGATGAATCATCCGGCAAGGAGCAGCGTCGGTGAAACTTTTTGCATCCATTTGATGGAATAGACCGTGCTCAAGCGTCTCAGTCTCCGCATGCAGTCACCACTATGGAGCGTTGCAGCCAGCATTCTGTTCGTCGCTGCGCTACTCGCCGTACTGATCTATTTCGACGCCCATGAACAGGTGTTGCGCCTGCTGAAGTGGTTCGATGCC
This sequence comes from Desulfuromonadales bacterium, assembly GCA_014860225.1. Lineage (GTDB taxonomy): Bacteria > Desulfobacterota > Desulfuromonadia > Desulfuromonadales > BM103 > M0040. Next base: position 13,238 of record JACZKE010000017.1, read on the forward strand.
CAAGGCGACTGGGCGCCGATGCTGGTTATCCTGATCATGGCGGTGGTGGTGGTGCTGGTACTTCCAGGAGTGCTGTTCACCACCGGTGCCGGTTTCGTGTTCGGCGTCGTCGAAGGTTCCATTGTTGTCGTGCTGGGCACAACCCTCGGGGCGGCTCTGGCATTCCTGATCGCGCGCCATCTGTTCGGGCAGCGCGCCCGATCATTTGTCATGGCCCACGCCAAACTGCAGGTGGTGAGTGAGGAACTGACGCCGCATGGCTGGAAGATTGTGCTGCTGACGCGCCTGATCCCGTTCTTTCCCAGCAAGATATCCAACTACTTCTTCGGTCTGACCCCGTTTTCATTGCTCGGTTTCGTCGGCGGGTCGCTGCTGGGTTTCACGCCCTACTCGGTCCACAACGTCTATCTCGGCTCGATCGCCGCTGACATCACCACCCTGGGTGCACGCAACCTGGACCGGACTCCGCTGGAATGGGCCCTTTATGGCGTCGGCTTCATTGCCACCGTGGTCGCGGTCATCTACCTGAACCGTCTCGCACGCCGGGCGCTGTCGCACTATACAGACACCGGCGCCATCAAGGGAAAACTGCCGTGATCTGGATGAAATGTCTATCCTGGCGGTTCGTCATACGGCGAATAGGGCGCCAGAAGGGCTTTCTGGATGCCATCGCCCTGCTGGAGCGGCTGCACAGTTTTGCCCAGCCTTCCGAAGTGGGCTCGATCGACCTTGTCGAAAAGGAATCGTGACGGATGAACATCCTCATACTGACCAACACCTTCACTCCGCACGTCGGCGGCGTGGCGCGTTCGGTGGAAGCGTTCACCGCGGAATACCGCAAGCGCGGACACCGGGTACTGATCGTCGCCCCCGAGTTTCCCAATATGCCACAAGACGAAGTCGACGTCGTGCGAATCAACGCCATCCAGAATTTCAACGCCAGCGATTTCTCTGTCGCGCTGCCGATCCATCCGCAGCTCAGCGAGACGATTGATGCCTTCCGCCCCGACGTCGTGCATTCGCAGCACCCCTTCCTGCTCGGAACCACAGCGTTTCGCCTGGCGCGCCACCGGGAACTGCCGCTGGTTTTCACCCATCACACCCTGTATGAGCAATATACGCATTATGTCCCCGGTAACTCTCCTGCCTTGAAACGTTTTGCGATTGAACTCGCCACACGCTATGCGAACCTCTCCGACCAGGTCTTCGCCCCAAGCGAAAGCATCCGCGATCTGTTACTGGAACGCGGCGTAAGTACACCGATTGCCGTAGTGCCCACCGGGGTCCGCCTGGAAAACTTCGCTCGGGGAGATGGTGGCGCCATGCGCAGAGAGATGGGAATCCCGGCAGATGCTTTCGTGGTCGGCCATCTGGGCCGCCTGGCGCCGGAAAAGAACCTGGAGTTTCTGACCCGGGCGGTCGCTGATTTCATCAGCCGCAACAGCCGTGCGCATTTTCTGGTGATCGGGACAGGACCGTCCGAAGCCACCATAAGGGATGTTTTTTCCAACTCCGGCATGGAAGCGCAGTTGCACATTGCCGGCATTCTGCAACAACAACAGTTGACAGACGCCCTGCACGCGATGGATATGTTCGCCTTCGCATCGACGAGCGAGACCCAGGGCATGGTGCTGACGGAAGCTATGGCGGCCGGCCTGCCGGTCGTCGCCCTCGATGCACCCGGTGCCCGCGAAGTGGTTAGAGAAAGGCAGAACGGACGCCTGCTGCTGGAAGCAACACCCACGACATTCAGTGCTGCCCTGCAGTGGGTGTTCGAACGACCTCCGGAGAAAATGCATGACCTGAAACAAGCCGCACTCGCCACCGCCGAAACCTTTTCCATGCCCCGTTCTGCCGACAAGGCCCTGGCCTGCTACGAAGCCATTAAATCCAGATCGACCGCCGACGCCGACAGAGACGTATTGGGCTGGGAGGAGGTCATGAATTTCATAAAGACAGAGTGGGATGTCCTGAAAAGTGTGGCCGTAGCGAGTGAAGTGGCCCTGAGTTCCCGCCTGTTTTCCGAAAAGGATGACTGATGTTCGGTCGAATCGAGACTTTGCTCCGGCGCCTGCGGCGTAACCTCAGTCGCAGCGTCTGGCTGGCGCGACTGCTGCGCTTGCCGGTGTCGGAGGGAGCACCGACGCGGCCGGGACTGATCATGATCCAGATCGACGGGCTCTCGCAACCACAGTTTGAACGCGCCCTGGATCGCGGTGAGCTGCCGTTCTTGAGGCGACTGATCAAACGCGAACACTATCAGATTCATACCCACTATTCGGGCTTGCCGTCGACGACGCCCGCGGTCCAGGCTGAGCTCTTTTATGGCGTCAAAGGTGCGGTACCGGCGTTCTCCTTCAGGGACCATGTAACACGGCAAATTGTGCGCATGTACGAGCCGGACGCAGCGGCGCGCGTCCAGGCGCTGCACACAGGCCATGGCATTGATCCGCTGCTCAAGGATGGCAGCGCCTATTCCGACAATTACACTGGCGGCGCCGCCGAGACACATTTCTGTCCGGCATCGATGGGTTGGGGGCCAACTTTGCGCGCCGCCAATCCGTTGGTGATGCTGGCCTTTCTGCTCGGCAATCTCTACAGTTTTCTGCGCGTCGCGGTCCTGTTACTGCTGGAGTTGGGCCTGTCGTTGATTGATTTTTTGCGCGGCCTGATCCGCGGCCATGATTTCGTGAAGGAGCTGAAATTCATACCGACACGGGTCGGCATTTCCATCCTGCTGCGCGAACTCTGCGTAATTGGCGGCAAGATCGACATCAGCCGTGGTTTACCCATCATTCATCTCAACTTTCTCGGTTACGACGAACAGTCGCACCGCCGCGGTCCGCGTTCGCTGTTTGCCCACTGGACGCTGAAGGGTATCGATGACGCCGTCGCCCGCTTGTGGCGCGCCGCCAACCATTCCGCCTGGCGACATTACGATGTCTGGGTCTACTCCGATCACGGGCAGGCCCGGGTTCACCCCTACCACCTGGTTCAAGGCTACACCCTGGCAGAGGCGGTGCGGGTGACTTTTGGGAAATTGAACGCGAACACCCCGGAAATTAACACCAAAGGCGCGAGCAGTGTTCAGACCCATCGGGTTCGTTTTCTCGGCGGCAATAACATACAGCGGCTGTTTTCGGTACTTGGTATACATGACGATGAGCCGGACGAACAGCAACCCGCCGTCACATCTCTCGGGCCAGTAGCCCACGTCTACGCACCGCGAAGACTGAATAACAACGAACGCGATTTTGTCGCCTGCGAATTGACGCGCACGCATAAAGTTCCGCTTGTGCTCAATGTTGAGGCCCCGGGCAGGCTGTGCGCCCGGACCGAAGAAGCCGAATACCGCTTTCCGCAAGACATTGCCGCGTTATTCGGAGCGCAACATCCATTCATCGATGCGCTTGGCGAGGACCTGGTGCGACTCTGCGAGCATCCGGATGCCGGCGACTTCGTGCTGCTAGGATGGCGCGAAGGCATCACACCAATCACCTTCGCCGAAGAGAACGGCGGTCACGCCGGCGCGACGCCTGAAGAGACCAACGGTTTTGCTCTGCTGCCGGTGGACGCTCCTTTGTCTGAACGCCAACATTCGTATCTGCGTCCCGTTGACCTGCGCAATGCGGCCTTGCAGCATCTGCAAAAACCGGAACGCAAACCTGTCGCAGCACGCAAACGTGTCGCTACGCCGACGGACACCCTTCGGGTCATGACCTACAACGTGCACAGCTGCATCGGCATGGACGGTAAGCTCGATGCCGAGCGCATCGCCCGCGTGATCGCCCGCTCCAGACCGGACGTGGTGGCACTGCAGGAATTGGACGTCGGCCGTTCGCGCACCGCTGGCATGGACCAGGCGCATCTGATCGCCCACTATCTGGAAATGGAGTTTCAATTCCATCCCGCCCTGCACCTCGAGGAAGAACGCTATGGTGATGCCATTCTGACGCATCTGCCGCAACGCCTGATCAGGGCCGGGCCGCTGCCGGGCCTCGCCAACAAACCGCTTCTGGAACCGCGCGGGGCACTCTGGGTTGCCATCGAGCTGCACGGCAAGGAGGTTCAGGTCATCAATACCCACCTGGGCCTGCACCCACGTGAGCGCATGGCGCAGGTTGCGGCTTTGCTCGGCAGCGACTGGCTGGCACACGATCAGTGCCGGGATCCTGTCATTCTGTGCGGCGACTTCAACGCTCTGCCTCTATCGTCGGTGTGCCGCCGACTCGCCGGGCGACTCAAAGACGTGCAAATCGAAGCGCAACGCCACCGCCCTAAAGGCACCTATTCCGGCCGTTTCCCTACGATGCGCATTGACCACATCTTTACAAGCCCTGGGCTTGAAGTGACCGGCATCGAGGTCCCCGGTTCGGAATTGACGCGCAGCGCCTCCGATCATCTGCCCCTGATTGCCGAGATATGCCTTTCAGGCCGTACAACTCCTCGAGCACCCGTAGCACACGGTCCATAAATCGCTCTTTATCGCAACGTGCCCCGTCATATTCGGTAGTTTTGTCTAGTATGACGGATGCCACTGACGGCTTTCCCTCCCCCCAGCCCGCTCACTTTCCTCTTTACTCATTGTTATCAGAACGTTGCACTATCATGATCCGCAGATCTTTTCTGGCCCGTAAGTTGCGATATACTTATTCAGCGGAGCACGAGCACTGCAGTGCTCTTTTCAACCACTTGGCGGAAAAGAAATTATCCATGATCACCGACCGGAGGACGTCATGAAATCAAGCACCAGGGACAAGGCGGAAGGAAAGCTGCACGAGGTGAAGGGCAAGGTCAAGGAAGTGGCCGGGAAACTCACCGACAATCCAAAGCTGGAAGCCGAAGGCACCGGTGAAAAGTTGGCCGGCAAGGTTCAGGGCAAAATCGGTAAGATCAAGGAGGTTTTGGATGATTGATGCGCGCAGCGTATCAAAGCCCCGGCGTACTCTCGGCTCACGGCTGTGTTCGCCTGATGCATTACGACAGATATTAGCTCGTTTGCAGGTTCGTAGCCGTAGCTATGGTCCAAAAAGGAGCTGAGATATGGGCAAAAAACCGTACTTGCAGCCGACTCATGGATAGTTTGACAGGCTGCTGAACCAACAAGACTGCCAGCTCACTGATGCGTCAGGGTGACGCAATAGTAGGCGGTGGCGATTAACAGTCAGAAAGGAGAATCCCATGTTGTGGACAATAGCCGTAATACTAATCATTCTGTGGGCGCTCGGATTGGTGAGCAGTTACACGTTGGGAGGGTTCATTCACATCCTGCTGGTCGTTGCCATTATCGTTGTGCTGCTTAATGTTATTCAAGGGCGGCGACTTTAATTAGTTTTCGTCCGGAAACGGCCCTTTTCCGCAATCTCTGAGTCAATCTGCGGATTTGTTTGTGCGGTGTAAAGAACTACGCATCCGCTCAAAGTGTAGATTCCCTTGACCTTGCAAATCTTAGTTGGTTTTCTTCACTGGCTCATCAACCGATTCATCCCATGGCGGGGCCATCAAGACGATTTCTGGTCGATGCAATGAAACTGCTCACCAGGAACCGGTCACCCGGTTCAATACCATTGAATCGACGGCGGGAACGGAGGAGATAAAAAATTTCGAGCGTGACGGCACTAGCAGCTCATCGTGGCTGCTGTGCTGCGAATAACCGGGCGTTCCGGTAAATTGATTCTCGGGGAGGAAACTGGACACAACGGTACTTCCCGGTGAACTTCCAACACAACAACAAAGGAGACAACATCATGTTAAAACTGCAACGCACAATAAAGTTAATGGTTTGCTTGGTCGTAATTGCATCATTCCTGGCGTGTTCGTCCACGCGTACACAACGAGCCACCGGCGAATTTGTAGATGACTCGGTCATCACCACCAAGGTCAAAGCTGCGATCTTTGAAGAGCCTACGCTGAAAACGATGCAGATCGAGGTCAAGACGTTCAAAGGTGAAGTTCAGTTGAGCGGCTTTGTCGATTCAGCGCAGAGTGTCACCAGGGCAGGCGAAGTTGCCCGTAGCGTTAATGGCGTCACAAAGGTGAATAACGATTTGATTGTAAAATAGTGGCAACCCCGTGACCGGTCGTCCGGTTCCGTTTCGTCCTGCAACATGAGAGTGTTAAGGAACCGGATGGCCATCAGAGCATTGCAGCGACTGCATCACTGTGGCCAGATGAAGGAAGTTCACCACCATGGGGTGATGTTTCACAATAAGATATTCTTCTAATTCTCGAATATTTTAGTGGTTCTCAGTGAGATAATCAGGATACGGGAATCATGTGCTAAACCATTTGGGGACTCCATCCGTCTATCACTAACCCGGTTTGCCCACAATCCTGAGAATGTTTTGCTTTTCAACTTTTCTGCTTATCTGCCCTTCCATGCATGGTCATGACGGTCATCTGTGCCGTCGCACATAATTTTTCTATTCCGTTTTTAAGAACAAAGACATCTACTGCACAAACTGTCAGGGTCTTCCCGGCTTTTTTAACTTTTCCGCGTCCGATTATCAACTCACCATCGCCAGGAGACAACAAGTTGATTTTATACTCTACCGTTAAGACTGACGCATCCGCCGGCATCAAACTGAAGGCCGCATAACCACCACAGTTGTCCGCTATAGTACCAATCATTCCAGCATGAAAAAACCCATGTTGTTGGGTTAACTCAAAACGATAGGGCAAATGAATTTCACAGAAGCCCGGCTCGATAATCTTTAGCTTGGCTCCAAGAAAATCCATTAATGGTTGATTGTCGAAGCTCTCTTTTACCCTGGTTTTAAATTCATTATTGGGAGCTTTAAAATCCGTTTGCAATGACATGCTACACCGTGGTCATGGGGTTATATTGCAGGATAGCAATGTACGCTATAAGACCTTTCAAGGTAAAGTGTCCATTCTCATAAATTCATTTGCATGCACTTCCCGACCAATCTGTCCTGAAAAATCACTTTTTTATTCGTATGTTTTTTTCCTTTGATTTCAGAACATGGGACAACTGGCAGGTCAGCAGAACTTTCTTGCGTCGCGCCTTGTCAGTCCGGGCCGTTTCGAAGCTCTTGATCTGGAGACCGATGATGATCAGAGCGATGAAGCTGGTGTTGATTGAATTGAACAGGATGCTGACTATTTCCTTCCCTTCATTGATTCCCTGAAAAAACTGGATGACTGAGTGACCGATCAAAAACAACATGGAACACATGAAGGCCAATGCCAACAAGCATCTCGCCAAAAATTTTACTTGGTTAACCATGGAGTATTCCCCTTTTGTTGGCTTCGATACTGGATTGATTGAGTGTTTGTTTTGCATTCATGATGCCATGTTCACAAAGAATCAACTGTCATGCAGCTCGACATATCATCTAACGCATCGGTATTATTCGATAATACCGAAATATCAGATGGATTTTAAAACGACATAAACCTGAACTTGCACTGTCGTTGGTAGCACCGATGCACAGTGCCAGGCGGTGGCATCAACGGTTTTGCAATTGGCAGAGATAAGTCGAGTGGTTTTTTTGACACAGAATATGAGTCGTTTCTGTTGGCAGAGTTGAGAAAGCATTATTCAGGCGTTCCAAAGCCACCTCCCCCCGGAGTTTTGATAATAATAACGTCACCGGATTCTACCGCAACTTCATCGTTCCCCTTCAACAGCTTAGTCGTGCCGTCCTTGTAGACTATGCTGTTCTCACCGCATTCTCCTGACATCCCACCTTCAAGACCATAGGGCCTGGTTTGCCGATGCGAGGAAAGAATCGTGGCAGTCATTGGTTCGAGAAAGCGCAGGCGGCGAACGACGCCATCACCCCCACTGTATTTACCCTTCCCCCCGGAACCTGGGCGTAGAGCAAAGGATTCCACGCGCACCGGGAAGCGCCACTCGACAACTTCAGGGTCGGTCATTCTGGTATTGGTCATGTGGGAATGCACCCCGCTGGTGCCGGGATGATCGGGACCTGCGCCGGTGCCGCCACAGATTGTTTCGTAGTTCTGATATTTCTCATTGCCGTAAACGAAATTATTCATCGTACCCTGGGAAGAGGCCAAAACCCCAAGTGCCCCAAACAGGCAGTCGGTGATGGCCTGTGAGACTTCGGTATTCCCCGCTATGACGGCTGCCGGATATACCGGGCTGATCATGGTTCTCGGCGGGATATGAATCTTCAACGGCTTGAAGCACCCTTCGTTGAGAGGGATTTCATCTCCCACAAGTGTGCGGAAAACATAAAGCACCGCGGCCTTGCACACCGCCGTCGGCGCATTGTAATTCCCCCGGTTCTGGGCTGATGTTCCGGTAAAATCAAGATGAGCCTCGCGCTGCTGGTGGTCGACCGTTATTTTTACCTGGATGCTGTTGCCGCCGTCCATCGGATAAATGAACTCACCATCCTTGAGTATGTCGATCACACGGCGTACCGATTCTTCGGCGTTATCCTGCACATGCCCCATATAGGCCTGAACGACTTGCAGCCCGAAGTGGTCGATCATTTTCAAAAGTTCCTGCTGTCCGGTTTCGTTGGCGGCGATCTGGGCGGCCAGGTCTGCCATGTTCTGTTCAATATTGCGACAGGGATACTTGCCGGAAGCGAGCAACTCCCGGGTTTCTTTCTCTCGCAAAGTCCCCCGGTCAACCAGTAGAAAATTGTCGATCAGCACCCCTTCGTCGTCGATATGGGTCGAATCTGGCGGCGATGATCCGGGCGTGCGGCCACCGATATCGGCGTGATGTCCCCGGGCGCCGACGTAGAAAAGCACCGACTGACCTGCATTGTCGAAAACCGGGGTGATCACCGTGACATCCGGTAGATGCGTGCCACCGTTATAGGGCGCATTGAGCATATAAGTATTGCCGGGCTGCATGCTGCCCTGGTTGTCACGGATGACTGTTTTTACCGATTCTCCCATTGATCCGAGATGAACCGGCACATGTGGAGCATTGGCGACCAGTTGCCCCTCGGCATCGAAGATGGCACAGGAAAAATCCAGCCGTTCCTTGATATTTACCGAATAAGCGGTTTTGGCCAGCGTTGCGCCCATTTGTTCGGCGATGGACATAAACAGGTTGTTGAAGACCTCAAGCATCACCGGATCAACCCGGGTGCCGATGGCCTGCGCATTGGGCCGGGGTTTAAATCGGGACAGGATGAGATGCTGGCGTGCGTTCAGGATGGCGCACCAACCGTCCTCGACAATGACCGTACCGATATCTTCGGTGATGATCGCAGGTCCAAAGAGTTTTTGCCCGGGCTTTAATCGCTCTCTTTTATACAGGGGTACCGCTGCGGTGGTGCCATTCGTATAGATATGGACAGTATCGTCTTTTTCCGCGGCCTTCCCCTGGTGTTCGACGCCCATTTCTGGATCAACCACGGATTCGGTCCTTCCGATGCCCTCCACCGAAACCGCCTCAATAATCAGCGCCCTTTCGCTGACCACAAAACCAAACTGCTGACGATGGGCTTTTTCAAAGCTTTGCCGCATCTCTGCAAAGCTGCCGGCTTCAATCTCCAAGGAAGTATCGGTCGACTCATAGCGCAGGTGCGCCTTGATTCTGACTTCAATGTTTTGCAGCGCAACTCCCTGAGAGATCACTTCATTTCTGACGTCATCCTTCAGGGATTTCGAGGCTTCGCAGATAACGGTCGGAGCCGAGGCATCAAACTTCTTTTCCACCTGCACCTCACGCATGGCGCGGACATCGGCCAGCCCCATGCCATAAGCGGAGAGCACCCCGGCGAAGGGATGCAGGAAGACCCGGCTCATCCCCAGGGCGTCGGCGACCAGACAGGCGTGTTGACCGCCCGCTCCGCCAAAACAGTTCAAGGTGTATTCGGTGACATCGTAGCCGCGTTGCACAGAAATCTTCTTGATGGCGTTGGCCATATTGATCACCGCGATCTTGAGGAATCCCTCGGCGACCTCTTCGCCAGACCGCAAAGGCGCGGCCGTTGCCGCCGCAATTTCCTGCGCCAATGCGGCAAATTTTCTACGTACCACTTCAGCATCAAGCGGCTGGTCCGCCTGCGGGCCAAAGACTTTGGGGAAGTGGGCAGGCTGGATTTTGCCGAGCATGACATTGCAGTCGGTCACGGTCAGCGGGCCACCTCTCAGGTAGCTTGCCGGGCCGGGGTTTGCTCCGGCAGAGTCGGGGCCGACCCGATATCTGGACCCATCAAAATGCAGAATTGAGCCCCCTCCTGCGGCCACGGTATGGATGTGCATCATCGGCGCACGCATGCGCACTCCGGCGACAATTGTGTCGAAGCTGCGTTCAAACTCGCCATTGTAATGGGCCACATCGGTTGAGGTTCCCCCCATGTCGAAACCGATGATTTTTTCGTAGCCGCTCATCGAAGCGGTGCGAACCATGCCAACCACCCCGCCCGCAGGGCCGGAAAGAATGGCATCTTTGCCCTGAAACAGCTTTGCATCGGTCAGGCCACCGTTGGACTGCATAAACATCAGCCTGGGGCCGTCACCAAGCTGCGCTGCAACCTGATCAACATAACGACGTAAGATTGGTGACAAGTAGGCATCGACCACTGTGGTGTCGCCGCGCGAAACCAGCTTCATCAGAGGACTGACCCGACTGCTGACCGATATCTGGCTGAAGCCGATTTCAGCGGCAATTTCAGCAACCCGCTGTTCGTGAAGAGGATTGGAGTAGCCATGCATAAACGCAATCGCCACCGAGCGAATCCCACGCTGGTAGGCCTGCGCCATGCCTTCTTTGGCGGCGTGTGCATTCAGCGGAGTGACCACTTGGCCCTGGGCATCAAGCCTCTCGTCAACCTCAAGAACCTCTTCATAAAGCAGTTCGGGCAGAACAATATGGAGGTCAAACAGCCGGGGCCTTGCCTGGTACCCAATCCGCAGGGCGTCACCGAATCCTCTGGTCGTGACATAAAGGGTGCGGTCACCCTGGCGCTCGAGCAGCGCGTTGGTCGCAACCGTCGTGCCCATCTTGACATGCTCAATGACGTCCATCGGGATGGCATCATCTTTCTGCAGGCCAAGCAGTTCTCGAATACCTTGCACCGCGGCGTCCCGGTAGTGTTCCGGATTTTCAGACAACAACTTGTGGGTGACCAGACGTCCATCCGGGCGTTTGGCGACGACATCGGTAAAGGTGCCGCCACGATCTATCCAGATCTGCCATTGTTTCATCTGCTTATCTCCCGATCCGAACTGAATGCTTTGCTCATCAATGACGCCAAACTAAAACATTTTTATAATGTTGATTTTTTATCGACATTTTATCAATATAATAAAATGTGTCAGCACAAGGCGGAAAAGTCAATATCGTTTGCATGGTTCTTCGGCTTTTCCTGATGAGTGGCCAGACGCTATTTGAAAGATTGTCGTTTTTCCGCTACCTTGTAGGGAAAGGTAACGGTTTTTTGTCAGGGATCTCATGACAACAAGTAATATTCAACTTTGTTTATGTTTCTTTTTCAGTAGCAGCAGGAATGCCCCAATAATGCTGTTTCAGAACGCTGGAAGTCCACCGCAGTGAACCTAAACTCGAACAAAAGGAGAAGCATCATGGGATCTTCAGGACGCAAGTTTTTACTCACCTGTGCCAGCCTGTTTGGAATCTGCTGTTTTGCGACAATCAGTTTCGCTGTTACCTGGGATATGCCCACGCCTTATCCGGACAAAACATTTCACACCCAGAACATTGCTCAGTTTGCCGATGAAGTAGAAAAAGCCACCAACGGCAACCTTAAAATCAACATTCATTCTGCGGGATCGTTGTTTAAACACCCTGAAATTAAAAATGCCGTGCGCGGTGGGCAGGTGCCGATTGGCGAGATCTTTCTGTCGCTGCTTTCCAATGAGAATGCCGTCTTTGGTGCTGACTCCCAACCCTTTCTGGCCACAAATTATGACGAGGCAGCAAAACTCTGGGCTGCCCAAAAACCGATTATTACCAAGCTGTTGAACGAGCAGGGACTTATGCCGCTTTTTTCGGTGGCCTGGCCACCTCAGGGGCTCTATACCAAAAAAGCCATCAACACTGTAGAAGATCTGAAAGGGATCAAATTCAGAGCCTATAATGCGACGCTGGAAAAATTCGCCAACCTGGTTGGAGCTGCCCCTACCCAGGTTGAAGTTCCCGATATTCCCCAGGCTTTTGCGACCGGCCGGGTCGATGCGATGATCACCTCCCCTTCGACCGGGGCAAACTCAAAAGCCTGGGATTTTGTCACTCACTATACGGATATTCAGGCCTGGCTACCGAAGAACATTGTGGTCGTCAATCAGCGCGCATTTCGCAAACTGGACCAGGCCGACCAGCAAGCTGTGCTAACTGCTGCGGCTGCTGCGGAAAAACGTGGCTGGGACATGAGTGTGCAGGAAACAACCGAAAAAACGGCGATACTCAAGGAAAACGGCGTTATCATTGTGACTCCCAGCCAAACGCTGATGGATAGCCTTAAAAAAGTCGGCGCCGAAATGTTGAATGACTGGAAAAAAGAAGCTGGTGCAGATGGTGAGGCTATTTTGCAATCCTACCAGAATTAAATCACAAGACGCTCACGGGAGTCCTTGACAGGATTCCCGTGAGATTCCAATGGCACCTGACATGGGATCAGCAACCGGAGAAAAAAGCATTCTGCGCAGCAGCCTGGATAAACTTTATCTGGCCAGCGGCTGGCTTGCGGCCGCCAGCATTGCAGTCATTTGCCTGCTGGTGCTCTGCCAGGTCTGCTTGAATGCGGTCGATCGCTGCAGCGGGCTAATCACCGGGTCAGCCATTGGCCTGACGATTCCGTCCTATGCCGATTTTACCGGGTTTTTTCTCGCTGCCGCATCTTTTCTGGCCCTGGCCTATACCTTGCGCCAGGGCGGACAGATCCGGGTGGTTTTGATACTTTCACGCTTCAACCGTAAGCTGAGGCACATTTTTGAAATCTGGTGCCTCCTGCTGGCGTCACTGGTGACCCTTTACTTTACCTGGTACAGCTTTCTGCTCATTCGGGAGTCCTATCTTTACCATGACCTTTCTTCAGGCATGATCGCTGTGCCCATCTGGATTCCGCAGTCGGCCATGTTTCTTGGTCTGGTGGTGTTATCGATTGCGCTGGTCGATGAACTCATCAGCGCTTTTAAAGGACAGATCCCCGGTTATGTCGGGGCGGGAGAACGTCTTTTAGATGAAACCGCTGATGAACCTGCTGGAGAGCTTTCATGTCGGAAATGAGCATGATGCTTTTCCTGCTGCTCGCCCTTTTTGTCCTGCTGGGCAGTGGCGTCTGGGTTGCTTTTTCCTTGTTGAGCGTCGGCATGCTCGGCATGGCACTTTTTACCGACGCGCCTTTGGGCGAGGTGTTGGCAACCACCGTATGGGGAGCGAGTAACTCCTGGTCGCTGGCCGCTCTGCCGCTGTTTGTGTGGATGGGTGAAATTCTCTATCGCTCACGACTCTCTGAAGACATGTTTGCCGGACTCTCACCCTGGCTAACCCATGTGCCCGGCAGGCTTCTGCATGTCAACATTCTCGGCAGCGGAATTTTTGCTGCTGTTTCCGGTTCATCAGCGGCCACTGCGGCCACCATCGGCAAGATGTCAATTCCCGAACTTGCCCGGCGGAAATATCCCCAGAGCATGGTGATTGGCACCCTTGCGGGTTCTGCTACTTTGGGCCTGCTCATTCCCCCGTCCATTATTCTCATTGTTTATGGGGTCGCCACGGAACAATCGATCGCCCGGCTTTTTATTGGCGGGATTCTGCCGGGCCTTTTGCTGGTCGCGCTTTTTATGGGTTATGTTGTGGTCTGGTCACTTTTACATCCGGACCAGATTCCTGCCGGTGACGAAACCCTTTCTTTTCGCGAACGCATGAAGCGTTCACGGCGGCTTATTCCCGTCATCCTGCTGATTGCTGGTGTGATTGGTTCCATCTACTCCGGCGTTGCATCCCCAACCGACGCGGCAGCGGTTGGCGTTGCCTTGTCACTGGTTCTTTCCAAATATACCGGAACCCTCAGTCGTCAATCATTTTTCGCTGGTTTAATGGGGGCCACCCAGACCTCGTGCATGATCGCCTTCATTCTGACCGGCGCTGCCTTTCTCACCGTCGCCATGGGTTTTACCGGTATTCCGCGGATGCTGGCCACCTGGATCGTGGCCATGCAGCTTTCCCCTTATGCGCTGCTCGGTGCCCTGACTATTTTCTTTATTATTCTTGGTTGTTTTCTGGATGGCATCTCTGTTGTAGTTTTAACAACATCCGTGATCATGCCCATGGTCGAGCAGGCAGGGATTGACCCTTTCTGGTTCGGAATTTTTGTGGTGATTGTGGTCGAAATGTCACAAATTACGCCGCCGGTAGGCTTTAACCTCTTTGTTATCCAGGGATTGACCGGGTTGGATATTCTGCGGGTGGCTTACGCTGCCCTGCCTTTTTTTCTGCTGTTGCTGGTGGCGCTTGCTATGATTGTTGCTGTACCGTCCATCGTGACACTATTGCCAGACATGATGGGTGGCTAGCAGCCTGTCGGACTATCCATGTGCCGGCTGCAAATCCGCCGATTGACGCAAAGATTGCGGAAAAGGGCCGTTCCCCCCGACGAAAACCAACTACAAGGATGCTGCCGCCCTTGATGCCTGATCATAGAGCCCTGAAAGCAAGCGCAGCAAAGAGGCCGCTTCACTGATCTCTGATCCTTCTTTCTCCAGATTCCGGTACACCGAGGTAAGGCAGCGCTCCCGTATTTGCCGATACTCTTTGCAGGCGTTGGACCCCTCTTCCGTGGTTTTATAAAAAATTTCCTTGCCGCGTTTTTCTTTTTGTACCAGGTTCAATTTCGTCAGTTTCTTCAGCGCGTAATTCACCGTATGGCTGTCTTCAACATGCAGCACAAAGCAAATATCGACCAGACGTTTTTCCCGGTTACGATGGTTGACGTTGTGTAAGACCAACACGTCGAGGGGACTGAAGTCCTGAAATCCGGCAGCGCTCATACAGCGAACCATCCAGCGCGTAAAAGCGTTGTGCGCGATAATCATGCCATACTCAAATTCACTGAGCTGCCAGCTATCCGGAGAAGTCAGATGCTCGGAAGAGACAATAGGCACCACCGGTTTCAGGAATTCCTGCTGATCATCCATTGAACACACCTCCTATGTTTTTTGGGGGGTTATCTTAATCAACCTGTTTCCACTCCTGGCAGCACAAACCCTCGCCAGCCCCTGCAGGTGGAAAGTAAAAGATCTCAGTGGTAAGGCGCTCAAGCAAAACCACCCTACAATAATGGTTAATAATCCACAACAATTACCGGCACATAAGCGATGACTTCAAAAAAAACTCACTGCAGTTTCATAGCCACTTGCTTTGTAAAGAAAACCCGTGTTTGCCTGGTGCATTCAGCAAAGACGATATCCAGACGCGGGCTCACTCCACTCAGCCCATCAAAAACCTTCTCGGCCCAGTGTCCAGCTACCTCTGTCGGAACAGCACGACCGCTGCCGCGAGCAGACAGGCAACAGCAAGGTAGACCGACCACACCTGCGGCAGCTGCTGAAAATAGAAAGCCAGAGCCAGAAAGAAGATCAGCCGACTAATGGCCTGCAGGTGTTTTTTAAGTCGCTCCAGTATGTAGTGCCGGTCAGCAACCGACATACGCACCACAAGTTCACCCTGTTCCGCCAGTTCAACAACTTTGCGTGCTTTTGACACCGTTAACGGCAGTTGAATAAACTCATTTTTCAGGCGCTCGAACGAAAGGCCACCCTCCCCCAGCGCACGCGGCAGGTTCTGCCAGAGGATCGGCAGGATGTCCTTGATGCCGTTGAAATTCTCAACGTACTGGGTACCAATGCCTTCGACCAGCGAACTGACCCGCATCACGTAAATCACATCCTGTGGCAGTTTGAATGGCTGGTCGTGCATCACGTTGAGTATACCGAAGGCCAGTTCCTGCATACTTGAGGCCTTGAGGTGCTTGCTGTCGAAGATTTCGAATAAATTCTCGGCAACACTGCTCAGGCTATTGAAATCGGAATCTTCGGTGAGAATGCCCATCTTGCGCGTGGCACTGACCAGCAGTTCAAAATCCCTTTCGTAGGCTGCTTTTACCGCATAAATCATCGCCTGGCGCATGCTCTGGGGAATCCGGCTGACCATGCCGAAATCGAGCAGGATCAGCTCGCCGGTGGGGCTGACCAACAGGTTACCGGGATGAGGGTCGGCGTGAAAGAACCCCTTGACAAGCATCTGCTCGACATAAAACACCACGAGCTTCTGCATCAGTTCGGAGAAGGAAACATCCAGACTTTTTATCAAGGTGACATCATCAATCCGCACGCCTTCTTCAAAGCTCATCACCAGGGCAGAGTCCGAGCAATACTCGTTATAAGGCACCGGAAAGCGTATTCCCGAATCGGCATAGACCTGGCTGAAGTGCTCCAGGTTGGCCAACTCCTGGCGCATGCTCACTTCCTGCAGGACCACCCGGGAGAAAGCCTTCAATAACGATTCTATGGAGTGACGGGTCTGATCGGTAAAAAGTGGACGGAAGATTTTCAGGAACAGGTTCAGCAGCAGGATGTCGATGCGCACCTGCAGCTGGATGTTTTCCCGCAGCAGTTTGACGGCAACAATGGTGTGCGTATCGCGCAATTCTGCTTTGTGCACCTGACCGATGGAAGCACTGGCCAGCGGCACCTGGTTGAAGTGGACGAACACCTCGGGATCAGGGAAAGCGCGGCGGAACGCCCGCAAACGATCCTTGTCGTTCATCGCCGGCATGCGATCGTGCAACTGCCGAAGCGCCAGCAGATAGACCGGGTCGAAAAAATCGGCCCGGGTTGCCAGCACCTGGGCCAGCTTGAGAAAACTAGCGCCTAGAGATCGAATGTTTTCGACCAGCTCCTCTGGCTCCAGAGGCTGCCACAGCAACCAGCGTCGCCGGCGGCGGAAAAGCAGGAACACGGTCACCAGAAAACGGAAGATCGCATAACTGCGCTGCGGGCGACACAGATACAGGCCGAGCCAGGACCTACGGATCAACTTTCTTGCTCAGCTCTTTTTTTAACTTTTTCAGGTCATCTTTGGTGGCCAGATTCAGCTCAGTGACCACCTCTTTAACGATGTCCTTTACCATGCCCTTGAATTGCTCTTTCTCTTTTTCGCCGCGTTTGACCATCTCGTCGAAGAATGTACGTGCATGCCCTTCACTCTTTTCCTGCCAGGCCTTGATCTCCTCGCTGTTGGCTTCCAGCTTGTCTTTAACAGCCAGGGCGCCGCCGAGGGCCGCGTAAAAAAATTGCTCAAGTTTCTTCTCCATCAGGTTCCTCCTTTTACGGTGTTGTATACAAACATTAGCAGGTTGCATCGGAAGGGCAATCACCTGAAGGGGCACCTCAAAGCAGAGCAGTTCCGGATAATCGCTCTCATCATATTTCAGGTTGTATTTGAAGGTGCTGACGAGCATTTGGGATCAAGAACTGGGGATACTTCTACCTTCCGTGTCTACGGTTGCCAAGGGAGAATGCTGGCGGGACTCCCAGAACGGGAGCAATGATACATCGTCCAATCACTCAGTAGCCCCTGGTGAAGGTAACAAAACCCTGAACTCCTGAAAGGCCGCCGTCCTCGATGGCCCGGTCGAATTCCGCGTTGGTTGCAATACCACGGACCGTGATCCCCAGGTAGGCGTCACCGGCAATCCGGTACTCCACTCCTGCCTTGGCGTATCCGCCGACACCGAATACCGATTCACTGTAGGAATCACGGGTTTCTATCATAGGGGTGACGGTCAGGTCTTCCGCTGTCGTGTCATCGGAATATTCGCCAAACAGCATCATGGGACCAACGGCGCCGTACAACCGCCACCGGTTGCCCAGCACCGTCTGTGCATACAACCCGATCGCCAGATCAACCAGCCAGAGTTCTGAATCGATTTCAATCCGGGTCTGTGCATTGCCAGCAGAAATCGAGGTGTCGTCAGATCGCCAGCCAATCAGCAGGGAAGCATCGACACCAATGTGACTCTCGGTTCCGGCAAATGCATATTGCCCGGCAATCCCCAAATAAGGCATGGTTGAGAGGTCGTTAGTTGACATAGCATCCGGATCATTCAGATCTGGTTCAGCGAATGTCAGTTTGTTTTCATCGAGACTGGCGGCACCGACCAGCCCCTGGAAATAGGTGAGGCCCTGGTACTCCCCGGCAGCTGCAACCGGGGTACCAATAGCCAAAGCAGCCAGCAGGGAAAAGACGGTCAGGCAAAGCAAGCTCCGGCTGTGATCAAGTGACAACATGTGATCCCCCCTCAACACCAGACAATTGAAAAGTTGAATTCAACCACTCAATAAAAATATCACAGGTTTGCTACGACGCAAACGCCTCAGCTATGATTGCAATTGATGTCCATGAATTGAAAAACCGCCGGTCCGGGTCGACAGCCGGGGTCGGGTTGCGAAAAAAGCTGGTGGATGAGTTCAATTAGTTTCCATCAGGAAAGTCTGGATAACACATGCACAGTTTTCGATCTGGATACTAATTCAGGAGTCTGTCGGACTCCTATCTATCATATTCCCGAACTCCACTCATCTCCCGAAATCGCCCCCCCACCGACACCAGATAAGCGCAGGCTGCCAGCACCAGCAACAGGCTGTAACCGACTTCCACTGCAATCAAGGTCGCCATGGCGGCACCGACGACCGAGAAGCAGCCGTTGATTCCAAAGGCCCAGGGAACTTCAATAGGGTGCAAGCGGTTGAGCAGACGCAAGCCGATCGGAAAGGGCATTCCCATCAGCACCGCTGGCGGGAACAACAGTAATACCGCCAGGATGATGCGGGCGGGAAACGGCAGCGGCAGGGAAGCCTGCAGAAGTGGTGTGAGCAGCGAGGCATACAAGAGCAGAGTACCTGCCACCAAGGCTGCAAAGCGCCTGGGACGAAGCACGGTAAAGCGTCCGGTCAGGGCGCTGCCGATCGCTGACCCAGCCAGCATGACACCAACCACCAATGCTGCAGCATATACCGGCTGGCCAAGATAAAAGACGAGGCGATGAATCATAGCCAGTTCTGTCCACATGTAACCGATCCCCAACCCACCAAAATAAAGCAATGTCTTCCAGCCGTGTCGTTCCTGTCGCGGTAGTCGTGTCAGCGGCAGTAAAATCAACAATGCGGCCAACGCTGCCAGGATCAGTGCGGCAAGTCCGGCCACCAGCATCCCCAGCTCCAGAAATGGCAGGGTCTGCTGACCATAGAGCTCAGTCATGGCGTCAAGTCGGTTCCAGCGCAGGAACTGTGAGAAGAAAGGCTGATCATCACTCACCGGCCAGACACGGAAAGCATAGTCGCGGTAGAGTGCTTCTCGCTCTTCATCGAGGAGTGAATCGAACAGGACGAAGAGGGAATCGTCCTGCAGACGGTTGTAGCGTTGCCGCTCCTCCGGTCGCAAGTCGGCGAGCAGCAGCGGGTCAAAGGCCCAGCGTTCGACAAATGCCCTGATGTTGTGCAACTCGTGTGTCGTGAAGGGCGTGCGCTTGACACAGAAGGTGATGGTGCCCCAGCTGCGAATCGCGGCGATATGATAAATTGGATCCACAACACCTGCTGCTTCGAGAGTCTCTACCAGGGAGGCCAGCAGACGCAGCGGGTTGCGCACTGGATAATCAACCCAGGAGGTGATGGTCAGCAGGCCTTGCGGGGTCAGCTTCTTCCAGGCGCTTCGCAGTGCTTCGCGGGTCAAGAGTGGCTGCTCATGCAGGGCGAAGAGACCGGCATTGCCGCCGAAGCTGCCGACATCCGGCATGACAATCAGGTCATAGCTCTGCCGGTCGCGGGCCAACCAGGTGCGCGGTGCGACCGTCTGCCAGTCGACCCTGGGATTGGTGAGCAGCAGGCCAAAACGGTTTGGAGCGTTTGTGGCCAAGGTCTCGGTCAGTGGCCCGTGAGGTTCTACCGCCACGACCGTACCGGTTCCCAGGTCGAGGGCCTGAGCTACGGCAGCGCCGGTGCCGGCGTTGAGGACCAAAACATTGTTCGGAGTACGTATGGCGTAAGGCAGTGCATAGGTCGAAGCGTCGCGCGGGTTGTCGGTCTCCGCAAGGGGTGGCAGAGTACCGACCATATCGCCGTTGACAAACACCGCCCTGGTGCCCGGTATGGGCCCGGACCAGTTCAGGCTGACACCGGCGGCGCTGCGCAATGCTGGCGAGGCGACGATATGGATTTGCCCGGCCGCTGCCGGCCGGTGGGCGACGATCATTGCCTCCGGCAGGTCGAGAATACGGCTCAAGTCCTTGTACTGGCTGAGATGCAACTGCGTAGGTTTGACCATCACGGCAGCCACCAGACTCAGCGCCAGCAGCATGACCGCAAGCATGATTTTGCGACCCTCCGTCAGCAACACAGCGCCTGCCGTCAGTGCCAACAGAGCACAGAACGGCGGTATCTGTTGCGGCAGCATCCATGCAAGACCAAGCAGGCCAAGCATGCTGCCGATACCGGAACCAAACATGTTTGCGAAATAGTAACCGCCGATCTTTTCGGTCTCAATGGTGAAGATCAGGCCGATGGCGAGTGCACCGAAAAAAAAAGGCAGCATCAACAGAAAGGCCACAACAGCGAGTCGCAACATCTCCCCCGGTTCGACGAACAGCAACAGCGAATCGAAGCCGCCGAAAAGCGCCTGGGTCAGCCATGGCGATACGGCCAAAGCTACGGCGGCGATACAGAGCAGGAGGGGCAGCAACAGCTCCTGCCGCTCAACCATCCAGGTTCGGTTCAGGGAGAGGATTGTGCCGGCGGCGCCAAAGCCGAGCAGTGCGATTGAAATGACGAAATAGGCGAAATCGTGCCACTGGCTGGTCGCGAGGAGCTGAAGCAGGGAAATCTGGAAAGCGAGCAGAGCGACAGAGATCAACGCCAGGGCGAGGTGCCTCCGACTGCAGAGCCCTGCTGCAATAGTCATTCGGCCCTCTGAAATGGCACGAATCGCACCGGCATCAGGCTGGTGGAGGTCGTGGTTTCTCCTGTTTTCTGCACCAGCATCAGGGTTTGCATGAAGAAGGGCGAGCCGACCGGGACGATCATGAGCCCCCCGTCCTTGAGCTGCTCGATCAGCGGCGGCGGGACGAATTCAGTCGCGGCAGTAACGATGATCGCATCGAAGGGGGCATGTTCTGCCCAGCCATAATAGCCGTCAGCCGCCCTCGTCCTGACCGCTGCGTAGCCTAGTTTCCGCAGCCGTTGGGTCGCTGAATCGGCCAGTGCCGGGATGATTTCGATGCTATAGACCTCCGCCCCGGCAGCCGCCAGAATTGCCGCCTGATAGCCGGAACCGGTGCCGATCTCGAGAATCTTTTTGCCAGGTCCGGGCTGAATGGTCTCGGTCATGTAGGCAACGATGAACGGCTGGGAGATGGTCTGTCCGTGACCTATCGGCAAGGGGCGGTCATCGTAGGCGGAGGCTGCCTGCACCAGAGGCACGAAGCGGTGTCGGGGCACCTCGCGCATGGCCGCCAGCGTCACCGGGTCTTTGACGCCCCGCGCCACAATCTGCTCCGTCACCATCGCCAGACGTTCTTTGCTCCGGTCGTTTCCGGCTGAAACAGCGGTCAATGGCAGCAGAACGATGCAAAGAAAAAGGATGAGGCCTCTGCCTGGTGCACCACACGCTATTCTCATGTCCACCTCCCGATCAGGAGTTGATGCTGAGATTATATCAAAAAGGAAATTGTGGGTATCCATGCCAAAATTCTGTCGAAAAGGTCAGAAAAGGCCTGTTTGTGGATATGATTTATTTTGATTACAGAGTACTGGCTGTCTCGGTCCGGCCCCGGACTGATGGCCGGAAGCGAAACAGGGATCAGTCGTCTGTCTGGTCCACTTCTTTCTGGAAACTCCGCACGATCTCGGTCATCTCAAGCAGACGGCGGTCGACCCGTTCATTGACCGACCCGGCGGGCCAACTGCCATCCTCCTGGCGTTCCCCGGCCGGGATGCCGGTAAGGATCTCGATCCCCTGGTCGATGCTAGTGACGCACCAGATCTGGAATTGTCCGTTTTCAACGGCGTTGATGACCTCGGACTTGAGCATCAGGTTTTTCCGGTTGGCATCGGGGATGATCACCCCCTGCCGGCCGGTCAAACCCTTGGCCTTACAGACCGCATAGAACCCCTCGATCTTCTCGTTGACACCGCCGATCGGCTGGACCATCCCGTGTTGGTTGACTGAACCGGTTACCGCAACCCCCTGGTCGATCGGCAGGTCGGCAAGGCTGGAGAGCAGGCCGTAGAGTTCCGTCGATGAAGCGCTGTCCCCCTCGATCCCGCCGTAGGACTGTTCGAAGCAGATCGTCGCCGAGAGAGCCAGGGGCTTGTCCCGGGCGTAGCGCTCGCCGAAGAAACCGCCGAGGATCATTACCCCTTTGTCGTGAATCGGCCCTGAGAGCTTGGCTTCGCGCTCGATATTGATCACCCCGCCCTTGCCGAGAAAGCTGCGCACCGTGACCCGGGACGGCTTGCCGAAACTGTAGTCGCCGAGCTGGTAGACTGAGAGTCCGTTGAGCTGCCCGACAACCTTGCCTTCGGTGTCAATCAGCAGGCTGCCGTCCTCGATCTCCTCCTGAATGCGTTCCTCAAGCTTGTTCGAACGATAGGTGCGCGCCTCGATCGCCAGCTCGACATGCTTGGCCGCGACCAGCTCCTGTGCCTCACGTTCGGCGTAAAAAGCGGCTTCGCGAATCAGGTCAGTGATATCCAGAAAACGGGCGGAAAAACGTTGTTGTTCTTCGGTCAGGCGCGCCGCATATTCGATAGTGCGGGCCACTGCGGTGGGGTCGAAATGCCGTAGCGACTCCTCTGCGCATTTGCTGCCGATGAACAGAGCATACTGTTGGATGTTCTCCCAGGTGTTCTTCATCATCTGGTCGAAATCGACCTTAACCTTGAAATACTTACGGAAATCGGGGTCGAGCTGGAACAGCAGGTAGTAAAAGAGCGGTGTGCCAATCAGGACGATCTTGCAGTCGAGGGGAATCGGCTGTGGTTTAAGCGTGACCGTGGCGATCAGGCGGTACTGCTCGGCCATGTCCTCGATCTTCACCTCATGGTTGCGGATGCTGCGTTTGAGCGCTTCGTAGGAGAAAATATTAAGCAAAACCTCGCGACAATCGAGGATCAGGTATCCACCATTGGCCCGGTGCAGTGCGCCAGCCTTGATCATGTGAAAATTGGTGGTGGCGTTGCCCATCTGTATGATGTGTTCGATGCGGCCGAAGAGATTGAAGTAGGTCGGGTTGGCCTCGTAGACCACCGGCGCTCCTTCGCACTGGCTGTTGTCGATCAGCAGGTTGACCTGGTAGCGGTCGAAAGCTGGCTCCTGCGGCTGGGGCGTCAGCCCGGGGATGGCTATCTGGGGCTCCTTCTGTGCCCGCAACTCCTCAATCCTGCCGACGAGGTCCTTTTTGCACTTCTCAAAATGCTCGATGACGCGTTCGAACTCCCGGTATTTCGGTTCCAACTCCTCGAACAGGTGACCTATGGCGAAGAGCAGTACCGATTTTTCCATGTCGGCAATCTTCTCCCGCATCTCTTCTTCCAGCCTGCGTACATTCTGCATCACCTCTTTAATGCGTTCATGCAATACAGTGCTGTCTTTCTCGATGCGGGCCTTCTGCTCATGGCTGAGTTTCTCATAGTCCTCTTGCGACAGAGGTTTCTCGTCCCTGATCGGCACGAGTACCAGGCCGCTGGCCCCAGGCTGCAGGGAGAAACCCTTGGCGTTGGCCGCCTGTTCCAGCGTCTGAAACAGGTCGTTATGTTTTTTCTGATATTCGGCGACGATACGTTGCTTCTGCTGTTCGTACTCTTTGCTTTCAAAGACCTTCGGGATCTCTTCGGTCAGACGTTCTACCAGGTGATCAACATCCTTTTTGAACTCCTGTCCCATTCCGGCAGGGAGGCGGACGTACTCGGGACGGGCGCCATCCTCCAGGTCGTGAACGTAGCACCAGTCATCAGGGACCGGTTGTTTCCCGGCATGGCCGGTGAGGATCTTTTTGATGGTGGAGGTGCGACCGGTGCCGGGTTGGCCGAGGATAAAAAGGTTGAAGCCGCTGTCGCGGATGCCGATGCCGAAGTCGATGGCGGCCAGTGCCCGTTCCTGGCCGATGGTCCCCTCCAGAGGTGGCAAATCCCCGGTGCTGGCGAATTCGAACTGGTTGGTATCGCATCTCCAGCGCAGGGCATCGGGGTTGAGGCGCAGATCATCCACGATTCACTCCTTTTGAGTCGAGAGGTTGGTTACACGGAAATTCACTATGCGATGCTATAAGATAAGGATAACGGTTCGAGATGATTCTACAAGTGACGGCTTCGATGCAATTTGGACCTGTCTCTAAAGACTTCCCCGAAAGACTTAATAAAGGGTATGCTCAACATTGATGCACTCGCAAAAACTCATGGTGTACGAATCAGGTACGTTTCCGTGAAACAAGAGGATTTCATCCAGGATGAGAGATGACATGACCGACGAAGAACCAATTGTCGAATTGGAAGCCCGCCCCTTCACCCTCTACTATTTGAAGATCGTCCCCTTGTGGGACGGCGATGCCGAGCACATCGAACTTGGCAGCAACTTGCAGGAGATCATTGACACGATCGTCAGAGAAAAATCCGTAAGAAGCCTGATCGGCAAGGTCATCAAGCCGATGCGGGTTTGCATGATCGAACAGGAAGACGCCATCTACCTGCTGCGCACGCAAAGAACCTTTTACGCAAGGGAGCGGACCCCGGTCTGGAATGTGATGGTCCCGGTCTCCAGCATTTTCAGCCGCGAGACGATCCTGAGTTGCATGACCAGGAACGCCGGCGGTAATACTGAGAAGTACAAGAACGTGTTGTACCACTACCCGCAGGCCGTCGAATTCTACACCAGTTTCAACGACGAGATCCGGCCTGTTGACAATTCTGTTTTCGTCATTGAGCATCAGAGCAGATAGCTTCGTGGATGAAGCAGGGGCTGATAAGTGTGGTGCCTCCGGACAGGCACAATGCACGTTACTCGAGCCGGTAACGTGGCTGGCTGATCGACTGGCTGCGGCAAAGTGGGCAACGACCCGGTCTTTTCAGGCGATCGCGCTTGGTGAATACAAAGCCACAGCCCCGGCATTCGGCCGGCAGAATGCCGAGTGAGTCTTCTTCCCGATGCAGGCTCTGGCGGATATGTTCGAGATGGGTGTAGACCTCTCGCTCTGACACACCGACCAGCCCCGAGATCTCCCTGGCAGTCAGCGGACTCTGCCGGAGGAGAGCAATCATGCTCTGTCTCAGGGTGCCTTCCCTTTGGTCGGGAATCGGGGCCTGCTTCTGTTTCATCGCTTGCTCGCAGTCATTCTTCAGACGGTTTGCAATTCGTCAGCCTCATTGCCGTCTTTTCCGTTCTCCGACCAGCTGGTTGCCGACCAGACGGACCAGACCAGTTAACTGTTCGGCCATCAATTCCATCAGATCGTCCACTGTGACTATGCCGACCAGCACACCTTCAGCGTCCACCACGGGCAGGCGGCGCACCCCGCGACTGCTCATTTTTTCAATGGTTTCCTGCAGGCCGTCCTGCTCTTTGACGCTGAGCAACTCGTAGCTCATGGCATCTCCGACCGAGACTTTGTTCAACTCTATCTCTTCTGCCAACAGCTCAACCACGATATCCCGGTCGGTGAGGATGCCGACCGGTACCGGCCGGCCATTGCGGCTGTCGGTCACAACCAGATCTCCGACATGCTCAGTACGCATCAGTTTGGCCGCCTCAAGGATGGTTGTTTCACGATCGACAATAACGACTTCGCGATTACAGAATTCACTGACCAGCATGGTTTCCTCCTTTGTGAGTCAGGTTCAGCCGTCATTTAGTGGCTGTTCTTGCTTGCATAAGCGCTGCCGGTCATCGGCACAAAAGCGACATCGAGCACGTTACTGGTATGTAACTTCCCCATCAGGTCTTTTTCGACCAGTAGCAGCTCCTGCGACATATAAGGTAAACCGACGGGGATGACCAGTCGACCGCCTGGCTTGAGTTGACCGATCAGAGCTTGCGGCAAATGGGTAGCGGCAGCAGTGATGATGATGCCGTCATAGGGGGCATGTTCGGGCCATCCGGAGTGGCCGTCGCCGGTTCTGACTTCGATGTTGTCGTAGCCGAGCCGGGATAGCAGCTCTGCCGTCTGAGTGGCCAGCGAGGGAATGATTTCCAGACTGTAGACCTGCTTGACCAGCTGCGACAGGATTGCAGCCTGGTAACCTGAGCCAGTACCAATTTCGAGGATGGTCTGCGATGGTTGCGGTTCGAGCAGGTCGGTCATCAGGGCGACGATATAGGGTTGGGAGATGGTTTGCCCCTCACCGATCGGCAGAGGGCCGTTGTCAAAGGCATAATCGATCAACTCCGGCGGCACAAACGCATCGCGCGGTACCTGCTCCATCGCCTCCATAACCCGGGGATCCAGGGCCGCCCTGCCGGTAAACGGTGCGGTAAGCTTGACTTCCCTGCTGATGGTGTGCAGCATCTCTCTGACTCTGTCTGCTCGGGTGACAAACAACGAACACCTCCCTGAGTTGACTGCGAAAGTGGTTTGCGTAGGCTGTGTCCTCATCTCATTCTATTCTAACAGGTGTTTGAACGCTTGCCCGCAAGGAGATCCAGGGTAGACAAAACCGGAGGAAGACACACGGAACCGAGTGGGAATTCCCGATTTATTGCCACTCCCTTTACCGGGCCGTCCAATTAAGTTAAATTGTCTGGTGCCGAGGAAGTTTTTGGCCGGGGTAACGGCACATTACATAGTCGACCGCCACTTCCTGCGCGGTCTCATGGAGGCAGACTTGAAAACGCTATACTTGCTGATCGTCATACTGTTCTGTTCGATGCCCCTGCACGCCGAGAATGTCTCCATCTTGACGGAACTCGAACAGTTGCAGGAAAAATTATGGTATCTGCAAAGAGATTTGAAAGAGAACAAGGCTTCGCATGAGAAACAGCAAAAGCAGATCGACTCGCTGGTCTCCGGCAGCGGCAAGGAAAGGCTTCAGTTGCAAGAACGCCTCGCCGCATCAACTCAGGAAACCGCAACCCTGCAGGAGACGACGAGACAGCTGGAGAACGATCTTGTCAAGTTAGGTGAGGCATTGATTGCTTTAACCGAAGAGGTCAGGCAGCACAACAGTGCCTTTTCGGATCAGGCAGGAAGGATAGAGACCCTTGAGAAATCAATGGCCGTGTTGCTGGGTGAACGTGCAGCGCAAAAGACTGACACCGGTCAGGAGCTCAGCACTCTTCGTGCGCAACTTGCCGAGACCCGCTCGCAAATGGACAAGGCCCGCTCCCAGGTTGACGCACTGGAGCAAGATGTAGTCGGCCAGATTAAACAGCTCGGTTATTGGGGTGCTGGCGTAGCGCTGGTATTTTTCATCGCCCTCACCTTCGTTATCATCTTGTGCAAGAACAGAGAAAGGCCAAGCCGACGTGATATCTAGTTTTCGTCCGGAAACTTTGTTTGTGCTGTCCGGAGTTTACGGATGGAAACCGGCTGGCTTTATACCATGCTGAGTGGTACGGGCTATTTGGGCAATGCAACTGTAACGGTCGTACCGACCTTCCTCTGGCTGACAATATCGATCGTCCCATTGTGACTTTCGACAATATTTTTGACGATTGCCATCCCCAGACCGAGGCCACCGACTTCGGATTCCCCCGGTTGGGCACGGAAAAACTTGTCATAGATCTGCCTGAGTTCATCCGTGGTCATACCGATCCCCTCATCCCTGACGCGGATCAAGACCTGGGTCTCCTGGTTAACTACCGATACCCCGATCACGTCATGGATGTCGTTGGAGTATTTGACAGCATTGCTGAGCAGGTTGTCGAGGACCTGGCTGATGCGAATTTCATCATAAAGTAAAACCAGAGGCCCTTCCGGAAGATCGAGCTGGATATTTATGTCGGGAAATCGAAACCGGTAAACGTTGCATACGTTATTCACCGTCTTTAGCAGATCATGTTCCGTGCTTATGATTTTCAGGTTTTCTCCGGCCTCAAGACGATTCACAATCCCGAGATCATCGATAATCCTCTTCAGAGTCTGCGTTTTACTATGGATGACTTCCAGGTACTCTTTTCGCTGATCGGAATTTACGTTATCAAGCAATATCTCGGTGTATCCCATAATCGCTGTAATGGGGGTGTACATTTCATGGGAGGCAATTGAAATGAAATCACTTTTGAGCTGATCGATTTCTTCAAGCTGCTCTTGAATTCTTTCTGAGTTGTCAAGCCTGAGAATCGTCTCCCGCATCGGTTTAAAGAACATAAAATAAAGGGTGGGAACAACAAAGAGGGACAGAAGCGCGGCATCAACAAACCCGACAAAGAAGTTGTTCGGGAGGTCCAGAAAGTAAATCACCAGCATCAACAGCGCTTCAGCAACGAAGATTATGGCAACGGAAGCAACAAAAAGACCGGCAGGACCGGGTTTGAAGATTGTATCAGAACCATTGACTGGATGCTGACGATCCGGCAGATTCTCCTGCATGTGGTGCCCTCCACGACATAGAGTCAAACCAACTTGCGATCTTACTAATGAAAAAAGACACCATATCATGCATAAAAAAACAGAAAAACATAAAACGCTTTAATCTCATGCGGTTATAAGCCGAAATAACTGTTTTTTAATAGGGCACCATGATACAGAGCTCTTCCTCATAGGCGCCGGCTTTTGTCCATTTCGGCTTTTTGGGGGAGTAGGCGACCATGATACACGGTTCATCATCGTAACTGCAGTTCGGCATATAACCGGACCGGGCAGACTGAACACTGTCGGCTAGTGGCAAGGGAAGTTTAAGAGGTAGCAGCATGCCTAATAATATGGGCATCGCCCGGTAGCACAGATAAAGATTGCATGGCGGGCAATATGGCAATGCTCTGTTGGTCAGCAGATCTCCACAATGTTGGCAGCGGATATGGACAAGTTTAGCCATTTATCTTCAGCCTTTCTCCTCCTCTGGTGTTCAATCGGCCTGGAGCAACTTTCGAACCAGGACCGCTCACGATAATACATTACAAAATCTGTTATATATAAATATTATACATGAATTTCAACATATTACTATTAATTGTCGTAAAGCCCACGACCCAAAACTTTAACGCCCCTTAGCGTCCCTTGCTTTCTCTGGAACGCATGGTATTCCTTTAACAGATAAAATTAACACTGAATAAATCATATGAACTGCATACGGTGCATACATAAAAGTTGACCATCCGGTTGCTGAATTTTGGGTTATTCCCCCTGAGGTCTTTCATCTCAAAACCACACGCTTTGGTAGCTTCATGTTTAAACAATAATCTACTAACGGAATTAACAAATAGATACTAAGTACCTATTAATAAGACACTTTACATGGAACTATTGTTACCAACAAGGTTATGGACATGTTATGAAAACACCCCTGGACACAACATCAAGAAATATTTACGAGGTAATCACAGGCGCATTCTGGGGAGGTGCGTGGCTGGTTGCTATCTGTCTACTGGTGAGCATTTACATTTTAAAATGGTGGCCCGGCGACAGGTTAATGATCGTCCGTCTGGTCAACTATACTATGCCCTGGCTTTTGATCGTTTTGTTGCCGACGTTCATATTGGCCGGCGTAACGAACCGTAGGTGGTTGTTATTGACGCTAGCCATGTCGGTGATCTACGTCGTTTTAGCCTACCTGCCACTGTTCTTACCTAAAAACAACCTCCCCGCGCAAACCTCAGGATTCAAGTTAAAGGTCATGAGTTACAATATCTGGTCGCGTAATCTGGACATGACATCGATCGCCAGGGTGATCAAAGCTGAAGACCCTGACTTACTATTATTGCAAGAACTTCCGAACGAGAAAACTGACAATATAGCTGCACTATTGGATAATATTTTTCCGAATACCGGGGAACACTTCATTTATGACTCAAAATCCTTGCTTGCAACTTTCAGTCGATTTCCACTGACTTCGGAACAGCTTGATAGGAAAAGATCAGTGCAAAGGCTGCTGGTACATACGCCTGCAGGTCCTGTTACAATTTTCAATGTTCATTTCTTGCGTACTGTTTTGAGGCGAGGTGATCACTGGCAACGGACTCATGGCAAGATTACAGGCTTGGTGAATAATGAAATTGCAGAAATTAGCGGGCCGGTCATTATGGGGGGGGACTTCAACATAACCGAACAGACAGAGACTTACCGGCAGATCTGCAAGTCTATGAAAAATGCTCATTCTCAAGCGGGACGTGGCTTCGGCTTCACCTTTCCATCCAGGTCGCGGAAGCTGAAAGGCATGCTTACTTTGCCACCGATGATTCGCATCGATCATCTGTTTTACAACGACTCACTGCTCGCCTATAATGCTGCCACCCTGAGCGACTCAGGGCAATCTGACCACCTTCCCATCGTCGCTGAGTTCATCCTGCATCCGTTAAAGGATTGAACTGGAGATCATTCGCCGGCAACCTGTAAGATGCTTTGCCTTCCATGATAATCCTTTGAGGATTTGTGCTGGCAATTTTGAGAAAGCTTTCCTCCGCTCCGGCGCAGGTCTCCTCCAGCGCATGGTAGAGCGCGGCCAGACATCTCCACTGTGGAAAATAGAGTGAATCAGAACCAAACACAATCCGGTCGGCACTGATCTCCTTGAGCAATCGGCATAGCGTTGCATGTTGAACGGCGGACAGATCGATCATGACGTTGTCATGCCGTTCCAGAATCCGTCGCAATGTCTTGACGACCGGTTCGATTTGAACTTGTTCGTATCCATAGACTCCCGCATGGGCGATCACCACGGCAGTGTCGGTCAGGCTCCAGTCGACCAATTCCAGACGTGCCAGTTCGCCAAAGTCGGCTGACACAGGGGTGACCACATCCGGGCTTCTGCCGCCATGTATGATGACGCTCAGCCCATTCTCATGACAAGCAACCAGAATCTTCTCAATACGTGCTCTTCCGGAAGGAGTCTTCGGGTCAATTCCGGTGATGGCCGGATGAATTTTGATCGCTTTGATACCATATCGTTCAACGGCAGTGGCGATGACGGCCGACAGGTCGTCATAATTGACTGCGTTCGGCACTGAATAACCGAATAAAAACCTGGGATCGCCGCCGAACATCCTGGCCATCATCTCCAGTTGTGTATCTGGCGACGACCCGGGACGACTGACCGGAAGCAGCAGGACCTGATCGATCCCACTCAGGTCCATATGGTCGGTAAGCACCTTTGTCCCGGTGTGCTTGTAGAGCTGTTGCATCGCGATGCGCAGGCATCGATGTCGAACCGTCTCGCTGATGAGCCTCCTGCAACTGGCGGGGAGATCATCTGCCGACCGCTCTTCTGCGATCCCGGGTGGGCTGTAGCTGGCTTCCCGAGAGCTATAAACACCTTCCATGCTTGAGTTTTTCTGATAGCTCAGATCATTGAAGACGACCTCGAAAGGATGTACATGCATATCGACCAGGGTATGGACACTTTTGATTTGCCTTATGCGTGAGAGGTAGTCCTCTGCTTGAGCTGCTCTCAACATATCATCCAACCATCATCCTGAGGGCTGCGTCACCGAGACTCTTTCGGTCGACTTTGCCGCGTTCATTCCGTGGTATACTGATGACCTTGTGCATTTTTTTAGGCATCATGTACCCTGGTATCCGCATCTTCAATTCGGCCATGACAGTATCCGGCCGCAGATCCGATAACGATTCATAGCAGGCTACAAGTTCGTTTAATCCACTCTGTAAGTCTTCTTCAACGATAACAACAGCATCATCAACGCCATCAATCGACAACATGGCATGTTCGATCTCCCCCAGTTCGATGCGATAACCCATGATCTTGACCTGGTTGTCCAATCTTGAGACATATTCATAATTGCCGTCGTGCCGCATCTTGACCAGATCGCCGGTACGGTAATACCGCTGGCCCCTGCCCGTCCCTGGTTTCGGCTCTATAAATACCTGGTTCGTCTTCACCGGATCGTTGAAATAGCCTTTAGCCAATCCCGCGCCGGCGATGCAGAGTTCGCCAATCTCACCTTCTCCGCCTACGCTCATGTCCTCTTTGAGCAGGAAAACTTCAGTATCCGTGCAGGGCCTGCCAATCGGTACCCGCTCCAGGGTAGATGCCGGCACCTTCGCAAGTTCGTAATACAAGGATACCCCGGTTGCTTCGGTCGGCCCATATGCGTTGATAAAACGTTTCTCAGGGTAGGTGTTCATCCACTGCATAAGGTATCGAGTCGGCAAAGGCTCGCCTGCGAAGAGCACAGTTTTCAAGTTCGGCATCCGCCCGGACTTGAGAACTCCTGCTCGCGCCAGGTACATCAGTAAAGACGAGACGCCTTTCCAGACAGTAACCTTCTGTTCCTCCATGAATCTGACCAGGTTTTCCGGAAAAAGCATCATCATGTCGCTTGCGATGCACAGGGTGCCTCCAGATCTCAGGGCAGCATGCACATCGAAAGTTGACATGTCGAAGTGAAACGGTGCGGTGCAGAGAATTCTGTCAGCCGGATTCAGCCCGAAGCAGGCAACCGCCCAGTCGACATAGGACCGGATGTTTTGATGGCTGATCATGACGCCTTTGGGATGACCGGTAGAGCCGGAGGTGTACATGATGTAAGCCAGGTCGTCAGCCGAATTATCAGCTTCCGGAGGTTTTTGGGAACAGGCCAGGATCTGTTGCCATCCAACAATGCCGGACGCGTCCGTACCGGTCGACTGCTGTCTCGGGTCCAGCACTACGACCTGAATACCGGACATCGTTAATTCTTCAAGTTTGATCTGTTTGATTGTCGATTTGTCACAGATGAAGGCGCGTGGTTGACAGTCAGCGAGAATCGACATGCGGCGCGATTCTGGTGTTCTGGGGTCAAGAGGGACATAAATCGCATCGGCTTTTAGGATGCCGAGGATCGCTGTCAGGCAATGCACGGAACGCTGCATGCAGAAGGCGACACAATCCTGCCGCGTGACTCCGGCAGCTTTCAGGCAATGGGCCAAGCGGTTAGAAAGCTCGTCGAGTTCGCCATATGTGAGACAGTCCTGCGCGTCGGTTACCGAGATCTCCCCGGGCGCGTGACGGACATGTTCATCGATACAATGCTGGACAAGTCGAGGTTTCTTCATTATTCAAAGTCCCAGCCACCTGGAAATGATGTTGTATTGAAGTTCAGATGTTCCTGAATAGATGGTTGCAGCGACACTGTCGCGGAGATCTCTTTCTATCTCGTATTCAGTGGTGTATCCATAACCGCCATGAATCTGGACGGCATCAAGACAGGTCTGTTTGAGACACTCGCTGATGAATAATTTGCCGATTGACGATTCAAGCGTCGCTCTTTTGCCCTGATCTTTCAAGGTGGCCGCCTTCCAACAGATCAATTTGCCGAGTTCCAGTCGCATCTTCATCTCGGCGAGTTTGTTCGAGACCGATTGGAACTTGCCGATCGACTGGCCGAAAGACTTGCGTTCTTTAGCGTAGCGGATGGAAGTCTCGAGTACCCGTTCCATAGTGCCGAGGTGAGCGGCCGGAAGGAAACTGCGCTCCCATTCCATAGATTCATTGAAAATCATTCCACCCTGCCCCTCTTTGCCCATCAGGTTGCCAGGAGGTATCGGACAAGCATCGAAGACCAGCTCACCGTTCTGCAGGGTGGTTAAGCCCATCTTTTTTATAGGATTGCATTGCTGAAAACCAGCGAATCCCTTCTCAACAAAACAGCAAGAGATCCCGCCGAGGGTTTTTTTGTCGGGATCGGTCACCGCGAAAACGATGACGACATCGGCGATCGGTCCGTTGGTGATAAACATCTTGGTGCCGTTGAGAAGGTAGCCGTCGCCGTTCCAGGTTGCCCGGGAACGCATTGACAATGCATCAGAGCCTGAATCCGGTTCGGTGATCGCCTGGGCAAAGATTTTCTTTCCACTGCAGACATCCGGTAGATACTTCTGCTTTTGCTCTTCACTGCCGAACATTCGGATCTGCATTCCGCAAAGGACCTGAGTGGCAATAGCGTGGACCAGGCCGGCATCCTTACAAGCATATCCGAGAGCGTTGAGGACAAGTGACATCGTCAGGAAATCACTTCCACCGCCACCATACTCCTCATCGAATGGCAGCCCCAGAAACTGCATTTCAGCACATTTGCGCCAGGCCTCTAAAGGGAACTCCCCGTTTTTATCGTATTCAGCCAAATCATAGTCGAGTTCATTACGGGCAAATTTTATAACCATTTCCCGCAGATCGACTTGCTCATCGGTGAATGAGAAGTCCATTCATACCCCCAGAGAGCATTCAGTCTTCTGGGCGACCAGAGCCGAAATCCTCATAACCGATTCGAAATTTTCAGGGATCAATTCATCTCCAGCGATCTGAATGGAAAACTTCTCTTCCAGGAAACTCATTAAGGCCATGATTCCGAAAGAATCTATAATCCCTGAATCGATAAGCGGGTCAGCGTCAGCCAGAGAACCAAGTCCTTTCTCAGCAAGGAGCTCCGTCATGATAAAACTTTTGATCGTATCTTTGATCTCCATTTTTATTCTCCTTTTCTTAGCGAGCAACGTTGATCCTTGTTGAGCCATCATCGTTAGAGTTCATCCACCTCAATGATCGCAGCTCAGCGATCAGAATCGGTACAATTTCGAAAAGATCCCCGACAAGTCCATAATCACAATAATCAAAAATTGGAGCATCCGGATCCTTATTAATTGCCACTATGACCCTGGCATTCCGTATCCCTGCCAGGTGCTGAACGGCACCGGAGATGCCGCAGGCTATATAAAGATCAGGACTGACGACTTTACCAGTTTGACCGACTTGGCATGCATGGCTGATCCAACCCGAATCAACAGTTGCCCGGCTAGCTCCAAGAGCAGCCCCGAGCTCATCGCACAAGTCCTGCAACAGTGGCCAGTTCTCCGGACCTCCGATCCCGCGACCTCCGGAAACCACGATCTTGGCCTCTGTCAATTCCAGAGTGTCATCAGCTGTCTGGACAATAGCTCTTATATGAGTCCGCACTGGTATCTCCGGATTCTCCAGTCGAACTATCTCCGGAATATCCTCACCTTTGCGGCTGATTTTGAACAGATTCGGCCGTAGGGTTAACATGGCGGGATGATCGCTGACTCGCATCTCCGCAAGAACCTTACCGCCGTATATCGGCTTTGTTGCTGTCAGGCCATCATTCCAACTCAAACCGACACAATCCTGGGCCAATTCAACATTCAGGCGTGCCGCAAGAGAGGCGAAAGATTCCTTGCCGACCGCTGTTGCCGAACCGAGGACAACATCAGGGTTCAGGCTGCGCACGAGTTCGCAGGCTATTGCCACGTAACTTTCGCTGGAGTAATGCGCCAAGCTGTCATCTTCGCAAGCAAAAATCTTTTTGAGGCCGAAACCTTTGAGCTCTTTAGATAAGCCGGGATTGCAGCGACCAATGTAGAGAGCATGAAGGTCGGTGCCTGCCACGCTCGCAATGACGCGACCTGCAGAAACCGCCTCCAGGGCTGTAGGTTTTAATCCACCGCGCTGATCAAGCAGGACCAATATGCTCAAACAAACCTCCTCTTTAAAGAATCCCCTCTGTTCTGAGTAACGGCACAAGCTTGCCAACCTGTTCGGAAGGTTCGCCAGCTATAATCATTGCTGCCCGCTTCTGCTTCTGCAGAACCATCAAGATGGTCTCCAACCCCGGTTTTAGACTGCAGTCCTGGTCCCCCATATCATCCATAATGATTTCCCGGATCTGCTTTTTTTTAGCATTCAGGATATCCATAAGCTTCGGATAACGTGGAACGTTCAAGCCCTTTTCAGTCGTGAACATGGCTGGCAGGGTTGTCTCCATCCTGTATTGACCGCCTTCCACCTGACGATCGACCATTACATTTCTATCCTTAAGTGAAAAGCTGGTGATCGAAGACACATGCGGCATATCCAGCAACTCGGCAATTCGCTCAGGAACTTGTGCAGCATCATCGTCGATAGCCTGTTTCCCGGCAAAAATGACATCTGGAGCGAGCTCCCGGATGACTGGGGCCATGATTTTTGCAACTTTGTATGCTGTCAGATGAATCGACGCAGAGGTTCTGATCCAGATCGAAGTGTCGGCTCCGACCGCCAGTGACTGTCGAATACATTTGACGGACTGCTTGTCGCCCAGGCTTACAGTGATAATTTCACCGCCAACAGACTTTTTCAACAATACGGCCTCTTCCAATGCAAACTCGTCATAGGGGTTCATGATGTATTCGAGTTGATCCGTCAGGATGGACTTATTATCCACAGTAAGTTGCAAGAGTGATGCAGTGTCAGGGACGCTTTTTATCAGTACAACGATCTTCATGACCCATCCTCACCATTGCTACCGATGAACCCATTCGAGACTGCGACCAAATGGCCGGCACGTGAACTGCAGTCAAAGAGATTTTAGAAAACTCTGTTTAAACAAGTGAGCTAAGTTCTTAAATTCTAGCATAATTGTTTAAAGCATCTGCCGATCACATCAAAAAAACAGCACAATCAAATCATCGAAACCATTATATTTATCGTATAGAATTTTAGTTTAAGCACGTATGCAAACTTTTGTTTCAAATCTTTCAAGTGCTGCGATCACTCACTTTTGTTATACTATTTCCATGAGGGTCTATAAGGATATTCCCGTTTGTAAATCTCAACAGGACAGCCTGTCTGGACAGTAACCTCCCTGGTAAGCAGACAACTATTTACTCCTCATCTTTCTGCATTCATCGCCGTTATCTTCACACAGAGCATTATTGGGGGTGGCCTCCGAGTATGCTGGCTCGGATGTACTCTTCATCAGCATACGAAGTATGGCCGAGTCGCCTATAGACATCTGCTGCTAATTGTCTTGTTTCATAGCTGTCAGGATAGGCCTCCACTGCGGATCTCACAACCAGCAGCGCCTTTGAATCCTGACTGGTCGACATGAAATGTTCAGCGATTCGTTTGTACGGAAGTTTTTCACCGAGCGATTCCAATGATCCCATTGTGACAGCTTTAAGATAAACATCCTCAGCGTCTGTCTCTTTTTCAAAGGAGAGGAGAACATCTGCATAGATTATCCAGATCAAAGGTCGTAGCGGGAGCATTTGCTCGACAGTCTCGGCATCCAGGCCAGAAAGGATCATGAGGCTCAGATATTTGCCGGCACGATCCACACAGCCATTGAATACCAACTTAAGAATCTCCTGTTCCACAGTAGTGATCTCATCATCAAGCATCCGGGTTATCATGCGATCAAAGTAGTTGTCAGGTTGAAAGCGCCTGACCGGCATGGATCGCAACAAAGACAAGGCGACATCATTGTTCCCAGTGCGGTCACAAACATTCGCAATGGAGACGAGTGTTTCAGGGTTTAAAGGACGAAGAATGATTGAAGATTCAAAGGAGTGAAGAGTCTCTTCATCAAGACCATGGTAGGATTTAAGTTGCCCCATGAGCATCGCCAGCCTGCTGTTCTTTCTCAAGAATGGCATCCACTGGATTGAATGTTCAATCGACATCTCGAGTTCATCTATCTGGCCAGACTGCGGACTGTTGGTGTGGAGAAAGGCAATATCTCGATCGAGCTTCCAGACATATAACTGTGCACTGAAGAACATAATTGCAAAAACTAAAGTCCCGACCAGAAGCGCAATAAATACGTTATGGAGACCTCTCCTATAAAGACTGGACTTTGCCGGTTGATGCGATTGCCGACTTGATTGACATGCCAAGGTTATCAGGATAGCAACCCACCCCCCGAGAAGCACAGTCTGCCAGTTCATCGACGGAACATAATAGCCCAGCAAGCTGAACAGACAGATACTGACCAGGGTTCCTGCATAATATTTCCGCACAACACGCCCCGACCGCCTGTCAAGCAACCCCCGTGCAAAACGCATGGTAATGATGATCATCAAAGACAAGGCCAGCAGACCCCATCCTCCAAGACCGTACCAGAGTTCAACCATTCCGCTATAGTTAGCCACCACAGGCTTGTAACACGATGTTGCGATACTCGCGTTTGCAATATCAACGATTCCACCAAGACCAGAACCGAACCAGGCGAATTCCCAGGATGAGATACCCTGATTGACCGACGAAGACACGGTAAATATTTTGGAGAACTGCTCCAACAACCATTTATTCCAGATGAACAATCCGGTAAAACCGACAGCAGCACCCACCGCAAGGCAGCATATTTTCATCCGTGTTTTTTGATTGCGTGCAAAATAGTTGAGAAGACTGAACAACAGGATTATAGAAAGTGTTGCGCAGGCCAGGAACAGGTTGCCGGCGGCGAGCAGACAGGCCACAACGAGAGTTATTGTTGCGATTCCAGTGATGTGCGGTGTTTCAGAAGGTGTATTTAAAGAATCCCGCAGCTGTTCAAGGATGGGAAGTCTGGTGACTCTGGGACGATGAACAGCGACATCAGCCAGAATCATCGGTATCAGGCAGACTGCCCAAAGGAATAAACGTTCTTTACATTCGATCAGCAGTGTTTGCCATTCAGCATATCGCTCCGGCAAGAAGACAATGAACAGAGACAGACCAAGAGCGATCAATGACCAGACGGCAACAGCAAGCTTGATCTGTTGCATGAACAAAGCAAAGCGTTTGCGATCAATCACGAATTGACCGACCGCCAAACTCAGACTTATGACTGCAGCGACATACAGCAGCGCACCGCGTGTCGCTTCAGCATGGACAGCCAGTGGCATCCAATGCGCCGGTTGAACTACCCAGATCGTTTCAGAGTAAGCATCCCAGGTCGATGGCGAAATAATTGCCAAAACATCTGGCGGCAAAGGGATCAGTTGTGTCAGCAGATAGCAGCCAAGGAACAGCAGAGGGGCAACCATCATCATTGTTGTCAGACGAATTGCCGTTGAGCGTAGTATCAGGACCAATATCGCAACAACAAGGCAGGAACAGACATAAAACACTGAGAAAAGGAGTGAGCCCTCCCATGCGCCTAAAGGCATAAGAAGGATCAGGAGAAGTATTATCCGCCAGGAAAATTCAAGCATTCAACCCCTTACCCTGGATCACAGCGGCAGGATTCTGCAGTACCAGGCATTCGGCAGAAACATCACCGATGATACTGGAAGCCACCATCAACCCTTCCGAAAGAATCGGGCGTCGTCGGACATCAGAATGTGCATCAGTGGCCAGAAAATGAACATGTCTCTGGCGCAGGAGAAAGCGGGCACAGGTGCGAGCTTCGGCGCCCATATTACCGGTCAAACTCTCGGCCGTGATCTGGACCAAGGCCCCGGAGGCAATGAGCTCGGCGACAAGAGCCGGTGAACGCTGGATTCTGGGGAGCCTTTCGGCATGGGCGATGATTGGTCGGAATCCGGCCAGGCATAGCTCATAGACAGACTCCACGAGTGACTCTGATGACATCCCGAGTGAAAATTCAAGCAGGATATAACCGCCGCCATTGAGCGTGAATGTGGAAAGTGTCTCAGGCTCTAATGTCGCCACAACCTCGGCACCCGGAAGGATAGTCAAAGGGATTCCCGAGGATCTGAACTCAAAGTTCATGACGTCGGCCAACTGGCGGATCTCTTGGGATGAGAGACCGTGTTGCGTCAGGTGAGGGGTCGCAATGACCGTATGAATGCCATCACCAGCAGCAATCCTCGCCATATCCAGGGATTGCTGGTGGGTGACGGGTCCATCGTGATCTATTCCGGGCAGGATATGGCAATGGATGTCGATCAAGGTTTTGCCCTCTACCAGTTCCTCGAGAGCAGTTACTTTTCACTGCTGATTGCCGGATTTAATGCTGTCCTTGCAGACGCGATATCCGGCTTTTCGGTTTCTTCGAGGTAACTGGAATAATAGCGGTAATAATCCTCCTGATCATTTAATTGAACTGCGTTGACCAGGACGCCGAAAATCCGTGCATTTACATCCCGTAGAGATTTAATGCAAGCCTGAGCCATCGGATATGTCGTCTTGCCTGCTCTCATGACCAGAATCAGGCCATCGAACACCCTGCTCAGGAGCCGCGAATCGGATACAGAAAGAACCGGAGCAGTATCACAAATAATCACATCAAAATCCTGGCTGGAATTTTCCAGAAGAATCTCCATGCGTTTCGAATTAAGAAGTTCATAAGGATTGGGCGGGATTGGTCCGGAAGTGACGACAACCAGATTGTCATGGGTGGTTTTACAGAGGATCGATTTGTCCGTAATCCCTGACAGGTAGCTGCTCAAGCCGATCCGGTTCCGCAGTTTGAACACCTTATGCAACCTCGGCTTACGAAGATCAGCATCGATCAACAAGACCCGGGAACCCGCCTTGGCCATGGTAAAGGCCAGATTCACAGCGGTCGTGGTCTTACCCTCGCCGGAAACCGAGCTGGCCACCAGGATACGCTTGGGAGGTGCTTCTGCCGAAGCCATCATTAATGTTGTCCGGAGCGCATTGAAGCTTTCGGCGTACTCCGACCGTGGAGCGGTGCACACAATCTGGTTCATCGATTCCGCATCACGATTAAAGGAGACACTCCCAAGTACCGGGACATCGAGGGCTTCACCAACCCCCTCGGCTGACTTGATCCGGTTATCCAGACTGTCGACCAGAAATGCGACACCGACTCCACAAGTCAGCCCGACAAAAAGTCCCAGTATAGTATTGAGGACCATAGTGGGTTTGACGGGAATCTCTGGAACCTTGGCTTCTTCAACGACCCATATGTTGACAGGCCTGGTTTCACCGGTAATGCTCTGGTCTTTGATCTTGGTCAGCAGAGCGTCATAGAGCTGGCGGTTGGTATCGAGCTCACGCTTGAGTTCCGAGTACTGAACATATTTCGCATTGATTGCAAGGGCCTCGGACTTGGTCTCGTTGAGCTGGCCCCTGATACTGTTCTCATTGGAAAGAGCCAGCTCATATTGGCTGCGCACCTTCTCAATGATCCGGTGGATCTCCTGGCGGCGTTTTTTCTTGAGGACCCCGAGGTCCCCCTGCGCTTTGATCATAACAGGATGTTTCGAGCCATATTTGCTCGATAACTCCATGATGTTCTGTTCAGCTCTGAGGATCTGGGCACGCAATACATCCAGACTGCTTCCCTCGGAAATCGAAAGAACGTTTTCCGCTGCATCCAGGTTGCTGGAGACACGCATAACCTTGTCATAAAGGAGTTTGTGCTCCTTGGTCCTGGTCTCTGCCCGAACGAGGTCACCTCCCAGCTGTGACAGGGTTTCCGGAATAATGGTCACCCTGTCCTCCAGGGTAAGCAAGTTGTTGGCCTCCATATATTCCTGCAGACGATTTTCCGTTTTCTGCAGCTTGAGTCTCTCACTCTCGGCCTTCTCGGTCATCCACTCCAGATTACGCCGGGTGGCATCCATCTTCATTTCCAGGGTTTCTTCAAGGTATGCCTTTATATAGGTGTTGGCAACCAGGGCCGCAAATTCAGGATTTGGGGATAGATAACTGATCGAGGTAATATGACTTTCCTGCACCGGTTGGACACGGACATTCTTAACCAACCTGGCAGCGACACTGTTAGCATGATCTGTATTTACCTCGACCAGTTTCTCTTCATTGGTGGAGGAATCATTGAACAGGCCAGTCAATATCGAGGTCCACTCTTTCAAGGACATACGGATATCAGTGATCAAAGTAGGTCCATCAGACTTCTGGATTGCATCGTAATTTTCTTCCAGACCTAGGATACTCACCACACGCCGGGCAACCGCATGACTGCGGATCAACTGGAACTGGGTTTTGTCGAACTCCGGATCTCTAGCCGTGGCACGGTTGCTCCCGCTCAGGTTGTCCGGCTCGACACGCTCGATGATGATCTGGACTGCGCCTTCATAGATCGGTGTAGCCAGAAGGTTACTCAGCAAGACAATGCCGAATATGCCGCCACTTACGACCAACGCAAGGTAACGGCGTTTGCGGAGAACTTGCCAGTATTCCCTTAATGAATTGGTTTTTGCACTCATGACATCGACTCCTTACTTATGAAGTCATCGCCTGCTCAAGCTTGGCAACATGTTTAGCGTTTGTTCCGTTGTTATCAATATTTAGTTTAGCCAGTAGACAACTTAGCCCGATTGAATAACCTCAAATCTGTTTGTCAGAAAAAACTCTCAGGTACAACCATGACATCATCTGGCTGCAGGACTTCATGCAGAGGTACCCGCTCAAGAACCTGCTCCTGACCATTGACCTTACGAATGATTTTTACCTTTTTTTGCGATGCCAATTGGGTAAAACCGCCAGCCATGGTGATCGCCTTGATGACTGTCGTCCCCGGCTCAAAGGAATAAGCCGAAGGTCTATTGACCTGCCCGGTCACATAAATCACACCGGCTTTGGCAACTGTAACGGTGTCACCGTCGTATAGAGGAACATCAACGGCTGATTGATTCATGTTCATAAGGTCGCCGAGATTGATCGTCTGAGTGCTCTCTTTTGGACCTGAAGCAGAAGCTGGACGTCGAATGGTCGCGATACTTCCGGCCCCGGGACTTAGACCTCCTGCTTTTGATATTGATTCCAGAAGAGTTGTCGGCCCGCTCAACTCATAAAGACCCGGGCGGACGACTTCGCCGATAATCATGACTTTCTTGCTGCGAAACTCCTCGACGAAGATTGAGACTTGCGGGTTGACGATATATTCGCCATCTAATTTATCTGCTATTTTGCGGGACGCCGCAGCAGTTGTCATACCACCGACCTGGATGCCTCCTGCGAGCGGGAAAAGGATGTTGCCGTCATTATCAACACGAGCCACCGTGCTCATGTCCGGATGATCATAAATAGTGATTCTGAGTACATCTCCGGCACCGACCAGGTAATCGGCATCAGAGGCAATTGTGGGAGGAGCCCACACAGCAATTAGCAACAATGTGAAGATTACGGTCAGCAAACGCGAGTTTCTCATGGCAGATTCCTTTCCGGCATCCCTACCCCTTCCCGCATGACAAACTTCAGAGAGTTAGAGTGCTGCGGTCATGCGTATGAACACCGTATTACTTGTGTAGTCCTCTGTATTGAAGTTTGAATCCCTGTCACGGTATTCGTAACCAAGGCTGAGGTTAAGCCAACGGACCGGTGTAAACCCGAGAGCCGCTACAAAACCGATGTAGTCATCATCCCGTTCATCCGTCTGGTCCCCGACTGTGATGTCACCGTCATATTCGTCATTGGCGTAGAAAAGGCTGGCTTCGCCACGTAGTTTGGCAGTGAAGCGCTGACGGTAACCGATCTGTGTGCTGTACTCAGTGATGTTTCTGGCCGTCTCGATGTCGGATTCTAGAATCCGCCTTACCGCACGCAGGTAAACCGAGGTCTTTGGCGTAAAGAAATGATCTAACTGTACTTCAGCCAGCCAGTCATCCTGATCATCATGATCTGACCTGTCATACTCCTTGTCTCCATAGCCGACCTTTACACGGCCGCGGGTTTTTGCAGTCGCCTTGAGTTGGATCCCGACGTAATAATTCATCTCGTCACTAT
This sequence comes from Desulfuromonadales bacterium, assembly GCA_014860225.1. Lineage (GTDB taxonomy): Bacteria > Desulfobacterota > Desulfuromonadia > Desulfuromonadales > BM103 > M0040. Next base: position 56,789 of record JACZKE010000017.1, read on the forward strand.
CGCTTTTGATATCTTCGTCGTAATCAACCTTGATGTATTCAGTCTGGACAAAGACATCGGTCTTCGGTGTTATCTGATAAAAGACATATGCCGAGAAGGAATCGTCCTGGCGATTGCGGTACTCGTTGCGATCAGCATCGTAGTCGAGATAATAATGTCCGTAGTCACCACGTAATGTGACTTTCGGCGTGATTTGGTAAGCAAGGGTCATGTTGAACAGGTTCGACGTGAACTTGTCAAATTCGCGGCTTGGAGTCCCCCCCGTGCCATACGGGTCGGCTTTGACTTCGTATACGTTTATCAACTCGAGTGACAGGCCGCCGCGCAGGTTGACACCCAAATATCCCTCGCCACGATGATCGGTCCTGTTCTCCTCCGTGTATTTATCATGTTCGCGGATATCCGCACGATACAGTGCATACCCTTGGAAGCGTCTTTCGCTTTCATTGCGAAAACGGCTGAGGGAAAGTCCACCAGGCGCCGTGTTCATGGTGTTTATATCGACCAGTTTCTGGCGACTTCCTGGCAAGGCAACCCACATTCCAGGTGAGATGACTGCGACGGTATCTGACTGCTCATCATTTTCCGTGTTGAAAAGGTTGTCGGTATGATATGTCCCCAGTGACAAAAACGGGTGAAAGTTCCCAGAGCGGGTGCTGATGAGCTCTCCCGACATTATGGTGTCACTTTGAATCGGAGAACCATAACCCTCGGTACCCAGGCCGACGACATCGGCGACATTGGCATCCGCTGCCAGGTATTCGGTGGGCTCTTGAGTCTCGACGGCCCAAGCGAGACCTGGCAACATAACAAACATGAGTAGAACGGTAGTGATAAGAAACCGCATTGAAACCCCCTTTGAGTTAGAAACCACAGGTTCAACCCCCAGGCCCCTTAAAATTATGTTGTTTCAAGGGGCGACAAATATGAATAATTAGAACTTCCGCAGCCGACGCTCAGAAATTCTAAGCATAAAATGACATTAACAGTTGAAGACCGATTGTCAATCTCTCCCCCGGTAATTACATTAAGCCGAGTCAATGGCATGGCTCGGAAACCTGATTACACGTGGTTTCAGTATTCGGGAACGAATAATCATTTCATTTTTGTTGGCCCATTGAGGCTTGAATTCGGGAACAATTGACATTAGTATCGATATTGTCTGATCCCGGTCCATGGTGTCACACGCCTTGGCCAGGGTTTCCAACGTCCGCTTCAGATTTTCAGGGTCATGCCAACATGCAAGTGCAACGCAGATCTTTTCATGATTTGTCTTCAGCACGCCCTCGTTTTCATAAAGCAGTTCTTCATGAAGCTTCTCACCGGGTCGTAGACCGGTAAACTCGATATCGATATCTTTATAGGGTGTCATCCCTGAAAGCCTGATCAATTCTTCAGCGAGGTGCAACACCTTGACCTGCTGCCCCATTTCAAGAATGAAAATCTCGCCACCCTCTCCCATGCTTCCGGCCTGGAGGACCAGCTGGACAGCTTCGGGGATTGTCATAAAGAATCTGGTCGCTGTAGGATCAGTGACTGTCACCGGACCTCCATTGCGAATCTGTTCCTGAAAAATTGGCACCACGCTGCCGTTGCTGCCAAGGACATTTCCGAAACGCACAGTGACAATCCTGGTCCGACTCGTTCTAGCCAAAGCCTGGACGTAAATCTCAGCAGCACGTTTACTGGCTCCCATGATGTTTGTCGGATTGACCGCTTTATCTGTCGACACCATTACAAAGTGTTCTGCCCGGAAACGATCAGCAGCATCCACCACATTGCGACTGCCGATAACATTGTTCTCAATAGCCGAAACCGGGTTCAATTCGGACATAGGAACATGCTTGTAGGCCGCTGCATGGAACACGACTTCCGGCCTGAAATTTCTGAATACATAATCGACCTGCGAGGCATTCTTGACGTCACTCAGACGAGGGATAAACTCAACATGCGGGAACTGTTTCTTGAGATCCCGCTCAACCTGGAACAATGGCGTCTCGGCACTTTCAAAGAGGATAACCGTGGAGGCCCCGAAGCCTGCTACCTGTCGACAGATTTCCTGTCCGATGCTCCCGGCGGCTCCGGTAACCAGAACTTTTTTGTTTCCAAGATAGTGATGGATGCGATTTACTTCGAGACGAACCGGGCATCTGCCAAGTAGATCATCCAGACGCACATCCCGGACCGACTGGATCGACAACTGTCCATTCAGTATCTCCCCAACGTTCGGCAATATTTTGGACTTGACTCCTGCATCGTGGCACTGTCTGACAATTCGGCGCAATTCCTTCTGCCCGAGAGCAGGATTGGCCATGATAACCAGGTCAACAGATTTCTTTTGCAGCACACTTTTCAAGCCATTGATGTCTGCCAAAACCTGAATGCCCTGGAACCGTTGTTTGACACGTTTGATATCCTGGTCGACGAAGCCAATGACCTTCCATTTGAGATGTGGATTCTGCCTTATTTCGCGAACGATTGTCTGCCCAGCGGCACCGGCGCCGACGATCAAAACGTTTTCTGTCTCACGACTACAGCTTTTGCAGACTGATTGATAATACTCGCGGCTGATCCTGACAATTACTCTGTTACCGCTCATGATCAGGAAGCAAAGCAGGCCATCGAGGATAATAACAGAAGGTGTAATATGATCGAAGCCTCCCGGTAACCAGGTGAGAAAAGCCGCAAATAATAATGATCCGAGAACATTTGCCTTTACCAGGGAGACGAGGTCATGGATAGAAACGTATCGCCACCAGCCTGAGAGCAAACGCATCATGGCAAAACTGGACAATTTTATAATAATTAACGGGATCAAAACAAACGGTACAGTGGCAACCAGACCAGCCGTGAATGAGCCGTCGTAACGCAGATAAATTGCAAAGAAAAAAGCCGTAACGATCATCATAGTCTGACCTAAAAGGATGACGGCCTTACTAACTACCTTGAAAATAAAGTATTTCATAAATTCCCCACCTTCCAGCTCAACCCTTAAGATGAACTCTTACAAAAATTCAAAACCTCTTATTAACAAGACTAGGCTCTGAAAATGGGGTGGCAATAACCTGATGGATAGAGAATTTGAATAATTAAGTTACAGAATGCATATGAATAATTAGTATTAAAACCATTGATCAGAACAGAATAAATGGGTTGAGAAGACCCTGTACATTTGATAGAGACACATTTACTGCCAAGATATATTTATGAGTAATTTCAGATCAATATAGTCGAGCAGAAAGTTATGCAGTCAAAATCGGCAAGGTGATAAACAACGATTACGCTGAATCGTGCAGAGTATAACCAGAGTCAAGAACCTAATTTGAGATGATACAGGAAGTGAAGATATAGTCAGCCTGGGGTAACTGGGGTAAGATTGTTTGAATTTGGTGCACGCAAGACCTGTTAATTCAGCCGTTCCTGAATTCTGTTACAGGTCTGGATGCTATAATTCCGGATCAGGACACACAACTGATTCGACCCATAGCACATATTGACGATGAGAAGGCAACACTTTATTATTGTATCATAGAGCTTTTCAGACTTTCCGGGGCGCATTCAGGAGCTGTTAGAGCAAGTTTAAGCCGGCTAGATACCCCGAATTTCTTGAACAGATGGTTGCAATGCGATTTTACTGTCTGTTCGCTGATATAAAGCTTTCTGGCGATCTCCTTGTTGGTGTGACCAGTGCAGATGTAATTGAGAATCTCGGTCTCTTTTTTGGTCAGGTGGATATCCTGTTTTTTCTCTTCGCGATGACTCAATACTTCGCGCATCGTCTGATGATCGATCCAGAGTTCGCCACCATGAAGTTTTTGGGCAGCTTTTCGCAATAATCGGCCATCGGCATCTTTCGGCAGGATGCCACCAAGACCATCCGCGATCATGTCCTTGAGGTCTTCGCTGCTGAGGTCACCGGCGTCATTGACAAGCAGAACTTTCTTCTCATCACCGCTCGGCAATATTTCCAGGACCTTTTTGCAGCAGGCCAGGTCCGATATGATGATATCAGGATTGTACTGCATCAGATTCCTGATCTCTTCATCAGTACTGGCAACGCCGAGGATCTTAAGATCATCATCATCCTCCAGAAGTCGCTGAAGTCCTTCGGCATAGAGATGTACTCGGCAACAGACTATAGCTGATAAATTCATATTCACCTCACATCTCGGTTTCGTGTGAATCCACATTACCCATTGACTTACAATTAAAACATACCAACGATTAAGATTGTTTCAAGTGACAATCACTCAAAAACTATTGTTTCTATGAAACTTTTTTGCCTGATAGCATCTGGATTGACGGTCTGTTGCATTACGGAACGCACCGTTTCACATGTCAGAAAAATGCAGTTTGTATCGAGTGTAGGATGAACCAAGAACATCAAGCTCGTTTCGCCGAGTTCACGGGCAACGGGCAGACGTTGCATTGGGCCCAAACCTCTTTTTACAAATGCTTTCTCCAGGTAAATCTCGCTGCAGCTGCCACTGAAACAAGGAACGCCTGCGGCATTGATTTCTGCAAGGATAGAGTCGCGGCTACAGCCGGGTTTGAGTACATCGGGACGAATGAAAATGTAATACTTGTAATATGCATGGCCGATATGATCCGGTGGAATCGTGACCCTTAAGCCAGGGAGGGTTTCAAGCTGTTGCGTCAGGATAGCGGCATGATGTCGACGGGTTGCAATCCACGAGTTCAATTTGCGGGTTGCAATCCGACCAATTGCCGCCTGTATCTCTGTCATCCGGAAATTGGTGCCAAAAGTATCATGCAGCCAGCGAAACCCGCAGGAGTCCCCTTTCAAGTTGACTGCTTCATAGTTCTTGCCATGGTCTTTGAATGCCCAGGCTCTTCGCCAGACATCATCGTCGTTGGTCGTCAGCATCCCCCCCTCGCCGGCAGTGGTCATGATCTTATCCTGGCAGAAAGAAAATGCAGCGGCATGTCCGATCGAACCTACCTGTCGACCTTTATAGACAGCTCCGTGAGCCTGTGCGCAATCTTCGATGACCTTAAGCCCATGCTGTTCTGCGAGATCCATGATCGGGTCCATTTCGCAAGGCCAACCGGCGAGATGGACGGCAATGATAGCTTTTGTGTGGCGAGAAAGGACTCTGCCAACCGTCTCTGCTGTCAAGTTCTGGCTGTCCCTGTTGACATCTGCGAAAACTGGAATAGCTCCGCATCTGATAACTGCACTGCCCGTCGCCATGAACGTGCGACTGGGCACGATAACCTCGTCTCCCTCACCAATCCCCAGTGAGGTCAAGGCTAATTCAATGGCAACGGTACCATTCGCAAGGCAGATGGCATGGCTTACACCGATATAATCGGCAAATTCCCGTTCAAAGGCTTTACACTCATGTCCGGTCCAATAATTGACTTTCCCGGATTGAAGCACCCTGCAGACAGCATCGATCTCCTCATTATCAAATTGCGGCCATGCCGCAAATACAGCATTGACTGGTATGCCCTCGCCTGCAAAGTGTTGTCTGGAGGGGCTGCCAATTTGCGCCTTGTTATACATACAAACCCTCACTTAAGGAACGTTACCACCCACCATGGAATTGGCCTGTTGCCAACATCGGTCAACACCTAGCAGCCTGTCGGACTATCAATGAGCCGGCTGCTAGCGACTGATCCCCGGGCTGCCAACCTCATAAATAAAGTATCGTTTGACGACAAAGACAGGCATTTCTTTATAACCAAGCATGCGGTGTATCCATAATGCCGGGATGTTGGTGACTACATAATCACCATACGCTTTCGTGAAGCCTTTATCCTTGAGAAGTTTCAGGACGCCGGCCATGAAAGTCGTCGTCAATGCCCCTCCCCGTTCGTTAGGTTTCATATAGAGGTCAAACATATAAACATCATCTGGCCCCATCTGTATGCCAAACCACTTGACCCGTGGATGGATGCATTGCATGCGTGAATTGGCCTTGTTGACATACCAGACATCTCCAATGATGTCCTGGCCCTTAACCAAAACAAAAGTCTTGAACCCCTGTTTAAAGTATTGCCCGGCCCTTTCATATCTACTTTTTAATGAATACCTGTAGTTAAGGTTTTCGAAGTTGTTCTCATCCAATTCGATAATTCTATAGTCCGTTCCATCGAAAGTTTTGATGCCCCCTTCAAAACTCGACAAATCTTTTTCTACCGGACAAACTCGCTCGCATTTGTAAAATGTCAATTTTACAGCCGATAGAAACCCTGATTCTCTATAATGCTCACGGAACTGATAAAATCTGATCAACGGAGTTCTCAACATGACATCACCTTAGATTTACATGTCTTATGTGTTATAAGGATAAAACCCATTGGCCGTATTTTTATATTACTGCTCCAAAATCAGTACTCAATAACCGTTTAGTACATATTTGTTAGTCATTTGGATTGGATCCATTTACATCAATCTTATTAAACGAAATTAGACTAAAGTATGGATGGACCTAATATATTTACGCCCCGTCAATCTAAATGAAAAACATGGTATTTTTTTTGTGACTGCCAAAACAGTCCGAGAGAACTGATGATCAAGAAAGATCTAAAACGTCAAGGAATCCCGACGTTCCTCATCCAGGTCCCTTTCCGATACGTAAGAGTCAACCGAAACCCCTTCCCTTCTCACGACTGTTGATATCGTTTTAAGCAAGATTTTGATATCATGCAACAACGACCAGTTCTCAATGTACCAGACATCCATCTCTAATCTTTGATCCCACGAGATGAAGTTCCTGCCGTGCACCTGAGCCCAACCGGTAATTCCTGGCCTGACCGAATTACGCAGGCTCTCTCTCGACGAATAATAAGGAAGGTACTGCATGAGCAATGGGCGAGGCCCGACCAGGCTCATCTCTCCCTTTAAGACATTGAACAGCTCAGGCAGTTCATCAATGCTTGTGCCACGCAAGAATGACCCGAGACGCGTCAGGCGTTGCTGGTCAGACAGCAACTCTCCGTCTTCATTTCTTTCATCAGTCATGGTCCGGAACTTGTAAAGCGTAAACGGCTTGCCGTTAAGCCCGGGGCGCTGCTGAACAAACAAAACCGGACGACCAAGGCGAACGGCAACAAACAACGCCACCAGCGTCAGGAGTGGCGAAAATAAAACAATGGCTATCGAACCCAAGAAAAGGTCCAGACAACGTTTGGCGACAGAATTTATGGGAGATATACGTTCAACCATATGATCAACTCTACAATGGTAAATCCATACGATTAAGTGTTTTATTTGAAATAACCTCTGCGAAGACTTTCCCTGACAATAACGTCAACATGCCAGTACTAAAGAACCGATCATCATAAGCTGGCGGACACATCCGCCGTTCCCACTGGAATCTGGATGTCATGAATACAATGACGATCATGAACGGGAATTTCTCTGACTTTAACGAGCTTGTCACATTTCGCAAACATTACATTCGGGTTCACTCTCAGCCAGTCCGCTTCTGGGATCTTGCCGCTGGCCCAGGCGATCAAGGCTGCCGGAAGATTCGCGCCAGCCTCATGTGAGAAGGGGTAACCTCCGCCGAATCTTGGGTTCAGTTCTAAAACACAGACCTCATTCTCACTCATGAACACATCGCAATCGAGATTACCAATGTGCCTGAGTGCCGTACCTATCGTTTTGCCGAGTTCCATAAGTTGAGCGCTTGTTTCAGTCTGCGCTTTATCAGTTTCACCGGCCCGCATGCCGAGTTTGCGTTTTGCGAACGTGGTCACGTAATTCCCATCAAGATTGTTGATAATATCCAGACCGAATTCTTGTCCCTGCATTTTCTCCTGGATCAGCAGGCCATTGCCAGGATCACTTGCGCTGATTTGGGCAAGAGAAGATCGCTTTAAGCGCAAACTGCATAGCTGAACAGCAAGATCGAGTTCGTTGCGTGTTTCCGGAAATTCGATCATCTGTGAAGCAGTACCCCAGCGCGGCTTCACGACAACCGGCAAATGCATGTCTCCATGATCAAGGGCTGCATATGCATCATTCAGATCAAGAAAAGTCCTTGGCGTCTTGATTCCGAGCATTTTAAGGAATTTATCCGTCGCCCACTTGTCAAAACAGGTATCGATCACCTGAGCATGAGAGATGACCGGCACAGTTCCAATCTGTAGGAAACGATCCCGTTCCCTTGCCAGTACCGGAAGTTCCAGATCGTTCAGGGATATGAGGAGTTTGATCTGCGCTGCCAGGCAGATACTCAAGATGGATTCGATGTAGTCCGGGTCCGAAACGGACGGAACAACCCGTGACACATCTGCATCGTGCAGTGCCGGAGCCGAGGCTGATTCATCGACAGCATAGACCAAACCCTTGCCATTTAGAGCTTCCTGAAAGTATCTGACGAGGTAATTCCTGCGCCCGGCGCAGGTCAGTAGTATGTTCATGATAAAGTCATCACCCTCTTTTCTGATGCAGGTTGTTCAAACGAGTAGCCACGAAAGAAATCTTCAAAGGACTGCCTTCTCCTGACTGCCGAATAACCATTGACATCTTTCAGGAGGATTGGCGGGGCACTATTGATAAACGGAGGGCTCAGGACAATCGTGTAGGCACCAACATTATCAATCTTCAGATAGTCACCGGCATTGACTTCGTTGGTCTTGATATCGTTAAGCAGAATGTCCTTTTCCATGCACGTATACCCACCGACCTTGTAGACAGCTGTATTCAAATGCTCCATGCTTCTGTAAAAAGTGAAAGGCATGTTGTGCTTGTGCATGCTCGGCTTGGTGTTGAAAATGCTGCCATCCACAATCAAGTAATTGGTTCCAGCGAGCTTCTTGACGTCCATGACCCTGGTAATAAAGCTCATGCAATCCGCCGTAACGGCGATCCCGGGCTCGATGATCAGCAGTGGCTGCTTCTCCCGTATCCAGCGATGAGCATTCAGTGCGTCACATATCGTTTCTGCATAATCATCAAAACCAGGGGTGTCTGGTAAACTCATCTCCGGTGGGACCCTGCCAAAGAAACCGCCTCCGACATCGATATATTCGAGAGATTCCCTCAGGAATTCGGTTGCCAGGTCTGCAAGAGTCTCCGTGATTCTTTTATAGACCCACAGTGCCCTGGTACTTGATGAGCAATGGCCATGCAGCCCCACGATCCTTACCTTCGGGATTTTTCCCAAATTGCGAATTGCTGCACAAATCCCTTCCGGGCCGACCTCAAAACCGAACCGCCCGGATCGCAATCCGGCTTGGACGTGCGATTTGCCACATGAATCAGACAGATCGATATTTACCCGTAACCCGACCTTGATTTCTCTGTCGGGGTTTTCCTGCCCATATCTGGCAACATGGTCAATCTCATACCATGAATCAAGATTGACAAGACTCCGGTTGTGCAGTGCCGTTTCAATGTCATCGTAATTTTTCAATGGCCCATTAAAAATGATCTTGTGCGGATCGTGTTGGATCTTCATGGCCAAATCATATTCGAGTCGTGAGACGACTTCCGCATAGCCGTTGTTTTGTCTCACGAGATTACACAAATAAGGCAGATAATTGGTCTTATATGAATAGCCTATGGCGAGGTGTTTGTATCGTTGAACAAACGCAGCCCTGATCTCTTCGAAATTGTTCAGGAACTTGTCCGGATGGAAAAGGTAAAATGGAGTACCGAACTGGTCAGACACGGCTCTGATATTATCGAAGCTTTCCATATAGCCACCTTATTATCCCGCAAATTTTCAGGTTTTGAACAGATTTGAGGATGGCAAGATCATGCGACTGCTTCATTAATTAACTCCAGGTTCTTCATGATGATGTGATTGACAGTCCGCACATCAAAGCGGTCCGCTGCCAAGAGACGACTTTGTTCGCCCATAGCTTCCGAGAGGCTGGGATCGAGAATGAATCGCTCCATGGCATTGGCAAGTGCGTCAGTATCCATGATCGGGACGAGAAACCCGTTCAGCCCTTCAACAACCGTTTCCCGGCAACCGGGAGCATCTGTCGTGATTATCGGCCGCCCCATGGCCATCGCCTCAAGGGTCGCATGCGAAACTCCCTCGCGGTAAGATGGAAGTACAAAGACTGAAGAATCAGCGATCGCTGGCCGCACATCCTCCAAACGACCGAGAAACTCGATAAATCCTGCCCTACTCCATTCATCAATATCTTCAGACCGAATTGCAGAAGGGTTGCTGTCAACCATTCCTACCAGACAGAATCTGGCTTTAGGGTATTTTTTGTGCAGTTGACGAGCCGCCTCGACGTATTCGCAGACTCCTTTTTCCCTGATCAGACGCGCAATCAGCAGGAAAGATGCGGTTTGCGGCAAAGGGCAAACGCTGAAGTAATTCAGATCTATTCCTGAACCGCCAATGAGTGTCGGGTGATTACGTTCCGTGACGATACCAAGAGCACAGAACAGAGCGAGATCATCAGGATTCTGAAAGAAAACGACCTTGTTGCTTCTCAGTCCAACACGATAAAGCAAAGTTGCAACTTGACCCACGAGACGCTGTTTCAACGAGGACTTAGAGAAGGCATATCCCAAACCGGTGATCATTGAACTGATGTTCGTGACTTTGGCTATAGTTGCAGCCATCGAGCCATAAATTGTCGGTTTGATGGTATAATTCAGAACAACGTCGGGACGGATTTTCCGGAAGAGCCTGACGAAGACCCATATACTCCGCAAATCCTGCAGTGGATTGATTCCGGTACGATGAAGTGGGAAATCCTGGTAATCAACCCCTATGTTTTTAAGACGGGTGATGATCTGTGCCTTGGCATTCGGAGCACACGCTATGACCTCGTGACCATGTGCGACCATATCCTGGAGAAGTTGCCCGCGGAAACCTAACAAAGATTCTGCAACGCCACCGATCAACATCACTTTTGCCATGAGATCCCTCATATAACATCAAGACTATTTAATTGTGTCTGTATGCCTTTAAATCTTATAGGCAATTTGGAGCCTATCGATCAGCTAGAAGGGTGATTCTTTGCTAATTATGGTATTAAATGTAAGAATACTTTAGTTGTAAATACCTCTGATCAGGGAGCCATTCAAGATGTTACCAGGAGTCTGCCGGACTATACGGGCCGAAGCGAAATTTGGATCTCAGGGAATTCAGTTTTGGCGGGGATAAGGCTGAAAATAAACGTGATGGTATGGCTGAGCTTAAGGTGGTCTATGGATGCATTCTGGATTGGCAGAAATGGCCTTGATCAATGAACTGTCTGAAGATAGAGTTTTTGGTATAGATCGACGATCTTAGCTAATGAAAAATTATTTTCAATGCGTGTTCGAGCCTCGCAACCAAGTGCTCTTCTGCCCACCTCACCCATATTTACGAGGTCCAGCAATGCCTTTGCGAGGGCTTCAGGCATTCCGGGAGGAACGACCAGTCCTGTCGATCCAACTATCAATGCCGAATCTCCTACGTCGGTTACAACACAAGGGACTCCACAGGCCATCGCTTCACCAATCGTGTTAGAAAAACCTTCGCCACAGGAAGAAGCGCTCGTTGCAATATCCAATGAAGCTGTCAACGCAGGAATGTCATCTCTGACTCCGACAAGATGAAAACTCTTCCGCAACCCAGTCCCTTCAATCATTTCAGTTAGTTGTTTGTTTTGCCAGACCATATCTTTACCACAGAGCAAAAATTCAGCATCTTTTATACGTAATGCTAATTTCGCAGCAGCCTGAATGAAATTGTGGTGATCCTTTTGAGGGTGGAATCTACCGATTAAACCAATAAGGATTTGGCTGTCACTGATTCCGAACTCTTTTCTCAACTTCTGACGAGCATCACTGTTGGGGCGGAAATGGTTTAAATCGAAACCATTTGGGATTACAACAATTTTCGAATGGTCGTAACCAAGTTCTGCATGTATTGATTTCGCTGTCTCAGAACAGCACACGATACGATCTGGCAAATAATATGATAGACGCGCACAAGTTTTTGCGGTCAGAATTGTTGATTTCTTGTCGACTTTCTCATCCAGGTCGCTATGCCTGATATTCCAGATGATTGGCTGGTTACCAGCCAGTTTGGCACATATTCCTCCGAGCAAATCGGCATGATACATCCAGGTCTGCACAATGTGCGGCTTGCACGAATATAAAATTTTCAATAGCTGCCCAAGGCCCTTGGCAAGGGATAAGCCTTTTCCAACCGCCAGATTAGTAACGGGAATATCGATATCATAAAATTTCTTCATCATCACCGGGTGGGCAACCAGAGAAATCACCTTCGGTGCAAAAAGGTTGCGGTCAAGCCTTGACAAAAGTTTGAGCAACATCATCTCTGCCCCACCGACATTAAGTCCTGTTATGATAAATACAATGTCAGTTTTCATGGTTAATCCAAGATCCTGATTCTGAAAATATCACACTAGTAAGCACTTTATTCACGCTCGAAATCAGGCGCCAGGACTCTCTTGTAAGCAGCGATTGCTGTGTCTACGCTGTAGAAACGGCCTCTTTCAATCAGGCTTCGCCGATATTCGTCATCAATATCAGATTCAATTGATTCAATAATTGCTTTAGATAGATCCTCAATGTTCCCAACTTTGACAAGCCGGCCATACCTTCCGTCATCCAATATCTCACTGGGTCCGCTCTTGCAGTCTGTAGAGACGACTGGTGTTCCCAAGACCAACGACTGAATTAATACATTCGGCAAACCTTCGTGGATTGAGGAGAGCACTAATGCTTTTGCCTTTGCAATGTAAGGGAATGGATTACTGCAGAATCCAGGAAGACCGACTTCATTCTCCAATCCGAGTTCTATTATTGCAGCTTCCAGGTTGCTACGTTCAGGACCTTCACCGAGGATTAACAGTTTTGATTTTATTCTTTTTCTTACGAATGAAAAGGCATGGATCAGAGTCAAGAAATCCTTTTGTATTGCCAGTCTGCCTACAGCAAGGATGACAGGAGTGGTACTATCCGTGAACCACATATGATCAATGCTTTCCTGAGCACACTGCACTATCATTTTGTCATCAACAGGGTTGTAAATAACTTCAATCGAGGTCTTTGGGATTTGAAGAAAAGTTTGCAAGTTTTCACTGACTCCAGTGGAGACAGCAACAATCTTGTCAGCGAGAAGATAAGTCTTTGCTTTGACTTGTTTGTGCACAAAACTCATGAGGCGTTTTTTTGAACCGATTTGAAGGTAAGGAATTGTGTCTGCTTCACGAACGACAACTCGGACAGGGACCCGTGCCAGAATCCGGGCCCAGACCACGATCTGGTTTATATGATCAATGGTTGAAAGAATGGCAAGAGGGCGTACTTGGCGAAGATAGCGTACCAAGGCGGGTAAAGATTTAAGTGTCCGGGTTGCTCCTAAGTCAATGATATTGATGGTATCCGGAGCAAATGCCAAGTATGGCCCTTCTGCTTTAACAAGGACAAGGTCAACGGAAAAGTTTAACTTTGAAAATCCTGTTGCCAGATCCAGCATCACTCGTTCAGCACCTCCACCCCTCATTGAGGGGGCAAAGAATGCGATCTTTTTTTTGTTTGTGTGAGACAAGTAGTGCCTCCCGGTGCTATTGAAACAATTAGCATTATTCGCCTGAGCTAGGAGTCTTTTGACATACACATTGAACTACACAAACGGCCCGCTTGTATCTGACTTTTCATTATCAAGCCATGCCTGAAACATCAGTATGTTCCACAACATCCCTTCACAATTTTTTTTACCAGAGATGTGCTCATCCCATTTTTGCCGAATAGCTTTAGTACAAAAGATTCCTTCTCTATTTAGTTTCTGTTCATTCAAAAGTGACTCAGACCATTCTCTCAAATATCCCCTTAACCATGACCTAAGAGGTACTCCCAACCCCCTTTTTGGGTGATCAATCAGGTGCCTTGGAACATGTTTTTCCAAGACTTGTCGCAGTATCCATTTACCCTGTCCATTCCTGACCTTGAGTTTACGAGGTATCCGCCAAGAAAATTCGAGAATACGATGGTCCAGAAGAGGAACTCGTGTTTCCAAACTAAAATTCATCGAAGTCCTATCTAATTTAACCAGAATATCATCAGGAAGATAGGTAATTTGGTCAAAATATGACATACAATCTATAAAATTATCTAAGCTAGGAGAATCAGTCAAAACATTGATATCACTCGTATTATATTTACAATTCAAAATTTCGTTTGGATGTTTGTTGATCGATAAAATTCTTTCATACAAATCGTTTCTATTGAGGCTACTTAGCAGACTAGAAAAACTTTTTAATTTATGACTAACCGACCCTTCTCTTCCATATTTAGATAACTTACGTGTAAAACATTTAAAGACATAATCAAGGAATTTGTCTGGAGTTTTTTGTATCAGAATAGAAAGCGCGTTTTTCGTAAAACAATTAACATCTCCAATTTTATTCCAGATTTCATCTGCCAGAAAGTAGCGATTATATCCAGAGAACAGTTCATCTCCACCATCGCCTGAAAGACTCACCGTGACATGATCCCTTGTAACCATGGATAACAACAATGTAGGTATTTGAGAGGGATCCGAGAATGGCTCGTCAAAGATGCCTGGTAATTCAGGGATTACCGCCAGGCATTCCTTCTCTGTGACTAAAAACTCCGTATGTTCAGTACCTAAATGCGCTGCGACTGCCTTTGCATTCAGTGATTCATCATATTCTTTTTCATTGAAACCAATTGTGAATGTCTTGATTGGTTGGTCACACATCGACTGCATGAGTGCGACCACTGTGGAAGAATCAACACCACCAGACAAGAAAGCCCCCAGCGGTACATCAGAAATCATCTGGTTCTTGATTGTCTCTTTCAGTAAACTTTCTAACTCTTCAATCGCCTCATATTCGTTCACTTCTTCGATTCGGGAGGAGCCTCCATCTATTAATCGTTCAATTGACCAATAACAGAATTTGTGTTTCTCAATATTCGTATTTTTATTAAAACTTTCAAGGTTTAACTTGATAAAATGACCAGGTTCTAGCTTGTATATGCCCCTGTAAATGCTCAATGGTGAAGGTATATATCCGTATTTCAAGTATTTACCAAGGCTGGTATTGTCAATTTCAGCAGTCCAATCTGGGTGTAACTTTAGCGACTTAAGTTCTGAACCGAACAAAAAAGAACTCTTTGCCCAGCCATAGTAAAGAGGTTTCTCACCAGTGCGATCCCTGCACAAATAAAATATTTTTTGATATGAATCATAAAAAGAAAACGAGAACATGCCGACAAGAATTTTGAGAGCACTTTCAATCCCCAGATGAATAATCGCCTCTAATAAGACCTCCGTGTCTGAACGACTGCGCCAAGCGATTCCAGCATGCGCATGCTCTAAAAAATCCCTGATTTCGCGAAAGTTATAGATTTCGCCATTGTAAACAATTACAAAACGGCCACATGAGGATTGCATGGGCTGTCTGCCTGTGGCAGCGGTATCGATAATAGATAATCGTCTGTGACCGAGTGCAATTCCAGACTCAGGATCGACCCAACAGCCAAAATCATCAGGGCCACGATGGTATAATGCATCTCTCATCTTGCACACTGTGGAAATCAGATAGTCTGCACTTTTGTCTTTATTTAGATCCAGAAAGCCTGCATAGCCGCACATCGTGACACCTTTTGTGGCTTTAAAGTTATTTTTTATCTTTTGATTTTTTAACCTGTGGTTTGCACGCAGAAAGAAACGGGCCCTGTTGAAAGTGTGATCAACAAGACTCCAAATGCGTCAGTTTAGCGTTGATCAGCTGCCTCTTTTTACGTGTTCTCTTGAGAAAGAATCGATAAGCTTGCTCCAAATCCTGTGTTGCAGCCTTGATGCTGAAGCGTTCTTTGACGAGAGCCCGTGAACTTTCACCCATGGCGATACGCTTGTTCTGATCGCAAACGATCGAACGGACTCTCTGCGCCAAGGTGTCGACATCATCAACTGGGACGACATAACCGTTGACATTCTCATGAATAATCTCATGAAGATAGGTGCAGTTCGTTGCGACAACCGGCAGAGATGCGCGCATCGCTTCGAGGAGCACATTCGGACAGCTCTCGGACCTGCTCGTTAAGACGAGCAAATCCATTCTGCTCAAAGCCACATCAACATCATCCCGCAGTCCCAACAGATGGACTTTCCCATGCAGACCGTTTCTATCGATAGCACTCTCGATGGAAGCCCTTTCCGGGCCGTCGCCGATGATCCAGTAGTCTGCATCAAACCCGCCGTCCGAAATTTTTTTTGCCATCGACAGGAACATCACATGGTTTTTAACCGGATGCAGACGACCCACGATGCCGATGACCGGGACTCCCCTTTTGATTTTATCGTAAAATGTCTGTTCACCCCTCCTGAAAATTTGCTCGTCTCCACAGTCGAAACCATTCCTGATGACTCGTATCGGGGCCTTTTTCATGAAGGACATTTCCTTCATTGCAAATTCCTGCATGGCAATTGAATTGACGATCCAGCCCGAACATTTCAAATTCATGACCGAGTAGGCATAGGGCCAAACCCAATCCAGACCACTTTTACCCCTCAGTCCGCCGATAATGACTGGAACCCCTGCCAGGATCGCTGGAATCCGTGCATAATGATTCGCCGAAGATGACCATGCATGAACCAAGTCGAAACGTTCATTTCTCATCCAGATAAAGGCATCCTTAAAATAGCGCCGCCTTGACCAAGTTTTGTCTCCCAGATATCTCACCGGAATACCACTCGCTTTTAGCATCTCGAGAGGACGATCGCAGACGTTATTGTAATAGGCGACCTGTACATCAAACACTCGTTGATCGATCTGCGGAGCAAGCCGCGCGATCTGCATCTCCGCACCTCCAACCTGAAGCGATCCGTTGACGATGAGTGTTTTAATGCGATGACTGTTGTACTCATGCATGCCTGGCCCCTGATAGTGCTTGCGGTAGCGTGTAGTCTGCCGGCCTGCCGGCCCTGAGGTGTTTTTCAATGATCGCAATACCCAGGATAAAACCAAAATTCGCAGGAGCGAAAATCGCAACGAACTGAACCATGAGAAACATAATGAAGAATGCCCCTAGTTCCAATTTCTCAACAGGGCTCAAGACGTTCAGAAACATGCATTTGAAGGTTGCACATCCAAGCCATGCCAGCCATCCGACATAAAACCATGCACAAAAACCGCCGAAGGCCAGATGCAGCCACAAGAAGGTATTGTGTGGCTTGATGCCGGTCGAAGTAAACCCGGCGTAAGATCCTTGCCCGGAAAAGAGTGTATCAAGCATGTCTTCTGACGCGGACTGCCAGTACGTGATTCTGTCACTTTCTGTCTGCATGCGGTAATAGTAACCCGTGGTGATGTTATCGAATTGAACAGCAAACACCGTGATTGCAACGAACGCCAGCAGGGCCAGGATCAGCAGGTCTATCCCACCTTTCCGTCCGATCAGGAGCGCAACGATATAACAGAACAGGCCGAGACCGAACATGAGCAGCCCTGTCCTGGAGAGTGTCATGAGAACTATGGATGAAAGGGAAACAGCCAAAACAAGACAGAACAGCTTCGTCGCAAGCCTGCAACGGATGCTGTAGAACAGCAATGCGGTCGACGTCAACGCTGCAAACTGTGCCAGAGCGTTCGGATTAGCGAACATGGAACCAGCAGCATTACCGGTGAGTCCAAGCCTGGTGTGACCGAGCTCAATATCGAACCACTGACCACCCAGGTAGACTGAAATGAGTACGCAGGTTGAAAGGAATACGATAAACCGGAACAATGCAGCATCATTTCTGGTTATGAAGCATGCCATCATCAGAAAACTGAGCCAGTACACCATGTTCCTGTTGAACAGCTCGTAGAAGTAAAGGTCCGTGATGTTGGCAATTATGCTGATGATGAGCGCAAAATAAACACTTACGGGAATCGACTCATGACGAAAAATCATGATAACAAAAGCAAGGACTGCACTGGCGAGGATGATCGCTCCCGAGAGTCCGTAGATGTTCAGAATACCGAACTGAGCCCCGAAGACCCTGCAGGTCATGGAGAAATAAAGCAGGAATTCGATTCCGATTAACCAGAGATCAACAGTACGTTCGGAAGATTCCTTCAAAGCACTATTCGTAATCGTTGTCACGTTTTCCATAAGTAGCCTGTATGAATGAAAGTTATTTGTCAATCATCACCAGTCTATAATCCACCTTGAATAATGCAGCCATCACACATAATGGCATACCCTGTCCAAGTTCAGTTTAAGCTGCTGAATATGCCTGAACCGTGAATTTGTAAGTCATTATAATATAATAAAGATTCAACAGCACTCCCAGGAACGCAAAGGTCGCGATAACAACTATGACCGATTTACTAAGAAGAGCAAGGACGACGACCGTTGACACCCTGAGGAGCAATCCCGACAATTGGAACAGGAAATTGAACCTCAGCTTCTTGAGCAGGATAATCATCTGTCTGGACGGATTATTGACGAATGCCACGAATATCCACGGCGCCAGGATTTGCGTATAGTAACCGGCCTCACTCCAATTGGCTCCGAAGACGTACGAGAATAAACCCTCTCCCCAAATCATCAGCATACCGAACGGCAACACCCCCATCAACGCGAAGACTGAAGTGGACCTGAGCAGACTCTTCGCCAGCGCAGCCTTATCGTCCTGCAATTCGGCAACGTTTTGCAAGTAGACTCTACTGAACGAATCACCGATCAACTTGATGGGTTTTTGCAGAACCGATTGACTTAACCCGTAGAAACCGACAACCTGTGGTGTGAAAAATATGGTCAAGAGCAGCACGATTGTGTTCTGCGATGCAGAGTTGAGCAATGAGTTCGACACCTGGTATTTCGGAAATTCGTCATGCTTCTTGGCCACTATTTTAAGTCTGTCAACTCCTAGATAATCAAGCTCATTGAAAACGCCGGCTCTATTGAGTGCAATGAACATGACGACAATCGCCAGCAAGGCGCCCGGGATACTTGCCAGAAGCAAGGCATAGGGATTTGAACCGTAAAAATATCCGTAAATGACTTTTATGATGACAGTGATCAATGCTGTCACCAGGTACAAGATCGACAATATCTGGTACTTTTTTTTTCTGACTAGATAACTGGTCAACGCTAGATGGATCCCCATCGTGAAATAGCCGATGATAACGAACAAAACAATCAGGGGACCAATCTGTCCGAATATGTCAGGATTGATGTAATATGCAGAATAGCTAAGAAAAGCTATCACCAGCGTGCTGATGATACAGATGTAGAAGCACAAGAACATGATCGTTTTTGCATTGTTTTCTTCTCTCTCGATGATAATTGCTGTCTCGTATCTCATGCATGAGAATATCGACAGAACAGCGACAACCGAACCCACTAAAACCATGATTCCATAGTCGTTTGGCGTATATAGCCTGGTGATGATCGGCGTGAAAATCAGAATAACGAACTGTGCAGAAAGATTCCCGGCCAACAGTTTCGACATGTTCGTCAGGAAATCTTTGTGGGCTGATAATTTCAGCCGCCCCAATGTTTTGTAATAACAGGAATAATTTAATCCCATATTCGAGCCAGTTTACCTGAATCAGCTTCTGAACACTTCGGACAGTATAAATCCATGCACAGTTAATGAATCAATCATCAACTCCATAACTTCAATTCGCTTAATCATAATGGTCGTTGATTAGATTTATTTATAAACCAAATCACATGCAATACAACAATACGAACGAACGAGTCAACCGAGCTATTTTGTTTATCTGGAGCTATAACTTAGGGTTGATTAAGCGTAGAAAGGGAGACAGACAAGCAGAGCTTCAGTCAGCCAGAACGTCTATTCTACGGCAGCGGCCATTTGATGGAGTATCTCTTCGATATTGGTGTAACCGTCGCCATCGTAGTCACTATTCGGATTCGCCGGCACTGGGAATGATCGCCTGGTCGGCAACACGACCGGCATCACTGGAGGTCGTTTGTTGTACAATCCGGTACCGGAGCGAACTTCATTCACGAGGCGTTCATCGACAGGATCTCCGAATCCGTTCGAAACGATACCATCGCGCTCTCCAGGACGTGCACCCGCATTAGAAAGGACGCTCTCTAGCACCAGATGGGATGGCAGCAATTTGATGTCCTTTTGGAAGACGACCGGGAACCCGACCAGAAAAGGTCTTAATCTCTCGTTGTACAGGGAGTCCGTGGCCAAGTTGTCAGACATGTAAATCTTCGACCCTGGTACGATGTCTTTAACTGCGCCGACTGCAGCAATTCCAAATGGCGTATTCGGCCCAGAGAGAAAGAGATTGCCAACCAGATTGACATAATTCGGCCCAGTCGATGACCCGATCACCACGTGGGCATGAGGCCCGATATTATAGGAAAGGTTATTGACGATATCTGCCGATACCTTGCCCTTGATTCGGGGTTGACGCTCCATATGACTGAGCCACAGATTCCCGACCAGAGAGATAAGCATGGTCCCATCGCTGATAAGAGTTCCATACTGATTGCCGCTACCTTCAGCGATAAGGTTGTTACTGAAAGTGACATTGTTATTCATTGTATTGTTCGCACCCGGGTTGAAACTGAGGTTCTCATCATCTCCCCAGGAGACTGATACATGATCGACCATGATATTGTAAGGGACCATCGCACCGTCATTTCGGATATCGATCGCGTCCGTCCCGTCATTCGCCGTGTGGCGTACGTAAATATGCTGGATCAGGACATCATGTGTCGAAACTCTCAGCCCGGTTCCGGACAAAATGATTCCCGGAGCAGGTGCCGTTTGACCTGCGATACTGACATAAGGGCTGGTGATCCACAGCTGGTTTTTGAGATGGATCTCGCCGCCTACCTCGAAGACGATAATTCTCGGACCAGACGTCTGGACAGCTTGGCGAAAGGATCCGTCACCTGAGTCGTTAAGGTTCGTCACTTTGATGATCTGCCCGCCACGGCCAGCAATTGTATGCGCTCCGAAGCCCTGGGCACCAGGGAAGACCGGCAGCCCCGGGTCTTTTTTGGGAAGGCCTCCAACCATCCCGTTGGCATTATGTGTTAAAGCATCATCGACCGGTCCGCCGGCGCAACATAGCAAGGCACTTAACACAGCCAGAAAAGTCGTAATATTCACAAGCCGCCATGTCTGCTTCATAATTCTCATTATTTACCAGGTTATTTTATGGCAACATGCGATTTTGAAGGCCTTGCGTTATCAACCTCGATCACCACACTCAACAGGACAGGAGATCCGTCAAAATTAATTCTTGTGGCCAGTATTGGCCTTCATGCCAGTTGAGCTCACTATCCCAGTACCCCAAACAGGCGTGAACAGCCTCAGCATTGAAGCCATAACTGACTTCGAGGATAATCGGTTTCCGATCGGCAGTTTTTACAAAGTCAAAAGCAAGGCTTTGCGAGCCGATGCGTTGTGCAACATCGAAAGCTATTTGAATGCATTCTGGATCGACACGTTCGCTGTCATAATCAATCGCCCCGCTGCCGGATGCCCGGAAATCGTTTTTTCTGACATTGCGGGTGAACCCGAAGGCACGCTTGCCGATGATGGTGATCCGCGTGTCATAAAGGTTGTCAGGAACGAATTCCTGGAAATAGACATAATTCTTCTCCAGAACTCGCTCGGCATTCCTTTTCCTCGCCTCGAGAACAGCACGCGGCATCCTGCTCAGCACCCCTAAATAGTCCTTGCGACTTTTGACCCGGGTTACCTTCTTGTTCAGATCGATAAAATAGCCACCGGATTGAGCAATTCCAGGGCCAAAGGCTTTTTTAACCAGGCTTCTTGCTTCAGCAGCATTCTTGACCAGTCGTACGTTTGCTGATCCGGCCCCTTTGCTGAGCTTGAACACTATGGGGAAAGACGTTTTCTCGATCCAATCAAACGCGTCCTTCTGATCAAAGAAGATAAAGGTCGGCACCAATGGGGCATCGAGGAATTCCAGCAGATATTTCTGGCTGACCTTGTCATCGAAATGCCAACATGTGGCCAGATTCGGGTACACCTTGATGCCGACCCTTTCGGCCATCCTCAAAATCGGCTTTGCAACCAGAACGTCCGCCGGCACTTGGTAAGCCCAATGCCATAGCAAAGCTTCAATGCCTTGCAACTGCGCACTGACATCATTCGCATGGCAGTTTACAATTTTGTAGGGGATGTTGTTTTGCTGGCAGTATTCGATCCATCGCCCCGAAAAACTCCCTTCTCGTGCATGAATAGCGACTTTGGGGGCCAATTTTTCCTCCTTCTCAAGGACAATTATTTGCCTTAATGACATCAAACTATCTGTCGAAAAACCTATCAATCCAACACATTGGATCTTTTGTTTGTATCCCAGTCAAATGTTATATCTAGGGGAAGGAACTTCAATAAAACTTAAGTTATGGTTAAGTGCATATTTATACTAAGCTGCCACTCATACTTTCATCTTATAATCAACAAGTTGTTTGACAACATCGCAATGCGTTGGATAATTCAAAAAACTATTAACGCGTATATTCCGAACTCATGGAGCGAGAATAAATTTTCATCACAAAAAACAGGATTAAATACAAAACAGACACATTATGAAATCAGCGGATATACCCATTCCACACAACTCCCTATTTATTATTACAATAGATACGGAACGGTCGTTGTCAAGGGAGTTGTCGTCTTTTCATGCCGCATCTTCTTTGCGCAGCAGTTGATCCCGGGACCGTAAGCTTCCCTGTCAAGTTGACAGGGAAGCTTATGATTCAACTTCATTGAAGTTTCAATGGGACCGACATTTAATTATGAGCATATTCTTTGGAGGAAGTCTTTTAGAACCTGCAAGAAATGAGCATCGGCTATCTTGGTACGGGAACAATGAAAGTCATTTTAAGCAACGCGCTACTCCTTAATAACAATTACATTCGCGTTGCATTCATAAGCTACTGATATGCAGCGGATTAGACTTACCTCTCTCAGAATGCCTGGCAAGAAAGAAGAGAAAAGCGGCAGGACCGGTGTCGACTGAAATCTCATCTGCAAAGTGGCCCATCACAACTGATGGGTCGGCCCGTTTACGAGGAATGTAAGAAAAGGGCCATCAATCCATAACGCATTGACGGCCCTTAAGTGGTGACTGATTGACGTGAGCGATTATAGCCGTTCAACTTTCAGGGCTATTTCCCTTCTACATCGAGTGACAACTGATACAAGACTTCCTCGATATTCGTATAGCCGTTATTGTTATCATCGCCGTTGGGATCGACTGGCATCTGAAACGGACGGTTCGTTGATGGAATGGCAGGCATGTTCGGTGGGGTGGACTTCAGGGAAGCTGTGTCTAGCCAGTATTCACTGATAAGACGCTCATCAACTGAGTCACCTACCCCGTTATTGACGATTCCATCCCGCTCTCCAGGTCGTGCACCCGCATTGACCAGGACATAATCTTCAACGCGTTCAGAAGGCAGCAAGGTCACATTCGCAAGAGTCACGGGTGAAATGTTCACAAGAGATGATGAGATCTGACTATTCGTCATAGCATCCGTCGAGAAGTTGTCCGACATGTAGATCTCTGAGCCTTCAACAATATCGGAAGTTGCTCCGACAGCATTGCCCGAAGGAGTGTTCGGCCCTGCGATATACAGGTTGCCGGCGAAAGCGACAGAGTTCTGGCCTTGGGAAGAGCCTATTGCTGTGTGCGATGTGGAACCGACATTATAGGAAATATTATTCACCAGATTCGCTTTCACCAAGCCTTTGACCCGCGGTTGACGT
>JACZKE010000018.1 GCA_014860225.1 Desulfuromonadales bacterium
CCCCGATTCTAGGCAGTGATGTTTGCCCACCTTTATTTTATGTTTTTTGCCTCCCCTTCCCCCCACCATCACTGAATTCGCCTCACCCCTGCCGGTACCTATATATGCCGTAGCCAATTCCTGCCATAGAGCTGATCACAAGGAACGGCATCGGGTAGAAGTATGATGTCGCCGCTATAGCAACAATACCTACCCACCGCGTATTCTTGAACATGAAACAAAGACCGACAGCCACAGCAATAGGAACCAGTTTTGTTAGCATTTCGGCTCCTCCTTTTGTTCAGCCTTGACTGGCTTTCTCGGAGTATTGGCAGTCTTAGCAGGCTTGGCAGTCTTGAAGAGTTTGTTCAGGTCAGCCATGAATGCCTTACTGTCTTTGCATATGTATTGCCGCTTCTCGCAGACAATCAGCTCCTCTTTCTTCAAGGCAGCACCAAGAAATCCGGTGTTGTTGATGCTCTGTCCAGGATACAGATTCTTGAACACGCTCAAACTGAACGGCTCTTTTGCTTTGTTGAGTAATTCAAGAATGGCGTCCAAGGGGATCCAGGCCGAACTGAAATGACCCGATCCTGTGTTCCCGACAACCCGAAACATGATGATCTTGTCGCTGTAACCGAATTCATATTTCAGTTCTGATCGGCCCGACAGGCTGAAACAGGCCCCCGTTTTCAATACATGAACATCATCAGTCTTCTTCGTTATCATGTTGATTTCTCCTTTCATATAAGATGGTCAAGCAATCGCTTTTTCAATTCATCAGGCAGCCAATCAGCGTCAGGTATTAGGAACTCTATGGCGAATTCGTTGTTGGTCAGATACACCAAATGAAAAAGGCCGCCATTTCTGACGACCCCTTCGCATCGGTTGATGATGTACACCCAATCACCTTTTAGTTCCGGCAAATCGAGGGGCTTCTTCAAATCGTCCTCTTCCACCAGAACGACATACCCTTCCAGGCCGTCAGGCTGATCCATGATTTTCATAGTGCCCTCCTGTTCAATGTTGGTAGTGGCTGAGGTGGGCCGGAATGCTTTTGAAGGATGGCCATGAGGTCATCATCGAGGCAGCTTTGTTCAGCAATCACGGCGATAGTGCGGTCCGAATCCAGCGCAAACAGAATTTCAAAAACAACACTTTCACCATCAACAAAAGACGCGATAATTTCAAAAGCAGGCAAGTTGTCATCATCGAAAATTCCTCCGATCTCTTTGATTTGGGTTATGTCGTCACCTTCCTGGATGACGAGGATATGCCCGTGTTCCTCTGGGCTATAGCCATCGCCCATGAACTGGACGGACCGTATGATGGCCAGCTCGGGGATGGTGCCTCGGAGTTCGAGAGCTTGCTGTATGGAAGTGATACGGATCATGGTCATTCTCCTTTCAAAGCAGTCCCGAATCGGCAAAGCTGTAATGCCTGCCATTGCCAATGACAACGTGATCCAGCAGCCGTATTCCCAACAGCTCACTGGCGTCTTTCAATCTGGTGGTCAGTTCGATGTCCTCCCGGCTGGGAGTGGGATCACCGGAGGGATGATTGTGCACAAAGACAATGGCGGCAGCTGAAGAGAGCAGGGCAGATTTGTAGACTTCTCTCGGATGCACGATGGATGCGTTCAGGCTACCGACAGAGACGATCTCCAGACAGAGCAAGCGATTCTTGCTGTCCAGGTGCAGGGCAATGAAATGCTCTTTTGTTTCATGCCTGAGAAAGCCGAACATGTCGGCCACAAGTAATGACGAGGAGAGAGGTGTCTTTTGGTTGAGATATTGGGAGGCGGCTTCGGTGATCTTGAGGATTTCGTAGATCGGTTTGATTACCTTCAGTCTCAGGGTTCGGGGTTTCTTGGATTCAGGGCCGAACAGGTTGTCGATGGTCATGGTGTACCTCCTGGAAAAGAAAAAGGCCCACCAAAAAGGTGAGCCATCCTTGAGTTATTTGATGATTGTTTCTTCCCAACAATAGATCTGTTTGATAAATTGTAACTTCAACGTTGCTAATCAGTTCTGGAATGCCCCAGATTCTGGAGTACAACCGAGGTGGGGAAATGAGTGACATCATTACTTGGCTGATAGGTGTGGAAGGATCGGCTGCCAGCCTTTATGAAGAGGCAGCCATTGTTTTCCGCGAGGATGAGGATTTCTCGCGATTTTTGTCCCAGATGGCAGTGGAAGAAAGAGAACACGAAAAATTACTTCAAAAAACCCGTGCTGCCATTTCAGACGACGAGATGAAACGCGCAAGCTTTCATTTTGATGATGATTTCCGTAACAAAATTGAAGCGCCCTTTTCCCGTGCCTTGCGCTTATCGAAAGACGGTACTTTGACCAAAAATGCAATGGTGAATGTCGTTGCAGATGCTGAATTTTCAGAGTGGAATGAAATTCTTCTCTACACCTTAGACCTATTAAATATTTTGGACGATGAGGTTCCACAGGTCATTTTAGATTTCCAAAAGCATAGAATGCGTGCTCAGGATTACATTGCGTCTTTGCCCGGTGGGGACAGTATCATCCTGAGGGTTCAGAGACTTGCACGCCCTGGTGGCAAACGAGCTCTGATAGTCGAAGACAATCTCTCAGTTGCCCGTATGCTTGAGGCCTTGGCTCTGGACCAAGTCGAAGTGATCATCGCCCGAGACGGTCAAGAGGGGCTTTCTTTTATTCTGGAAAGACACTTTGACTTAATCATTTCAGAGATTGATCTGCCGAAAATGAATGGCGTTGAAATGTACAAACAGGCCTTGGAAAAGGATCCTAATATCGCTAAAAGTTTCATTTTCTTCACTGGTACAGAAAATCCAGAGCATTTAGATTTTGTCAGATCCACAAATACCTTGATGCTGCCAAAGCCGTCTCCAGTGAAGTTGATATGTGAAATGATGAATGACGTTCTGAACCCAACTACTGTTCCGCAGGATGCTTCAATACATTGAAGTGAGTTTATCCACCGACAGCCCTATCAATCACCCCCGCCATATTGTCCGTGGCTTTCTGTAGGCTGTCATCCACCATATGGGCATACCTCTGGGTCATAGAAACGTCGCTGTGACCAAGCAACTTGCTGACGTCATACAAACTTGCCCCTCCCTGGATGGCTAGGGTGGCAAACGTATGCCTGAGGCTATGCAAAACTATGTCCTCTGTGTTTGCAGCTTCACATACCTTGTCGAATGTCTTACGCAAATCATACATGTATGGCTTCTTGGCTCCTTTCCTTGAGGGAAACAAATATTCGCTGTCCTTTGTCCTCGGGCTTTGATCTTTGCTGGCTTCCAGTTCCTTCAACACAGCAATTGCCCGGTCATTGAGAATGATATGCCGAGAGCGACCGTTCTTGGTGTCCGGCAAGAAAAGTTTCTTCTCCTCCATCAGCACTTGGCAATATTGCAAAGAAGTTATCTCCAATCTCCGCCCCCCAGTAAAAAGAAGGAGTTTGATCGCGGCAACAGATAAGCGATCCTCCTGCTCATCCAAGGCTTTCAGGAATATGGGTAGTTTATCTTTAGTGAGGTAGCGTTCTCGATTGGGTGGTTCTTTGAACTTGTCCAGGTTGGCTGCAGGTGACTTTTCCAGAAGACCCCATTTTACCCCCAAATTGAACATCCTTTTCAAGAGAGTGGCGTAGTGATTGGCGGTGGTGTTGGATGTCCTTTCTTTTTGTTGTGACAGGAATGTTGAGATATCCCTCGCCGTAATCGATGAAATTCTGTAATCCCCGAAAGCCGGAATGATCTGCCGATCCAGTTTGTACTGATCCTCCTTCCAGGTCTTTTTGTGCTGAAGGGCATGAGGCATATACAGCTCTTTGCTGAACTTACGGAATGTCCAATCATTGGTTTTATGCTCCCTCTGATCACAGGGATCGATCTGTCTTGCCAACAAGGATTTGTGTTCGTGGACCATCTGACGGGCATCCTGGATGGACACGTAGGGGTACTCCCCTAAGCTCAGGCATTTCTTCCGGCCCATATAGCGGTATCTATGTTGGAAAAACTTGCGCCCTCCTTTGCTGACCCTTAGCTTCAGACCGATACACTCGGCATCGGAGTATTCGGCTTCGCGGCTGGGGCTGTCAGGATCGTGGGATGGAATGGCTTCTATGCTGCGTTTGGTGAACGGGAATCGTTTGGACATAGTGATCCTCCTTTGAATGAAACTTTTGAACGAAGATTTGGGTATTCTTTGCGCTACGGGCAGAGAGGTAGGTGTTCAGTGGGTTTGTGAGGAGTCAGTCGAAAAGTCCGGTCCAGGTCCGGTACTGAGGTGACTTTTTGAGGGTGGCAGGGGTGGAAGATTCGAGCGGAAATGAAAAAGCCCCAACCGGGGATGGCTGGGGCTAGGAAGCGTGAATAGTGCAGTATGTTTGCTTAGAACCAATTAAGTTTGGATAACAGTCCGCTATATTCGTCTGCTGCTATTTCAAATTTTTCGAAGTCCCCACCAAACATACCTTGCCTGATAGGCTCCCAGTTGTTTTTTTCATTCTTGGCTTGTTCCAGAATCTTGTTGAAAGGAGAGCGGTTGTCATCTCTCATCTTCCAGCCAAAACGACCAATTGGCCCCCAGACTCCTTCTTCATTTATCCGTCTCTCGTACGCAACGGCAAGACCTAACATAACCTCAAATTCATCAAAAGATGATTCGTAGTTCTTCCCTACAAAAAGGATGTCATCTAGGGCTGGTTGAATCTGTTTGTATAGATGCTCACTCATAGGGACATAGTGCCGTTCATGGCCAGGCAACTTCTTGAAAACTTCAGTCCGATTTAGCTCTAGTATGGCGTGGCCTATTGAGTGCACCAAATGCTGCTGTTTGTCTCGATAATCAGAGATCCCTATTTGAGTATAAAAGATGTCACGTAACGAGTCGTACCTTTTTCCTTCAATTGCTGCGATACCTGCTGTGTATACTTGAAAAATAACTGGGTACCAACGGAGGTAAAGCCAAACAACTAACCCTCCATGAGAATCCAGTCTGTCCGTTCCTCTTGCTAGAATTTTTTGTAAAATTTGTTTGTGGGCGGGTCTGGCCCAGTATGCGGTACACGCTGTAATTGAAGACAAGTCCTTAACTATGGATTCGTATTTCTCCAGTCTGGCCATGAACTCATCTTGGCTGAACTCAACACCTTGAACGGAAAAATTGTCTTCTGAGGTAGAGGCTAAGAAACGCCTCACTTCATCAATACAAAAATCGTGTAGTTCAATAGAACTGGAGTCATTGGACAATAATTTTTTTACAGTTGTTATTTTGTCCTCATCCTGTTTTTCACGTGCATCAGGTGAGGGAGTAGGTACAGCTATTAACTTGTCATTATCCTTATGCTCATCAGTTGACAAGGCATCAAGACCCGGAGCCTTGAAAATGAAGTCGCCATCTCCATCAAAAAAACCGTAATGAGGTGTTTGGTTCGAGTTTGTATCTTTAGAAACCTTCTCATAAACATAAGCCATTACACCATTCGCTGTTATCACCCCTTGGTCGTCAGCTGCATTGCCATTGAGAGCCTCTATGAGGTGTCCTGTAAATACAGAATGGTTTGGTATCGGCCCACCGGCATCAGCAACTACTTCATCAGCCTTGCCTGCTGTTATCACCTGCCTGGAATACCTTATCATCATGTCTTTTAGAAACCTGACACTTCCAGGTTTTAGATGTCTAGTAATTGCAAGCCCACCGTAACAAGCGTCCATGATGAAAAGCATATGTTTTGCTGGGATTAGTTCAGAGTTTTTTGTGAGATCATCCCACCTAATGAAGGTAGAAAAGTCATCTCCTCTAGCATCATTTGGAACAAGGTATCCTACTTCCCCTCTTCTTCCGGTCCTGGTGCATCCATGTCCGGCGAAGAAGATTAGTGCTCTTTCATCTGCCTCAACATTCCCGTTCGTCAGTTTGAGAAATTCCTGCATGATCGCCTCTTTTGAGGCCTCTTCATCTAATAGAAGAACTACATTGTCTTTGTCAAAACCAAAATTCTCGATCAGCAGGTCAGAGACTTCCTTAGCGTCATTAACTGCGTACTCAAGCGGAGAAGCCTCTTTGTATTTATTGATACCGATGATTAATGCCCGGCTTTTTGAATATTTAGGTTGGTAGGAAAATTTTAAATCCATAGTAGTCATTGCCCCCTTTGAATACAAACGATTACAGCAGTTTAGGCGATTATCATGTGATCAGCAAGGATAACATGATTTGTGAATGCCCCAAACCCTTCCGCTCCGTACCGGATCTGCCCCGGAGACAAACCCCCGCCCCGGAACACACCAACCCGTGGCCTGGGGTAATGTCTTAAATAGGAATTTGATTAAACTAGATTATGTGTATACTCACCGGACTTGCTGTCCATCGTGGTGGTTCGATTCTTTCCGAGGTTTGCCATGTTCAGTCATTCGCGGTTTCTGCTTTTTGGTATCGTCTGTGCCCTAATGTTTTTTTTCGGTGCATCAGTAAGTATTGAATTGCAGGCACAGAGGAAGCAAGCGACTGAGTTCGCTCAAGAAGTAGCCATGTCACTTTCGGTCATGCTTAAAAACGATCTGGAGGAATGGATTCCTTTAAATACGTTGCTCGACACGATCGATGACAAACGTCGCTATACTTATCTCGATGAACTGGTCAGACACAATCTGCTAAATGTAAAGCTGGAGAAAATCAAGTTCTTCAATAAACATGGCATCATAATATATGCAGAAAAACCTGAACTATTGGGACAGGATCACACTGGAAAAAAGCAACTGCAGCAAGCCTTTCAAGGCGAGCCTGCCTCAAACATTATCGACACCAAAGAATATGAGAATGCATATGGCGATGTACAGACAAGTTCGCTAATCGAAACATATTTGCCAGTTTATGACAATCATGGCAGTGTCACGCATGTCATGGAGGTTTATCAAAACTTTGACGCATCAAAGGAAAAAATTAAAGCTACATTGCTGCGCACCGGTGCGATGTCTGCGGGTATCGCTTTGGCCTCCTTTTCTCTGATTTTTGTTTTGTTGAAAAAGTTGAATGAACTTTCACGAGAACGGGATCTTTTGGTCTCCTGT
Source organism: Desulfuromonadales bacterium (assembly GCA_014860225.1). Lineage (GTDB taxonomy): Bacteria > Desulfobacterota > Desulfuromonadia > Desulfuromonadales > BM103 > M0040. Next base: position 7,055 of record JACZKE010000018.1, read on the forward strand.
TTGCCGATTTGCTCATTCTGTAAAAAGATCCGTGATGATACCACCAGTGCTGCAGACAATGATGAGAAACCTCGCTGGGTACAACTGGAACGATATCTCACAGACAAAGAGAATCTGGAGTTTACGCACAGCCTCTGTGAGGAGTGTATGCAGCAGCATTATGGCGAATTCCTCAATAAGAAGCCTCCGACAGCTTAAACCTCAGTTTTTTTGATGTCGGGGGAATACTTTAATGATCAAGACAAACCACCTGCTCGAATGGCCCCAGAGACCCTCCCCATAGATGACGCTCCGTACCGGATCTGCCCCGGAGACAAACCCCCGCCCCGGAACAAACCAACGCTGCATTCCTTGTAACCCCAAGTTGTCAGCTAGAGATGTGAATCGGACCAGACATAATCCGGAGACAAAAAGAAAGAGCGACCCAGGTGAGGTCGCTCTCTTGTAAATACTGGTCGGGATGACTGGAATCGAACCAGCGACCCCCTGCTCCCGAAGCAGGTGCGCTACCAGGCTGCGCTACATCCCGAGGTCAGTCTTCAAGTGATTTCAGCGGGACTCTTATCATAAAAAGCAGTTGATTGGCAAGGTATTTTGGTGTGCAAAAGTGAGAAGAAACAAAAATTCTGGTTGTGAGCTTTAGATGTGCGCTGATTGGCGTGTTAAAGACAAACGACACTCTCCCTCTATGAGGTGAGTGTCGTTTGTTGATTTGTGAACGAAATTATTGCTTCGCTATGTGGCCTGGTTTCTTTTACCTTACTTTGCGGGAACCAGTTCAGGGTTGGGTGTATAGAGAAACTCATGGCCACAAGCAGGGCACTTGACTTTCGCAGTATCCGTGGGGCCCATCTTTGCACAGGCCGAAAGACTGGCGACCAAAAAGAAAGCAGACAGAAGTAGAGCAAGTTTTTTCATGACGGGTCTCCTTTTTTAGAGTAACATTTGTGTATGCAAACCTATTGCTATTAAAGTTATCACACGATGATTGATGGTCAAGTCATCTCAACAAATTAGTCATATATTGATTTCCCCTTATAGCCACGAGTAAAAGGTTAGAAGGTTAAGTTTGCAATCATCGCCCAAGTTTTTAATGATTCTAATCGTTTCAACCATACTTGACTCTCATTGTCGTGTATATAAATCTACCATAGGTTTCTTTGTTTGCAAGTCATCCAGCATAAAAGGTTATATGTCTTATTCGTCCGGATGTGTTTGTACTCAAGTTCCCTTTTCTGTGTGTTATGAAAAAGGCTTCGCCGCTGTTTTGTGAGCGTACTGAACCTTTACCTTATTTCCGGGACTGCTCTTGGTATTGGCCGTGTCATGAAACTTTTGATGCTCTATACAGATCGTTTTGCCTACAAACCGGCCAGCAAGACTCTCGCCGAGGAGCCGGATTGCCAAGAGCCGGGGGAAATCACAGCCACGGTAGTGGGCTTGATTCACGCTGAGGCGGTTGATGAGGAGAATGTGTCGGCAGTAGAAAAGAAGCTTGTTAAGAATCTTAAGTGGGGGGCGCGCAAGAATGAGACACAACGTATCGTGCTGCACACGTTCTCACATTTAGCAGAGACAAAGGCCTCGGCTGAATTCACCAAGGCCCTGTTGGTGCGGACTGAAGCACGATTGCGTGGTTCCGGTTATGAAGTCTGGCAGACGCCTTTCGGTTATTTCCTCGATCTTGATCTGCAGGCGCCCGGGCGTTCGACAGCCCGTATCTTTGCTTCGTTTTGAAGCTGAATGTTTCTTTGTGTCATAGTGCCGCGTTTAAAGCCTTTTTTCATTCCCTCAGTTTCACCCGCAGTTGGCCTTCGCTGATTTCCACCTCGTCAATGCCATCGGCAAAGGCTTTCCAGAAGCCTTTTTGATCACCAAATTCCTGCACCAGATCGATGTTCTTCATGTTGCCGAGCCAGGCATTGGGGATCGGTACCCCCCAGAGACTGATGCCCCTTAAGACGACCACCGGCTTTTCTCCACGGTAGGCCAGTTCAAGGCCGGCAGTGACTTTCACGGTTTTACCGCCGAGGATGGGAAATTCTTCATCAAGTGGGATCAGCAGCTTGGCGCTGGCGAGATCCTGGGAGAGATCGATCGTCAGTTTTGAAGCCAGGTCGGTGTTTTTTGCCAAAAGAGCATTCAGCTCACGTTCGCTGAGGATGATTTGCCGGTTCTCCTCGCTTTCACTGTAGCGCTCAGGTTGCAAACTCTCATCCTGTCCTGATCGCAAACGTCCCTTGTGCAGCGACGGTGACCTCCGTATGGTCTCCAGGCGTTCCAGCTTACTTTCAAGAACCTGCTCTTCACTGGCACTCAGGGTGACGGGCTTGAAAGAGCCGGGGAAAAGGTAAGCGTGAACCGCCCAGAGTGCCAACAAGGTTGAAATGACAGCGGCAACAACGACGATACCGAGAATCTTCAGCCTGTTACGTTGAGGTGGTTGCTCCGGTATCATGGGATTTTGTAAGACGCTTGGCTTCTGCTGTTCCTCATTCATAAAATGATCCTGATCGACTGAACGGTTTCTCCGGCTTTGATCAACCTGTCGTCGTTATAAGTCTGCGGTAATGTGCATAGGGATGGAAGCCCACCAGCGCCTGATTGTTGTAAATGCTGGTCGGGACAGCGGTGATACCAAGCTCTGCCGCCCGTTGCCAGTCGGCCTCAACTGCGGCAGCATAGCTTTGTGTTGCGACAACCTGCCGTGCCTTGGCGGCATCGAGGCCAACGTTAGCGGCGATAACCGTCAGTTCTTCAGGCAACGCGATATTGCGGCCGTCGACAAAGTAGGCTTGATAAACCGCCATGTGAAACGCTTCACCAAATCCTTGCTCTTCCGCCCATTTGCCCAATTCCTGGGCGCGGCGACTGTTATAGGTGCGGGTCCGCTGCCCGATCGGCAGTCCCAATTCACTGGAAACACGTTTGAGACGCTGCAATACGGCATCAATATCCATGCGCCCGGCAAACAGTTCCGTCAGTTCTAACCCTTCTTCGGGGATTTCCGGGTGCAGAGGGAAAACGCTCCAGCGAATGTTGAGGTCAAATTCCTCACGTAAGCTGTCGGTACGCACGGTACCGAAGTAGCACCAGGGTCAGATGTAATCGAAGAATATTTCCATGGTTTCCATTGATCAAGGGTAACAGACGCGGCTAAAAGGGCAATGGCCGGAGACAGCAGGAGTGGCTCCCGGAGATTCCGGTTAGCAGGCAGGCGATCATCAAGATCGCCTGCCTGTATCAGCATCACACTCGCGATGAAGGTCAGGTTGATTAGCGGTGTATGCCCCAACCGAGCAAGAGTCCCGGCTGCTGAATCAATACGCTGACATGGGTGTTGGGGTGACGATAGCTCTTAACGGGATAAGCAACCCCTGGATACGAGCGGTAGCGAAGATGATTATCCCGGCGGTAGTCACCGCGATGTTCGAACCGTTTGTGATTCTGTTTGCCTTTGCGATCCATATGATGATTGATCTGCTTGCCCTTTTTCTGGAAGTGGCTGGCCTGGCGATACTTGCCCTTTTCATGGGCACGAACGGCCTTGTGGTCGAAATGCCGGTCAATGCGATCGCCCCTGGCGTTCAGGTGCTGTTCGACACGCTTACCCTGCGATGCGTAGCCATCTCGATTGCCGCGCTCGGAGCCTCTGTCGGCCATGGCGTTGTTAGCAAAAATCAGCAGGAGAATTGTCATTGTGGTCGGAATAATTCTTTTCATGGTTTAGTCCTTTCCCTCTAAGATGTTGTCGCAATGTTTGTTGATTAAGACGGCTGGAGTGCGAAAAGGTTTACTGGGGCAGGATCATGACGCAAACGGGAAGCTTGAAAAATCAGGGAGGCGACTAATGTGGAGTACTCCAGATCAGGACTTTTTTGCGGAGGTGTCATCAGTGTTGACTGCGCACAAAAAAGCCCTGGAAATTCGCCAGGGCCGGGAACGGATCAGTTGTTAGTATCCTTGGTTAGTGGTTAGTGTATTTCCTTGCTTTTCTTGCCAGCTTCAATCCCCTCGATGGGGATTTTGCGACCGCTTAGCTCTTTCTTGGTAACCGGCACCGTTACTTCGAGCAACCCATTCTGGTAAGTAGCATGGGCTTTTTCGATATCAGCGCCGACGGGCAACGTCATGCGTCGCTCAAAGGTGCTTAAGTGTGACTCCTGAAGCAGGTAGTCGACATCTTCTTTTTTTTGCATAATACGTCGCTCACCACGAATGACCAGGTCGCGATCGTCCATCCTTACATCCAGCTTGTCAGTGTCTACTCCCGGCAGTTCTGCCTCAAGGTGGAACACGCCGTCTTTCATGTAGCTATTGACAGCCGGAACAGCTGTCATCATTCCTGCTTCGCCGATTTCCCGGGTTGAACCGAACATCCTCTTGAACAGATCGTCCATTTCGCGTTGCAGGGTGCTGAGTTCCCGGATCGGATCATAACGAATCGGTAACATAATCAATCACCCCTTTCTTTGGTTTGTCCGTTCCCGATATATCATGGGCCGACTTTACACTGCCCATTTGCATTTATTTTAGCTCGTTTTTTATTGGCGTGCAAGCTTTGCAACAGGTTTTATTCTGTGTAAGTGTCTAATTTATAGCGTTAATTTAATGAAACAGGGGGGGCTCTTCGTGCGGCTCGGCAGTAAGCAGGCACATGACCTCTTCTGCAACTCATTTCATGTTGGAAGAAGCTGTTTGCAGGGCTTGTGGTGAAAGGTAAAAAAAACTATAATCAACGGTTCTATTCAAGAATCATTGTTGACTCAGCATGTTCAGCAGCCTTGGTTACTGACGCCGGGGCCATCTCGTTGCTTGAAAAATGGCTACAGGGAGTTTCTTTTGCCAGCACCGCAGATTAAATTTTCAGGACCACTGGGGGTGTTCTTGCCCGGTGAGCAGGTGGCGGCGGGACCGGCATTGATTGCCGGGTTGCGCCGTATCAACCGTCCTCTCTATCTTCTGATGCAGGATAGCGGCATCCGGGTAATGACAGGCACAGCGGGTACGCTTCTGGAGAGCGCCGAGGGCCAGGTCTTTAATGGCATGGCGCTGCCTTGTGCTCCGGAAAAGCTTGGCGACGCCAAATTCTGTCGGGATCATGCCATTCGCTATCCTTATGTAGGTGGCTCCATGGCCAAGGGGATCAGTTCGGTGGCAATGGTCGAAGCTTTGGCCCAGTCCGGCATGCTCGGATTCTTTGGTGCCGCTGGTCTGCTGGTCGAGGAAGTCGAGGCGGCCATCGATCAACTGCAAAGCCGCGTGCCCGAATGTTCCTACGGTTTCAATCTGATTCACAGCCCCAACGAGCCGGAGCTGGAAAATGCCCTGGTCGACCTCTATCTGCGCCGGGGCATCACACTGGTGGAAGCATCAGCATTCCTTGATCTGACTCCGGCCCTGGTGCGCTACCGGACCCACGGCATCCGCCGCGATGGCGAAGGACGAATCGTCACGCCGAATCGCGTCATCGCCAAAGTCTCCCGTGAGGAAGTGGCCGCGAAGTTTTTTGCGCCACCGCCGGAGCGTTTTTTGCGCGAGTTGGTTGCTTCGGGACAGCTGAACGCTGACCAGGCTCGGTGGGCTGGCGAGATTCCGATGGCCCAGGATGTGACTGTTGAATCCGATTCCGGAGGACATACCGACAACCGTCCGGCCCTTGCTTTGTTCCCGACCATCCAGGCGCAGAAAAATGCCTGTCAGATGCAGTATAATTATGTGCAGCCACTGCGCGTCGGTCTCGGCGGCGGCATTGCCACGCCGGCTTCTGCGGCGGCGGCCTTTACTCTGGGCGCGGCCTACCTGGTGACCGGCACAGTCAATCAGGCCTGTGTTGAATCGGGCACCTGTGACGAAGTGCGCCAGATGCTTGCTGAAACCCGACAGGCTGATGTCACCATGGCGCCGTCCGGCGACATGTTCGAGATGGGCGTAAATGTCCAGGTGATCAAACGTGGTACTATGTTCTCCATGCGTGCATCCAAGCTTTACGAGCTGTATCGGGCGCACAACAGCATCGAGGACCTGCCGCTCGGTGAACGGCAGAAATTGGAAAAAACGATTTTTCGCAAGGATCTCAATCAGGTCTGGGAAGAGACGCGCCGCTACTTTCAACAGCGCGATCCTCGTCAGTTAGCCAAGGCTGAGCGCGATCCGAAATACAAGATGGCGCTGGTATTTCGCTGGTACCTCGGCCAGTCACCGGTCTGGGCCAATCGCGGTGAACCGGATCGGCGACTCGACTATCAGATCTGGTGCGGTCCGGCCATGGGGGCTTTCAATGAATGGGTCAAAGGTTCTTTTCTGGAAGCGCCCGGGCAAAGACGGGTTGCAACCGTTGCATGGAATCTTCTCTTTGGTGCAGCGGTATTGATGCGGGCCAACCAACTTAAACTTCAAGGGGTACGCCTCGACGATGAGGCAGAACTCTCGGCACCCCTGGAAATCGAACAGATCAAGGAGTTTCTCAGTTGAAGAAAAACAGCGGAGAAGAGAACCGCCAGGTAGCAGCGACGCCACTGGCCATTGTCGGTATCGGCTGCTTGTTTCCCAAGGCAGAGGATAAGGGGACTTTCTGGACCAACATCAAGAATGGTACTGATGCGATTATCGAGGTTCCCGAAAGTCACTGGCGTTCTGATGATTATTTTGATCCGGATCCTAAAGCTGCCGATAAGGTTTACGCTAAATACGGCGGTTTCCTAGCACCGGTCGATTTCAACCCGATGGAATATGGTGTACTGCCCAATGCACTGGAAGCGATTGATACCTCGCAGTTGCTCGGACTGGTAGCCGTCGACCAGGCGCTTCAGGATGCAGGCTACACTGCCGGGAAGGAATTCGACCGCGACCGGGTCAGTGTGATTCTCGGTGTTACCGGAACGCTGGAACTCGTGGTGCCCCTCGCTGCCCGCCTCGGCCATCCGCGATGGCGCGAAGCGTTAAAAGACGCCGGGATTGCTGATGCGATTGCCGAAGATGTCGTGCAGCGCATCAGCGACTCCTATGTGCCCTGGCAGGAGAACTCTTTCCCAGGCCTGCTGGGCAACGTAGTCGCCGGACGGATCAGCAAGCATTTTGATTTCGGCGGTACCAACTGCGTGGTTGACGCAGCTTGCGGCAGTTCCCTAAGTGCCCTCAATCTGGCCGCTCTGGAGTTGGCCGCCGGCAAGTCCGACATGGTGGTGACCGGCGGCATCGACACCTTCAACGACATCTTCATGTACACCTGCTTCAGCAAGACACCGGCGTTGTCGCCATCCGGACACGCCAGGCCGTTTGCCGACGATGCCGACGGCACCACTCTGGGCGAGGGCCTGGGGATTCTCGTCATCAAGCGCCTGGCTGATGCTGAACGCGATGGCGATAAGATCTATGCTGTCATCAAGGGCATCGGCGCGTCGAGTGACGGCCGTGGTTCGGCCATTTACGAGCCGAGTGCTGCCGGTCAGCAGAAAGCGCTGCGGCGGGCCTACCAGCAAGGCGGGGTTGACCCCCGGACCGTCGAATTGATCGAAGCTCACGGCACCGGCACCAAGGTCGGTGATGCCGTCGAGGTGTCTGCTCTGCAGGCGGTTTTCGGCGACGCTGAGGTTCCCTGGTGTGCGATCGGTTCGATCAAGTCGCAGATAGGCCATACCAAGGCCGCCGCCGGTTCTGCCGGTCTGATCAAAGCGGCCATGGCGCTCTACAACAAGACTCTGCCGCCGACCATCAAGGTCAATAAACCTCAGAAAACCGTGACCTCGGCAAACTCGGCATTCTACGTCAACACCGAAGCGCGACCATGGATCCCCCGCGGAGATCATCCCCGCCGGGCCGGTATCAGCGCACTCGGTTTCGGCGGCAGCAATTTCCACTGCCTGCTCGAAGAATATCAGCCGCTCAAGGCTGCTGCCGACTGGCAGGGTGATGTCCAGATCGCGGTATTCAGTGCTGCTGACGAGAGTGGCCTGGTAGCCGCGCTGGAAGCCTTTCCTGCAGAAGAGCCGTGGAATGTACTGCGCCTGGCTGCCGGTCAGAGCCGCAGCAACTTCGATGCACGGCAAACGTGTCGACTGGCTCTGGTCCTGGAAAAAGACAAGTCCAGGCCTGCCGCCCAGATACAAGGTGCCTTGAGCATGCTGCGCAACAACCGTGACCAGAGCTCTTGGAACACTCCGGACGGCAGCTTCTTTGTCAGAGGTGAATCCAAGGGCAGGCTGGCGATGCTCTTCCCCGGCCAGGGAGCCCAGTACCCGGGGATGCTCAGAGATCTGGCGATCCAGTTCCCGCAGTTCCTTGAGACATTCACAAGCGCAGATCGTGCCTTTTTGGCCAACACCGGCGGCGGACATGGTCGCCTGGGCGAACTTGTCTACCCCCGTCCCGGCTTTGATCAGGCCACCAGGGACAGTGATGCAGCCAACCTGCAGGCGACGGACGTCGCCCAGCCAGCCCTCGGTGCGGTCAGCCTCGGGGCGCATGCTGTGCTCGCTGCCTTCGGTGTGACTGCCGAGGCCTATGCCGGCCACAGTTATGGCGAACTGACGGCACTCTGCTGCGGCGGTTATTTTGATGCCGCCGCTCTGCACGCGCTCTCCCGGCTGCGTGGCGAATTGATGGCCGCCGGCGCAGGCGACCGCGGCTCGATGCTGGCAGTCTCGGCGCCGCTTGATCAGGTTGAAGTGTTCCTCAAGGATTCCGGCCTGCAACTGGTTCTGGCCAACCGCAACACTCCGGAGCAGGGAGTCCTTTCCGGAGCGACCGCCGAGATCCAAAAAGCCGCAAAATTGCTTGATGAGCAGGGTCTGCGTTACAAGCAGCTTGCCGTGGCAGCAGCCTTCCACAGCGAGTTGGTCGCCGATGCCAGCGGGCCGTTCGCAGAGCGTCTGCAGGCGATTGCTTTCAATAAACCGACCGCCAGTGTGTTTGCCAACACGACCGGCGCGGCGTATCCCGAGTCAGCCAAGAAATCCCGTGAAATTCTCGCCGCTCAGCTGGCGTGTCCGGTCGACTTCGTGGCTGAAATCGAGGCGATGTACGCTGCCGGAATGCGCACCTTTCTCGAAGTTGGCCCCGGTTCACGTTTGACCGGAATGGTCAAGGCCATCCTCGGCGAGCGTGGTCATCAGGCGATTGCCATCGACGCTTCCAACGGCAAGCGCTCGGGAATCCTCGACCTGGGCCGTGCTCTGGCGCAGCTGACGGTGATCGGCTGTCCGGTCGATCTGACCTGCTGGGATGAAGGCTATGCCGCTTCCCGCAATTCGACGCAGGGCAAAAAGCCAGGAATGACGATTTCGTTGACCGGTGCCAACCATTTCAAGCGCCCGCAGAAGCGTCCTCCTGTGCAGTCGCAAACTATTGCAAGTGCCGCAATGAGACCAGCTGCCCAGATGCCGCCGCAGCCGCCGACGGGTACGCACAATCCAGGCTCCTCTGCAACAGGTGAAGGTGTCGCCGCCAACGGTTCTTTGCAGGAAGCGCTGCAGATCACCCGACAGAGCATGCAGGCATTGCAGAATCTGCAGGAGCAGACCTCACGTCTGCATCAGCAGTTTCTGGCCGGGCAGGAATCAGCCACGCGATCCTTTCTCACCCTGGTCGAGCAGCAGAATCGCTTGTTGCAGGGGCAGACGCTGACCACTGCTGCCGCACCTTTCACCCAGGCACCATCCGTTGCCGCCGCTCCGATTCAGCCCGCGGTTGCACCGAGTCAACCGATTCAGGCCCCTGCTGTTGAGGTTGTTGCCGATATTGACAGCCACCGGATTTCCAGTGTGCTGCTGGCCGTGATTGCCGAGAAGACCGGTTACCCGCAAGAGATGCTGGAGCTGGAAATGACTCTCGACACCGATCTCGGCATCGATTCGATCAAACGCGTGGAAATCCTCTCCGCCTTGCAGGAAAAATTGCCCGAGGCGCCGGCGGTCAAACCCGAAGACCTGGGTGTATTGCAGACTCTTGGGCAGATTGTCGAATACCTCTCCGGCATCCCCGCTGCATCGGACGTCGCATCTCTCGTCTCTACAGGTCCTGCTGTTGTTGACAGCAGTCGCGTTGCCAGAGTGCTGCTTGAAGTGATTGCCGAGAAGACCGGTTACCCGCAAGAGATGCTGGAGCTGGAAATGGCGCTGGATACTGATCTCGGCATCGATTCGATCAAGCGCGTAGAAATCCTCTCCGCCCTGCAGGAAAGATTGCCTGAAGCGCCGGCGGTCAAGCCGGAGGACCTCGGCGTTTTGCAGACCCTCGGCCAGATCGTCAATTATCTAGCTGCAAGTGGTGTCAAGAGCATTTCGCCGGCAACACCGGTGGTCACAGCGCGTCCGTTTGATCGCAATGCCGTGGCAAACACCCTGCTTGAGGTGATCGCCGACAAGACCGGCTACCCGATTGAAATGCTCGAGTTGGAAATGGCGCTGGATACCGATCTCGGCATCGATTCGATTAAACGGGTCGAAATCCTTTCTGTTTTGCAGGACAAGCTGCCGGGTGCACCGGCGATCAAGCCGGAGCACCTTGGCACACTGCAGACCGTAGGTCAGATCGTTGATTTTCTGGCCAGCGTTTCCGGTGCCTCGGAACCCGTGGCGAAAGCGGAGACCCCGTTCGAACTGCCTTCAGTGGGCAGCGGAGTTGAACGGAAAGTTCTGAAGGCGGTCCCGCTGCATATGTCAAAGGACCGCATCCCGCTCAACCTGTCGAAAGACGCGGTGATCTGGGTCAGCGATGACGGTTCAGCCCTGGCTGACGCCCTTTGCCAAAAGTTGGCGGTACAAAATCTGGTCGCTGAAAAAATCAACCTCGAACAACTCAATGATCTTGTCCCGACAGAGAAATTGTCCGGACTTGTTCTGCTGACCCCGCAGACTGGAGCTGATGATCTGTTCTTGCAGAACGCATTTCTCCTCTTGCAGCTGGCGGAGCCGGCCCTTAACGCTGCCGCTGACAAGGCCGGGGCTGTCCTGGCGACGGTCTCGCGTCTGAATGGTCGCTTTGCCTTGCCGGAAGGCGGACCGGTCCAGGATGTCCTCTCGGGTGGACTGGCCGGATTGTCCAAAACGGCCGGGCACGAATGGCCTGAAGTCACCTGCAGGGCTTTCGATCTTTCGGCAGACCTGGACGATATCGACAAGGCTGCTGCAATGCTGGTTACTGAACTCCTCGTCGATGGTGAGCAGGAAGTCGGTTTTTCGCGTGAGGGGCTGTATACCCTCAGTCTGGTTGATGAGTCACTGGCCGGTGAACCGCAGGATTCGCCGGTAAGTTATGGTGATGTCGTGGTGATCAGTGGCGGCGCCCGCGGTGTAACGGCTGAGGTTGCGATTGCCCTGGCGGCTTCGAGCCGGGCGACTCTGCTGCTGCTCGGCCGCAGCGAAGCTCCGCAGGCGGAACCGGCATGGCTTAACGGCCTGACCAGTGAAGCCGAAATCAAAAAAGCTGTGATCGCCCATAGCGATGGGCCTGTTAAGCCGAGAGAGGTCGGCCAGAAGTACCACGAGATTTTATGTAATCGTGAGATCCGCAACACCTTGCAACGCATCAAGGCGGTGGGTGGTCAGGGAATTTATCGCGCTGTCGACCTGCATGACGGCGATGCCGTTGCGACGATCATCCAAGATATCCGTGATGAGTATGGCCCGGTCAAGGGTTTGATCCACGGAGCCGGTGTGCTGGCGGACCGTTTGATCAAGGACAAGACGGCAGAGCAGTTCGCGCTGGTTTATAGTACCAAAGTCGTTGGTCTGCGCAATCTGCTGGCGGCGTTAGACAAGGATGACCCGCGTTTCATGGTGTTGTTCTCGTCGTCGACCGGACGATACGGGCGGACCGGGCAGGTCGATTACGCCGTGGCCAACGAAATTCTCAATAAGTTGGCCCAGGAGCAGGCCGGGATGCGTTCCGGCTGCCGTGTGCTTTCCCTGAACTGGGGCCCGTGGGATGGTGGCATGGTGACTCCCGCTCTGAAAAAAGTCTTTGCGGAGGAAGGCGTTGCCGTCATCGACCTCAAGGCCGGTGCTGATTACCTTATCGAGGAAATGGCCACGCCCTGCGGTGGACCGGTGGAGCTGGTCATCCTCGGCGGTCGGGAAACCGCAGCGAGTGAAAGCCCGTCGCAGGCCCATGAAAATATCTATGTCTCCAAGGCGTTTGATCTGGAAATTTCCATAGAGCAGTATCCTTTTCTCAAATCCCATGTCATCGACGGCAAGGCGGTTCTGCCGATGGCAGTTATCATCGAATGGATGGCGCACGCTGCGATCCATAATAATCCGGGATTGCGATTCCACGGGTTCAATGATCTGCGCGTTCTTAAAGGCATCACCCTTGAGCAGGGGCAGACACATACGCTGCAGGCCATGACCGGCAAAGCGTTCAAAAGCGGTGGAGTCCATGTCGTGCCGGTGGAGCTTTCCGGAATAACGGCCGGTGGCCAGCAGTTTGTCCATTCACGCGCGCGAATGGTGCTGGCGGCCAAGCTGCCAGAAAGCAAGCTGGCCATGGCGCGTCTGGATCTGCCAGCTTATAGCCGCTCCGTTGAGGAGATCTACCAGCCGGACCGGCTTTTCCACGGCCCGGACTTTCACGGTATACGCGAAATTGTCGGCTGCTCCGCAGATGGTATCACCTCGGTGGTCCGCCCGGCACCGAGCCCTGCGGAATGGATCAACCAGCCGCTGCGCAGCTCATGGCTGGCCGATCCGCTGGCGTTGGACAGCAGCTTCCAGATGATGATTCTCTGGAGCTTCGAGCGCTACCACTCAGGCTCTTTGCCGGTTTTTGCCGGTCGCTACCGTCAGTACCAGAATAAATTCCCTGAATCCGGCGTGGAGATCAGGGTGCGTGTGACCAGTCAGAGTGCCAGCAGGGCGGCTGCGGAAATCGACTTTGTCGACCCGGTCAGCGGTACCCTGATCGCTCGTATCGAAGATTACGAATGTGTGATTGATGCCTCGCTGAATGCGAGTTTTCAGCGCAATAAACTGCAGGGAGCTGCCTGAGCATGAAGCACGGCAAATCGGTAGCAATTGTCGGGGTCGGCGGCGTGTTTCCCATGTCACCGACCCTCGACCGTTTCTGGGAAACGATTACCGGCAATGTTGACACCTCGCGTCAGCCACCGCAGGGGCGCTGGCTGCTCGATCCTGACGAAGCTTTTGATCCGACGGTCGGCTGCGCGGACAAAATCTATTCGAAAAAAGGCTGTTTTATCGATGATGAGACCGATCCGTCATCAATTGAGGGCCTTGAAATCAACGCAGATTTCCTGGCAGGTCTCGACCCGATGTTTCGCCTGCTGCTGCGCACCGGTTACCAGGCTTTCAGTGATGGCCGCATCGACCAGCTCAATCGCGATCGGGTCGGCGTCATCATCGGTAATCTGGCCTTGCCCAGTGAATACTCCTCAACCATGGCCCGGGATTATCTCGGCCGCACTTTCGAAGAGAAACTTCTCGGCGCGGAACACACATCGGCGCTGCCGTCAGTCGTTCCGCTGAATCGCTACGTAGCCGGTCTGCCCGCCGGACTTTTGGCCAAAGCCCTCGGCCTCGGTGGCACCTGCTACACCCTGGACGCCGCCTGTGCTTCCTCGCTGTACGCCATCAAGCTGGCAGCCGACGAACTGCTGACCGGACGGGCTGATGCCATGCTGACCGGCGGCCTGTCGCGCCCCGACTCGCTCTATACCCAAATGGGTTTTTCCCAGCTGCATGCGCTCTCACCCTCGGGATGCTGTTCCCCTTTCGATGCCAACGGCGATGGTCTGGTGGTTGGCGAAGGGAGCGGTATGTTCTTGCTGAAGCGGACCGAAGATGCGGTCTGTGCCGGTGACCATATCTATGCCGTGATTCGCGGCATCGGTCTTTCCAACGACCTTGGCGGAAGCCTGCTGGCACCGGCTACCGAGGGACAGCTGCGGGCGATGCGCTCTGCCTATGAGCAGGCTGGCTGGGAACCGACTGATGTAGATATGATCGAGTGTCATGCCACCGGGACCCCTGTGGGAGATGTGGTCGAATTCAGCAGCCTGAAAAGCCTTTGGGGTGACGATGGCTGGCAGCCGGGGCAGTGCGTGATCGGCTCGGTGAAATCGAACATTGGCCACCTGCTGACCGCCGCCGGTTCCGCTGCCCTGATGAAAACCCTGCTGGCGATGAAAACACGCACCCTGCCACCGACCGCCAATTTTTCGAGGCCGGCCAACGGCATTGACCTGAAAACCAGCCCGTTTCGCATCCTGCAGCACTCGAAGCCCTGGAAATCCCGTAAGAAGGGACAACCGCGTCGAGCAGCGGTCAGTGCCTTCGGCTTTGGCGGTATCAACGCCCACCTGCTGATCGAGGAATGGATCCCGCAAAAACCGCCTAAAAGTTGCGTTGCCTACCATCCGTCATTCAAGAAGAAGAGTCAGCCGGTCGCTATTGTTGGCATCGGTGCACATTTCGGTCGCTGGGATTCGCTCGCAGCTCTGCGCAGCCGGATGCTTGGCGGGGAGCCCGAGGTGCAACCCGAGCGTCCCGCCCACTGGTGGGGTGCAGGACAGAGCCGCTGGTTCCAGGAAGACGGTCTGCATAAAACCGACTTCAGAGGATTTTTTATTGACGATGTGCATGCAGCCTCCGGCTCCTTTCGTATCCCGCCAAAAGAGATCGAGGAGATGCTTCCCCGTCAGCTGTTGATGCTCAAGGTTGCCGACGAAGCGCTGCAGGATGCCGGGCTGAAGCATGAGGAGCTGCTCTTTACCGGGGTTTTCATCGGTGCCGGTCTCGACCTCAACGCGACCAACTTCAGCTTTCGCTGGGGGATTCAGAAATTTGCCCGGCAGTGGGCACAGCAGCTTGGCCGTGATCTGTCTGCGGAGGAACTCAAGGCATGGATTGCCGATCTACGCGATTCGGCCGGACCGGCCCTGAGCGCCAACCGGGTCATGGGTGCGCTCGGCAGCATCGTCGCCAGCCGGGTCGCAAAGGCGTTCCGGATTGGCGGTCCCAGCTTTACCCTGTCCAGTGAAGAGAACTCCGGCTTGAGAGCTCTCGAAGTTGGCGTGCGTGCCCTGCAGGAGGGTTCCATCAACCGGGCGATTGTCGGTGCTGCCGATATGGCCGGAGACCTGCGTGCCGTGCTTGGCCAGCACGCGACCCGGCCGTTTTCCAGGAGCGGTACGGTGCGTCCCTTTGACAAACACGCCGACGGTACTGTGGCCGGTGAAGGCGCAGCGGCGGTCATCCTTAAACGTCTCGACGATGCCAAGCAGGACGGTGACCGGATCTATGCAATTATCAGGGGCATGGGTACAGCAACCGGCGGTCTGGTCGAGTCGGCAATGCCCGACAGCAGTGCCTACATCCGCTCCGTTGAGCGTGCCAATCAGGAGGCTGGCACCGCTCCGGAATCGGTCAGTTACCTCGAAACCAACGGCAGTGGTCTGGCGATGGAGGATGAACTTGAGGCCAACGCCCTCGGTGCGTTCTTTGGCTCCAGGCAGACGCAGAATCCTTGCTTCATCGGCAGTGCCAAGGCTGATATCGGTCACACCGGTGCTGCGGCCGGATTGGCGTCGCTGATCAAGGCGACCCTGTGTCTGCAGCATCAGGTATTGCCGCCGCTGCGTAATCTGCAGACAATGCGCTACGAATGGGTGCGGGGCAAGCGCAGCTTTATTGCTCCCGAGGCAGCCCAGTTCTGGTTGCGTAATCGGGCCGAGGGGCCGCGCCGGGCACTGGTCAGCGGTTTCGGGGTGGATGGAACCTGCTCCCATGTCCTGCTTGAGGGCATGGAGGACAGGACCGGCAGAGCCGGAGCAGCATTGACCGAGCGTCCTCTGGGTGCACTTGATGAGGGGATTTTTGCTCTCGAAGCAGACGACGTCGATGGCTTGCTCAGCAAGATCGCCAAACTGCAGGATTTTGTTGCCATGGCTCCTGACGGCGGGATTGAGCAATTGGCACTGCAGTGGTTTCGAGACGTCGCGCTCGACCAGAACAAAAAGCTCTGCCTGGCCATGGTGGCGTCGAATCGTTCGGTGTTGCTCGATCAACTCGAGCATGCCTTGCTGTCTCTACAAAACAATCCATCACAGGCGCTTGGCGGTCATGGTGCGACGCTGTCAGCAGACATCCGCGATCGTCTTTTCTTTGCTCCTGAACCGCTGGCTCCGCAGAGCAAGGTGGCGTTCGTCTTCCCCGGTTCCGGCAACCACTTTCCCGGGATGGGCCGCGATCTCTCTGCTCGCTGGCCGGCAATCTACAGTAATCAGGATGCCCACAGTCAGTACCTTGCCCGCCAGTTTCTGCCGGAACATTTCTGGAAATCCGAGTTGGCAGAGACCCTTCACGATAACCACAATGCCCTGGTCATTGGCCAGGTTGCACTCGGCACCGCGATCAGCGATCTGGTGCGCAGCTTCGGCGTCGAAGCACAGGCGGTGAGCGGCTACAGCCTCGGTGAGTCGGCAGGGCTCTTCTCCTTCGGAGCCTGGAAAGACCGCGACGGGATGTCACAGCGGCTCGTAGAATCAACGCTGTTTAGCGAAGAACTCGCCGGCGAGTGCAAGGCTGCCCGCAAGGTCTGGGGTTTGAGCAAGGGGGAAAAAGTCGACTGGGTTCTCGGTATTGTCGATGTCCCTGCCGCACAGGTGAGACAGGCGCTGGTCGGCAAGCAAAAGGTCTACCTGCTGATTGTCAATACGCACCGGGAATGTGTGATTGGTGGCGATCGATCACAGGTTGAGGCGCTGGCCCGGGAAGTCAAAGGCCATTTCTTTCCGCTGCGCGGCGTGACGACAGTGCATTGCCGAGTCGCCGAACCGGTGGCAAAAGCCTACCGTGATCTGCATGTCTTCCCGGTGACGACGACGGAGGATATCAGCTTCTACAGTTGTGCCCTTGGTGAGAGTTACCAGGTCACGACCGACAGCGCCGCCGATGTCATCCTCGCTCAGGCGCTGGATACGATTGATTACACCAGGGTCATCGAGCGGGCCTATGCCGACGGCGTGCGGATTTTCCTCGAGATGGGTCCGGGCAATTCCTGCAGCCGCATGATCGGCAGTATTCTGCAAGGCAAGCCGCATCTGGCCAAAGCCGCCTGTTATCCCGGACAGAAGGCCACGTCTCTGCTCCTGCGTCTGCTGGCCAACTGTCTGGCGGAACGGCTGCCGGTGGATCTCTCTGTGCTCTATCCGGACTCTATGGCCATTGCCGAGAAGTCGTCCGGGCCGCGCATTCATACTTCTATCGGCGGTGCTGCTTTTGAACCGGCGGCCATGCCGGTCAAAAAGCCGATTGCGGTCGCGATGCAGGAACGCGGGGCGCATGAGCAATCGTCGCCAGCGAGGTTGTGGCAGGCAGGCGTGGAACACGCAAGTCCCGTCACCCTGGAAGCGTCTGCCGCACCGCGAAGAGAGATCGATGCCGTTGCTGATCCTCTGCTGGCGCAGATGACTGAAACTGCAGCGTCGAATGCCAGAAGTCATGAGACTTACCTGACCTTTGCCAACACCATGGAAAAGGCTCTCACCGAAAATCTCAACCTGCAGATGGCATTGTTGCAGCAGATGGCTGCCAATGGCGAGGCGATGATGAGCACGGAACGCGAGACGTGGAACGCGGAGCGCAGTCACCAATCCCAGGGATTTGCCACGCAGCTTGTCTCAGGCCAGCCCCCAGCCCCCAGC
>JACZKE010000019.1 GCA_014860225.1 Desulfuromonadales bacterium
GAATAATCAGATCATCGAGTTCTTCATGGCGAAAGGTAATCTGCCCTTTTATGCGATCAACAAAGGTGGTTTCTGTCCCAAGGGTCGGCAGCTTGAAGCGAACAACATAAGGCAGGTCAGGCTGATCCGGGCGGTTGCGACAGGTGCCATCATACTTCGGCTTGCGCCCCTCCTGCATGGCACGTTCACGCTTGGCGTCGAGTTCTTCGGCGGTACAATAGCAGCGATAAGCCTTGCCCTGCCCGAGCAGTTGCAGAATTTTCTGCTGATACAAACCAAAACGTTCGGTCTGATAATAGGGGCCCTCATCGCAATGCAGCCCAAGCCAATCCATCGCATCAAGAATCGCTGTAACCGATTCTTCCGATGAACGTTCCAGATCCGTATCTTCAATCCGCAGCACAAAGACCCCCTGCTCCTTTTTGGCCAGAAGATAGTTGAACAGAGCGGTTCTGGCTCCGCCAATATGCAGGTACCCGGTTGGACTGGGAGCAAAACGTACGCGTAATTTCGACATGCAAACTCCTTCGATAATGATGTTCTCAACAGTTACGTTAATTCTATTGCAACAATTAAACCCTTGTTTCTATCAATTCATGATCAGTCCGGCATAACCAACAACCCGGCTGTTATCGCCACTGCTCTCGCCGGAATGGGCATAACGAACCAGCTGACATTGCTTTGCTCCCAGTATCTGGGCTGCGTACATTGTTGTCACCACAGGCAGAACGCCACACATGCTGATCCGATTGTCACGCACAACCTGATACAGCCGGCGCGGGTCAAAAGCGGTCATGGCGCTGATGGCCAGAGCATCCAGCTGTGTGTTCAGCTGTGCCGGCAGGAAATGATTCATGTCACTGCTGGCAACCAGCAACAGCGGCTGAGACCAGTTGCTGATAGCCTGCGCCAGAGCGTTGCCTAACTGCATGCAGTCATCTTCATCAAGTTGATGATTCAGCGCAATGGGAACAATTTCAAGCTCAGGCTGCCGGTACTGCAGAAACGGCAACAGAACTTCCAGGGAGTGTTCGTCCCGATGAGGCAAATCATCAGTGACCAGCCCCGGCAAACAAGTGAGCAGATGGTTGCGTAACCCATCCGCTATGGAGATGGTACCGAGGGGTGTGTGCCAGCCCTTGGCAGCGCTAACGGCAATCGACTCTCCATGACCATGATGATTGGGTCCAAGCAGAATGACCTGCCGGGGAACGACAACCTGGCGAACAACCTCAGCGGCGACAGCTCCGGAATAAATGTACCCGGCGTGGGGCAATACCACCGCTTTTGCTGACTGCTGAGATTCTTCCGGTGCCATAAACTGTAACAATTGCCGGCGAAGCTCACTCGGATTTGATGGGTAAAAAAGACCGGCAACTAATGGTTGTCGAACCATTGCAGTACCTCCATCAGGATTATAAACCAAGAACGATCTTCAGACCGATGATGGCCAGAACGATAGCAAATATCCGTATCAAACGGGTCTGGCTGGTTTTTCCGGCAAATTTGACACCGAGACGAGCACAGGCCATTGTCAGAGGTGCAACCAGAAAAACAACCAGAAAATTAACATAACCAACAGAAAATGGAACCGAAACAGGCTGTTGCAACCCGTGCCAGATATAACCGACAACCGCCGCCAACGATGAGACAACGATCAATGCACTTGAGTTCCCCACTGCCAGCCGCATGGGCAGATGTACAAAAATAAGCAGTAGCGGAACCGTAATAATGCCGCCGCCGATCCCGAAAAAGGCAGAAAAAGCCCCACCGGTAAAGCCGACAAACACAAGCGGCCAAGGTCGTGCACAATCATAACACTCCGGTGGCAGATAGGGCTGTTTATAGAAGAACAGTCTGGAACTGATTACAATCAACATCAGACCAAAGCAGATCTTTAAAATCTGCCCCGACATGACCGCTGCCAGAGATGACCCGAAAAAGGCGCCAAAAACCCCTCCGAGCGCCAGAAAAAGAACCATGCTCCAATCGACATTGCGACGCTTTCGATGACCGAGGGTGCTACTGACGGCCGTCGGCAGAATGATGGCAAGGCTGGTTCCAAAAGCCGTATGGACGACCAGCTCCGGTAGAAATCCGGCAAGCGGAAACAACCAAAGGAACAATGGAACCAGCACGACGCCACCGCCAATGCCGAGCAATCCCGCAAGAAAACCGGCAACAGTTCCAAATAACAGGATCAGAAATACAATTTGGGGGGTCAGAATATCCATAGGCTCCGAGGTAAAAAAAATGCCAACCGATTACGGCTGGCATTTTGTATTGATGGAGGCCCCGAGCAGATTCGAACTGCTGATAAAGGTGTTGCAGACCTCTGCCTTACCACTTGGCGACGGGGCCATCAAAAAAGAGAGTCTCTGAATACCAAAGGGTGTGAAATGTGTCAAGCGCAAACTCCTGATTTCACGGTTCATGAAGCGCTTTTCAATTTATTCAGAACCGAATCAATTTTTCCCTGCAGTCCATGACAGCCCCGGTCACGGCGATCATCGATTTTAATCACAGTCGATACGCGTTCAGCTCCTTTGGCAAAAGGCACTTCGTGCATCTTTCTCAAGACTGCGAAGATAGCATCGATATCTCCTTCTATGACAGTCCCCATCGGATTCAACTGATATTCCAGACCTGATTCCACGACGATTTCAACGCAGGCAGCGACATAACTGGACACACTGACAGAAGCTGTACCAAGAGGAGCGACACTGATCTCAACGACAGCCATAAATGAATTCCTCCTAAAGTGTTGTCTATAAAGATAACAGAGAACGCTTGTATTTACGCAGAATATCTTAACAGGTTTTCGTCCGGAAACGGACTTGTGACTTTATGGCTAAACTTTGTCAAGTACCCTGTAACCCATAATCTTTCGCACCTTGCTTGTTCTTTGCCGTGTCAGCTACGTTTCGATTTCAGCTGCTTAGCTACGGCTAGGCACCAGAAATCGCGCCTTGCTGACACGGCAAATCCCTACGCAATCTATCGAAATCCTATAGGTTACAGGGTACTAAGTTAAAAGTCCTCTAAACGAATAAAAGGGGTTGGCCTGCACGGCCAACCCCTTGAAAGTCCAGTATCCCAGATCTTAGTTCTTCTTGGTTGGCCAGTTATTCAAATCGTGAGCGATGTTGTGACAGTCACTGCATTTCGGGAAACGCTCATGCATCGCCTGGGCATGCGGCACACCATGACAATCCGCGCACTGAGGCACGGTCTTGTGCTTGGTGGTGTGACAGGTCGCACAGGCGATCTGGCTGTGTTTGGCCTTGCTGGCAGAGAGGGTTTCAAAGGCCGAATCATGACAGGATGCACAAAGTAATGATGCCGTATTGGCGGGATAAGTCAACTCGAGAGGCTTATGAGCCTGGTGACATGTCGAACAATCTGCCGCTGTCATCGATTCTGAATGCGGTTCGTGGCAGTCAATACACTGAGGGATGCTACCGTGCTTGTCGGCATGACAGAAGTTGCAGGCGAAGGTTGCATGCTGGCTGGGGCTGGCAACCATCTGTTGTTCGGGACCAGCGTGGCAGGAGACACAAACCTGCTTGTGTTCACCTTCGAGGCGAACATCCAGTGGTTGATGCGGATTATGGCAGCCAAGACAGTTTTCAACCTCGTAGTGAGCACTGCCTTCGTGGCAATTACTACATTCAGGGATGTTGTTTGCCACGCTCGGACGATGCCCCTCATGGCAAGCCTGACAATCGATTTCTGTTTTGTGAGCAGCACCGCCCGCCTCGATCTGGGCAGGTTGTTCACTATGGCATTTGACACAATCGGCAACAGTCAGCACT
Source organism: Desulfuromonadales bacterium (assembly GCA_014860225.1). Lineage (GTDB taxonomy): Bacteria > Desulfobacterota > Desulfuromonadia > Desulfuromonadales > BM103 > M0040. The sequence goes on from JACZKE010000019.1 coordinate 3,816, forward strand.
GCTTGCTCAGCCAATGCAGCAGTACTGGAACAAACGACAAGCACCATTACAAACATTGCAACCGACAAAACCTTCCATTGGTTCTTAAACATGATTGCTCCTCCTCACGGATATAACCCGACAATAAATGTGCATACAGCAACATATTCTCTGAATAAATTAAATGTTTTTCTAGCGTTACAAGCTGTCGAGTGTCAATAACAAAATGGGAAACTTCCAATGATTGCAAACTCCGAATGTTTGCTGTGGCTCAGACAAACCGAATGACATAGGCTTTGGGTGTTGTTCATCTAAAGCCTCCTTTCCTGAGTACTTTGAGCGGTTCACAGATGGGAGGCTTTCATTTACCCCCGAAACTGTCAAACTTTAGATACTCAAAAGGGACACTCTTTATTGAGATGTCCCTGGCTCCCAATGGCAGATGAAACAGTTTTACAGCTTGGGGGACAGGCCTGACCCGGTGCCTGCGCCGGGATGGCGATGGCGTGATCGTTGTGTGGCTGTGTGCGGGTTATTTCCAGATTTCCTCGTCAACCTTCTCGAATACGGCAGTATTGCGCTCGAATTCGGACGCTTCTTCCCGGCTCCAGGTTCCGGCAAGGTGATCGAGATCGCTGTAAGTGGCGGTTCGCCTTTTCTTGTCGATACCGAGTGATTCGCGAAGAAGCCGAAGGGTTACCGCATTGACGCTGGTCCCCTCGCTTTTGGCTCTCTCTTTCAGGGCTTCTGCCGTCTTCTCGTCGATGCCGCGCAGGGTCATTGTGGTCATGGTTTCCTCTTTTCTCAGATACCGGCGAGCAGCAATCCGTCGATGTGGCGGAAGTGTTCGTCGAGTGTGGCGAGGGCGAGCCCGTGCCGCAGGGTGACGGCAGCAATCCAGAGGTCGTTTGTGGGGATCGGCCGCCCTTTTCCCTTCAGGGCGCGAAATACGCCGGCATAAAAATCCGCCGTCTCTTCATCGAGGTTGAGAACCTCGACCCGCGGTGAATCCATGAACTGATACAGCTCCTGCCGATTCTTCGCCTCCCGGCTGCCACAAAGGAACCCCGCCAGGAGCTCTCCGAGAACCACGGTGCTCATTCCAATATATTCCACCTGCCGCAACAGGTCGACTATCGATTGCTGCTCCCGTTTGAAGGCGACGTAACAATTGGTGTCGATCAGAATTCTCTTCATTCTTCCTTCTCTTCTGATGTAAAGCAATCAGTGATGTCAATTTGCTATCAGTATATGCCATCACAGCTTTTTGGTCAACGAATAGCTATATACTACGCAGTCAACTGAATTTTATGCATTGCTAAATATTCATGGTATTTAGTTTAGTCCGACCACAGTAGTTATTTTAAGATGATCCGATATCCTTTAGCTCTGCAGGTATGCACACGGGAAAGGAACGGGTGAACAAATGTCGAACCGCAACAAGCCCCCCATCACGCAGGCCGCCGGCCGCTACTTTCTCACCGACCGCATCCGGCCGGAGGTCGACTGGAGCACCACCGCGCAGAGTCGCGGGTCCGCGCCGCCGCCAGTACAGAAACCGCTGCCGGCCGGAGCCGAAATCATCCCCCTACCGGGACCGGACATCTGGCGGATTCCTCCCTGTGAATTGAGCGACGCCATCGCCCGGCGCGAGAGCCGCCGCCGGTTCCGCGACGCTCCCCTTACCCTCGATGAGACCGCCTATCTGCTCTGGGCCAGCCAGGGGGTGCGCGGCCGTCCGCACCAGGCCGCCGTTTTGCGCAACGTCCCCTCTGCCGGCTGCCGGCATCCCTTCGAAACGTATCTGGCGGTCCTCAATGTCGCCGGCCTGCAAGCCGCCCTCTACCGCTATCTCCCTCTCGAGCACGCCCTGGTGCGAGAACGCACCGTCGCCGATCTCGCCACCGCTCTGGTGCGCGGGGCGCACGGTCAACGCTTCGCCGGCGAAGCCGCTGCAACTTTCATCTGGACCGCCATCCCCGCCCGCACCGAGTGGCGCTACGCCGAAGCCGCCTACAAAGTCATCGCCCTCGACGCCGGACACGTCTGCCAGAACCTCTACCTCGCCTGCGAAGCGATCCGCGCCGGCACCTGTGCTATCGCCGCTTACCGGCAGGATTTGATGGACGAACTGCTCGGGGTGGATGGGGATGAGGAGTTCACGGTTTATCTGGCGCCGGTGGGGAAGGTGTGAGATGAGGGACACTCAAAAGGGACACTCTATTTTGAGTGTCCCTTTTGAGTGTCCAGTGGGGTTCCTTGATGAATATCGCTGATTTTTTTGACAAAAAGAGAGGCCAGGTTCTTGACCTGGCCTCTCTTCTTTTTTGGAGCGGGACACGAGATTCGAACTCGCGACTTCGACCTTGGCAAGGTCGCACTCTACCACTGAGTTAGTCCCGCAAACTGTAGCTCGTCAGTGACGATGGATGCACTTTATAGCAAAAGCCCTTTGGCCAAGTCAATCGAAAATTTACCGGAAGAGGAGAAAGGTTAACGGGCGAGCATCAGGAAGAACTTTTGCAGGCAAGCAGCTTCACAACAAGGTGTCTTCGGACCGGCGATAATAATCAAGATAGTGCTTAACCTTTTTGATGTAGTTGCGGGTCTCATTATAGGGCGGGATGCCACCGTACTGTTTCACTGTAGAGGGACCTGAATTATAAGCAGCAAGGGCCAGCTCGATGTCATTGTTGAACAGGTCAAGCATCCGGCGCAGATATTCGCTGCCGCCGCGGATGTTTTCGGAAGGGTCAAAAGGATCTTTCACCTTGAGATGCTTTGCCGTTTCAGGGATTAACTGCATCAGACCCTGAGCACCTTTTTTTGAAACTATCTGTGGCTGATAATCGCTTTCCACCTTGATCACTGCTTTGACAAGAGCCTCTTCGAGCCCGTAAAAGTTTGCATGCTGATGAATGAGATCGAGATAAGAGCGATGCCCGGATCTGACAGGGGCGCTTTCTTTGAGGTACATATCCCAGCGGCCATGGGTTGGTGTGTCGGTAAATTGCACCTTGCCGTTGGCATCCACATACCGATAAATGTCAGCATCGGCAGGTGAACTGGTGACAAGAAATGGCACCAGGAGTACACAACCGAGCAATATTGTCCGAATTGAAACCATCAAGGTCTGCCTTTAAATTAACTCTTCACCTGAAAAACCTCTGTATTTCAAGAAGTTTAGGACTTGACAGAAGGGTATTGCATTCAGATAATGAGTTTTGTTCAAACCTTTACGCGAATAAGATTAATAAATTCTCTGCAAACCACGGGCCATTTCCTGTATGAAAGTTATTTCTGATTTTCTTGTTGTCGGTAGTGGTATTGCAGGACTCTGCTATGCCCTGACAGTCGCTGAACGAGGTCAGGTCTGCCTGCTCACCAAAAGAGAGATTGCCACAACAGCCACAAGGCTTGCCCAGGGCGGCATCGCCGCTGTAGCCACTACGGACGACTCCTTCGAGCAGCACATACAGGACACCATGGAGGCCGGAGCCTGGCTTCCGGATGAAAAGATTGTCCGCATCGTCGTTGAGAATGGTCCGGCAGCGATCGAAGATTTGATCAGCAGGGGAGTAAACTTTTCCCGCAAAGAGGACGAATCCTACGATCTGACCAGAGAAGGCGGTCACAGCCAGCGTCGTATCTACCACGCCAAGGACGAAACCGGCAAAGAGATCGAACGGGCCCTGGTGGAAGCAGTCCGGGCTCATCCCAACATAACCATCTACGAGAACCATGTCGCTGTCGACCTGATCACCAAAGCCAAAGTCACCCGCCGCCGCATCAAACCAGACAGCTGCCTGGGTGTTTATGCCCTCAACCAGGAGACCGGCCTGGTTGGCACCTTCGGCGCGCCGATCACAGTATTGGCGACCGGGGGCGCAGGAAAAGTTTATCTATATACCTGCAATCCTGATATCGCTACCGGCGACGGCATCGCCATGGCCTACCGCGCCGGGGCAACTATCGCCAACATGGAATTCATGCAATTCCACCCCACGACCCTTTATCATCCGCATGCCAAAAGTTTTCTTGTTTCCGAGGCGGTACGTGGAGAAGGCGCCATCTTGAGGCGTAGTGACGGTACCGCTTTCATGGAGAACTACCATCCGCTGAAAGATCTGGCGCCGCGTGACATTGTCGCCCGGGCGATCGACTATGAAATGAAAATGCACGGTGATGACTGCGTGTTTCTTGACATCACCCACATGGGCGCCGATTACATCAAAGACCGCTTTCCGTATATCCACGAAACATGTCTGTCTTATGGCATCGATATGACACAGGAACCGATACCGGTGGTACCGGCCGCACATTACCTGTGTGGCGGCATCAAGGTGGATTCATGGGGCGAGACCGACATCAAAAATCTTTTTGCTATAGGTGAAGTCGCCTGCACCGGCCTGCACGGTGCCAACAGACTGGCCAGCAACAGCCTGCTCGAAGGTGTGGTTTTCGCAAAACGTGCAGCACAGCGTTCACTGGATCTTTTTGCACAGAAAGCCACCTCCTCTCCACTGGACATTGAACCCTGGGATACAGGCAGCGCAAAAGACAGTGATGAAGAAGTTGTTGTTGCGCACAACTGGGACGAAATCCGCCTCTGCATGTGGAACTATGTTGGAATAGTCCGCACTGACAAACGTCTGATCAGAGCTTTGCGGCGGGTTCGGATGGTCCAGGAAGAGATTACCGATTATTACTGGGATTTCCTGATCACTTCCGATCTGATCGAGCTGCGCAATATTGTAACTGTCGCCGAGCTGATCATCCGCTGTGCGCTCAAACGCAAGGAGAGTCGCGGCCTGCATTACAATCTCGACTACCCGGAAAAAGATGACATTCACTGGAAGCAGGATACCCTGATTCGCAAAGCTTTCTAGTTTTCGTCCAGAAACGGCCCTTTTTCGCAATCTCTGCGTCAATCGGCGGATTTGATCGTGCGGCGTAAAGTACTACGCCTCCGCTCAAATCCTTGATTTCCTTGGCCTTGCAAAAAATTGCTCGTTTCCGGATCGAAAACTGCGGTCGTGCCAAGCGGGGTTTCCGGATGAACACTTTCTAGGAGACTGTCGGACTATACGGACCGAAGCGAAAATTTGGATGTTTGAGAACAGATTTTAGCTCGTTTGCAGCTCCATAGCCGTAGCTATAGAGCAAAAAGGAGCTGAAATATGGGCCAAACAGCCGAATTTGCAGCCGGTTGATGGATAGTCCGAC
>JACZKE010000020.1 GCA_014860225.1 Desulfuromonadales bacterium
GTAAGCTTCACTTGGATCAACACCCATGCCTTCACGGACGTTCTGCTCGCTGGAGGCTTCGTTGTGGCACATGACGCACAAGTCGACATTGTCGACGCGGTTGCCGCCGTGCTGATAGAGGGAGCCGACATGGCATTTGAGGCAGCTTTCACTGACGGCGATCGAACGGCGATCGCTAGCAGTTGCTGCGCCGGTAGCCAGAGCGAAATCAAAGGTCGGGGTTTTGGAGCGGGTCTGGATTGTGGTACCCAGCGCAAGGGAAGGCTCTGCAAGGAAGATGTTTGCCTTGCCCTGCAGTGCGACCCTGGCGTCACCGGTAAGAACGGCTTCCTCAGGAGTGAGGGTGATTGTGGTTGTGGCAACATTGCCGGCGCACACTGTGTTGCCGGTCCCGGCAGTAAAATCAAGGTTCGTCGAGTTGGCCTGGCCGGGTGAGCTGTTGCCGTTGTCGGCGTTGACCAGATCGCCGCCCTGGAAGAAAGCTTTCAGGACGCTGTAACCGCTAGTAAATGTCGGAGCATCGACGGTGGCGGTGGTGTTGCAAGGATCCACAGCGATAGTGTCGACAGTGGCTTCCCAAGTGATGGCGAGGCTGTCGCCGGTGCGCGTGACGCCGGTGATCTGATGGTCAATCCTGGCACCCTCGGTGACCGATGCATCACGGCCGTCCCAGATCAGGCCGGCACGCTCAGTGGTGAGGCCGTTGTGGAATTCCGCGACAGTAGCGCGGGCGATTCCTGTCCCATCAGGAACGTGGCATGCCTGGCAGTCCGTGGTTGCGTCATAGGCGGAGTGGAAAGGCACGCCGGCTGCGGCGAAATCCCAGCTAGTCATGTCGCCGTGGCAGGAGAAACAGTTCGTGCCGCTGACCGGCATGGCGTTGGCTACTGCAAGAGCTGCATCGCTGTCGTGGCAGACGCTGCAGTTGGTCATGTAGGTCGGGTAGGTGGTGTGATAAATACTAGTAGCTCTCCGGACATATTCCCCACCAGGCATGTTGTGCGCGTTGTGAATCCCGTGCACGTAGGCGATGAGGTTGTTCCGGCCGCCGCGATCGTGGCAGTTGAGGCAGGCTTCCACGCCAAAGGGGTTTTGGCCGTGGTGTTCTTCGCCGCCGAACACGTTGTTGCTGTGGCAATTGATGCAGGCCTGGTTGCTTGCGGCAGGATAGAGATAACCATCAGCAAGACCCGTTACAGTGTTGGTTACGTCTTCAGTAGCGACGATAGTGGCCAAGTTGCCAGTAGTCAAATTCTCCAGGGTAATCTGCCAGGAGACTTCATCAGCCGGCCAGATCCCTGCAACGGTCCAATCGTAAACCGGCAGCGTAGGATCAGTACCATCAAAGGTGCTGCTTGGGGCCGCTACGGTAATAACGTAGTCACCGTCAGCAGCTCCGGCCACGACAGTGGCTGTAGTACTTGCATAGGCATACTCAGAACCATCGTCTGATACAAAAGTTCCCAACGCTTTGGCAGCGGCTCCGGCAACCGTGCCGAAAGCAGCACTCGGCACGCCGTCCACAAGAACGGTCGCCGCGATTTCCGAACTGCTGTTGTCTGCTGCTCTGGTCACTGATGCAACTTCAAAGGTCACCTGACCCATGATTGCATGATTCGCTTCGGCATCCGCAAAGGCATTCTCGCCATGGCAGATAACGCAGGTTTCCACCGGCTCGGCCACGCCAGCGTCAACGCCGGCAGCCGCCAGCGAATCCAGCCATTCCTGCTCGGTGCCGGTGAAGCCATTTTCTACTGCGAGCTCGTAGGCGCTGGCGCCAGGTGCACCAGCAGTGCCATCATCTCCATCATCGCCCTCGCAACCGGCCATTACCAGGGTCGTCAGCAACAACCCTGTCAAAAGAGCCTTGAACCAAAATTTCCCGTCCATTCTTTTCCTCCTAGTTAGCGGTGGGAGCTCTGGTCCGGTCACGAAACGTACCGTTTGACCATGCATCCCCTGGTTAAAGATCCGCAGGCAATTACCGGGTTTACAATGACTCTCGCCAGTATTGTACCTACATTAAAACGCTTCCTGAAATGTTCCTACGTTAAAACGCTTCCTGAAATGCAGTTATAAGACGTGTCCTGGTATCGTCAAAACGTGGGATATCTTAGCAAATGCGCATGTTTACCCTGAAATGTCACAGGACCAGTTCAATCACAGCCCAGGATATAAGCAAATTCCATGCCTGCTTTGTGGCCAAGCATGACGCATCCAGGTTTTGTAAGAGTTGATCCCCGAAATAGAATGCGGGAAAAGCGTGGACAGGGCCCACAGAAACCAATAAAAAAATAAAAGTATTTTGAATACTACAATGTATTTGAGTACTTTTCAAGGGAACATGACTATTTAAATTGCTGACCGAATATACGCTCAGCAGGCATGATGGAAATCCTTGCATTACGCATTGATGAGTCTTATGATATTCAACTTCGAATTAAACCGTCCGGGAACCCATACATGTTGAATATTTTACACAGCTTTTATAAGCCCTTCTGTCTGTCGTTGCTTGTGCTTCTGGGGCTTGCCTGTGGACATCTGATCGACACTGTGCTGCAGATGAATCTGCGTCCGAAGTTCACTGCGGAAAGCACAATCGTTCAACCTGCAACAGGCGAACCCCTGAAGACCGCACAGTCCGATTTGAATCTGATCCTGCAGAACAACATCTTCGACGCCAACAACCGGTCCAGCGACGTGACGATGACCCTTGGCGCCGCTGCCGCGCGCGGAGAAACAGCGACTGCAGCCGTTGCGCGCGCCGACATCAAGCTGTTCGGCACCGTGGTTGCAGGGGAACGTTCCCAGGTGCTGCTTGAGGTCAACAAAGAACTGAATCTCTATCGTCTCGGTGACGAGGTGCCCGGCGACGGGACCATCGAGGAGGTCCGGCGCAACCAGGTAGAAATCAGGAACCGCGACCAGAGCCTGACCACCTTGACGATGAACGAGAAAGAGCCTCTCCCCTCCCGTGCAGCACCTGCCGAGGGCGAGGCTGCGGCCGGCGGAGACATGGGCGAAGAGGTCAGGGAGGTCGGTGAAAACCGCTGGTTGATCTCGCGGAACACGATGGAATCGGTGCGCGAGAACTTTGCCGACCAGTTGCGCCTTGCCCAGATGCAGCCACGCACGGTGGACGGTAAGACCGATGGCTTCCTGGTCCGCCGCATCAATCCCCGATCATTGCTGTCCAAGTTAGGCATACAGCGGGGCGATGTGATCCTCGATGTCAACAATATCAAACTGGACAGCCCGGAAAAGGCTCTGCAGGTCTTTCAGCAGCTGCGCGAAGCGCGCCAGATATCTGTCGCCGTCGAACGTGATGGTCAACCGATGAGTTTTGCATATGAAATCGAATAGGAGGTCTCTTCGATGAGTACACCGATCGTCTCCCGAATGCTGATATGGGCAACGTTTCTGGCTTTATGTCTGGTCCCCGCACACACGCTTGCGCAGGCTCCGCTTGCGCAGGCTCCGCCGCAAACTGCCGAAGACGGCCGGGTCACCCTCGACTTCAACAACGTCGAGCTGGCGGACCTGATCCAGACCATCAGCGAATTGACCGGCGAAAACTTTCTCTACGATGAGACGGTTAAAGGCAAGGTCACGATTGTCTCCCCGGAAAGCATGACTCTCAATGAGGCCTACCAGTTGTTCCTTACAGTTCTCAATGTCAAGGGGTATACAGTGGTTCCCTCTGGCAAGGTCAACAAGATCGTACCGCTCAAAGATGCCAAGTCTTCCAATCTGCCGACCTATGTCAACGGCCGCAGCAGGACGGGCGAGCAGATCATCACCCGGGTCTTCCGCCTCAAGTACCTCGATGCGGCCGTCATCGGCCCGACCGTCCTGATTCCCCTGGTGCCGAGCACCTCAAATATTGCCGCCTATCCGCCGAGCAACAGCCTGATTATTACCGATACCGCCTCCAACATCGAGCGTCTGGCCAAGATCATCCGCGAGCTCGACCAGCCGGATTCGGAAGGCCTGATCGAGATTGTTCCGCTGGTGAACTCCAATGCCGAAGAGCTCGCCAAGATTCTCAACGAGATCATGAGCCAGCCTACGGCTGCGCCATCCCGCCGCCGAAGGGCGGCTGTCGCAGGCGCCGCTAACGAGCCCGTCGTCAAGATCATCCCGTATGCCGCGGGGCGCTCCCTGATCGTACTGGCCAGTGGCGATGACATGCAGATCATCAAAGGGCTGATCGCCAAACTGGACGAGGAAATCGACGGCACCCGCTCCAACATCAATCTTGTTTACCTGGAAAATGCCGATGCGGTCATTCTCGCGGCGACCCTCAACGAGATTCTGACCGGCATCAAAACCGAAACCAGGACGGCTGCAGCAGGAGCAACGGCCAGCCCGCTCTCCACCGGACCGTTGACGATTACGGCCGACAAACCGACCAACTCGCTGGTCATCAATGCCAGCCCGGACGACTTCAGGACCATCGAGGAAATCGTCGCCAAGCTCGACATCAAGCGCAAACAGGTCTACGTCGAAGCGCTGATCCTCGAGCTCTCCATGGACGCCACCCAGCGACTCGGGGCCTCCCTGCAGGGCGCCGTGTCCGTCGGCGACGACAGCCTGATTATCGGCAGCAGCAACCAGAACAGAGGACCGGTTGGCATCGGCGATGCTATTTCCGGCGCAGCGACAGGGGTGCCTGACCTGCTGACCGCTGCCATCGATGGGCTGTTGCTCGGTGGCTTTTTCAATCCGATCACTGTCATCGGGCCAAATGGGAATGAGATCACCGTCCCGGCTCTGTCGGTACTGATCGATGTGTCGAAAACCGACAGTGATGTCAATCTGCTGTCGGCGCCGCGTCTGCTCACTTCCGATAATGAAGAGGCCGAGATCATCGTCGGTTCGAATGTGCCGATCATCACCAGCCGGCTGACCGACACCGGCGGCAGCAACGGTCTGGCGCAGAGCGTTTCGGTAGAGCGTCAGGATGTCGCCCTGATCCTGCGTTTTACGCCACAGATTACCGAAGGCGACCTGGTGCGCCTGAACGTCTACCAGGAAATCACCAATATAGCATCGACCAGCGTCGGCGATGTCAACGATGTCGGTCCGACCTTTACCAAGCGGGTACTGCGCAACACAGTCCTGGTCGAAAACAATAAAACCGTGGTGCTCGGCGGCCTGATCGACACCAACGTCATCGACTCGGTGACCAAGGTGCCGATCCTCGGTGATATCCCCGGACTCGGCTGGCTGTTCAAGCGCACCTCGTCCCAGGAAAGAAAGACCAACCTGCTGGTCTTCATCAATCCGACCATTATCAAGAGCCCCGGTGATCTCGATCAGGTGACCGGTCGCAACCGCAGGGCGGCCAGCGGGTTTATCAGTGACAAGCTCCGCGGAGCTGTTCCGGAGAATTTCTTCATTGGTCTCGAGGAGCCAGGTACAGTCATACTTGATAATGCTGTAGAGATGGAAACCGGCACCGAAGCAGCCAGCGGGGCTCCAGAAATGGCAACCCCAGTGCAAGACCAAGCGGGCAGCGAATGACCTCATCTCAACCGGAAAAGCAACCCGACATGCTCAACTGGCGGCCGATTGGCGACATCCTGCAGCACGACTTCGCGATTCCCCGACAACGGATTGAGGCGGCCCTGGCAGAACAGGAGCAGAGCGGCGATCGCCTGGGCCAGATCCTGATCAAGATGAAAGCTCTGGACAGCGCGACCCTGGCCAAGGCGCTGGCTGCCCAGCTCGAGCTGTCCTACTTGGAGACGATCGCCGAGGAATCGGCGGCCGATGATCTGCTCGATCTGATCCCGATCGGCTTCGCCAAAGAGTACCGCGTCTATCCGCTGGCACGGCAAAACGGCCGCCTGCAGGTGGCCGTGGCCGACCCGCTGGACAGCCGGCCATTGAATGACCTGAGCACCCTGACCGGTGAGGACATTGAGCCCTGGGTCACGACCCCTGAAGAGATCCTGCGCGCCATCAATCGCGGCTATGAAAAGCAGGCCGGCGAGACCAACGAGGTCATCGAGGAAATCGAAGAAAAGACGGCCGGAGATCTGGTTCGCGATCTGGAACCGGCGGATCTGATCGATGCTTCGGACGAAGCGCCGATCATTCGCTTTGTCAACAGCCTGATCACCCAGGGCTACAAGGAGCGCGCCAGCGACATCCATATTGAGCCGTTCGAGCGTGACCTGCTGGTCCGTTACCGTATCGACGGGATCCTTTACGAGGTGCTGAAGCCGCCCTTGAAAGCCCACGCCGGAATCGTTTCACGCATCAAGATCATGGCACATTTGAATATTGCCGAAAAACGTCTGCCCCAGGATGGCCGTTTCCGGGTGCGCGTGGCCGGGCGGGACATTGACATCCGGGTGTCTTCCCTGCCGACCGCGTTTGGTGAACGGGTGGTGCTGCGCCTGCTCGACAAGACTTCGAACGTCCTCTCCCTGGAGGACATCGGCCTGGGAAGTTCTCTGCTGCACCAGTTCGAAGGCATGATCAGTAAAAATCACGGGATTTTCCTGGTGACCGGTCCTACCGGTTCCGGTAAAACCACCACTCTGTACGCGGCGCTGACCCGCCTGAATAACCGTGAGAAGAACATCATCACCGTTGAGGATCCGATCGAGTACCAGCTGCCCGGTGTCGGCCAGATCCAGGTCAATCCGAAGATCGACCTGACCTTTGCCAATGGCCTGCGCTCGATCCTGCGCCAGGATCCGGATATCATCATGGTCGGCGAGATCCGCGACCGCGAGACCGCTGAGATTGCTGTGCAGTCGGCCCTGACCGGGCACATGGTCTTTTCAACGCTGCACACCAATAATGCCGCAGGTGCCCTGACCCGGTTGGTGGAGATGGGCATCGAGCCTTTTCTGGCAGCTTCCAGTATCGTCGGCATCCTGGCCCAGCGGCTGGTGCGCAGAATCTGTCCGCATTGCAAAGAAGCCATCGATCCTCCTGCGGAGCTGCTCGATCAGCTTGGTGATGAATGCACTCTCCCGGCCAATCCGCAATTTTACCAGGGACGAGGCTGCTCCCGCTGCATGAACATCGGCTACTGGGGACGCTGCGGCATCTATGAGCTGCTGCCCGTCGACGAAACCGTGCGAGGTCTGCTTATGCAGGACAAGGACGCGACCACGATCAAGCAGGCTGCCATGCGCCAGGGGATGCAGACTCTGCGTGCGGCCGGTGTGACCCGGGCCCTGGAGGGAGTGACGACCCTCGAGGAAATCCTGCGCGTGACCCAGGAGGAGGTTTAGAGTTGCCGCTGTTCGAGTACTCAGGCCTCGATAGCGAGGGCCGCAAAAAATCCGGAACGATTGACGGTTCCGGGCGCAAGGCGGTGACCCAGCAACTGCGCAACCAGGGCGTGTTTCTGACTGAATTGCGGGAAACCGGCACTCAGCGGGCCCGCAGGCTGTCGTTTCGCTTCGGCGTGGCCCGCAAACTTCCGGCCGGTGAACTTGCCGCAGCGACACGCCAGATGGCGACCCTGCTGGGCGCCGGCCTGGCGCTGGATGATGCTCTGAACACCGTGAGCGATCAGACAGACCAGCCGCTGCTGACCAAAACCTTTGCCAAAATTCGCGAACATGTCGTGCAGGGCGGGACGCTTCATGAGGCCTTGACTGCTCACCGGCAAATTTTCCCCGACCTGTTCATCAATATGATCCAGGTCGGAGAAGACAGCGGCACGCTGGACCGGACCATGTATCGCCTGGCCGATTTTCTCGAAAGCCAGGCGCGCATGCGCTCGCGGATTCAGGCCGCCCTGGCCTATCCCCTGCTGATGACTTTGGTCGGCAGCGGCGTGCTGGTGTTCCTGTTCGTGTTTGTCATCCCCAAAATCACCAGCATGTTGGACGAACTCGACCGGGCACTGCCCTGGCCGACGCTCATGCTGATTACCCTGACGGATTTCCTGTCCCACTGGTGGTGGCTGCTCGGACTGCTGCTGGTGCTGGCACTGGTTGTCCTGAAACGCTATCGCAACTCAGCACGCGGGCGGCTGCACACCGATGCCCTGATCCTGAAAGCTCCCTTGTTCGGTCGGCTGCAGCTGCTGATTGTCACCGCCCGTTTCGCCCGGACCCTGGGAACCTTGCTGGAGAGCGGCGTTCCTCTGCTGAAGTCCCTGGATATCTCACGCAACCTGCTGGCCAACCGGGTCCTCAACCAGGCGATCGAAACCGTCACCCTGCGGGTTCAGGAAGGCGGCAATCTGGCCACGGCGCTGAAGCAATCCGCCGTTTTCCCACCGATGCTGGCCCAGCTGACGGCTGCCGGCGAAAAGAGCGGAAAGCTCGAAGAGATGCTGTTCCGCGTTGCCGATACCTACGAGCATCAGACAGAGCTGTCCATGACCAGCATGCTTTCACTGCTTGAGCCGTTGATGATCCTGGTGATGGGCGGGATTGTCGGCTTCGTGGTGCTGGCAATTTTGCTGCCGATTTTCGAGGCCAGCCAGGGGTTTGGGTGAGGCAGTTGAATTGGGCTTCGCCCGTTGAACTGTTGAATCGTTGAACTGTTTAAAACCACTCAACGATTCAACGATTCAACGATTCAACGATTCAACGCTTCAACTGCACCACAAGTGCAGTCAACAAACAATAATTAAAGGAGAACAATACGATATGCAAGTTTCCAAACTCCGCGGCAATCGCGGCTTCACGCTGATTGAAATCATGGTCGTGGTGGTCATTCTCGGCATACTGGCTGCTATTGTCGTACCCCGCCTTCTCAGCCGTCCCGACGAGGCCAAGGTGACCAAGGCCAGAGTCGACATGAAAAGCATCGAAGAGGCCCTTGGTCTGTTCAAACTCGACAACGGTTTTTACCCATCGACTGATCAGGGGCTCAAGGCCCTGGTCGAAAAACCGGAAACCGGGAGAATACCGGACAAATATTCGGTCGACGGCTACCTGAAAAAGACACCAGTCGACCCGTGGGGTAATAATTATGTCTACCTGTCACCGGGGTTGCACAGTAATTATTTCGACCTGATCAGTTACGGTGCCGATGGACAACCCGGAGGAGAGGGTTTCGATGCTGACATCAACAGCTGGGAGCTCGATTGACAGCGGCCCTCTCAGCTGCGTCCAGGCCGCACTCTCTTTGTCTGAAGTGACCATTATGCGCAGTGATCCGCAACCTGAAGGTTTCACCCGGCGTACGGGCAGGGCCGGTTTCACGCTCGTTGAAATTGTTGTGGTTATGGTACTGATCAGCCTGTTCATGGTGCTCAGTGTGCCTCTGTTCAGCAATGTCGGCACCAGCAGCCTCGGCACTTCGGCGAGGCGGCTCAGCGGCACCATCAAATATCTGTTCAACGAATCCGCCATGTCCGGGCTCGAATATCGGTTGATCTACGATCTGGACCAGGGGACCTACCATGCACAGATACTGGAAGTCGATGGTGAGCTGCTCGATGCGCCGGACCAGGGCCGGCAAGCCGCGTTAAAAGGCGATATCCGCTTCAAGGACCTGCATCTGCCGGGACGCGGCAAGTTTACTGCGGGACAGGTGACGACCCGTCTTCACCCGAGCGGCTGGGTGGAAGAAACGATCATCCATCTCGAGGACGGGGCCGGTGAGATGTTGACCCTGAGGGTCATGCCTTTGACTGGAACCACCGAAGTGTTCGATGGCTACCGTGAATTTTGAGCCGATGCAGACATGGCAGAGCTGGTAATGCAGCAGGTATTTTGCCCGACAAAATCCAGGCGCAGTGGCTTTACGCTGCTGGAAATCATGATTGCGCTGGCCATCGTCAGCATCGCCATGGTGTCCCTGCTGGCGCTGGCCAATCGTTCGATCGGGGTTCATGATCGTCTGCAGCGGATTACTTCCGCGACCCTGCTGGCTCAACAGAAGATGGCCGAAACCGAGGTGAATGCCAGGCAAGGGACTCTGCAGAGCGCTGAAACGCAGGGTGAGTTCAGCGGTGCCTACGCAGCATACCGCTGGCAGATCTCCTACGCCGATACGCCTCTGCCGTCGGTGCAGATGGTGACTGTAACCGTTCTCTGGGGAGACGAAGAGCGCAATGAGCTGGTCGATCTCACGTCATTCATTTTCTAGGAGCCTGTCGGACTTGGGAAATCCAAGCGAAAATTTGGCTGAGCGAGGGCAGATTTTGTCGATTTTGAAGGTTAATAGTATTTCTATTGACCAAGAAAGCGACGAAATATGAACCGTTCAGACGAATTTGCAGCGGATTTATTCCAAGTCCGACAGGCTCCTGGTTCCGAGCAAGGTTTCACCCTGGTCGAGGTGCTGGTTGCGATCAGTATCCTGGCCATTTTGCTGACCTCTGTTTATGGCATCTTCACCTCGGTCAGTTTAACCCGGGAGCGACTGGATGCCGACAGCGCCGAGTATCACCGGGCGCGGGTTCTTTTCGATCGCCTGGGCCGTGAACTGCGCGGCACCTATTTTCAGCCGCGCGACCCTGATCTGGTCTTTAGCGGTAGTTCGGTTGACGATGACGCGCTTGAACTGGAACTGTCTACAACAGCAGTGTCGCCGTTGAGCCAGACCGGATCGGGTATCGCCAGGGTCCGTTACCAGCTCATCGAAGATCAGGAAGCTACGGACGGCGGGCTGGTGCTGATGCGCAGCGAACACCCTGTCCATGAGCAGACTGATGAAGAGGCTGCGGGCATGATGCGTCTGGTGCCGGGGGTCGAGGCGCTGAGGCTGCGTTTTTATGCCAACGGGCTGTGGCAGGAGACATGGGACGGGCGGATTTCCGGTCTGCCGGAACTGGTTGAAATTGAGTTGCGGCTGCGCACGGGCGAAAAGGAACCGGCCCATTTCATCTCGTCCTTCGAAGTTCCTGATGCGGAGGTCCTATGAAAGACCGACGAGGAAACCGGGGGATGGCTCTCCTGCTGGTGCTGGTGGTCGTCGCTCTGTTAACTTCGCTTTTGACGGACCTGGCCTTCTCAACCATGGTCGACATGCGCCTCACCGAGACGTTCCGCGACAGCACCAGGGCATACTATCTGGCCAAGGGTGGCATCAATGCCGGCCGCATGATTCTCCAGGAGGATCGCAACAAGTACGATTCGCTGGATGAAGTCTGGAGCAAGGGTGTGATCAACTACCCGGTCGGCGAAGGAAACGTCACCATTCTCATCGAGGATCAGGATGGCAAACTGGCAATCAACGGCCTGGTTCAGGGGAATAGCCCGCAGGCCATCATGATCGATCGTTTTTACCGTTTTCTGATTGCCATGGAAATCGAGCAGCAGGCGGATCCGGCAGAGCTGACTGCTGCGCTGATTGATTGGATAGACACGGGTGATGATCCCTATACCGAGATCCATACCGATGATCAAAGTCTGCCTGTCTCGGGCGCTGAAGACATCTACTACCGGAGTCTGCCGCAAGACTATCGATGCAAGAACGGTCCGCTCGAGACGCTGCAGGAGCTTTCCCTGGTCAAGGGTTTTACGCCTGAAATCGTCAAGCTGATCAGTCCGCATCTGGCGGTCAATGAAACGCTGCAAGTCAATATCAATACAGCCAGTGTCGAGGTGCTGATGTCGCTCGACCTCCAGGTCAGTCGCGAAGCGGCCCAAGAGATCATCGACTATCGCCAGTCGCAGCCGATCGTGAATGTCGCCCAGCTTGAGGAAGTTCTCGCTCCGGAGGTCTACATAGTATTGAAAACTCTTGCCAATCTCCAACAGCTGGGTACGACCAGCCGGACTTACCGGATCGAAGCATCAGCACTGGTCAACGACGGCAGCCGTCGATTGCTGGCGGATGTTGATAAGCAAAGTAATAAGCTGCTTTTTTTCAAGGTGAATTAATGTCATGAGCAAACGATTAATCGGAATCGAGATCGGACACAGCACCCTGCGTGTCGCCATCCTCAATCAGGAGAAAGGGCAGGTTTCGGTCGGCTCCCTGTTGGAAAGAGGCTATACGGATTCTGCTGAACTGACTGCCCAACTGCAGGAGCTTTTGGCCGGCGAGTTCAGAATCGGTGATCAGCTGGTGACCAGTCTGCCTGCCCGCACGGCCTATGTGCGGAGCCTGGAGTTTCCCTTTCAGGACGACAAGAAAATTGCTGCAGCGATTCCTTTCTCACTGTCCACCCAGTTACCGGTTGCGATTGATAATTGCGCCACGGCGATACAGCCGGTGCAGCCTGTAGATAAGGGCGCAACCGTGGTGGCGGCCGCTGTCCCCAGGGAGACGCTCCAGTCCCTGCTGGGTCCTTTCGAGGAGGCCGATGTGCCGCTGCATCTTGTCGACCTGGCGCCGTTCTGCCATGTCGCCGGACTTGGCGAGCAGATTGGCGATGGCCTGCTGATCTGTGCTACCGGGCAGGAAACCACAGTTTCCCTGGTACAGAAAGGGACACTCGCAGATTACCGGATTTTGCCGGCGATTGCAGTGCCGGCTCATGCTGCCCAGTTTCAGCAGCTACTCAGGGAAATCAGGGTGCTCAAGCATGCGGCAGGAGAGGGAAGCCTTAGCATCAGCATGATGGGCGAGAGGAGCAACGCCGATCTTGCTGAAGCTCTGCAGGCTTCAGGACTCACGGTGGAGATGCTCTCCCTGGAGCTCGGCGGACAGATAGTCGAGGGCGCGTTTCTGCCGGCCGTGGCACTGGCGCTGCGTGCGCGGGTTGCCAGGCACGAGCGGGCTTTCAACTTTCGCCGGGGACAGTATGCGCTCAAGGGCGAATGGGCCAATCTGAAACGCAAGCTTGTCCTGTTGGCGGCGCTGCTCGGTATGGCGGTTCTTATCATGCTAGGCTCAATGGCCCTCAGGTATGTCGACGAAGCCGGGCGTGCTGGCCGGTTGCAGACGGAAATGGTTAATGTCTACCGATCTCTGTTTCCCGGAGCTACGACCATCGTTGACGTTCCACTGCAGCTCAAAAGCGCGATCCGTGATCTGCAGGAAAAGGGCAATCTGATCACCGGCGGTCAGGTTTCAGCGATTGCCGTCCTCAGAGAGATTTCCCGCCTGCCCGAGCTGGTCACGTCGGTCGAAGTCCAGGAGCTTTCCCTGAGCTCCGATGAAATCAAGATGGCTGGGCGGACGGCATCCTTCGAAGGGGTCAATCAAATGACCAGGGTGCTCGGTGAGTCACCGATGTTCACCAGGGTTCAGGTCACCGATGCCAAGATGAGCCTGGACGGCAGCCGGATTGATTTCCGCCTGTTGCTGTCACTTGCCAACCCGGGGGCCGAACAATGATCAGTCAACTGAAACAGCGGGAACGGATTTTCGTGATCGTCGGAGGGCTCGTCCTCATCCTGGCCATACTCTACTTTGCAATCGTGGCACCCTATCTCAGCGCACTGAGCACACTCGACCGCCAGATCGCGCAGCGCAGCGAGCAACTCCAGGAAGTCAAGGTGCTGCAAGGCCGCTACCTGGAGATAAAGGATCAGATGGCCCAGGTGACAAGACTTCTGGAAAATCGCCAGGAGTTCTCGGCACTCACCTTCATCGAGGATCTGGTCGAACAGACGGCTGGCCGGGAGAATCTTATCTCCATGCGACCCCAATCCCCAGAGACCCGCGGCGAATTCATTGTCGATTCGGTCGAGATCAAACTTGAGAAGCTGACTCTCAAGCAACTCCTCGAATTGCTCCTGGGCTTCGAAGGGGCGGCGACACCCATGCAGGTCAAAGACCTCTACCTCAAGCAGCGCTTCGATGACCGGTCGCTGCTTGATTCAACCATGACGATTACGGCGTTGCGGAGGGCAACATGAGATTCCCTGCCTGGCCGCACAAGTTGAAAACGTCATCGACCTCTTTGCAGCGGCCGCGTCTCTTCCTGTTGGCAGGGGCCGGTCTGCTCCTGCTAGGCATGCTGATAGGCATCTACCTGTTCTTCCCGGCAGAAGCCCTGAGGCAACGCATCATTCAGGAAGTCGGGATGCGCACCGGGATGGACGTGCAGATCGGGCAGGTCGCTCTCTATCCGCTGCTGACCCTGGATGCAAACCGGATCAAACTTGGTATAACCGGTCTGCCACAACCTTTGGAGATCGAACAGTTGAGTATTGCACCGCAATGGTCAACGTTGCTGTCCGGTGATCCGGGCATGCAACTGCAAGGCCGCGTCATGTTCGGGACCATAACGGCGGGCTTGCAGAAAGGTGGCGCAATCAGCGCCAGCGCGAACGGCCTGCGCTTCGAACTGCCGATGCAGAAGCCAATTCCTTTCAGTATTATGGGGACTCTCAGCGAAGCGAGCCTGAATTCTTCGACACGTCTCGGACCAGAAACGGAGACAGGGCTGTCCCTGCGGCTGGCCGATGTCAGCATTCTTGGTCTGGAGATTCTCAAAGCAGACAGTCCAGGCTTGTCTCTCGGTGAAATCACCCTGGATCTTGATGGCCAGGGTCGGGCCCTGCGAATCAGTGCCCTGAATGCCAAAGGCGGCGACCTCGAGGTCGATGGCAACGGGACGTTGCAGATCGGTCGCACCGCAGCGACCAGCCGTATCAGGCTTGTACTGCAAGTTCGTCCCGGTCCGAACGCTGACCCGAATATCTCCTCGCTGCTCCAGCTCGCCGGCGAACCGGGACCGGACGGTCGTTATCCTTTACAGCTCATCGGCACTTTAGCCAATCCAATCCTCAAGCCTGGAGGTTAAGATGTTCCTGCGCGCTTTGATGTGTCTGCTGCTTGTTGTGACATGTCCGGTATTGCCTGCGTGGGCGGTCGATCTTACGCCGTTTACGGTCCGTAATTTGTCGCCTGCGGCTCTGGTCCACGGTCTGGCTGTTGCCGAGCCGGCGCGCCTGACCCCGCCGGGACGGTTGTCTGCGAGGCTGGGCTTTGACATCATAAGCAACGCCACTCTGAGCGATTCTGCCAACGAGTCGATTCTGTTCGACGGCGAGAGCTACGTGACAACGTTCGGACTGCGCTACGGTATCGCCGAGCGCCTGCAGATCGGTCTCGACCTGCCATGGGTTGCCCATACTAAAGGCTCCTTCGACAGCTTTGTTGAGGACTGGCACAAATTCTTCGGACTGCCCAACGGTGACCGCAGCCACCTGCCTGATGATGAACTCACCTACGCATACGCCAATGCCAGTGGCGACCAGCTGCTGCTCGACGATGAAAGCAGCGGCGTGGGTGATGCCCGCTTGCTGGTCGCCTGGCAGTTGTTGGCGAACCAGCAGTCGGCGGCGAGCCTGTTCACCTCGATCAAGGCACCGACCGGAGATGCTGACGATCTGACCGGCAGCGGGGCCTGGGATGTCTCCATTGGCTTGTCGGCACAGCGCGATTTTCCTCTCGCTCAGGGATACGCTTCAGTCTGGGGCGGTCTCGGCGGCAGCTGGCTGGGTGACGGCGATGTCCTGGAGAACCAGGCCGAAGACTGGGCAGCCAGCGTCTGGGCAGGTGCCGGCTGGAGTCCTCTCGACTGGCTGGGACTCAAGCTGCAGCTCGACAGTCACAGCGCGCTTTACGACAGCGCACTTGACGAGCTCGGCAACCCACCGCTGATCCTGACCCTGGGAGGCACTCTCGGCTTCGGCGAGCGGACCTCCCTGGATATCGGCGTCGGCGAAGACCTCGCCGTCAATGCCTCGCCGGATGTGACCTTTCACCTGAACCTGGTGCATAAGTTTTAGTACTCTGTAACCCATAAACTATCGCATCTTGCTGGTTCTTTACCGCGTCAGCGGCGTTGCACCTTCAGCTGAGTAGCTACGGCTGGGCAGCTGAAGGCGCGCCTTGCTGACACGCCAAATCCCTGCGCAATCTTGCGAAATCCTATAGGTTACAGGGTACTAGACACAGCCGGGTGGCTGTCCTCAAGGATGCCTGTCATGGATGTTAACCAGGAGCAGCACAAGCGCCGGATTGAAAATATCATCCGTGATTTCTGTGCCTCTCCGGCCAACAGCCTGGAGAATGGTACCGGCGAACCGGCCTGGGATGACGCTCAGGTGGCCTATGCGCGAGGTGACGACCCTTTGTTCGATCAGCTGAGGGCGGATATTGGTCCTTTTTACTGGACTCCCTACGAAGCGTTCAAGCTCGCCTATCCTGAAATGCAGTACGATTCTTCTGAACTGGCGGTCATCTGCTATATTCTTCCCCAGACTGAAGCGACCCGTCTCGAGCAGCGGGCAGTGACCGAAGTTCCGGCCGAGCGCTGGGCGCGCTCCCGTTTCCATGGCGAAGCGTTCAATTGCGCCCTGCGCCTGCACCTGGCAGAGCAGCTGACGCAGGCAGGCACTCCGGCTGTGGCGCCGGAGCGCCTGCCCGACTTCGACTATCGGCAGAGCGAACGATTCGGTCTTGCCTCGAACTGGTCGGAACGCCACACCGCGTGGGTTGCCGGGCTCGGCACCTTCGGCCTTTCTGATGGTTTGATCACCAGGGTCGGCAAAGCCGTGCGCTTCGGTTCCGTAGTCGTCAAAATGGATCTCGAAGCGACGCCGAGACCTTATGCCGGCCACCAGGACTGGTGTCTCTGGTATGCGCAGGGGACCTGCGGAGTCTGCATGCAGCGCTGCCCTGCCGAAGCGATCACTGAAAAAGGTCACGACAAGCCGAAGTGTTTTGACTACATCCGCAAGGTCACAGCCCCTTACGTACGCGAACACTACGGCACCGGCGCCACTCCCTGTGGCCTTTGCCAGGTGAAGATCCCCTGTGAAGCGCGGGTACCGGTCAGCGCCCGCTGAATTCCGGAGATGGACTTTCCCGCCCTAGACAAGTCCGTTGTCTGCACGCTCCTCGCTCATCGCGGGTCCTGAAAGTGCAAATTCAGGTCTGCCGTTCCTTGACTCAATCCCCGATCACATCTTTCGACTTATAAATCATCTGATCCTTCTGTTTTGATCCGGTACTGACCGTTTCCGCAAACAGGGTGATAAAATAGAAAACTACGGTGATGAACAGACCAAAAGCCGCCAGCTTGAACATCTGCTTTGGTCTGGAGTAGAAAAGGAGGATCAGGATTGCGCCAATAAGAATGGCGACGACTGGATTGGTAGACAGAAAAGCGCGAGCGGTCTGCAGGTATTCGCTAAGCATATCGTTTCCAGATCGAAAACTGCGGTCGTGCCCCCCGGAGTTTCCTGATGGTCATGAACTATGGTTCGGTTCGGTTGAGTTGCTCGAACAGGGCGATCTGTTCGGCAATGGAGAGTTTCTTGCGGCAACCGCTGTCGCTGCGCAAACACAGGCGACAACGATCATCAGAACACCATTGACAGTGATGGCAGTCGGAGCAGGGGTGTTTTTTTTCAGGGGTCTCCATTTCTCCATTCTACGGTGTTTGCTCCGACCGGCACAAGCCCGTGACACTTCAACAGCCGGGCACGTTGCTGGTAAAGGTACCCCGCCTCGCAGAATTCCGCAGCAAGAAGCAGAAAAATGGCAACACTAATACCTGGCAGGGGGAGTGACAAGGTGACGAACACCGGCCAGAGAACAACCATCAAAAGAGCTTTGTAGCAGGTAGAACGACCGAGTCGTCCGGTGAGATGCGCCCCGGAAAACCAGCCGCGCAGAAGGTTGGAGACACCGTAAATGAGCGGGAAGAGTGCACAGGCCGTCAGTGGCCAGGCGATGTAATGTCGCATCGCTGAATCCAGCCCCATGACTGACCCGAGAACCGGCCCGTTCAATGGCCAGGCGAGCAACAGCATGACCACGGCCATACCGAAGCTGACCCTGATAAGAAAGTGCACCAGAACTGCGTTGTCTGCCGGCTGACGGACCAGGGTCAGGTAGGCCTGCTGCAGGTTGCGCATCGGCCCGGCAAGCATGAAGAGAAAGCCGCGAACCACGCCGAAGGCTGCCAGAGCCAGAGTGCCGTCGGGAAGACGGCTGATGATGGCGTTGATCAACAGGGGAACTGTCTGCTGCATACCGGAAGAATAAGCCAGCGGCAAGCCGTAGCGCAGAATCCCGGCAAAACTGTTTTCATTGTTCTGTTCTGCGGGTAGCTTGAGGCGCCAGGCAAAAAAAGCAATGACCAGGGTCTCGGTGCCGACGCAGCCGATCAAGGCGAAAGCGGCAACCCGTGTGCCTGCAAACCATAACTGACCGAGCCAGAGATAGAAAAACAGCATGACGATGCGCACTGCCGTGGCAAAAGAGACCAGCCCGGTGCGACGGGCACGTATGACCAGCCCTTGACAGAGCCCACGCAGTCCGGTCATGAACGGTAGAAAGACCAGTAGCGCCAGAGCCTCGCGGGCGCCTCTGGCTACCTCCGGGGAAACCCCGAGTATGCGGTCGAGCACAAATGTACCGATCGGGCTGAAGGCGAGCAGGGCGAGCAGCACAGAGACCCAGGCGGCGATCAACAGTACGAACAGGATCATGGCGACAAGCGATTTGCGACCGCGCACCATGGCAATCGTAATTGTATGGTTCTGGTAAGACGGAGAAGCGACAAACAAATGCAGAACCAGGGCCACAGAGAACCCGGCCAGAATCACCACGGCATTGTCCAGACGCGCCAGACCGGCGTTAATGATCGAATGAGAGACACTCATCAACTGAACATTGAGAAGCAGAGGAAAGAAAAACAGGGAGACAACCTTCAGGGTCAGTCGGGCGTCATTCAAGAATGTATGCTCTCGGGAAAGAGCAGCAGTAAATCAGCGGGGGTCGCGGCCTGAAAGTCAGCGTGCAGGTTGTCATCGTGACCTAGCCCCCAGGCGCAGAAGCAGGACTTGATGCCTGCGGCGTGAGCGGCGCGCAGATCGACATGATGATCGCCGAACAGTAGCGTCCTCTCCGGCATGCTGCCCAGCAGGTCAAGAGCCCGGTGGACCATGTCGGGATGTGGTTTCTTCTGCAGGGCTTGCTCGGCGCCGATGACACCCTGAAAGAACGGTATGAGTCCGAGGCGGTCTATAAGGATGTCGGCCAGAGGTTGTGGCTTGTTGGTGACGACGGCCATTGGTTTGTCGCAGTGCTTCTCGAGGAAGGTCGTGATCCCCGGGTAGATCCGCGACTCGTCGGTAAGGTGGTCAGTATAGATTTCCATGAAACGTATGCGCCGGGCCTCACTGAACAGACCCTCCGGAAGGGCGCGCTGCACCAGCAGACCGACACCGTCGCCTACGTGACAACGGACTTCGTCGCTGGACACGGCAGGCAGGTCAAGCTCTTCCCGCAACAGATTGACCGATGTGGTCAGGTCCGGAATTGTATCGACCAGTGTGCCGTCGAGATCGAAAAGAAAGGCGTCTATGGGCATGTCAAAAACACTGGCATAAGGGGTGAGGGTAAGTTGCGAAAAAAACACAAATTAGTTTCCATCTGGAAACCGGATAATACATGCACAGTTTTCGCCCGTGGAAAAATCGGCTCTATAACCCAAAAGAAGGTTTAACGCGGAGACGCAGAGGACTCAGAGTAAAAAACATTTCAAGGGCAAAATGACTGACACCTTGGTCATTCTTCTCAGCGTCTCAGTGTCTCTGCGTTAATTATTGGACTGACCTTTGTTTGGGTTGTAGGTCCGAAAAAATTAGCGAGCGCCAAAGATTGCAGTACCTACACGGATCAGGGTGGCGCCCTCTTCGATAGCGACTTCATAGTCGTGGCTCATCCCCATGGAGAGCTCCTGCATGCTGACATTTGGCAGACCGAGAGCGTCAATCTGTTCGGCCAGTTCCCGGAGCTGTCGAAAATAGGGGCGTACCTCTTCGAGATCGGCTTCCCAGGGGGGGAGGGCCATCAGCCCTCTGATGCGGACGTGTTTGAGCCGAGCAACCTCGCGGACCAGGCCGATCAGGTCGCTGGCCGTGGTTCCGGACTTGCTCGCTTCTTCACCGAGATTGACCTGGATGAGGATATCGACGCAGGTGTCATCTTTGCCCCACTGGCGATCGATCTCTTCAGCCAGGGAAAAGCGATCGACGGAATGGATCATGGCGACCTTGCCGCGCAGGTACTTAACCTTGTTGCTCTGCAGTGCGCCGATAAAATGCCATTCGACAGCGGCTTTGACTTCGTTGATCTTGGCAACGCACTCCTGCACGTAGCTTTCACCAAACAGAGACTGTCCAGCGGCGAAAGCAGCCTCGATGTCTTCTGCCGGCTTCTTTTTTGATACGGCGACCAGACGAACCTCAGCAGGATTGCGACCGCAGCTTTTACAGACGGCTGCGATCCTTTTTTGAATCTGCGAGATGTTGGAAGCGATATTCATAGACCGATCTTTAAAAACGGTTCTATAACCCAGAACAAGGTTTAACGCGGAGACGCAGAGGACGCAGAGTAAAAAAACATGTCGCGGACAAAATTTCTGACACCTTGGTCATTCTTCTCAGCGTCTCCGTGTCTCTGCGTTAATTATTGGACTGACCTTTGCTTGGGTTATAGGTTCGTTTAATAAGCCGTAAGACACAGATTCGGTGACACAGTTCGGAAGTCCGACCATCATCTCAACGCCCGTTCGCTGCGCTTACTCAAGTCGCAAAGAGAAGCCAGGAAAGAAAAAAGAAAGCCCTTTTGGTTCAACCTAAGAGCCTTTCTTTGCGTCTTTCTTTTTATCTTTGCACCTTTGCGTTGTGTTTTCGCTTTGCACCTTCTGAGTAACCCGGCACCGACTACCAAACAGTTCGACGGCGCCAAGTTCTTCAAGGGCGGCAATCACTTCGCAAAGCGGCAGACCGACCACGTTGGTGTAACTGCCTTCGATGCAGGGGACCATGAAGGATCCGATCCCCTGGATGGCGTAAGCGCCTGCCTTGTCAAAGGGTTCATGAGTGGCAATGTAACCATCAATTTCCCGGCTTGTCAATTCCTTGAAAAACACCTTGGTGGTGACCGCTGCGCTGAGTGTGCAATCTGATTCACGATCATAAACCGCATAGCCGGAGATAACCCGGTGACTGCGTCCGGAAAGGCTGGAGAGCATCTCTGCGGCTTCTGACGCATCGGCCGGTTTCCCGAGGATGATTTCGTCGCGGACGACCACGGTATCGCTGCCGATAAACCAGCGTCCGCTCTGTTTTGGCCTGCTGGCGACTTCCATGGCTTTGTCGCAACTGAGGCGTTTAACATGTGCTTCCGGCGTTTCGTCTGCAAGCAGGGTCTCGTCCGCTGTGCTGGGCACGACCTGAAAATTGATCCCGACCTGGGCCAGAAGCTCGCGCCGACGGGGTGACGCCGAGGCGAGGACAATGTTTTGTGCAGCGTATGGCATGGGAAAGTTCCGATGATCTGTTGTGCAGGTTATTCGTGATGCGACAAGAGGGTGTGATTCTCCAGAGAAGTTTCGTAAAGGACCAGGCAATTGCGGCCCAGTCCCTTGGCTTGATAAAGAGCCTGATCGGCTGCATGTATCAACTCGTTCGCGGTCACGCCGTCGGCAGGAAAGGTGGCCACCCCGAGGCTGATGGTCAACCGGCCGAGAGGCAGGTGGTTTTCTCCCGGAAAGTTTTCAACCTCAATCGCCCGACGAATGCGCTCGCCGACAAAAACTGACTCTTTTTTGCCTGTTCCAGGTAGAATCAGACAGAATTCCTCGCCGCCATAGCGGGTCACAATATCCATGTCGCGTGCAGAACGTTGCATCAGTTCGGCTGTTTTACGCAGGGCGTTGTCGCCGGCCAGGTGTCCGCAGATGTCATTGTAGAGTTTGAAGTTATCCAGGTCTGCCATGATGATGCAGAAGCTCTGCTGCTGACGTTTGCTGCGGCTGAATTCCTCTTGCAAGCGGTCTGCCAGGAAGCGACGGTTATACAGGCCGGTCAACGGATCAGTGATGGCGAGCTGCTCTAATTGACTTGCCATCTCCAGGGTTGCGGCCCGTTCGACCATTAATAACGCATGTTTGGTGAAGGTCTGCGCCAGGTTGAGGTCCGCCTCGCCAAAACTGCTGCTGTTGTTCTTGTCTGCCAAATTGAGAACACCAATCAGGCGCTCCTCAACCACGAGGGGCAGACTGAGAAATGATTTGGTTTTAAAGCGCGGCCGGTTTTTGATAGCGACCCGTTTATCCCGTTCAATATCATTAACCAGCATCGGGAAGCGGCTTTTAGCCACCCTGCCGGCAATCCCTTCACCAAAGCCGATCGACATGGCTTTGGCCAACGTAGAAGTCATGCCTTTGGCGGCAACGATCTTCAGGGTGCCTTCAACTTCATTGAGCAGCATGAGTGAGCCGCTGGTTGCGGCCAGGAGCTCAGCCGACATTTCAAGGATCTGCAGATAAACCTCCCGACGACTTTCGATCAGCGCCAGAGAACTGATCATGGCAACAAGACGACTGGAGACTTGCCGTTCCAGACGGTGCCCCTCTGCAGTTTTCAGGCTCTCCAGTTGAGTTCCCAGACGATTGATCAGCAAATCGATCAGAGCCTGGTCACGGCCGTGCAAGTCGACGTCCAGTATCGCAATAGTGCCAATCTGGCAGTCATTCCCGCCCAAACGGAAAAGGTAGCCTGAGCGGGCCTTCAGGCCAGGGAAGAACGCCTCCAGCGCTTCTTCCGGCAAATTTTCCGGATGACCGGAGTCTTTGGCGAAGTAATCAGCAAGGCGTTTCTGGTCCAGCTGAAAGGTGTCCGGATTAAGGCCGAGAGTTGAATGGATCTTCAAGGTGTGTCCCGGCTGCTGCAGGACAATCAGAACCTTGGGCAAGTCGAAAAGGACTACCAGGGCTTCACTGACGATGGCAACGGCTTGCTCTTTATCCATGCAGCCGGCAAGCTCACGCACCAGTTTCTGCACAGCTTCAAGGCGTTGGGTGGTGCGCGCCAGACTCAGGGAATGGACGTGTTGGTCGACCAGTCGCGGCAGCGCCGTGGCTATCCGCTCGGCTATCGATTGCGCTTCCGATATGCTGACCGGTTGAGACTGCTGTCCGGATTCGAGTGTTGGCGCCGTGACTGCTGACCTTTTGATTTCTTCAACGCTGCTCCTGATCATTGCGTTCCTTTCAAAGACACCACCACCGATCAGATATTCCGGTAAATCCTTGCTTTTCGACAGAAGAATTGTCAGGCAAAGTAGTCCCTGAGTACAGGTGTGGACCATCGGTTGATTTGTCAAGAAAGCCCGGGAGATGTTCTGTTCCCAAGCCTGAAGGCATTCTGGAGTGCAAGGGATTGCGCCGTTCAGAGGAGAACAAACGGCATGAATTGCTTCTCTGAGGCCCTTGCGACCATGTCGTTCTGAAAACAGCGCCAGATTGAAGGGTCCGGTAAGCGGATGTTGACGCAAAATATCAAGCAGGTCACGTGAATCGACGAGCTTGGCAGATGTGCCTGATAGTGCCTCCATTTGCCCCTTCTGCGAAAGCAGCTGTCGCTGTTTGCAGCCCCGAGAATAACGCCTGTTAATGTTGGTTTTGAGACTAGCAGGAATTTAATTTCCTGGCAATCCAATAGGTGGTGCAGGCAGGCAGGTTCGCCACATCTCCAGATCCGCGAGGGCACGATCGGCTAAACCTTGCCTCCGGTCACGTCGTTTGCGAATGCGTTGCCCGAGTTCCGGGAAGAGGCCATAAGTGATATTCATCGGCTGAAAGCCTTCAGGTGATGCGTTGACGGGATAATTGAGCAGTGCTCCCAGAGCTGTTGTCGGTGGTGGAGGTGGGCAGCTGATGCCTTGATGATATGCGGCAGCAAAAAGGCCGGCTAGAAAACCGCTGGCGGCAGACTCGACATAACCCTCGACGCCTGTGATCTGTCCGGCGAAGAAGATATTCGCTGCCTGTTTAAGCTGCAGCGTTTCGTTCAGGCAAGCCGGGGCGTTAATGAACGTATTGCGATGCATGCTTCCCAGGCGGGAAAAGTTGACATTCTCCAGCCCGGGGATAGTGCGGAAGATGCGCTGTTGTTCAGGATAAGTCAGCTTGGTCTGAAAGCCGACCAGATTGTAAAGGTTGGCGTGCCGGTCGTCCTGACGCAGCTGGACGACGGCAAAAGGATCTCGTCCGGTGCGCGGATCTCGCAGACCGACAGGTTTCATCGGCCCGAAGGCCAGGGTCATTGCCCCGCGCTCGGCGAGCACTTCAATCGGCATGCATCCCTCAAAATGAACGACCTTCTCGAAATCATGTGGAGCGACTTTGTCGGCCTTGCAGAGGTTGTCGACAAAGGCAAGGTACTGTTCTTTGTCAAAGGGGCAGTTGAGATAGTCCGCTCCACCTTTGTCATAGCGTGATGCAGCGTAGACCTGGTCGCGGTCAATCGAATCAGCCTCGACGATCGGCGCAATGGCATCGTAGAAATAAAGGTGCTGCTGACCGGTCAGCGTGGCAACCTCCTTCGCAAGTGCATCGGAGGTCAATGGTCCGCTGGCAATGATGACCGTACGATCAACGGGAATGTCAGTGATCTCCTGCCGCCGCAGGGTGATGAGCGGGTGTGTCTCGATAACCCTGGTCAATTGGTCGGCGAAGCCGTCCCGGTCAACCGCCAGTGCTCCTCCGGCCGGGACCGCGTGGGCGTCGGCGGTTTCGATAAAGAGACTGTTGCAACGGCGCAGCTCTTCCTTCAACAGGCCGACTGCGTTATGCATACCGGTACCGCGCAAGCTGTTCGAGCAGACCAGCTCGCCGAGACGGCTACTCTGGTGGGCAGGTGTCATGCGATGCGGGCGCATCTCGAAAAGTTCAACAGGGATTCCCTGCCGGGCTATTTGCCATGCGGCTTCACAGCCAGCCAGTCCGGCTCCGATGATAGCGATAGGTGTCATGATGAGGGCCTTGCTCAAAGGTTGCTGACCGCAGGTACGTTACTCTCAAGGCAGCAACACCTGGTTTTCATTGGTACAACGAGAGATGGCCGGACATCCGTGTCCAGCCATCTCATTTTTTGTAATGCCCTAGTACCCTGTAACCCATAATCTTTCGCACCTTGCTTGTTCTTTGCCGCATCAGCTACGTTCCGATTTCAGATGCTTAGCTACGGCTAGGCACCAGAAATCGCGCCTTGCTGACACGGCAAATCCCTACGCAATCTATCGAAATCCTATAGGTTACAGGGTACTAGCGGTGCTCAGTCCTTTTTGGCATTCGTCTTTTTGGGCTTGCCGGCTGCGGGTTTCTTTGCCACCGTCTTTTTGGCCGGCGTCTTTTTGGCCGGCATTTTCCCGGTCGCCTCTGTCTTGCTCGGGGGCTTCTTCTCCGGCGGAATCAGCTCCATCTCCCAGTCGCAGCTTTCCTGCGGGCAGCGTTGTACCGTGCCGAAGCGCTTGGTGGTCTTGACCTCGGTCAGTGGCCAGGCGCACTTCGGGCAGGCTTCCTGCTTCGGCGGGTTCCAGAGGGCATACTTGCATTTCGGATAGCGATTGCAGGAGTAGAAGATCTTGCCATACCGGCTCTTCTTCTCCATCATCTCACCTTCCTTGCATAGCGGACAGCTGATGTCGAGGGATACAGGCTTTTCCAGAGGCTGAATGTTCTTGCATGCAGGATAGGCGCTGCAAGCCAGGAACTTGCCGTAGCGGCCCGTCTTGATCAGCATGCCGGCACCGCACTTGTCGCACTTTTCGTCTGACATGACCGGCTCTTCCGCGGGCTGACCATCGGCCACCAGCGGTTCGGTGTGCCGGCAGTCGGGGAACCCGGAACAAGCCAGGAAGCGTCCGGAACGGCCCAGTTTGATAACCAGTGGTTTGCCGCATTCCGGGCAGAGTTTGTCAGTCTTCTCTGTGGTCAGGTCGGCTTTGCTGACCTCCTGATCTTTCTGTTCGAGCAGGGCAATGAAGGGGTCCCAGAATTGTTTGACCGACGGTGTCCAATCCTTTTCGCCGCGGGAGATGGCATCGAGGTCTTCTTCCAGGGCAGCGGTGAAGTCATAGTCGACATAGCGGCCGAAATGTTCGGTCAGCAGCTTGGTGACCACCCGGCCGACGTCTTCCGGGAAGAAAACGCGTTTCTCCAGGCGGACATACTTGCGGGTCACCATCGTGTTCATGATGTTGGCATAGGTGGAGGGGCGGCCGATACCGTATTCCTCAAGGGTCTTTACCAGGCTGGCCTCGGTGAAGCGGGGAGGCGGCTGGGTGAAGTGTTGTTCCGGGGTCAGCTGCTCGCGGTTTAAGCCCTCACCTTCGGCGAGTGGTGGCAGCAACCCCTCCTTCTCTTCGTCGTCGCCGTTGTCAGTGCCTTCGATATAGAGGGTCATAAAGCCGGGAAAACGGATGATCTGGCCAGAGGCACGGAAGCTGTAGCGTTCGCCGGCAGAGATGTCGACGCTGGTTGCGTCGAAGATTGCCGGGGTCATCTGCGAAGCGACGGTGCGCTTCCAGATCAGCTGGTAGAGGCGAAACTGGTCGGCAGTGAGGTGACTCTTGATCTTCTCCGGTGTATGGGCGATCGAGGTGGGGCGGATCGCCTCATGAGCCTCCTGGGCGTTCTTGCTCTTGTTCTTGAACACGCGCGGAGCGGCAAGGGCGTAGCTCTCGCCGTAGAGTTGACAGATGACCGTGCGCGCTTCACTGGTCGCCTGCTCCGACAGGGCGACCGAGTCAGTTCGCATGTAGGTGATCAGGCCGTGGCTGCCTTCGCCGATATCGATGCCTTCGTAAAGTTTCTGGGCGGTGGACATGGTTTTGCGCGCTGAGAAACCGAGCTTGCGGTTGGCTTCCTGCTGCAGGGTGCTGGTAGTGAAGGGCGCCGCCGGGTTGCGTTTACGTTCCTTCTTCTCGAGCTTGGCGACCCGGAACTCGACTTGTTGCAGGTCGGCCATGATGGCCTCGGCCCGGGTCTGGTCGCCGATGGCAAACTTGTCGAGTTTCTCGCCGTCAAGGCTGTGGAGCCTGGCAGGGAAGCCGGCTCCGGCGGTGTTCGCCAGCAGGGCTTCGATAGTCCAGTACTCACGGGGCTCAAAGGCCTCGATTTCGGTTTCTCGTTCACAGACCAGACGCAAGGCAACGGATTGGACGCGACCGGCAGAGAGGCCATAACGGATCTTCTTCCAGAGGAAGGGCGAGAGGTTGAAGCCAACCAGGTAATCGAGGACTGAGCGGGCCTGCTGGGCATCGACCAGGCCGCGGTCGATGTGGCGCGGGTTGGTCATTGCAGCCAGGATGGCCGGCTTGGTGATCTCGTGAAAGGTGACGCGTTTGACCTGTGGTTTGTCGCCGTTTTCATCGATGCCAAGTGCCTCGAGCAGATGCCAGGCGATCGCTTCCCCTTCGCGGTCGAGGTCTGTAGCAAGGATCAGTTCGTCGCTTTTGGCCACTGCCTTTTTGAGAAGGTCGATGTGCTTTTTGCTTTCGGCCAGTATCTGGTAGTTGGGCTCAAAATTGTTCTCGATATCGACTGAACCCTGCTTGCTGGGTAAAGCGCGCACGTGACCGTATGAGGCCAGAACTTTGTAGCCCTTGCCGAGAAACTTCTCTATGGTTTTTGCTTTCGCCGGAGATTCGACGATAACCAGGGAATTAGCCATAATAATATGTTCAAGTCTTTTGTTTGAGAAATGAAAAAGGCCGCAGGATGTCCTGCAGCCTGTGGCGCGTCAGTTTAACAACCGTTGCCAATCGTCTTCGAGAAGACAGTCGAACTCGCGACGCCACTCATTTTGTGAGTTGGCGAACATGGTAAGAACCGTAATGGTTTTGATTTCCTTCAGAGAAATCTCGTCCTCTGCCATCTGCAGAGCTTTTTCAATGACCTCTTCCTGGATGACGTCGTTCAGAATACCCATGCTCCGCAGCCGGGTCAAGAAGCCGCGGGCTTCCGAAGAAAGCGTCCGGTTCTCTTCCGTGGAAAAGACTCTGTGACTCAGAGTCGGGGCGTTCAAGGTCGTTTCGCTACCGGACGGCGCACAGAGCTCCTGACTCTCCATCCAGACGAAAGCTGCATCGATCTCTTCGGCTTCGAAGCCGACTGACAGCAACTCTTCGACAAGATCGCTTTCCGTCATCATGTCACGGTCATCAAGAAAGTATTGGGCGATAAAACTGACAATCGCCAGAACCCGTTCTCTCAAGTAGTCTCCGTTGTATCTTCAATAGATTAATGTTGCCTGCGCCCGCGAATATAGCGTCCGCCCGGCAGCTTGACTGCATACCCCTGCAGCTCCAGCTGCAGTAAAATAGCTGAAAGCTCCATAGGTGTCAACCCACATTCCCCGGTAAGTTCGTCGCTGTGTCGAGGGGTTAGGTCGAGCTTGGCGAGGACGGCTCCGGCCGGCTCGGGAAGCTGGGGGATAACCGGTTCTGTAAAAGATCGCGGGTTGATGCTGCTTTTGCCGATGCCGAGAATCTCAAGAATCTCTTTTGCTTCTGTGACCGGATAAGCCCCTTGTTTAATCAGGAGATTCGGCCCATAACTGGTTTTACGGTCAACACCACCCGGTACCGCCATCACCTCCCTCCCTTGTTCGAGGGCAAACTCGGCTGTAATCAATGAGCCGCTGTCGCGAGAGGCTTCCATCACCAGGGTTGCTTTGCACAAGCCGCTGATGATGCGATTGCGGCCCGGGAAATGCCCCGGCAGCGGCTCACTGCCGGGTGGGTATTCGGAGATAAGGGCGCCTTGCTCGATAATCTGGCGATATAGCCTGGCATTTTCCGGCGGATAAATCCTGTCAATGCCGCAACCGAGCACAGCCAGGGTTCTGCCGCCGCAGTTGAGAGCACCTTGATGTGCGGCGGCATCGATGCCCCGAGCCAGTCCGCTGACAATAACGACGCCGGCCGCAGCCAGTTCTTCGGCCAACTGTTCGGTGAACCCCCTGCCGAAATCAGTAGGATTGCGGGTGCCGACGATGGCGAGGGACGTTCCTTCGGGAAAGCTGCCGCAGCAGTAAAGCAGGACGGGCGGATCCGGAATCTCGCGCAGGGACCGGGGGTAGTCATGATCCCAGATGGTGCACAGGCGACCACCCATTTCGTCCAGCAGCTGACTCGCTTTTTGGACTCCTGGGTGTGTGGCCTCCGGAATCATGCCGGCCAGATTTTGACGCAATCCCGGCAGCTTCGGCCAACCACTGCGGGCAACATCCAGGGCTTTCTCCGGGGTTTTGAAATGTTCGATCAGGTGCATCAGGCCGACACGACCAAGGCCCGGTGTGAACTGCAGGCGCAGCCAGGGCAGCAGGTGATCCATTGGCTCCCTCCATGTGCTATGACATCAATACAATAAAAACATGGATGGGCCGGCAATCCAGCCCATCCTGAAGCAGTGCACTTGCGAAACGGCAACGATTCGCGGATAAGGCCTATCTGGTCCTGGTCCTGACCCGATCGCCACGATAGAGCGGCAGGTTGGTGGTGCGGGTAATCAGGGCTTCGGCAAAGCCCTGACGAACCTCGAGGACAATGGCTTCGCCCAGATCGATGTCGGGCAGAATCAGCTTCTTGCTCTTGTCGGCTTCTGTGGTGGCTTCACGCTGGCGGAAGAGCTCCAGTTCATGGCCGACCTGCAGTCCACTTTCCTCTCCGATGTCGATAAGGATCGCGTCCCATTGGCCCATGGCCAGTTTGCCGACGTCTTCGGTGATGAGATAGCCTTCGATGACCTGGTCAGCCAGTATGCGGGGAATACGGTCTGGGATCGGGCGGTAAGGTTGAAGCCGGGAGCCACGCATGATTTCACGCAAAGCGTTCGTGATGGTTGCCACGGCTACATGGGGTGTCACTTCCGTAATTTCCACGGTGCCAAGCTGAATCGTCTGATAACCGATCGATGTGTCGGAGAGCTGGCGGCCGAATTTTTTTTCAACTGCCGGATGGAAAACCTTCTGCCCTACGCTGATCAATTCGTAGACATCGCCGGGATTGACGGCCGCGAGATCTTTCATTTCGAGGAAGACCGTATCGCCGGTTGTGACCATGACACGGTTGTCCACGGTGTCAACCAAAGTCCCCAGCGATGCCACTTCGTCGCTGCTGATAAAACTTCGGGCGCCGCCGTAGGTGGGGATCAGGAAAATCTCATCCGGAGTCATGACTGCTGCACCAACATAACCAGCACCGGCACCGACCGGAATGATTTCGATGCGACCGTCGTAGATGCGCAACCGCTGTCCCGGATAGATCAGGTGGGGATTGCCGATGGCAGGATTGTGGGACCACAGGTTAGGCCAGTAGTAAGGGTCCTTTATGAAGCGCTGAGAGATGTCCCACAAGGTATCGCCCTGTTTAACTGTGTAAATGATCGGCTCTTCTTTTGCACAGGCAATGCCTGGCCAGATCATGAGCAATAAACAAACTGTCAGAATACTACGTTTGAGATTCATCTCTCCCCCTTGGTGGAATCGATCAGGGTATCGCCAGTTCCTGGGCCTTTTGAGCTGCTGTGCTTTTCGGATAGCGTTGCTTGAGGGTGTCAATCGCCAGGCGGGCTTCATCTGTGTCCCCCAGCTGCAAGCGGGCACTGGCTATTTTAAACAGTGCGTCCGGGGTTTTGGGAGCGTTGGGGTAGTCTTTGAGAACACGCTCAAATTCCTGAATCGCCAAAGAATACTGCTGTTGATTGAAGTAACAGTCGCCCAGCCAGAATTGTGCATTGCCGGCGTAGCTGTTGTTGGGAAAACGCTGCAGGAAGGCTTCAAAGCCTTGAATGGCCCTCTGATAACGACCCGAGGCGTAATCGCCAAAGGCCTGCAGGTAAACTTCTGTAGCCGAGCCCTCTCCCGGTGCCGGAATAGATGCCACTCCTTGTGTCTGCGGTGTTTGGTCTGGCAGAGACCCTGTCTGCATCGATTGCGGTGTCTGACGGAGCTGGTCAATCTCTTCAGCATGGCGCTGCAGGCTGGCTTCCAATTCCGAGACCTGACGGAATAGCATCTGAACGCTCTGCTCCTGCCTGTCGATCGATGCGCGCAGGTGGCGCATTTCTAGCGTCAGATTATTGGAGGGGGCTACTGTGGGCGGCGGTACACACGCGGTCAGTAACCCGACAGCTGATGCTACAGTCAGAATTCTGCAAATAAGAGTTGTCATATTGTGTATTTGTCGTTGTTGGATTTTTAAATTTCCTAGAAATTATAGGCTTTTCTAAGCCTTGTCAAGTATCATGGCAGACGGCCTGTTAATCTTGCTTTGCATGAAATATGCCTTGTTGTGATAGAGTGGCAACACTTTTTACCTACTGGAGGTTCCTTGATGGTTCCTGAACTCCTGGCTCCGGCCGGAAACCTTGAAAAGCTCGAAACCGCACTGCGTTATGGTGCCGACGCTGTCTACTGTGGCGTCGAACAGTTCAGCTTACGTGCGCTGGCCGGAAACTTGACTCTGCAGGACCTGTCCAGGGCCTGTGATGTGGCGCATTCTCTGGACAAGCGCCTCTACTTGACATTGAACGCCTTCCTGCGTCCCGGAGAGGAGGCGGCGGCCAGGCAACTGCTGGAGTCATTGCTGCCGATCCCTGTGGATGCCTATATTCTCGCAGATCCAGGCATGCTTCATCTGGTACGTCAGATTGATCCGGCAAGAGAGTTGCATCTTTCTACCCAGGCCAACACCACCAGCAGTCTTGCAGCGCATTTTTGGCAGGCTCAGGGCGTCAAACGACTGAACCTGGCCAGGGAACTGAGCCTGCAGGAGATTGCCGCTATCCGTATGTCTGTAGATCTGGAACTGGAAGTATTTGTCCATGGCGCAATGTGCATGGCCTACTCCGGGCGCTGCCTGTTGTCAGCGGGTCTTTCCGGCCGCAGCGCCAACCGCGGGAGCTGCAGCCACCCCTGTCGCTGGAAGTATGCACTGCAGGAGGAGTCCCGACCCGGTGAATACCTGCCGATCGAAGAAGATGAACGGGGCACTTATATCTTCAACAGCCGCGACCTGTGCCTGATCAACCATCTGCCGGACTTGATCAACGCCGGAGTCGACAGCCTGAAGATCGAGGGGCGCATGAAGAGTATTTATTACGTTGCCGCAGTAACCAGGATTTACCGGGCGGCGCTTGATGCCTGGCGAGATGATCCGGATGACTACCGGGTCGATCGGCAATGGCAGAGAGAACTTGAAGCAGTCAGTCATCGTCCTTACGGCACCGGGTTTCTCTTTGAGCAAGATCACGCCTTTGTCACAGCCGAAAACAGTGACTACCTCCGGGACTGCGATTTTGTCGGCATTGTCCAGGGGGCAGCGACAGACGGATGTTGGCTGGTTGAAGGGCGCAATCGCTTTAAGAGCGGTGAATGCCTGGAGATTATCGGTCCAGACATGCGTCAGGAAGAATTCACCTTTGCCGAAGCTCTCACTGAAAAGGGAGAGCTTGTCTCAATGGTTCAGCCGAATGCGGTTGTGCGTATGACTCTGCCGGCATGGACGCAGGTCGGTGATCTGCTGCGCCGCTGGCGATGAATGCACAGGAATTCAAGCCTGCCATACCTGCCTGGTGCGGACATCGCAACACGTGAGCTGGCGACCATAAACGCAACCGGTATCCAGGCCCAGCCTTGTTTCTGCAAGCAAAGGCTCCTCAAGCGGGGTATGGCCATAGACCACGGTCTTGCCCCAGTCATAGCTCGAATTGATAAATACCCGGCGGATCCAGAGCAGGTCGCTGCTGTCCTGCTCTGCCAGGGGAATGCCGGGGCGCAGGCCGGCATGGACGAAAATGTAGTCTTCGGTTTCGTAATAATCGAGCAAAGCATCCAGAAAAGTGCGGTGAGTTGACGGGATTGGCCAGCGACCGCTTTTTTTGTAGCTTTTCAAGGTCTTTAGCCCGCCGTTAACGAGAAAAGCGGTCGGATCATGACCATCGAGATAATCGATGAACATCTGCTCATGGTTGCCGCGCAAAAAGCATGTTGATGGAAAGATCCTTTTGAATTCTATCAGGTAATCGATCACACCGGCACTGTCCGGACCGCGATCGACGTAGTCACCGAGGAAAATGACCCGGTCCGCAAGTTTCGGCGCGACCTGAGCCATCAACGACTTGAGTTGATCCAGACAACCGTGGATGTCGCCAACCGCAAGCAGGCGCCCCTGCGTTTTTGTCTCATGACTCTGCATCATAATTCTCATGTTAACAGTTTTTGTCCTTCTGTGAAGAGCTGGAAAGGCTTGTTTGCTCCTCATAATCGCGGCATAATCTTCGATCTGGAGTTTTCGCACGGACGTGAGATGGTTCGTTCGTTTTTTGTGAGACAAGCAATGCGTATCAAACTGATAGCCAATCCGGTCAGTGGCGGCGATGCCCGTCCGCGTATTCAGGCAGCACTGACCGCTTTACAACAGCAGGGCGCTGACGTTGAACTTTATCTGACGGGTGCTCGCGGCGATGCCAGAAGGGCTGCCGAGCAGGCTTCTCTGGAGGACTACGAGCGCATTGTCGTTGCCGGTGGTGACGGCACGCTCAACGAAGTGGTCAACGGTGTTGCTTCGCCTGATCTGCCGATCGCGTTTCTTCCCTTTGGTACGGTGAATGTGTTTGCTCTCGAAGCAGCGATTCCGATGCAGCTGGAGGCTGCATGTGCTCTTGCTGTGCAGGGCACACCGCGCAAGATAACGCTTGGCAGGATTAATGACGAACTGTTTCTCCTGATGGTCAGTGCCGGTTGGGATGCCGGGGCGGTGGCGCGTGTGCGGCCCGCACTCAAGCGCTTGATTGGCCGTCTGGCCTATGGGGTCAGCGCCCTGGAAGTCTTGCTGATGCACCCTTCCGAGCCGCTGGAGCTGATTCTGCCGGACGGGAGTCGCCATACCGGCTTTGGCGTGGTTGTCAGTAACTGCCGTTATTATGGCGGCCGATATATCGTGTCGCCTCAAGCCTCGATGTGCCGTGATGATCTCGAAGTCTGTCTGCTCCGCCAGGGCAGCCGTCTGGCACTGTTGAAATTTGCCGTAAATCTTCTTCTGAAACGTCCTCTGCGGTCGCCGCTGGTTGAGTTTTTTACTCTGAGCAGTGCCGAGTTGCGCGGAGCGAAGGTTTCAGTGCAGACTGATGGAGATGCCTGGGGAGAGTTGCCGGTGCGCCTTGAGGCCGTTCCGCAGGCGGTCACCATGGTTTTACCGGCCATATCTGAGTTGAAGCCAGGAGAAATTTAGCCTATGTCAAAAATCATATCGCGGGACACTGTCTTTTCCGGACGCGTTTTGGATGTTGCCGTGGAAATGCATGAGATGCCCGATGGCAGGATGTCGAGTTTCGAAATTGTGCGTCATCCGGGCGGTGCTGCAGTCCTGCCGGTGTTGCCCGATGGCCGGATTCTGCTGATTCGTCAGTTTCGTCCAACGATTGGCGAGATGATTTATGAAATACCCGCCGGGCGTCTTGAACCCGGTGAATCCGCACATGAATGCGCCGGGCGCGAATTAATAGAAGAGGCTGGTTATTCAGCCGCTCAGATACTGCCGCTCGGAGGACTCTGGAGTACGGTTGGTTTCTGTGATGAGTACATCCACCTTTTCCTGGCGCGCGATCTCACCCTGGTGGAGCAGAATCTGGAGCCGGATGAGATCATTGATCTCTGCCCCATGACACTTGCCGAGGCTTTGGAAAAAGTCGAGGACCATGAGATACTCGACAGCAAGACGCAGTTGGCATTATTGCGTTTTCAGATGACCTGTACGGAGAATGATCAGTGACCAGTCTACCGGAGCACTACGCTTCACCAATACATTTGCCTTTTAACCAGGCCTGCCTGGCTGAGCAGTTTGTCTTGCAGAGCCCCGGTGACGATCCGGGCGGATCCGGGTATGGCGTGCTGCTGCGTGGCAGCAAGATGCTGGTGGCAAAGCAACGGGGCCGTTTCGTCCTGCCATACGGGGAGTGGGATTGTGGGTCTGCACCCTACCTCGGCCGCTGGCAGGGGCAGCCCTGTCGCCTGATTGATCTTGGAGCCGTTGCAGAATTGCCCGCAAACCTTGAGATGTGCGGACTATTGGATGAACAGCCGAAGTTGCCGATTGATCTGCTCTCCCTCGGTGGCATGGGACGGATGATTCTTCACTGGCAGGAACGCAGTTGCTTCTGTGGTTACTGCGGTCAACCGACTAAATGGCTGGCCGGGCAGTGGGGGCGAAGCTGTGATTCCTGTCACAACCATGCGTTTCCAGCCATTCATCCGTGTGCCATCGTCCTGATAACCCGTCCAGGGGAAGTGCTGCTGACGCGCAAGTCGAGCTGGGCTCCGAACCGATACAGCCTGGTTGCCGGTTTTCAGGAATTTGGTGAATCGCTGGAAGAGACGGCTATCCGTGAAGTCGCCGAAGAAACCGGAGTCAAGATCAACAATGTACGTTATGTCGGC
>JACZKE010000021.1 GCA_014860225.1 Desulfuromonadales bacterium
TGGCAGCATCAACTTCGCAGGGCAGGTCTACGGTACGCATGAACTTGCCATGGCCGCGCTCACGACGATGCCAGGTTCTCTGGTTGCCCGACTCGTCCTTGCGTTCACCCGAGAGGGTTAGCACACCACGCATGACAGTCAGATCAAGGTCCTTGGCATCGACACCCGGTACAAGAATTTCCACATAAACACTGTCCTGATCCTGCGCAACATTGATTTGTGGAAACCGTTGCAGGCCGACACCTGGAAGGAATGAGGGCTCCAAAAAAGCTCCCACCCCGAACCCTTTGAAGGCACCGTCGATTTCCCGACGTAAATTTTCCATTTCTCTCAAGATGTCCATTGCCATTGTGAAGTTCTCCTCTCTTTGTCGGGTTAGAGACTGCAAATAACCTCTTGTTATTTTTAGTCTATCAATATCTGAGCCGTTATCAACCGCGTTAAATAAACGCAAATACAGCAGCTTGCGTTTCCAGGAAAACACGGAAACTCCACACCAAAAAACTGACCTATAACACACACAGAGGTAAGGTAATGGAGAACTAACGCAAAGACGCAACGGACAAAGACGCAAAGAAAACCTTTCTCACTTTCTCATGGTGGCAGCGACAAGCTGGAACTTTTTGGGGTTATAGGTCCAAAAAAAACGGTTCTATAACCCAAAAGAAGGTTTAACGCGGAGTCGCAGAGATCGCAGAGTAAAAAAAAATTTAGGGAAAAATGACTGACATTTTGATCACTTTTCTCAGCATCTCCGTGCCTCCGCGTTAAATATAGGACTGACCTTCGTTTGGGGTATAGGTTCGAAAAAAAAAGCCCCACAGTCAGGAGGGTGACTGTAGGGCAAAGGGTTTCTATGGTTTTACTTAGGAGGGAGAACATGAAGAACTATGTTCTGTTGGGGATATATTACCTGCTTGGTCAGGATTGTCAACAGAAAAATGCCAAAAAAAAATGCCAACACCCGATTATCCACTCAGGCTAGTGTTTTCCAGGCAGTTCGCACCGCGGTCAGCAGGGGCTGATTACCAATGTGCGCATCAGGATGCTCCATGGATTCATGGACGGTCCGCCGTCCCACCGGTTTATCTGCCGACTTCAGAAAAATTCCCGCAGACTTTCGTCGATCCCCTTCAAGGTTTCGTACCAGAACTCCCTGGCCGCCTCGAGCTGGTCCCGGTCGAACTTTTCCAGCCATTCCCCCAAGCGAGGATCCTGTTCCTGATCGACCTCCTGTTTCCGTTTCAGGAAGGTGTGCAGATAATCGATGTTGGCCTGCGATTCCCAGAAAATCGGACTGTTACGGCTGTTGAGCCGACTGGCAAGCACATCGATTGCGCGCAGGAACTGTTCTTTGCAATCATAGAGGGAACCGACGACCTCAGGAAGCATCTCTTCTGCCCAGCCGCGGTGAAAACGGCAGATGCCGAGGTTGTCGAGAATGAGCTCCTTCTTTAGCCGCTCGGCGCACATTCTGCCCAACGTTCGGGGCGGGATGAAGTCGTTGCTGTAAATCATGTAATATTTCCCATTGATGCTCATTGGCACCAGTACTCCGGAAACCCAGTACTGGTTGGGCACCATCCACCCCCGCCGGTTGAAGGCAGTGTAAACCAGACGGTCATGCAGCGCTGTTCCCTTCGCGCGCGAATGGATGCGGCTCCATTTGCGTACCCCTTCGCGAAAATCAAGCAGGCCGCGGCGCTCAAGGATTGCATCAATCAGCTCGCAGCCCAGCTCGGCGTTGTGCATCGAATCGTTGACCACATCGAAACCCGCCATTTCCCAGCGTGGCAACCTGGTCACGCCAAGCTCTTCACCGGTCAGAAGCTTGGCGTCCAGCAGGTCCATCAGCCAGGCCAGTACTCCGC
Organism: Desulfuromonadales bacterium; assembly: GCA_014860225.1. GTDB lineage: Bacteria > Desulfobacterota > Desulfuromonadia > Desulfuromonadales > BM103 > M0040. The sequence goes on from JACZKE010000021.1 coordinate 1,872, forward strand.
CGCCGGAGATGGCGTCAAAGCCCATGGCGTCGCAGTGGTGGTTCAGTTTCTCCGCCGCGCGCTGATCAAAGATGCCGCAGAGAGGCCCCATGGTCTGATAGGGTTCGTAATCCTTCTTGTAACTGCCGTTCATCTTCTTACAGACGGCGGCGCAGGGTTCACCGCAGGTGGCCTGCTGTTTGGCGGTGATGGTCTCTTTATTGAACTGCTTGAGGTAGTGATTGACCACCAGGTCTTTCTGCAAAGCCTGCCGCTCTGCTTCCGTCCAGAACATGGTGCGATAGTTGAAGGCCAGGATTTTCCCGCCCATGGTGGCATAGTTGACACCGAAGGTGCCGCCGGTCTGAAGTTTCTCGTCATAGCGATATTTTGTGGTCGACTCCAGGTCCTTTTGCATCAGGCGCAGATTGTACTTGTTCCTGAACCACTCATCGGCCACCTTGTGGTCGCGGAAGTCCTCATTCACCAGCGTGCCGCCGTAAATGATCGCCACGATGCCGTGGTTCTGCACCATCGCGCTGCCGAAGCCGCCGCGGCCGGCCCAGGTGTCGACAAAGCTGATCTTCCCCTTTTTGATGGGTACCGACATGATGCCTGCCATGTCGGTGTGCATGGCCGCCGGACCGGTCACCAGGATGCGTGGATCGTTTTCGTAGCGTCCACCGAACATCGCGAAGACATGGTCGGTGAGGGCATAGCCCCCCGTGCGCCCGGTTTTCCAGATCTCCTCCACCGGGACGGCAACCACGTCCACCTCGATCTCTTCACCATGCTTGCGATTAAGGCAGAGGACCGAGGGCACCGGAGCTTTTCCCACCAGGCTGAGCATATTGACGCCCAGGTTGTCGAAGACTAACCCCGCGCCGCCCATGGAGCTGATGTAGTAGCCCTGCCAGCAAGGGGAAAATCCGGTGACCACCAGTCGGTTCGAGCCCGGGAAGATGGAACCGGCGAAGATTCCCACGCCGAAATTGAGGCTGCGGTACTCCTCGGCCAGATGGATACCGAGGTCTACGGGACCGAAATAGCGGTCGAAGCCATATTTTTTTGTCTTGTAGAAGCCAGTGGCCGGATCGACCATAAGCACCCTTTGAAACATGTCCATACGTCACCTTCATTAGGAGTGGGCCATCATCGACTTCCCGGGGCAGAGGAGACTGGATTGCTGCCATAATCCCGTCAGCCATTCAGGGGAGATATCCTGTCCGTGAAGCACATTAGCCACGCTACCGACAGAACTATCCAGCATAGAGACATTCTCCCCGTCTGCTCAGACACCCGCCGCAGCGAACGCCGCGCTGACGATAGCCTGAGCCTCTTGTTGAATACTGCGCAGGTGATTCTCACCCAGAAAGCTTTCCGCATAAATCTTGTAAATATCCTCGGTGCCTGATGGGCGGGCGGCGAACCAGCCGTTCTGCGTGATCACCTTCAGCCCACCGATAGCGGCACCATTTCCTGGCGCCCGGGTCAGTTTCGCGCTAATCGGCTCGCCGGCCAGTTCCTGGGCCTTGACCAGCTCTGGAGAAAGTTTACTCAAAATCTTCTTCTGTTCCGATGTGGCGGGGGCGTCGATCCGGTCGTAAGACGGGCAGCCGAACCGCTGCTCGATCTCCCGGTAGAGTTCGCCGGGGTCTTTTCCCGTCCTGGCAGTCATTTCACAGGCGAGCAGGTTCATGATGATGCCGTCCTTGTCGGTCGTCCAGACCGTTCCGTCCCTTCTGAGGAAAGAAGCGCCTGCGCTCTCTTCTCCGCCGAAGCCGAACGACCCATCCAACAGCCCGTCGACGAACCACTTGAAGCCGACCGGCACTTCGCAAACCGTCCTGCCGAGCGCGGCACCGACCCTGTCGATCATCGACGTCGACACGAGGGTCTTGCCAATGGCTGCGTTCGAACTCCAGCCGGCCCGGTTCTGGAAGAGATACCAGATGGCCGTGGACAGGTAATGGTTCGGGTTCATGAGCCCCGACCCTCTCGTCACGATGCCGTGCCGGTCAACATCCGGATCGTTGCCGCAGGCGATGTCGAAACGGTCCTTCAAACCAATGAGGCTCTGCATGGCGAAGGGCGAGGAGCAGTCCATCCTGATCTTGCCGTCCTTGTCCAGGGTCATGAAGGAGAAGGTGGGGTCGACCATCTCGTTGACGACCTCCAGCTGCAAACCGTAACGCTCGGCGATAGGGTGCCAGAAAGCCACCGCCGCCCCGCCGAGCGGGTCGATGCCGATGCGTAGCCCCGCCGCCGCGACAGCCTCCATATCGACGACGCTGCCGAGATCACCGACATAGGGAGACACGTAATCGTGCCGATGAATGCAGCCGGCCTTGAGGGCTCTTGCGAAGGGCATGCGCCGCACACCCTTGAGGCCTTTGGCCAGCAGCTCGTTGGCCCGCTCTTCGATGGCCGTGGTGGTTGCGGTATCCGCCGGTCCGCCATGCGGGGGGTTGTACTTGAAACCGCCGTCCTCCGGGGGGTTGTGGGAAGGCGTGATGACCACACCATCGGCCCGTCCGCGGCTGCCGCGCACGCCGCGGTTGTAGACGAGAATCGCATGCGAGATGACCGGCGTCGGCGTATAGCCAAAGCCTTCCTGGATGAACACATTGACCTTGTTCGCCGCAAAGACCTCGATGGCGCTTGCCAGTGCCGGCTCGGACAGTGCGTGGGTGTCCATGCCGAGATAGAGGGGACCGCCGATCCCCTGCGCTTTTCGGTATTCGCAGATGGCCTGGCTGATAGCCAGGATGTGCGCCTCGTTGAAGCTGTTGCGGAGCGACGAGCCGCGGTGGCCGGAGGTGCCGAAGGCCACTCGCTGCCCAACTTCGGCAGCGTCAGGCGTTTGCGTGTAATACGCCGTGATCAGCCTCGGGATATTCGCCAGCGTCGATCGTGGCGCCGGCTTCCCGGCGAGTTCATGCAACCCCATTTCTGTTCCCCTTTCCGGTGGTTAAATCTTCCATATCCCTTGAACAAGTTCATGCCCGGTCAAGCCTCGCGCAACGACATGATGTCTGCCGGCGACGGCAGCGCGTGTAAAATCAGCTATGCCAGACATGATAACTGCGGTTTGTTTTCGGGTCCAGCCTGATGCAACGGGAGGGCGGCGTGATCCCGGCCTGCGGGTCACGCTTGATCTGATTGTAGAGGGTAAGGCTATGCCGGACGTTGAGATGCTGGCGCTTGTACTCGTGGATGCGCTTCACCTGCACGTCGAAGAGCGAGAAGGTATCGGCCTTGATGGCGGTGCGTTCGGCGATCAGCGCTGCCAGTACACCCGTACAATATTCGCCTCTTCGGTGTATTGTATGTCCAGTTCGCCATCATAGGCGTTCTCAATCGCCTGCCCGACGCCACGCGGCAGGTGGGTATCGGTAAAGGTGATGACAGCGCTGCCATCGTCCTGTTCTTCGATCGCCATAAGACGCTTCATCGGATGTTCAGCTTTCTGTCCTTCGACCTTGTTGTGTACGAGGTCCAGAATCTCGCTGCGATGTTCTGCGAAGAAGTCACCACTCAAGGTCAAAATCCCTGCCGGCACTTTGTCCTGAATCCGTTGACAGGCCGGGCAGAGTTCTTCATTGGCATCCTTCGGAACTTCGGGCTGCCATTGCCATCGGCCGTCTGTGAACACAACCCTGCACTGCGGGCAGATTGTCGGTTCGGTCGGTTTGCTGCGATTCATGTATGGATCATGAATCCTTTCCTTGATCAGACGATCCTGTCGGTCCTTACCGGCGTTGTATCCTTTTGCTCGGCTCATAATGCACTCCAGAAAAATCGTTGGTTTTTGACTCCACCTTTGATTTAAATGCTAGCATATCGCCGTCTATAGTAAACCCCGCCAAGACTCCATTTCCGGTATCATATTCTCATATTCACTGTCCGAAGACGCTCTGCACCAGGTAGGCGGTGTAGCCGATATAACAGGCCAACAGGGCTGCACCTTCAATGCGGTTGATACGACCTTGCCGTCCCCGAAACCCATAGCCGATAATGAACAGTGAAATGGTCAGTGCGGCCATGACCATGATGTCGCGGGAGAAGACTTCCGGCCCCACGGACATCGGATGGATAATCCCGGCGATGCCGACTACGGCCAGGGTATTGAAAAGGTTGGAGCCGAGGATATTTCCTAAAGCGATATCGTGCTCGCCTTTGCGGGTGGCGATGATGGATGATGCCAGTTCCGGCAATGAGGTTCCGATCGCCACAATGGTCAGGCCGATGATCAGATCACTCACCCCGAAGCCACGGGCGATCTCCACTGCGCCCCAGACCAGAATGCGGGAGCTTACAATCAAGAGGGTCAGACCGACGATCAACCAGACGACAGCCCGGCGCAGCGGCATATCGCGGATTTCCAGCTCCTGCTCTATTTCCGTGGCAAGCGCATCGGCATTTTTTTGCATGCCTTGCCAGATGGTCCAGGCCATCAGCCCGCCCAGAACGCCCAGCAGTATCAGGGCATCGTTGCGGCTGATTTCGCCGTCCCAAAGCTGCCAGGCGGCCAATGCCGTGACGGCAGTGAGTATGGGCAGCTCCTTGCGCAAGACCTGTGAATGCACGGCGATGGGACTGATCAGCGCCGTCAGTCCCAGGATGAGGGCAATGTTGGTAATGTTTGAGCCATAAGCATTACCGAGGGCAATGCCGGGATTGCCTTGCGATGCCGATATGGCTGAGACCACCATCTCCGGTGCAGAGGTACCAAAGCCGACAATCACCATGCCGATCAACAGCGGCGGCATGCCGAAATGACGCGCAGTGGCGGCTGAGCCTTCAACAAAACGGTCGGCGCTCCAGACCAGGAGCGCCAGGCCAAACACGATTGCGAGAAAAGCGGTTGTCATAAAGTGCGTTGATCCTCGGTGTTAATGGGCGAAGTTATCTTTCTTGTCCCGCCTCTTAAGCCGGCATGTCCACTTAGCCGTAGCATATTGAACGCAAATTCATCCGGCAGAACATATCATCTGCCATGCAGTGTGCAAAGCAAAAGTCAAAGACTCCGGTAGTATGGGTTGCAAAATCACAGGCCTAGCAGCCCGTCGGACTATACGGGCCGAAGCGAAAATTTGGATGTTTGAGAACAGATTTTAGCTCGTTTGCAGGTTCATAGCCGTAGCTATGGACCAAAAAGGAGCTGAAATATGGGCCAAACAGCCGGATTTGCAGCCGGCTCATGGAT
>JACZKE010000022.1 GCA_014860225.1 Desulfuromonadales bacterium
TGGCAGCATCAACTTCGCAGGGCAGGTCTACGGTACGCATGAACTTGCCATGGCCGCGCTCACGACGATGCCAGGTTCTCTGGTTGCCCGACTCGTCCTTGCGTTCACCCGAGAGGGTTAGCACACCACGCATGACAGTCAAATCAAGGTCCTTGGCATCGACACCCGGTACAAGAACTTCCACATAAACACTGTCCTGATCCTGTGCAACATTGATTTGTGGAAACCGTTGCAGGCCGACACCGGGAAGGAATGAGGGCTCCAAAAAAGCTCCCACCCCGAATCCTTTGAAGGCACCGTCGATTTCCCGACGTAAATTTTCCATTTCTCTCAAGATGTCCATTGCCATCGTGAAGTCCTCCTCTCTTTGCCGGGTTAGAGGCTGCAATTAACTTTTTCTTATTTTCAGTCTATCAACATCCATGCCGTTATCAACCATGTGAAATAAACGCAAAAACGGAACCTTAAGAATTATCTGACGACCAGGATGAATGACTGCATTCTTGCAAAATGTAGCTTGCGACAATGCATGCAACACTCTTACGGCAGTAAAAATAATTATCGGTTTTGTGGTTGTCAAGATCAGGAAAAGATTTTTTTAGGGTCATGACTAGTTGAGAGGTACATCGGTACGCCATACTCGGTAGTGCCCATTTGGAAACTCCAGATGGTACAAAAGCAGTTTTCATCCGGATACGGCCCTTTTCAGTATGAAAACCGATTACAGGGGACCGACAGGAACATTACCGACAAGAAACTCCTTATCAAGAACCGCCTGCAGATAATTTTTCTGGTCAATGAATTTTGTCACAACATTGCCTTCACCAAGGATAATCAGTGACTTTTCAAACCCCTTACCCCAGTTGCTGTCGGTAAGATCAGGTTCAAAGCAAACTATTTTACTGATTCCTGACTGTACGATGGCTTTTGCGCATTCTATGCAGGGATACCAGGGAATATAGAGAGAGCAGTTTTTGGTTGAGACTCCCAGCAGCGCGGCATTGTAGATGGCATTTCGTTCCGCATGAGAGACCCAGAGGTATTTCTCTCCCGTGGCTGCTTCGTGGCGCTCTTCAACGTCGTCATTAACCCCGCGAGGAATACCATTATAACCCGTTGAGCGAATCTCGTTATCCGGCCCGACAATAACGGCACCAACCTTTCTTCCACGATCTTTGCTCCAGGTCGCAATAAATTGGGCAAGAGCCATCCAGCGGGTGTCCCAGTTTGAATTCGCCATGGTTTCCTCCTCATTTTGTCGACAGTGCTTTCCTTCCAGCCAATGTTCGCAAGCCCCCACTCTCCGGATGGCACAAGCATTGTTTCGATCCGGAAGTGGCTCTTTTCAGGACGAAAACTAACCGCACTTGGAATCACCACAATTCAGACAGGTCAGGCAACCATCCATAATAATGACAGCCTTGGTGTAACATTTGCTGCACAGCTTGCAGTCCGGAGGAAAATCGTCGACGGTTTCCTCGTGCTGCGGTTGGCCCGTTAGCGTGTCATATTCAGCCCGCTTGGCCTGCAGCATCTCCCTGTGGGCTTCGGGCATCCGCTCTTCCTTGAGCAGGCCGATCATCTTCATATGGCTCTCCAGGGCAAAGCCGATTTCTGCCACGATCGAGGGCATAAATCGCCCGCCCGGTTTGAAGTAGCCTCCCTGGGGATCAAAGACCGCCTTCATCTCTTCCACTAAAAAGGTAACGTCTCCACCCTTACGAAAGACTGCAGAGATGACCCGCGTCAGAGCCACCACCCACTGGAAATGGTCCATGTTTTTCGAGTTGATAAAGATCTCGAAGGGTTGGCGCACTTCATGTTCAGTACCATGATTCAGCACCATGTCGTTGATGGTGACATACAAGGCGTGCTGGCTCTGCGGCGTCTTGATTTTGTAGGTGGCGCCCACCAGCATCTCCGGGCGCTCAACCTTTTCATGCATACCCTGTCTCGGACTTGTTTCTTCCTGTGCGGCTTTCCTGCGCTGCTCTTCGAGGTTGACGACCTCGTAGGCAACGATCTTCTTGTCAATGATATTAGCCATTTTTCTCGTTCCTCGTCACAGTTTGCCGTAATAGCCTTCTTTGAGGGCATCATACAGGTTGGCGGCAGAATGGGTTTCATTGTCGTATTCGATATCTTCGTTGCCCCGCACTTCGACCACCGTACCGTCGTCCAGAGTGAACCGGTAGATAGTTTCCGCCAGGTCCTTTTCCTGGACCAGTACCCCCTGAAAAGTCTCAGGGTTGTAACGGAAGGTCGTACAGCCTTTCAGCCCTTGCTCGTGTGCATACAGGTAGATGTCCTGGAAATCAGCGTAGGGGTAATCGCTGGGGACATTGGCGGTTTTAGAGATGGACGAGTCAATCCATTTCTGGGCCGCAGCCTGAATGTCGACATGCTGCTTCGGAGTGATGTTCTCCGAAGTGATGAAGTTGTCGGGTAGACGTTCCTCAGGCTTATTACTACCCGGCATCGCCTGCGGATTGACCAGTTCGCGATAAGCCAACAGTTCATATGAGAAGACATCGATCTTCTCCTTGCTTTTCTTGCCGGGGCGGATCAGGTTGCGCGAATAGTGATGAGCGAAGCTCGGTTCAATGCCGTTGGAAGCATTATTGGCGATCGACAACGAGATGGTGCCGGTCGGCGCAATCGAGCTGTGGTGCGTGAATCGGGCACCGACTTCAGCTAGTTCAGCGACCAGCTGCGGGGCTTTCCTCGCCAATTGCTGCATGTAACGGCTGTAACGGGCATGCAGAATCCTGCCGGGGACGCGCTGCCCCACGCTGATGCCATCGGCAGCCATTTCCGGCCGCTTGCGCAGCATCTCCGCGCTGACTTCGTAATCCTGGATGAGTGCCGGTGCCGGTCCTTTTTCTCGTGCCAGCTCCAGCGCCTGCTGCCAACCTGCCAGTGCCATTTGCAGGGTCACCTGCTCGGTGAAAGCTATAGCATCGGCGTCGCCGTATTTCATGCCGAGCAGGGTGATGGTCGAACCGAGACCCAGGTAGCCCATGCCATGGCGACGCTTGCCAAAGATTTCGTCACGCTGTTGCTGGAGCGGCAGGCCGTTGATCTCTACCACGTTGTCCAGCATGCGGGTGAAGACGGAGACAACCTCCTGGAAGTGATCCCAGTTGAAACGCGCATCGGCAGTGAAGGGCTGCTCGACAAAACGCGTCAGGTTGATCGAACCGAGCAGGCAGGAGCCGTAGGGTGGTAAAGGCTGTTCGCCGCAGGGGTTGGTAGCCCGGATCTCTTCGCAGAACCAGTTATTGTTCATCTCATTGACCTTGTCGATCAGGATGAAACCGGGTTCGGCGAAATCGTAGGTGGAGGCCATGATCACGTTCCACAACTGCTTGGCACGGATGGTGCGGTAGACCTTGCAGGCCACCTCCCCGACACTGTTCTGCATGTAATCCTGTTTGACTGGCCAGTCTTTCCAGATGACCTGGGCAGGATCCTGCAGATCCAGTCCGTCACGCTCCAGCTCCTTGGCGGTCAGAGGGAAGCAGAGCGGCCACTCCGTATCCAGCTTGACCGCCTCGACGAATTCATCCGTGATCAGCAGCGACAGGTTGAACTGGCGCAAACGGGCGTTCTCGCGTTTGACTTTGATGAAATCAAGGACATCCGGATGCGAGATGTCGAAGGTTGCCATCTGGGCGCCGCGCCGACCACCGGCCGAAGCGACGGTACGGCACATACTGTCGTAGATATCCATGAACGACAGCGGCCCCGAGGTGTTGGCTCCGGCGCCGTTGACGAAAGCATTGCGCGGCCGCAGCGTTGAGAAATCGTAACCGATGCCGCAACCCGCCTTGAGAGTCAGGCCAGCTTCATGAACCTTGCCCAGGATGTCATCCATCGAATCCGCGATAGTCGCCGAGACCGTGCAGTTTATGGTCGAGGTTGCCGGCTTGTGACCGAGCGCACCGGCGTTGGACGTGATGCGCCCGGCCGGGATAGCGCCATTTTCCAGCGCCCACAGAAATCGTTCGAACCAGTAATGTTGTTGCTTTTCGTCTTCTTCAACAGCTGAAAGCGCTCTGGCGACACGCTCGAAGGTTGCATGCAGATCGGCATCGATCGGTCTCCCCGTAGCATCCTTGAGCCGATACTTGCTGTCCCAGATATCCAGCGAGGCTTCCTGCCACGGGATTTCTGTCTGTTCATCGATTTTCTTGATTACGTTTCCTGCCATCGCTACCCTACCCCCTTTATCCGCTCCCGCCTTGTCCGGGCGGTTAGGACACAAATGCATGCAAGCATTAACCGGTTTTCGTCCGGAATTTTCGGACTGACTCTGATGAACCCGCCTGCACAAAAACCACTATATATTGTAGGAAGGAGATCATACGCCACCACATATCGATTTGTAAATCAGAAATCATCCTCTACGCATTTCTTTTTGCTTTGTGCCTTTGCGTTAAGCTGATTTGTTTTGCAACCGCGGTCAGGGCCTCACTTAAGTAAAGCAAACGAGCAGATAACTTCATTTTTTCGTGAGGATCATATATACTTGACTAGATTTATCATATTTTGACTCCGGTCATGTTTTCCTGACAATAAAAGACGTAAGCTCTGATCAACAATCAAGGAAAGGAGCCAGACAACATGAATTTACCGCACGCAATAGGCGAGCAGGCCATCAATAAAGTTATCGAAGAGCATCCCGTCATCGGCGAGATCCTGGAGAAATACGACATCGGTTGCGTTACTTGCGGTGTCGGCATCTGCCTGGTCAAGGACGTCGTCTCGATCCACGCTCTCGGTGATGAGATTGAAGCCCAGATTGAAAAAGAGATCACTGATTATCTGAACACACAAAACCTTACCGAAGGAGAAGCCGTATGAATAAACTAGCTTGTGGCTGCCCCGGCGCCAACGTCCGCACCTTAGAGAAGAAGGATAGTGAAGAGACCACCTCAACTGAAAGCCGGCCCTCAGAACTGCGTCAGTGGCCTACTCAATTGCAGCTGGTGCCACCCACGGCACCTTATCTGAAGAATGCGCATCTGCTCATAGCCGCCGACTGCGCACCTTTTGCCTATGCCGACTTTCATCGCGATTTTATCAAGGGACGCGTACTGGTGAATGCCTGCCCGAAGCTCGACGATACCAGTTCCTACGTTGACAAGCTGGCCGCGATGATCAGTCAGAACGACATCCAGTCCGTCACCGTACCGATCATGGAAGTGCCCTGCTGCCGTGGCCTGGCGATGATGGCTGAGCAAGCGGTGAAGCAATCGGGCAAGGATGTCCCGGTCGAGGTTGTCATCATAGGTGTCGACGGCGAAAGGAAAGGCTGAAATGAAGGCCAACATAACCCAGGTGATGGTTGACGAACACAGGCTGATCCTGCGTATGATTGCCCTGGTGGAACACAACACGGCCCTGCTCGAAGCAGGCAAGTTCCGCAACTGGCAGTTTTATCTCGACGCTGTGGATTTTATCCGTAACTACGCCGACCGCTTTCACCATGCCAAGGAAGAAGACGTGCTCTTCACCGAACTGGTCAAGAACGGCATGCCAGAAAAACAGTCGCCGATCGAAGCGATGCACATGGAACACGACCAGGGCCGCGCCCACGTCCGGGCCATGGAGGAGGCCGCCCGGAAAGCCCTCGACGGCGAATCCGGACAGGCCGCCATCATTGCCGAACACGCCAATGGCTACGCAGCCTTGCTGCGCGGACACATTGAAAAGGAAAACGACATCCTCTACCCGCTTGCCGAGCGAATCCTGCCGGAGAATGTACGCAGCAACATGCTGGCAGCCTATGAAGCAGCCGGGACAAAGACTCCCGGACTCGAAGAGAAATATTTACAGATGGTCGAAGCATATGAGCAACAGGCGAGATAACAGGCCATCGTCTACTTAAGCGTAAAGAGGACCCACAGACTGTGGGTTTTTTACGTTTTGAACTCTAAATCAGGTCCGAACTCAATCAAGATTTGATCTGGGTCATATTATCGGTACCCGCTCCTGGCTATTATCGCTACTCAACTCACAGTAAGGAGCGCAAATCATGGGATGTTGTACAAATCACGGCGACAATGCAGGACGCAGTACAGGGCCCTTTGCCGAAGGCAGGGAACTCGTTGAATTTGTCTACCAGGCGCATGGTGGTGCGCTGCGCAACAAGCCGCTCCCCGGCGGCGGGCTGGTAACTGTCTGCCAGGGCTGCGGGACCGGTTTTAACTTGACCACTTTCGTCGGCAAGTGCCCTGCGTGCGGCGGTGTTCACGCCGTCTCTCCGCCGAGGAGTAACGATGCGGCCAACATTCAATTTGCCGGCGCTGGCTACCAGCTTCCGGAAGCGTGACTTAGTGGCCTCGATATAGAGCTCCGGAAACTATTCACCGCAACAGAGAAACTATGAACTTATGAATTCGTATCCTTCCTGGGAAAGACTTGGTGAATAGTGACTGTGTTACCTGAATCCGTGAGGAGTGAGGCGTAAGGGGTGAAGAGAGCCGTCACAACTAACTGAAGTTCCATAAAAGATCCTCCTCACACCTCACCCTTCTAGCTCAATGCCCCAGACGCGAGGCCAGCAGTATCAGCTGGCGGTAATCGTCGTATGTTAAACTCGTATGCCAGTGACCGCCAAGCATACCGGACAGCACCCCGCCGGCAAAAAGCAGTATCACGATCCCTACAAATGCCACCCCCGGAACCGGCTGTTTCCAGAGGGTCATGGACAATGCACCCTTTTCCGGGCAACTGCTGACGCAGGTCAAACATCCACTGCATTCAGGAGAGTGTATGCGCTTCTTGTGCTGAACATCGATCTGCGCTGGACAAACACGGCTGCAAGCCCCGCAGTCGATACATTTATCCTGACGACGCGATATCTTCAATGGGCTGAGCATGCTGAGCAGGCCGAGCAGTGCGCCGTAGGGGCAGAGGTAGCGGCACCAGAAGTTTTTATAAATGACTGACAGCAATGACAATGCCGCGATAACCACCATGCTGATGATCGACATCCGGGTAAAGAAGTGCAGCATCTTTACATCGGCAATCGCCCAGTAAGGTGTGGTCAGAAATTCTTTGAGTGCGGCAGCCGGCATGTTGATCAGGATCAGTTTGACGAAAAAAAACAGCAGCGCATACTTGATGAACTGCAGGAAAAGGTCGAGACCGCGCCAGATGCGGAAATTACGTCCAAGCAACTTACGACCCAGCTTCCAGGTCCCTTCTGACAAAGTGCCTACCGGACAGAGAAAAGAGCAGAAAGATTTCTTCGCCAGCAGCGCCATCACCAGGAAAGTGAGAAAGAGCACCAGAGCTGCCGGATGAACCGTGTCAAACTGCCCGGTCAGGACCCAGTTCTTGAGACTCACCAAAGAGCCGATCGGCAAGAAGCCCTCGACTCCAGGCGGCCGGGAGAAATACCCTGCCTGACTCGAGGTTTCAAAATGTCGCACGAACAGGCCGAACTGGATGCCGAGGAACAGGCACCAGCCAAAGAACAGCCACTGGACTGCCAGCCGCCAGTGGCTTGCTTTATGCCAATCAAAGATTGTCTTCATGGTTCGGCGAAGATACTCCGGATCAGAAATGCAGGATTTGATTCAGGTCAAAGAATGAGCAGGACAAGGAGCATCCTTTGTCGGGAGTCCATATTGCCCGCGAGCTATGTACGGCCCTGGCTATGCGTCAGATAGACCAGTTTGCTGCCATAATGGCCGAGAAAAACCACACAGCCCAGCATCCCGCCGAGACAAAGCAGGTACAGCCAGTGCCGCCAGCCGCCGGCCGCCAACAACTCGGGTTGTCCATAACGCAAGAGAACGGCAACCAGGCCGAGCAGCAAAAGGCACAGCGCCAGACCGATTTTCTTAAAGAAGATGCTGGCGCGTCGACCTTCAAAATGTTTCTGCCAGGCATAGATGCCGGAAGCCAGGGATACGGGTGCGACAGCAATAACCACCAGCAAAAGCCAGAAGACCGCAGTCTCCAGACCGCGATTGCCGGTGAAAAAGAACAGGAGCAGAAAAAGGGCGCTGGTCGGCATCAGTCCGCACGGGAAGTGTGCTACCACCGAGTGAAGGCGGAAATTAACCATCAGATCCTGGAGCAGACCCACCTCTTCTGTTTCTTCCGGTACAAACTGCGAACGGTCGGCACCACAGACCGGGCAAACCTCTGGAGGTTCCTCTCCCTCGTGGATGTATCCGCAAACTGTACATTTCCAGCGACGTGGCATAGCAGCTCCTTATATCCCCTGATGAGTGTCCATCCGTGAAACTCCGGACGGGCATGGCGCCAGCAAACATTATAATTGATTTACAAATTCCAAAGTTAACACAAATTCACTTGGGCTTGAAGAAATATCATGTGTGTTAATGGAAATCAGAGCCCCTGTTTCTCCTGGCGTTTCGGGTGAGCGCGGCGAACAGTCGTTAATGTCATGAATAAATTTTCATATTGCTCCGCAGGTGTTGCCAAGGAAACGAAGGGTGGTAATCTTAAACGATGTGACTCATCTTTTACGATTGATCACGCAGCACCCGCTATTCAGGCTTTTGATATCTACGCGTCACAGTATGACCCACAGTTGGAGCGTCTATGGAGTTCCCAGATCACCTCTCGCGTAAAGGAAGCGTAGCACTTTCGCGTGAAATCCTGCAGGGAGTCAACAGGATCTTCCAGGAAGCCCTGGTTTGCGATACTGAAGAGGAATTGGGGAAACTCTGCTTGCAGGTTGCCGAAGATTTGACGCAAAGCCAGATCGGCTTCATCGGCCTCATCGACTCGCAAGGCGTGTTGTTTGATATTGCCGCGAGTGATTCCGACCATGATGCCTGCCGGATGGAGCAACGCTGCCTGCGGGACGGCCTGCCGATTCACGGCATCTACGGCAAGGTATTGCGCGAAGGCAAGGGATTCTTCACTAACAACCCGGCGACACACCCGGACAGCATCGGCCTGCCGCAAGGCCATCCTCGTCTTACGGCTTTTCTCGGCGTTCCCATGCTCTACGAAGACAAAGTCATCGGTATGGTAGGCCTGGCAAACCGCCCCGGCGGTTACCGCAACAACCACCTGTTCACCCTTAATGTCCTGTCGGTCGCCATAGTACAGGCGCTTAAGCACAAGCAGACCGAAGCGTCTCTCCGCGAAAGTGAAGAACAGTTCCGAGCGTTGTTCGAATCAACAAGCGTGGCAATGGCTATGGGTGACCTGACAACAGGACGTCTACTGCGTCTGAATGATACTTACACGAACATGCTCGGCTATACTCTGGAGGACCTGGCCGACAAACAATTCCAGGAAATCACCCACCCGGAGGATCGTGTTGCGGACCGGGCAGGCTTTGACCGAATGCTACGCGGCGAGATTCCTTCCTACTCGATCGAAAAACGTCTTTTACATAAGGACGGCCATTCTATCTGGTGTCTTGTCACAGCAAATCTGGTACACGATGCCGCCGGTCAACCGCTCCGGTCAGTGGCGGTTATTCACGACATCTCGGGACGGAAGCGCATGGAGGAAGAACTCCGGGCCGCGCATCAGGCGCTTGAGCGTGAGCAAAAATTCCTCGAAGCAGTATTCGACGCCCTGCCGGTGGGGGTCTGCATCACCGATGAGCAGGGGGGCATCATCCGGACCAATCATATGGATCAGGAAATGTTAGGAACGCGTCCCAACACCAGAGGGGTAGACGATTACCACGAGTACAAAGCCTGGTGGGTGGACACAGGCAAGAGAGTCCAGCCGGAAGAATGGGCCTCCGCCCAAGCTGTCCAGACCGGCAAAGCCATCTTCGGACAGCTTGTGGAAATTCAGTGCTTCGATGGCAAACGTCGGATTATCAACAACAGTGCCGCTCCGGTCATTGATGATCATGGCAAGGTTGTCGGGAGTGCGGTTACTATCCAGGACGTTACCACCCAATGGGAATACTCAAGGGAACTCAGGGAAGCCAAACAGGCTGCCGAGGAAGCCAGCCGCGCCAAGAGTGAATTCCTGGCCAATATGAGCCATGAGATTCGCACCCCGATGACAGTTATCATGGGTGCCATTGAACAGCTTCAGCATATCGACAGAAACCCAGGGCATCGGAATCTGCTTGAGCTTGCGGATCAGTCGTCCCAGCGCCTGTATAACCTGATCAACGAAATATTGGATTTTTCAAAGATCGAGGCTCGGCGGATGGATATTGATGAAGACTGGTTCAACCTCCGCAGTTGCCTGCAGGAGAACATGGCGATGATGACCGCCAAGGCTATAAAGAAAGGCCTGCGTCTGGAGTTTGAGGTGTCTCCCGAAGTCCCGGAAAGTATTGTGGGTGACAAGTACCGGCTCGGACAGGTCTTGCTCAATCTGATCGGCAATGCCATCAAGTTCACTGACGAAGGCGAAGTGAAGGTGACTGTTCACCGCCACGAAGACATCCTCAAATTCACCGTGAGCGATACCGGTGCCGGCATCCCCGCGGACAAGCTGGAGACAATATTCGAAACGTTCAGTCAGGTGGACAGTTCATCAACCCGCAGACACGGTGGCACCGGCCTGGGGCTGGCCATTTCCAGGGGGCTGGTCAAGCTGCTGGGTGGCAGGATCAGCGTCCGCAGCCAGCTCGGCCAAGGGAGCGTTTTCACATTCACGCTCCCCATGAAAACCAAAGTCCCGGAGCCGAGCCTGTCGGAAACAGCCAGTAACTCGCTGATTACGGATGCACCCGAAGCGCATATTCTACTGGTTGAGGACAACCCGATGGTTCGGGAAGTTGTCCTGATGACATTGTCCCAACGCCCCTGGCAGACAACGACCACGGCAAGCAGCCTGGATGCTGCCCAAAAATGGCAGTCCACAGATTTCGATGTCATCCTCATGGACCTGCAAATGGTGGATATGGACGCTCTTAAGGCGACCCGGGAAATTCGCAGGCTGGAGGCAGCCAAGGGGAAACGGGTCGGGATCATCGGCCTGACGACGCAAGCCGATCACACAGTCCGGGAGGAATGCATCGCAGCCGGAATGAACAAGGTGCTGGTCAAGCCTATCGAGGCGGCCGGCCTTTATACCGCGATTGAGCGTTGTCTGGCCGACTGTCGCCTCTCATGCCCATCAAGTACAGACTCGACCTGCACCTCGACTTACTGATCCGCCTTGGAATCTCAGAATCTCAAGGACATCCTATCAATTTATCTATTAAATCCAGGATCTCAACGTCCCCTATCCCTGGCACGACAAGTCATACAGCAGTGCCCGGCATTGCACACAAAAAAGCGCGGGGCCAAGCTTTTGGGCCCGCGCTTTTTTATTAGGGTCGAGAAAGTCAACTCACCTGGCCAACCGCTGCCGCCAGAAATGCTCCACTCGCTCCGCAGCACGCCCCCCGAGCAATCCTCGCAACAATCGCCACAATCCCCAGAGAAAGGCGAGCGGCAGCAGGATGGTGTCGAGTACGAATACCAGGATCAACTTCAACACATGCTCCACCAGGGCTGCCGCCCGCTGCTGCAACAGTTCCAGCCGGGGCCTGATTTCGAGATTCCGCCCCGATTCCTTCATGCGCTCCCAGAAACCCGGATCCGCCGCTGGCGGACTCAATTCGGCTCGTCCCGCATCCAACTCCGCCGCCCCGGTCTCGATGCCGGCCTTCGCCACCAGGTAATCCGGCTCCAGAAACAGCTGGTAGATCCCCTGGTTGGCCAGCGCAATCCCCGGCAACGCCAGCCGCAACAGCAGAGCCACCACTAGCAGCCGGCAACAGGCGCCGTACCAGATCGACCTGCGATCAGGTGGTCGCCACAGGGCCGTCAGCAAGGCTAACAGGGCGAGGGAAAGCAGCAGTGCCACGCATAGCCAGGCACCGAAAGCGAGCAGGAACTTCTGCACCCCCAAGGCGGTGGCGCTGGCCAGCATGACCCATGAGAACTGCTCCACCAGGTCATTAACCGGGTCGAGCACCTGTCCCGGTGTGAGGGTGACACCAAGGCCGGCCGGTGCCAGTTGGACCTCCGTCCCCTGCGCCGCCGAGATGACAGCATTGAGTCCGCGGGCCAGGGCAAAGCTGGCCAGCGCCCGCTTCAGGCCGGCATCCACCACTGCCTCCGCCTGCCGGTCAAGGGCTGCAATCAGCGGCGGACGCAGAAGGCCCTGCTGCACCGGTGGCCAAAACAGAGCCGCCAGCAGTCCCAGCAACACCAGACTCAACAACAGCTTGCGTAGCATGTTTTACCCTTCACCCATATGGCTTGCCACTACGGACAGGAAAGCTTGATCCCTTGTATCCTCTTGGCCAGCGGCTTTCACTCAAGCGGCTGCCAGAAAAGATGAACACGATTGTTCATCAGGACCAATGGTTACCTTTGAAACTCTTTTTCGAAACAGTTCAGCGCGGAGATATCCTTGACCCACGGGAGCATGCTTTCGCAATAAACATTGACCGCGGGCGTCGCAGCAGTCGGGTCATCCAGCGAGCCAAGCGTGACCATGCGATTGTTGGGGAATTTCTGGTGCACATTGAAGAGCGGTGTGCCGCATATCCGGCAAAAGTGCTTGGTGGCCTGTTCGCTAACCTGGTAGGCGGACAGGCTGCCCTCCCCCTGGTCGAACCGGAAACTTTCATCGCCGACGATAACCAGCGAGGTGAACGCTCCCCCCGTATTCTTTTTGCAGGTGTTGCAATGACAGTTTGCCGCGGCCTTGATGTGGCCAGTGATCGTATATTTGACTGCTTTGCAGAGACAGGAACCGGTTATGTTTGCTGGCATAATCGCACTCCTTTCCTTTTCGTGGGGTCACAGATTGACAGAAACGTTGCAAAGGCGCCGTTGTCATGGATAATCCGGTTACGGTTGTTCCCCCCGCGCGGTGACATGTTAAATCACCCCCGGCACGGCATTCCTTGCTTGCCTCGGCATATCCCCCTCCTGCCTTCAATGTGCAACACATAAAAACAAATGGTAACAGTATGATATTATTCGATATTTTTTGGCCTGCCCCCATACACATAGGGCTAATATCGCGGAAGGGCGTCAATCGGCAGGGTCATTTCCACCTCACCATGCCGCCCCAGACAACTGCAGGTCCGTTCCCCAGAATCCCGTGGCGGCATACTGCTCGCCGCGTAGCCGCGATCACTGCAATATTCACTACAGAGCTGTCCATCGGACTTTGGTCCAAGATTGCCGATGCTCAACTGATGCAGCAGTACAATGACAATCGGCAGCAATGTTGCTCCCAACGATATCCAAAGGTGCCTGACATCAAACCCCGGCACAGCCTCCAGCTTCTTTCCGACGAGATAACCTGTCACCATGGCGCCGATCCATAAGCTGGAGAATACGGCCAACATCAGGACAGGCATCACCTGCCCCGTCCATGCCGGCCATGTACTGTCGCCAAAGACGTATAGCCAAAGCGTCCCGAACGCAACAGCGAACACGGCCGAAGTGATCAACAGGGATACAAATAAGCCGGGAACCAGGAACAGCAGCGTGTAGATATAGCGCTTTCTCATGCAACGACTTCGCTACCATTAATGTTCGTCATAACCGGCAGCCAAACGCGGAGCAACACAGGAGAGTAGCTTTTGGCTGTCCGCGTTCATGGCGTTGTTAACGCCTTTTTGATACTCTCGACCCATGCCAAATACTCCTTTTCCTCTTTATCATGGAGATTTTTGTACTTCTTTGGATCATTTTCCCTGAGTCTCCCTCGTTTAGACGAATGTGGATACTCAGCGGCACAAAGCAGGTCCCTATAATCGGTACACGCAAGCTCTATGAATGAATCAAATTTTTCGGGTTCCTGAGACGCTAAGTACAAGACTCCAAGCCTAACTCTGGGTTGCTCTCTATGGAATGACTCTTGCCCATACGCTTCGAGCTTGCTCTCCACTTCATTCCTTTGCGACGGTTCGGGATACATAGCCTTCAGCGCCTCCGGCAATAGTGCCACGTAGTCAATTTTCATTGGCATAACGTTCATGATAACCGGCGGCGACGCGAAGTTTTGACCACCACCGCAATTTAGATTTTGATTTTCACTTTAGCACGGACGTATTTTCCGTCCTGTTGATTGTTCGATTGCCCCTTCGTAAAATGCTACGAACTGAGCATGCAGGGACGGTCAGCTTCCTCGCTTTCGTAGTAACGAACTTCAACCACGTTTTTATCAGGGTCACGAAAATAGATAGACACACCTGAACCGTGAGCCCCCCAGCGTTTAGCAGGTCCTTCGTCAATTGAAATTCCGTTTTCTTTAAGTCTTTCCTGTAGCGATTCCCAATTTTTTTTACTTGTAGAAAAACAAAAGTGATTGAGGTTTGGGCGGCAAACATTTTCTGGATATGTCTTTTCCCAAAGCTTTTTAGGGAAGAGGTCAATGATGGTGTCTTTAGTTAAACGAACAGATGGGAAGGGCACTTGGTTATTTTTAAACTCCTCTATCCGTTCGCCATGTAAATCGAGAATTTCCGTATAGAAATGGAGTGAGCTATTAATGTCTACTGCGTTGATGACTATATGATCCATTTTGAAATTCATGATCTACTCTCCGTATAGGTAGAAAATTCAACTCAACATTTCCCATTTAGTTTTTATTCTGCAATCTAACATTTAATTATACCTGTTGAATTAGTGAATATCGTCACACAGGTAAAGGTTTATACTTGACAAATCAGGTCCCCTAACAATCAGCTTATTTTCTTTAAACAAACAAAACAACCACATACAATATCAAGGTTAAGGCGCTCCCTGTCCGTCTGTGGTTTATATCTCTGTTATTACCTCCATGACCTGTTATCACTGACTGCCGATGACAAATACAATTAATTCAGTATCGTATTTGATATTAATGCCTTAATGCAATGTTATTCATTAGATCAGATTGAAGGGGATCGTGCAGATACCACGTCTATTGGACGAGGTACGTCAGACGTGACGCGTCCGCCGCAACAGTTTTCGCACTGAAAACCTGACAGGGGAAACATCGCAATCTCCTGAAACCAATAAAAACCAGCCAATTTTGCACACTCCTACCTCCGCACATTCCCCCCAAGTCAATGCAACATGCCATCTTGACCTTATAGTCGACACTAGCAGTCGGGCGCCTTTTTGCCGGGTTGTGAAATTCTGGCAGGCATGAAATCAGCTTCCTTGTGGCTGTTTTTCAAGGTTTTTTCACCGTGGTACAGCACAGCCATAGCTGCAAGCAGCAATAGCGCGCCGATGAAACCTGCCGGAGCAAGGCGTTCATCAAAAATCAGCCACGCCAGGATCGTGGCTGTCAACGGTTCAAGCATGGTAAGGATCGATGCCGTTGATGCTCTGATACTGCGCATTCCCAGGAAGAACAGCAGGTAGGCTACGGCTGTCGGCAGCATGCCGACATAAAGAATCAAACCCCAGACCTGGTTTGTGTATGACGCAGCAAAGATGTTCGTGGCCGCCAGGGGGAACAGGAAGATCGCTCCCGTTCCGAAGGAGATCATTGTCGAGTGAAGGGGGTGACAGGTGTTGGCTATGGCCCGTCCCATCAACGCGACAATCGCATATCCGGTCGCTGAGCCAAGGGCCAGGCCAACCCCGAGAATTGCATTGCCCTGCACGCTGGCGCTTGCAGGCATGCCGACCAGCAGGGCCGTCCCAAGCAATGCCGCCACCAGCGCTATCACCGTGTAAACGGTCAATCTTTCTTTAAGGACAACTACCGACACCAGTGACACCAGCACCGGCGCGGTGCAGAGCGTGACAAGGGTCGCGATGGCTACACCGACATGGCTGATCGCCGAGAAGTAAAATACCTGGTATAGCGCCAGCATGACTCCAATCAGGGCCATTTTCCAGTATTGGCGTGCGCTGACCTGGAATATTCCTCTGCCGACGACCTTCCAGCATAGAAAAGCGACCACCGGGAATGCAAAGGCCAGGCGGTAAAATCCGATGGCCACAGCGGTGAGGTCCGATTGCCGGTAGATGGCCTGGGTGGCGATGCCGACCGTTCCCCAGAGTATCGCTGACACGGATACGAACAAAAGCCCTGGCCTGGGTGCAAGCAATCGAGGATTTGCGTTCATGGAACCTTCTTTCCGGAAGGCAAAGTGGAGTGACTGCTCCTGCAGGAGTCTGTCTGACTATCCATGAGCTGGCTGCAAATTCGGCCCGTATAGTTCGACAGACTCTTAGCCAGTAATTTTGATAGGGGTTTTCAACTGGTCACCGCCCCGCAGGATGCAGACGAAACCAGCCGGGCGTATTTTGCCAGAACGCCCCTGGCATAACGGACTTCCGGAGGGTGCCACTCTGCTAAGCGGCGTGCAATCGTCTCTGCATCAAGCTTCAGGTTCAATTCGCCGAGCTTCAGGTCTATCTCGATGACGTCACCCTCTTCAACGATAGCCAGCACGCCACCGGCCTGCGCTTCCGGTGCCACGTGACCGATCATAATACCGTGGGTGCCTCCGGAGAAGCGGCCATCGGTTACCAGGGCCACATCTTTACCCAATCCTGCGCCCATCAATGCCGCTGAGGGCGAAAGCATCTCGCGCATGCCGGGGCCGCCTTTTGGACCCTCATAGCGGATGACCAGCACATCACCAGCATAGATTTTTCCGGCCAGAATCGTTTCGAGGGCGTCTTCTTCCCGATCGAACACCCGGGCCGGGCCGGTAAAATGGCTCATCTCCTTGCCACTGAGCTTCAACACGCATCCCTCGGCGGCAAGATTGCCGCGCAACACCCGGATATGCTGGTGAGCCGGGGCATAGGGTTGCTCCGGACTATAGAAAACATCCTGATTCTCTGGTCGTTGCGGAGCATCAGCCAGATTTTCTGCCAGTGTTCTTCCGGTCACCGTCAGGCAATCACCATGAAGAAAGCCGGCATCCAACAGGGTTTTCATGACCATCGGCAAGCCGCCGATCGCATGCAGATCGTTCATCAGGTAATCACCAAATGGCTTGAAGTTGCCCAGCAGCGGGACACGGGCAGTCACCTGTTCGATATCTGCAAGGGTCAATTCAACCTCGGCTTCGTGAGCCAGGGCCAGCAGATGCAGGACTGCATTGGTTGAGCCGCCCAACGCCCAGGCAACAGTCAGGGCATTTTCAAAGGCCTTGCGAGTCATGATATCACGGGCCTTGAGGCCGGATTGAAGCAACGCCATAACAGCCCGGGCAGCACGCTTGCAATCCTCGCGCTTGTCTGCAGAGATTACGTTGCCCGCATCGACGGCAAGATTGGACGCCGCACCGGGCAGGCTCATACCGAGAGCTTCAATAGCGGAAGCCATGGTGTTGGCGGTGTACATGCCGGCACAAGAGCCGGCCCCCGGGCAGGCGTGGCATTCGATCGCATGCAGTTCCTGCGCATCGATTTTGCCCGCACAATGAGCACCTATCGCTTCGAAGGCACTGACAATATTGAGGGCTTTGCCATGGTATTCGCCGGGCAGGATGCTGCCGCCATAGAGGGTCAGTCCGATCAGGTTGTTACGGGCAATCGGCATCAGGGCAGCGGGGATGGTCTTGTCGCAACCGGACAGGGTGATCACGGCATCGACCCGGTAGCCTTCAGTCATCAGCTCGATACTGTCGGCAATCACCTCGCGGCTGACCAGTGAATATTTCATCGCTTCAGTCCCCATGGAGATACCGTCCGAAACCACCGGGGTGCCAAACACGATTGCCTTGCCACCGGCGTCTTCAATGGCCTGCTGGACGATGTCGCCAAGAGCCCTGATATGGTCATTACACGGCGTGCCGTTAGTGTACGGCACGGCAAGAGCGATGATTGGCTTGTCGAAATCTTCATCGGTAAAGCGTACGGCACGCAGCATGGTGCGTGCGGCCGTGCGCTCAACCCATTTAGCCGAATTCTTGTGACCGGTAATTTCCTCGCTGCGACGCTTCATCGTCTTCCTCACTTGTCCATGGCCGTGACGCCGGTGCGGGCGATCTCGATCAGATGTTCGGCGCCGAGGTCATCGAGGAAGCTGTCGAGCCGATCAGTCGGACCGGCGATCTGGATGATGTGGATATCATGCGGCTTGCTGTCGAGAATTTCGATCTGATACTTTTTCTGCAGCTTCTCTAGCTTTTTGGTGTCCAGTTCGAATTTGACAATGGCGACCTCTCGCCAGTAGCTGCAGTCGCGATCGAGTTCCTTGGCACGAATGACTTCGGTAAATTTTTCCAGCTGTCTGATCACCTGGGTGACCTTGGCTTCGTCATCTTCACGCAGGGTAATCGTCATGCGGCTGACACCGGGTGGCTTGGCCTTGCAGACTGTCAGGGTATCGACGTTATACATCTTGCGACGAATCATCATGGAAATCTTGTTAAGAGTCCCCGGTTTATTCTGCACGAAGGCCAGAATGGCCCGCCTTTTCATCTTTTTGACAGTCATCTTGATTTTCCCGTAAGTAGTTGGTTATGTCTTCAGGCCTGCGGTCGCGACACGATCATGTCGCCGAAGCCTCCGCCGGCCGGGATCATCGGCAGGATGACCTCGCTCGGATCGCAGATGAATTCGAGTATGTAGGCGCCGTCATGGGCAATGGCTGTTCGTATCGCCGCATCGACCTGGTCGAGTTCCGCAACCTTCAGGTAGGGGATGCCGTAGGCCTGGGCGATCAACCCGTAATCCGGACTCTGCATCGGCGTGCCGGCATAACGGCCGTCGAAGAACAAGGTCTGCCACTGGCGCACCATACCCAGGTAACCATTGTTCAGAATCATGATCTTGACATCTGTCTTCTGCTCCATGATGGTGCCCAGCTCCTGAATGTTCATCTGGAAGCCACCGTCACCGCTGATCGACCAGACCCGCTCTTCGGGCCGGGCCAGCTTCGCTCCGATTGCCATCGGCAGGGAACACCCCATGGTTCCGGCCCCCCCGGAGGTGAACCAGCTGTTGTTGGTCTGGAAGTTATAATAACGAGCCGACATCATCTGGTGCTGACCAACATCGGGAACGACAATATCCTTGCCTTCGGTTATCTCTGACAAACGGTGAATGATCGTTTTCATCAAAAGCTTGCCAGCGATACCAACCCCGTCGGCAAGCTCGTCCGCGACCGAGGAAATCGTCACCTGGCGGTTCTCTTCAATTTCCTGCAACCAGCGCCGACGAGGCTTGGAATTCAATTCAGGATCGTTGAGCATGACATGCAGAGTCCGGGAGACATCGGCATTGATAGCAACGGTGGTCTTAACATTCTTGTCGAGTTCGGAGGGATCAATCTCCACGTGAATTACATCAGCGTCTTTGGCATATTCTTTCAGTTTACCGGTGACCCGGTCATCGAAGCGCATGCCGAAGCTGATAATCAGGTCGGCATTCATCACGGCACGATTTGCCTCGACGGTACCGTGCATGCCCATCATGCCCAGACTCAGGGGATGGTCGACAGGCATGGCTGACAAGCCGTGCAGGGTGAAGGCCACCGGGATGTTGGTCTTTTCGGCGAACTCCTGCAACATCGCTCCGGCATTGCTCGAGATCACCCCGTGCCCGCAGAACAAGACTGGTCTTTCACTGCGGTTGATCAGCTCAATCGCCTGGTGCAGGACATCCCTTTCCGGCGAGGGGTGGTAGTAAAACCCCGGCAATTTCGGACGGAACTTCTTGAGGTCAAAGTTGTAATTTTCCCTGGCCTGCTGCACCTGTACATCTTTGGGGATGTCGATCACCACCGGTCCGAAGCGCCCTGTTGTAGCCACGTAGAAGGCTTCGTGAATGGTTTTCTCGATTTCATCGGCGGAGAGTGGCATATAAGTCTGTTTGCAGATCGGCATCATGACACCGACCACGTCGCTCTCCTGGAAGGCGTCGGTCGCAATGACGCCCGTTGCCACCTGGCCGGTAATCGCAACAATCGGTACGGAGTCCATGTGCGCATCTGCGACACCGGTCACCAGGTTCATCGCTCCCGGCCCTGAGGTCGCCATGCAGACCCCGATTTGTGGAGTTGCTGTCGAAAGTGAAGCGCGCGACATACCCTGAGCCATGAACGTCGCCCCCTGTTCATGACGCGGCATGACGAAAGTGAAGAGCTTTTGTTTTTCCATTTCATCAAACACCGGCATGATCGCGCCGCCGGTGTAGCCGAAAATGTATTTCACGCCTCTGGCATGAAGCGCTCTTAAAACCAGTTCTGTTCCTTGCATATCAACCTCTTCAGTCAATGTAATATTTGATGGCGTCGCCATCCCATGAGTATTTCGAGTGCATCATATTTAACGAGTCAAATAAAATCCGAACTAAAACGAAAGATCAAACAAAGACGCCAAGAAAAAAGGAAAGACGCGTAGCTTGCTGATTTTATTAAAAAATGGTTGTCTTTCTTTACTCCTTGTTTTCCCCCTTTGCGCCTTTGCGTTGAAGAAGTTATCGCCTTTGAATTCGATGCAGATTCTAAATTAACGCCTGCTTGATCCAAACAACCACGGTTCCTCAAGCTTGCGCCGTGCCTCGAAGGCCTTGATCTCGTCGACATGCTCCAGAGTCAGGCTGATGTCATCAAGGCCCTGTAGCAGACATTTTTTACTGAAAGCGTCGACGGCAAAGCGGAAGACTTCGCCGCCCGGCGTGGTCACCTGCTGTTTTTCAAGATCGACGTGCAACCGGTAGCCGGGGGTCGCTGCAACCTCTGCAAACAATCTGGCGACATCTTCAGCCGGGAGCACGACCGGCAGGATGCCGTTCTTGAAACAATTATTGGCAAAGATATCGGCAAAGCTGGGCGCGATCACAACCCGAAAACCGAAGTCAAGCAATGCCCAGGGAGCATGTTCGCGTGAAGACCCGCAGCCGAAGTTTTCACGCGTCAGTAAGATTTGCGCGCCCTGATAGCGTGGCTGGTTCAGCACAAAAGCGGGGTTCAAGGGCCGCTTGCTGCAGTCCATACCGATCTCTCCATGGTCGAGGTAGCGCCACTCGTCAAACAGGTTCGGACCGAACCCGGTGCGTTTGATCGACTTGAGAAACTGCTTGGGGATAATGGCGTCGGTATCGATATTGGAGCGGTCCAGAGGCGCAACTAATCCGTTCAGTTTGCAAAATGCTTGCATAGGTCAAACCTCCAGAGTGCGAACATCAACGAAGTGTCCAACAATTGCGGCGGCGGCGGCCATGGCAGGACTGACCAGATGAGTACGCCCACCCTGCCCTTGCCTACCTTCAAAGTTGCGGTTTGAGGTCGAGGCGCAACGTTCCTGTGGTGAAAGACGGTCCTCATTCATGCCCAGGCACATGGAGCAACCGGGCTCCCGCCATTCGAATCCGGCCTGTTTGAAGACCTTGTCAAGACCCTCAGACTCTGCCTGTTGTTTAACCAGCCCTGAACCGGGGACAACCAGGGCCCGCTTAATATTGGCTGCCAGCTTATGGCCCTTGACGACCGCTGCCGCTGCACGCAGATCTTCAATGCGGGCATTCGTGCAGGAACCGATGAAAATCGTTTCGGGATAGATCTCCGTGATCGGCGTATTCGCGACGAGCCCCATATAAGTGAGTGCCGCCTGCATTCCTTCACGTTTGACATGATCCGGTTCCATTGCAGGGTCCGGGACACAGCCATCGACGGCAACGACCATCTCTGGCGATGTCCCCCAGCTCACTTGGGGCCGAATTGAAGCAGCATCAAGATGCACAACCCGGTCATAATGAGCATCGGGGTCACTCTGTAGAGTCTGCCAGAAAGTTTTCGCCTTGTCCCAGAGGTCACCGCGCGGCGCGTAGGGGCGACCTTTAACATAATCGATGGTCTTGGCGTCAACGGCGATCAGACCGGCACGTGCGCCAGCCTCGATCGACATGTTGCAAACCGTCATGCGTCCTTCCACTGACAAGGTGCGAATCGCGTCGCCGCCATATTCGACAACGTAGCCGGTGCCACCGGCAGTACCGATCTTGCCGATAATGGCCAGCGTGATGTCCTTGGACGTAATACCATGGCCCACCTGGCCGTCCACGCTGACCAGCATGTTGCGGGCTTTCTTCTGGATAATGCACTGAGTGGCCAGGACATGTTCCACTTCGGAAGTGCCAATACCAAAAGCAAGGCAACCCAGGGCGCCATGGGTCGAGGTGTGAGAATCACCACAGACAATCGTCATGCCGGGGAGTGTCACCCCCTGCTCGGGACCAATGATATGCACTATTCCCTGACGGATATCATTCATGGCGAATTCGGTGATGCCGTAATCCGTGCAATTGGCATCCAGCGTTTCAACCTGGATGCGGGACAAAGGATCAGAGATTCCTTCTCTGCGGTCTGTCGTGGGAACGTTATGATCCGGCACGGCGATGTTGGCATCTGACCGCCAGAGTTGACGGCCGGCAAGGCGCAGGCCTTCAAAGGCCTGGGGCGAGGTCACTTCATGAACCAGATGCCGATCGATATAAAGCAGACAGGTGCCGTCGTCGTCACAGTGGACCACGTGGCGATCCCAGAGCTTGTCATACAGGGTTTTTGCACTCATCAAATTCTCCCTAGCTTGTGTCCATCCGGAAACTCCGGATGGAACGACCGCAGTTTTCCCTTTGCGGACACGCATCCCGGTCATCAAGGTTGGCGTTTACTAAGCTGTTATTATGAACCATGCCCTTCCGATGTCAAACCGGAAGCTATAAATCACTTTATTTATTACCTTTTTACCACAAAAAAACAATACCAGAGCAGATATCTACAGGACCATTCCTGACAAAAAAAGGCCTCACAGTGGAGACCCTATTTTGTTCATTGCGTGATCAATAACACGTAGGTTATTTCGGCTCTAAGGGATAACCCTTGCTTTCCCATTCGTGCCAACCGCCCTTGAGAGCATAGACCCTGGAGTATCCCATTTTCATCATTGTCAGCGCCACACTGGCACTGGTCGCTTCGTTCACTCAGGTGCAATAAAGAACGATGACCTTATTTTTGGGATAATTACCGGCCCACTGATTGACAGCCCCGGGGTTGACACGTTCAGAGCCGACAATCTGCTTGTCTGACTGGTCCGAGTCCTGCCGAACATCAATGATCACCAGGTCGGGTTCACCGAGACGTGATTTAAGCTCATCGGCAGACATCCGCGGGACTTCGGCTGCGCTCGCGGCAAAACTCATGGCGCATAGAAGCGCTGCAAATATAAAAAAAACACGGTAAACGAGGCTACTATTGCGCATTGTCATAGCTCCTTTCGTAAATTGTAATTCACTTACATGAAACATTAACAGACTTCGACGATTCATGACAAGTTCCGTCTTATTTTTTTCGAAGCTATAACCCGTAAAAAGGCCGTGCTTGCCGCTAAGCCACGAAGGGATCAAGAAGTTCGCTTTATTGAGTAATAGTCATCTGAGCCTACGCTCTGAACGGTCAAGTTGTCTTTATTTCATGGCAAGGCAGTTTGCATGAGCAGCCACCGGATACCGTTCCTCCTCAACAGAGTCTCCGGTTAATGCTGATCCTGTGGTTGACAATTATGCCGACAGGGTGTACCTCCAACCTTTACCTTTTGTCGACCGCAACAAGGAGTCTTATATGTCGAATCCAGATCGCAAATTCGTCTACTCAGTACCGTGGAACTGCTTTCTGATTCTGGTTGGCACCTTTATCCAGGCAATCGGTTTCAAAGCCCTCGGCGAGCCACAGGGGTTTATCCCCGGCGGACTGTTTGGCGTCGCCACCCTGATCCAATACATGACCGGAGCTCTGAACACAGGTATTTTTTACCTGCTGCTCAACATCCCCATGTTCATCCTCGGCTATATCTATGTCACCAAACGCTTTCTCGCCTACAGCACTGTCGCCATGGTCTCGCTGTCACTGTTTTTTATGCTGATTGACTTCAGGATCAGTTTTGAAAACCAACTGTATGCGGCCGTAACCTTCGGTGCGTTTATCGGTGCCGGAGCCGGGATCGTCCTGCGTTCCCTGGGCTCGAACGGTGGTCTGGATGTTGCCGCTGTCATTCTGAACCAGAAATTCAACCTCGGCTACGGCAAGTTCTTTTTCGGTTTCAACTGTCTGATTTACAGCTTCAGTTTCATGAACTTTGACAATGATCTGGTTGTCGCATCGATGATTTCTGTGCTGGTGACATCGTTCACAGTTGATTACTGCCTGTCGCTCTTCAATCAACGTAAGTTGGCGCTGATCATCTCGGAGAAGCCCGACGAGATTGCCGACGAGGTTATGAGTGCCCTGAAAATAGGAGCCACCCTTCTGCCAGGAATCGGTGCATACAAGCGTAAAAGCAAAACTGTCTTGATGGTGGTCATCAACAACATCCTGCTCAAACGACTGGAAGAGATCGTTTTCACCAATGATCCGCATTCACTCTTTATTGTCGACAACACTTTCACTGTGCTAGGCTCTACCTTCTCCAAGCGCAAAATATATTGATGATGGCGAATCTAGAAGGCTGTTGGACTATCCATGAACCGGCTGAAAATTCGGCTGTTAGGCCCATATCTTAGCTCTTTTTTGCTCTATAGCTACGGCTATAGACCTGCAAACGAGCTAAAATCTGATCTCAAACATCCAAATTTTCGCTTCGGTCCGTATAGTCCGAGAGACTCCTAGCAGTCGCTGCGGATTAATCTCTCCGACAAGGGAATGCCCATTGACGAATTTTATCCTTATCGGCATTTTTGTATTACTGGGCATCCTGTTCAGACGCCTCAAGGCTTTCCCGGATCAGACAGCGCATGTGCTCAACATGTTTGCACTCTACGTGTCCCTGCCGGCGGTCATTCTGCTCAAAGTCCCGGAACTCTCCTTCTCCAAAGAATCCGCCGTAGCCGCCATCGTTCCATGGTGCATGCTGTTGCTTTCGGCACTCCTGGTCCTGATTTTGGCGAGAAGTATGCGTTGGTCGCGCGCAACCACCGGAGTACTGCTGCTGGTGGTGCCGATCGGCAATACTTCATTCATGGGCGTGCCGATGGTGAACGCTTTTTTCGGCGAGGCGGGAATCCCGTATTTGATCCTGTACGACCAGCTTGGCACCATGCTGATTTTCGCAACTTACGGTGCAGTCATCCTGTCGCTATACAGTGGTGAACGCAGCAACATCCCGACCATTATCAAACGCGCGCTGCTCTTTCCACCGACGACAGCCCTGCTGATCGGTCTTGCCTTGCGCAATTGGACCTATCCTCAGGTTGTCGTCAATACTCTTCAAGATTTGGGTGGGATTTTGACTGCTCTGGTGATGACAGCTATCGGCTTCCAGATGAAACTGCGCCTGCAACGGACCACTCTGAAGCCTCTCGGTGCCGGCCTCGCCATCAAGTTGATCATTGCCCCCCTGATCGCCTTGGTTGGCTGCCGCCTCTTCGGCCTTGACAGCCTTGCCGCCGATATCTCCATCTTCGAGGCGGGAATGCCGCCGATGGTGACAGCATGTGCTCTGGCCGCTGCGGCCGGCATGGGCGTGGAACTGGCCATCGCCATGGCCGGGTTTGGTCTTGTGCTTGCCTTTGCCAGCCTGCCCCTTCTGTATGTTCTGATTCAGTATCTTTAAAGTTTATCAAACTGTTCGGTAACTATTCAGCACATAAGCGAGTGCATGTGGACTGCAGCTGTTGCTTGCGGGAAGTTAAGTGACAACGTTGGACGCAGGCAATGGCTGCAGACCACATGCCATGCCGTTGCGTTAGGGATCTGAATATTTACAGTGTTCGATCCGTTTACTCGCGGCATGTCTATGTCATGCGCCCGAATAACTGATGCGGTAAATCATGCCGGCTTTGTCGTCGCTGACATACAAGGCACCGTCCGGACCGACCGCCAGCCCCACCGGCCTCCCGCTCGCTTGCCCGGTCGTTTTATCCAGCCAACCTGTAGCAAAATCCTGCAGCTCCCCGCGCGGTTCACTGCCATCCAGGGGCAATCGCACCACCTTGTAACCGGTTGGTACGCTACGGTTCCACGAGCCGTGGTAGGCAATGAACAAGTCGCCGTGATACTCGGCGGGAAAGCTTTTGCCGGTATAGAAGACCAGACCAAGCGGCGCTGAATGAGCCTGAATACTGACGACGGGCTTGACGATGCCGCGGCAGGCTCCGGGTCCACCGAAATCCGGGTCCTCGATGGTGCCGCTATGGCAACGTGGCCAGCCATAATCCAACCCGTCGCGGACGACATAGAGGTCATCCGGTGGCTGGTCGTCACCGAGCATGTCCCGGCCATTGTTGGTGGCCCAAAGTTCACCGGTGTCAGGATGGACAGCCAGACCGACTGCGTTGCGCAAGCCACGGGCGAAAACCCTCTCGCCCGTGGCTTGAGGGCCGTCATAAATCATCACGGCAGCGCGGCGTGGATCACTCTCATCGCAGACGTTACAACTCGAACCGATCGAAACCACCATACGCCCGTCCGGCAGGAATGCCACAGTGCGCGTGTTGTGGCCGCCTGTGGGATAATCGTCGATCAACACCTGGCGCTCTTCAGCCAACCCATCGCCATCCCTGTCTCTGAGGCGAACGATCCCGCTGGGAACGCCGACAAACCAGGCGTTCTGGTAAAAGGCCAGACTGTGCGGACGCTGCAAGTTCTCGGCAAAGGTCGTCTGCTGATCGACGCTGCCGTCTCGATTGCGGTCAACCAGGGCCACGATGCGATTGGCGCCGCGTTCGGCAACGTAAAGGGCGCCGTCCGGGCCGAAAGAAATAAAGCGCGGATCTTGCAGACCGCTTGCAAATAACTCGATACGAAAACCTGGAGGTACCTTGACTGTGCTGATCCCGGCCGTGCTGGTGAGTGTCTTAAGATTGGTTTGTCCCAGGTAAGGGCGCACCAGTAACCAACCGAACAACGCGGAAAGCGCAAGGAACGCCATAATGACATAGCGAGTCCGACGGCTATTTTTAATCATGATCTACTCCTGGAAGCTCTCAGAACTTACAGTTATTGTACCAACTTTTAGTCATGTTGCCTCGCGGATCGCCTGAGTTCAACGCAGCGCTTTTATCAGGATGATGACTTGCAAAACTGGCAGGCCTGATAGACTTGCGTTGTGATGCGGCACAACCGGCACAAATCAGCAGGATCACAGCAAGACTTTATCGTGACAAAGGAGTGAGATTATGACAACCAGGATTCATGTGATTTTTTACAGTATGTACGGACATGTCTACAAAATGGCCGAAGCGGTGGCAGAGGGGGCGCGTCAGGTTTCCGGAGCTGAAGTGAAACTCCTGCAGGTCCCGGAACTGGTTCCTGAAGAGGTCCTGGAGAAAAGCGGCGCCAAAGCTGCAAGAGCAGAATTCGCAGAAATTCCCTTTGCCGTAGTCGACGATCTTGCTGCAGCCGATGCTGTCATATTCGGCACCCCCACCCGTTTCGGCAACATGTGTGCACAGATGCGCAACTTTCTCGATCAGACCGGCGGCCTCTGGATGTCGGGGGCACTGGTCGGCAAGGTCGGCAGCGTCTTCACCTCAACGGCCACCCAGCATGGTGGCCAGGAGACAACCATTACCAGTTTTCACACCACCTTGCTGCACCAGGGGATGGTTATTGTCGGGGTTCCCTACTCCGAGGCGCGCCTGATGAAGATGGATGAGATCAGTGGTGGGACACCTTACGGTGCATCAACTCTGGCCGGTAGCGATGGTTCGCGCCAACCCAGTGAGAATGAACTGGCGATTGCCCGCTTCCAGGGACAGCATGTGGCCGAGATCGCCCGTAAGCTCAATCGGTAATAAATGAAGCCTCAGCAGGCAGAATTGCATTGAAATTTAGGGCACTCAAACCCGTTCATTGCCAGCCAGCCCGCTTGGTCTGAAACAGTTTACTGCTGCGACCTCAACGCTGGATGGTTTTCAATCGTTTGGAAATCGCTTTGGCCAGGGCGGCGTACCCTTCGGCATTGGGATAAATGCTTTCGCTCCTCGTCTCATTGCTGGAAAGGATGTTGCTCAGGGTGTTTACCTCGATGGAAACCTTCATATCGCGGGCAATCTGGTTATAAAAAGAGGCCGGCTGGAAGTAAGGTGCCGGTGGGGGAACGGCGATCAGAAAGACCTCGGCATCGGCTTCCCCGATGAGCTGGATCATTGTTTTGAAGTTGGCGACGAGCTCTCCTGCATCAAGTCCCTGGATCATGTCTTCGCCACCGTGGCAAAGGATCACCAAATGGGGTTGTACCTCGGCCAGCACTCGGGGCAGCCGTGCGAGTCCTTCTGCAGTGGTCTCTCCGGATACCCCGGCGTTGACCACCTTGCGCCCGACAAGGCGCTCTAGCACAGCAGGGTACGCTTCGCTTTCACTGGCACCGGTGCCGGCTGTAATGCTGTCGCCGAAGGCAAGGATGACCGCTCCTTCGGGCAGAGCTCCCGGAGAACGTTCGCAAGCGGCGAAGAGGGGGAAAAGCAAAAGCAGGAGCAGCAAGGGGGAAATTCGGTTCATCGGCAGTGTCCTTAGGAAAAGGTTGGTAATGCGTGGTGACTTCAATAGCCGGTTCTGGTTTTAAAAGCTATCACTTTCTCAGATCGCAGCAGACTGGCTCAGGACACTATAGCGCATTCTCCGCCGCTTGCGGTAGTGGTTCTGGCCCAGGATCGATTCCAATGTCATCGCTTACGGTGAAACGGGTCAAGCCGATGAGCTGCCCGGAATCGGTGACCACGCGCACTTGCCAACGGCCGACCGAGTCATTCGGAAAGTTGAGCTTGTGGGTCCAGGCGCGGTAACCCTCGTCGCGCCCGCCGCGAATGTCGAGGGTGATGCGATCCACCTCGACGCCATTGTGCAGCCAGACGTGATGGATCTGTTCACGCAATCCACGAGGTGCGCGTACAGCGGTCCAGGCATACAGCCCTTCCTGTTTTAGGGCCGCTGCATAAATTTGTCTAAGGCTGGCACCTGGAGTACGCTGCTCATGATCGATCTGTTGTGACAAAGTAATCCCGATGAGCCGCAGATTGGCCGGAGGGACCCAGCTGCGAACCTGCCAGAGGCCCATCGCAATTATTATCAGCATCAGGACCAGCAATGGCAGCCGCCACCAGCGTCCGTTCGGCAACAACTGGCCCAGGCTGGGCAAGCTGAACAGCAGCGCCATCACTAACGCAAGCGCCAGGCTTTCGCCGGTAGTGAGATGCAGTATCAGTGGCAATACCACCAGCATGACCGCAAACAGCGACAGCGCATGGAAGACGATAAATAGTGAGCGACGTGGAGCGAGTTGCTTGTAGTAGATGGGGTCGATCACGGATATCAGCGCGCACAGCAGCAATAAGCTGGTGAATATCGCCTGGCCCTGGCCCCAGTTGGTTGCGACAAGAAAAAACGGCAGGGCGAAAAACAGACTTTCCTGCTGCACCATCTGGGTGGCGAAACGCATCATGGCCGGAGGCATATCAAAGCCGAAGCGCCGCAGGAGTCCGGCACGCAACCAGTTCTCCAGCACCAGCCAGACCCAGCTCACCAGCATCAGCATCGCAAACAGCTGAGCGTAAGTTTCACGCCCCTCGACCAGCAGAAAGCTGGCGACACCGGAGGCAAACCCGATCACCGCCATCAGGCCTGAATAACGCTTGAAGATCTCAATCAGTTGCTGTAACAGGGATTTAATAAACGCCATAAGGAGAAACACTCTGGATTATTCACAGGAGAATCGTGAGCAGTGCCCGACGGGCAACATGCTCATTTGCAACGCTTTAACCGTCCGGGACGTCTCCGAGGGTAAGGGAACTTGTCTACAGCAAAAGAAGATCAACCGGAAACCAAGGTTTGCTAACGTGGAGACACCCGGGCACAGATACAGTGCTTGGGGGAAGGACACCTTTGAGCAGTTTTCATCACACTTTTACGTCTCTGCGTTAACATTTTTTTGGCTGCTGCTCCGAGCGTTAAAGACGAAACGACAGGCTGATCGAACCGAACTCGGTAGGGGATTTCTGCTCTGCAAATTCGTCGCTGCGAAAAATATTGGTAAAACTCAGACGAACACCCCCCCAGGTCAAGACCAGGCCGGTCTGGATATCACCGACCCAGGGTTCACGATCAACACTATGGCTGCTTTTAAAGGTATTGCCATCGAGAAAGATACTGTGCAGGACATAACGTCCCCCTACCCCGGCAAACAGATACCAGCCAAAGTCACGGGTCGGATTGTAAAACCCCGAACCGGGCAGGCTCGGACGGATTGAAGGCGGACCGTAATCGCTCGGCAGATCGCGACCGACGCGCAGGGTGATGCCACCGGAGATGCTGGTCATAACATTGCCGAGAGTGCCGCCGACATTAGGCGTCAGATCAACCCCCATTCCATAGACTTCGGAGACGTATTGAGCCTGCCACTGGCGGTCGTAAACCAGCATGATACCAAATTCGTCGTGCAGTTGATGACTCCAACCGTTCGGCTCTGGGGCACCGACGATTTTGTGGACAATCGACTGTGTGTCTTCTGCTAAAGATGACGGGCCAACGACACCAAGGTTCAGCTCGAGGGAATCAAGTCGCCCTGAACGCAGACTGCCGTCGCGCACGCGATGATCGGAAATCAAGCCGATTGCACCATAAAGCCATCCTGCATAAGGACGATCATCCACGATAAGGTCCTTGCGAGTGATGTCTTCAGGAGTAAATATGCTCTGTCCGACGGCGTAGCTGGTGCGCAGATGTCCCTGCCGACTGAATACCGGCACCATGCCTGCTGCCCGCACCAGCCAGGCCGGGGATTCTTCGCTGGACAGATATGAGATACGGGTTCCGTGGGTATAATGTTGGTCATTGCCGCTTCCCCACATATCGTTCTCGACCTGCACACTGAGAATCCCGAACTGATCGGGGAGACCTGGGTCCTGTTGCGCCAGCACACTGCCTGGAAGGGCAAAAAGCAGAACCAGAAGCATGCCCCGCAGCAACCGGAGGCTGGAATTCTTACGTTGCAACTCAGAACCTGGCAAGACGCTTCTCCAGGAAGGCACTGATCCCCTCCTTACAGTCTGCCGTCGTGAAGCAAAGTGCAAAAAGATCTGCCTCGTAACGTGCCCCGCGCGCAAAGTCCATTTCCAGGCCGTTATCAATCGCATCCTTGGCAAACCTGATTGCCGAAGCGCTTTTGTCACACATCTTCAACGCCAGGGCGCGTGCTTCTTCCATCAAGCGGTCCCCGGTCACGACGCGGTTAACCAGGCCGATGCGGCAAGCTTCCTCGGCGTCAATCATTTCACCGGTAAAGACCAGTTCCTTGGCCCGCCCTTTGCCGACCAAGCGCGCCAGGCGCTGGGTCCCGGCAAAGCCGGGTATAATGCCGAGCTTTACTTCAGGTTGTCCGAACCTCGCTGAATCTGAGGCGATGCGTATATCACATCCCATAGCCAGCTCGCAGCCGCCACCGAGCGCGTAGCCGTTGATGGCCGCAATGACCGGCTTGGGAAATGCTTCTATACGATCAATCACACGCTGTGCCAGCAGGGCGAACTCACGAGCGCCATCAGCGTCAAGGGTGCCGAGATGACTGATATCACCGCCGGCGATAAAAGCCTTTTCACCGGCACCGGTGAGTATCACCACGCGGATATCCGTATCCTGCTCCAGTTGATCGAGCAGTTCTTCCAAGCGGCAGAAGGTGGCCACCGTCAGGGCATTGAGTGCTTTGGGATTATTAAAAGTAATGATTGCCAGAGCGCCATCTTTTTCAAGAAGCAGGCTTGCTTCAGTCATCCTGGTTCTCCTTTGCAACGATTTGTTATCAGGCTCTTGTCTCCAGTGAGTATTACTGTCCGGAAGATGTCGTCAGTATAACCGAGGAACAATCGGTGTGTCATCCTGGATGTTTCTTAATCCCTTTCAGGCTTTCTGAATCAACCGATCCAGAGAGTAATAAAAAATGCCCCGGTTCCTGGAGGGGAAGGCCGGGGCTAAAGCTCTGTGGCCCAAAGGGCGCAACAGAGTGTCATACTTTTTGTGAGGCCAAGCTACTACAGGAGCACGGTTAAGTCAAGCCAATATATAGCCAGGATAAACCGTTAACATATAAACAGGAGAGTAGCCGTTTGCGGCAGTTCACAGGGTTTCTTGTTTGCCGGCTTAAAGAAAAGTTGTGATGATGACGGTAAGGTCAACAGACCAGTCCACAACGTCGACAGCCCGGGTGACAGACATGCCCCGGTCTGGCCGCTAGTGCCTCCTCATATTCCTTACGCAGGTGTCCCCGTTGGACACCCTGTTCGATGATATCCCAGGGAAAGAGTTCGTCCATTCCCCGTTCTCGATGAAGATAGAAAGCTGGATCGAGGCCGACTTGGCGACAAGCCGCCTTCAGACTTGAGCCCCCGGCAAGCAACGGCAAGAGCCTGCCTACGCGACGATCACCGCGCGCGAGCAGACCCTGGATTTCGGCCTGGCGCAATGACTCAAAATTCAGATCGACATTAGGTAATGGCCGCAGCCGCTTCTGCAAGAGTCGATATTTCTTTTCAAGCTGTCCGCGCTGCTCCATGGGCGCCCACTGCAGCGGCGTCCAGGGCTTGGGCACAAAAGGGTTCACAGAAAGATGCAGACGACCGAGCCGGCCGCGCTGCTTGCCGATCGCCTCCCAGATTTGACGTATTTTCACCGTCAGGTCTGCAATCGCGATAATGTCAGCCTCTGATTCTGTCGGTAACCCGATCATGAAATAAAGCTTGAGGTTCGGGATGCCGCCCTCCGCCAGCAGCTTGACGGCCGCCAGAATCTGCGTTTCATCAATCCCCTTGTTAATCACATCGCGCATCTTCTGGCTACCGGCCTCCGGGGCCAGGGCCAGGGTCTTGTGCCCCGCATCGGCGAGCACGCGTACCTGATCGATCGTGATTGCATCAATGCGAACACTTGAGACCGACACCTCGCCACCATGATCGAGAATTGCACGGCCGATTTCAGCCAGTTCGCTATAATCCGAGACAGCAGCCGCCACCAGGCCGACCCTGCCGACCTCATGCTGTTCCTCGAGAATCTCGTGTCGCAGATGGCCAAGTGAATGCTCGCGAAACGGCCGATAGATAAACCCGGCTGCACAAAAACGACAGGCCCGTGGACAACCACGGGAAACCTCGACCAGGTGCATGCTGCCGAATTCCGTATCCGGCGTCGCCACGCAGGTACGGCTCTGACTGTCATCGAGATGACTCTGCCACTGGCGCTTGACGTGCTCAGGCAGATTCTCTGCCGGCATCATGGCCTGCAACTCGCCGGTCTCCCCGTAACTGATGGTATAGCCGCCCGGCTGGTAGACTCCCGGCAATTGCGAAAGATGGCTCAAAAGTTGTTTACGGTCACCCGCATCCCGGGCCAGCAAGCTTTCCAACAGTGGCGGCAGGATAACTTCGGCTTCACCAACCGCAAACAGATCCATGATGTCAGCCAGCGGTTCAGGATTGAGGAAGGCACAGACGCCGCCACAGAGCACAAGTGGTTGGTGCTCACCGCGTTCCACACGCCAGAGCGGCAGACGACCGAGTTCAAAAAGAATCGGCAGATTCAGGTAGTCATTTTCAAAGGAGATGGAGAAAGCAATCAGGTCAAAATCGCCAAGCGGGCGCTGTGATTCGACAGAAACCAATGGAAAACCGGTACGGCGATGTTCGTCGAGGTCCTCGGGATCGGGGAGAAAGAAACGTTCGCAGAGGGTCTCATCACGGGTGTTG
This sequence comes from Desulfuromonadales bacterium, assembly GCA_014860225.1. GTDB lineage: Bacteria > Desulfobacterota > Desulfuromonadia > Desulfuromonadales > BM103 > M0040. The sequence goes on from JACZKE010000022.1 coordinate 33,609, forward strand.
AGCATTTGATAGACGGTCTGCAGGCCGAGGTTGCTCATTCCCTGATGGTAGGTGTTCGGATACACCAGGGCAACACTCAGACGTCCCCCCCAGGGGTTGGCAGTCAAGCCTGTTTCCAGCTCGAAACGTTGACGATATTTTTCGATCAGGTGACGTGACATCGGCCGCAGTTTACGGTGAAGAGATGCGAGATTTCAATCCATCTCTGCAAACCGTCGCAACAATTCGACAAGACTGGATCAGGTTAAATGAATTCTTCAAAAAGTTGAGCTTCGGCCACAGGTATGCAACGTTTTCAGGATGTCGACACAGTTCAACGGGTTGCTCTATCTGCCGCAGTTTGCGCAGGAGTTCTGGAGAATGGCAGGGCTTCATCAACCAGCATAACGGGAATCCCGTCACGCACCGGGTAAGCCAATTTGCAGGCGTGGCAGAGCAGCTTATCATGATTGTCATCAGGGACAATTTCACCCTTGCATTGTGGACAGACCAGAATTTCAAGAAGATCTTTAGACAGGACCATTTGTTTTCTCCAGGTTCGCCAGTTTACACTTTTGTACTTTAATGTTCACATCTTCTACAATAGGCCTCAGGTCAAGTCAAATGCAAATCCTGGTGCATTTACAGTTCATATTCGTTAATGGTCGGGTCCTCTGAGAGATCGGATACAATGTTTTCAGGTTGCGCATACCCATCTGGGCAACGCTTCTATCCCGGGGCTTTCGGACAAACAAAAAAAAGGACCGCGCAAGGCGGTCCAAGGGAGTTGAGGGAGTCACATCACAGGCAAGCGCAGAGCTCTAGAGCAAACCGTAGACGCCGGGCGGAGAACCGGCACGGTTGGCCACTCTTTGACAAGCATAGAATTGAATTCCAGCATTTGGCTGACGGGACCCTGATGATTGCACCGTCAGCAATTGGTTTTTTTCAATCGACGCGTTTACGCAAAAACGTCGGGATATCATATTCTTCATCTTCATTGTAGGCGCCAATACGCAAGCCGGCGCGGGGTTTGCCCTGATTCTGATTGCGAATGAAAGCCGGAATATCACGATCAATTTTGTTAGGATTCGGTATGTTCGGTCGACCCAATGCCGCGCCAGGCCGCTGGCCGGTTTCGAAGCTGCAGCCGAAACCCGTGGCAATCGCCGTCACCTGGATTTTTTCGCCCATCTCTTCGTTGATAACCAAACCGATGAAGATATTGGCGTCTTCGTGGACTTTATCGTGAATAATGTTGGCCACAGCCTGATAATCGTCCATGGTCATACTTGAGGACCCGGTCACGTTGACCAGCACACCCTTGGCACCGGAGATATCGATATCTTCCAGCAGCGGGCTGCTGATTGCTTGTTGAGCGGCAGCCACGGCCCGGTTTTCACCTTCACTGATACCGATACCCATCATGGCCATACCGCGTTCGCTCATCGCCGCCTTGACGTCGGCGAAGTCGACATTGATCATACCGTGGGTGGTGATCAGGTCCGAGATCCCCTGTATAGCATGACGCAAGACATCGTCTGCCGGTTTAAAGGCGTCGAGGATGCCCATCTTCTTGTCGGCAAGCCCTGTGAGACGATCATTAGGAATCAGAATCAGTGAATCAACCACCTGTTTCAGCTCTTCAACGCCCTGCATTGCTTTGGCCATGCGCTGTTTACCTTCGAAAGCGAACGGCTTGGTGACGACTGCGATGGTCAGTGCACCAACCTCTCTGGCAACTTCGGCAATGATTGGAGCAGCACCGGTGCCGGTACCACCGCCGAGACCAGCGGCAATGAAGACCATATCCGCGCCCTGCAGCAGATCCTTAAGTCGAGATCGATCCTCTTCAGCCGCTTCGCGTCCGACTTCGGGGTTGGCTCCGGCGCCGAGGCCCTTGGTCAACTTGGGGCCAAGCTGAATGCGCAGCGCCGCCTGGTTAGCCCGTAGCGCCTGAGCATCGGTATTGGCCACCATGAACTCCACGCCATCAATGCGGGCGACAATCATCGTATTAACGGCATTACTACCGCCACCACCAACACCAATGACCTTGATTTTTGCTACCTGATCAACGTTCTCGTCAAATTCAAACATAAGACTCCCTCCACCATTGTTGTGACCATTGCTTCTCCGTTGCGCCGGTCGGTTTAAATTACAGACCTTGTGCCTTACTTCAGCTTTTTAGAAAAATTCTCCGAACCATTCTTTCATGCGTCGCGCCACACGATCGAACAGATTTTCCTGGCCGATCACAAAATTGCGGGTCTGCATGTTGCGGCTGCCATATTTCACCAGACCCACACCGGTCGCATAAACAGGTGAATTAACAACATCGGTCAGACCGCCGATATCGATGGGTTTGCCACGCCGCACCGGCAGATCGAAAATCTGTTCAGCCAATTCCGGCATCCCTGGCAGAATCGCCGAACCGCCGGTAATAACCACTCCGGATGCGATCAGGTCCTCATAACCACTCTTGACAATTTCCCGATTAACCAGGGTGAAAATTTCCTCGACCCGTGGTTCGAGGATCTCGGCCAGCAACTGACGCGACAGGATGCGCGGTTCACGGCCACCGACAGAGGGGACTTCAATCGTTTCGTCTTTACCGACCATCGAGGAGAGGCAGCACCCTGAGGCCTGCTTGATCTTCTCGGCCTCTGCCGTCGGTGTCCGCAAACCGACAGCAATGTCGTTGGTCAGATGGTTGCCGCCAAGCGACAGAACCGAAGTGTGTTTGATCGCCCCATCGACAAAGATGGCAATATCCGTCGTACCGCCGCCAATATCAATCAGGGCAACGCCGAGGTCTTTTTCATCGGAGGTCAGCACGGCTTCCGCCGAGGCCAATTGCTCAAGGACAATATCTCCTACATCCACACCGGCCTTGTTGCAACTTTTAATGATGTTCTGTGCACTGGCTACTGCGCCGGTGACGATATGCACCCGGGCTTCCAGGCGGACGCCACTCATTCCCAGCGGTTCCTTTATGCCATCCTGGTCATCAATGATGAATTCCTGGGGCAGGATGTGTATCACTTCCCGGTCCATCGGAATCGCCAGGGCCTTGGCGGCGTCAATCACGCGACGCACATCTTCGTTGGTAACTTCACGATTCTTGATGGCTATCACACCCTGGGAATTGATCCCCTTGATATGCCCTCCGGCAATTCCGGCAAAGACCGACTTGATTTCACAACCAGCCATCAACTCAGCTTCCTGGAGTGCCTTGCGAATCGCATTGACAGTGCTCTCGATGTTGATGACCACTCCCTTGCGCAGGCCGCGCGAGGCACTCGTACCGATGCCCACGATATCGAGGCCCTCATCGGTTATCGCCCCGACAATCGCACAGATCTTGGTTGTGCCGATGTCGAGTCCGACCACCAGATTTTCCCGTTTATTGCTCATGTCTCTCCCCTTCCCCTTCTTCAAAGCTAACCTCTGCCAACCGTACGTTTCGCATCCACCATCACGATAACGCGATCGGTCACGTTTAAGTCAATATACCTGAGCGCCATTAAGCGCGGTTCCAGATCAATGTAAATCTTCTCCAGGCGGTCGAGCTTGGCATCAAAATCCAGCTTGCCCATATGTACGGGGACTCCGCCAATGCGGGTATGCAGAATCAGCCCCTCCTGCTGGTCGTAATGGATTTCTGAAATGTCATCAAGGTTAAAGAGCGTTCGGTTGCTCAGCTCATCCATAAGCAGCAGAGCCAGGTTCAAGCAACCCTGGGTCTGGGCCGGGTTATCGAGTAAATACTGACGATCAATTCCGGTAATCACCGGATAATCGAGCTGGTCGCCCGCGTCAAGCATCTTGAAAACCTCTCCTGCTTTATCAACATAATAGAGAAAACCCAGATCAATGATGGCCCTGGCCTCCCGTTCCACAACCCGTATCACCACCTGATTCGGGAAGGATCGTTCCACATCAGCTCTGGCAATCCATGGATGCTCTTCAATTTTACGACCGATCATATACAGTTCGAGATCAAACAGGCTGTCACCTGTCCTGATATCTGAAGCATCGAGGATGTCGCCTTCACTGACTCTCACCTGATTTTCCACGCGGATCTGCTGCACTCCAAAATAACCTGATTCGAGCAGCATCTGGGCTGTCAACAGAGCACCACTGACAAGCAGAAAACCACTGCCGGACGCAATGCTGATGCGCAGCACACGATTGAAGAGCTTTTTCCAATCGTACGGCTGCTTTTTCTGCTTACGCCGATTGGTCTTAATCTTCTTCTGATTATTGGACTTCAGGTCATGCATCGTTTCATCCGCTTGCTTGACTATTTGTTCAATCCCGCATCTTCAAGGATTTGCATCACCAGCTCGTTAAAGGGAATACCAGCCTCAGCAGCAGCCTTGGGCAGCAGGCTGGTTTCTGTCATGCCCGGAATGGTGTTGATTTCAAGGCAGAAGAACTCTCGTTCCCTCACCATAAAGTCGACCCTGGCAGCTCCCCGGCAGGAGAGCGCCCGGCAGGCGGCCACGGAGACTTCCTGCAGACGGTTGTAAAGAACCAGTTCTAAAGGTGCCGGCAGCAAATATTCGGTTTGTCCCGGCGTGTATTTTGATGCGTAATCGTAAAAACCACTTTTCGGTACAATCTTTATAATGGGCAATGGCTCACCATTCAGGACACTGACAGTCACTTCGTCGCCTTGAATAAAATCTTCGATCAGGATCAGGTCATCGTGCTTCATCGCATCGGTAAGGCCAGCTTCGAGCTGAGACCTGTCATGCACTATACTGATGCCAATCGTTGAACCTTCACGAGCCGGCTTGACGACCAGAGGAAAATGCCTGCAGCGTTTCAACAATGCGGACAGGTCATCCCCGACACGGTAGGCCATGAATCCGGGAGTTGATATTTCGTGATAGAGCAGGATCTGCTTGGTAACCACCTTGTCCATGGCCACACTGGATGACATCACACCACTGCCGGTATAAGGGATTTGCATCATTTCAAGCAGCCCCTGGACCGTGCCGTCTTCACCGTAGCGGCCATGCAGGCAGATAAAGGCCAGATCGGCTTCAGCTGTTCGCAATTGCTCCGGCAGATCACGACCGACATCTATCGGAATCGCGTTGCAGCCATTTTCAAGCAATGCGCTCAAAACAGCCCGGCCGGTTTTCAGAGAAATCTCCCGTTCGGCAGAGAGGCCTCCCATCAGTACGGCAATCCTGTTGTTTTTCAGTTCATTACGATTCGCCATAGCTCTCATCTCAAGCTTGTAATCTTTCAATCAAGCCTTATCTCTCAGGAGTTGCAACAGTTCCTGGCCTACCTGCCAGACATTTCCGGCGCCGAGCGTGATGACAATATCACCCGCCTGCAATATGGCCAGCAGATGCTCTACCGTCGCTTCGGCATCACCGGTGTAGCAACATGATTTGTGGCCATGACCGCTGAGGCCATCTGCAAGCTTTTCCGCTGAGACTTCAGGCCTCGGCTCTTCGCCAGCGGCGTACACATCCATCATGGCAACATGGTCGGCCTGGTAAAAAGCTTTGGTAAAATCATCAAAGAGAGCCTCGGTCCGACTGTACCTGTGAGGCTGAAAAACCGCAATCACCCTTCGGTTCCAACCAGAACGGGCCGCAGCCAGAGTCGCCTTGATTTCAACCGGATGATGGCCGTAATCATCGACCACCATGATCCCCTGAGCTTCACCTCTGATCTGAAAACGCCGCTGCACGCCTCCGAAATCCTGAAAGCCCTCTGCAATCGAGGCAAACGGCATATCAAGCTCCATGCCGACAGCAACAGCAGCCAATGCGTTCAGGACATTGTGTCGCCCCGGCATTTGGATATTCAGCCGACCGAGGGCTTCGCCGCGAAAATGCACAAGAAAATTGGTGCGATCGGCATCATGCTGGATGTCAGAAGCCTGGAAGTCGGCCTGACTGGTCAGACCATAGGTGATCAGGCGCTTCTTGACTTCGGGAATCATCCCCTGCAGGTTCTCATCATCCAGGCAGAGGACAACCAGCCCGTAGAAAGGAACCTTGTTAATGAAGTCGACAAAGGTCGATCGGATTTCATCCAGTCCGCTATAGTAATCGAGGTGGTCCTCATCTACGTTGGTCACCACAGCAATGGTCGGCGACAGCTTAAGGAACGACCCATCGGATTCATCGGCTTCGGCTACCAGGAATTTACCCTGTCCCAATTTGGCGTTGGAACCGATCGAGTCAAGCCGGCCGCCAATGACGACTGTCGGATCAATGCCACCATGGGAAAGCACGGTCGCCACCATGCTGGTGGTGGTGGTCTTGCCGTGGGTTCCGGCAATGGCGATGCCATGCTTCATACGCATCAATTCGGCCAGCATCTCAGCGCGGGGGATGACCGGGATCTTGCGTCGATGGGCTTCCAGGACTTCAGGATTATTCTGATTGACTGCCGTAGAAGTCACGACGACATCCACTTCAGCAAGATTCTCGGTTCGATGACCATAAGCAATCGTGCCGCCCAGACTAACCAGCCTCCGGGTGATATCACTCTCCTTGAGGTCCGACCCGGACACCTGGTAGCCAAGGTTAATAAGCACTTCAGCAATCCCGCTCATGCCGATGCCGCCGATGCCGACGAAATGTATTTTTTGAATCTTGCCGTACATAATTTCTCTTTACCTCACTTCCAGAAGTACGGTTCGGCATTCCTGCAGCAACCGTGCAGCAGATCCGCGGCGCGCTAATCTTTTTGCCGCAGCAGATATCGACAGGAGACTGGTTCGATCATGGAGCAAACCGTTGAGCAGCTTGCCCAGTCGCTCTGGTGTCAGGTCGGCCTCCTCCATCATCAGGGCGGCTCCCTTGGCAGCCATGGCCTGGGCATTAATTGACTGATGTCCGGCAGCTGCGTATTTATATGGCACAAGAACAGCCGGACGGCCACAGGCAGTCAACTCGGCAAGGGTCGTTGCCCCGGCTCGGCACAAGACCAGGGTCGCCTTTGCATAGGCCTGCGCCATATCTTTAATGAATGGCTGAACGTCAACATTCGGCCAACCATTTTCCTGGTAAGCACGCACGATTTCCTCATAATCCGATTGCCCCGACTGGTGGACGATTTCCAGTTTCTCTCGCCAATCATCCAGATACGGCAAGGCAGCGACCACCGCGCGGTTTATTGCCCGCGCTCCCTGACTGCCGCCGAACACCAGCAGGCAGACTTTGTCTTCGGGAAGATTCGGGCAATTTTCCATTGCCGCACGGACCGGATTGCCGGTCAATATTGTGGCGCTTTGATAAAAAGCCCGGTCAGCCTCACCAAAGGACAGGCAGACTCTTTTTGCCCAACGACCGAGCAGACGGTTGGCAAGACCCGGCCAGGCATTCTGCTCATGGATCAGGTACGGAATGCCCAATGTTTTAGCTGCCAACAGAACGGGAACCGATGCATAACCACCGACGCCAACCACAACATCCGGGTCAAATTTCCGCAGGATCGCTCTGGACTGTCCAAATCCCCTTATCAGTTTACCGAGAACTTTAAGGCGGGCAAAGACACCAAGTCCGGCCCAACCGCTCATTTCGATCGTCTTTAAAGACCAGCCGAGCTCCGGCAACATTCGGGCTTCCAGCCCCCTTTCGGTGCCCACAAAGAGAATTTCACTCTGAGGATCCTCATGTTTGAGTTGTTCAGCCAGCGCAATTGCCGGGAAAAGATGTCCGCCGGTTCCACCACCGGCCAGCAGCAACCTCATCGCAACTCTCCCGGTAGTTGACGTGATACGTTCAAAAGAATGCCGACAGCTGCCAGGGTTGTCACCAGGCTCGTCCCCCCGTAGGAAATTAACGGCAACGCCATCCCTTTGGTGGGAACCATCCCCATGACCACAGCCATATTGACAAAGGCCTCCATACCTACCAGCAGGGTAATACCGAAAGCCAGGAAGCAGGCGAATTCGTTCGGTGCGTTGAGCGCCGTGCGGAAACCGCGCAGTACCAGCAGCATGAACATCGCGGCGATGACGATCACGCCGATGAAACCGAGTTCTTCACCGATCACGGAAAAGATAAAATCAGTGTGCGCCTCGGGCAAGAAGAAGAGTTTCTGTTTGCTCTCACCAAGACCTTGGCCAAACGCACCGCCCGAGCCGAAGGCAATCCAGCTCTGAATAATCTGGAAACCAGTGTTACTCGGGTCTTCCCATGGGTTAAGAAACGCCAGAATTCGCCGGCGGCGGTAATCGACATTCATGACCATGAAGTAAAGAAATGGCAGGGCGACTAAACCGATACTGGCCAGGTAGCTCAAACGGGTTCCTGCAACCAGCAGCATGGCAATCGTCACGACGCCGAGAGTCAGGGCACTGCCAAGATCCGGCTGTGCCAGCAACAGCACGAGCAGCACAGTAAGGATCAGCATGTATGGCAGAAAACCGAGACGGAAGCTCTTCACTTTCTCCTGTTTACGGGCCAGAGAATGTGCCAGGAAGAGCACCAGGCCGATTTTAACAAATTCCGCCGGCTGGAATGTAATCCCGGCAATTTTGATCCAGCGGGCTGCGCCGCCAACCTTTTTACCGATGCCGGGGATCAGAACCGCTATCAACAGCAGGGCACACACTGCCAATATCGGCCATGCTGCCTTGCGCAGGATTTCAAGATTAACCCGCATCAACAGCGCCATGACACCGAAGCCAAGCAGGGCATATACGCCCTGACGCTTGAGAAAATACAGGCTGTCGCCGTAATCCCGCACCGCCATGATCGATGACGATGAAAAAACCATAACCACACCGAGACAGGTCAAGCAGACCGTCAGAAGCAGCATGGAACGATCAGTCCCTTGTCTAACTTCCATTTCGGCACCCCCGATGCGGACTCAGCGCGCGAAACTCTTTAGCAAAATCCTGCCCGCGCTCTTCGAAGTTCTTGTACATATCGTAGCTGGAACACCCTGGTGAAAGCAGCACCGTCCCCCCGGGACTGCTCAAGCGGGCAGCAAGTTTGACGGCTTCTTGCATATCAGCAGCCCTGTAGATTTCAGTAAGGCCTTTAAAGACATTCTCCATGCGCCCTGCTGCGGCACCGATCAGTATCAGACTGGCAACCTTGGCGCGAATTGGCTCAATTAGAGCCGAGAGATCACCCTGCTTATCCTTGCCACCGGCAATCAGGATCACCGGCTTTGCCAACCCATCCAGGCTTTTCACCACGCTGCCGATATTGGTGCCTTTGGAATCGTTGTACCAGCAGGAACCATGCAGCTCGCCGAGGAACTCCATTCGGTGCGGCAGACCGGCAAAACTTTTGGCAGCCATCCAGGCAACCTCGGCAGGGCACCCTTCCAACAGCAGTGGAATCATGGCAGCCATAACATTTTCCTGGTTATGCCGACCTCGGAGCTGAAGTTCATCAACCGGAAAGAGAATTTCTTGCCCCTGCCAACGCCAGATGATCTTGCCATCGATCAGGCTCATGCCGTTTTCCAGTAAGGACTGGCCACTGAAACAGATCCTGCTTGCCCGGGTTGCCCCTGCCGCCTGCATGGCCAGCGCATCATCATGGTTCAGAATCGCCACGTCGCCGTCTTGCAGGTTCTCGAAAATGCGCGCTTTGGCTGCAATGTAGCTGGCCATATCCGGATACCGATCGAGGTGATCTTCAGATATATTGAGCAACATGGCATAGCGAGGCCGAAAAGCTTCTATCGTTTCCAGCTGGAACGACGATAATTCGACAACCTGCCAGCTATAATCATTGTCAACGGCGTCAATCAGCGGTGTGCCGAGATTACCACCGACGAAAACCTTCTTTCCCCAGCCTTTCAGCATCTCGCCGACCAGGGTAGTTACCGTTGATTTGCCATTGGTTCCCGTAATGGCAATCATGGTTCCGTCCAACTCACGCCAGGCGACCTCGACTTCACCGAGCACCGGAACTCCGTGCTCGCGACAGGCATGCAATACCGGGATATCAAGTGGCACCCCGGGGCTGACCACAATCAGGTCCGCCGCTGTAAAGAGTGCCGGCGTGTGGCCGCCGATATCCAACTCAACGCCAGTTTTTTTCAATTCATCGAGATTAGCGAGAAGAGCCGCGGAACGATGGTCGGACAAGATGACCCGTGCATCCCTGGATTTAAAAAAGCGCGCCAGGCTGCAACCGGTAGAACCGGCGCCCATAACAACGATCTTCTTGTCTCGATAATTTTGTTTCATTTATCGCAGCTTCAAGGTTGAGAGGCCGATCAGGGCCAGAATAATGCTGATAATCCAGAACCGCACAATTATTTTCGGTTCCGCCCAGCCTTTCAATTCAAAATGATGATGGATTGGAGCCATGCGGAAGATCCGTTTACCGTAGAGGCGGAATGAGGTTACCTGTACGATCACTGAAAGTGCTTCCATAACGAAAATTCCACCGACGATCACCAGTACGATCTCCTGCTTGGTAATCACGGCGATCGTGCCGATAGCCCCACCGAGTGACAGGCTGCCGACATCACCCATAAAAACCTGGGCCGGATAAGTATTAAACCAGAGGAAACCGAGCCCGGCGCCGATCATGGAACCGCACAGGATTGAAAGCTCGCCCGCCCCTTTCACATTATTTATCTGCAGATAGCTCGACAGCGTTGCATGTCCGGCCACGTATGCGAAAATCAGGTAAGCGCCAGCTGCAATGATCACCGGACCAATCGCCAGACCATCAAGACCGTCAGTAAGATTAACAGCATTACTCGCACCGATAATCACCAGCATTGCGAATGGCACATAGAACCAGCCAAGATCCGGATTAGCACCTTTTAAAAAAGGGAATGCCAGGGTTGACTGGAATCCAGGATAAACCATAAGTATCATGCCGACACCGAACGCAATCAGCATCTGCCAGAACATTTTTTTGCGCGGCGACAGGCCATCGCTGTTCTTCTTGCGAATTTTCAGCAGGTCATCGACAAAGCCAATGACACCGTAACCGACGGTGACCAAAAGGACCAACCAGACGTACATATTGGTCAGATCGGCCCAGAGCAGTGTCGGCAGCACGATGGCAAGAAGAATCAGGGCACCCCCCATGGTCGGTGTACCCTCCTTCTTGAAATGTGACTCAGGCCCCAACCGCCTGATAGTTTGCCCCAGCTGCAGCGCAGAAAGCTTTTCGATCAGCCACGGCCCCAATAGAAAGCTGATAACAAGAGCGGTAATTGCCGCATAAATCGTCCGGAACGTAATAAACCGGAAGACATAAAAGATCGTGAACTCCGTATGAAGCGGATAGAGCAGGTGATAAAGCACGTTTAATCCCCGTCAGTCGCCGTTTACGGCGATCTTCTGCCTTGAAACACGCAAAGCGGCAGTCACTTTTTCCATGCGCATGCCTCGCGACCCTTTGATCAGAACCCGATCACCGGCCTGGAGTACTTGAAGAAGTCGCGCAGCCAATTCATCATGACTATTAGCAACAAAAACTTTGTCATCGGGCAATCCTGCATCTCTGGCCCCGCGGGCAATTTCCCCGGCCAGGGTACCGTAAGTAAAGAGCCAATCAGCTCGTTGTGCGGCTATGGTGCCAATCTGGTAATGCAATTCCGGAGCGGAGGCACCCAACTCGAGCATATCCCCCAATACCGCAAGTCGCCTGCCCGGTGAGCCGAGATCGTGGAGAGCATCGAGTGCGGCATGCACCGACAAGGGGTTAGCGTTGTAGCTGTCCTCAAGCACAACGATGTCTTCCGGAAGTTCCAGAAGCTCCATACGTCCCGGGCAGGGTTTAAACGCTTCAAGACCGGCTGTGATTTCCTTCAGCCCGACACCGAGAACCGTAGCAGCGGCCGCAGCTCCGAGAGCGTTGGCAACATTGTGACGACCCGGTAAGGGCAGCATGACCCGCTGGACGGCACCATCTATTGCCAGATCAAAGCTGACTGATCCGTTTTGTGCGGTAATTCTGTCCGCCCGGATGGCAGCCTCAGCATTGAGGCCGAAGAGGACTTTGCGGACTCCATTGGCCACCGGCAACCTGCAGACTTCCGGGTCGTCGGCATTGATCAGAGCGACACCATCAGCAGGTAAGCTGATAAAGAGTTCCCCTTTAGCCCTGGCCACTCCGGAGATTCCTTCGAAATTTTCCAGATGACCGGCTCCGATATTCGTAATCAGGCCGATATTCGGCGCGGCGATTTCAGCCAGCCTGGCAATTTCGCCGCGGGCACTCATCCCCATCTCGACAACCGCCCAACGATGCTCAGGCCGCAAGCCGAAAAGGGTCAACGGCACTCCAATCAGGTTATTGAAGTTTCCGGCAGACTTCAACCCAGGCCCAAGATGGTCAAGTATGGCTGCCAGCATTTCCTTGCAGGTAGTCTTTCCCGAAGTGCCGGTTATGCCGATGACCGGACTGGCGAACTGGCGCCGCACGGCTGCGGCAAGATCGCCCAGCGCCTTGAGTGTGTCGTTCACTTTAACAACCGGTACCAGTAGCCCGCCGATCATTTCTTCACTGAGACAGGCTGCAGCGCCACGTTGTATTGCCTGTGTCAGATAATCATGACCATCGAAATTGTCACCCCGCAGCGGGATAAACAGATCTCCCGGCTGCACGGTGCGACTGTCCGTGGAAATGCCATAAAATTCAACAGACGCGCCGTTCTGCATCAGGTGCCCGCCAGTGATTTCTGCAACTGCGCGCATATCCATGCGTATCATAGTCGACCTCCCGCCTGTAGAGCCGAACGCACCTCTTCACGATCATCAAAGTGGATTCGTTTGGTGCCGAGAATCTGGTAGTCCTCGTGCCCTTTGCCGGCAATCAGCAAGAGGTCGCCAGGTCGCAGGATGTTGACCGCGAACTGAATCGCTTCCCGGCGATCCTGGATGACGACGTAGCCTGTGCCTTTGCCAATGGCCGCTTCAGATTTGCTCCATTCATGCGCGTGGACCTTGATCAGACCGCAGCGAATATCGTTGAGAATCTGCTCAGGGTCTTCTGTGCGCGGGTTATCAGATGTTGCAATTGCGATATCGGATCCACGGGCGGCGACTTCAGCCATGACCGGGCGTTTGTGGCGATCACGATCGCCGCCGCAACCGAAAATGGTCAGAATACGTTGAGGAGCCAGTTGCTTCATCGCTTCGATAACCCGACGCAAGGCATCGCCCGTATGCGCATAGTCGACCAGGATGACCGCGTCACGATCATTTTCTATCAGTTCTAGGCGACCCGGAACACCGGTTGCGTCTGCCAGGCCTGCGACGATCGTCTGCAGCGGCAAGTCAAGGGCAACAGCTGCACCGATAGCACAAAGCAGGTTTTCAACATTGTAATCACCGAGTAGCGGACTGGCGATTTCGACTGCTCCGAGCGGCGTTACCACCCGGCCACGAATGCCCTTCAACGAGACATCGAGATTCTCTGGATGGACGGCTGCATCCTGATCACGTCCACAGGTCAGGGCATCAGGCAACATTGCCGCCAGGCGCTGGCCGTAAGCATCATCAATATTGATCACTGCGCGACCATTGTCGCGGGGCAGCAGCTCTTTGAACAAATGGTATTTGCTCGCAAAGTACTGCTCCATATCATGGTGATAATCAAGATGTTCAGGGGTCAGGTTAGTAAAAACACCGACATGGAAATGCACGCCATCAACACGACACTGGTGCAGAGCATGCGAGGAAACTTCCATCACCAGTGAACGCGCTCCGTTATGTCGAAAATCGCTAATCTGTTTCATCAGGTCATGAGATTCCGGAGTGGTGTGCGGCGCCTGACGCAGGTCGGTGCCATAACGGTAATTGATCGTACCGACCACAGCAGGGGCCAGATCAGCCCGGTTCAAAATCGCTTCCAGCAGATAAGTGATAGTCGTCTTGCCGTTGGTGCCGGTCACGCCGACGACCTTCATATCTTTTGTCGGGTTCCCATAAAATTCAGCCGCTGCCATGGCCATTGCCTGTCGTGTATTTTCGACCAGAACCGTGGTCACATGCTCCAGGCCCTCCAGAATTTCTTCAGTAAATACGACCTTGGCACCGTTTGCAATCGCACTGGAGATGAAATTATGGCCATCGCTGACAACCCCGCGCAGAGCAAAGAAAGCATCGCCTTTGCTGATCTGACGGGAATCATAATGCAGACCAGTCACGTCAAGGTCCATGTTTCCATGCACCTGTTGCACCGGGCAGCTTTTCAGGAGTTGCGATAGTTTCATAATCATCCGTAAGGACAAAGCCTTATCAGGAGGGTGGCATCATGCGTACCCATACCGGCGCACCATAGGGAATCGCCATACCGGGAACCGGTGACTGCTCAACAACCCGGCCACGCCCCCGGAAACTGACATTCAATTGCTCTTCTTCCATAAGCTCAAGGACCTGACGATAGCTCAGGCCAACAAAATCAGGCATCATTGGGCCACCGGAGTTTTCGGATGTCGCCAGTTCCTGAATTCTGAATTGTTTTGGTGACTCTGTCTCGACAATAATCTGCTCCAGCGACGGCAACGTCTCACCGGTCGGAATCTTTTCATTCGGAGCCACCTTAAGAGACTGCATCGCTTGAGCAGCAATCCTTGAGAACACCGGGGCGGCCGTCAGGCCACCATAGTGACCTACCTTCGGCTCGTCGATGACAACCAGCATAACCAGCCGTGGATCTTCAACAGGGAGAAAGCCGACAAAGGAGGCGACCCACTTATCTTGCGAGTATCCACCCGTCACCGCGTCCACCTTCTGTGCCGTTCCGGTCTTACCCGCAACCCTGAAGCCCGGCACCCTGGCATTGGTCGCCGTGCCACCTTCTTCCGTAGTCATTTCCATCATCCGGGTGACGGTCTGTGCTACATCCTGGGCAATCACCTTGCGAACCACGCGCGGCTGATTCTGATGAGTCACTTGCCCCTGGCTGTCAACAACCCGATCAACAACGTATGGCTCCATCAGATAGCCGCCGTTGGCGAGTGACGCTACAGCAGCGGCCAACTGTATCGGCGTGACGCTGATACCCTGGCCGAAAGAGATTGCCGCCAAGTCGACCTCGAACCACTTATCCGGTGGGCGCAGCAGGCCAACGACCTCTCCTGGCAGGTCTATACCGGTCTGCTGTCCGAAACCAAAATCCGTGATATAGCTATGAAAGGTTTCCCGTTCCAGCATTTTGCCAATTTTTGCCGAGCCGATATTTGAACTGTACTTGATAATCTCGGCCGGAGTCAGTAGCTGGTAGCCTTTATGATCGTGAATATACCTGCCACCGACCCGGAATTTACCGTTTTCACAATCGATTTTCTGCGTAGTGGTAATGGCCGCTTCATTAAGAGCCGCTGCCATAACAAAGATCTTGAAGGTTGATCCAGGCTCATAGCTGTCGCATACGGCGCGATTCCGCCATTGGGAAGGCTTGTAGCGGGTATAGGCGTTCGGGTTATATTCCGGATAACTGGCCATGGCCAGGACCTTGCCGGTTGAAGGTTCCAGCATGACGACCGTGCCGGCCTTGGCTTCTGTCCTGCGCAGACCGTCAGCCAATTCCCGTTCGGCAATATATTGCAGGTTCTTATCAATGGTCAGATAGAGGTCATGACCATGAGTCGCACCCTGGACCTGCGGTGTTCCCGTTCCGATACCGCGACCAAGAGCATCACGCTCCATAACCAGATAACCACCGCGGCCCAGAATCGTTTTGTCGTACTTGAGCTCCAGCCCCTCCAGACCTTTGGGATCAAGACCGGTGAAACCGAGCAGATGACCGGCGATATTGGCATTGGGATAAAATCGGCGCGGTTCCTTGATCATCCCGACGCCGTTGAGCGCCAGCACTTTGACCGACGCGCTCTGACTGGGAGTGACTTGACGCTTCAACCAGACGAAGTTGCTGTTGCTCTTCAGCTTGGCGCTGACTTCCTGGGTGGACAGATCAAGGGCTTTGGCCAGCCTTTTAACGGCCGTCGCACGATCTTCCAGTTTACGGGGTTCAACATAAATTGAATCGACATCGACGCTCACGGCAAGCTCTTCGCCATTACTGTCGAAGATCGTTCCGCGCTGAGGCGTTAAAGGAATAATTTTCTGATGCTGTCGCTCGGCACGCTCGCCCCACTGTTGTTCCTGCAGGACCTGGAGATCAAAGGCGCGCATCCCAACCAGCGCAAAACCGAGGATAAACACGGCCCCGATCAGGCGGATGCGAAGACGGACACCTTTCTCCAGTTCTTTCATCAATTCACCGTTATCACCTGTTCGGCAGAAGGCAGATGCAGGTTCAGCTCTTTTTGTGCCACCCGTTCGATTCGTTCCGGATTCCTGAGGCTAGCGGCCTCAAGACGTAGATTCGACGTTTCCTGCTGCACGCCGCGCAAGCGACTTTCCAATTGAGAGATCTCGTACTCAAGGCCGGTCGCTTGAACACGTGACCAGACAAAGAAGAGTGAAACCGCCAACAGCAGGGCAATAAACCCGAGCACCGGCAAAAGATTCGGACGGTGCAGGGAAAAACCATTAATTTTCGGCAATGCTCTGATAGTTGCGTCAGACATCCTGATTATCCTCTTCCGGAAGTTTTTCTATGGCCCGCAGTACAGCGCTTCGGGATCGTGGGTTGATCTTTATTTCGTCTTCTGTGGCACGCACAGCTTTACGGGTCAGTATGCGAACCTTCGGCTGGTGTCCACAAGCACAGACAGCAAGACGAGGGGGACAGTTACAGCCGGCCGCCAGAGCTCGAAAAGTTTGCTTGACAATCCGGTCTTCGAGGGAATGAAAACTGATCACCACCAGACGGCCACCAACCTTCAATCTCTGCCATGCGACATCCAACCCGCTACGCAGGCTTTCAAGCTCACCATTGACATAAATACGCAAGGCCTGAAAGATTCGGGTTGCCGGATGGATGCGCTGCGGCACCCTTCCGCCGGGCACAACCCGGCAGACCAGTTCGGCCAGCTGTAACGTGGTCACAAAAGGGGTCTGGTCTCTGTCCGCTACGATCGCCCGGGCGATCTTGCCCGCCCAGCGCTCCTCACCATAATCACGGAAAATTCGCCGCAGCTCATCGGCTTCGGCTTCTGCAACCACTGTCGCGGCGGAAACGCCTGCTGCCGGATTCATGCGCATATCCAGCGGACCGTCCTCACGAAACGAAAAACCGCGCTCCGGGCTGTCGAGTTGATGGGAGGAAACACCCAGATCCAACAGGATTCCGTCGAGCTGATCAATTTCAAGAAGGTCGAGATGAGTATTCATTTCGGAGAAGTTGCCTTGTCTCAAAATCGCCCTGTCACCAAAAGCAGCCAAATTGTTTTTTGCCGCAGCAAGGGCCTCAGCGTCACGATCCATACCTACCAAAACACCATCGGGAGACGTCGCTTCAAGAATCAAACGGGCATGACCGGCGCCACCCAGAGTTCCATCCAGGTATGTGCCGCCGCGATGTGGATCGAGAAACCGCAAAACCTCATCCGCCATCACCGACACATGTCTGAACTCATTCGAAGCCAAAACTAAAGTCCCAGATCGAAACGCTTCTGCCGATCCTCAGCCTGACGCTGCTCTGCTTCGGCGAGCATTTCGAGATATCGTGTTTTGTTAAAAATCTGGATTTTCTTGGCGCCGCCAACGACAACAACGTCGCGCACACCGTCCGTATCGAGCTGGCAATATTCGCGTAAGGATTGTGGCAACTGAATCCTGCCCTGCTTATCGAAGGTACAGTGTGTTGCCGGGGTGACCGTTGTGAAGTAGAGGTCTTCGCGAAACTGACCGTTCGGAAGTTGTTCGAATTTTTTGAGGAAGTTATCCCATTCGGAGACAGGATAAGCGACGACCCCGCAGCGATCTTGAGTAACGACCAGGACATCGGCCTCGAAGAGCTCTTTCAGCTGCTCCCGGAACCTGGCTGGAATGCTTGCCCGCCCCTTTGCATCGATTGAATTGTAATAAACGCCCTGAAATCCCATTTGGCCCTCTTTGGCCTAAATTTACACAATTCACCACATCTTGGGCAAATATTAGTAGGAGATAGGGGCAGTGTCAAGAAATAATTCAATTTTTTAAGGGGTTAGGTCGTTTTATGAAGGGTAAAATCGGTTTTAGATAAAGCCGTTTGGAGTCCTTTCATGGAATCCGATGGCAGTCGAACAAAGACAATGTTTTGTATTTCGAGAAGATAGAAAAGAAAGCTAAGAAATCGCCTTAACCATAACGGTTCTTCTTTGTCCGTCCGGGGTTTGCGGACAAGACTCATACCTGTACATCAGCCCGGAGAACTCGGGATTTGCATTTCGATCTTCTCAATACGCCGACCTGCGACAAGACGCACCGTAAAACGGACGTCTTCTGCCTCACAGACATCACCGATTTCAGGGATACTCCCCAGTGAGTGAAGCAAAAAGCCGGCCAGAGTATTGGCGTGTTCCTCGGAGAGTCTCAGGTTAAAGCGACGGTTGATATAACGAAGCGTAGTACTGCCATCAATCAGGTAGCTATCAGGGCTCAGGGGCGTGACGAGAATTTCGTCCTCATCGAACTCGTCCTGAATCTCACCGACGATCTCTTCAACAATATCCTCCAGGGTGCAGATCCCCTCTACTCCACCGTATTCATCAACAACAACGGCAAGATGCAGGTGCTTGCGGCGAAAGGCCTGCAACAAGGCCTCGATCGGCTTGGCCTCCGGCACAAAATATGGTGGATGAGCCAGCCTGGCCAGGGAGAAGTCTTCAGGGCGATCGAGATAATTCAGCATTTCTTTGGAATGAATAATGCCGACCACACGATCCAGATCGCCGTCGTAGACCGGAAAGCGCGAGTGACGAGATTGAGCAGCCATTTTAACAACATCAGCAAAACCTGCACCGACCTCAATACCGACCACCTCAGTGCGCGGGACCATCACATCACGCACCCGTATCTCGGAGAGATCGAATACGCTGTGCAGCATACGCCTCTGTTCCTTGGCAACGACGCCGGCGTTCTCGCCCAGCATGATGATGGAACGAATCTCATCCTCAGAGATCAGTGGCCTCTGCGCTTCGGCACTCAACAAACGGTTTAACAGGCTGGAGACACCACTGACCAGCCAGGTCACAGGCTGCAGCACCCACATGACAAAGCGGATCGGGTGCAGGATCAGGAAGGAAAGCTTCTCCGGAGAATTGGCAGCATAGGTTTTCGGGCAGACTTCAGCAAAGATCAACAGGATGGGCGTCAGAATCAGGATTGTCATCAACTCGCCGCGCTCGCCGAAAAATCCGATAAAGAGCGTCGTGGCAAAGACTGAGACCATAATATTCACCACGTTGTTGCCGACAAGAATGGCGCTCAGAAGACTTTCGGGGCGCTCCAGTAGTTCAGCCAACTTGCGTGCACCGGGGCGGTCTTTCTCGGCGAGGTACTTGACCCGGAGCCGATCCATCGACATCAGTGCTGTTTCCGAACCGGAGAAAAAGGCTGACAGCACAAAGAGTACCAGCAGCCCAAAAAGATGTAACCATTGGTCATCGGTCATTGGAGCAAAACACCTGTCGTTTCCTGAAGATTCATAATGTCATGGATATTAACTGACCATAACAAGAAACACAATCAGCTAGGCGATTAAAACGTCTGTAGAATCCACACAACAAGACAGTATCTCGCGTTTCAAATGTGCTCTCAAAGTTTAACTTGATGTTTTTAACTAAAAAAATAATTTTGCTTTCGGGAATACATGGCACCAGATAATCTCAAAATCATTCACACGCAACGGCGGCAGTGCTATATTGTGCCAACACTGACCATCTGCCGGAGCAGCATCAATGATCGATCTTTTCTCTCAACAACGCCACGCCGAGCTCTGTGAAGAGATCAATCGCCATAACAGGCTCTATTATAATCAGGATCAGCCGGAAATCAGCGATGCTGAATATGACGCCCTGTTCCGCGAGCTACAGGAAATTGAAGCTGCGTTTCCAGAGTTAGTTACACCTGAGTCACCCAGTCAAAAGGTTGGCGCACTTCCCACAGAAAAGTTCGCACCATCAATTCACGCCATACCGATGCTCTCCCTGAAAAACGCCAAGAATGCAGAAGACTTCCGCGATTTTGACAGCAGCATCCGTGAAAATTTTCTGGCCCGAAGCACAGCGCTCGAGTATGTCTGCGAAATGAAACTTGACGGGGTTGCGGTTGAACTGACCTACGTAGACGGCAAACTGCTCAAAGCCAGCACTCGCGGTGACGGCTTTGTCGGTGAAGACATTACCGAAAATGTCAAAACAATTGCAGAAATTCCCCACACTCTCGCCCCACCCTTTCCGGAGCTGCTCGATGTGCGCGGAGAAATCTTTATCGAGCTGGACGATTTCCAGGCGCTCAACCGGGCTCAGGAGAGTGCCGGCGACAAGACCTTTGCCAATCCCCGCAATGCCGCAGCAGGCAGCCTTCGTCAGCTCGACGCAAAAATCACGGCCAAGCGGCCACTGAAGATTTTCTGCTACGGGGTCGGCCGCATGCAGGGGATCGAAACCTCCAGCCAGATCGAAACATTGCAATTGCTAGACAGGCTCGGACTGCCCGTCAACCTGCAAGAGACGAATTGCGTACTGGGAGCCGACCAGGTCATCAGCGTCTACCGTCAGCTCCAGGAACGCCGCAACACCCTGCCCTTTGAAATCGACGGCGTGGTCGTCAAGGTCAACGAAACCGCACTGCAGCAGGAACTCGGCGCGGTCAGCCGTTCTCCACGCTGGGCCATCGCCCTCAAATTCCCGCCGCGTCAGGCACAGACCATTGTCGAAAGCATCGGCCTGCAGGTCGGCCGCACCGGTGCCATCACTCCGGTCGCACACCTCAAGCCGGTCATCGTCAGTGGCGTCACCGTTTCCCGGGCCAGCCTGCACAACTGGGATGAGATTACCCGTCTCGATCTGCACATTGGCGATCATGTCATTGTCGAACGCGCCGGTGACGTGATCCCGGACGTGGTCAAGGTTCTTCCGGAGCTGCGTACCGGTAAGGAACAACCGATTCAGCAGCCAAAGGTGTGTCCGGAATGCAACACTCCCGTTCACTGGAATCCGGATGAGGTGGTGCCGCGCTGCAGCAACCCGTACTGCCCCGCCCAGACCATTGAACGGATCAAACATTTCGTTTCACGCGATGCCATGGACATCGAAGGTCTCGGTGAGAAACAACTGGCTCAACTGATCGAGCGCGGCAAAGTCACAGATGTCGCCGACCTGTATCTGCTGACCAGAGACGACCTGTTTGCCATGGATCGCATGGGCGACACTCTGGCCGAGAAGCTGCTGACAGCCATAAATGCCAGCAAAACCAGGCCGCTCTCGAGACTCCTCTTCGCGTTGGGGATTCGCCATGTCGGCAAGAATACCGCCAAGATCCTAGCCCGTCGGTTTGCCTCGCTCGACCAACTGGCAGAGTGCTCTGTTGATCAGCTGGTTGCCATTCACGAAATCGGCGATAAAGTCGCCAAATCAATCGTTGACTATTTCGCCAGCCCCGAGAAAATTATGCTACTGGAGAAACTGCACCGCGCCGGGGTACAGCCACAGACAGAGGCTGTGATTCAACAGGACGGCCCCTTGACCGGCAAGGTCTTTGTGATCACCGGCACCCTGTCGAATTGGTCTCGGAAAGAAGCAGAAGAGCTGGTTGAAAAGGCAGGAGGTCGAGCTTCTGGTTCAGTGAGCAAGAAGACCGACTATGTGCTGGCAGGAGAGAACGCCGGTAGTAAGCTGGAAAAAGCCGAGAAGCTCGGTGTTGAGGTTATTGACGAAACGACTTTCGCCCGCATGGTAGGAGTCTCGTTATGAGCGAGGTGCGAGCGGAGCTCAGCATTCAGGGACGGGTTCAAGGAGTGTTCTTTCGCCAGTCAACGAAGGAAACGGCTGTTCGCCTTGGATTGACCGGGTGGGTGAGGAATTGTCCGGATGGTTCTGTTGAGGTGGTTTTTGAAGGGGAGCGGCAAGCTGTTGACGCGGCGATTGCGTGGTGCCGGCAGGGCCCGGCTGCGGCCAAGGTCAGGGATGTCAAAGTGGAGTGGCAGGATTTTGTGGGGGAGTTTGATGGCTTTGGGATTCGCTTCTGACATTTTTAATGCGCTTCAGGACAGACAATGGACCGCAAATCATTGGCATGAGGTACTTCGACTTAGAGTTTCCCCCTTCATCAACAATTCAGTACCGTGAAAATCTCACTGCCTGCTTGTGAACAGTCAAAGTTTGTTTAACATTGTTGTGCGTGCAATCTGCACAATCACAATACCCTTCCAGGAGAATTCAATCATGGCAAAACCGAAAAAGACCATTGGCATCCTGACCGGCGGTGGAGACGTCCCCGGGCTCAATCCTGCCATCCGCGCAGTAACCGTGCGGGCTTTGCGGGAAGGTTACCGGGTGCTGGGTATCCGGCGCGGCTGGGCCGGGTTGGTCGAATTGATCCCCGATGAGCATGCGGACAACAGTAACTGCATTCAGGAACTGACAGTAGAGGTTGTTAATCGGGCCGGCCGCACCGGCGGCACCTTCCTGCACACCTCGCGGACCCGACCGAGCCACCTGCCGGACACCAACGTCCCGCCGCACCTGCTCGAACGCTACAGCGACCGGATCAACGACGTTACCCCAGAAGTTCTGAAAAACATCGACTTTCTCGGCCTCGACTTTCTCATCCCGATCGGCGGAGACGACACCCTCAGCTACGGCCAGCGGCTGCATGAAGAAGGGGTTAAGGTGGTGGCCATCCCCAAAACCATGGACAACGACGTTCCCGGAACCGACTACTGCATCGGCTTTTCCACCTGCGTCACCAGGACCATTGAACTGACCCACCGCCTGCGCACCTGTGCCGGTTCCCATGAACGCTTCCTGGTCCTCGAGGTCTTCGGCCGTTACGCCGGCTTCTCGGCCATCCTGCCGGCCATGGCCGGGGCCGCCGACCGGTGCGTCATTCCGGAGCATCCCTTCGAGATGGAGCACCTCTGCGATCTGCTCAGCCACGACCGACGCAAACACCCGAGCAACTACTCGGTCGTGCTGATCTCCGAGGGTGCGACCATGACCCATCACAACAATATGCTCTTTGAGAACGAAGAGGCTGATCAGTACGGCCACAGGAAACTCGGCGGCATCGGAGACCAGGTGGCTACACAGTTGAAAGACCTGTCACCGAAATTTAACGGCGGCCGACGGGTCAACGCTCTCAGCCAGCGTCTTGGCTATCTGGTCCGCTGCGGCGATCCCGACGCGATGGACTCAATCGTGCCGATGGCCTTTGGCAACCTGGCGTTCGACCTGGTGCTTTCCAACACCTCGGGACGCCTGGTCAGCCTGCACAACGGCTGCTACGATACGGTGCCGATCGATGTGGTCACCGGCCACAAGAAGGTCGTCGATGTCGACAAGTACTACAATACCCAGCGACTGCGCCCCAAGTACGAGTCATTCCATCGTCAGCCGACCTTCATTATGACCAGCGACCTTTAAAAACCACAGCATTGACAAACGGCCAGATCAGTAAAGCGCAACGGAAAGGGCAGCCACATGGCTGCCCTTTCCTGGATTCGGGTCTGAAGGAGGCAAACGATCAGAAGCGAATCAGCGCACCGGCGTAGGGGCCGGCAAAGGAGGTGTCGATGAAAACATCATTATCATCAACTTCGATATCCAGGTATCGATAACCGGCAAAGAGACCAACTAAGGGAAGGGGAGAACACTCAATCTGGGCATCAACGTCCATAAAACTGTTGCCATCATATTTCAGATAGCCGACACGTCCAACCACGCTCAGATAATCAGCAACGGAAACCCGCACACGTGCCCCAAGGGTCGGGACCGGCACACCAACACTCTCCGATTCGTTCAAACCAAAGCTGTTGTCCTGCAGCTCGACACTTGCATCAACGTACTTTACGGCCATTTCCGGACCAAATTGAATCCGCACCGGCATATCGTCAATATTGACCAGGAACCACGCCAAGCCGGCTTCGTAGATGTCAACATTCACATCGCTCTCAACACGGCTGCCAAGGACAAAGGTTTCACCGTTAAAGCTGACATCACTGGTCAAAACGCTGGTGCCTGAGAAACTGAGCGGCAGGTAGGCGGCGAAAAGACGAAAAGCACCTAATTGCAAGGCAGCTTCAACGAAGTAATCTTCACTGTCATCCATTCCCAGGTCGCCTTCTACATCGAGAAGGGTACCGGTGAGTCCGTCAACTGAGACGGCAACATCACCGGACGGATTCAAGGCGAGATAACCTGGCTTGAACGAGAAGAGTTCATCCGCAAATGCAGGGGAGGCAAGAAAGCTGATAAGGGCGATCTGGGCGACGAAGTTAACAGGGCTCAACAGTCGTTTAATGGAAAACATAGGGAGACTCCGGTTCACAGCGTCAGGTCAGATCAGCAGGTTGCTTGTTCTGTAGTCAATGACATTAGCAAGGTGCGTTCCATTTCAGGCAGATTTTTTGAGATCAACTCAATCAATCAATAATTTCAGATATTTATACGCAAACATATTTTTATAATGAACTCAAAACGGTCTGGACATGACTACTGTCACTGACAATATCGGGCAGGGGTTGATGTGATATGACGTCCAGTACCTCCAGCATCTCCTGTGCAAGAGTAATTTTATGTTACTTTGCTATAATGATTCTTGAATTCAAGGGACCAACAAAATAGAAGGGGCATAACATGGAACTCCGCAGCACCCGCACCATTGTCCTCAACAGCGGATCATCGGAAGAGAAGCGCTCTGAAATACGTGATTATTTTCACCAATCCTACAAACTCGACGAGCAGCTCTACGAAACGCTGGCCAGTGACGGCGCTTTCTACCTGCGCGCCGAGCCGCTGCGCCATCCGCCGATCTTTTACCTGGGGCACACCGCAGTTTTTTACATCAACAAACTGATCGTCGCCAGAATCATCGAGGAACGAATCAATCCACACTTCGAGTCGATGTTTGCCATCGGCGTTGACGAGATGTCATGGGACGACCTTAACGATGAAAATTATCACTGGCCGACGGTCGCCGAGGTCAAGAGCTACCGTGACGAGGTGCGCGCATTGGTTGATAAAGTGATCGAAACCTTGCCGCTGACGATGCCTGTCGACTGGGACAACCCCTTCTGGGCAATCATGATGGGGATCGAGCACTCGCGCATCCACCTGGAGACGTCATCTGTTATTATCCGCCGCATGCCGCTCGATCAGGTGCGCCAGCTGCCACTCTGGGAGATCTGCACTGAATCCGGTGAGGCACCGCAGAACGACTTGCTGCCGGTTGCCGGTGGCAAGGTGACTCTCGGCAAAGCAAAGGATCACCCGCTTTACGGTTGGGACAATGAGTTTGGCCGGCATCACTTCAACGTAGAAGATTTCCAGGCCAGCAGGTACCTGGTGTCGAATCAGGAGTACCTGGGATTCGTCGCGGCCGACGGTTACCGGCAGGAAAAATACTGGACTGAGGAGGGCTGGCGCTGGGTCAACTTCAGCAAAGCCGGGCAGCCGTTGTTCTGGATCAAAGACGGCGCCGAATACCGCCTCCGCACCATGGCCCAAGAGATCGCCATGCCCTGGGATTGGCCGGTAGAGGTCAACTACCTCGAAGCCAAGGCGTTTTGTAACTGGAAGGCGAAAGAGACCGGTCTGCCGATCCGCCTGCCGACCGAGGATGAATGGTATCGTCTGCACGACCTGCACGAGATTCCCGACCAGCCCTACTGGAAAAAAGCCCCGGGGAACATCAATCTGGAGCATTGGGCGTCATCCTGCCCGGTGACCCGCTTTGCCTTTGGCGAGTTCTACGACCTTATCGGCAACGTCTGGCAGTGGACCGAAACACCGATAACCGGCTTCACCGGCTTCGAGGTCCATCCTTATTACGACGACTTCTCCACCCCGACCTTCGACACCCAGCACAATCTGATCAAGGGCGGCTCGTGGATTTCCACCGGCAACGAAGCGACCCGAGATGCGCGTTATGCCTTTCGCCGTCACTTCTTCCAGCACGCAGGTTTTCGCTACGTTGCCGCCGAGCAGGAACTCGAAGAATCGGAAGCGATGTACGAGACGGACGACGCCGTCTCCCAGTACTGCGACGCACATTTCGGTCCGGAAAAATTCGGCGTGAAAAATTTTTCAGTTCAGCTGGTGATAATCTGCATGGAAGCCATGAGCAATCGGCCGAAGTATCGCGCCCTCGACCTCGGCTGCGCTGTCGGCCGCGCCAGCTTCGAACTGGCAAAACATTTTGAGGTTGTTACGGCAATCGACTTTTCCGCCCGCTTCATCCGCATCGCTTACCAGCTGCAGGAGAAGGGCGTGATTCATTACCAGCTTCCGGAAGAGGGGGAGATTGTCTCGTTCCATGAAAAACGTCTGAGCGACTTCGCTTTGAGCGAAACAAGCGCGAAGGTCGAGTTCTTCCAGGGAGATGCACACAACCTCAAGCCGCAGTTTACAGGTTACGACCTGGTGCTGGCTGCCAACCTGCTGGACCGGCTCTACGATCCGGTGCGTTTCCTTTCAACGATTCACCAGAGGATCAACCATGGCGGACTGTTGGTGATCGCCTCCCCCTACACCTGGCTTGAGGAGTTTACCAAAAGAGAGAACTGGATCGGAGGCATTCGCCGCTCTGGTGAGCCCTTCACCACCCTGGAGGGGCTGCAGGAACAGCTCGCCCCTCACTTCAGCATGCTCGGCGCGCCACGTGATATCGAGTTTGTAATCCGCGAGACCGCCCGCAAGTACCAGCACACGATCTCGCAGTTGACGATCTGGGAGAGAACCAGATGATGCCTGCCTTCGACGTAACGCGAGCCCGCCGCGAGACCCGCGGCTGCGAGCAGCTGATCCATTTCAATAACGCCGGTGCCTCTCTGCCGCCGATTCCGGTCGCCGACGCTCTCTACGGATATCTGCACGAGGAAGAAATGTATGGGGGCTATGAAGTCATGGCTCGTCGCACCGTCGATCTTGATAACTTCTACACTGCCGCCGCGAGGCTGCTGAACTGCTCTCCGGAAGAAATCGCCTTCTCCGACAGCGCCACCCGGGCCTGGAATACCGCTTTCTACGCCTTCGATTTCCAGCCCGGCGACCGAATTCTCGCCGGCAGTGCCGAGTACGGCAGCAACCTGGTTGCCCTGCTGCACCAGGTAAAGCGTCAAGGAGTCGAAGTCATCTGGGTGGCGGACGAAGCATCGGGACAGATTGACATCAAAGCTCTGGAAAATCTGATCGACGACCGGGTCAAATTGATCTGCCTGACCCAGGTTCCTTCAGGAGACGGCATGATCAATCCGGCTGCGTTGGTCGGCAAAGTGGCAAAATCCGCCGGCATCCCCTACCTGCTGGATGCCTGCCAGGCGCTGGGTCAGCTGCCGGTCGATGTCGACCAGACAGGATGTGATCTGCTTTGCGGCACCGGCCGCAAGTTTCTGCGCGGACCGCGCGGCACAGGCCTACTCTACGTGCGAAAAGCTCTGATAGAGCAACTCGAACCGAACCAGCTCAACCACCACGCCGCTGAGTTGATCTCTACTGACCATTACCAGCTACGGATGGACGCAAAGCGTTTTGAGAGTTGGGAACGCAGCTGTGCCGGCCAACTCGCCCTCGGTGTTGCCATCGATTATGCATTGGACTGGGGACTCGCAGCCATCAGCGAACGGATCATGCGGCTCAGCGGCATCCTGCGTCAAAAGCTGGCCAACATCGACGGAGTCACTACGGCCGACCAGGGGGTCGAGCAATGCGGCATTGTCACTTTTTTTGCAGAGCAACTTCCTGCCGAGCAACTGCAACAACAGCTAGCACTCCGGCACATCAACACCTCAACCGTCCCCTTCTCTGCTAACCCGATCAGCTCGGCAAGGCGCCGACACCCGCCGCTACTTCGCGCCTCGCTGCATTACTACAACACCACCCAGGAAATTGAGCGTTTCGTCACTGAGCTGAAGCAACTGCTGTGATGGAACTCAGTAAGCAAGTTGACACGATCCGAATAGATCTTGCATTGCACTGGTCACAGAGAAAGTTTAAAAAACCTGCTTTCCGCCGTGTCCGGTGATTCAGGCTCTTGATTGCGTTTAAAGTTCTTTCGCAAGCTGTGCGGCCAAAGACCGGATATGCCGGTTGTCGGTCCCACAGCAGCCGCCAAGAATCTTCAGGCCCAGCTCCCGGTGCAGCCCGGCGACTGCCTGGCCGAAGGTCTCCGGGTTTTCTTCCACCAGGCTGTCGCTGGCGTCAAGATCTTCGGGACTTAATGCCGCAGTATTGGCCAGTAACCCGATGACCCGCTGGCGAACCAGAGATGAAGAATTGGTTACGTGCGTCAGCGCTGCCCTTGCAAAAGAGGCATGGGTACAATTAATCAGATAGGCCAAAGGCCTCGGTGTCACGGTAGCATCGATGGCAACGATCACATCTTTCAGTGGCGTGCCATCCAGCAATGTCCCTCCAGGGCGGACAACAAAGCTCAGGAGATACGGCTTACCGGTGGCGGCAAGAGCCAAAGCAAGGCCGTTTGCCTCGCTGAAGGCGGGAAGAGTGGCGGCGAGGAGAAAATCGGTCTCTGCGCCAGCCAACTTCTCAGCCTGCCAGATGTGGAATTTCTGTGCTTCGTCAACAGACAGCGCGTCGGCTGGACTATAGGCCTCGCCGCGGCAACTCAACAAACCACAGATGACAATTTTCTCTGCATAGTCTGCGTAACTCTTCCGCAGTGCATCAAGAAATCTGACGTTATCGCCGTTCACATCGACACCGGCATAACCGGCCGCATCAATCCGCTCCCGGCTCGCCCGCCAGGTCGGGGTTGACATGAGGAGCGGCAAATCGAACGCGCGGCCTATGTCCATGTACTGTCGACAGATGGTCTCCAGTGCCGCGCGTTTTGCATCTTCATAGATGAAGGCTGAATTAACCAGGTAAGGGTCGAGCTCCAGATCGCTGTTGCGTCGAAGTCGCTCGATGACTGCTCCCTCGCCGAGGATACAGGGAGAGTTCTCGAGAAATGCCGCAAAAGGGAGAGGAATCATAGATTGCCTGCCTTGCTCACCGACCATTAGTCAACGGCTGCAATGTGCAGCCTGATCATTCGACCCCGACCAGGGCTTTGATGTACTGTAGTCTCTCATAGTCTTTCGGGTGGTCACTGTGGGCCTGGCTCAGGATGCCGCGGAAATCCTCAAGGCCTGCAAAACCATGAGCCTGCATCCACTCCTCAAGCTGATCAAGGATCAGGCCAATCTGGCCGAGACCGTTGCGATACAGGGTGGAACAGACCTGCACCACTGTTGCACCTGCCAGCAGTTGCTTGACCACATCCCGGCCGTCATGAACACCGGTGGTAGCGGCCAGGTCACACTTCAGCCGACCTGCCAGCAGCGAAATCCAACGTAACGGCAGATGGAGCTCGGCCGCCGTACTGTAGGGATTGCCACCAGCCAATTGCAGCGTATCCACATCAATATCAAAATGGTAAAATCGATTGAAGAGCACCAGAGCGTCGGCACCCTGCCAGGTCGTGTGCTTTTCGCTCTCTCCCGGGCCGCACCAGCCCACTGTGAACGGCGGCCCCTCCATCCGGTCATTGCCGAGTCGGTCAGCCAGGTGCGCGAAGGATGAGATGTAAGGCCCGATCTTCAGGGCCACAGGCAATTCGACCCTGGTCCTCACCGCAGAAAGGATGCGTTCATAGCGTTCTTCAACGTCCAGGCTGGTCAAGTCTGCGGTATTCGGCAGAAAACCGATATTGATCTCCAGGCCATCAGCGCCGGCTTGAGCCAGCTGAACGGCAAATTCGCCCCAGCGCTCGTCTGTAACACAGTTGATACTGGCAATGACAGGCACATCGACAGCCTGCTTGGCATCACGCAGCAACTGGAGGTAATCGCGAGTGCCGAGTGCCCGTCCATAACCCTGGAGGTATTCGAAAGCCTCGGTATGGCCTGCTATGCCAGCCTGCTGAGTCAATTTACCCACCTCAGCCATGATCTCTTCTTCATACAAGGATTTCAGCACGATCGCGCCGGCTCCTGCCTCGGCACATTTTTTTACCCCTTGCAAGGTTTTGGTCAATCCGCTGCTCGAAACGATAAGCGGGTTCTTTAGTTGCAGACCCATGTAGCTGGTCGTGAGATCAATCATCGCTTACTCCTTTAAAGAGAGGTAAAAAATTCCGCCGGGTTTTCTACAACTCCCATGACCCGATATGTCGGGGCTCGACATCGGTCACACGACTTCCTTCAGTAAATTCTGGTCTTTTCATTCATCAAGACCTTGTTCACCAGTCAGGCTGAGACTCTCGCGATACACATCACTGCTGGGCAACCCATATTCCCTGGCAATCAACTTGACGGCTTCGCGACGCGACAAGTCGCTTTCGTTCAGCAGTTTCCTTAAGGCATCGCGCACATTCATCTGCGGGCCTTGCGAGCTGGGCGGAATAATCAGCACCAGCTCCCCTCTTGCCGGCTCCTGAGTAAAACGCATCAAAGCTTCCGCCACAGTCCCGTGAAAAAACTCCTCGTACAGCTTGGTCAACTCGCGGGCGACCACCAAGGGACGTTCGACACCCATGATATCAGCCAGGTCGGCCAAAGTCGCTGCCAGACGATGCGGTGCCTCATAAAAAACCAGAGTGCGTTGTTCGCCGTTCAATTGCCGGAGCAGATCGGCACGGGCCTTGGCGCGTTGCGGCAGATATCCTTCAAAAGCGAAGCGTTCGGTGCTCACTCCGGCGGCACTCAAAGCGGTAATCAATGCCGACGGACCGGGTATCGGCACAACTGTTATCCCGGCGGTATGACAAGCAGCGATCAGCCGATAACCAGGGTCTGCAATACAGGGCGTTCCAGCATCACTGATCAGGGCAATGTCTTCTCCTGCCTGCAACCGCTGAACCAGCTCTTTTTGGCGCTCTTGCTCGTTGTGATTGTGATAAGAGACCAGCGGCTTGTGAATGTCGAAACGGGCAAACAGTTTGCGGCTGTGCCGGGTGTCTTCTGCAGCCACCAGGTCAACTTCGCTGAGGATTCTCACGGCGCGATAGGTGATATCCTCCAGATTGCCGATCGGCGTTGCCACCACGTAAAGGGTGCCTGTAGCGTTTCTGCGTTGCTCTTCTGTCATACCGGCCGGGAGCCCTTCCTGGCAACAAGCTCCAGCTCTGCCAGCCAGAGGGCTGCGCTGGCATCGCTCGGCATGCGCCAGTCGCCACGCGGTGACAAGGAGACGCTACCGACCTTCGGACCGTCCGGCAGACAGGAGCGCTTGAATTGCTGGGCAAAGAAACGCCGATAAAAGAGCTTCAACCACTTAAGGATCTCTGCCTGTGAATAGTCTCCAGCAAAAGCCCGAAAGGCCAAGTCGAGAATTTTGCGCGGAGCAAACTGGTTACGGACAACCTGGAACAGAAAAAAATCGTGTAATTCATACGGCCCGACATGCTCTTCTGTTATTTGACTGATTCCACCGTCCGCACCCGGCGGCAACAGTTCCGGAGAAACCGGTGTTGCACAAACATCGTGCAGCACCTCCGCTGTCCGTCCGCTGAACTCGGCTTCCGCACACCATTCGATCAGGTAACGAACAAGGGTCTTGGGAACTGATGAATTGACGCCGTACATCGACATATGGTCGCCGTTATAGGTTGACCAGCCAAGGGCCAGTTCCGACAGGTCTCCGGTACCGACCACGAGCCCGCCAAGCTGATTGGCCAGATCCATCAGAATCTGGGTGCGTTCGCGTGCCTGAGAATTTTCATAGGTAATATCGTGTATTTCGGGATTCTGACCAATATCTGTAAAGTGCTGATAAACGGCAGCGTCGATGCTGATCGTACGGAATTTCACGCCTAGTTCTCCGGCGAGGACCTCGGCATTACCGCGCGTCCTGTCGGTGGTGCCGAAACCCGGCATGGTGATCGCCACAATGTTGTCACGTGACCGCTTGAGCCGGTCGAACGCCTTGACCGTCACAAGCAGCGCCAAAGTTGAATCAAGCCCGCCGGAGATCCCCAGAACGACTTTCTGGCTGTCGGTATGCATCAGGCGCTTCATCAGGCCGGTCGTCTGAATGGCAAAGATCTCTTCACAGCGGCCCTGCCGCTCTGCAACGTCAGCCGGGACAAAGGGGGACCTGGCAATCGGCCGCAGTAGCTTGATGGCCGGGCGTTCGGCAACCTCAACCGGCACCAACAGGTAGTCCTGGTCCGCCTGACTGGCTGCGTAGCTATTGTTGCGCAGACGCTCGTGAACCAGATGCTGGATATCGATATCGGCGATGGCCATCTGCGATGTGAACTGGAAACGCTGCGTTTCAGCCAGGATCTGTCCATTTTCCGCGACCAGAGAATGCCCGGAAAAAACCAGGTCGGTGCTCGATTCACCTGGACCGGCAGAGGCGTAAACATAGGCGGCCAGGCAACGGGCGGATTGGGACTCAACCAGGGCTCGCCGATAGCTGCATTTGCCGAGGATCTCGGGGCTGGCAGAGAGGTTGATCAGAAGGGTCGCTCCGGCGACAGCCATGCCACCGCTCGGCGGGTTGGCAACCCAGCCGTCTTCACAGATTTCAATACCGAACAGGCAGTCGGGCATGCCGTCGACATCAAACAACAGGTCAGTCCCAAACGGTGGGGTTTCATCCAGCCAGGTCAACTGGTCGTCAACCAGATCGGCCGCACTGGAAAACCAGCGTTCTTCATAGAATTCCTGGGTATTCGGTAGATAGGTCTTCGGCACCACGCCACAGATGCGTCCATGGCTCATGACTATCGCGGCATTGAAGAGTCTCCCGGACTGGCGAACCGGCGCACCGACAATCAGAATCATCCCGGTCTGATCACTCAGTGTTGTCAGCGTTTTGAGACCATCACGAACAGCTTCCAGAAGGCTCTGCTGGTAGAAAAGATCTCCGCATGAATAGCCGGTCAGGGCGAGTTCCGGAAAGACGACCAACTGCGCTCCCTGATCGGCAGCCAGCAGGGTGGCCTCTTCTATAGCCGCCAGATTAAAGGCAACATCAGCAACCTTCAGTGCCGGCGAGACCGCCGCGACTCGAATCATCCCCAGATCTCGCAGTAACATCGTCACCTTGAACCTCCTCAAAAGTTAGGCAAATCATGGCAGACACAAAGGATTTATATTGTAAGGGGGAGGATGGCAAAAAGCAATCGGAACGCGCCCTTTCCAGGTTTGTTCGCCATGGCTATAACTCAAATGCAGCGGGGATGTGCTCGATCTGCAGATCCTCCCCACGCACTGTGATGGCTATGACATCAAAGCGGGGCTGTAGCGTCTTGTGCGGGGAGTCGTTCAGATACCACTTGGCGGCCCGGATAATCTGTCTCTGTTTATGCGGACCGACCGCTTCGCCAGGAGATCCAAAGGCATTTCCTCGCCGGGTTTTCACTTCGACAAAGGCAAGGATGTTACGATCGCGCACTATCAGGTCAATCTCGCCAACCGGGGTACGCAGGTTGCGTTCGAGGATCTTCATCCCTTTGCGTTGCAGATATTGAGCAGCGGCGCTTTCACCCTGTCGGCCTAAACTTAATCGGTCCTGAGTCATAGTCTTTCACAGTGCTCCTTGACTCCGGCAAAAGTACGGCGATGACAGAGACAAGGGCCATATCTGGCAACAGCATCGCGATGCTGCTGGCTGCCGTAGCCTTTGTGCCCGGCAAAGCCGTATTCAGGGAAGAGCCGATCGTAGGCAACCATGATGCGATCACGCACAACCTTGGCAACCACCGAGGCCGCAGCTATGGAGAGCGAGCGTGAGTCCCCCTTCTTCAAGGTCATCTGCTCGATACCTATCGGGATTGGAGTGATGCCGTCCACCAGAAGAAAATCGGGCTTTAAAGCGAGGCGCCCTATGGCACGGGACATCCCATGCAAGGTTGCCTGCAGAATGTTAATCCGATCGATTTCTCCAGCCCGGCTGACACCGACACCAACCGCAAGGGCCCGTTCATAGATCAAGGGGTAAAATTGGTTACGCTTCTTTTCCGAGAGCTGCTTGGAGTCGTTCAATCCGTGAAGTTCAAAGTTCTCCGGCAGAATCACTGCTGCGGCGACAACCGGACCGGCCAGCGGTCCGCGACCGGCCTCATCGATGCCGGCAACAACCCGATAACCACGACGGCGGGCCATGGCTTCAAAAAAAAGAGTGGATTGTTCTGTTTCGGGAAAGAGTTCCATCGACCGTTGCCTTGATAGGGTGGTCAACAGTATTAGCGGATTCGTGAGGGCAATTCAACAAAAAGAAAGCCCCGGCTTTATAAAGCCGGGGCTTGAAATCCTTTTAATGTCTACTTCAACGCTGGCGCACTTCTTTGATACGTGCCGCCTTGCCCTGCAGGTTGCGCAGGTAATAGAGCTTGGCACGACGCACCTTGCCGACCATCATGACTTCGATCTTGTCAACACAAGGTCCGTGCAAAGGGAATACCCTCTCGACACCCATGCCGTTGGATACTTTGCGCACAGTGAAGGAAGAACCGACACCATTATTGTGTCGCTTGATGCAGACACCTTGAAAGACCTGGATGCGCTGCTTGTCACCCTCGGTGATCTTCACATGCACACGCAGCGTATCCCCACCTTTGAACGGGGGGATATCTTTCCTCATATTTTCCATGCCGATGTAATTGACAGAGTTCATTGTTTTAACCTCCTCAGATAAGCGAACCGCTTATTTACCCTAAAAGCTGGAAAGGAGTCAAGTCAAAAAAGCGAAATCTTTCCTTGGAATCTTTATCTCTGGTGACAATGACTTTCATCCTGAAACAGGGCTCTGCACGTTTGCTTACGCTGGCATGGAAGCCTCCGGAAGAAGTTGCTAAACGACAAAGACCGCCATCAACGAGCTGTGGAGCGGATCGATGCGCGCTCAAGCATCAGCTGCATTTCCTGTAAAACCGCCGGGTTTTTTCCTGGCGCGGTGAAATAGAGAAAAAACCAGTATTGGTCAATGTAACCGATATAGCCGCGGAAGGTCATCGGCTGGCCATGCTGCAGATAATCTGCAGAAAGCACAAAGGTTTCATCGACTCCATTAATTTTTGCAGAAGTGACATCCCAGACAACCTCGTCAACATCATCTTCATTCTCCAGGCTCTGGACAGCATATTCTGCTGAATTGCGCAGGGTCCGTGCACTGGGTGCCGATTGCCCCGGATCGAGAGAGCTGAAATCGATATCGAGATGCGCACCACTCGCAGCATGGTAGACAAAAGCTTCATTGACTTTCAGGCGCTTGCGGGCAACCTCTTCAATCTGCCCAGCCGTCGCACTGGCGGCAGCAGGCTCATGAGCAACGTGACTTGCGTTCTCTTTTACCAGAGCCTCCGGAGGCTCCAGATGCAGGGCCCAGCCTTCGCTGAGTTCGATATCAAAAACCAGGGCTTCCGTAACGGCTACCTCTACAGCGTGCGAGGGCAACGCCATCAGACTCATCGCCAGGCTTATAACCAGACTCAAAATAACGGGATATTTACTCATCGCAGACTCCTTGGCTAAAATTTAAGCAATTGTATCATATCCCTTGAAAAATGCACTCAGGGGTGTGGTCTGCGGGAGGAGAAGTGAGTTGTATAATCAGTGATTGAATAGCAGAAACAGCAAGACAAAAGCTTATGGTAGCGGCATGACCAAACCGCGTTCACCAATTATGCGGTCAATAACAACGGCAGCTGCAGTACGCACAGACAGATGATTGTACTGTCCGGCTCGTACTGGCTTAAGGCAGGGTCGATCTGCAGCATAGATTTCCGGGGCCAAACCATGGCCGGTGCCGAACACCAACATGACCGGTGACTCTGCAGCCAGAGAACTGGCTTGCGGGTAATCGATTCCGTCGTGGTGACGGGCGCCGGTCAGCACTGTCTTACTTTCCGGTCCGACCAGGGTGCGCCAATCGGCAAGCGCATCGTCAAGGCTGCTCATCACCCGCAGACAATCCAATGCCCGGCAACGGTCGGGATTATAACTGGCACCGGCACCCTTCTGCCAATGTTCAACGATGCGACAAGCGAGAGTCTGCTGCTCCATAGCCGGAGTCACGAGATAATAACGTGACAGGTTATAGGTTGTCGCCAGGCGGGCCAGGTCATGGATATCCAGATTAGTGACGGCAGAGGTGACCACATCACCCCGCCGGTCAAGAACCGGGTAGTGGACAAGTGCGATGGCCATTGGCTGAAATATCACTGGTCCTCATTCTCTGATGAGGGATTTTCTGATTCAGAACGAAGTTTTTCGAGGTAGAGACGGTCCTGTATCGTCAGAGGGGCCGTCTCAAGGAGTTCCGGGCGACGTTGCAGGGTCCGCCGCAATTGCTCGTGTCTCCGCCAGGTGGCGATCGCCTGATGATTACCCGAGGCCAACACCTCAGGAACACGCATGCCGTTGAATTCAGCCGGACGGGTATATTGCGGGTACTCGAGCAGGCCATCACTGAAACTGTCGGTCTGGGCGCTGCCGGATGAGCCAAGCACACCCGGCACCAGCCGAGCAGTGGCATCAAGCACGACTGCGGCCGCCAGCTCACCACCGGTCAGGACAAAATCGCCCAGCGAAATTTCTTCGTCCACCAGAGAACGAATCCGTTCGTCAAAACCTTCATAACGTCCGCAGACAAAAATCAGGCCGGACTCACGGCTTAAACGTTCGGCATCAGGCTGTTGAAAGGTTTTACCCTGGGGAGACATGAGCAGGACGCGTGATTGTGGATGCTCAGCTTTAAGTTCGGACAGTGCCCTGGCGACCGGATCAACCTTCATGACCATGCCGTCACCGCCACCATAAGGGGTGTCATCAGTCACCAGATGCCTGCCTTCCGCCCAATCGCGCAGATTATGCAGGTTGACGGTAAGTAGCCCTTTGTCGATGGCTTTGCCGAGGATACTCGCCGTTAACGGGCCCTCGAGCATGGTGGGGAAAAGAGTCAGGATATCGAATTGCATTGGGATCTTTAAAGAGGACTCTCTGCCTCAGGAATCAACCCTTCCGGCAGATTGACGAGCAGTTGACCTTTATCTCGATCAACCTGCACCAGAAAAGGTTCAATGGCGGGGATCAGGATTTCACCTGCAAGTCCGTCGACTTCGAGAATGTCGTGCGCAGGAGTGGCAAACATGCCGACCACCCGTCCAAGAACGCCCTTCTGCTGATCGATGACTTCCAGGCCATCCAGATCAGACCAGTAGTAGTGCTCATCATCCAGTTCCGGCAGATCCTCCTTGGCCATCCAGACAGAAGCACCAACCAGTGGTTCAACAGCGTACAAGTCATCCAACCCCGAGAGCCGTAAAAGGATATTTTGTTTGTGTTGCGAAGAACGGACAGCCTCATACTGGACCAGGAGGCCCTTACTGTCCTTCAGGAATACCTTGCGGGCACCTGGCAAAGCCAGGTCCCCGGTCGGCAACGGGCGGATTTTAAGATCTCCGCGGAGGCCATGAATGCCAATTACGACACCCACCTCCAGAAGATCATGCGGCTTGACATCCATCATTCAAGGATCTGCAGTACTGCCCTCTTGTTCTCGCGCGTCGCTTTTGCATTCAAGAGGGTGCGCATGGCCTTGGCCGTGCGTCCCTGCTTGCCGATAACACGCCCCATATCTTCCTGGGCGGCAGCCAGCTTGACGTGAATTGTACCGTCGGCGTCCTCATCTTCACTGATGATGATCGCGTCCGGGTTGTCCACCAGAGCCTTGGCGATGAATTCGATGAGCTCTTTCATGGCGTCCATCCTTAAAGCGACAGGACTCTCCTGTCACGGGCGCCGCAAAAGCCCAGGGTCTTAAGCCTGCTTGAACTTGGCCCAGATCCCCTGCTTGCGCAGCAGTTGACGAACCGTATCGGTCGGCTGAGCACCTTTGTTCAGCCACTCGAGGGTCCGGTCTTCAACGACATTGAACATTGGGGGGTCCTGCTTCGGATCATACTGCCCCAATTTTTCGATAAAGCGACCGTCGCGGGGGTAGCGCTCGTCCGCTACAACAACTTGATAAAAAGGTTTTTTCTTGGCGCCGCCACGGGCCAGCCTGATTTTTACTGCCATTGACTTCTTTCCTCCTGAGCTTGAGACTCTTTTTGAATAAGGGATTAACCCTGTGTTGTCAGTCTTTGTCTGTTTATCATGCAACCCGGCACCGGGCCAGGAAAACGTCACATCGGCAGACCACCGCGCCCCATCATACCACGTAGACCTTTGGGACCCATCTTCTGCATCTTTTTCATCATCTTCTGAGCTTCAGTGAACCGCTTGAGCAGTTGGTTGACATCCTGAACTCTGGTACCGCTGCCGTTTGCGATACGCAAACGCCGGGACCCATTGATGATCTTATGGTCCTGCCGTTCCTTGCGTGTCATTGAGTTGATGATCGCTTCAATCTTTTTCAACTCGTCGTCAGGAAGCTGTGCCCCCTTCATCTGCTTGAGTGCCTTGCCCGCTCCCGGGATCATCGCCAGCATCGACTCCATTGATCCCATCTTCTTTATCGACTGGAGCTGCTCTTTAAAGGTATCCAGGGTAAAGCCCTCCTCACGGAGACGCTTTTCCATATTGGCGGCATCATCCTTACCAATGGCCGCTTCGGCTTTCTCGATCAGGGAGAGGACATCTCCCATGCCGAGAATCCGCTGGGCCATCCGTTCGGGATGGAACGTCTCCAGGGCATCAAGCTTCTCACCCATGCCTACGAACTTGATCGGTTTGCCGGTAACCGCACGGATTGACAATGCAGCACCGCCGCGGGCATCACCATCCAGCTTGGTCAGCACGACACCGGTCAAATTAAGGCGCTCATTGAATGAGCTGGCCACATTGACCGCATCCTGACCTGTCATGGCGTCTGCCACCAGCAGGATCTCACGTGGATCCACACAATCACGGATCCGTTCAAGTTCCTGCATCAGGGTGTCGTCGATATGCAGACGGCCGGCGGTATCAAGTATCAGTGTATCGTAACCCTGGCGGTCGGCAAATTCATGAGCCAGACGGCAGATCTCCACCGGATCCTGGTCCGTCCGACTGTCGAAAACCGGAACACCGATTTGACGGCCAAGGGTTTTCAGCTGTTCTATCGCTGCCGGACGGTAGACATCAGCCGGCACCAGCAGAGGATTGCGCTTTTCACGACGCAGCTTGAGCGCCAGTTTGCCGCAGGTCGTGGTCTTGCCAGCGCCCTGCAAACCACAGAGCATGATCGCCACCGGCGGCCGGGCAGCCAGATCAAGCTGATTGTCCTCGCTGCCGCCCATCAGCAAGCCCAGTTCGTCACGAACGATCTGGATCACCTGCTGCCCGGGGGTCAAACTTCCCAGAACGTCATGACCGACGGCGCGTTCGCGCACTGCAGCCACGAAATCCTTAACAACCTTGAAGTTGACATCCGCTTCCAGCAGAGCCAGACGGACTTCCCGCATAGCCTGCTGGATATTCTCTTCCGTCAGGCGTCCGCGACCACGCAGTTGCTTAAAAACAGCATCAAATTTTTCTGTCAGGTTATCAAACATACGGTTGTCAATTTGTCGCCGGAAGGCAAAAGATGCACTTTAGTGAACCCTCGCGGACTTTGTCAAGGGAAATCAGGGGTTATCAGGAGTCAGCCGCTGGCTCTTCGTCCTGGAAAACAACCTCCAGATAATCGCCACCGCTGCGTTGAAACATTTCTGCCGGAGACAGGTCTGCAGTTGCGAGGGTTCCCAGCAGGCCTGCTTTGGCGTCGGGAGAAAATCGCAGGGCGAGGCCACAGTCAGAGTTCAATTGCCGTGGCACCGGGATCAGCAAAAAATCCACCCCTGCCTGCTTGAGAATTTTCTCAGCCTTAAGGACACGGTGAATTGAGTGAAATATAGCGACGTAATCCTTGTCTTTAACCATCAAGACTTCTCATAAATTCCTCAAAAGGCCTGGCATCATGCCACGTTTCAGACAGCATGGCAAGGTTGATTCAGCCCCCCCTTCAGACTCCTCTGTGGGCCAGGATTGACTGCAGATTAACGCGATCAGGAGATGGGCCATTGCGCGAATGCGCATATTTATTGTCGTTATCTTTGAGAGGAGGTTACCTGGGGCAGATGGTAACCGAAATAGCCAAGCTTGGCAGAGATAGCATGCCCGGCTTCAATAAGGGGAAGCAACAGGTTGCCGTTGATTTTTTCATCGGTGAGCCGAAAATCGGGTCCGACAAAACAGAGGCTGCCAACAGCCAATCGCTCGGCGTTTAACAGTGGTACCGCCAGGCTGACAACTCCGCTACCCAGCCTGTCGACATCCATGCTGTAACCTTGTTGTTTCAGCATGGCCAAACGCGCATCATTCTGAGCTGTATTACAAAGGGCATCCTCACCGGGTGCTGTACTGAAAGCCTGGAGCATGTCGCCTGCGGCACATTCAGCCAGAGGGTAAAGTCGACCTTTCAACGACATGACACTCACCGCATGCAGGGAATCGATACCGTCGAACAGCAGCGCCTCCTGATTGCGAGGTAAAGCGAGGTAAACTGTCTCGTTGTACTTCCGGGCCAACCTCTCCATGACTGGCCTCGCTGTACTCAACAAGCCCATGTTCGAAACGATATTCTGTCCGACCATATAAGCGGACATGCCTAGGTAGTATTTGCCGTTTTTTTGCCTCTGCTCAAGGTAGCCACGTTGCTTGAACACCTGCAGCAGTCGGTGGACGCCAGACTTGTTCATATTCAGTCTCTCACTCAACCGGGAGATCTTGACCCCTTCGTTGAGTTCACTGAAGACTTCCAGCACTTCAAGAGCTTTATCGACCAATTGGATCGTTGTTTTCGTGCTTTTTTCTTTAGAAGCCATAGATAAAACCATTCAGATCAAGAGTAAACGTTATCTTTTCGAATGTTCGTTTCCATTGATTCAATTGCAAGTTCCGCCGCATGGAAGCAGAGATTGCGGGATAGGCCCGTTTCCGGACGAATGCTAGCTTTTGCAACCCCCGCATGTACCGGATGGAGTCGGTGGAGTCATCAAGGCTTCGGTTAGAACATATGCGGCCTGCAACGCTGAAGTCGGACAAAGCGGAAAGCACTCTTTGCAGTCCCAGCATTCCCTGACGGCAATCTCGGG
Organism: Desulfuromonadales bacterium; assembly: GCA_014860225.1. Classification (GTDB taxonomy): domain Bacteria; phylum Desulfobacterota; class Desulfuromonadia; order Desulfuromonadales; family BM103; genus M0040. The sequence goes on from JACZKE010000022.1 coordinate 74,680, forward strand.
AATGAAAGCGATCTCGCGTTTGGCTCCCCGGTCAAAAAAGCTGATGGCATTTTTCTGTTTGACCTCGGCACAGTA
>JACZKE010000002.1 GCA_014860225.1 Desulfuromonadales bacterium
CCATGAGCCGGCTGCAAATTCGGCTGTTTGGCCCATATTTCAGCTCCTTTTTGGTCCATAGCTACGGCTATGAACCTGCAAATGAGCTAAAATCTGTTCTCAAACATCCAAATTTTCGCTTCGGCCCGTATAGTCCGACAGGCTGCTAGCGAAAAATTGCTCGTTTCCAGATCGAAAACTGCGGTCGTGCCAACCGGAGTTTCCGGATGGACACGAGCTAGATTGAAAAACTCTCCCTGCGTGTAGAATGCGTTGCAACAGTTTGAATCTGTTGCAACGGCATCTCAGCTTTGTCACTCCTCACTCCTTTCGGTCTTACTGCCCCATCGGCTGCGCTTGCCCGCGATATTTGTCAGGAACCTCATCAAGCGAATCAGTAAAGTGCAGCTCACCCTTGCCGTCGGAATAAAGGTAGCGCTGTGATTTGCCTGCCTGGAGGTTACTTGCAGACCTGGTCTGCTCCTGGCCAGGCTTTTTGATCTTCTGTGGCATCGTTTCCCGGGTGCCCTGCTGCTTCTCTATCACCGCTTCAATCGACTTCGGTGCGGTCTGCTTCTCGTTGGACACCAGGTTGATCAGGCGACTGCGAAAATCCCGGTAGAAATTGCTGGCGGCGGCATGGGCCGGATGAACAGGAGGGACCTGCACAAGAAACTGGTCGATGACCAGCAACATGACCAGGAAAAGAAAGCTCCAGAAAATCGGTTTGATCAGGCGATGCATAATTCCTCAGTGCGTATTGTGGTCATGATCATGGTTGTGGGTGTCGATGGATTCCCGGGAACGATGTCTGAGTTGCTGAATGACCGGTCCGGTCATGCAACTTGAACACTCTCCCTGAAGCGTTGTTTGCGTTATGTGATAATCCTGGTACAGCATCTTTTCGAGCGTACCGATAATCTCACCCTGACGCAATCGGTACTCCGGTGCAAGGTCGATGTGTGCCGACAACGCTGTAATATGTGAGCAGATCGACCAGACATGCAAATGGTGAACGTTGTTGACGCCGGCAATAGCGCGCATCTTGCCGACCAGTTCATTGATGTCAATGTGCACCGGCACACCTTCCAGAAGGATATGGCCGGCTTCACGCAGGATGCGAATCGCACCCCAACCGATAATCAGGACGATGGCCATGGAAATCAGGGCATCAAGCACAAACCATTCGGTATAAAGCATAATGATGCCGCCGATGATGACGCCAACCGAAGCGATGGCGTCGCCAAGAACATGTAGAAAGGCACTGCGGACATTGAGGTCGTCGTGGGAGTGACGATGCAGTTGACCGGCCGCGACCAGATTCATGACCAGGCCGATGATAGCGATGATGAACATCTCCTTGCTCTTGACTGCTTCAGGGTGTATCAGCCGCCCCCAGGCTTCACTTAGTATACCGAAACCGATCAGCAGCAGGGTGGTGCCATTGATAAGCGAGGCAAAGATTTCAGCGCGATGCCAGCCGTATGTGCGGGTATCGCTTGCCGGGAACTTCGCCAGGTGAATCGCCGCCAGTGACAGGACCAGAGCAAAGAGATCCATGAAAACATGGGCGGCATCAGACAGCAGGGCCAGGGAATTGGTCCAGAATCCGCCGATAAGCTCTGCGATAAAGGTGACTGCAGTCAGGCCTATCGCAATAATTAAGCCACGCGTGATGCCACGGTCCAGAAGGCCTTGATCGTGATGATGCGGATCTGTCTGAGTGTGTTCGGACATGGTAATAGCTTGTCTCCTGAAGGCCTCATTCTAAACTTACGAAGATCGTTTAATCAAGCTTTGTGGTGTTGACGCAAGCATTCCCTTTTCAAGACAGTCGTGCTATGTTGGCCATCGATTTTGAACGGCTGATGCTAACAAACAAACCTGGATACGAGTTATGAGTGAAACCCTTTACGACGTATTGATCATTGGTGGAGGCCCGGCCGGGTTGACCGCCGGCCTTTATACCTCGCGCGCCAGGTTGAAAACACTTCTGGTTGAACGCATGATTCTCGGTGGTCAGGTAATGACCACAACCATGGTTGAAAACTATCCGGGATTTCCGGGTGGCATAGACGGTCCCGATCTCATGATGCGTTTTCAGGAACATTGCCAGGAGTTTGGCCTGGAAACAATTACAGGTGAAGTTACCGGACTGGTTGACAAAGGCCGCGAGAAAATTGTTGCTGTAGACGACAGGGAGATACGGACCCGGGCGGTTATTATTACCACCGGCGCCGAACCGAGCAAGCTTGGTATCCCTGGCGAATTGGAGTTTACCGGGCGCGGGGTTTCTTACTGCGCCACCTGCGATGGCGCTTTCTTCCGGAATGTACCGGTAGCGATCATCGGTGGCGGCGACACCGCCGCCGAAGAGGCACTTTTCCTCAGTCGTTTTGCCAGCAAGGTCTATCTGGTTCATCGCCGTGATGAATTACGTGCCACCAAGGTTCTGCAGGATCGCATTTTTGCCAATGACAAGATTGAGCCAATATGGAACAGTACGGTCGAGCAGGTCGTGGGCGACAACACCGGGGTTACCAGCCTGATCTTACATAATCGTCAGGATGATTCTCAGCGGACCCTTGAAGCCGTCGGCATGTTCGTGGCCGTCGGCGTAACGCCGAAGGCGCATTTCCTCGCCGACATCCTTGAACTCAATGCGGAAGGCTACATTCTGACCGATTCAGATTGCAGAACTTCGATTCCAGGTGTTTTTGCCGCCGGTGATGTCCGCAAAAAGATCCTCAAGCAGATTGCCACGGCGGTCGGTGACGGCGCGATTGCCGCCATTGTCGCCGAGAAGTATCTGGACTGCATGGAATAGTTGGAATTAAAGCTATAAGCAGAAGTTATGAGGTGTCTGCCACCCTTATCTTCTCGTGATCTTTTGCCCCTTGGGGTATTACAATGACAATCAGGAGGGAATATGCTCGCCAAGGTTCTGTCCGGGGCGTTGCTCGGTATCGATGCTTACCCGGTTGAGGTAGAGGTCGATATAGCCCAGGGTCTGCCGCAGTTCGCTACGGTCGGTCTACCCGAGGGCGCGGTCAAGGAAAGCAAGGATCGCGTCAAATCCGCTATAAAGAATTCCGGTTACGAATTTCCCACCCGACGTATCACCATCAACCTCGCCCCGGCCGATATCCGCAAAGAAGGAACCGCATTTGATCTGCCGATGGCTGTTGGTCTGCTGACGGCTATGGGGCTTGTGCCTCCGGAGCGTGCGGCACGCTTTCTCCTCATGGGGGAACTGTCTCTGGATGGTGGCCTCAAACCGGTGCGTGGCGCCCTGCCCGTGGCAGCCGCGGCCCGCCGCTGGGATCTGGATGGTCTGATTCTGCCTGCCGCCAATGCCGAAGAGGGGGCGCTGGTTGGCGGACTTCCGGTCTACGCAGCCAGCACCCTTGGTGAGGTGATCGATTTTCTGACCGGCAACCTCAACCTTGCTCCCTGTCAGGTTGATATTGCCTCGCTGATCGACAGCGGCATAAACGACGACGTCGACTTTGCGGAGGTCCGTGGTCAGGAGCATGTCAAGCGGGCCCTCGAAGTGGCAGCTGCCGGAGGGCACAACATCCTGATGGTCGGCCCGCCCGGCAGCGGTAAAACCATGCTGGCGAGGCGCATCTCGACAATCCTGCCGGCGCAAACCTTCGAGGAAGCGCTGGAGATCACCAAGATTCACTCGATTCTCGGCTTGCTTCCCGCAGGCCAGGCGCTGGTTGCCAAGCGTGTCTTTCGCTCTCCCCATCACACCATTTCCGATGCCGGCCTGATCGGCGGCGGCACCCATCCCCGACCGGGGGAAGTCTCCTTGGCGCACAACGGTGTGCTGTTTCTCGATGAATTGCCAGAATTCAAGAAAAATCTTCTCGAGATGCTGCGCCAACCCCTGGAAGACGGTCAGGTCTGCATCAGCCGGGCTGCGCAGAGTCTGACCTATCCGGCCTCATTTATGCTGGTTGCTGCGATGAATCCCTGGGGGTTTGAACATCTTTTTCAAGTACTCTTAAGGAGGGGCTATAAGAAAAGACAAAATGAAGGCTATCGTCCCCGATTTCAACATTGTCAACCAGGTCGTGAACGAGCTTCCTCTTTTCATCGTCATCCAAGATCGGCCACATCGAAGCAAAGTTTGTCGCACGATCCAAAAGGAAGTCCTTGGCGATGTTGTTCGCCTTGGCGAAATCGATTTCAGCTTGGAGGCGGGGGATCTCAGCGAGGATCTGCTCCTTGCGTTCCTTTAGCGGCATGAATCGCTCTGAGAAATTTCCACGATCTATTGTTTGATCTCCTATCAGATCGAGAAGAGTGTCAATTTTTACATCAACTGACTTAATCTCTCTCTTCAACAATTCCAAACGTTCTTCTCTTGCCTGCCGCTCTGCCTCGTAATCGGATACAGCTTTCAATTCTTCAGGCTTAACGATCATGGTCTTGAGGGCTTTCAGGAAGTGTTCTTCAAGAACATCCTCATTCAGCTTGAAGCAACATTCCCGACACCTGTAGCGAGGTACCTTCATCCCCGAGTATGGCGCCACGTAAAGCTTGGTACCGCATTTACACTGGAGAAGACCACTGAATAAATACTTCCCCTCTTTTGGAAGTTTTTTCTGAAAAGGGGAGGCGTTTTTATCCAGGAGAGCGTTGACTTTGTCCCAAATATCCTCGTCCACAATGGGTTCTACCTCAGTAAAGACCCAATCTTCCTCTGGCTTGAGAATCCAGGATTTCTTATTTCCCTTACTTTTGCTGTAATTGGCTCTTCTGAGCCCCTTGTAGACCGTGTCCTGAAGAAAACGTTTTAACGTGACGGGCCTGAAAATTCCTTTTCTGGTTCTGAAGCCCTCTTCATGCAGTTTCTGGCAAGTCTTCAGAAGTTTCCCAGTCTCGAGGTAGAGCTCATAGGCCCGCCTGATCGTAGGGGCCTCTTTTGGATTCGGTACGAATTGGCGGTCCTTCCACATATAGCCAAAGGCACCCTTCCCACCCGTTGGCTTACCTTGTCGGGCACGAATCGGAATAGACGCCGCTACCCGCGCGGATATCTCTTCCCTTTCCCATTGCGCAAGCGCCCCAATAACTGTATAGAGCAAACGACCGGCCGGAGTGGATGTGTCTAGGCTTTCTTCAAGGCTTACGAGGTTTGCGTTATGCTTTTGAAAAAACTCGGAAAAATCGAGAAGTTCTCTTGTGTTTCGAGCAAGACGGGCCAGCTTTGAAAAGATCAAACCCTTGATCTTCCCCGACACGACATCGGCAAACATCCGTTGAGCCTCGGGGTGCTCCGAAACGGATTTACCCGAGACTCCAGACAGGTCATACATCTCAACGACCGTCCAGCCCTTCAGCTCGGCATACATCCGTGCCCTGGCTTCGTGGTTCTTGGGAGATTCTCCACGGGCCTGGTCCTCAGTGGAAACTCGTATCCAAATTCCAACTTGCATCGGTACCTTCACTCAAACGTGTTCTGGCTTTTCTTTTCAGGGAAAGTCCAACCAGTTACATCCGCCGACCACTCCAGACTACGCGGCCTATGATTTTTAAAGCCTCAGCCCGATCCTTTTGAAGTATCTCTGCATCGTAGAGCTGGTTGTCGCTCTTGATGACGACTGAGCCGTCCAACTTCCGCTGAATCCTCTTCACGAGAAGAGCATCATCAAACTCAAGAACATAGATGGCGCTGTCCTCAATTCGTTCTGATCTCAAATCAACAAGGATCATGTCCCCATCATTCAAGGTTGGATTCATGCTGTCCCCCTTGACCGACAGCAAGGCCAGATCTTTTCGCGGAACACGCAAAAAATTCTGGACCCATTCCTCCTTGAAAGAGACAAAATCTACAACCTGTTCGCTTTGAACATTCCTTCCCGGGCCGGCTCCGGCCTCGATTTCATAGCGCGGAAACATCACGAATCCCCCCTGCACGGGCTCCGACCTGTTTTTGGAGCCCTCCCCTGTCAATAGCCAAGCCGGATTGGTATCCGGAAAGACCTCCAATATTTTCAAAAGAATATTTACGTCCGGGAAACGGTCACCCCGTTCGTAATTAGCCATAGTGTTTTTATGAACACCCATCTTGTCGGCTAACTCCGACTGCTGCATTTCTCCGCGAAGTTCCCTGATCCGATCACCGATGCTTCCCACAGGCTCCTCCACAAACGTGTGTCCAGTAATAATATTTTGTCTTGACATAATCTTTTGTGTGTCTTAAAACAAAAACGAGTGCTTTTGAACAATTTCATGTTTCCACTTTAGCGTCCGTGTCTTTTGCGAACTAAGCACACAACCAGGAAAAGCATAATTCACAAAAAATGAGTAGAACGACTACAAATACCACAAATTTTTGTGCTTCGAAAGTTTCTTTTGAATTTCGAGAGATCCCCCCTGAGCTTGCCCAAGCAAAGCACACCCGGATTATGAAGATGTTTGCGGAGGCCTTAGTCCGAAGTGAACAGGGAGTTGATGAAGAACGAACTGAGGCTCAGGCGTGAGAGGGGGTACAGAGGACAGTCACAATATCTTGGGGCCAGTTTCGCCTGAAACGCCCACGTTAGACCCTGAATTGTTGGCGGTTCTGGAACGATTCCGAAGTGTGATCGAGGCGAGCCCCAAAAACTTGCCTGAATGGACACCGACCAAGGGGGCATCACCAAACGAAATCGTTCGGTCGGCCATGTTCACGGCTCGTAACCGGAACAGGCGCAGGATTTACCTCAAACAAGCGGAAATAATCGTCACCGGAGGAGGAAGCATTCTTTACCTCGGTGAAGAGTTACGCCAGGACGATGAACTGGTTTGGATGCGGCTCCTGATGCTCGCCAAAGGACAACCCCTCGGTGACCCGATCTGCTTTACGCCCTACTCATTTCTGAAGGCGATTGGCTGGCGGGTCAACAATTGGGGGTATCAGCACCTCAGGGCTTGCCTGCTGCGCATGAAAGCCACTGCCGTCCAGATCACCTCAAACCGGCTTCATCAAACGGTCGTCACCAGCCTAATCGATTACATAGCGATGTGGGACCCGGAAAAGCAAACCTCTTTGGCGCAATGGGAAGTTCGGGTTTCGAAAGTCATGAGCCTTCTTTTTGCTGACGGCGCGTTCACGCTGATTGATCTGGAGCAGCGCAAAGCGCTGCCGGAAGGAATTGCTACGAAACTTCACAGCTACTGGTCCAGCCACAGAGAGCCATATCCGGTCAAGGTTGAAACTCTGCAAAAACTCTGTGCCAGCGACAGCGAACTCAGATTTTTCAGAAGAGAACTCAAGACAGCCCTGAAGGCACTTGTTGCGGTTGGATTCCTCGAAACCTGGGGCATCGAATCAGATCTCGTAGCAGTGATCCGCAGAAGGTGAAGGGTATCGCTGCATGACTCACAGACTATCGCTGTAAGACGCACAAGCTATCGCTGTTTGACTCACGGGGGACGCTGAATGACTCACGCAAAAGTCGCTGTAAGACTCACGGGACTATCGCTGTTTGGCTCACTGTGGACAACTCAATTCGTTAATGAATTCAGTGAATTAAACGTCTTTTTTGAGACGCTAACCGTTTTTAACCTTTTTTTAACCGTATAGGGGGAATTATGCAGTGCTTTTCACCTGAAGATGCCATCTCCTGGGTGGACCAGAATGCCAAGCAGATAATCGGTCATTCGAGAAAATACCTCCCGTTTGCACCTTATGATCAGGAGGACTTTCTACAGGATGCCTATGAGGCAGCCCTTGAAGCTGTCGAGGTGTCTATGGAGCGCCAAATTCCTTTTCCTGCCTGCTTCTGGGTTCTATTTAAAGGCAAAGTCTCTGCCGTTACCCCGAATCCCGGTTCAAAACGAAATGCTGGTTCCTGTTCTCCTCCTCGGACAATTTGCGACTTCTCTGATTTCTCGACAGAAAGATTGGACCCACCAGATATCGTTGACCCCAAAGAGTCCGTGTCAACAATCGACGTTGATCGAATATATCCACTCATTCGCGAGCACCTTACCTCGGTAGAGGCGCTGACTCTTGAAGCAGTCGTAGGCATTCACGAAGGTCCCATGAAAATCAAGGAGGCCGCGAGGTTCCTGGGGTGCTCACCGGCAAACATTCGGCAGACATTGGCTAGGGCATATAGTCGAATTTCGGGACTGGTTGAAAGCGGAGAACTGAATATTCAAATCGTTGAAGGCGAGATAGTCCAACTACCATCCACTATTGCAATCCCTACCCTTGAGCCGCTCGAAGGTGCAGTCGACACTCAAGATTCCGAGGCGTTCACGGAGAAAGGTATTAGACGAAGTGATGATCCTTCAGAAGAAGGCCCGGCACAGGATCAACCAAGATTCCATCAAGCGCCGATGGGAAGAAAGAAACAGAATTCCTGCCTTCCTTTGGATCCGAAAACACTTCAAGCAACTTGCAGCGACAGCCTTGAGAATCTTTTGGTGTGGAATGACCTCGCGGATGGTCACGCCGAAATAATGACCAGCCGGCGTCATGGTCACCACCTGGCCGATATGAAGGGCTTTGTAGACAATGGTATTTCCGTCACACGACGCATTGCTCCCCGAATTCAACGAGAAAGTAGAGGACGTTTGAAGATCAATTCGAGCGGCATAGAGAGGAGGAGTGGGTTTGAGGCGGCGAACTCTATCGTTAACCAGATCAGTAGCCCAAATTGCAGAAATGGAACCATTTATATTTTTCCTGGAACCTGTGTTGATCCGCGGCCAATTTTACGATATCAGCCCATGCCGACTTCAGGCCAAAACAGAATACAAACTGAACCAGCGTGCAGGAATGGACCAGTTTCTTTCAATTCAGACGCGCTGCCAGACCGAGATTGCTTTGAAACAACCTTATTTCGACTGGCTGCCTAAAACTATTGGCCCCAGTGCTCTTCAGCACAGAACTTTTGGAGGATTTGGATGACCCTCGGCAAAAGAATCCGCATGATTCGCGGAGACAGGACAATTTCCAGCTTTGTGGAGGGCTATGGGATTTGCCCGAACACATTGATGAACTACGAATCAGACAGAAGAAAACCAGACGCTGCATTTCTAACCCGACTTTGTGAAATTGAAGGGGTCGAACCCAATTGGCTTCTCGGATTCCACGAAACAACCGGCAAGGAGATCCAATACAAAAGAAGTGTTCTGGAGATGGTTGCCGTCGAGGCCACCAAACTGGCCCCGTTCCAGATCGGGCCAAAAATAGGAAAACTATTAACCCTGACCTACGAGCGGGCGGTCATGACTCACGCCGGAAAAAATCAAGTGGAGACGATTGTTCGTGAACTTCTCGAATTTCTGGATTCCCCCGGAAGAAAGGTGAAGGCACCCCATGTTAGAGACGCCGATCAAAGACGCAGCGCAGCTAGTTAATCTCCCCTTGAAGGTTCTCTATCAACTCAAGAGGGACGGAATTATTTGTGATCCGGTTTCGGACGCCGACCTCAGGGGACTGGCTATGATTTCTCAGATATGGGGAAAAGTTTGGTACGTCCGCCACATGATGTCCCCTCTCCCCCAGGTCTATCGCCGAAAGATATGCCTGGAGCCAGATATTTCACGCGCTGAACGCTATGCGCTTTCCTGCTACCTGAATGCCAAAGAAGGGGAGCGAATTCATGTCAAGGATGTTATCGGGAAAGTGAGGCACTACCTGAAAACATCTCTGACCGAAGAACAGGTGACCAAGGTGAGAGAGATCGCCTACGACATCCGGCGTGGTCGTCGCCTTGATCCGAGGACAAAGGCAGAGGGTACTTTGGATAATGCTGAATAATAATTCTGGAAATCGCTGAAATTAATAAAGGTAGTTATTCCGTCTGGAAGGTTGGGGCCTGCTTCTCGTCAAAGAAGAACTTTCTCAAACAGGCATCTTCCGTTGGACCTTCCCCCTTTCCCCATTGAACAGACAGGCCAAGTAAACATTTTTGGCAACGTTTACTTTTTTGTCCACAAGGTCGGCGATGGTCGCCAATTTTGTCTACGAAAAAGTAAACAAACGCCAGAGATGTAAACCAAACAGTAAACGAAAGGAGATACAAAATGGTTTTTGTCTGTGATCTTGGGTTTTCGGCCTTGAAGTGGGTGTATGGGGAGAGGCGTGGCCGAATCATTTCAGCGCATCGCCGTACTCACGATGAGCAAATACTCGTGGGGGATGAGGCACTGATGACAGCGGGGTCGAGTTATCTGAAAACGCTGGAGGATCTGGTGCATTATTATCCGACGTTTGTGGATGCCGCTGCGAAAGCGGCCAATGCTCCCAAAGACGTTCCTCTAGTAGTAGGACTTCCCTATGGAGCATGGGTTACTTCGAAGGACCGCTCGGCTGGGGTCGTCAAAACCCTGAGCAGGGTCATGAACGGCAGTGGCTGGTCAGACGTGCGCGTCCTTCCCCAGGGACTTGGAGGGATTCGCCTCTTCCTGGATCAGAACCCAGGCACCAAGGGGAATGTCCTTGCGGTGGATATCGGATTCAACACCGTTATCTTCACTCTGTTCGCGGCGGACTCCAGAAATATCATTTACGGGGACACTTTTTACAAGCGGGGTGTTCACCAAATGGCCACCCAGCTGTTGTTGCCGAATATCAGGGAACTCGCTCCTTCCAGAACTTTTACTCCCGTCGAAGTCAGTTATCTGATTGAGCACGGTTTTATTCAGTATGGGTTCGAACGCCACGACATCAGCAAGGAAATCGAAACCGCCGCCAAATCTTACATCGAGGATGTGTTGCGAGACATCAATGGTGAACTCCAGGCTCACCTGGGGTTGAAAGCAAATTTTGACACCGTGCTGGTTTTTGGTGGAGGAGCCACGCTGATTCGAGACACCATCTCTTCCAGCAAGGTCAATATCAAGATTCTGCCTGAACCTGAATTTGCTAACGCCGCAGGTTTTGCTCTTGCGGATGGATAATCTGGAGGGCGTATGGCAAATCGACTGCTTAGATTGACGGTTCACGATCCCGTTGTTATCAAGGCTTTGGACGCGCTACGAAAGACCAGAAAACAATCTGCCTTTGTTGTCGAAGCGCTGAAACACTTTCTGGGGACGACTCAAGGGCAAGAGCAGTTCGCGTCCTATTTGGCAACGGATACACCGCGCATCTCCGATTCACCGAGACCTGAGGCTATTGAGCCTGTTGTAAAAGATGAGCCTTCACCACCCCAGGAAACACCCAAAACCAACCTGGACGATATCTTCAAATTCTGATCCTCTCCAACATCCCCTCGCAAGAGGGGATGTGCACCTTCCCCCCCTCCCTATTCCAGCAACAAGACCATTTCCCGGAGGCGGTTGTGAAAATATTCCTGTCGATTTACCTGGCCACGGTCCTTACCACCAGTGCTTGGGCTGACTCAATTTGTCGTCAACCAGAGACTGCTGATTTTGGATCGGTTGTCACGAGTCAAACCAGCAACAGCTTCGTTATAACCCCGGGCTGTGAGGAGAACCGTCTTGTGGCGAAAAAACCGGTCAACCTTTCTGTTCTCATCAGTCGGAGCCGCGCATCTGACGTGTCAAATTCCACAGCAGGCTCTCGGCCTGATGTAACCGTCGTTTTTGACCTCAATCTGGCGAAACTGGACGAATCAGACCGCCGACTCATGGATCAGGTTCCTTCTGGAACAAGGGTAAATGTCACCGGCTACACCTGCTCAATCGGAAGCGAGGCGTACAACGACAAACTGTCACTGCAAAGGGCCGAGGTGGTCGCAAGCTATCTGCGCAGTCGCGGCGTAACCATAAATGCCATTTACGGCAAAGGCGAGTGTTGCCCCGTGTCCACCACGGACCTGAGCAAAAACCGCAGAGTGCTTATCGAGGAGGAAAAATGAGGTTCACCTTTTGTTTGTTGTTGATCGCTTGCCTGGGAATACAACCTGTGCTGGCTGGGGAAACGGGTGAAAACCCTGTCGATCAGTTTTCCAAGATGATGCCCAACACCACCATTGACGGGTTTGGCCCAACTCCGATCCCAGGGCTTTTCGAAGTCACTGCCGGTGATCAGATTTTCTATTTCAGCCCAACTGGCCATCTTGTTTTTGGGGAGATCTGGACCAGTGACGGCCGCAGCCTCACGGGCGAACGTCGCGAACAAGCGGTTGCAGAAAAACTCAAGCGACTCCCTCTCCAGAAAGCACTGACTATCGGCAACGGTCCACATCAGATCATCGAGTTTACCGATCCGGATTGCCCATTCTGCCGAAAATTGGATGAATTTCTCGCAGACCGCTCCGACGTCACCAGACACGTCTTTTTATACCCTCTTGAAGGATTGCACCCGAAGGCTGCGGCCAAAGCGCGCTTCGTGCTGTGCAGTGAAGACCAGGAAAAAGCTCTGAAAGACGTCTACTCAGGAAAATGGGACAACGCGGACCTACCACCACTAGCGGATAGTTGCCAAGAAACTCTCCTGGACGAGCATCTCCAGCTCGGAGGGATGCTCGGCGTGCGGGGAACGCCGAGTATTTGGGTTGACGGTATCAGAATCAAGGGTGCCGATTTAGCCGCAATCGCCGCTTTGCTCGACCAACCATCAAAATAATGAAGGAGATTTTCACATGAAGAAGGTTTTGCTCGTCACTGTTCTACTACTTTTCTGTGCCGGCCCCGTGCTGGCCATTACCGCCCCGGCGACGACCGGATTTGCCTACACCATGTATGACATCGTCGTGGTGAAAATGCTCCAAGGAGCGATCGGTTTCGTTTCCGGATTGGGATTGGTGATCTGGGGGGCATCCATGTTGCCTCGTGGAGCCTATCTTCCGGCCGCTTTCACTGTCGCAGCCGGTGGCATGGTTATCAAGGCTGACACCATTGTCACCAGTTTGGGATTGATGATCTGAAAAAGGAAGGGGGTCCCCGCCCCCCTCCTCTTGGAGAAAAAAAATGGATAAGAAAATGCCTCAGTACCTCTCCAGCCCGTACCAGCTCCTCTGGTTCGAGCCGGACGACCTATCCATCATGGTCATCGGATATCTGCTCGCCATGGTTTTTGGAGGAATCTTCTGGCTGGGGATGATTGCCGCCCCCTTGTCTTATGGACTGCTTAAGCGACGTTACCCCAGAGGGTTCCTGAGGCACATGTTTTATATGATCGGTTGGACCAAGCTGCATGGCTATCCGACCTTTTTCGAAGAGGAGTTTGTCGAATGAGGTTTGATCTCTTCGTGCAGAAAACCAGCAATCTCTTCGCGGAACGACGCCTGTTGCGATTGATCGTCTTTTTGATTGGCGGATTGCAAGTCTTCAATTGCCTGCTGCTCTTCTCGGTGTTGGATCAGAAACGCACTATCTTGATCCCCGTGGGGAATCCGAACAAGGTGTCAATCTCTGGGTCTTCGGCGGATACGACCTATTTGCGCGAAATGGGTCGCTATGTGACCGGGCTTGGACTGAGCTACAACCCGGGGACCGTAAGACAACAGTATGAAGAACTTCTGTCCCTGTTCTCTCCCGAGCACTTTACCAGTGCGAAAGAACAACTCTATGAAGCGGCCGATACCGTAGAGACGGCAGGAGCCTCCAGTGTCTTCTTTATCGCCGATATGACCAGTCATCCAGAACAGAAAATTCTCGACATCACCGGTACCCGGCAGATGTTTGTGCAGGACCAGAAAACGGACGAGAAACAATTGGTCTATCGGTTGTCTTACCAGATCAAAGATGGCCGTTTCTCGATCAACGATTTCTCGGAGAGGAAAAACTAATGCGGTGGAATAGATTTCAGGCCGTCATTCTGGCCGGACTTATTTTGGGTGGAGCAATGACCTTCGCCCATGCGGAAAATGGAGTGCCAGAGACATGGCCCACGGTCCTTCTTCCGGAGGTGACAACCAAAGTGAAATTGTCGAACACGGACGTGAACCGGTTGGTCTGCCCTGACGGAATCAAGGACGTGGTGTTCAGCCAGGAAAAAGGCGTCAAGGTGAAGATCACTGACGGCAATGCTTTCATCAAATTTCAGGTCATCAAAAAAGGTGAAGAGATGATCTACACCGAGGTTCCTTCGGAATTTTACGTCGTCTGCGGTGAAGACATCTACAGCCTGATTGGAATGCCCCAAAGGGTTCCCGCGCAAACGATTCGGCTTTCGAGCGGGAAGAAGCAAAAAGTCCAACAAAACCTCGCCATTTTTAGCGGAATGCCTTTGGAAAAAAAGATACTCACCCTGATTCGACAGACCTATACCGACCAACTTCCGGAGAGTTATCTGGTCAGGGAGATCGAACGCCAAGTGGACCTGTTTCCTGCTCTTTGGATGAGTTTTATCCGGGAGGTGGTTGTTGAGGGAGAAGGACTCGGGGTCCGCGAATATCGCATCTCTCTCAGAAGTGAAACAGGACAGACGCGTCTGTCGGAAAAGGAATTTCTTCGCTCCGAATTGACCAGCCAGCCATTAGCGGTCGCGGTTGATGAGTTGCTGTTGCGAGGTGGGGCTCAATCGAAGGTGTTCATTGTGGAACGGCGGGACTCCGACGCTCCCTCCCCGATGGTCAAGCAGCCACCCAGTAAAGCCTCTAAAGACGAGCAACCGGTATTCCAGTCGTTCAATGAGGAGGTGACAGATGCCCCTTAAGGAAACGTGGAAAAAACTCGACCCCGAGCGCAAACGAAAATTCGTCCTGGCTGGTTCCATTGCCGTGGTTCTGCTCCTCGGCATCGGGGGATATCAAATGCGGTCAAAGCCTGTTCCGGTTTCACGCACTGAAGAGAAGGCTACCTCCCTGATACAGACACCAGGGATGTTGCAAAAGTCGCTGTACCAACAGTCGCAAAGAGAACTGGCGAAACGTGATCGACAGATGGAAGACCTCCGGGGTCAGCTGGCGACACTTATGGAGAAAGACCGAGGTGAAGGCAGCCAAGCAGGTGATGGAGGTCATGAAAGCGGGCGGCTCAATGGGCCTTTAATTGACCGTCCTATGGCGACGGTTGACGCCCTGAATTACCCGCCACCGCCTCCTCCGGGAACCGTTTATCCATCGATGCCCGCACCTTCCACAGGACCGCCACCGACTCCGGAAGAAATCATCGCAGTTGGAGATATCGGCATGATTTCGGCCTCCGTGTCGGAAATGGTCGAGGATAAAAAAAAAGTGGACGGGCAGAGGATCTACCTTCCACCCTCCTTCATGGCGGCGACATTGCTTTCCGGCCTGGACGCACCGACTTCGGAAACAGCGAAAGGAAGCCCGGTTCCAGCGTTGTTGAGAATCAAGGATCTGGCAGTTCTACCGAACAGCGTCAAAGCGGATCTCAAGGGGTGCTTCGTTATCGCGGAGGGACTTGGAAATCTCGCTGACGAACGAGCGCATATGCGACTGGTCTCTCTCTCCTGTCTGACTCGTGAAGGACAGTCGGTGATCGATCAGAAGATCAAAGGTTTCCTCGTAGACCAAGACGGCAAGATCGGCCTTAAGGGCAAGGTTGTCAGCCGGATGGGCAGTGCCATTGCCCGTTCCATGATTGCTGGATTTTTTGGAGGGTTGGGTGAATACGTCGCCGCCCAGAACACCATCACCAGCACCAGTCCTCTCGGGACGACTCAGACGATTGACCCCAACGCCGCGCTGCAATACGGGGCGGGAAGCGGTCTGGCCTCGGCATTCAAGGACACACAAAAGTTCTACCTCGATCTCGCCAAGCAGGCCTTGCCGGTTATCGAAATTGGCGCGACCAAAGATGTCACGTTAGTCATTGAAGAAGGGACCATGCTGGATCTGCAGGACCCCGCAAAGGAGAAAAAATGATGAGACGGTTACTGCTTCCGGTATTGCTGACCATGACATTAACTGGCTGCCTGAATCCTTACGCCGGTGATTTTAATTGTCCGAAAACCGACAACGGAAAATGCGTGTCCGTTGAGGACGCCTATTACGAGTCAAAGGGACAATTTTTCGGAACACCTGGACAGCCGGGCTCCGGTGATTACCAGGACGCGCTTTATGGCCGGATGGCTGGATTGTTGAAGGAACCAGAGACTCCAATGGTTGTAGCCCCCAAAGTCATGCGGGTCCTGATGCTTCCCTATGAGGGTCAGGACGAGGAACTCTACCTTTACCGCTACGCCTACATTTTCACTGACCGGCCCCGTTGGATCTTGACTGATCCTCTGAATACGCCACTGGGAGAAAAGTAATGGGTCTTTCATCCCTGCTCTTCGGTGATGGAGGGCTGACCAAGGGGCAGCTGGCCCGTGATACGCGGCGTAGCAATCTGTCTAACTACCTGCCCTATATCGCCTACGATCCGGCCACCCGAATCTACCTGAACAACGATGATAGCGTTGGACTGCTCTGGGAATGCTCACCGGTTGTTTTCGCCGGGGAACGGACCATGCGTGCCCTTGATGGCCTCTTTCGAATCGATTTCCCGGCAGGCACCATCCTTCAGTTCATCCTACATGGTGATCCCCACGTTGATCCGATTCTGGCTGACTTCAGAAATCTCAAAGGCCGCAAAGGGGAGTTATTTGAGCAAATCTCCTCTGCGCTGACAGATCACTTTCGTGCAGGCGCGACCGGCCAATGGGAATCGGCAGGGCCACTGCTGAGAAATTTCCGGGTTTTTTTCTCGGTCAAATGGCCCCGGGATAAAAAGGCCAATGTGGCCGACATCGCAGGCATGACGGAAGAGGCTTTGGCTGGGGCATCGCTTCACCCTCGTCCCGTGCCACCGACACACCTTCTGGATTGGCTGCGCCGTCTGCTGAACGATTCTCCCTCCGGTGATCCTGGTCACTACGACGAAACTGTACCGATCAGGAAACAGGCGATCTTTGCGGAGACAGTGACGACCAAGGCTTTCGATCATGTGCGTATCGGGGAACGGGAATGGCGCTGCCTGACGCCCAAAGGATATCCCCCAGAGGTAAATCCACTGCAAACAAACCAGCTCTTCGGTGGAATCGAAGGTGGCGCGTCCGATGCCGACCAGCTCCCCGGGCCATTTCTTTATTGCCTGAATATCCTGCTGGAGGACCAGAAAACCAAACTTCACGCCAAGTGCAACATGATCCTGATGCAGCAGGGTGTTGGTTCTTTCGCTCCAAGCCTGTCCAGAAAGAAGGAGGAGTATCTCTGGGCTACTGGAGAAATTGACAAGGGGGCCAAATTCTACAAGATCATTCCGGTGATGTGGGTGTACGACGCTCCTGAGAAAGCCAGAAGGGCTCTGGACCGTGCCAGGCGTCTCTGGGAGGGGCAGGGTTATCTGATGCAGGAAGATCGCGGCATCCTACCGGTCATGCTGATCTCCGCTCTGCCGTTTGGGCTCTACGACACCGGCAGGAATATCGATCAACTGGAGCGTGACTATATCGTGCCGGCCGGTACCGTTTCGACCATTCTCCCGGTTCAGGGGGATTTCTCAGGCGTTGGCCGACCCCAGATGATTTTCGCTTCGCGCAAAGGGCAGGTTGCCGGGCTGGATCTGATGGACAAGGAAGCGATCAACCACAATGCCTTTATCGCAGCGTCAAGCGGCTCCGGGAAGAGCTTTTTTATCAACTATCTGGTCACCAACTATTTTTCGGCCGGGGCAAAGATCCGGATCATCGACATCGGTGGCAGCTACCAGAAAATGACCAAAATGTGCGGAGCCCGTTATCTCGACTTCACGGACGAGGCGGATATCTGTATCAACCCCTTTACCAAGATCATCGAACCGGAACATGACATCCCGGTGATCGCCCCGATCATCGCCCAGATGGTTTACTCGACCACCGAAACACCGCCGACTGAAATCGAGATGACCCTGATTAAAAATGCGGTGCGCTGGGCCTGGGATCAGGAAGGCAATGCGTCCGGCGTGGACACGGTGCATCGCTATCTCTCGGAATACAAGGATCATGGAGGGCACAACGGGGAGATCCTCGCGTCTGCGGAAAAGCTGGCGTTCAACATCGATGACTTCACCAGTCGCGGGCCCTACGGACGCTTTTTCAATGGTCCCTCAACCTTCGATATCTCCAACGATGATTTCGTGGTGCTGGAACTGGAGCACCTGGAGCCGAAAAAGGAACTCTTTCGGGTGGTCACGTTGCAGATCATCAACGCCGTCACCAAAGACCTCTATCTTTCGGACCGGAAAACTCCGCGATTCGTCATTTTCGACGAGGCCTGGAAGTTTCTTGGCAAATCAGGTCATCTTCAGGAAGTCATTGAAGAGGGATATCGCAGAGCCCGTAAATTCAAAGGCTCCTTCAACGTCATCACCCAGTCCATTCTCGACCTCAAGCAGTTCGGGCCTGTCGGTGATGTTATCCAGGGGAACAGCGCTTTCAAGTTCTATTTGGAGTCCGGGGACTTCGAGCGGGCTGCTGCCCAGAAACTGATCAACTACGACCCGTTCTCGATGCAGATGCTCAAGAGTGTCAAGAGCCGAAAACCTCGCTATTCGGAGATTTTCATGGACACTCCGTTCGGGATCGGGGTCGGGCGCCTGATGGTTGACCCATTCAGTTACTACGCGTTCACCTCAGACGCGGATGAAATTGCGGAGATCGAGGACCTGGTGCAGGAGGGATTATCTTATGCCGAAGCTATCAAAGCGATGGTGGACAAATATCGTCGCCGCTAATCTCGCTGCCCTTATCTTGCTCTCAGTTGGTTCGCACGGTGCTGCGACGGGGCAAATGGCCACCGGGCAAACAGCGGGACAAGCCGCTGGAGAGACGATCCGTGGGAAGTTTGGCTCCCAGGATGTTTTACGGCAGAACATCGTCAATCCGATGACCTCCTCCGAGACGCCACTGGAAACGGTTGATGGGAGCACAGCATTCCCCGGGCAGTTGTCCTTCCCCAGTTCCAGAAAGTTTCTGGAAGTGTTTATGCAACCGGGGCCATCCGGGGATCTTTCGACCGTGATTGTCGGGGAAGATCTCAATTTTGACGGCACGACTGATTATTCTTACCAGCTTCCCTATCCTGTTTCCGGGGTCTGTGGCAACGGAATCATCTCCTGTGTGCCAGGGACCTGGACAGATTGCCAGCACTATCTCTGGACAGCCGACGCTACTGGTCGTGTCAGTATTCAGGGGACCTCTCCGGACAACATGGGGGGCTGCTACTGCATCAACAGCGACTGCGGCAGCAATCTGGTTTGGAGTAATGCGCAAGTCATCCTGCAGGATCTTGGCGGCGGGGTGGTCGGGTCAATGCAGCAGGCCAATGCGGGATTTACGGTTTCCGATGTGAGGCTCGACAACACGACGATCTCCTATTACGGGCAGGATACCTCAAGAACAACTGACGCAAGCGGAGCCCCTTCCGCAGCCTCTCCTGTGCCTCCATCGCAAACAGCTTTCTTGACCAATCCCTTGGCCATCCCCGGCCAGGCACAGAGCATGGCAATGGCTCAAGCCAGTGATTCCCAGAGTCTTTACAGCCTGATCAGCGGAATCAACACGAACCAGCAACAGAATCCCTGCGATGTTCGTCGGCTCATCTCCATGAGCAAACCGGACATCAATGACGTGATCGTTCCCCTGGGAGGGACCGGAGCCGTCCAATACTGTGGCCCGGATTGCATCGACGTCATCCTCGGGCAGGTCGGCGACAACTACTGGAGCGGGCGGTGTGCCATTTTTGAGAAGGATTTCCGAGTTTATGTCAAACAACCCGATCTGATTCAGTCGGCCACGATCGTTCGAGCGAAATGGGACGATTACATGCAGGTCTGGATCGGAGGCACCAAGGTCTGGAGCGGACCAAACAACAACTTTCCCCCCGAAACCGCTGGCGCCTGTGAGCTGAGCACTAGCTGGAACCAGAATCCGAATAAGGATGTCACCGGATACTTCCAGAACTACGGTGAAATTCAGACCAAGATCCGTGTTTCGGTCACTGGAGGCGGGGAAGGGTATGCCTTTGTGCGTATCCGGCTAAAGCCAGACCGCTGCGTTATCGAGTCCAGCGTGGTGGATGGCTGTGCTGCCCTGTCTTCCCGTTCCGATTGTTCTCTACAAGAGGAAAAAGTGGATAGTGTTCAAACCTACCACAATGCCAACCCGACCAGCCTGTCACCTTTGCCTTCCTCGAAAACTCTGACCCAGGGCGAATGCACCGAAACGATAACCCAGGATTGGTGGCTCAAAGAACGCATCTATTTGTGTTCCTCGCCCGTCTATGACTTCTCAGATACCAAGACCCGCTATGGCCAGGTGATTGGATCACTGACGGCGGATAGTTCATCCGCCAGTTATCAGGATATGCAGCGAAACAATGGGCAGTGGATATCGACATCCGAGACTCTTGGTCTTATGGAGCTCCCCGTCCACGATGAATGCGAAAAAGCCTGTAAGACCAGGCGGTCTACTCAGGACACCCAAGCCGTTTTAGCTGGTCATTCAGACCAGTTCAAGACCAGCACGGACAGCTACGACATTCTTTATCACACCTGTGTCAATGATCAGTGCCCGACTGAACCGGGCGAGGAGATCCTGAAGGATTGCCAGTGCCTCAACGAGTTTGCTGAAGCGGCCACCATCATACAGATGCTTCGGCTGGCCGGGCAGGACACCATTTGCTCTGACGGGGTGCCGAAATGAGAAGAACAGTTGCGCTTCTGGTAATGATTTGTTTTGTCATGGGGATGCCGGTAAATGCTCTGGCCGTTTTTTCCTGCGGGGCAGACCTCAATGGTGACGGCTTCGCGGACGCAGCCGGGGAAACAGCGGCATGCTATTCCGCTCCATTGTGGGGACAGGATAACTCGCAGTGGTTCTGTCCGGTTCAAGCCACCGATTGTCAGCGGGATTTCACCCAACCGGTCATCGAGCAGACATGTTCCTTGCCGGGGTTTTCCTATGTCGAGCTTCGGGATCGTTGCGAATCTCCTGTCTCTTCGGGATGTAGTGGAGCGCAGTATGACCCGACTTTGAATGTCTGCTTCGCCTCGTCATTGGCAACGCCAACTTGCCCGACCGGCACCTATGACCAGGCCACGGGCATGTGTGACCAGGAAACCTATTCCTGCCCGTTGGGAGGGTATTCATGCCTTGATACGGGAGGCGCGGTTCCTCAATGCTCTCCCAACCCCTGCATCGATGTCGCCAACCCAGCAAATGATGTAACGCTGCTCCCGAGCAAAGAACCAATGCTGCAGAACGACGGTCAGGTGGATGCCAACGGAAACTGTCTTGGTGAGATCTACATATTCAGTGGCAAAGCGACCAAATGCAGACCGGGTGGAATGACCGTCGGTTACGCCAACGATTGTTGTGATAGCAGCGATCCTGTTGTGATGGATTCCACCACGGGAAGCAAAATCAACAATGTGGCCTCTGCCATTTCCACAGTCTACGAAATGGCCCAGGTAGGCTATTACTCCTACCAGATTTCCACCGGGGCGATGGCTGCCGTGGAATACGGGGGTCAGGTCGTCGTCTACAACATGGCGAACGGCACCATTGCCGCATCCTATGCTTCTGGAACAGCGACGGCCTCTGGAGTCATGGCGGCTCAAGGCACCGCAACCGCTGGTGCCGCGACAACCACTGGGACCGTCACTTCCGGCTTGTCGTCTTACGCCAGCGCCCTTTTCAACCCAACAACGATCGCCATTGCCATTGTTGTCATGGTGGTGATGAAAGTCATGTTTGGCGACGGTTGTTCTCCCGAGGACATCGAAACCGCCATGCTGGCCAACTCCGACTATTGTCACTATTTGGGAACGATATGCGAGCGGAAGTGGAAATTCGTCGGTTGTGTGCAAAGGGCCAAGCGGTTTTGTTGCTTCAACTCGAAGATGGCGAGGATTGTTCAGGAACAGGGGCGTCCTCAGCTTCGAGCTTTTGGCCCCAGTGGTGATTGGGGTACGGCAGAGAACCCGAACTGTCGAGGATTCACCCCGCAGGAATTTCAGCAACTCGATTTCTCGCGAATCGATCTGACGGAATACTTCGGGGATATTCAACAAAACATGTCGCAGAAAATTCAGGATGCTCAATCGACCGTTCAACAGAAGGTCCAAGAGCATTACCAACAGATCAGATGAGCATGAAGCGGTTGAAAATATCCCTGGTTCTAGTTTTTTGTGCCCTTTCCGCTTGGCCCGTTCAGGCCAAAGTGATTGGTACCTTCGGCAAGGTTTATTCCATCGCCGAACCTGATGCCTTGGCGGAGATCGAGCAACGCGCCAGATCGATCAATTGGCAGTCTATTCTGGACAAGGAGAAACCGGAGGATTTCAGACCGTCGAACCTGGTTGCGCTGCCACGAGCCAGCCATGATCGTTCTTTTCTGGTTGATGTGACCTACACCCTTGAATTTGATGTGCCGGATGGACGGGGCGGTGTTCTCTATCCCCGTGGATATAGCTTCAATCCACTTGATTACGTGCCCTTCAACCAAACCCTCGTGATTTTGGATGGAGATGATCCCGACCAGTTGGCCTGGCTGCAACACTCCTCGTTTCTGAATGACTCGAACGCAATGATCCTTTTGACCCGGGGAGCATTTTCAACGGTGGGAGAACGCTTGGGACGGGCCATCTTCTATGCAGACAGGCGCATCCTGGAGCGGTTCAACCTTGCCGCAGTTCCTTCGATTGTCACCAGAAGAGGTCGCTTGATGGAGGTAAAAGAAATTGAAGTCCCCATTTCTCGCTCTGCTGCTCAGTAGCTTCCTCTTTCCCGCGACGACGTGGGGAAAGTGTGATTCGAGACCGATCAATCCGGTCATAGATGTTTGCTGGTCATGCATTTTTCCGATTCAGTTCGGAGGGAAGCTCACCCTCGGTAACAGCCAGGGACAAGTCCCGGTTGAGAACACTTCGCCCCCGGTCTGCGCCTGTTTCAATGGTGGAAGTCTTACCATCGGAGTCACGGCGAGTTTTTACGAGCCGGCCAGAATGATTGAGACAGTCCATGACGCCTATTGCTTCCCATCAATGGGAACGTCCATGAACAACCCGCAGCCGGGGCTGCTCAATGGGTCTGTAGATGACCAGGACGTCTCAGGGGGGACGCAAGTCTTTCAGCAGGCGCACTATTACATCCTGCCGGTTTTCGCGATCATGGATCTGTTCGTCGACTTTCCTTGCCTGGAACAAGAAGGCTTCGATCTGGCCTATATGACCGAAGTCGACCCTCTCTGGAGTAACGATTCACTGGCTTTCCTGATAAATCCCGAAGCGCTTCTGTTCGCGAATCCAGCATCGCAGCTCTCTTGTATTCCTGACAGTACGGCGGCGAATCTTGGCTATCCGCTAGACTCGCTTTTCTGGTGCATGGGGAGTTGGGGCAGTGCCTATCCTTTGACGGGAACGATTCCGGAGAGGGATACCACAACCGCCAACGCCGGGCTGGCAGCACGGATGCTTTTCAAGCTCAGCCGCGAGATGCTGCTTTGGGACACAGCGAGTAACGCCTGTGGGCCAGTTATGGCCCCGATCTGGCGCAAGAGTCATTACCGACTGCAAATCGCCCGGCCGGTTAAAGGAAATGACTGTATCCCCATTGGACGCAGCGATCTGCTCTGGGGCAGCGGTAAAAACCCGCCTGGTGGGGCAGGGGCAAACGCTCCGGATAATTTCCTCTGGATTCTGACTCGCAAGAACAAGTGCTGCATTGGGTACTCGCCATGAAGAAATTACTGGTTTGTCTGATCCTGGCCCTAACTCCAGTTCTTGTGAATGCGGCAGGGAAAGAAGAATCCCTGGAGAAGAGTCTTCGACCCCTGATGACTGATGCCGGCAATGTCGAGGTGATACTCCCTGAAGACAATCCGGAGGCAACTCAAGCCGCAGAGGCATTGTTTCGGCTCTACCAGTCGGATGCCTTCCAGACGAAGATTTTGAAAGAGCGCCATCGGCTTGCAGAACAATTCTTCGGTGCGAAACAGAAGGGGGTTAAGGACGATAACCCCAAGGCTGACGGAGATGGGAATCCCGCCACGGCCGACAGAATCTATCTGTTTGTTTCCTCGTCAGTGCCGTTACTCACGCTTAGGAACTACGCAATGGACATGGCAAGACTCAATGACCCTCGGCTTGTTCTAGTGATGCGCGGTTTTGTTGGAGGGGCGAATCGGATTGGTCCAACAGCCTCGTTTATCGCGGAGGTACTGAAGGCAGATCCAAATTGCGAACTCGGCGCGAACAGAGAATGCGCCATGAGAGAGATACCGTTTATCGTCGATCCAACGTTATTCCGAGAAGCCAGGATCGGAAAAGTACCGGCCGTTGGTTTTATCCCTGGCGGTGCTCAGAAGGCAAGTGAGCCCTTGATCGTCTATGGCGATACAAGTCTTGGCTATGCCCTGGAACGGATGGCTCGGGAGTCCGGCAGCAGGGATTTGGAGCAACTTTCTGAAAAGCTGAAACCGATTCCGTGAGCTTCCCCCTGTCCCCATTCTCAAAGGAGAAGTGGGTGAAAGATTTCTGGAGAATGCAAAATTCCCTCTCTGGAAATCGCTGAAATTAATAAAGGTAGTTATTCCGTCTGGAATTTCTCGCCACTGTTTTTGGAGGTTTCGTTGAGCGAAGAAACAAACTCGTCCCCCATGCAATCGACCGAAACGTCTTCCGGGCCGGAGACTCCACCTAGCGCCCCCCCTCCAGTTGGGTGGAGCCCGGCCCGGATCTTTTTTTGCGTGGTCTTTGTCTCATTGGTGACCTCTTTTGGTTCGGTTTACCTCTATGACCGATTCATCGCCCAAAAAGTCGTGGCGGTTGATCTCCAGGGTTTTCTGGTTGAGCAGAAGGGACTGTACCTGCGTGGAGATATCGATGACGCCGATCTGAAGCTTCGAATAGACCGTCTGGAGCAATTTGTGGAAACCATTCCGAAACGCTATGCGGTTGTCCTGGGCGATGTCGTGGTTCGCAATGTCGAAGTGATTAAGCCGTGACGACGCTGAAAAAGCGCACAATCCTGTTGGTCTCCTTGCTGTTGGCTGGCTTTGCAGGATCTTTCCTGCCCGGCAGAATCAGCGTCACCCTCACGCCGTCTGTCAAGCACCGGGTATGGTGGCTGTCGCAAGACACATCCCATGTCCGTCATGGACAGTACGTCTTGTTCCATCTTCCCTCTTCCCGTCTGGATGGAATGACGGTTCCCGAAACGGTTGTCACCGGTCAGGATATTCGCGTGATCAAACGGATCGGGTGCGATGAGGACGAGGAGTTGAAGCGCAAGGGGCGTGATTTTTACTGCGGAGAAGAATACCTCGGTCATGCAAGGGAGCGGTCACAACAGGGTGAGCCACTGACTCCTTTTCTGTTCTCTGGGAAGATCCCCTCCGGCAAAGCTTTTCTGGTGGGAGACCACCCTGACAGTTTTGATTCCCGATATTTCGGCCTGGTGGAAAAATCGAACTACCAGGCCTGGGCACGTCCGATTTTTTAGGAGGAACCGGTGGACTGGATCAACCAATTGAACCCGCTGACACATATGGGGGCCGGTGAGTACATCGGATTCTGGCAGAACCTGTTTGCCACGATCTTCCTCGGGCTTTGGAGCCGGGTCTTCGCCGTTCTTTTGTTGGGACTTTCGTTCTGGTTCGGCGTGAGACGACGCAATTTCATGATGGGGTTTTGGACATTCATCGCCTCGGGAGGCATTGCCTACGGTGCAGCGATCTTTCGTTTTCTCGGGCTGCTGGCCCGTTAGGAGGTGAGCCTTGAGTAGAAACGATTCAAGCGGCGACATCATGCCGATGCCCCCGGGGCAGGAGATTCACCCCAAAGGGTTTCTGGAGGCAATCTCCTATATCGAGCAGAACTTCGCCAACGAGCTCGGCGGTGCAGTTATCCGCGACACCTTTCTTACAACCAAGCAGCGACTGGAATTCTTCGAGGTGGGTTTCCGCAGCTCATTTCTCTCGGGTCTGATTTCGGCATTACTGACCCCCTTTGCCATCGGTGTGGTTGAACGGTATATCCCGGTGTTCGGCTCCACCTCTCCGGATACCTTCGACATGATCTTCGCGTTCCTGTTGGCCGTCGGTTACTCCTTGGGCTTCGCGATCTTTCTCGCTTATGCCTGTACCAAGTTTGTCGGCACCTATACCCGTGCCATGACCCGTAACCTTCTTGGTGGCGTTATCGCCGGGGCTGTAATGAAGGCGATCCTGGCCTTTATCGGCTTTCATTTTTTGTACATCGTCGTCATGACGGATTTTAACCTTCAGTGGGCAGCAAAACAGCTCTATCGGCTCAAACTTTCAAAACCATCCGTGTTGGCCGTCTACAACTGGGTCTATGGCTTCAAGGGCGTTTTCCTGACCTCGGCCTGGTTTGTTTTGGGAATAACCGTTGTCTTTGTCGCTATTCCCTCGGTCGCCATGCTCCTTGCCGTGCGCCGTAACCGAAAACTTGTCGAGGCGGGGGTTGTCCATGTCGAGTAGATCTTTGCAGAGGCACTTTGTATGTGCCGGAACACTGGCAGCTATCCTGGTTCCTGGTTCCGCCTTCGCGCTGGACGCTGATTATTACACCTGGGGTGGGTTCGATGCCGTGGCCAGCGGGTTTCAGAGGCTCGCTCTGATTTTCAGCGACGGTGGTTATCGAGGACTGTTTTTCTCGGTCATCGTGATGGCGTTCATGTTCGGTGGGTTTGCCATCGTGGCCCGTGCGGCAAGCGGAGCCAGGGCCAACCCCATTTCCTGGCTCGTTCCGATATTTGCCGGGGTAGTGATCTATCTCGGACTTGTTGTTCCGACCGGAACCATTCACATCTATGACAACCAGACCAACAAGTATCAAGCGATCGGTGGAATACCGGACGGGATTATCGCTGTCGCAGGTGTCTTGAATCTGGTGGAACGGGGCATGGTGGAGATCGTTTCGACTTCCGGCGATCCTCGCAGCTATGTCGATCAGGCGGGCGGAGCCGGCTTTCTGGGGTTATTTCAGGCAGCCAGTAAAGTTTTGACAACCGACGATACCTTGATGGATACCTCGGTGAACAAATACATCCAGGACTGCGCTTCTTTTGAACTGACGCGGCCCGGAACGACTTTGACCGTGGACGAGTTGCGCCGGACCACGGGTGATTTCAGGACCTCTTTGGCGAAAGCCAACTCTCCAGCGATCTACACCGTTTATTATGACTTGACAGCTCCTCAGGGGCAGACCATGACCTGCCAGCAGGCCTGGACAAACATCAATTCATACATTGGGTCACCCGCCCACCTGGAAGAGAACCTGAAGGGGATCTGCGCCCAGATCGGTTATGACACCGCGACTGCGGCCAGTTACCAGAAGTGTAAAACCTCACTGCAGGCGACTTTTTCTGATCTCGGTGTTTCCGGGGTGACCACGGATGACTTTATACGTCAGGCGTATCTCTCTCAACGCCTGCATGACGTATTTCGCTCAGGAGATACTGCAGCTGTCACCAATTACAATTTTTTGGTGAGTGCCAGCGGCTCCATGAAGGCTGCCAATGAATGGCTGCCGATCATGAAGGGTGTCCTGACGGCGGTCGCACTTGGACTTGTTCCCTTTCTGGCTCTGTTTATTCCGACGCCTTTACTCGGCAAAGCAATCAGCGTCATGCTCGGTTTTTTTATCTGGTTGACCGCCTGGGGTGTCACCGACGCTCTCCTGCATCAATTCCTGATGGACTACGGCACCCGGGCGATGGAGGGATTGAGACTTCATAGCGGAGGAACCGGACTCGGCATGGATGCTTTCTACTTCATGCCGAACGAGACGATCAAAATTCTTGGGATGTTCGGCACCGTGAGGATGTCGGGCTTGATGTTGGCAACGGTCATAACCGGGATGTTGGTCAAATTTGGCGGACATGCCCTGGCTACGATGGGCAGCAGTCTCATGGGACAGGTACAAAGTGCTGGCCAGCAAGCAGCACGAATGACTCAAGACCCTGCCGGTCGAGCTTCCGCTCTCAAGTCCAACGCCTGGTCCATGCCTACTGAAACCATCGCCAATGACCATCGCTATGGCTACCAAGGCATGATGACGGAGGGCCTTGTGAATCAAAGCTGGGGGGTCGAAGGTGCGGCAGCACGACTGCAAAATATGGAAGCATTACAAAGACAAGGTGCGATTCCACAAGCTCCGGGAAGATTGGGATTAGGTGGCTTTGCACGGCAATCCCAGGCAACAGGAAAAGTCGTAACGCCTGATGGTGTCATGGGGTATGGGACGACCCCCAATTATGTCGTTAATTCAGATCTTCGTGGTGAACATACAGCCGCAACCACGGACTCGATGGGTTGGCGACTTACCAGTAATACCCTTAAGGATGAAGACGGGAATGATGTCGCCGGCACGGTGACCCATTCCGGCGCAGCGGGGTCAGTGAAAACTCATCTTGACGGCGACAGGCAGGTTGTTGATCAGGTGGATCTTGCAGGTTTGAGCGGGAAGTTTGGTCTTGGTTATCGTGAAGACGCTGTCCGGAAGGGTGCTCACAGTTTGGCTTCTGAACATACATGGAACCGCTTGGCGCAGAAAGTCGACGAGGATTCTGTCAATTCCAATGAGGCCAGAAGCTTTAAAGAGGCGGTCAATAATAACGTTTCTGAAGAAACGGCACGTCGTGTTGAAAATGGCTCGGCTTTCTCTCAAGTTAGAGATGAGACAAAACGAAATATGCTTGAAGCCGGTGTTTCCATTGGGCTGGGAAAGGGGGCTACCGGTTTGCTCTCCGCTCTTACTCTTGGAACCATAGATGTCAAAGCTCAAGGAGGTGGCAGGTATCAGTTAATTGGAACCGAAGGTAAAAAGGCCAGTTTTAGTGCCAGCGAATCAGAAGTTAATGCTTTAAAAAATTCGTCCACCGAAATTCGAGAGTCTGCATTAGCTAGAACCCTTCAAACTTCAGAAGGGCGAAAGTATGCATCTTCATTGTCTGCCCAGGATATTGGAAAGGAAGGATACTCTTATGTTCAGGAGGCTGCTGCTCGGGACACGACGTCAACGGCTCAGGACATGGAACTAATGACGGCCTATACCATGAACAGAGCTCAGAGAGAGTATGGCATGGCTAGCGTTGAAAACATCGAGCGCACTGCTACCGATATTGCAGTTCAGCGCACCGGCAGCGCTGTAGAGCAGAACTCACTGAATAAAGATATTCAGAGCTTCATTGCTGATCGGTATAGAACACTTGACAACGAGAACGATGGCAACTGGGTATTACGGGACAAGGCGGCAATTCAGAGCCGTGTGACAGGTGCAGTTGGAAACCTTCGAGGGCAGGCTGGATCTGCCGCAAGTGAGGCTAAAGCAGCAACAAGCGACTATCGTTATGATGATCCACGACCAAACAATATAACCGGGCCAACCAATCATGCCGAAAAAGCTGCCGATAATCGAAGGGGAGCTATCAATGCCGCCTATGAAGACAATGGAGCCTTTGATTTTGGGTCAAACACATTGAAGCAGTTTGGAAGGGATTTGGCTCGACCGATGATCCCGCAGCCTGAAAGCCCGGATGCTAGATCCTTGGTTGGTGGGCCTAACTCCAACATTACGGGGCCAGTCTCCCATACGCCAACATCCCTAAATACAAACCCTCCCAATGGAACTTCGACCCTTGGAAATGGCCCCCGTAACTCAGGAGGGAGTTGGAATATCGACCCAGAATCGTTGAAAAGGTTGGAAGAGTTATCGCAGAAACTGGAAGGACGATAGCAGGGGGCCTACTCTTCCCAGATATCCATATTGGACATCGAAGCACCGTCGCTAGGGTCACCATGCCTCTCCCACTCGTCATCCACCCATTCGTGAAGATTTTTTCTCACTGCAAGTTTTTCCGGATCTTTGAGAGGATCAAATACCACTTTTGTGCCACCAAAAGCCGAAGCCTCAGCTATCTCCTTTTCGGCCGGGTCCTGAATGAAATCGTCTCCAAAATTGGGGAATTTGATTTTTTTCAGAATATCCAGAATCGACATAAAGAGCCTCCTTTTCAACCAGCAGAAGAGATTTTGCCTCTGTTTAATTATATAGGGAGAAGGGGAAGCTCTGTTCGTATTGATGTTCTATAAATTTTTAGATGATTCGAGATTCCCCTTTTAGAACAACTTATAGGAAAAGCTAACACAGGAATTATAAGTTGGGCTTTAAGATCTGAAAAACAGTGCTTAATAAAAAATCGAAGCAAAACTTTCAGTTCTACAAACCGATCATAAAAAAGGTTTTTTCCGATTCTGAATACTCATCATAGTCTTTCTCACGATCCCAAATACGCAAGCGTATGAAGTAAGCAAGTTTACGGCCTAGTCGTTCCTTTGATTTATCGAGAACCTCTTGTTCGATCATTGTTGCGCTGCCACAGCGCGTCGAACCACCTCTTGGGTACTGTGGGGTCCAATTGTCGTTCCATATCTGAGTTGTCGAGACAACTTTTCCGTTAGGTGCAATACTATTGATGGTCTCGCATGTACACTGAATTTCTGCGCCGGGAACAATGTAGGGTGCTGCGACATTGAGCCCCATGCTGAAATAGTCACTTTGCCAGGCCCCAAATGGCATCGGAGTCAGGCTGCTGCAGACAGCGACCCCATCACCCGTTTTACCTTTTTTGCATGCCTCCTCGACCGAGATCTCCCCTTGAGGCCCCTTAAGCTCAAACGTATCTGCAATAAACAAAAAAGACATTTTCTCGTAGAGGGAGTCATCTTCAGGCAATTCGAAATCCGGTGTTACGAGATGAGCGCTGAGAGTTAGGTTGGCGAATTTCTGCACTGATAGTGCAATAGGTGTATTTAGTGAGACGAGTTTCATCTCTTCCGTTCGTGCAGATTCCAAAAGTCTACGGCCGAGATGCTGAAAATCCGTGCTCTGACCACAGAACTCTTCAGGTAAATCCGAGAGCCATGCTGGCCTTGCACCGGGTTCGACATCGAAGAAACCGGCAACCCCGTAAACCATATCGACACAGTAGTCTTCCGCAATCCTCTGAGGCATATGCCACTCACTCACGGCATATGCCAAAGTCCGCAGATAGGCCGAGAGATAGACCTCTCTCATTCGCTGCCAGCACTGGCTTGTAATTCCAGCACGTGCATCACCCGCACCGTCAAAATAATACGGATAGCGTGTGTAACGTGTGCCCACCTTGTCTCTCAGGGTTTTCCACTCGTAGGCCCAGTGCTGAACTAATGGATAGCCGCTGAGACTTTCCAAACGGCATAGGTTGTTCAAAAAAATTGGCGGCACATGTGCGGTCTTATGTTCCTCAAAGTAGCTGCCACTCACGAAATCGCCCGGAGCATCTCCCGAGTGAGCTGTTCCCCATCCTCCGGTGCTATACCCCTGTCCATAGGTTCGCTCCAGAATCATATCGGCAAGAATGGAAGGACAATGGATACGTAATACGAGTTCCTCGTGCTTAGGTCTGTTAACCGACGAGGTCAAAAAGACAATTGTTAGGATTTCACAGACTTCAGACTCGGTCCTGCACTGATCGAGATAGTCCAAGAGTGCATTCGTCGTTGAGGATCTGGTCTCTGGCTTATTGAGAAGGTTGCGGATTTCTTTAGCCGTGCGCCAACGTGACATCGGCACCGGCCATTTGAGCCGCTGAAAGAGGAAGGAAAGGGCTAGCGGTGCCGAGTTTATTAGCGGAACCATGGCGTCTCCGGGATAGGCTGTTCTCGGACCT
Source organism: Desulfuromonadales bacterium (assembly GCA_014860225.1). Lineage (GTDB taxonomy): Bacteria > Desulfobacterota > Desulfuromonadia > Desulfuromonadales > BM103 > M0040. The sequence continues at coordinate 31,568 of JACZKE010000002.1, forward strand.
CATCGACCAGTGAGGCTACAAAGGCTGTGGCGATTTTATCGGCAAGCTCTTCCTGAGAGACGAGTATTAAAAAGCGCACCAAATATTTGTAGCCGAGCACGAAGCTGTAGCCCTTGCGGCGATAGTAGGGTGCGGGAATAGACGTGTCCTTGATGTATTGTAGCCAGCGATCCGAATAGTAATCTGCTGCAAGCTTGAGCCGAGCCATTACCTCAGCCTCAGATGCATAGTAACTCTGCCAGCCATTGCGATGAATGTGCGCTTTGACAAGCCACTGATACGCAGCCTCCCTACCCTCGGCCGCGAGGCTCACAAGGAATGCTTCGTCGAGGATTTCTTCAGCGCGGTAGATCGTTTCGACCGTCTCGAAGTAGGAAAGGATTGTGCGCAGAGCGTGTGATGCCTTACCTTGACCCTTCCAGTGCTGAAGCCACTTCACCATAAATTCTTTTCTACTCTTGTAATGAATGGTCTCAGCCGCCTCGACGACAGCGGTGAAGTCTTTATATCCGAACGATGTAGGATTGACTGTGGCTGCTTCTTTCTCCCGTTCGGAACGCTCTTCTTCGGTCGCTTTGATTTTGTCGATAATATTCTGTGAGCGGCCAAGAACGGCATTCTGACCATCCAATAAAACACGGGCGGCAGGTTCTTCAACCGCGCGGTTCTCAAGAACCCCCAATGTTCGATCATCAAGAAACGTGCGAGCCAGGGCTGCTCCTTCAGGGGATTCTAAATCCATCACCTTCGCGAGTTCGACCAGGCACTCATCGGCATAGGAATGTTCATCGATCAAAAGATGATGTTCATAGAGCGAAGGCAATCGCTCCGGTGCAACCTTCGCCACGACTTCAATCAGCTCAGATCTCACGTGATTAGTTTCGTCACCGTCGGTAAATTCCGTGATCATCTCTATAATCGGGACTAGCGAATCGAGGCGCGACCGCGTGACCGCAGGGTCTTTCGCTCCCAACTCGACAATGGCATCAAGTACATCCAGCGCGTGGAGGTCTTTTCGCCAGCCATAGCCAACGAGACATTCAGCAGCATGTGCCAAAAACTCGCCTTGTCTCTCGTCCCCATAGAGGAGTGCCAAGTTCGCGAGTTGCGTCCAACGTTCCGAGCGCTCACTGAACTCCGTCACTTTCGTTGAAAGGACGTTCGACTCATCGGTGAGAAGCTGTGCCGCAGCTTCTTTATCCAAGAGCGGAATCCAGTCCTTCACGTTTCGAGTCACCCAAATCTCACCCGACCAATGGGCTGATTGTCTGGCTATGCTCAGCTCCGAGGGTGATATTTTAGTATTTCCGCCCGGCGAAATACTAAGGAAATGCAGATCGACTGCGATACGAGAGAGAACCTTCTTGAATGCCCGGTACTGTGCATTATCCCTTTCGTAACTGGACCCCCACGGGACGGGCTCTATATCCACTACTTCGGCATAGACAGTAGAGAAGGTGGGAGCGAGTCGACCTTCCGAGATGCCCCTTGCGATTTCCTCGAGCTTTGCCAGACCTTGCGGCAGCCAACCCAGATCATCCCCGACTAGCCCTGGATGGATTATTGAGTAATCGTTGCCGTTCGTACAGATCCCCACATACAATGAGCTCCAAAATTCATCATAAAAGAATGTCGAGACATCCGTGTTATCAACGAGTGAATACCGCTCGCGTATCAGATCAATGGGTACCTGGGGGATATTCAATTCTAGCTTTACATTACGATCGCGCCAGAGGAACCAGCATGCGGCAAAGGTTGAGAGAGGTTCTTTGCCAAGAGGGACGAGTTCTTTGCCATCCGCACCTGCTAAACTGGCCGAACGTATGAGCGCATCGTGGATCAATCGTCGTTGATCATTCCACTTGGCACCGCTTAGCGCTTTGCGGACAAACTGAAGCCCCTCGATATTTTGCGCATCGCCTAGCAAATGAATGAACTTCGAGACATGGGGCTCTGGATCTCTGAACCTACGCGCGAAGTTTAGCGTACGCCGCACTGTTGCCACATCCATCAACGCGCCGACAGAGAGGAGCTGGTCCGCAAGACTCGTGAATTCTTGACCGGGGCGATGACGAAGCGCAATCCAAGCGTTTACGCGTCTAGCAAGTTCCTCAAGGCAAACCTGCCTGGCCCCTTCATTGGGGCCGAGGCGGGCGAGTTCTGTGATCTCACTATCTGTCAAGTTGTGGATGTCATCGAGAAGGTTCATCATTTGCTGGTGATTGCCGGAAACGGCAAGCGCGGTTGCAAGGTAAGCGGCAAAATCCCTCGATTGAAACTCGCGCGCGTTTGAGGCGCGGGTTTTAAGACTGCGAAGAGACACAGTCCACGGCAAGTCTCCGTATTCAAAGGTCTTCGCTTCAGCTGCAGCGAGAATATTTTCAATTTGCTGATCGGGCCAACCCTTGGCAAAGGAGTTGACTACCCAATCCCGCGTTGCTCCCGAGAGCAAGTCGTCATAGTCTCCGGCCTGCGCTTTGGCGAGCCACAACCAGCCCCACCGCCAATATTCAGGTGCATCACTCTCAAGCCAGCTGATAACCTTCGGCAGAAGCGCCTGATAAATTTCAGCATGATCCGCCTGTTCCCGCACCCACGCGAAGATGCTCGAATGGAAGGGGACCATACCGATATTTCGGGGCTCCAATAGGTGATCGATTTGACTGAAGTCTCCGAGCGCCTGCCTTATACCAAGGCTTGGCCAGAAAAACCCCGACCCCGCAAGCATGTGTAGGGCGTTCCTGGCATCTGCACGGAGGTGAACCCATAGGCCCCGATAGTATGTTCGAATATCGCCATCTGGGCACGGCGGGAGCAGTTCAATTTCCTCCGCCGACGTTGGGTGCCCTGTCCGCATGAGTCCCTCATATGCATAAATCAAATGCAGCGGATGTCCCTGACTGATATTAAAAAATGCCGTCGCGATCTCGTTGAGCATTTCGGTGCGTTGCTCAGGTGTCGGATCAAACCGAAGGATGAGAGGCCGCACATTGTCCTGCTGCGCTACCCAGCGGTGGACTGCGACCTCGTCCATGCGTGGAATATCAATCCAATCATCGCCATTCGTGATCGTCAACAGCTTGCCGGGCTGCCTGTCGTCAGATACGCGTTGGGTTCCGACGATAAGGCTGACATTTGGTGGCAGAGGAAGCAGTTCGTTGAAGAGGTGATTAAGTTGGTCGACTCGTTGCGTGTCACGCCACACGTGATCGAGCCCATCGACGACGATGTAGAGTCGCTGCCCTTTGACGGCGAAGTTGGCTGCGGCAATCCCGATGTCGGACCGAAGTTTGTTAGCTTCTAGTGAAACACCCGCCATGGCTTCGGGGTGGCGCACATAGAGCTGATCCATCAGCGAAGTCGAAATCTCGATGAAAGAGCTGCGACTGGAACTGGAATCCTCTGCAGACAAAAAGTAGTGGTGTCGTGTGACGGCCGCTCCTTCCTTCTGGAGCTCCTGCGTCAGATAGCTGAGAAAGGTGCTCTTTCCGCGGCCGGGCGTTCCCCAGAGGATAGTAATCGGATTGTCGTCCTTAGTGATGCGCTCTCGAATGGATTCAAAGAAGGTCTCGCTTGGTGGGCTGTAACCGTCTGGAACGATAAAGTCCTGTCGAATTGGCTGCGGGCGGCGCTTCGTGATGAGCTGTACAACATGCTCCCGCAGAATACGACCATCGGGCTCCGGCTGCTTCTTGTAGGTAGCCCAACGCCGCACGTTGTGACGGAAGGCGAGCCAGCCCAGCGAGTCCGTGTCGGTAGGAACGAGTTGATCACACAAATAGTTTTCGTAATCATCGAAATCCAGCAGGTCTCCAATGAAATCGAAACTACTGAAAAACGACTTGGCCTCGGTAGCGCCACCGCAAGCGTTTTCAACGGACTCACGAACTTCCTTCGACAGAAGGTCAATATCGACACGTGCACCCTTTAAGCTCTTGGCGAACTCCGCAGATGGAATGCGATTTGTCTTGAGACTCGCACTGTAGATCGGGCCCATAGCAGCTACGCGGGCGAGAGATGTCGCCCACTTTTCAAGCATAGAGGTCCCCTTTTTAGTCTTGGCGAGAAGCCAGTCCCAATCCAACTCGTAGCGTTCAGGGTCGACCGTAAACTTGACTTGCACAAATTCGAAAGAACCATCCTTTCGCGCAGCCACGACATCATCAAGCGCTCGGTAATCAGTGTCGTCTGCCTCAAGTTGCACCCACGCATAAAGATCTTGGTCTCGGTAATGGCGAATAAGTATATCGATGCCGACAAGATCTTGGTACTCGTAACCGGCTCTTGGTATCGAAGCTGTTTTTATCCTGGACCTTGCCATCTGTAAGTTTCACCCCCTGGAAGGCACTTCATAAGTTGGAAATTAAGACAAAAACCGCTGGTCAGTATATGGCTGACAGCAGCGGTTAGTTTTATCCTCGGTTTTGACTTTCAAGTTTGGTAGTCAGGCCCCGCCTCCTACATTTCAAACTAAATAATCGTTGCCAATCTAAGTAAGTCAGGCTCTCTCCAGTGTCAACGGCTCTGCAGGTGAGCAACGCAGCATTATCGCGACTTCTCCACTGGCGTTGGGTATCATTTTGTGCTTTGTGGCTCCTATTGGGGCCCCAAAAATGTCAAATATAATGCTTGAAGGTCAATACTTCGGCCCTGATATTCTTGCCAGCTGTCAGTACATCCCCGATGCTGTTGGCAAACCGAAGCGTCACGGGTAAACCATCGCCAAATATGCAGGCGTTATAGTTCAATTTGGTCAGTGATAAGATGTCCTGACAGACGGTTCTGAAATCCATTTCTCCCCTGGTTATTTCTATGTTCAGAGGATTCGGCACTTCAAGTCCCATCTGGGTTTGCAGGCGCGGGACGAATCCGCGAGACCATAAATAGCCCTGCCTATTGGAAACCTGTAGAACCGTGCCACGGGGAACGCAGTACGAGTAATCCCGGTAGATTTTGTATGTCCCGTCACTCCTGATTTTCACGCCAACAACATTAGTTTTCCCCGCTGCAGCACCGGTAAATCCTTCCCACTCATCATCGTTGAAATTCGTCCGGGCGTGGATAAATATCTGCTCCGGATACATACCTGATTTCTCCTTGAAGGCCACTAGAGACTGATTCAGCAACTCGCTCGCATCGCTTTTTCTGAGATGGAATTCCTTGGTTGTCGGATTATACCAGGGCCCCAAGTTGCCCCGGAATACCATACCGTCGCCGTTATCGAGGAACATCTGGGCGGCACAGCAGGCATTGGTATTTCTTTCATTGGTATCGGTCTTTTTGTACACCAGTCCGAGGTAGCAGACCTTATCCCGGATTTCCCCCAACTTCCATGGGATTCCGCCTGCCTTGTAATAAAGGGTTGTAACGATGTTCCATGCCTTCGCAGTGTCGAACTTTCTCGCAGATAGGATATTCTCTTCATCCGACCATATCTGGTCATAGGCAATGGTGCTTTCTTTGATTATCTGGGTCACGACCTTGGCAGGGAGCAATTTCGCTTTCAATTGATGATGGAAGTTTATCTCGAAATTATAAGCTTCCTGCATCTTGTTCATGTCTGCAAACAAAAATGACTGCGCAGAATCACGGTCCTTCTTCTTCAAGCCTGCTCTTATGTTGTCTTTCGCTTGCGGAATCGTTGATTTGGGACGACCATACTTGTAAATGCTGTCGGGAATTACGACGAACCATACCGTGACAGGCATCTCTTCCTCGTTGCCATATTTTTCAAGGGGAGTGGCGTACAAGTTAGTCAGGTTGTGAACCCGCTGATAGCCATCGGTGAATCTCAGATATCTCTCAATTTCTGAGCTATTGACATCAATCTCGGCAAGATTGTCAAAGTTGATGAAGATATCGAAGGCGGCTTCCAGGCCAGGAAATGAGGGACGGGCTTTGTCGGGCGTTTCCGGAGTAACAGGGCGGTGGATTCTTTTCAGATACTCCTTCATATATTTCCGTTGTGGTTCCGGGCCGACAATACCAATATTCACCTGTCCCTTGAGTTTGTTTCGGGTAAAGGGTCCGAAAAGCAAGAGACCGTCTCGGGGGTCTTGAAGTTTCTGCCCGTAACCGAAGGTCAGCTTGGGTTCCGGGATATGGTAAAGGTCAGACATTGGCCACCTCGTCGGGGTCAATATCTTCTCTGTCTTGATAATCATATTCCACCGTCAGGATATCGTGTCTGTCCTGACATTTTGGCTCGATATAGCCGAAATCCGAGTGATAGGTATTGGTCCATGGTTTCAGGGCCAGTTCAAAGGTCGGATTAAGCATGATATTCACCGTCGTCCCTCCCTGACAGAGGGCATGCAAGAACGCAAAAAGCAAGTCACGCCACTCCTCGTTGAACATCAAACGTCCCTTCCGCCTTCTGGCCGTGTGCATCTTGGCTCTGTCGTCCCACAACTTCACGCCATCAGTGGTAAATACGATATGGGACTTGAGGCCGAAGGCCAACTGTGGGGTTATTATCGGCTTGGCAGAAAGGGCGTAATGCCAGAAATTACTTAAATGCTTGCCGAAGATGACCTTGCTCTTTCCTGCCTTGGTAGCACGGTGAGGATATTCAAATTTTATTTTTTGAGGACTCTTTGCCGTGAAAAAATATGCCTGCTTCATGTTAGCCATATCATGCCAGTGAAGATGTCGCTCTTTCATGATGAGGTGGAAGGTTCGCTGCAGTAAGGAACGGAAATAGTTTTCGACCTCTCGTGTGCCGGGGAAACCTGACCTGGCAGTTCCGGCGATGACATCGCTGACCTTGATTTCATGCTTGCCCGTAAAGGGTATCCTTTGGAGTTGTCCATCAATTTCGATTTCGATTTCTGATGTGTCGAAAAAGGAAGTGAGGATGTTGGACGCCTTGCCGGTGGGATATTTGGACCTCTGGTGAACCTGTGACGCAACCACGTTGTTCGGTAAGTTATAGACGAAAAAGGATTCGGGGAGTTCGGGAATCGGCCACCAGCAGTCGTAATAAATTTCTTGCAGGTTCTCGATACCATGGCGGAGGACATATTCATCCTCATACCACTTGGAAAAATCGCCAACAGGGGTGCCTGTCGGCTCTAGCCCCTCCTTTTTGAACTTCTTCCGCAGCTGGGAATAACCGTTCGCCCAGTTCTCGTAGAAAGGAACCTGGTTGAGGGTATCCGCTCCGATGAAAAGGTTATATTCGGAACCATCTAGATTGAGGAGGATCATGAAGTCTTTGAGGCCGTTTGAAGTGGCGATGCCTTCCGCCATACTTATTTCCTTGTCGACCCCATTTTTGAGGATACCACGTTGTTTCTGGTAACAGATGTGCTCGCTATAGACCAGCAGGAACTTGACGGCCTTGTGCCGAATTACCTGGTCGATTTCTTGCCAGAACTTTTCGCCACCGACGAGAGCCTGTTTATCAATCCAAACCTCGAACCCCTCGGATTGAAGTCTTGAAGCGAGCCAAAGGGTAAAATCGTTGTCTTCCGGAGTGGCGTGGCTGATGAAAATGACATTTCGTATATTCGCCGAAGGTAACAAAAACACCTCACTGGTTATGGATGGATTCTAGTCAACAAGTAATACGCAGCAGAGAACCATTCTTTAGGGAAGCACACAGCTACCTGAAAACGGGGACGGATTTATTTTTCGCTCGGATTTGACTCTTGGATGCTTGGGAAAACTAAGGACACTTCCCAGTTTTCTCAGTCATCAATTCACAAACGAAAAAACCACCCACCAGTCAAAACCGGTCAGGTGGTTTACATATTTCTGAATCTCTTTTGTTCCCCTCGCAAATCTCATATTGTTTCCCCCAGAAAACAGATTTGATCTCAGCAACTTATGTCACAGCTTATATGAAGTCAAGTCATTCAACAGTCATGCTTTGGTCTCGTAAATTGTGTCACTGAAAATTAATTGTCCATGAGGTGAGGTAGGTTGACAAATATTTCTTGTTTCCCCCAACTTATAAGACAGGGTTGCCCCAATCACTTGCAGAGCGATTCGCAGGGAATCCCATCGCCATCACGGTCAAGACTCGAAAACCCACAATCATTTAAGAAAAACATCGCATCTTCGCAGGAGTTCATGTCTTTACAGTATCGTTTCTGGCCGCATTCTCTGTTGGCCTCTGGAAAACTCTGAACAGACAGCCCAGGAGAGTCTATCTTTTTGCCACCATGCCGCCAATTCCAAGGTGGAACAGGACTGGAATCCGCCCAAAGGCCAAGACGGTTGGCCTGAGCTTCCGATTCCAGCAGGCCGAGAGTTGTGTCTGAACTATATTTCCGATACCACCAAGCGTAGCCGGCGCGAACCAACTCACGATTCAAACTTCTGCCGTTTGGCAGAATAACCTCTCCAACGGTTCTTCCATAGCGATCAGTTGTCTCCACTTTCACCGTGACGATCTTTTTAGCAGCCAAGTCTAAGGTAAACCGTTTGGCAGCTTGGCCGAATGCTTGCTTTTTCTCTGGACAATCGATTCCGGCGAGCCTGATTTTTTCCGCCTGTCCGTCTCGTAGAACCTCAATCGTGTCTCCATCTGCCACCTTAACAACCTTGCCCGAGAAGGACAGAGCGAATACAGGGGTAGATGTAAGAAGAAGCAGAAATATAATCAGGTTTCGCATCGCTAGCCCTCTGTGGGTAGAATCGTCTTGCAATTGGGATAAGCCGAACATCCCCAGAAAGTTTTCCCTGCGTGCTGGCCTTTTCGAGCTACCCGTTGCAGCATTTCCTGACCACATTTGGGGCAGGTTTTCGTTGATTGGATTTGGGGTGCTTGTTGCTTAACTGGTGGGCGTTCTGATTTCGTTGGCTTCGTGGTTTGAACTTCTCGCACCATTTGAGCCAATTCTATGCCATCGACAAGTTCCACGCTCTTGCCCTGCGCAAAGGATCTTGCCTCCCCGGTAAAAACTCCGCTGGTGATCATAATCCCCCGGGTGGCCCTTTCCGCCGCCATAACCCCATAAAGCTCGCGAACGACTTTTACGCCGACCTTATAGGATTTCCAATGCTTGCATTGGACCAGGACCCGGTCGTCTCCACGCTTCAAGCGAATATCAACACCGCCATCCGCGCCTCCCATAATGTTTTCGAGAACTTGGTAGCCTTTGCGCCGATAGGCTTCAGCGACCAGCTCTTCAAATTCTTTCCAGGAGAGACGACGCAGGGAATGAATGTCTGATTGGGTATCCAGTAAACGGGCTTTTCGTTTGCCGTTTAAAAAGGCGATTAAGCCGATGAAGCAGAAGAACAGGGCAACCCACGTGGCCAGAGAACCGGCCATCCCTGCCAGGCCGAAAAGAATTTTATGGTCCGAAAACTGCCTTGGGATAAAAACGCCGAGAAAAAGATAAGCTCCGCCAGCGACAACCAAACTAAGCCACCAGGCGGAGTTGAGAAGTTCCGCTATGAGTTTTTCGAACTCAGATTTTCGAGCCACATTCCCCTCCCCATATAAACCAATTCACGCAACCTACAGAATACTCTCATTTTTTGTTCAATTTTTCAATGTGATTACCGTTCAACATCGACAGGGAAGATATTGTTCGAAAACGTCCCCTAGCTGATCTTCACGGGAATCTCCCTGGTGTATCTGGCCTTGCCACGCTCGATGATGTGCGCATAGCCTGCCGAAGTGGCGATGTTGCTGTGCCCCAAGGTCTCTTGGACTGCCCTCACATCGCGGGTCGCCTGGTAGAGTAGGGCTCCACAAGTATGCCTCAAGGCATGGCAGGACAGCCCCTCTCTTTTCAGCCCGGCGTTCTGCAGATAGTGGTCGACCACCTTGTTCACTCCGGTCCGGCTGATTCGGCCCATGGCGGTGCCACCCTTGCGGATCTGGACAAACAGCGGCTCGCCATGTACGTCTCGTTCCACTGCCCCCCTCGCCATCAGATAGTCCTGAAGCACCTGGGCGGTATCTTCTCTCGGATAAATAAACCGCTCTTTCCCTTTGCCGTGAATCAGAAGGCGAAGACCTTCCAAATCGTTCCCAATGTCGGAAACACTGGCGCGAACGATCTCGACCCGGCGCAAACCTTCAAGCGCCATTAAACCGATCATGGCCTTGTCTCGTAGAGATTTTATTTCGGAATCCTTCGGAACCGCCCTGAAAAGCAGCTCGGCTTCGCCGGCAGAGAGGTATTTGATCTGCTCTTTCACGGCCCGCCGTTCTTTTGGAGCTCGGACATTGGCTGCAGGGTTGGACTTGAGAATTCCCCTGTCCACGGCGGACTGGTAAAATCTTCGGACGGTGGTGAGTTTCAGAGAGATCGTCGAGGGTTTCGATCCGGCCGCAACGAGATCCTGCCGCCACCCCTTCACGTTCTCGACAGTTGCTTGTCCAGGATGGACAGAATTCTCACCGCACCAGGTTAGCCAGGCAGCAAAATTCCCCCGATAGGTTTTCAGGGTATCGGAACAGGCATCGCCATTCGCCACATCAAGATGAAGCCAGTCAGCGACGAGACTCTCTACATCCAAAGTCGCGATTTCGGCTTGCCGGGTAGGAGCAATAACTAGGCTATTTGCTTTCTCTTCCATATGTCAGATATCCAGTCTCACCCGGTACCGGGTCTTGCCAACGACAGCTTCTGAAGGTCCGACCCAGCAGGCATCGATCATAACTCGTTGCCCTTGCTTGTTCTTGAACCGTTCCGACTTCAATAGTCGCCAATGCCGCCGGCGTTCATGTGGGCGCTTGCCACTGACTCCATCGCCTGTTGGCCGATCCAGACCCATCGTCTTGCGGATGGTCTCCGGCTTCAATGGAATGTAGCGGGGCCGGTCAGGACTGCGAGTGATTCGCCCGGCCTTGCACTTCCTGGGATTTGCAGGAGACTTCTCAAAGATGAAATATCCCGGATCGCTGTTGATCAGCATTAATTCTTCGATGGAGGTGATGACGTTTCCGATGATGCCCCGGCAAGACTCTTCGGCTCCGGGCATAAATTTGAGCTCCTGCATGATCATGTCGGACTGGATTTCCCCGCGTCCGTTCACAATAACGATTCGATCGACACAGGCAGAAGCTTGATAGTCCGTAGTTCCGACAGGTAACTTCATTGAGAAAATTCGCCCCAGAGCGATCTGGTGAAAACCCTCCTGCTTTGCCCACTGCCTCATTTCAGGGTCGAGTTCAGACAGGCTTCCCTTGAAGGCCCCGGGGTCGTCACTGCCTGCCAGGGAAAGAACATCGATGAAGGCTCTGGGCGATGACAGTCCCACCTGCTTTTCAGTTCCGTCGAACAGAAAGGTACAGGTTGCTTTGTCCTCGATGGCCGTTCGCGGAAATGGCAAAAAGAAGTGCTCCAGGTCATCCTGGCAAAACCTACCCGGAGCGACGGCTTCATGCGCCCGAAATGGAAACTCAAATAGTGCAGTTTGTTCGAGATCCGGAACCATGTCAGGAATATGCCGCTCGATAAAACCAGCGAGTTTGTCAAAAAGCATCTACAGCCTCCCAAATCAAAATTTACCCGTCAGGGCAGTCTATAATTATAAAATCCGTTTTGGTACACAGAAGGTCCATTATGTGTACCAAAAACGCCGATTAAGAGCGGGCCGATTGGCCCGCTAAATTCACTCTTGGTTATCCACAGGATCTCTGGAAAAATCACCTTCTTCCTGTTGAGAGACTCCGGGTCGCTCAGGTGGGGAAAGCCACTTTACCTCTTTGCCTATTTTTTGATCTTTGCTCTATCATCAACTGGCCTGCGCAATGAGACCTGTACCATCACATCTGTGACATGGCGTTCTCTTCTCCTGGTCGTGGTCATCGTACTCGACAATCTTCCCCCGGCCACTGCAGGTGAAACAGGTTTGCTTCCATCTGTTGCTGATGTGGTAGCGGAACCACCGGTCCCAGATCCGATGGAATACTTCCCGCCCGTCTGGGACCAGGTTGTGGGGTTCGATCATCAGTTCCTTTCGTCCCCGGATGACATTGAGGGCAGCCAGATAATATTTGCCGTCAAGCAGGCTCAGTTCTGTGACATCAAGCTGCCATTCGTCGCCGTTGTAGGCACTCAGCACAACTTGGGCCGCAACCCGTCCGCCCGAGGTATCGGTTTGGGCCAAGTTGGTCATGATACGGATGGCTTCTTCATATCCCTTGTGGTCGATAGGTTTCATCAACGGTTCCTCAGTTGGATCATGGTTCATTGCGATAATAGTTGGTGCCCGTGTCCCTCAAGATCACAGTGCTCTCGTCGGGCAAGACCGCTGGTTCCAAAGGATTAGTGACAAATTGCCTGATATTTGCGCCGGCTTTGGTTTGCAAGCCGTTTCCCTGCCCAGAAGAATAACTGACCTGGTTGACCGGGCTATTTCGATAAGCAGGCTCAGAGGGGCCAAACCAAAACCACCAGGCAGCTGTCACGGCCGCAAAGAGCATCAGAAACTTGACCCATGACGGCATCACATTTGTTGGCATAAAGCTCCTTGCCATGACGGTTGACCGGCATCAATGCTCTGAAGCGAACAGATCGAGCTGAGTCGATGAAGAACCCATCCGGTAAACCCGAGTACGGTTGGTCTTGGTTTTTTTCTGAACAATTTTGGAGAAAACCTTCTCGGCATCTTCCAGCCCCCAGCGAAACCAGGCTTCCATTTGACCGCGTCCACGTGTGCTGCCGGAGGATTTTTCAACAACGTAACCGTCGCGAATTTGCAGGAGCCTAAGGCGATACCAGGCACTGCACACTGACTCGGACTGAAGGAATACTTGCCGAATAACTTCAGAATGTCTTTGGTGACTGTCCATTTCAGGCTCCACAAACATGTGCTTGACTGATAATGGGGAAGGGGGGAAGGTTCATGGTGAGATTTTGTTGAAAACTCTGTAAATGTCATTTATAGTTCGCATAATACGAACTAGGAGATACAATGTCATATCAATATGAGCAGTTTGACACAGCACTACGGTTACTTAATGGCCGCTTGGCCATAGCTGACTCCCCAAATTTCAACCTGGTGGTTTGCGGTGGAACAGCTTTGGTCGCAACCGAGTTGGTCATGCGAGCCACTAGAGACGTAGACATCGTGGCGATGGCGGATGACGAAGGCTGCCTGATTGACCCAGCACCACTTCCAGGTGCATTGGTGACAGCGGCCCTTGAGGTAGCGGAGGATCTGGGGCTTCCGGTGGACTGGTTGAATAATGGACCCAGTAGCGGTGAAGGAGGAATTTACCGCCTTGGCCTTCCTCAGGGGTTTGCTGGTCGCTTGACCTGGAAGAGGTTCGGAGAAAAGTTGTCAGTTGCCTTCATCGATCGTATTGATCAGATTTACTTTAAACTCTATGCCGCCGTTGATCAGTTCGGCAGTTATCATGCAACAGATCTCCAGGAGTTGAATCCCACGGATGATGAGCTGCTAAAGGCCATTGCCTGGTCAAGAACGCATGATCCATCAGAGGGTTACATGGAAAGTATCAAAATGTTTTTTAGAGAGTTTGGCTATGAGCATCTCGTTGACCGAATTTAAAAAGAAAATCCTTGAAAGCCTACTCGATCTATTGTGGCGACAATGGTCTGCAATTGGTGTTTCCGGTTACAGCACGTCAGAAGAGTCGAAGGTGATTGACCCAGAGGCTCTCTTGTTGCTGACCTTGACGGTTGCTCGGCACGATGCTCGTTTATTTGATGAAGTGCTGGATTGGCTGGGTGTCAACGGAGACTTTTTGAATGTTCAGCGCCTGCAGAACCTGGTGAAACAATTTGATTTCCAGGCCAAGGTGGAGCTTAGCGCCATTGCAGAGATGCTTGGCCAAAAATCCTCTGTAGCGCTCAAATGGAAAAAACTGGCGACAAAATACTTCCAGGAAAAGGAATCAGCTCTATTCTATATGAAAGATGGGCGTCAGATGCCGTCACCAGAAGAATGCGACGGAATCTTTCGTCATCATGGACTGCTGCGCCCAGTGATTCAGAAACGAGGGCTTTCTCAAGCTTTTCCCAAAGAAGGAATGCCCGCTTTGCTTTTGCGGCTGCGAGCTCTGTTTGGAGTGAATCTCAGATGTGAAATTCTATGCCTACTCGGGTCGGTTGATGAAATTCACCCTTCTCTGATTGCCAAATTAATTGGCCAAAGCCCGCGCTCAACGCAGAATATTCTGGCTGAAATGGCTCGCTCAGGTGTCGTACAGGTTCGAACCAGCGCTCGCGAAAAAATTTACGCCCTTGCCCCAGAAGCCCTGGATAAACTATTGCGGCCGGAAGGCTGGACACCATGGGTGAATTCTGTTCCATTATTTCGGGCTCTCGAGATTCTTTGGCTTGGCGTGACCAATCCCAAGTTACAATCGCTCGATCCGTTGATGCTGGCCTCGGAATGGCGGAGGATAACGAAGCAGATCAGGCCGTTACTCGGGGACGCCGGAAGGGGGCAGCCTTTACGGGAAGATTTTTCGTTTGCAGGTGAAAAATATTACGAGATTTTCATAGATGACATTAGCCAGGTTTTGGCCAAGCTATAACTTGATGCTTATTTTGAGGCTCGTCCACCATGTCAGGTGCCGCCGCAGGCAGGGACCTAGATTGCGGGATTTGTTGGAATGGCTATCAGGCTATCCACCTAGACCCCAAAATCAATGAAGAACATAATCTAGAACGCCACCAATGTTTTGACCTTCCTTGAAGACTGGGGTAGATTGGCGATGTTAAATTTTTATTGATCTACGAGAAAATTTGTTGCTAAGGGGGGCATCAGTTAAGGAGGCCATCCGATCGCAGGGTGGCTTTTTTTCGTAACTATTCCCCCGTCCCTGAAGTCGATGCCCTGGCGGGCTCAGCTTAACGGCCCGTCCCGTCATGCACTAGCACGGAGCCAGCATGAGTGATATTTACGCGAACGCCGTTGACTCACTTCGAATAGGCATTGAACATTTCTTGAAGGTGCCGGGCTACTCTAGCCGCAAACACGCAATTCTTACCCTTTTTCACTCGATCGAACTCTTTTTGAAAGAGCAACTCCATCGCACAAACCCCATCCTGATCTACCGGAATCTTGATACGAAGATTACCGATGACTCAATTACGGTTGGGATCAAGGAGGCTCTAACCCGGTTGGAGAACCTTGGATCGGGATTGTCCAAGGAACCCCAAGAAGTCATCGAGCGAATTCAGAAAAGACGAAATCGCATCGAGCACCACCGCTACGATCACATGGAAGAGGACGAAAAGATCATTTCTGAATCGCTCGCCTTCATCCTATTTTTCGTAGATGGCGTCCTCAAAGGAAAACTTGAGGATGATGTACCTGCAGATACTCTCAGAGAAATTCAAAGGCTAGTGTACGACCGCCAAGACCTCTCCTGGATCGCAATGCATCGAGTTGAACAATGGATGCTTGAAATTTGGCCAGAATGGAACAACGAGGAATCGGACACCCCGGAAGAATTCAGTGGGACGCTGGACTGCCCAATCTGCCGCGAATCATATTTGGTCCTTGGCTATCACGACAAACCATTCTGTTTCCATTGCAACACCTCCGTTGCTGCTGCCGAATGCGAAGACTGCGGTCGCACTTATCTCATAAGCAAAGGCTGCTGTTCATGAACCAAACGCATAACCTTGCAGTTGAGCTGACCTGCGCAAAATGCCGCGCAGGCCGCTCACTTTCAAGATAGTTGCAAAAATATGAAAATTACAGAACGAACAATTAGTGCAATAGGAAAAATAGCTACTGGCGATGAGCATCTTTCCACGTATCGTAGCGGCCCACAACTAGTTCGGCTTTTCAACGAATTCGGAACCAATGACATATATGGCCAAGGTTTTCCATCCCGTTGGCAATATGCAGAAGACAAAATTCGCTCCCTGAATGGCACTGATGCAATCGGCGCCCTGTTGTGCCAAATACTCGATCCAAGAGAATTCATGGACACCGAGTTCAGCATGAGTGAGGCCGTACAATACGTCAATGCGAGATTTAAATACGATGGCTATGAGGTAGTTATTGATAATGGTTTAGCCAAAATTCGAGATCTGGCTGGCATTGCTGTAACCTGCGAGCATCCCTTTCAAGGCTCTAAAAAGGAAGGGCACCTTTTCATTGATGAACAAATCAAAAAGGCAGAGACAAAAATCAAAGAAGGTGACTATGACGGTGCAATAACAAATGCAAGGTCATTGCTCGAGGCCGTGTTGACTGAACTCGAAAAAACACTCGATAAAAATGCACCACCATACGATGGTGATCTGACCAAACTATATAAACGGGTACAAAAACTTTTGAATTTAGAACCAGGCCGACCTGATATTGAAGGCCCATTAAAACAGGTACTTTCAGGCTTGAGCAGTATCGTGAATGGCATGGCTGGCTTAAGCAATAAAATGGGTGACAGGCATGTCCGGTCTTATAAGCCCAATAAACACCATGCTTCACTTGTAGTAAACACAGCGAAAACATTAGCTAACTTTCTCTTTGAAACACATCAGTATCAGAAAGGAAAAAGCAGCTAACAGTAGATCAAGCGGATGGAATGGGGCTGGGTCCTTCCCGAAAACAAAACCAAATTGCGGCAAGTCAAGCTTGCGTCGCCACCGCTTGTCGTGAACCGTTAACACTTCACTTTCAAATAGGGAGATAAGGGACATGGCTAGATGCACAGCACCAGTACTCGGCCATCGCACAGCGAGCGCCGCAGCCAACTGCCCTGCGTGCGGTGAACGTTATGGAAGAAGCTATGGGGGGTACAGCAGCTACGGGTCGTATTCACCCTCGTCATACTCCCCGACGCGAAGCAGTGGGAGTAGTGGGAGTAGTGGGAGTAGCGGCGGGCCAAGCCGCGGCACAAAGCCGCGCTGGTCTGGAGCCGGTTCGTCCGTGTGGTACACGCCTGAAGAAGTGCGAGCGCTCACACCTTTACGCAACAGCGTCGAGGAGTTGACAAAGAAGCCTGACCTTCGGGATGTATTCCTATGCCATGCCTGGGACGACCGGTGGGGGGCAGCTAAGGAGCTTCACGATCTACTGGAGTCATGTGGTGTGCGGGTCTGGTTTAGCGAGAAAGACGTTGGCCTTGGTGTGCCGTTACTCCGTGCAATTGATAAGGGCCTGGCAAACTCGAAAGTAGGAATCGTGCTGGTGACCCCTGCGCTGCTACGCCGCTTACCTGCAGAGGGCATCGCTGACAAAGAGCTGTCGGCACTTCTCGCGCGCGAGCGGCTCGTCCCAGTCGTGCACGGGACGACGTATGAAGCTCTCCGCGAAGTTAGCCCCCTTCTTGCTTCGCGAAGTGGCCTGAGTACTGCAGAAGATCCAATGGCAGACGTCGCAGCCAAGCTCGCAGAGCTGGTTGCGCTATAACTGAGTCAACCGTACTTAGTTAACCCCCGCCTTCAGCACGGCTTAGGGGCCACGCCGTTTTGGATCTAGGAAAACTATTCCAAATCACGACCTATAGAACACGAACACTGTTAGCCTAGCGATCCTGGTGAGGTGTTCGTGTAATGCAGGAAGATTGTTAATGGGGTACTGGCAACCGATTTGGCATTAAAAATCAATGCGGGATAATATTTAAGGCGGTCCTAAAGTGAATCTAGCCAGCAGAATGACTCAACTTTGTCTACGGAACCTGAGTCGGTTCGTGATGCAGCGGTCTGCACCTTGTCTGTTGGTTGAAGCCGAATGAACGACACATGGAAAATGCAACGCGATATCTTGAATAGTATCCCAGAATTTGAACGTCTGAGGATCCAGGAAGAAAATGCGAAGGAAGCTGAGGCACTCTACAAAGAGTTTACGGCAGCCTTTAGCAAGGAAATGTGTGATTCATGTGGCAAGCCGATCAACACTTTCTCAAAAGAGAGTCCATGCTTTCACTGGCTCTTAAGACCTGGGAAGGCGAAAAAAGAGCACATTGAAAAAGTCCTAAGGGAAAAAGGTTACTTTAGATGTGCTGCATATATAAAATGGGTCTCCAATTTTGAAAGCCACTTCAAATATATTAACAATTTGTCCGAAGAGGGAAATTTAGAAGCACTATTCCATTGGTCAGCGAAGTACAAGCATATCAAGTGGACGTTTTGGTGTACCAGAAATGATTACGCAGGGCACAATAATCAACCACCACATTTTCATTTCGAAATGCGCCTCGATAAGATGCCATTTATAAAATTCAATGATTTTCATATTCCTTTTTCAGAAGAAGATTTGTTTAATATCCGCTCTCATGAAGATCCAGAATCGCCAGTTAAGCAAACATTCGGATTTTATGGTGCAGGACTAGAGGAGGCTTTTTCTCTTGATACAGAAAAACTTTTAAATGGGCTAACGACGACAGAAAATCAGGAAGAGGCAGTTTATCATGTACATACTGTTCTTCATTCAGAAGAAGGAATACCTGTTGAAGTGATAAACAAAGCTATGGCTGCAGCGAAAAAAAAGAAGGTCCCAGTGGCAAAGATTCTTCGGGGGCTTGGTTATGATGCGAAAGTTGTAATTGAGCCGGCTGAGTCCTTAATTACAAAAGAAAGTAGAAGCAACCCGAGACAGAAAAAATTATCTAGCAGTTCTGTGGATGCCGAACTGGACCCTCCCTTTGTAAAGTAGGCACCTCAACTTAGCGGAGGTGTCTTGAAAAATACCATCTGCAACACAAAACGGCCCAACCTGATTCCAAATGGTTGAGCCGCCTTACGTGTTGTGCTGTAATGAAGTCTTGCTCCACCTAGAATTTAAGGCACATATCGATTTATCAATAATCTAGCATTTACTTTTGAAAATGGACTTCGGGGAACTCAGGTCCATCCGCAAATTTAATGATTCATAAAAATGGGAGGCAACCATTTTGGCCACCTCCCATTTTTCTACCCCATACTCAAAATTTCCACCTGAGCACTTGGGGCCTTTCTCCGGATCAGCTTCTCAAACTCATCCCAAGAGAGTGTGTACTCACGATTGTTGATTCTGACCTTGACCGACATAGACCGTCTCCTTTCCGGTTGAAGTTCGCCCGATAGGGCTTCCTGCAACCCCCGTCAAAATGGACAGGAGCTCCAAGAAGCCCTACCGGGTTACCGGAAGGGATGGATCTATGTGATCAGATCAAAGGCGCTTGGAAGCTAATAACTCACCTTTTCCATCAGCGCCTCATACTCTTTATCGCTGAGGGCTTCATAAGCCTCCCGCGAAATGTCGCCTGGCAGACCAGGACGCCAGCGTTGACGCCGCTTTTCCACAACCTGGCCTTCCTGGTCAATCGACTTCACAATTACTTCACCGTCACCAGCAGAGCCGGAACCAGCGTTAGCAACTGTCGCCGCCGCCCAGATAGGCAGGTGGATGGCAGTACCAATAAGATTAGTCGTTCCCGCCAGCCGGGTGTTTTCTTCGGCCTTCTTAAGACCGGCTGCAGAGCAGCCGGTCAGGACAGAGAGAGAAAGCAACAAAACAGCTAATTTCCTCATGATGTCTTCCTTTTTCTATAAGATCCCATCGTTAGCGAAGGAGTAATATCCTGTCTCACCAACGATCAAATGATCCAGCACGCGGATTCCGAGAAGTTCACCAGCATCTTTGAGCCGCTTGGTGATCTCAATATCCTCTCGGCTTGGTGCCGTATCTCCCGAAGGGTGGTTGTGAATGAAGATCACTGCTGCTGCAGATGACAGCAACGCCGCCTTATATACCTCGCGAGGGTGAACGATACTCGCATTGAGCGAACCGATTGAAACCGTGTCGTAACAGATGATCCGGTTTTTGGCGTCCAAATGAAGAGCCACAAAATTCTCCTTGGCCTCCTTTGCCAAATCGCGGAACAACTCGAACACATTCTCAGCGCTGGTGCAGGATGTATTCACCCAGGCAGGTGCGTTCTCCCGAATCACTTCGTTATTAAAAACCGCTCGGATTGACCTGATGCGGATTTTTTGGGTTTTCGGCTCGGGCTCCAGACCGAAAAGATTCATCGATTCCATATCCTATTCTCCTTGTCGGGAACGGACATGGACCCCTTGCGGGGGCTTTGTCTGCCCCCGCTAATGGGTGATTGAATTGTTACTGGTGCAAGCTTGTTTCGTCAGGACTCTCCAGGAATCCTGAATGCAACCTGATAGCCTTTCCGATGGCATCGACGCAGGAAGTGACTCTATCGTCACCGTCAATTACCGGTGCCCTGTGGCAACCATGGCCGATCAACCCTTTGATCGCATCTCTCACATCCATACCGGATCGAAGTCCGTAAGACGTAATGATCGTCAGCGCATTGGCGACCAGACTTCCGCAGGTACCTGATTTTCCGAACCTGACAAACACCTCCATGAGGTCGCCGGTATCCGGGTTATCATTCAATGTGACGTATATTTTCCCGCAAGGTGATTGCATCTCAAGGGTTTCTCCCTGAACAGCCTTCGGCCGTTGTCGTTTGGGTGTCATGATTATCCTCCAAGGTCGTGATTGTCAGGACAGCGCCTCGCAAACAGCCTTCAGTCCAATGGCAGTTTGGGTAACACTGTCGAGATAGGCCCAGGCTTTTGAATCGCTCCCGTCACTTTGTGGAACGTTGACCAGGTCCTCGTCCGGGGTGGATTCGGTGTCATAGTCAATGACCATGACCTTCCAATCGGCCATTAACTCCGGCTGATCGGAAACGATTGCCTGGACGATACCTCCCTGGAGTATGATTCCCAAGTAGGGAGCAGGCCGATTCAAAATCCTTTGCACTTCGCTTAACGCCACCTTCTGGATCTCCGGTTCCTTCATGGAACCAATAACCAGAGAGGCTTCAATTGTTCGCAAAACCGAAAGAGGGGTTTGCGGCATGTGATGTCGATTTGTGAGGTCATTGGATTCAACGGGGCCAAGGGGAACGGTGTCGGTTTCCCACCGAACATTGGTGTGTTTGACGTAGCCACTCCAATAATAATCATCGGTCGTGACATTCAACGTCACGCACTCCACCCGGCAGGCATTTTCTTCATCCTCGTCTTCCGGTGTCCGGTACGCTATCGGCCCATCGTTCTCCTCAGCGTCATAGTCCCGAAGGAAGAAGTCCGGAGAGCCATTGAACTCGGAGACTTTGTAAGCTCCAAGAACTTTTGCCGCTGCCGCCAGTTGACGAATGCGGGCATCAAGCGTCGAGGTGATCTCCACCACGGCAACTTCAGGCCCGTGATCGAACTCGGAACCGATATGAACCTCCAATATTTTCTTAGTCATGATCTTCTCCTGTCATTGGGGACCGGGAGAAGTCCCCCGGGAGGGGAATATTTCCCCCCGTCCGGGTTGGTTGTTCTGTTGGTTTTTGCCTATTCGGTCAACGCTTCCTGGAAAAGCTCGAAAACTGCGGCTGGCAGCTCACTGAGGCTCTGGACCGTTCGATGTCTGGCAAAGAAATGCCTCGTCGTTCCTTGATCCAAAATTCCGAGCCCCATGAGTTCGACCCCTTCTGCTTCCAATTTTTCGAGAAGGGCCCTTACCAGTCCAGGATTTGAAGGCTGACCATCGGTTGCAACCAGCAGTATTTTTCTCTGTTCTTGTCTGACGGCCATCTGGACCCTGGCCCATCCGAGAGCCTGAGCTAAAGGTGTTCCCCCGTTGGCTGTTATCGCGTAGTTATCCTTCGTCTGAGAAGCTGTTCGGCCGAAAGGGGTCATTGAAACCACCGCCCCTTCTTTTCCCGGAAACGCTCCTGTCGATACGCTGATTCCCGGAATAACACCAAGGACATCGGCAAGGGCCAGCACGGTCTTTCTTGCCAGCTCCATGCGAGCCCCTGACATCGATCCGGAGCGATCAAGAAGAACGATCACTGCGGTATTGATGGCGCGTTTTTCCTCTTTGCGTCGGAACACTCGTGGATCACCTGCAGGCAATCGGTGTAGCGTTCGGTGGTCGACCAAGCGCCCGAGGCGGCCGGCACACGACCTCTTTAGTTTGGACGCCTGCACCAGCCTTGCGAGCTTGGAGCGAAGTGCCACTGTTTCATGTCGGACCTGGTGGAGATCTGGTGGATTTCCACAGGTCACTTCTTTAGCGAGTTGTTCTCCCGGATAGATACCAGTCATGGATTCCATGCCGTTTTCTCTCACCGCCTGGTCAGACGCTGCCTGTAATGCTTCAGCAGTCATCTGACCGAGGTCCCCAAACGCACCGGGATCTTTCCCCAGAATCCGTTTTAAGGTCTCTTTGCTGGCGGCCGGCGAAGATCTGGAACCTTCAGTGATATCCGTGTCATTGTCAGACCCGGACGGTGATTCTTCCATGCTGCTGTCTTCCGGAGCGTCATTGCCCTGCTTGTCTGATTTAGACTCAGGGGATGGAGTCGGTTGTTCCTCGGATTTTTTCTTGTCCGTCTGGCTTGCCGCCTTTTGTGGACGTTGATTCTGAGCCTGCCTAAGCCGATCCAGAATCTCTTCGGCCAGATCATGTGCCTGACGAGTCGTTGAAAGACTCTCAACTCTCTTCAGCAATGCCTCAGTTTGGTTCACGAGAACAACTCCAAGCCGTTTAACCAATGACTTCCTTGCTTTTTGAGCGACAGGAACCAGGGCTGACTGCTTCAGTACGTGACTGCGACATTCGGCCAAGATCCAGCCCAAAAAGAGCTGCTCCGGTTTGTTTGCTGATGGGGTAAAGGCCCCTTCATAGGCCAGATGATTAGCGAGGTTTCGCAAGTTGACGGCGCAACCGGGATAGGTCCACCCCATCGCCTGCTCTATACGGATATCCTCAAGGATGTTGGCAAGAGCCTTATGAATTGGGGTGTCTTCCCTCACGGAAAAGTCCGTGTGGCGAACATGCCCGGCCTCGTGGTCAAGATATCCACGCGCCAAGATCCAGGCCGATTCGTCCCCTTCGGGAAGCACAGGCAGATAAATGGTGTTGCCATCTGTCATAGCCTGGCTACCTTGAATGCGAACTTTGACGCCCATCTTATCCCCCATCGCCATGGCGACGACGGGCAGGGATCGAATGAAAACCTTGTTCATGGTGTCCTCCAAAGAACGCCCCCCGTCCGGGGCGTTTCGGCAGAAACAGACCCCGGGATGGCGGGATGAGAATCAGAACCAAGTCGCCGGCATAGCAGCTGCCAAAGGCATTGGTGTCATCTCCTCTAGTTCTATGAAAGGCTCAATGATCCTCTCGATGTCTTCGTCTCCATAATCCTGTTCAAGGACGACAGGGTTTTTTGCTCCTTCCAGATCGACCAACGCGTGCAGAACTCCCACCAGCTGGCGAAAGTCTCGCCCTTCCAGGTAACCGGATTTCGGCAGGCCATTTAGCTCTTCCTCGATCCCAGCGATCACCGGAACAAGGCTCCCTTCCAAGAAAGACAGCCCTTTGGCTTTTTCCAAAATGGCTCGGATTGGTCTTAGGGCTTTCTGACTGACCTTGGCCCGTCCCCGAAAAGATGCTTCCCAGGTCTGGATCGCTGAACGAGAGATTTCCTTGATGAGTCGGTCTCCGAGAGTATTAACGGAAGCGGTCAGTCCATCGTCCAATCCTTCAACGCCCTGAACCTGAAAGGTCTGGTGCGAAAATGAAAGACGGTTGGCGATGGACTCGATCGGCTCGATGGCCTCAGCGACCATGTGTCGCCATTGGCTTGGGATTGTTTTTAGCCAGACCTCGGTGGACTCGCTATAGCGGGCGAGGAAATGTTGCTTCTCTTCCGCAAAATCAGCAGCCACTTTTCTGAGTTCATCAACGACAGCCTCGGCCTTGTCCTGAGGGATGGTGTATCCCCCCAGAAATCGGACCCCTGCCGCTTCGCACGCACGTTCGGCGCGTCTTCTCAGATTCTGGAATGTTTTGAGTTCGTCGGGATCGCAGATCTTCTTGACCCCAAGAGAGGCGAGTTCTTCCGGAGGAATTTCTCCGGCGTTAAGGTTCAGGTCAGCGGGCTGGAGTTTCTTCCGGCCGCTCCAAATGTGGATATTGAGACTGACACAGATCAGCTTGTTCAGCATGTCGAGCATGGATTCCTCCTTTAAAGTTGACCTGGAGGAATCCCCCTGCCGGGAGATTTTCTCCCCCAGGCGGGGTTGACGACTAGAACCAGTTTTGGGTGTTTTCCTGTCCCCACTCCTGTAGCACCGATGAGACGCCAGAATCTTGTTCAGAGACCGGGCTACAAGGTTCTACAGGTGGGGGAGGCGCAACACCGGCTAGGCTTGGTTGCTCCCGAACCAGCATGTAGCCTTTCTTCATTTTTTGGTCGGCCCGGCTGCGGGCTTCTCCAGTCGGGTCCGGACGGCATTCGATAGCAGGAATGAATCTTTCCTGCATGGTTCGCGCAGCGGTTTTTCCAAACCGAATGACCAGACCGTCTGGCCTGATCTCAGCGAACCAATCCTTACTGCCTCCGGCCGGATGGTAATAACGCAGATGAATCATCAGTTATCCCTCCTATCCGAAAATGCGCTGAGCGATTTCCGCCAGAGCACTCCGGCTCTCGGGTTCGGCCCTGAATGACAAGGCGCGTTCCAGAGCGTGGAGGAGCGGGTTTTTCCCCTGAGCCGCAAGCGGCCGGAAGAATTCCGCCATTTTCGCCCACCGAACCAGAGTCCGGGTGGAGAGGGTAACTTCGACCTGCCCGCCGACGAAGAGCTTGCGCACCTCGGTGGCAAAGGCGATCATTCCTTTTCTCAGTTCTTCGGGAAGCGCCGGAACGACTCGGGTCAAAATACTCAATTCCTGTTCCATCTCGGGATAGCCGACTTCGACCATCCAAAAACGGTCCAGAAAAGCGAGATTCTGGCGCAGTGTTCCCTGATAAAGCCCAGTCTGATCTCCTGACCCTGCCGTGTTCCCGGTTGCAATGAAGCAAAAACCAGGGGCAGAGGTCACCATTTCACCACTTTTCTCCGGAATAACCAGAGGAGCCCCTTCGACAATGCCGTTAAGGCCTGCTGCGGTTGCCGGATCGAGCAGATCAATCTCATCGAGAAGAAACCAATGGCCTTCTCGCATGGCAATGGTAAGGGGCCCGTCGACAAAAGACATGGAGCCAGCAACCAAAGCATAGTGACCGATCAGCTCGGGTGTTTCCAACCGACTGTGTGCGGTGACGCGGTGTACGGGGATATTCAGACGAGCGGCGACCTGGAGAACCAGGGTTGATTTTCCGGACCCGGTGGGGCCGGTCAGATAGAGGCCTTCGGTCCCGCCAAGCATATGCCAGGCGAGAAGGTCTGAAAGGAGATCCTTTCGGAACAGGTAATGCTGATCCAGGCGCGGAACGAAAGGTGTTCCCTCCTGATAACCTTGGACCGTCAGTTCGTCGGGTATCCCTTCGAGCCCGAAGGTTTTGGCGATACTGAATGCTTTTGTTTTCATCGTGTCTTCTCCTTGATCGTGATCGACCCGGAAGAGACACGTCCCCTGTCAGGGGAGGAAGTCTCCCCCGGGCCGGGGTTTAAGTTGGTCAGGCCGCTTCTTCAGCTTTCCATACCGAAATCATGCGCGGTATGGAGTCCACCTTATAGGCCACGATCACCAATCCTTTGTAGCGGAACCGCAATGGGTTCTCGTTGAGGATCGGAGCGGCCATTCGGCAGGCGTCAACAGCTTCGTATGGAATTTCTCGTTCCAGAATGCGGTTAGCAGCGTGCATCGTCAGCGCGACCATGACGCCACCTCCTTTTCCATGTCCTTGTAGACTCCATAGGCGTGAAGAAATTCACGGGAGCGTTCTTCTCTGTCAGGCCGCAACAGCGGGGTCAGAATCATGTGCAGAAAAAGCAGCACAGTCAGTCCCACGGCCAGCAGGTAACTGAAATCTTTCATCGTGTCTCCTTGTCGGGCGCAAACACTCCGAAAAAGGAGGCCCACCAGGGCGATAGTTGCGCCCCGCTGGGGAATAGTGTTGTCAGGCAGCGTTACTGGTTGCCGGGATCACCTCTTCATAAGGATTACCGTCGAACAGCTTGGCAACGGGAACGAATACAAATTCGTCCTGGCAGCGGTTCACGGCGCAGATCACCATGACCAGTTTGCCTGTCGCTGAGCAATGGCACTCCATGAGAGCGAGATCTCCATTGGCGGCTGCCAGTTTCAATGTCTCAAAATTGTTTTTGTGTCCCTTGGGAATCATCGTGCCTCCTTGTGGATTGTCGTCAAAGGGAGGCCCCCGTTGACAGGAGGTAGGCCTCCCGTCCGGGATGAGATGTTGCGTGATGGCTTGCCTAGATTGGCTTGATGTCGAGCCGGGTAAATCCGGCGCGTTCCTTTTTTACCTGCTGGTAGACATCGGGGAACCGATTCTTGAGCACATAGGCATCGACAGTCTCCGAAGGACCAACCTCCGAAGTATTGATGAACAGACTGTCCGATTTTCCCTTGAATCGGGTTCCGGTGAAGGAAAGAATGTCTTCCTTGAGTTTGCTGACTTTCTTCTCTGCGGTTTTCTTCAGTTCGGTTGCTTCCAGGTGGCGCTTGGCCAAGGCCTGCACTTCATCGGGAATAACAAAAGCTTCTTCCAGAAATGCTGGACAGTCGATTCGGTACGGACAGAATCCGCACAGAAGTCCAGGCTCCACGTCAGGAGTTTCCCCGACATCGAGGCAGGCCTTGATGCGTCGCCCTTTGGCGACCAGAAGATTGAAGGTGATTTCATCGGGTTTGTAGCTGTTGAATTCATGCCAGGTGCCGGCGTTCAGATCGATGGCGAGAATACTCCCACCGATGTCGGCGCCTGGATAATGGAGGGCTAACAGGCCCATCTGGAAATGCAGTTGGTCCACCCAGGACCCGTATGGGGTGTCGGGCAGGCCGTTGGTGGTTTTCAGTTCGACGACATGGAATCTGCCGCTTTTCGCCTTGAACAGGAAGTCAATGTGGCAGAGCAGATCTGGGAACACGGGGTGGCGGATTTCCATTTCCCGCAGAGGGGTCAATCCTCCCGCCTGGAAAATCCCGTGGATCAGATCCTCTGCCGCATGCCCCCGGGCGAACTTCAACAAAGTTGCCGCGTCGTGCTCGACCGGTAGAATGCGGGTCAAAACCGCTTTACGAGGACAACCTCCGATATCGGAAGCACCGATATAGGTTCTGC
Organism: Desulfuromonadales bacterium; assembly: GCA_014860225.1. Taxonomy (GTDB): domain Bacteria; phylum Desulfobacterota; class Desulfuromonadia; order Desulfuromonadales; family BM103; genus M0040. The sequence continues at coordinate 58,569 of JACZKE010000002.1, forward strand.
GGTCCCCGAGGTGTTGGCTGCTTTGCCGGTTCTTTTCTTTCAGTGCTTTTTCAAGAAATGCCTGAAGTTTGCTCATGATTGCCCTCCCTAGAAAACGATCGCCAAGACCGCCACCATCGGTAAGCCGAGGGCGACACCGGTCAGGACATTTCTCATTTCTACGAATTCGAGGGCTTCGATGATTGCTTTCATAATCTTGTCTCCTTGTGGTTAGACCACAGGGGAGACAAGACGCACCCCTCCCGGGGAGATCTTAAATCTCCCCCGTGGGGTAGGTTGTCATGCGATTGAGAACGTTACTGAGTGGTCAGATACCAGCTCTTCATTTTGCCGTCCCAGCGAAAACCGAGTTGCTTGAGAAAATTCCGGTGTTCGTAAGAGGTGGCGTAAATTGTCTTGCCGTTTTCGGTCAGCTTCGCCTCGATCTTATGAGCGGCGAGTGCGGAAAGAACCGCATCAACACTCTGAGGATTGCTGAAGGTTTTGCCTGAATTCTTCCGCTTGAGAGCTTCAATTGCCTGCTGATACAGGGCGTGTGGCAGCATCTTTAGGGAAGAGACTCCGAGGTACTGGAGGAACTTTTGTTCGTCAGTGCCGGTGCTTTGAATCAGGCTCTGGAGTGTTCCAATCTGTCCTTTTGATAAAAGAATCTCAGTGTCCGCACCCGGTTCAGGCTCTTCTTGTTCGTGGTAACCGGTTTCGGTGTTATGCCGTTCGGGATGCGAATCTTCGGTAAAATCGTCAACGATGTTTCCGGCCTGATCCATTTCTTCCTGGACATAAAGTCCTGAAAGTTCTTGTGGGAATGCGCGACGGATCGCGAGAGCTTCTGCGACCTTGGCGATCATCAGGTCCGGCATGGATGCCCAGAAACGGGTCAGGTTGCCCTGTTTCGTTCTCTGTGCGTAGGTTGAAAAGCGGGCGACTGCCCACAGTGGTTCTTTGAAATCCGTCCGAAGAACGCCAACCTTGGCCGCTAAGGGCGTGGTTGACTCATCGAGCCAGACTTCTTTCCATTCTCCGTTTCTGCCACACCAGTACGGGCCGAGTTGGCCGGCATACTTGCCGGTTCTTTCGGCGATCAGCCTGAAGCCGTCGATTGAAGTCTGGATGGACATGACTTCACGGTTCTGACTGGAATCCCAGCGTTTGATCGCGTGGATTTGGCGGGCAAAGGGGTCCAGGCCGGTGCGTTTGCACTGATTGACGAAAAGCTGAAGCTCATCGTTGCTGGCCCCTTTACAGATTGTTCGCTTGATGAGGGTGATTTTCTCCTCGTCGAACAAAGACTGGGGGACCGGTAGCCTGGCGGTGTGATTGTGAAGAGTAAGGGCTTGTGCTGTTTGAGCGGTCATCGTTGTCTCCTTTCTCGGGCGAAAGCCCGAACAGGGGAGACAGAACCGCCCCGCCCGGGGAGATGATGTCTCCCCCTTGGGGTGGTCGCTACGTTGTCGGATAGGTCCCTTAGAAGGGATGTTCCTCTTGGTCAGTTTGGTCATCGAACCAGCAAAGGTCTTTGACCTTCTCCAGAAACTTCACTTGGTCGGCTACGATCTCTGTGATGTAGCGATCTTGGCCGCCTTTGTCCTGATATTTCCGCAAGCGGATTTTGCCTTCGACAAAGACAAGTTTGCCTTTCGTCAAATAGTTGTGGCAGGTGTCCGCAAGGGATTTCCAGGTAACGATGTTGTGCCATTCAGTGAATTCCTTGACCTCTCCGTCCTTGTCTTTGCGCCGTTCAGAGGTTGCCAGTGAAAATGTCGTCACAGGCGTACCTGAGGCTGCGGTGCAGCGATAGTCCGGATCGGTTCCCAACCTTCCAATCAATTGAACCTTGTTGAGCATCATTTTTCTCCTTTCTCGGGTTTCCCCGGCAAAAAGGAGTCATCCCACCAAGGGAAGAAGTCTCCTCCCGGCCGGGATGGTTGTTTGGACAACAAAAAACCCATTCCGGCACAATGCCAAAACGGGTCAGTTAATTCGGTATTCCGTTGCACGTTGAGAAAACGTACGTTATTTCGATAGACCACTTTTCAAGGTGGAAACTAGAAAAGCGGAGGTACACCACAGGGGAGTCTGCTGTTGCATGCAGATCGGGTCACCGGGCGTTCCGGTATCTCCCTGGTTAATCGTCCCATGCCTGGGGTATTAGGATTAGAGGCTATCTCTAAAACTTTGTCCTGCTCAATAGAGAGCAAGGAGTCACTATAGAAACATAGTGTGGATTAATAGGTCTATTTTAAAAATCTCATCAACTCTGTCAAGCGCAAATGACACGGCTCGCAAGAATGAATTGAATTATATTACGCATAGACTACATTGAGGTGAGCATGTTCTCGGGTTCTGGGCTTCTTTTTGATGACAATTTCTACGTCTCGATTGAGCTTTACCATTAGCATCATGAGTTTTTCCAGAGAGAAGCCATCCAGCCGACCAGCCATAATATTGGATATTTTTGGCTGGGTCAGATCAAGTTCGGTAGCAGCCTCTTTTTGAGTCATGTGCCGATGATTAATAATCTGCGAAATGAGATATGCGATCTGTACTTTTGCCTGTAACTCTTCTGGCTGTTGAAGGCCAAGATCAGCAAAAACATTGCCGCTGCTTTCGGTAAAATCCTTTTCAACTGTCATGATTTGACTCCTTCCAACCTTTTGACGTCCGTTAGGCGACTATTGATAACGTCAATATCCGCCTGCGGTGTCGCAATCCCTTTTTTCGATTTCTTCTGAAAAGCATGAAGGACGTAAATTTTGTTACCGTACCTCACGGTGTACATGCAACGGTAGGTTTCCCTATCGTGATCTTCAATGATTTCCAGAACGCCGGCTCCCTTGTGACCCTTCATTGGAGTGGCCTGTGGGTGCTTGCCGCCTCGTTGAGCATAATAGATGGCTGTACCAAAAACTTGCTTTACTTCGTCCGGAAAGCCACGTAAGTCCTTGAGCGAACTCCCCATCCAGACCACATCTTTTTCAGTCTTTGCCATTCAATGACCCCATTATACCAGTTTAGGTATATCTGTCTACAGAATTTATGGATTTGTTTTTGTCTTCAGGGAGGGTTCAGAATTTTCCCAACAGAGGCTGTAGCTGACGCTTCTGCCGCCTCCCTGATTCATGCGAAGGACACCCTTTGCAACCAGACCCGCCAACTCTTCAAGGGCGGTCTCTCGGCTGACATGCGCTATGCTGGCATACTTGCGATCCGTCATTCCCCCTTCGAAACCATCACGGCCTGAGTCAAGTAGTCTGGTGATGACTTTACGTTGCCGCTCGTTAAGTTCCGTCTGGGTATGGTGTTGCCAAAAGCGGGTTTTTTGCATGACATTGGTCAGTAATTCGTTTGAGTGTAAAATGGCTCTGGACACGCAGTTCAGGAACCACAATATCCACTCGGTAATGTCGCCATCCCCCTTGTTGGTGCGTTCGAGAACCAAGTAATAGGACTCTCGGTCCGCCATAATCTGGGAGGAAAGACTATAATACCGGGTCGTCAGAGCTTCATCCTGAGCCAACGCCATTTCGGTCAAAGTTCGCGCGATCCTGCCGTTGCCATCTTCAAACGGATGAACTGCGGCAAACCATAGGTGAGACACTGCCGCTCTCAGGAGTCCATCCACTTCCTGTGTGCTTTTTCCCCACCATCGCAGATATTGGGCCATCTCGTCAGCCAAGCGGTCGGCAGGAAGCGCCTCATAATGGATTTTTTCTCGGCCGATTGGTCCTGATATGATGCACATCGGGCCGTCTCGGTCATCTCGCCAAGAGGCCACCTGGATTTTGTTTAGACCGGACCAGCCAGTCGGGAAAAGAGCTGCATGCCAGCCAAAGATACGATCGGCATTCAACTCCTTCTCATACCCTAGGGTCGCGTCCAGCAGGATCTCAACCACACCTTCCGCATGTTTGTTCTTTACCTTCTGAAGGCCACCTGCAGGCAGGCCGAGCCTGTGGGCCACCCAATACCGGACGGCATTTTGATCAAGCCGTTCCCCTTCGATCTCAGAGGTCTTCAATGCTTCTTCAATCAAGATTTCGGCTTGGACTTGCAGGCGAACATCAAGCCCCAATTCCCGCAGCTGTGCCAGCAGGGAACCCTGTTGAAAACGGCAAAGTTTCAAGGGTTTCATCAGCGTCGAATGATCCCAGCGAAACTGTGGCCACGATGGTTGCTGCCAGATGTATTGTCCTTCTTGAGTCATATGCAACCCCTTTTCGACTCATGATTTGAGTCGATGATAGGTAGCAAACGACTCACATGCAAATCTTTACCAGAGTACTTGCCTCCAAGAAAGAATCTAAGCCTTTTTCTTTACTTCTTTCTTTTCATCTTCTTTCAAAGGGTTGTCGAAGCCCCGAGGTGCCCGGTACGACATGCCCAGCGACTGACACATTTCAGCGTTGAGCTTGTTCATCTCCTGGCGTAATTCCTCATTACGCTCCAGAAATTTGACCGCCTGGTCAACCGGGACGCCACTTGGGCGGCCAAGCTGATTTCTCAGCCGGTTGATGATGTAGTCATTTGCCGAAAGCAAACGAATGAAGTCGTTGGTCTCAGCGGCCCGGCGCGAAATCACTTCCATGTCATCGCGTTTGGCGAGTTCGAGTTTCCGATCCAGTCGTTCCTGGCGAAAGTTCTGCTTTACGTTTTCCTTGGCCATACTCTTCTCCCTTTGTGTTTAAAGATTCATTGCTCTTGTAGCCACACCTTCTCCGAATCGCTGGCGGAGAGACTGGTAGGCTTCATCACTGAATTTTTGCTGCTTCCGGACAAACTCGTAGATGGTGTTTAGTTCGGCCACGGTCGTGGCGTACTCGGTCTGAACTTCCCGCATAAGGTCAAACAAGCGGCTCTCGATCTTTTCCACCGCCGCCATCGACTCTGAGACATTCTCGATCCGACATGACGAAGTGGCGTTGTTCCCTGCCGGGCCGCCCTGGGTACTCATGATATTTTTGGCTGTCTCGAAGATCCCCCGGGTCTTGGCGTACATGTCGGTCAGGATCGAGTAGGCGTAGGCCTTGGCGGTCACATCGGAGAGCTGGGCGATGACCGCGCCCTCCTGCTGTTCTCCTATCGCGGTCTTCAGGACCAGTCCCACCGCGAGGGGAGAGGCGTTGATAAAGGCCTGGTCCGTTGTGGACAAAGCTTGCCGGTTCCGATACCGGCTGGAGATCCCGCTCAGGCGAGTCTGGACGTACTGACGAAGATTCCGATTGGCATCGGAGATGGTTGAACAGGCTCCATTGGTCGGTTTGCCCTGGGCTGTTCCGTCAAGAAGGTCTTTGAGCCCCTTATCCTGATCACAGGGTTTGTCGTAGACCACCTTGTAGGCGTTGATATTCAGGGCTGCATTGGGTGCCTGGATAAAGATATCCCCGACATACCCCCGAATCAGATTGAGATAGTCGGCGTTGGTGATCCCCACCCGGGCTCCTGCCTGTTCCAGAATGCTTCCCCCCGCAAAGACAGACTTGAAATCGGTCGAACAGCCAGTCATCGACGCAGTAGCGGCTGCCGGGTCCGGTTTATCGTTATCGGCCTGGCGAAGCTGCTGAAACTGAGTCCAGAGATCACCGCCACCGGTCGATTGCCACCAATCAGCCTGAATCGCGGCCAACTCGCCCTGTTTATTCTGCGGGGCGAGAGGGCTGGCAAGGGTAGCCACCAAGGCTCGGGATGACTTGCATTCATCCATCTGGATACTGTTCAGCCTGTCCGCGATCGACTCCAGGGAACGGATGGTGTCTGAGACTTGAGGTGCCAAGACTTTCAGGGCGACATCGAAAGCCGCAGCAGGAGCTGCGGACATAATCCGCTGGAGCTTCTGAACCAAGTAGTCCGGGTCCATGAAGGAGAAGCCACCCATGAATGCGTCGATTCCGCCGCAGCCGGTTTTCAGCCGAGGCGGCGTGACACTCCAGATGTAATCGTTCTGTAGATTCCAACGGGCCGAAAAACCGCCCCCAGTGTAATACCCACGTTTTTGCCCCTCAAAGTATCCAGGCGATGTCTCCACCTTCTGGTCCACCCAGTCATCCACCCAGCCTGCGGACCATGCTGGTGATGAGACTGCGATGAAGAGCACTGCCGTCACCCATGTGAGAATGAACTTTCTGCTCATGCCAATCCTCCTGGAACCTTTTCAATAATCAGTCGATCTAACGGAATTGCCAGATCCTCCGGAGCACATCCGGCCATGGCGGCGATTTCCGCAGGATTGGTATGACGCCAGCCGGTCTGCCCCTTTTGCATCCTCACAAGGGCCAGTCGCTCACCCAGTCCCGTTTCGCCATAGACCGCCTCGTCGTTGTAATGCTCAACGAGCAGGGGATTCTCTCCCAGGAAACCATCCGGAGCGTTCTCTATTATGGTGGTCCAGATCCCTTCGATGGCATTGGTGACCGAAGGCCCGGGATTGTGCCGGATCTCGCTGGCGATCAGCAGGGTTCCCTGTTCCTTCACAATCATGCGCAAATGGCAAACGCCCCAGGACAATGGAACAATGCCCGGGTAGACGAGATAGCTGTCAGAAATGCTAGCGTCCGGTTTCGACATCGAACCCGCCCCCTTTCTGAAAATCGTAGAGGTTGAAGTTTTCTGGCGACACTTCTCCCCGCAGCAGTCTGATGCCCCGATAGAGTTTGGTTTCGATTTCGGAGGCAGAGGCAACACCGGCCGTCACCGGAATAAACTCATTCGAGCCACGTTGGATCAGAAAGAGGGCCGGAGTTGTCTGAATGCCGAAACGGCTCGCCAGATCTGGGCGTGCGTCTACATCAATAGGTTTGATTGTCCAACCGAAACGTTCCCTGAAATACCCCAGGATGCCTTCCTGCTCCTGACAGAACGAGCAACCTTCGGATCTGAAATAAAGCAAGGCGAAACGCTCCCTACTGTTTGCCAATACTCGCTCGCGTTCCTCGACCTTTTCGCGAGTCACGGCCTTTCGGCCTGGCGCGGCGAGCGGAGAATCTTTGGCCACTGACAGTTCCGGATGCTTCTGCCAGACAACCTCCGATGCATTGGCAAAAGCGACAGCTTTGCGGCGGATCACATCCTGAACCACGTAATGCCGTCTAACGTTCTCTTCGGAAGGGAGTCGGACCGCTTCTTTTTTGATCTCCTCGGCGTATTCCCGCAGTTGATCAGCGTCCATCGTCCACAGCTGCTCTGGGGTAAAGGCTGGCAAAGCAGGGTGTTGAGGTTTTTCCTCCTGACGAACCGGTGGAGGATCTTCATACCACCACCAACCTTTCTGAGCCTCCTTGCGATACACGTCTGCCCCGGACACGGAAGATCCAAGCAGAATGACAAGCCCGATGGCCGTCAGATATTTTCGCGTTTGTCTCATTCGTTCCGGCCCATTTTCTGTGCGTTGCCAACCCTTACTTTTTTGATTACTTCTTTGAGAATTGGGTTTTTGATGGACTCCATTGCTGACGGTGTATATCCAAAAACTTCGACCCGAAACGGAATCAAAGGAATCCTGATGCTTTTGCCAGAAGGGTTGATCACTAGGCATTGAGTCGTGTAATACCCTTCTCCAAGAAGTTCGGTAGCGATTGCTTGCTTCTCGGCGGACAATCTCTGAACTATCGCCTTCAGCATCTCTCTTTTCCTCTGCTCGTCTGCATCAGCCGTCAGAAAAATAGGAGCGTTTTTCGCCAATCGCTTTGCCTCATCCCATACAACATCGGGTTGTGCCAGAACCCACCCTTCAGGGGTCGAAATGATTGACCAGCGGCCCTTCACCACCTTGTTGATCTTCAGGCTGAGCCTTCTAAGCATGTGCTCCAGGTCCAAGGTGGACAGGTCAAAGTCTGGATCAGCAGACTCGCACTGTGCCACATCCTCTCCTTTCTCCTTATTGGGGATAGGGGGAAGGTGAGACTCTCTTTTTTCTGAAACCGATTTCGCTGGGCGCTTTTTCTCCGGTGAAGATTTCGGTGGCAAGGGAGCTTGCGCGATTGTCCTCGCTTGAGCCGGATCAGGAGTCTGCCGGCTGATTTCGAGCAAGCGAACTTGGTGATCCGCTTCTTTTAAAGCACGGCCCAGAGTGGATTCGGGATTCAGCAGGTGGTGCTGCCGGATGGACAGGCTGATCTCCTCCCGGTTCGACATCGACTCAAAGCCCGGCAGCTTGTTCAGAACGATAATGGAGATAATCGGGTGATCGCCGGTCAGATAGAGCGTGTCCTGGTAGGCCGGTATTTTTCCAAGATCATGGCCAAGCCCCGTGATCAAAGCATCTGGGATAAGCATCGCCTGATTCATGGCTCCTGCGAGCTGTGTCGCTACTTCCAGAGAATGTCGCCACAGGGGGATGCCCGCCAGCCGGTCGAACACATTCGGATCGTACTTCCGCTCGGTTTCTGAACTGTTTTTCTGGACGACGGACGGACAATCTCCTTCCCGATCCAGAATTGCCAGAATCGCCTCGATGACCTCTTTCTTCTCCTCCTTGACGATCGGATGAGCCGCCCACTTGGAATGAAACTCCTGGATCTCGGGATGACGATAGGCTGGTGGGGGTTTCGGTTCGGCCTTCACTTCGGGAGTTGTTCGCCAGATCCGGGCAATGTCCCGAAAATCGAGTTCCGTTTCCTTGCCGGTCCAGAGACTGGATATATTCGCTAGAGTTTGCTCTTCCTGTCTCGCATTGTCGCTATCCTCGGAATCACTTTTCGAGAAACGCAGCTGAGCAACGGCATAGACGCCCAAGGCAGCTGCAAGCCCACCCACAGCCCAGGTCAACGAGTCATAGGGCATGGGCATTCTCTTGTTGCCGTGCGGCCAGTATCGCGGTGGGAGCATCTGGAAACCGAATTCTCAGTTTCGGGTCGTCAACTGTGGCTGTTTTCCCCCTGAACCGGCCCGAATAAGTCATCATGTAAAATTCCCGGGGCTGCAAACTCAGAATGTCTTGGGTCTTGAGAACATCCTCCTCGATCTCGCGGGTGGTGATCTGGGCGGGGTTGTAGATGCTGTTCAGGACTTTTCGCGTCCCAAAATGCTGCACGACATATTCGGAGGTTTCCGGATCGGAGCAGCGCATGAAAATCTTCGTGTTGGTGTTGTCGAGAATAGACTTGGCGAAATCCTCACCTACCGCCGCATAGAGTTGATTCACAGACTGGGCGAAAGCGTGAACCATGACATCCGCCGAGCCGGCTTTAGCGAACAGATCCTCAACTCCCTGGTAGAAAAGGCTTTGGGCTTCGTCAATATAGATGGATAGCCCTGGGGCCACCCTCTGCTTTCCCGACAGGTAGACCCGCCCGACGAAGGACTGGATCATCGACAACAACACTTTTCCTAGAGTCGCACCAGCCTCCCGGGTGATCATTGACCCGGTGTGGACCACCAGGATTACCCGTTTACCTGATTCCAGGCGTTCGATGAAACGGTTTGATTCCGCCTTACCGATGATTGCGCCGATGTTGCCACTGGAAAGTTCGTTGAGACAGGTGCGCAAGGTCGAACTCACCTTGGCGTAGTAGTCCTGAGGAGAGTTGAGAATGTCCTGCAGGACCCCGGAAATGGAAACCGCTTCAGGATCACTGACCCGTAACAGAGCGGTGGCCATTTCTTCAAGCGCCTTGCGTCTAATGCTTTGGCGGATGGAGTCGATGTTCTGCAATGGGACTCGCCCCTCGGCCCTTGCCAGCATGATGTTCCCGGCGATGACGGCAGAGGTGATCTCCTTGGCGATGTTTCGATAAAAGGGCTCTCTTCCGCCCTGGATACCACTGACGATGTGCCCCACCAGCTCGTCGGGCATGAAGTAGTAAGCGAGAGGATCGACCACGGCGGAATACTCGGGGAAGACCGGAGTGACCAACATCATTTCGGATTCTCTGCCTACCTGCCGGGCGATATCGAATATCTTGGTGAAGATCTGCTGGTCCCCCTTGGGATCGAGGAAGACCACACTCTTACCTGCCCGGATATCCTGCTCGATCATCATTTCAGCAAGGCGGGTCTTGCCGACGCCAGTGGTTCCGAACACAAAGGTATGCCGTTTTCGGTAACTGTCGGGAAGAGATATATCGACTATCTTCCCCGGGGAATCCATATGGACACCGGTACCGAGGCGTGTGAGGACCTCAGACTTCTTTTTGTGATGCCACAACACGGACAATTATCCTTTCTCCAAGTTCATCGCTGACAGACTGGATCGACTCCTTGGAAATCCGCTGCGATGTTTCGATTTCACTGAAGGCTCCCGCAATTCGTCGACGACACCTGATGGATGGCTCACCGGCTTTTTCACGAAGCAGGATTTCAGGCAGGGTCTTGGAAGTTCGACTCAGCCGGATCAGAACTTTGGCTTTATCCTTCTCCATAACAGGCAGGACGCTGGTGATGAGAAACAGTTTCTTGGCTCCTATATGGAGACAGCCTCTTTCGTGAGGCGGAACTTGACGGGCGGGGCAGATCCCCGTCAAGATCAGACTTCGAAATCGATCCTCGACTTCCAGGGCAATGGTCAGGTCGCCATTTGTTGAAACTTTTCTGACGTCCCCGAAGATGATCTGGCCGCGCAGAGAGCGAAGGTAGTCCTGTTCGCGCAGGCTCTGTCGCTTTTCCAGTTCACGTTCGATCTGGTAGCGGATTTGACGTTTGAGTTGGCGTGAGAGCGTTGCCGGGTCAATTCGCCTGTCATCCAGAGCAACGACTTCCAGCTCTTCCCCGACGTTGACCATGATGTCCTTGTTGAATGCTCTGGAGAGGATGCCGGAGATAGCATCCTCGATGGCAAGGGCTGCCTCAGGTGCAGGAAGGTCGTATTTAGTGAGCAGGTCGTGAGGAATCACTTCCTCCCCCTGGCTTGCTCTAAGATGGCAGCGATTCGCAATGCGTAGGCATCTCTTCGTTCAGGTGTCCGGCTGTGATAGCAACCCACGGCTTTCCAGGTGTGCCCGTAATCCTGCATGCACTGGCTCAATATCCATGCCCCGGCCATAACATTGGTGCAGGGATCATGCAGGTAATCCCAGGTCTTCCCGAGTTGATTGGCCCATATAGAATTGATCTGCATCAGCCCGACATCAACGGTGCCGTTGTTGTTATGGTTGATAGCGGAAGGGTCAAATGCGCTTTCTGACTTGGAAATAGCCCAAAGCAGCCAAGGAGAGACTTGGTACCTCTGGCCAGCCTCCTGAAAACAAAAGGCCGAACCAGAGCCCGGGAGGAGCAAAAAGATGAGAAAAAGAGTAATTTTCAATGGCAATCACCTCTGCTTGAGTACTGCCGTGAAAATGGGGAGGGGGGGAAGGTGCTTATATGGAGCCACCCGACGGAATCGGGCCATATCGGCTGAAATCGTTTGACCTTTGCATTGAGATATTGCATCTTTAGGAAGTTTTTATGATGGGAGGGGGTCCCTTCATCTATACCCACCATCTATGAAGAGCGTTTGCTCTTCCACATTCTATTCGGGAGCACGAGGAATGTCGGAAATCGAAGATCGTTGGCTTTCAATTCGTGAGATTTGCGAACACCTAGGCGTCAGTAGTGACACTGTTTACAAGTGGATCGACAAGCATGCAATGCCAGCCCATCGTATGGGCCGACTTTGGAAGTTCAAAAAAGATGAGGTTGATGAATGGGTAAAGAGAGGTGGGGCTGCTGAACACTTTAAAAGGAACCCTGACCAACCATGAGCAAGGATCATTACATCATGTCATTCTCGACAGGAGGGCTTTTTCACCGCGAATCGGTGAAACTGGTCGAGCTCTATCTTAACCTTTACGACTGGGAATCTGTTCGAGACAAAGTCATCGAAGAGAATCTACTTCAAACTAGAACACAGAATACGCTCAAGCGAGTCTGTCGCGAAATTGGCTCGCGGCTTAAGACGCTGAGTCAAGGCGAACTTGAATTTTTAGTTGAGGGCAGCCACCAAGAGCAAGCCTATATTCTGTGGCTCGCCGTTTGCCGTCGGTACAAATTTGTCGCCGATTTTGCCATTGAAGTGCTTCGGGAGCGATTCATTACACTAAAAACGGATCTCAGCTACGAGGATTTTGATGCCTTTTTCAACCGGAAATCCGAGTGGCACATGGAGTTGGATGAGATAACCCCGGCAACACGAAGCAAATTGCGCCAGGTTCTGTTCAAGATACTTCGCGAGGTAGACCTCTTATCGACCAACAACATGATAAACGCTGCCATGCTTAGCCCAAGGTTGTTAGATCTTATCCATCAAGGTAGCCGCAGTGATGTTTTGTTCTTCCCTGTATTTGAATCCGAACTAAAAAGGACCAGTCCGTGATTTCAAATTTGACTAAGCATAATTTACCAGAAGGGAGAGACCATCTCCTTGCGGTCATTTCAGGAAAACGATTTCTTAATAAACAAGGCCTAGGTAATGAGGTGCCGTTTTTTATCTGCCCATTTGATCCAGATATTCAGGTTGAAGTAGAACGGCTCCAACACCAACTGGTTAATTGCCTTGAGCAGGCCGGTGTCCGGACTCTGGAGATCAATCTGTATGACCTTTCGATTGAGATCCTCAAAGAGCGTGACATTTGGGACAAGATTGTCGAAATGGAGGATTCCGTCTCCAAAGAGCAGCTCAAGGAGCTGTTGCAAGGTGTACTTGACCCTGAAGCGCATCTTGTTCCGGCCATTGCGGCCAAGCTGGCAAACACCGATTTCGAAGTTCTTTTTCTGTCCGGTGTTGGCGAGGTGTTCCCCTATATCCGTTCGCACAACGTTTTAAATAATTTGCAGAGCACGGCGAAAGAAAAGCCGACCGTCATGTTTTTCCCTGGAGACTACACCCACTCCCTAGAGTCGGGAGCGTCGCTCGATCTCTTCGGGAAGCTGCATGACGACAAGTACTACCGGGCATTCAACATCTTTCACTGCGAAGCCTGAATTTACTCTAGTGAGCCGAGGGAAGCGTGATGACTCTTAAGTCCATTTTCAACAAGCCAGTTGATCGTCCGATTGAAGGGGTCATCAAGGCTGACGATGAAGCCAGTCTGCGACTCGAGATTGAAGAATACGTTCTGACCAACGAAGTCGAGAAGCGGCTTGAGTCCTTTCTAGACGCCTACAATAACTATGAAGGTTCCAATGGCGTTTGGGTTTCCGGCTTCTTCGGGTCTGGTAAATCCCACCTGTTGAAGATGCTGGCGCTCTTGCTCGAAAACCGGCAGATCGACGGGGCCTACGCACTTGACCTGTTCCTGCCGAAGTGTGGTGACAACGAAATACTGCGCGGCGATCTCAAGCGAGCGGTCGCTATCCCGTCGAAAAGTATTCTGTTTAATATCGACCAGAAAGCGGATGTCATCAGCAAAACCCAGATCGATGCGCTCCTCGCTGTCTTCGTCAAGGTCTTTGACGAGATGTGCGGCTACTACGGCAAGCAGGGGCACATCGCCCAGTTCGAGCGTGACCTCGACAGTCGTGGCCTATATGACCAGTTCAAGTCGGCCTATGAATCCATTGCGGGCAGAACATGGCAAAAGGGCCGCGAACAAGCCCTGCTTGAAGCGAAAAATATTGCCAAAGCCTATGCCCAGGCAACCGGTGGTGACGAGATGCAGGCGTCAGGCATCCTCGATAAATACCGCAGCCAATACTGTGTCTCCATCGAAGATTTTGCCGAACAGGTGCACACATATATTGAGCGGCAATCGCCCGATTTCCGTCTGAACTTCTTTGTTGATGAGGTCGGTCAGTACATCGCTGAAAACGTCAAGCTGATGACCAACCTCCAAACCATCGCCGAGAGCATGGCAACCAAATGCCGAGGCCGCGCATGGGTCATCGTGACCGCCCAGGAAGACATGGGGACGGTTGTCGGCGAGATGGGCAAACAGCAAGGTAATGACTTCTCGAAAATTCAGGCCCGATTCGCCAATCGCATGAAGCTGACCAGCGCCGATGTGGCAGAGGTCATTCAAAAGCGCCTGCTGACGAAAAACGAAGAAGGCGTTCGTCTGCTGTCGGACATTTATCACGCACAGTCCAACAACTTTAAGACCCTGTTCGACTTTGCGGATGGGTCCCAAACCTACCGGAACTTTCAGGATCGGGATCACTTCATTCACAGCTACCCGTTTACCCCGTACCAATTCTCACTGTTCCAGTCGGCCATTCAGAATCTGTCGCAGCATAGCGCCTTCGAGGGCAAGCACAGCTCGGTTGGCGAACGTTCCATGCTTGGTGTGTTCCAGCAGGTAGCGATCCAGATCGGGGATCATGAAATCGGTCAGCTGGCAACCTTCGATCTGATGTTCGAAGGTATTCGCACCGCGCTGAAATCCAATATCCAGAGGGCCATCATCCAGGCAGAAAACCATCTTGATGGTCCCTTCGCGATCCGGCTGTTGAAAACGCTTTTCCTGGTCAAGTACGTCAAGGAGTTCAAGCCGACTCTTCGTAATCTGTGCGTCCTGATGCTGGACGGCTTCAATCAGGATCTGCCCGCGCTGCGGAAACGGGTCGAAATAGCCCTCAGCCTCCTTGAACAGCAGACCTACGTACAACGCAATGGTGAGCTCTACGAATATCTCACTGACGAGGAAAAAGACGTCGAACAGGAAATCAAGAACACCGAAGTGGAGTCGTCAGACGTTGTCGCAGAACTTGAGAAGATAGTTTTTGACCACGTCATCAAGCATCGGAAGATTCGTTACGACGAAAATGGTCAGGACTACCCGTTCTCCAGAAAGCTCGATGACCGGCTACTCGGGCGGGAAAATGAGTTAGCCATCCACGTCATTAGCCCTTTCCATGAGCACGCAGAAAATGAGCAAATGCTGAGGACAAGCTCAACCTATAAGGCCAACGAGCTGTTTGTTGTTCTGCCGGTAGATGAGCGATTGATCCGCGACATCCTCATGTACAAGCGGACGGAGAAATACGTTAAGCAGGAGTACAAATTAACTCAGCGAGAGTCTGTTAAAAAGATAATCGAGGAGCGTGCTAGGCAGAATAATGACCGATTTAAAGAAATTGAAGGGCACATAAAGAATGCCGTAGGCAAGGCCAAGTTGTTCTTGGCTGGCGCCGACATCGAAATAGGGTCCGAGGATGCGCAGACCCGTGTGCTGCGCGGATTCCATGAGCTCATCTCCCGTGCCTATCCAAACCTTCGCATGCTGCGCGGCATCACCTACACCGAGAACGATATCGTCAAATGTCTTAAATCTTCACAGGATGGACTGTTTGGCAACGACGCCACCTCCCTGGACGAGTCGGAGCAGGAGCTTTTGGCTTTCATCCAGAGCAATAACCGGGGTGGAGTGCGTACCACGCTGAAAAACCTGCTGGAGAAATTCGAACGCAAGCCCTACGGCTGGTACTACGCCGCAGTGCTTTGCACCTTGGCCAAGCTGTGCGCTCGCGGTAAGGTCGAGGTTCGCACGGACGGCAACCTGCTTGAAGAAGACGAGCTGGAACGGGCGCTGCGCAATTCCCATGGACACGGTAACGTGGTGTTGGAGCCCCAGGTCGAATTTACCGCGTCTCAGGTCCGTGCCCTTAAAGAACTCTTTGAGGACTTCTTCGACGCCCCGCCCCGTTCCACTGAAGCGAAGGCGCTCGGCAAGGAGACCGGCACAGCGCTCCAGGAGCTCACGCATCAGCTCACCCCGATGGCGGCTCAGGCATCCCAATATCCGTTTCTTAATGCCCTGAAACCTGTCCTTGAGAAGCTCAAGGAGCTGATAGGCAAGCCCTATACCTGGTATTTGACCGAACTCACCCGTCAGGAAGACACGCTGATCGACATGAAGGAAAGCGTCATCGATCCTGTCCGCAAATTCATGAGCGGCCCCCAGAAAGGCATCTTCGATAACGCCCGCAAGTTCGTTCAAACCCAGGAGCCCAACTTCGCCTACATAGAAGGCCAAGAAACCGCTCAGGTGGTCGCCAGTTTGACCGATCTGGAGTGCTTCAAGGGCAATCGCATGCAGCAGGTGAAGACGCAAATCGAAACCCTGCAGGAGAAGGTCACTGCCCAGATCGAGGCCGAGATTGCCAAGACCAAGGAGACGGTCGCCGCTCTTAAAGGCCGTCTCTGCGGCATGGCTGAATTCAGCGCGTTGAACGGCGAGCAGCAGGAGCAGATCACCCGTCCGTTCAACGAATTCAACGCGGCCATTGAGCGCCAGAAACTGATTGCCGTTATCCGCGACACCCTGCGCCGGTTTGAAGAAAGCGACTACCAGCGCCTGCTTTCGCAGATGACATCCTGGGCACAACCGGCACCAACACCCGAGCCTGCGCCGGAAACCGGTGGAATCGCCACGCCGGATGAAGGTACGAAATCCACCCCTCCCGCCAAGCCGGAATCGCGCATCGAGTATGTGCCCAGCCGCTCGGTGAAAGTCTCCTTTGATAAAGCCTGGCTGGCCGACGAAACCGATGTGGAACGCTACCTGGAATCCATGCGCGAGGCGCTGCTGGATGAGATCCGCAAAGGGAAAAGGATTCAAATATGATCGAGCGTCTTGAACTGAGAAATCTCACGGTCTTCACCGACCTGACACTGGAGCTCTCGCCCAAGATCAATGTGATCATCGGCGAGAACGGCACCGGCAAAACCCATCTGCTCAAGGCGGCCTATGGGCTTTGCGCCGGCGCGCCGCTGTTCAAAAACAAGCCCGATTCAAGCGAAGAAGAGCTCGAAGCGGCACTGACTACCAGGTTGCTGCGCCTCTTCATGCCGCTGGACGACAAGCTCGGCAAGATGCATCGCCAGGGCGCGACCGATCAGGCCTATCTGTCGGCTCGATTCGCAGGAGGGCAGAAGATCGCCGCAACCTTCTTCAACAACTCGAAGGCGCTGGCCGTCCAGGATCGTGCCAACTACGAGCAGTACCAAGCCGAGGCAGTTTTCATCCCGACCAAGGAAGTCCTCTCGTTCATGAAGGGATTCAACAGCCTGTACGAGAAATACGGGCTCTCCTTTGACCAGACTTACCAGAATATTTGCCTGCTGCTGGATCTCCCCGAGGTCCGTCCGGAAACCCTGCACGAAAAATCTAAATGGGCTATGGCGGAAATCGAAGGCATCTGCGGCGGCCGCTTCGTTTTCTATGGCGGCGGCAAAGTCACCTTCAAGACCGAGAATGCCGAATTTTCCGCCAACTCCATGGCTGAAGGTTTCCGTAAGGCGGGGATGCTCTCGCGTCTACTGGAGACCGGTGCGATTCAGCCCGGCGTCAGCGGCCCGCTGTTCTGGGACGAGCCAGAATCCAATCTAAATCCTAAACTGATGAAGCTGCTCGTGCAGATTCTGCTGGAGCTGTCGCGCAACGGCCAGCAGATTATTCTAGCGACCCACGACTATGTGCTGCTCAAGTGGTTTGATCTGCTCATGGACAAGGGCAAGGATGACCATGTGCGATTCCATAGCCTCTATCGTGATCCGGACACTGTCGAGATCAAAGTTGCCTCCACAGAAGACTACCTAAAAATCACGCCCAATCCGATTGATGAGGCCTTTGGCTTTCTCATCAACCAGGAAATCGAAAACGATATGGGAGGCCTCGGAAAATGAAGGTAGTTGAAGCTGATGGTTTTGAGTTCCGGTTTGCGGACGCCCTGGATGCGTTCGTTTTTGATGAGACAGACAACACCCAACCCACATTTCATGGAGCCCCTATGAAGGGTGTAGATATCGTGGCCGAGTTTGACGAGGCTTATGTCTATGTTGAAATGAAGGACTACGACGATCAGTCTATTTTTGACGTCCTCGGGGCCGCGACGGATGGGGACAAAGAAGCCCGTCAGAAGCACTTTAAGTGGCTGAAGAACTACCTGAAATACAAGTTCCGGGATTCCTACCTCTACCGACACGCCGAGCAAAAGGTGGAAAAGCCGATCCACTATGTCTGCCTGATCACCTTTGATAACGCCCTAAATAGTCGGATGCAGAAATCCTTGAAGCAGGAATTGCCGGTGGGCAAAGCATCGCGCCGCTGGATTCAGCCCTTGGCCACAAGCTGTCATGTTGTGAACCTTGATAAATGGAACGAAAACTTCCCGAAGTGGCCGGTCACGCGTCTGGCCGCCGCCATTGCAGGAGGAGCATAAATAGATGGAAACCGCAAAACTCAAGAAATTCGCCCAGTTCGCCCGGCGCAGCCTGATTGAACAGGTCTCCGCCAAGTTGAAACTGGTGCTGGACGTTAACAGCGCCGCACGGCGTGAACGTGCTGAGGCCATCAAGAAGCTCGAAGAGGCGATCAAGGGACACGGCAAAGAACAGGTCATCGAGCGGGTGGCCTACATCTGGTTCAACCGCTTCTGCGCCCTGCGTTTCATGGACGTGAACCGCCACACCCGTATCGGCGTGGTGTCGCCCGCCGAAGGACAGTTCCAGCCCGAGATTCTGGCTGAAGCCAAGATGGGTCATGTCGATGATGAAATGGTTGATGATAAGGTGCGACAGCAGATTTTCGCACTGCTCGAAGGAAAATCTCCCAGCCGCGACCCCCAGGGCGAGGCTTTTCGCCTGCTGGTGGTGGCCACCTGCAACTACTGGAATAAGGCCATGCCGTTCCTGTTCCAGCGCATCGACGACTTCACTGAGCTGCTGATGCCGGATGACCTCCTCTCGGGCAATTCCATCCTCGCCTATACCCGCGAGGCGATGACGTCAGATGCCTGCGCGGATGTCGAGGTGATCGGCTGGCTCTACCAGTTCTATATCTCCGAAAAGAAGGACGAGGTGTTCGACGGGCTGAAAAAAAACAAGAAGATCACCCCGGAGAACATCCCAGCCGCCACCCAGTTGTTCACCCCGCACTGGATCGTCCGCTACTTGGTTGAAAACTCCCTCGGCCGCCTGTGGCTTCTCAACCGTCCCGGCTCAAAGCTCGTCGAACAGATGGACTACTACATCAAGCCCGAACAGGCCGAGACGGACTTCATGCGCATCGGCAAACCGGAAGAAATCAAAATCTGCGACCCGGCCTGCGGCTCCGGCCACATGCTGACCTATGCCTTCGACCTCCTCTACGCCATCTACGAGGAGGAAGGCTACGAGCCCGTCGAGATTCCGGAAAAGATCCTCACGAATAACCTCTATGGAATCGAGATCGACGAACGCGCCGGAGAACTGGCCGCCTTTGCGCTGACCATGAAGGCTCGTACCAAGCAGCGCCGGTTCTTCAACAAGGGCGTCAAGCCGAACATCTGCGTTCTGGAGAATGTGCACTTCGACGGAATTGAGCTGAAGGAGTACATGGACTTTGTCGGGCGCGACCTGTTCACCGCGCCGCTGCAAACCACCCTGCGCCAGTTCGAAGAAGCCGACAACTTCGGCTCGCTTATCCGTCCGGATGTCACCGACGTGGACGGCATGCTCAAAATCTTGGAGTCAAAGAGCGCCTCCGGGCAGCTGTTTATCAGCATGACCCATCAAAAGGTGTTGCAAGCCCTGCGGCAGGCTGAATTCCTGAGTCCCAAATACCATGTGGTGATTGCCAACCCGCCGTATATGGGTTCCGTTGGGATGAATGAATCTCTAAGAGACTTCGCAAAAGCTAATTATCCTGATAGCAAAACAGATTCGTTTTCCATGTTTATGGAGCGATGTCTCAAGTTGAGCATATCAAAAGGATTTACTGCCATGATCAATCTCCCATCATGGCTTTTTCTGTCATCTTTTGCTCGGCTAAGGGAGAAAATTATTGACAGAACATCAATCGAATCTTTGCTACACATGGGCCGGGGAATTTTTGGAATTGACTGGGGTTCAACTGCCTTCGTTCTTTGTAAAAAAACCAATCCAGACAAAGTTGGTAGATATTACCGGCTACACAAAAGGAATTTTCAACATATCTATGCAGATCATATTGGCGAGCTTTTTCTTTGCTCGAAAAATAATGAACAATTTCAATTTAACTTTGATGCCTACCGAGACGGTGACGGAGTAAATTTTTCAACCAAAGGCTCCCAAGAAGGTGGTCAGAAAATCGCGTTTAGTGCCAAATCTGTAGATTTCAAGAAAGTCCCCGGAAGCCCAATTGCTTATTGGCTTCCAGATGCCCTGCGCGGATTGTTTGATGGAACAAAGATATTCGATGCGTTTGATACAGAATTCGGAATAAAAACGGGCAACAATGACCGTTTTCTACGTTTTTGGTACGAGGTTCCCATTCACCACACCAATATTTCTGAATCTGGAGCGTGCAAATTTATTAAACATAATAAAGGGGGGGATTATAGAAAATGGTTTGGGAACATTAGCCACGTCATAGATTGGGCGGAACCTGGTAAATTAATGAATGTTGGACGTGGTGCCAATTTGTCCGACTATAAATCATATTTAAATGGCGGTGTAACATGGGCAGAAATAACTTCGAGGAATTTTTGTACAAGAATTCTGGAGCCAACAAATTTATCAAATAACAAGGGTCCAGTAGCTGTCTTTGACAGTAAGGAACAACTTGAGTATTTGGTTTCACTTACAAACAATGTGGCCTATCAGAAACTTGCTCAAGTTATCAACCCAACGCTATCGTTCCCAATTGGAGATTTTTCCAAGCTTCCATTCCCGTCAAGTTTTAGTCATCGCAATGATCTTGTAATTCTCGCTAGGCAGCTGATAGGAATCGCAAAAACAGATTGGAATGCCTACGAAACCTCCTGGGACTTTACTGGTCTCCAGCTTCTGAATCCCGAATACCACCAGCAGACCCTGAAGGCCACCTTTCAGAAGCTTCGCACCCGCTGGCGGGAGATGACGCTGGAAATGCAGCGATTGGAGGAAGAGAACAACCGCATCTTCATTGAGGCCTACGACCTGCAGGACGAGCTAAAGCCCGAGGTGTCGCTGAACGAAATCACCCTGACCTGCAACCCGCACTATCGCTACGGCAACGACAAGAGCGAGGAAGAGCTGGAGGCGATGCTGCTGGCTGACACCATGCGCGAGCTGGTCTCTTATGCCGTGGGTTGCATGTTCGGCCGCTATGCGCTGGACAAGCCGGGGCTGATCCTGGCCAACCTCGGCGAGGCCCTCGAGGACTACCTGAAGCGGGTTCCGGAACCCAGCTTCCCGGCGGATGACGACAACGTCATTCCCATGCTCGACGGCGACTGGTTTACCGACGACATCGCAGAACGCTTCCGTAAATTCCTGCGCGTAGCCTTTGGCGATGAGCACTACGAGGAAAACCTCCGATTCGTCGAAAAGGCGCTGGGCAAGAATGGCAAGGCCCGCGACATCCGCGATTACTTCCTCAAGGATTTCTATAGTGACCATGTGAGGCGTTACAAGAAGCGCCCCATCTACTGGTTGTTCTCTAGTCCCAAGGGCAGCTTCAACGCGCTGATCTACATGCACCGCTACCGTGCGGATACCGTCAGCGTGGTGCTCAACGACTACCTGCGCGAATTCCGTACCAAGCTCACCTCGCACAAGAACCATCTGGAGGCTGTCAGCATCAGCGCCAGCAGCAGCCAGGGCGAGAAGACCAAGGCCCTGAAGGAAATCGAGAAGATCACCAGGATGATTACCGAGATGGAGGAGTACGAACGCGAAGTGCTCTACCCGCTGGCCACCGAGCAGGTGGAGATCGACCTCGACGAAGGCGTGAAGGTCAACTACCCCAAACTCGGCGCTGCCTTGAAGAAGATCGTCGGCCTGGATGCTGCCGATGAATAAAACAATTCAGTTTATTTCAGAGCAAGATCGGCTCCTGCTCAAATATATGCCTAGCGATATTCGAGACCCTCGCCTTGTTGGACATAAGCTTGAGACTGAAGGCCGAGTAACTCTTAGGAAAACGTTCTCATTCGAACAAGCCGACCTGGTTGAAAAAATTGAATTGGAAGAAGTTGACGAGTTCCAGTACACCTTTCTCTTTGGCGTAGCTGACGGGGCATATTTTCGGGTTAACCGCCGAATTTTTGGCCTCAAACATGATCTGCTTCTTACCAAGGAGATGAAACTAAGTGACAAAACGTTCATTGCCACCCGGGACATTTCCATTTTTCGCAGAATTGATGTGCTTATTGATGAGCCTATCGTCGTAGGCGGTGATGCAGACGGCGCAATTCCACCGGAGGCTTTTGATGAGCTATTGGCTAATTTCCCCACTACTACGGAATTAACTCATTACGCAAGAGCCAGAGTAGCCAGGGTTTTGAAAGACTACTTGGGGACTATGTCCGCTGCTCAAACCAAGCTGGACACCTATCTCAACCAGAAGAAAACCATCCGAAATCGCTCGAAAATCGATTTCATCAAAGACTACGAACCGAAAAAATTCGAGTATGTTCGAGATGAGCTTTCAGCAATGCTGCTAGATGTTGAGGCCAATCCCAAGGCATATAAGGAGGAAGATTGGCAACGGCAGATTGCTGAGTTCATATTGCTCATTTTTCCTAAATACGTTGCCGTTCTCGAAAAAGTGCATATCAAAGACTTCTATCCAAAGGGCTGCAAGGTCCAGACAAAACGAGAAATTGACTTAATGCTTGTCGATGCCAATGGGGCTGTTGATGTTATTGAAATAAAGAGACCAGAGCCTCATCAATTGCTCTCAAAAAAGCCAGGCTCTCGCGGCAACTACACCCCCAATGGTGAGCTATCAGAGGCTGTCATGCAGGTCGAGAAGTATCTATTCCACTTGAGTAAATGGGGGCGAACCGGTGAGCGTGCCATTCAGGGAAAGCGCAAGGCAGAATTGCCTGCTGATTTCGAAATCAGGATTACCAACCCGAAAGCGATACTCATTCTTGGCCGAGACAAGAATTTCACAGTAGACCAGATGTTTGATTTCGAAATAATCAAGCGTAAGTACGCAAACATCGTCGACATTATGACGTATGACGATCTGCTGCGCCGGTTGGCCAATATCATCGCCATGATTCATCACAACTATTCAAAATTGGGAACTAAGGGAGGGCAAGCATGAACGACCGCATAGCCCAGGCCCTGAGCAAACTCTTCAACCGGCACCGGATCGTCTTCTGGTACGACGCCAAGCAGGAGTTGCGCGACGACTTCGAGGTACTTCAGCTTCCCGGCGTCGAGAAACTGGAGCTGACCAACAACGAGTATGGCATCAAGTACAAGCTGCTCCGTGAGCAACCAGAACAGAAATTCCTGCTCTACCGCGAAGGCCCTCAGTCCGCTGATCTGGATAACTGGCTACTGGATGTACAACTCGCCCACGGCGAGTTCCGCACCGATCAGGTGGCCATCTGGTTGTCCGAATTGGAACTTGGCCTGGAGTTCACAGATGTGGTGCAGGCCCATGCGGAGTTCTTCCAGGCGATCAAGCGCAAGGACGCCTTCAAGAAACTGTTGAATTCTGACGACACCGCAGGACAGATGCGCTTGAAAATGCTGGCGGTATGCACGGGCAGTGAGCCGCGCATGGATGCGGTGGTGGAAAATCTGCTGCAAGAGCTTGCGGATGGCCGAGACGAGAAGATCAAGCTGATAGGCCGGTGCAACCTGGACGGTTTCCTCTGGGAACAGATGACCCGCTGCTATGGCTACAAGTCCGACGAGCCGGGCATCCGCGATTTCGCCATCGAGCTGTTCAAGTCCTGCTACGCCATGGGCACCGACGGTCAAGTGAAACTGACTGGCGACGCCATGGTGTTTCTCAAACGCTGGAAAGACAGCCGTCAGTTCGAAGGCGGCTTCGAGACCCTCTCGGGAGAATGCGCCGAGGTCCTCGGGATTGAGCAGGATCTGGCCAAGAGGGATTTCCGCGAGTTGATCGAGTTGGATTACTTCCGCCTGATTGACCAGAAGATCATCAGCGACCTGGTACGGGCGGTGGAAGCCCGCACGGCCTCCAGCGGTGACGTGGCGATCTGGGTTCGCCAGCGACGGCAAGGCCACTGGTATCGTGAGTACCGCCACTTGTACGAGGCAGTAGATTACGCCGCCCAGTTTACCCATGCTCTGGGCGAGGCTAAGCTCGCCATGGACAGCCTGGCCGAAGGCGTGCAGCGCTACAGCCGCTTCTGGTATCAACTGGATCAGCTCTACCGCAAGTTCACCTACCATGTGCGCATGTCGGGACAGGCGTCGTTGATGGGCAGCCTGACCGACCAGGTCGAAAACATTTACTCCAACAACTACCTGCTGAAGCTGGGCGACCGTTTTCAGACCTTTGTGGATACGGCATCCAAGTGGGAAGCTTTCCCCGTGCGCAAGCAGAAGGAGTTTTTCGAACACTGGGTCCGGCCGTTCCTGCGCAAGGACAACAAGGTCTGCGTGATCATTTCCGACGCCATGCGCTACGAAATCGGCGATGAACTGCTGAGCCTCATCCGCCAGGAGGACCGCTACAGCGCCGAACTGGAACCGGCCCTTTCGATGCTGCCCAGCTACACCCAGCTCGGTATGGCGGCGCTTCTGCCCAACAAGGCACTGGCAATTGCCGACAACGAAACCGGCACCGTGCTGGTGGATGGCCAAAGTTCCCAGGGAACGGCCAACCGCATCAAGATCCTTGGCCAAGCAATCAGTCAACGGGCTACCGCCTGCAAGGCCGACGAGCTGATGGCCATGAAGGGTGATGACTGCCGGGCGCTGGTGCGCGACCATGACGTGATCTACGTCTACCACAACCGCATCGACGCCACCGGCGACAAGCGGGAATCCGAGGAGCGGGTTTTCGAGGCAGTCGAAGAGACCCTGCAGGAGCTGATTCGGCTGATCAAGAAGCTGACCGGTGCCAACGCCAACAACTTGCTGGTGACCTCGGACCATGGCTTCATCTACCAGAACCGCGCCATCGACGAGAGCGACTTTTCCGGGGTCGATGCCGAGGGTGAACAGATTCTGTTCCGGGACCGCCGCTTCGTGCTCGGCAAGGGGCTTGCCGAGGCATCCAGCCTGCACAAGTTCACCCCCGAGCAACTTGGCCTGGCCGGTGAAGTGGAGGTGCAGATTCCCAAGTCGATCAACCGCCTGCGCCTGAAGGGCTCCGGTAGCCGCTTTGTGCATGGCGGTGCATCGTTGCAGGAGGTGGTGATCCCGGTGCTCAAGATCAACAAGAAGCGCCAGAGCGATGTCACTGCCGTTGAAGTGGACATCCTGCGCGGAGCCAGCTCGGTGATTACCTCCGGCCAACTGGCGGTGACCATGTACCAGGCCGGGCCGGTAACGGACAAGATCCAGCCGCGAGTGCTGCGGGCTGGCATCTACACCGAGGCAGGCGACCTGATCACCGACAGCCACGACCTGACCTTTGATCTGAGCTCGGACAATCCCCGGGAGCGGGAGCTGCAGGTGCGCTTTGTGCTCACTCGCAAGGCCGATGAGGCCAATGGCCAGGAGGTCATTCTACGGCTGGAGGAAAAACACGCCGGGACCTCACATTACAAAGAATACAAGTCGCTCCGGTACTTGATGCGGCGCTCATTTACCAGCGACTTCGACTTTTAAAGGACGGGTGACCGATGAACGAACTTGACCAGAAAATCAACACACACTTCCCGGGACTCGTTGTCCGCAAGGATCTCGTCAAGACGGTCAAGGGCAACGCCATCGTTCCCTCCTACGTGCTGGAATACCTGCTGGGCCAGTATTGCGCCACCAGCGATGAACCGACCATCCAAACCGGCATCGTGACGGTCAAAGAGATTCTTGCTAAGCATTATGTTCACCGGAATGAAGCCGGATTAGTCCGCTCGAACATCAAGGAAAAGGGGCGCTACAAGGTCATCGACAAAATCGGTGTTGATTTGAACGACAAGAAGGATGTTTATGAGGCGCAGTTCTCCAACCTAGGCATCAAAGAGGTTCTTGTTGATTCCGGAACGGTGAAAAAGCACCCCAAGCTCTTAGTCGGTGGAGTGTGGTGCATTGCTGATCTGGAATATGAGTTTACCGAAGACAAAAACTCTAGCCCCTGGCTCTTGTCGACCCTCAAGCCGATCCAGCTCTCCCATTTCGATTTCGACGGCTATGTTGAGGCCCGCAAACAATTCACCACCGACGAGTGGATCGACCTGCTGGTGCAAAGCATCGGCTTCAACCCGGAGATGTTCGGCAAGCGCAGCAAGCTGACCCAGTTGGTCCGCCTGATCCCGTTTTGTGAGCGCAACTACAACCTGATCGAGCTTGGCCCTAAGGGGACCGGCAAATCGCACATCTACTCCGAGTTTTCGCCCCACGGTATCCTGATTTCCGGCGGCGAGGTCACGGTTCCTAAGCTGTTCGTAAATAACTCTAATGGTAAGATCGGCCTGGTCGGTTACTGGGACTGTGTCGCCTTTGACGAGTTTGCCGGAAAGCAAAAGCGCGTCGACAAAGCCCTGGTCGATATTATGAAGAACTACATGGCCAATAAGTCCTTCTCGCGGGGTGTCGAGACGCTGGGCGCGGAGGCTTCCATGGTTTTCGTTGGCAACACCCAGCATACCGTGCCCTACATGCTCAGGCACTCGGATCTGTTTTGCGAATTGCCCGACAAGTTCTACGACTCCGCTTTTCTTGACCGCATCCATTTCTACATCCCTGGCTGGGAAGTTGACATCATTCGGGGCGAAATGTTCTCCAACGGCTACGGCTTCGTGGTGGACTACTTGGCCGAGATCCTTCGCTCGCTACGCAATCACGATTACTCGGATCGCTACAAGGAGCACTTCTCTATCTCCACCGATATCTCTACGCGGGACCGTGATGGCATCAACAAAACATTCTCCGGCCTGATGAAGATCCTGTTCCCGCAAGGTGGGGCAACTAAGGAAGAGGTTGAGGAACTTCTGCGGTTCGCAATTGAGGGCCGCAAGCGCGTCAAAGATCAACTGATGCGCATCGATTCCACCTACGGCAATGTCCGCTTTACCTATCTGGACGCTAGTGGACAGGCCAAGCCTGTCACCACGCTAGAAGAGGAGGAATATCCCAGCTACTACCACAAAACCATCGCCGAAGGCGAAGACGGAGAAATCTTAGAAGTTGCGAAACCAGGCTCGCCCCAAGTTCCATCCGAACCGCTGGCACCAGTCGAGCCCGTCCTCAAGGAAAAGCACCTTACATTTCAGGAAAACCAGAAGGGCCTCTCCTTCGATGCGTTGTTCGGTCCTTATTTCAAGGGCGCCACTGCGATCACAGTTACCGATCCGTACATCCGCTTGTTTTACCAGATGCGCAACTTCATGGAATTTTTGGAGACAGTGGTCAAACACAAGGCTCCTGAAGAGGAGGTATCCGTGCACCTGGTGACAATTGAAGACGAGTTTAAAGGCGAACAGCAAAAGGATAATTTCGAGAAGATGAAAGAGTCCGCCAGCGCTTTGGGCGTGAACTTCACTTGGGAGTTCGACGGAACAGGAACCATCCATGCCCGCCACATCGTAACCGACCACGGCTGGAAAATCTCCTTGGATCGCGGACTGGATATTTTTCAGCACTATGAAATGAACGACGCCTTCACATTCGCCAATCGTCTGCAGCAATACCGGCCGTGCAAAGCGTTTGAGGTGACGATTATTAAGATCGGGGGGGATTTCAGATGAACATTGAGATTAAGAATTGCAACAACATCGATTTCGCAAGGATTAATCTTTCCGAAAACAAGCTGAACATTAAATTCGCGCCAAATGGCACAGGGAAAAGTACGATCGCAAGAGCAATCATTATCGGCACAGACGAAGGTTCCGATCTGAATGAGCTCTTGCCATTTAAGCTCAGAGAGTCAAATCAGGATGGAATTAAACCGGAAATAACCGGTGTGGATGGTCTCCAAAATGTGATGTGTTTTAATGAAGGATACGTGAGCCAATTCGTTTTCCAGCAAGATGAGTTGCTCAGCAATAGTTTTGACATTTTCATAAGAAACGATGCGTACAGAGAAAAAGAACATGAGATCGAAGAACTGGTCAGCAATATCAAACAACTGTTTTCAGGAAATCAGGAATTAGAGACTTTGGTCAACACTCTGAAGGAGATGGGGAGTGCTTTCAAGTTGACTAAAACTGGCTTATCCAAATCGTCGACCGGTATGAAGGGACTGTCTGCAGGCAACAATATTCAACATGTTCCGCCCGGACTTGAATCATATACACCGTTCATTCAGAGTCCAAACAGCGTTAATTGGATTGACTGGCAAACCAAGGGGTACGATTTTGAGGAACTGTCCGATAACTGCCCGTTCTGCACCTCACATGCGGCCGACAAGAGAGATCAGATCAGGAAGGTTGGGCAGAAATATGACAAAAATACGGTCAAGAACCTGATTGCTATCGTTAATGTTGTTGCTCGGTTGGGTGACTACTTCTCTGATGAAGCAAAAAACAATCTGACAACAATCACGACTTTGAAGGAAGGCCTTGGCAAAGAACATGAGGCCTATCTTGCCACAATAAAAACACAAATTGACACTTTCACTGGAAAATTGGAAAAGTTGAGGACGCTTTCCGCTTTTCAGTTCAAGGATGAAGATAAAGTCGTTGAGAAACTGCCTGAATATAAATTGGATTTACAGTTTTTTTCTGAACTTAGGTCAAGCAAAATGGAGGAGGCTATAGCTCCGATTAATGCCTCCATCGACAAAGTTACTGAGCAGGCTGGGCAGCTACAGGGAAAGATCAATCAACAGCGAAGCGAGATAAAGAAAACCATCGAACGACATCAAAACGACATTAATAGCTTTCTCGAATATGCAGGATACCGCTATAAGGTGGAGATAGTAGGCGATGGTGAACAATCACAGTTGAAATTGCGGCATGTAGATCACAAACAACATCTCAGTGGTGGCAATCAGCACCTTAGCTTTGGTGAAAGAAATGCGTTTTCCATAGTTCTTTTTATGTATGAGTGTCTGGCTAAAAAGCCGGATCTGATTATTCTTGATGATCCGATATCTTCTTTTGATAAAAACAAAAAATACGCCATTCTTGAAATGCTCTTCCGTCGAAATTCTGATTCTTGCCTGAAAAACAAAACTGTTTTAATGCTAACCCATGATGTAGAACCAATTATAGACACGATCAAATCTTTGTATCACAAGTTCAATAATCAAACCTCTGCTGCCTTTTTGAGACTAACTGGTGGTGATGTCTCCGAACAACCTATAGTCAGGGACGACATTCAGACATTTGTTGAAATATGTAATGGTGCACTTTCTTCAGGAAAGGATGACATTGTTAAATTGATTTACTTGCGACGGCATTTTGAAATAACTGACAATAAGGGGGATGCCTATCAGGTGTTGTCAAACGTCTTGCATAAGGGAAATGGTAAAGAACGCGGGATTGATACCCGTGAATTGAAAGATGCAGACGGTCACTACCCAGAAATGGATTTAGCCAAGTTCTTGGCAGGCTGTGATCAGATAAAAGGTCAATTAACAAACTTTTCATACCCAGATGTTTTAAATCGAGCATCTGATGTCAAGGGGTTAAGAGCACTGTATGATACTGCCGAAAATGGATATGAAAAGCTTCAGATTTTTCGCCTGTTAGATCTGACTATTGAAAACTCTGTTATTCAGAAATTTATCAATGAAACATATCATATTGAAAATGAGTTTATCTGTCAGCTTGACCCGGTAAAGTTTGACACAATTCCTGAGTATGTCATTTCTGAATGTAATAAAGTGCTACAGGAGGTTCAATGAAACTCCTGCACACATCCGACTGGCACATCGGTCGCACCCTTTACGGCAGAAAACGCTACGAGGAGTTCGAGGCCTTTCTGACTTGGCTGGCTGAGACGATTCAGCAGAATGAAATTGATGCACTGTTGGTGGCGGGCGACGTCTTTGACACCAGCACTCCGAGCAACCGTGCCCAGGAGCTCTATTACCGTTTCCTGTGCCGGGTAGCCGCTTCATCGTGTCGGCACGTTGTGGTCGTCGCGGGGAATCACGATTCCCCTTCATTCCTCAATGCCCCTAAGGAACTGCTCAAAGCCCTTGATGTCCACGTGGTTGGAAGTAGCACAGAAGACCCGGAAGACGAGGTGCTGGTACTCCGTAATGAACAGGACACTCCGGAACTGATTGTCTGTGCCGTACCTTACCTCCGCGACAGGGATATCCGCGTGGCGGAAGCTGGTGAGAGTGTCGAGGACAAGGAGCGAAAGCTGATTGACGGCATCCGCAATCATTACGCCACCGTCGCCGCCCTGGCCGAACAGAGGCGGGAGGAACTCGGGGCCGATATTCCCATCGTCGCCATGGGACACCTATTTACCGCAGGTGGACAAACCATCGACGGCGATGGCGTGCGCGAGCTCTATGTTGGCTCCCTGGCTCATGTGACTGCCGGGATATTCCCTCCATGCCTCAACTATCTGGCGCTTGGACACCTCCATGTCCCACAGAAGGTGAACGGCTCCGAATCCATACGGTACAGCGGCTCTCCTCTGCCCATGGGGTTTGGAGAAGCAAAACAGCAGAAGAGCATTTGCCAGGTTGAATTCCATAGCTCAACTCCGACTGTTCAACTGATCAATGTCCCCGTGTTTCAGAAGCTTGAGCGTATCAAGGGGGACTTGAGTGAAATCTCAACACGCATTCTCGAACTGTCGGCGTCCACCGTCCAGGCGTGGCTTGAGGTCGTCTACGATGGTGAAGAAGTCGTTGGCGACCTGCGCGAGCGTCTTGATGCGGCCATTGCCGGCACTCAAATGGAAATTCTTCGGGTGAAGAACAACCGCATTATCGACCGCGTGTTGGGACAAATCCACGAAGAGGAAACGCTGGATGATCTGAACGTCAACGACGTGTTCGAACGATGCCTCGCCGTTCATGACGTGCCTGAAGAGCAGTGGTCTGAATTACTTCGAGCCTACCAGGAAACACTCTCGTCTTTCTACGAAGACGATAAACAGGCGGAATAGGGGGGCTGGCGATGAGGATACTGCAGGTACGATTCAAAAATCTGAACTCACTGGTCGGCGAATGGGAAATCGACCTGACGCACCCTGCTTTCGCTTCCGATGGCATCTTCGCCATCACCGGTCCAACCGGCGCGGGAAAGACGACGATCCTCGATGCAATTTGCCTCGCCCTCTACGGGCGGACGCCTCGCCTGAACAAGGTCACCAAAAGCGGAAACGAGACCATGTCCCGCCAGACTGGCGAATGTTTTGCCGAGGTGACGTTTGAAACACAAACTGGTCGCTTCCGTTGCCACTGGAGCCAACACCGGGCACGTAAGAAACCGGATGGCGAACTCCAGTCCCCGAAACATGAGATTGCCAATGCCGATTCAGGTGAGATTTTCGAATCCAAGATCAGAGGTGTCGCCGATCAGATCGAGACGGCTACCGGAATGGATTTTGATCGTTTCACTCGGTCCATGCTTCTGGCCCAAGGCGGATTCGATACGTTTCTCAAGGCCGATGCGGATAAGCGGGCTCCGATACTGGAGCAGATAACAGGCACAGAAATCTACAGCCTGATATCCATCCACGTCCACGAGCGTCGTTCTCATGAGCGAAAGCAGCTGGACACCCTGCAAGCGGCACTGGCCGGAATGCAACTTTTGACATCGGAAGAGGAGCAACAGCTCGCTGAAAGCCTCGATCAGAAAGGGGAACAAGACGCAGATCTCACGAAGCAGCTTTCCCTGAGGAACCAAGCCATAACATGGATCGAAGGAATAACCCGTCTTGAGAATGAATTGAAGGCTCTCGACCAGGCAAAGGCTGCACAGGTTACTAAGGTTGAGGCCTTTGCGCCGGATCAGGAACGGCTACGACTTGCCAATCAGGCACTGGAACTTTCTGCTGAGTATGCGGCGTTGAATGGCATCCGTAATGAACAAGAAGCTGACCGAGGCTCGCTGGGCGAATGTCAGAAGGCCTTGCCGGGTTGCACTGATGTCGCCAAGCAGACGGAAGACGTAATGACGGTGGCTGCTGAGCAACTTGCGGCACGAAAGACAGAACAGCTAGCAGCACTGCCGATCATCCGAAAGGCTCGCGAGCTGGACCTGAAAATCGTCGAGAAGGATTCCCCTATCAATGCGGCGCGTGATTCCCTCTCGGAGCAGTCGTCTTTTCTCGAAACGCTCCAAACTAAACAGAAAAGCGATTCAGAGAGCTTGGTCAATCAACGTAAGTCGTTGGACGAATTGCAGGCTCTTCTTAAGGCATCCCAAGTGGATGAAAAACTGGTTGAGCATCTCGGTGGGCTGAGGAGCCGTTTCGACGCACTGAAGATTCTTTCCGGCCAACATTCAGGCAAATTGAACGAAATAACGCTAGCGGAAATCCAGCTCAAAGAGGAATTGAGTGCCTGGCAGGAACAATCGATCTACCTGGACAACGAGAAAGAAGGCCTGGAGAAATCCAAAGGGGCGTTGGCTGAGAAACAGTCCAATCTTCTGAAAATCCTAGACGGCAAGGACGTGGCTGCGTGGCGAAAATGCCAGTCGGTATTGACCGCTCAGAAGGATCTCATTGGCAAAATACTTGAGGCTGTCGAATCTCTAGCTAAATCACAGAAAGTCAACTCCCAGCTCGAAAGCCGACAAACCGCGCTCAAGCAGGAAGATTCGGAACTGACCAGCACGCTTGCAAACAAAACCGAAAAGCAGGCGACACTTGAAAAGGAAGTGGACCTCCTTGAAACCCAACTGACATTACTCAAACGAATCGAGGATCTCGAAGAAGCACGCAATCAACTTCAGGATGGCGAGCCCTGTCCATTGTGCGGAGCCAAAGATCATCCTTTTGCCGAAGGGAATATTCCGGTCCCTGATGAGACGCAACAACGTCTTACCACGGTAAGGGGCGAGCTCAAATCGGTTACTGGAGAAGTTTCTGACCAGAAGGTCAGGTTGGCGCAAGTGAACAAGGATCTTGAGCAAACGGCCACAGCACTGACGGAATACGGCGAGAAAATAGGTGAAGCACGCCGGGTGATCAGTGACAACTGCGCAGAATTGGACTTCGACCCAAAACTAGCCATATCCGATCCTGAGCTTCCCGATAAACTCATACACTTGAAGGATGAGAACTCTCGTCAGCTCGTTCGCGCCACAGGCATTTTAGAGGCAGCGGATTCTATCGAAATGGAATTGGTTAAGCTCAGGGATTCACTTGAGAAGGCCAAGGATTCAGTAGTAGAACGTGAGCGCGAGGTTCAGGCTGCTGCTCATAAAAAAGAATCTGTCGAGCAATTGCTGGAACGGCTGGGAAAGGAAGCGGTTGGATATCAAGAGCAACAGGAAAAATCGCTCGATGCATTGCAGAAAGAGATTGAACCTTACGAGATGGCAGCACTCGCTATCGAAACCATCGACACGGACTATGAACAGTTAGCAGCGCGACGCGATCAGTGGGTTTCCAGGAATAAGCAAACGACCGAACTTCAACAGAAGATAGCGGCTCTTGAAATACAGGCAAGCCACCGGGCTGAGCAGATCCACAAGGCTGAAAACGATATCAAGAGACAGCAAGAGGTGTTAGCTGGACTTGTCCGTGATCAGGATACCCTCCAGAGTGAACGGCGTGAGCTGTTTGGGGAGAAAAAGACCGAAGATGAAGAAAAGCGTCATTCCGAGGCCATCGAATCCGCCGACAAGGACCTGGATGGTGCCCGTCAGAAATCATTGGCAGCCAATCAGGCACTCAGTCAACTGAAAGCCAAAATCGATGAATTGGAGAAATCAATTCACGCTCGGGATCTTCAGTTGAAGTCGGCTGATGAGTCTTTCCTGACGCGACTGAAAGCATCCGGATTCAGCGATGAAGAAAATTACAAATCCTCCTGCCTCCCCGAGAGCGAGCGCAGACGGCTGGCACAACAAGCTCAGAAGCTATTAGACGAGAGAAACGAAATAGCCTCCAAGGAGCGTGAGAAGACCCAGGCGTTGGAGGCCGAGCGGCAGAAGAATATCACTGAAGAACCCTTGGAGGATCTCAAGAATATAGTGGCTGAACTGACTGTAACCCTAAGGGATCTCCAGCAGGAGATCGGTGGTATTCGGCAGAAGCTCAAAGACAATGAGCGCTTGAAACAGCAGCAGCAGGACCGATTTCAGGCCATCGAAGCCCAAAAGCGCGAATGTTCAAGGTGGGACCAGCTTCACGAGTTAATTGGCTCAGCAGACGGGAAAAAATATCGCAATTTTGCCCAGGGTCTGACCTTTGAAATGATGATAGGACACGCCAACCGGCAGTTGCAGAAAATGACCGACCGCTACCTGCTGATACGTGATGATGCCCAGCCATTGGAGCTCAACGTGATTGACAACTACCAAGCTGGGGAAATTCGGTCCACGAAGAACCTGTCCGGCGGCGAGAGCTTTATCGTCAGTCTGGCCTTGGCTCTGGGTTTGTCCCATATGGCTAGTAAGAATGTCCGAGTCGATTCTCTGTTCCTGGATGAAGGTTTCGGCACCCTGGACGAGGAAGCTCTCGACACCGCCCTGGAAACCCTCGCCGGCCTGCAACAGGATGGGAAGCTGATCGGTGTCATTTCCCACGTCCTGGCACTTAAAGAGCGCATCAGTGCCCAAATTCAGGTAATCCCTCAAACCGGGGGTAGAAGCCAGCTATCCGGGCCTGGATGCAGCAGGTTGAGCGCTACTGGGCAGGCCTTAAATTGAGAATGAATCGACAGGCGATGCGTTCACCAAGAGAACATCATTTCTACGTTGCGATTGCCAAGTTCCTTTTCCACCATCCGGAGCATGGCATCGTATCAGTGCGGGACCCGATCAAGATCAATGACGCAGAGAAATACGGGCTCAGCCCTCTCATACTCTATGGATTGACTGTTGCCGGATTGCCCATTCGTTGGATGACCTTCACTCCAGTCGACCAACCCAGAGCCTTCCAGGATGTTCTTCTGGAAGCGTGGTGTAACGCTAAGGGCTTGCGTGGCAGACCGGACATCCTGCTGATCAACCGCCACCTCGCGGCGGCCAGCCCTGAATTGGTGTCGGAAATGGCAAAAATCGGAGTCCAGGTCGAGGTCGCCGGTGCAAAGGAGAAATCTCTTCCAGGTTCCCTGCGCTCAGCCCAGGACTCCAGTCGGTGGCTGCTGAGGAAACATGCCGGAAAAGACCCGTCTATTACCGGACCCATCCAGGACCTTTGTCAGTACGCGCAATATGACCACGATTTTCGTGTCAGGGATGGCCACAAAGGCGTGAACAGCCGCGAGGTTGAAAACAGAATCCAGCAGTGGCTGGCCTTACCGGCGCAAGTTCCGGAGCAAACAGTGACTGGTGTACTCGACTGGGAACCCGGTCCATGGATGTCATCCTGGGAATCCTCGCTGCCGCCCGATCAGCCCCGTTATTTCAACATAGACGGGTTCGATGGCAGGACCTGGCTACTGACAGGTGAGAAGGAACCGGAGGAAATCATTGAGGAGGATGATTTCTGGGCCGACAGTGACTATGACAACGCAGCCGAAATCACCAAGAACCTCGTGGCGTGCTGGCCCAATTCGCCTGCAGTGATTGCTAAGTGTGCTGGAATCACCCTGCGGGAACTTCAATGGTTTACCTCGGGAAAGGCCCCCCTTGACCGGCATGCACGCTTTGACCTGGAAGACTTGCTCGGCATCGAATATGACGAGAGCATGGGGAGCTATGTAGGGGCCGGGCCTTATGTCCTGGTGGCTCACAAACCCCAGGCCATCAAGGAGGTCTATGTATCCATTTCCAAGGGCGGAGATGCACGTCCTTGTGAGATTGTCCCTCGCCAGGGAACCGCAGACCCAAGCTGGCGATACGTGCTGATCAACACGTATGGAGAACCCCCGAGCATTGTGATGACGCCTCGCGGAGCAAAAATCACGGAGCGTCTTCCGGACTTGCTTATGAATTATGCCGGCATCACGCATGTCTCCCCGGAGTTCTACAGGGATGTTGTTTCTACCTGCGCCCAGGCCTGTCGCGAACCTGCCGCCAACATTCGGGAGATGAAAGACTTTGTAAAACGCTACGAAGCGCACTGGGCAGATTGTGCCTGGCAGCCGGAGTGAACCTGTCTGGTTGAGTCAAAGCGCGGGGATTGAGATCAGTGGAAACGGCAGAAACATTATTCGGGCAGAAAAAATTGAGCCGTAAGCACCTCAAAAACTAAGGTTCGCATCCCTTGATTGGCTTACAGCATTCTGGAGAATCATTTTGGGGATTGTTCACCTCGGAGGACACTCGAACGGCATTCAGCATATCAGCAGGGAAAGGAGTGAAAAACATTTTCTGTTTTTCGACATCGGTCATCTCACGATCCAACCAAGTGTCGAACTCGGACGGAGAGAGAATAACAGGCATTCGATCGTGAATTTTTGCCACTAAATTGTTCGCATCGGTGGTCAGAATGGAACAGGACTCGATCACTTCGTCTGTACCTTTCCAGGTATCCCATATTCCAGCAAAAGCCATGGGCACCTGATCCTTTCTGTGGATGTAGAAAGGAACTTTTTCGTCGCCCTGCCGGAACCACTCGTAAAACCCACTGGCGGGGATTAAGCAGCGGTGATATCGGATGGGGCCGCGAAAGGCTGGCTTCTCGCCTACGGTCTCACTACGGGCATTGATCATCCTGTTGCCAACAGTGGGATCTTTTGCCCAGTTAGGAATCAGCCCCCAGCGGAAACTTCGAACGTGCCTGTACCCATCCCCGTTTTGACAAATCGTGTAGATTTGCTGTGTGGGTGCAATGTTGTACCGAGGGACAAGTTCAGGCACTTCCGGTACACCGAAAAATCGCTTGAATTTGTCCGGCTCTATTGTCATTACGAATCGGCCACACATAATTCTTTCTCTCAGACGTAAAAAACCCGGCGAAGCGGAGGGGGGTGCCGCGCCGGGTTAAGAAGGACTATGATGACGCCCCTCTACTGCCAATAATCGGACATGTAGCGTTTAAGGTCAAGTGTAAAGGATGCCGCGATGGAGATCGAAATCGTCGAGCTTCCAATATTTGATGAAGTTTCCCTTGATGAAAAGGATGACTCAGTTGTGGTCACACAAGCATTGCCTGTGTGTTCTTTACCCCGCGTTAAGTCTGTCGGCCAAAAACTCGTTTATCTCCTCCCGATTTCGGCGACAAGGATTATGTCTTCCCGTCAACCAGTCTGCCAGTTGCTCGGGATCGCGTCCCATCTCAGCACCAAGCTGTTCCAAGGCCAAGCCATTCACCTGTTTGTACCAAGCCAGCCTCTCCATCAGGTCCTCAGGGCAGGGGATCGGGTGGTATCCGAGGAATTCGATGACTTTTGGCATACAACCCAAGGCGACCGATGACCAGTTATTTTCCCAATTCCAGATGGTGGAGGTGGTCACTCCAATCTGGACTGCGACATCTTTCTGGTACAATCCAAGCTCAAGACGGCGGCGTCGCAGGTGATCGCCGAGAGTGATGGGCTCTTTGGCGAGTTCTTCAGGTGGTTGTATTTTAAAGGGAATTTCGATTTTGTGCGGGGTTTCAGGTGAATTGGAAAACTTGTAAAAGATGTTCAAACCCCTGCCCCTGCGGTTTCCAGGGCGATCCTCAGCATGAGTGCATTTGCGCGCAGCCGATGCTGCAGCGCTATCAGACCCGGCTCTCAGGGCCGCTGCTCGACCGCATCGATCTGCATATCGAGGTGCCGAGAGTGCCGCACAAGGATCTTACCGATCCCCGCGACGCCGAGCCTTCTGCTGCAATTCGTACCCGGGTCGAAGCCGCCCGTCAACTGCAGCGACAACGGCTTGCTCCTTTCAGCTTGTACAGCAACAGCCGCATGCAGGCCCGCCATATCCGCAAATTCTGTCCGGTTGACGAGCCGGGGCAGGAACTGTTGGAAATGGTCACCGATCGTCTCGGCCTCTCGGCCCGCACTTACTCGCGCATCCTCAAGGTGGCACGCACCATCGCCGATTTGGCTGGCGAGGAAAATATCCGTCAGCCGCACCTGGCCGAAGCGATTCAGTACCGGGGTTTGGACCGGAAGCTGTGCTGAAGAACGTTTTTGCTGAGTGGAGATGCAGCGGGACGCTGGATCCTTATAAACATGAATGCAACCGGACGAATCGGTGTGCCGGTCGATTTGGTTGAAGCTTATGCCTGGTGGTCGCTTGCTGCCGCCAATGGTCTCGGGATTGCACGATATCGCATGCATGAAGTCATGGACAGGATGACCACTGTGCAGAGTGAAAATGCGAGAGATTTGGCTGAGGAGTTTTTCAGTCAAACCGGCGTTGGACCATTGGCCCCGTGAAGCGAGCAAATGTTATGAGGTGTCCGTTTTTAATTACACGGTGACTATTCCGTATTCCCAGCGCGTGAAACTTGTTAATGGTCATGTCCCACGAACATTCCTAAAACGATTCAGGAGGTGAACTGTCCTGATGGTGCAATTAAACCACGACGTCACAGACCCGGGGAACGATCGTTGGCGGTGGCGCTCGTCTTGACAATTCCCCAATCGGGGATAAGTTTAAAAAAACCAATGATACAAAGATAGGTCGTGAGGAGTATCCCTAGCGTCATTGCATCGGACGTTGGTCAGATCTGCGGCCATAGCGCCCTTCGCAATATCTGGTCGCCTCCAATAGTTGCTTTCTACTGTTATGGCTGTCACATAAAGTTTTTCCGTTGGGCGGTGATTTTGAATGATGAAGCGAAATCCCACCGGAGGGCAGATTGAATTATCCCGTGTGGTATCTCCCGGAGATCGGTGGCGGCATCCTCATTGCCGCAATTGCAGTGCCCCATGTGCTCGTCTCCCATTTTGACGTGGGGGGCGGCCTGTATCTGGTCATTTCCGAACACCTGGGTCTTCGTGAAAAGAACCAGGATCTCCTCAACTTCACCAGACGCTACGCCAAGTTCTTTCTTCTTGCCACCCTTGTTTACGGTAGCCTGCCGGGGATCGGAATCTTGTTCGTCATCTCCCTCGTGCAGCCGGCGGGTCATTCTAACCGCGACCATGGTCCTGCCGCTGCTCTACCTGATGAGCTTCATCCGGGCCTACGTGCGGGCCGGCTATTTCCGACCGCATTTTACCTTCGACCGGCTCGAGCGGATTCCTCAATTCTCGCCCATGACCCTGTTCTTCGCCGTTTTCCTGGTCGGAACAGACGTTCTGGCCCGGCTTCTGCGAAAAGCCTTTCGGGTGTACGCGTAAGTGCAGTCTGCACAGGATCAGGAAGAAAGTCGGCAATGATGCCGAGCGCCCGGCAGATGACCTAGCTGGCCCTTGCGAGTCCCTACTGTTGAGAAACCTTTGGAGTATACAACATGGAAAACACCTTTTGGACGGCACTGGGTGCCAGTTTATTGGCCGCACTGGTAACAGCGATCGGCATCTATACGATACGTCACTTCGAGGCATGGGGGAAAAGGAACAACATCTACTTT
Organism: Desulfuromonadales bacterium; assembly: GCA_014860225.1. Classification (GTDB taxonomy): domain Bacteria; phylum Desulfobacterota; class Desulfuromonadia; order Desulfuromonadales; family BM103; genus M0040. The sequence continues at coordinate 97,846 of JACZKE010000002.1, forward strand.
GTCTGCTTCGCAGCTGGAGTGCTGATTTCAGTATCCTTCCTGCATATTATCCCGAAGTCCTTTGAGATGAGCAGTAATGCCCCTGCCTATCTACTCAGCGGGTTCCTGTTACTACATCTGTTCAATCGCTTCATCACCGCCTTTGTTTGCGAGCGGGGGCCAAATCCAAGCTATGGTATCGGATTGGTGCCCATGATCGGCATCGGACTTCACTCGTTCATCGACGGCTTCGTCTACTCCATCACCTTTTCCGTCAGTATCTTCACCGGAGCGCTGGCCGCCACCGGCATGGTGTTGCATGAATTCCCGGAAGGCATCATCACCTATTTGCTGCTGTTGCGCGGCGGCTTCAGCAAACGAAGATCCTTGATTCTTGCATTCCTCGCCGCCTCGATTTCCACGCCGCTGGGCATGCTGGTTTCCTATCCCTATATCAGCCAGATTGACAAATCATTGCTTGGCACGCTGCTCTCACTGTCCGCAGGCGCCCTCGTCTATGTGGGCGCCACGCATCTGTTGCCCCAGGCGGAGAAGGAACATGGAAAGTACAGCCTGTTGGCCTTGGGAGGCGGTATCCTGGTCGCCGTAATTATCGTGCTATCTAAATAGCCGGTACGCCAGGGCAATTCATCGCTATGATATGGGTTGTGAAGGTAATGTGTGAGTTACTGTTGGATTATGCCGACCGGGTTTCTTATTCTGGAATCATTGCGGTCAGCAAGGCATAGACGAACACGCTTAAAACCGCACCCAGGAAAAAAAGGTGTGTCTTGTGGTACCTCCAGGCCATCGGCAGCAGTTCATGCACAGATACGAATACCATGGCACCAGCGGCGAAGGCCATGAACAGGGGGTTGAGGGCGGGATGGAAGTGTACCGCCACTAGCCCGACGATGGCCCCCAGCGGTTCAGCAAGACCCGACAGGAATGCTGCCGTGTACAAAAATCGCCTCTTCTTGACGGTGACGATCGGCACAGCCATGGCGAACTCTTCAGGGATGTTGTGAATCGCGATCGCCAAGGCAACCAGAACACCAAGCCTGGGCGAGGCGATATAGGAGTTGGCCATGGCAAATCCTTCCGGCACGTCGTGCAGGATGAGGCCGAACGCTACCAGGTAGGCGGTCCTCAGTGAGGTCTGATGAAATGCACCCTTCTCCTCTACCAGATGGGTATGCGGAATTAACCAATGCATGGCCGCCACAATGAGCATGCCCAGCACGAATGCTGTCAAGGCCAAACCCCTGTCTGCCTCGGCCAGCGCCTCTGGCATCAGTTCCAAGAAAGACACCAAAAGCATGATGCCTGCCGAAAACCCTATCCCGGCAGCGACGGCCCGCTCACTTTTGCCGGTGTAGATGGCCAGAGCAACCCCTATCAGTGTGGTAAATACAGAGAGGGACGCCAGCAGGAGAACGGCTAGATATGTAGTGTAGGTGGGGTCGGTAGACATTCTTGGATTACCGCTCGTTCAGGGGCACAGTACCCCTCTCACTTGTAATCTATCAGGGAGGCCAGGCAAAACCTGCATTTTCGCCCTGAAGTTAGATCACCTGTTCAAGACGGTCCACCAGATGACCCACTTGTTCCATTGCCTTGCATTCACCAAGAGCGCTCCCGGCCAATCCCACCTTGATCAGTTCCTCATCGTAAAGTATCGAACCGATTACCCGGTCCTGCAGTTTTTCCAGCTTATCCATCAACATCGATTTCACATCACCTGAACCAATTTTGTTCAAGATCAGCCAAAAATCCTTTTCGGCTTCTTGACAAAATTCGGCTATTCTTTTCGCTATCGAAACGGATTCGAAGGTGCAATCCAACACGCAAAGCAGGACATCCATTTGATCCGGTATTTTTCTTCCGAAATGTTCGATACCGGCTTTCATATCGATAAGATTTACGGCATCACCTTTAACCATAAAATCTCTGACGATCTTCTCTAATGGTCCGTCGCAACCTTGCCCATAAGTATTGATCTTTCCTGCCTGCAACAGGATCATACTTCCATTCTGGAGATAGTATTCAGGGGAAATCTCTTTTCGAGCATCTATCCTATCTTGTGGAATCGGGTTTGTATCATTGATCCGCGTAAGAGGTGAAGGATCATCAACCGGACAGGTTACGACATCAATGCCACCGAAAAATTCAATCAGCGGCTTAGGCTCACCTTCTACCCCAAGGCCAAACAACAACCGTACCAACCCCTCAGGGTTTGAGGCATCGCCGTCCAGGACAAGGACCTCATATTCTTTTTGCTGCAGAACAACCGCCATCAGGGCAACCATGGTGCTCTTGCCGCAGCCTCCCTTGCCGCAAACCAGAATGCGCTTTCCCCGGAGCGGTTTGTCAGATTGCCGGTTGACAGTCATGGTTTTTCTCCATTTCAACTTCGAGTAAGCTGTCAACGATCACTAATTTCCAATGATCGTCTGCACAGCAGCTCCTCCTTCCCGTTCATGACGAGGGCTGTTTCTTTTTCAGCCATTGCTGATGTTCGCGTGAACCCTCCCGCAGCATCTTGGCACCGCACTTGGGACAGGACTCGTCCTGGCACTTCACCCCATTGCGGTGGGGAAGGCTGCTCTCACATTTCGGACAGATGCAGGACCCGCCGGGCCCCATCTCGTGAAGTCGTTCCTTTTCTGTCATGATTTCCTCCTGAGCTGTTCGGGTTATTAATCCGCTCGTCGCTTACCTCCTGAATCTATTGTGGAATGCGCCATTCATAGCAGTTCCCGCAGCACATCAAGAACGCGGGTGTTGTTTTCCGGCACGGATGTGGTGATACGCATATAGCCCGCCCCGAGGCGCTTGTCGTCCAGAGGTTTGACAAGGATGTTGCTGTCCTTGAGCCGCTCGGCAAGGGCCTCGGCGTCGTGCGGCGCGAAATCGGCGAGGAAGAAATAACTTTCGGTCGGAAACGTGCGGACGCCGAGCGTACCAAGCTCTTCGACAAGATCCCGGGTCCAGGCCCGCAGCATCGTGACGCGCCGGCGAATTTCGTCCTCGTTGTGCAGCGTCGCCAGGGCCGCAGCCTGGCTGGGCCTGGTCAAGGGATAGGCGTCGTTGTGATGGTTGAGGTCTTCGGCCAGCACTTCGGGCAAGACGGCATAACCAATGCGCAACCCCGCCAGACTTTCGGCCTTGGAAAAGGTCCGGGTCACCAGCAGGTTTGAAACGTCAGGGACAAGATGCGCCACTGAGTCTCCCCCCAAGCCGATAAAGGCTTCGTCGACAAGAAAATAAGTGCTTGGATACCGAGCCAGCAGCGCTGGCAGAGGGCGCATGTCGAAGGTGCCGCCGGTGGGGTTGTTGGGGTTGACGATGACCGCCAGGGTCGTACCTTCCGGGATTCTCAGCTCCCTCAAGTCAAAGTGGAAATTGTTCTCTGGAAGAAGGCGGGTCTCGGTATACTGCCCCGCTATTTCCGGAAAGAGTGGATACGTGGGCGTGAGCAGATGCACCCGTTGCCCCAGGCGATCAAAGATCTGTCGCAGAATCAGCTCGGAGCCTGCATTGAGATGGATCAGGCGCTCCGGCACCCCGATCCGCTTCGCCAGAAGCCGGCGCAAGGGCTCGGAATAGGGTTCGGTATAGTAGTTGCTGCGCGATAGTTCCCCCTCAGCGGCACGCTGCGCTACCTCTAGGGGCGGCAACGGATTTTCACAAAGCAGCAGTTTGATTCCCTGAAATCCGCCGCTACCCTTCTCGCGTATGGAAGACATGGGGCCCCCTTTCGTGGATAAAGGCTAAGATTTTGTGGCTCGCACCGCCAGAAATGCGCCCCTTCCGCTTCCGGGCTGGGCGGGCTCCGGATCGCGGATCTGGCTTAGTGGGTGCGTGAGGGTCTGTATCCAGACCTGTGCCGAGAACCCTGATTCCTTGAGGAGATCAGCGACCTCCTCGGCAGAAAAGAAAGTGGCCGCCTGGTAGAAAACATTCTCGGATTTGTGCGTTTCGTACTGCTCGCCGAGGGCGCTGGTGCGGTCAATGAACCCGATGATGAGCTGGCCTGCAGGCTTCAGGACCCGATACGTCTCGACCAGAGCTGCTTTGACATCGTCCAGAAAGCAGATCGTGGTGACATTGAGTGCAAAGTCGAAGGAGCCTGTGCGAAAAGGCATGGCTTCGGCAACACTTCGGACGACGGCAATCCCCCTGCAGGCGGCGTAGGATAGCATCGCCGCCGAAGGATCAAAGCCGATACGGATGCCCAGGGGAGCAGCGAAACGACCACTTCCGACGCCGATCTCCAATCCCAAGCCGGTCAAAGGGGTCAGGGCACGAACAGCCAGCAATTCCGACCAATAGGCCGCCTCGTGGTTAACGAACCAGGCCTCATATCGCTCGTGAAAGGCGTCAAATGGGCTGATGGCGGACATCGCTGCAGCACCTCCTTGAACCTTGTTCCCACCTTGACGTTGAAACGGTGTTCCCGCACACTGACTGTTCCCTGATGAACAGGCCCCCGGTTTCGTCGGTCAGACAAAGGTAAAATCACCTGGATAGAAGCAGAGAACGATCCACTTCCCCCGGAAATCCGAGAGCTTCAGGGTGCGGAAACCACCTTGTTTGTAGACATTGGCATCCGTCAGGGGCTCTGTCGCAGGCTCTACGCAGCCCTCTTTTTTCTCTTCCATCCCGATCCTCCTTTCTTATCCCGCAGGACATTTTCCTAACAAGGGGATCATTATAAAACATTATAAAATGGTTAGGTGAATGCACAAGCCGGACTTAATATTATCGTCTGCGTGATCAGGGTTATCCTTCCAGACGTCTACGCCGCTCCCCTTGTGTGGCCCCTCATCCAAATCCCCCATGTGGGTCACACTCTACCTGCTTCGCGATACAGAAAGTTCTCACCCCACGCCATTCGAAACAGCTCGCGCTCTATGTCCTCGGAGCAATGGCAAGGTCTTACTTGATGTACATTCAACGCCTTTAATCGCGAGATAATCTTGTCGGTGCCGAGCTTTCGCATCTTACTGAGCAGCATGGTTGCGTCGCCGCCCGTATGGAACAAAATCGATTTCTCCGGTCCTTTAATAACGCAGGAAAAGCCCAAGAGCTGGACAGCGATAAAAAATCGCGCCAGTTACCGACCATCTCGAGCAGTGGCGCGACCTTGACCAAATTGTCGTCCCTTCCCTACAGATGGGCCTTTGCACTGCTCCAATGTTAGTTTTTAGGATGTGCAACCAGGTTTGTCGCCGCGGGGTTCATCTCAAGATAGCGCGCTGCAGAAAAAACATGAGTTTCATCTAAAGGGAAGGAGGCAAACCGTTCTTGTCGTAAATGGCCGCGCACTTTTCATGGAAATTGATTCGTCGCGTATAACGGCGATGCGCTTTGCCGATGACTCGCGCAAGGGATTCTTCGGTATGGGGGACGTCAACTAGGTGGAGCACCACATAAGCAATGATTCGGCATCAGGCACCAAGTCCAGATATCGACATTGTACTTATGGCATAATTCGGCCAGCAGATTTATATAGGCGAGGTAGTCGTCGTCGCAAAAGGAGGTTTGCTGACGACGGTTGCCACGTAGGATGATATGGTAAAGGTCTGCAGGTGATAATTCGTCAAGAACGCTTGGCAAAGGTGGTCCAGTAACGAGACTTGAATCGGAAAACAGCATTAGGTGTGCCAATCAATTCAAGGAAACAGAGTGGAGCCTTTGAAATGAGATCGGTCGTGTTGACAAGGTATCTCTGCATGTGGTTCTTTATAGATAATAATTGTCAACAATCGACGGTGAGCAATGCAATTGACTCGTTCAGTAAAGCATGACCCCAAACAGCGCCTCGACGAGATTATCGTCAAGTTGCGCGAGCTGAACTTTCGTATCACCCCTCAACGTGTGGCTATTCTAAGGATTTTTCTGAACAGCCAGGACCACCCGAGCGTTGAGCAGGTTTACGCACAAGTCAAGGCTGATTTCCCCTCCACCAGTCTGGCCACGGTCTACAAGACGGTCAACTTGCTGAAAGAGGTCGGTGAAATCCTCGAAATAAGTTTTGCTGGTGGTGGCAATCGCTACGATGGCATCAAGCCCTATCCTCATCCCCACCTGATCTGTACCACATGCAATAAGATCATGGATTCTGAAATTGGCCTCGTCGATCAGATAGCGAACGAACTTGAACAAACATCCGGGTATAGGATTGTTTCGCACCAGATTGAATTTTTTGGGACTTGCCCCGCATGTCAGAAAAAATAGGCCGGCTGGTTTATTCTTTGCTGACTGTGGAGAATGATTATTAATAGATATTGACAATTATTACTGTTGTGATAAAAGTAGAGAACCTTGGCTTGACATGTTGTTAGCGATGGCGCTTTTTTCGCTCACGCCATGACCACCTCGACTGGGGAAGAGCGTATGAGCAGGACCAAAGGGACCACCGCCGGAAACCTGCTGGTGGCGAACAGGAATTTGAAACGTTGAAAAGGTAAGGAGGATTGTTTGAATGGATATGACTGAAAAAATTCTGGACATAATGCGGACCGAAGGACAGCCTCTCAACGCTGGGAAAATAGCAGAACTCGGGGCTTTTGACCGTAAAGACGTTGACAAGGCAATGGCGCAGTTAAAAAAGGAAGCAAGGATAATTTCACCCAAACGGTGCTATTGGACACCGGCTTGATCGCTCGATTCGAACGATATAACAAGCAAATGAGTTGCTGAACTAAGCGCATCACCAACACAGTGAATAATTTCCCACTAAAAGGGGGTCATTTATGAGTACAGACAGTAAATGCCCGGTCACGGGCAAAAGCCGGCAGGTCGCAGGTGGCGGCACCTCAAACCGCGACTGGTGGCCGAACCAGTTGAACCTGAACATTCTTCATCAGCATTCCTCCAAGTCGAATCCGATGGGCGAAGATTTCAACTATGCGGAAGAGTTTAAGAGGCTCGACCTCAACGCCGTGAAACAGGACCTCTACGCGTTGATGACCGACTCGCAGGAGTGGTGGCCGGCCGATTACGGTCACTACGGGGGACTGATGATCCGCATGGCGTGGCACAGCGCTGGCACTTACCGCATGGGTGACGGCCGCGGCGGAGGCGGGACTGGCAACCAGCGCTTCGCGCCCCTCAACAGCTGGCCGGACAACGTCAACCTTGACAAGGCGCGCCGCTTGCTGTGGCCGATCAAACAGAAATACGGCAAGAAAATCTCCTGGGCCGACCTGGTGATTCTCGCCGGCAACTGTGCTCTCGAATCGATGGGCTTTAAAACCTTCGGTTTCGGCGGCGGGCGCGAGGATATCTGGGAACCGGAAGAGGACATCTACTGGGGTTCCGAAGAGGAATGGCTGGCGACCAGCGACAAGCCAAAGAGCCGTTACACCGGTGACCGCGATCTGGAAAACCCCCTCGCCGCAGTACAGATGGGACTGATCTACGTGAACCCGGAAGGTCCGGACGGCAACCCGGATCCGGTCGCATCGGGCAAAGACGTGCGTGAGACTTTTGCCCGCATGGCGATGAATGATGAAGAGACCGTCGCTCTGGTCGCCGGCGGCCACACCTTCGGCAAATGCCATGGTGCCGGCGATGCCGCCCATGTCGGTCCGGATCCGGAAGCCGCGCCCATCGAACAACAGGGGCTTGGCTGGAAGAGCAGCTTCGGCAGCGGCAAAGGCGGCGATACGATCAGCAGCGGCATCGAGGGCGCCTGGAAGCCGAACCCGATCAAGTGGGACATGGGTTACCTGAAAGTCCTGTTTAAATACGAGTATGAGTTGGTCAAGAGCCCGGCCGGCGCGCATCAGTGGTTGGCCAAGGATGTCGAGCAAGAGGACATGATCGTCGATGCCCACGATCCGTCCAGGAAGCATAGGCCGATGATGACCACAGCCGACCTCTCGCTTCGCTACGACCCGGACTACGAGCCGATCGCGCGGCGCTATCAGGCAAACCCTGAAGAATTCGCCGACGCCTTCGCCCGCGCCTGGTTCAAGCTGACCCACCGCGACATGGGACCCAAGGTCCGCTACCTTGGCCCGGAAGTCCCGGCTGAAGATCTGCTCTGGCAGGACCCGCTTCCGAGCGTGGATCACCCCCTGGTCAACGCCAGGGATATTGCCGACCTCAAGGCTAAGATCCTGGCCTCGGGTTTGTCCATCCCGGAACTTGTTTCCACCGCATGGGCCTCGGCCTCAACTTTCCGCGGCTCGGATAAGCGTGGTGGTGCCAACGGTGCGCGTATCCGCCTGGCCCCACAAAAGGATTGGGTAGCCAACCAGCCGAAGCAACTGGCGAAGGTGCTGTCCACACTGGAAGGCATTCAACAAGCCTTCAATAGTGCCCAGCCGGATGGCAGGAAAGTCTCGATGGCGGACCTGATCGTGCTGGGTGGTTGTGCAGCGGTTGAAGCCGCGGCCAGGAAAGCCGGACATGCGTTGGAGGTGCCTTTCACACCGGGACGCGCCGACGCCTTGCAGGAGCAGACCGATGTAGAT
>JACZKE010000003.1 GCA_014860225.1 Desulfuromonadales bacterium
GAATTGAACTCCCCTCTCCACCTTGAAAGAGTGGTGTCCTAACCGATAGACGATGGGGGCCAGGACCCGCACATGGCACTCAACCCCGGTCACTTCCGGTCGGGGACTAGCCTTCTCGGCACAGGCCCGGAGGGAATCGAACCCCCAACCGCCGGTTTTGGAGACCGGTGCTCTACCAATTGAGCTACGGACCTCTGACCTCGCCCTTCTTAGGCATGCGCCAGCTACGAATGGCCAGGGGCAGAGTCGAACTGCCGACACCGCGGTTTTCAGCCGCGTGCTCTACCACCTGAGCTACCTGGCCCCATCCGCTTGTGTTCAAGCATCCCTACAAACTAAACGCCGCTTGAGGCGGCGTTTAGCAAAAGTAGCGGGGGCAGGATTCGAACCTGCGACCTTCGGGTTATGAGCCCGACGAGCTACCTGACTGCTCCACCCCGCAACAAGAGGCGCCAAACTACCGGAAGCCTTCTGGCTTGTCAACCTGTTTTCTTACAGCTCTCTTTTCGCCTGAGTTCTCCTCCTTGCCGGATGACTGCTTTTGGAGTATAACCACTGCTACTGAGAGCCTTTAATTATGTCGATAACGATTAGTTTAGAGCAAGCCCTGGCCATGCGTGACAAAGGTGCGCTGCTGGTTGATGCACGCAGCCCGGATGAATTCGCCGAGGCGACGATACCCGGCGCGATCAATGTACCTGTCCTTGATAATGCCGAAAGGGCCGAGGTCGGCACACTCTACAAGCAGACCGGCAAGCGGCAGGCCCGGCAACGTGGTGTTGAACTCGTCGCACCCAAAATACCTTCCATGATTGAGCAGGTTGCCAGGTTGCAGGCTGAAACCTCCCAGCCGGTCGTCGTGTTCTGCTGGCGCGGTGGCATGCGCAGTCTCGCCTTGACCCAGTTTCTTGAGCTCGCAGGCATCCCGGCACGACAGCTGTTCGGTGGACATAAAGGTTTCCGCAGGCATGTCCTGGATTTTTTTGAACATGGAAGATGGGCGAAATTGCTGGTTTTTCGTGGACTCACCGGTGTGGGCAAGACCCATTACCTGCAGCGTCTGGCAGAGCAGGGTTATCCCGTCGTCGATCTCGAAGGACTGGCCAATCATCGTGGCAGCGCGTTCGGCAACCTCGGCTTGCCGCCGCAACCAGGGCAGAAAACGTTTGAGGCGCTGCTGTGGGACGAGCTACGCAAGGTTCCTTGCGATGGCTACATTCTGACAGAAGGGGAGAGCCGGCATATCGGCCGCGTGGCTCTACCGGCCAGATTTTACCAGGCATTGCAGATTGAGACGTCAATCTGGCTGCAGGCCTCTCTGGAAGCAAGGGTCAGAAATATCATTGCCGATTATCCTGCGGTTGACAGTCTCAAAGAAGGATTCACCCAGCCGATCCGTGCCCTCAAAGACAAACTGGGCAAGGAAACGATGAATCGCTATCTGGACATGTTAGAAGCTGGCAGCTGGCCAGAACTGGTCAGGGAGTTGATGGTGAATTACTATGATCCTCTTTATCGACATACTCTGCCGGAAAGACGTATCGAAGTAGATTTGGAACCGGAGGAGACAGTGGTGAAGCGTCTTCAATCGGCTGTTGCAGAACTGCTGATGCAGTCGACGAGTCTTCAATGAGGGCTTTACTGCAGAGCCCCTGACCTGATAAGCTCGCTGAGGTTCTTCCCCTGACCGGACACGACCATGAAACCATCGACTGATGCCAACACAATTAATCCCCTTTGCCTCAAATGTTTGCGGCCCTGCAAGCAACCTGCGGCCAATCTGCTGCTAGAATGCCCGCGTTACTTTCCATTGCCGTTCAAGGTTGATAAACACCGTTTTGATCAGATGAGTTTGTTTGACGGGGATGAGTAGAAGCGCTTTTGACAGTGGCCCTGTTTGATGCAAACATCATTGCGCTCATCCGGAGTATCCACTTAGGCACCTGCTAGCCAGCCAGCAAGCGGTCAAGAAAATCCACAATCTTCGGCGTGAACTTCTCCGGTTCTACCAGGAATGAGTCATGACCGTAGTCAGAGTCGATCAGGTGGTACTCCGCAGATTTCCCCAGAGTGTGTAACACCTCAATCAACTCTTCCGTCTGGTATGGCGGGTAGAGCCAGTCTGAAGTAAACGCAAACCATAGAGATGGACAGTCAAGTCTGCTCAGAGCATCTTCGATTCCATCGAACCCCCAGGAAACATCGTAGAGATCCAGCGACTTGGCAAGATAAAGGAAACTGTTTGTGTCAAAACGGTCGACGAAGCTGCGGCCGTTATAGGTCAGGTACCTTTCGATTTCGAACTGTCCGAAGAAATCGAATTGACCATCCCGGGGGGAGAACCTTCGCCCGAATTTGAGGTTCATTGACGGATCTGAGAGGAATGAGATATGTCCGACGGCGCGAGCCAGGGCCAGGCCATCTGCTGGTGGATGCTCTGGCCTGTAATTGCCTTTGCGCCACATTGGATCGTTGTAGATGGCTTGGCGAGCCAGTGCATTCAGCGCTATCGCCATCGGCGACGGCCGTCCGGTACCGGCGATCGGGATAATTGAGCGGACGCGTTGCGGATAATGAATCCCCCATTCGAGCGCCTGCATGGCTCCCATGCTGCCGCCGATGACGGTGAGCAGTTGCCCGATGCCGAGGTGGTCAAGCAGCAACTGCTGGGCGCGGATCATGTCGCGAATCATGACAACCGGGAACTGCAGATTGTAGGGCTTGCCGGTTCTGGGGTTGTTGCTGGTCGGGCCGGTTGAACCAAAACAAGAGCCTATAACATTGGAACAGATGACAAAATAGCGGTCGGTGTCGAGAACCTTGCCCGCTCCGATCATGTCGTCCCACCAACCAGGTTTGCGATCCTCAGGGGTGTGACGTCCGGCAGCGTGGGCATCTCCGGTCCAGGCATGGGCAACCAGGATGGCGTTGCTCTTGTCGCTGTTCAGGTGGCCATAGGTTTCATAGGCGAGCGTCAACGGACCGAGGACTCGGCCGCTTTCCAGCCGCAGTTCAACATCGAAGTCGACGTATTCAGTTTTGACGATGTCTAATTCACTCATGTTTGACCATATACCACAGCAAAGAAAAAGCCCCTTCCCGGGAAAAGAGAAGGGGCCGGCAGATACAGTCATAGTCGGTATCGCGGGCTCCGTCCTCATCTCCCCCGCTTTAGCTTCAACATCGGCGGGTTGGATTTAGCACCTGGCATCCTCCGTCGCAATAGCTTCGGTGAATCGGTTGCTGTGGCTTCAAAGGGCCGGTCCCTCCACCACTCTTGATAAAGACATGTTGCTATGTTGGCGAAACTCTAGCGAAAACTGTCTGTCTTGTCAAACTGTTTGCAGTAGCCTGCGATTGCATAACCAGCATGAGGAGAAGCCCACAGACAATCCTCCAGGCAATCCAATGCAAATAACCATATTGTGAAGTTTTATAAACGGAACCATGGCTATTGTACTAATGGAGACAGGTCTTTTGAGACTTTTCCATATGTACAGTTTTCGATCGGAAACGGCCCTTTTCCGAACTAAAATTATCTTGGGAAAAGCCCCGGCAGTGACTGGCAGTTTTCGTCGCAGGTTGGTATAATAAACAAAAGAGATTTGAAGAATTATTTCCGGGAGGCTGGACACAGTTTCCCGCTTCGCCCTGGAAGACTTGCCCTCCTGGTCTCCAGGGTTTTTTTGATCTGTTGTCTAGCAGCCTGTCGGACTATCCATGAGCCGGCTGCAAATCCGGCTGTTTGGCCCATATTTCAGCTCCTTTTTGGCCCATAGCTACGGCTATGAACCTGCAAATGAGCTAAAATCTGTTCTCAAACATCCAAATTTTCGCTTCGGCCCGTATAGTCCGACAGGCTGCTAGTGCTGTTTGGTGGAAGATGGCGAAACAGGGAGATGACAGCCCTGCTCGGCTGCCAGGGTAGCAAAGTCGTAGCGCGACAGGGTCGCCATGAACTCCTTGCGAATCTGTTCCCATGCGCCATGCACTGGGCAGAAAAACTCACGTTCGCAAGCAGCGCCGTCTTCGATCATGCACTGATTCAGATAAACCGGGCCTTCTTGCGATTTTATGATATCAAGCAAGGTGATCTCTACCGGTGGTTTGGCGAGATAGAAACCGCCGCCAACACCACGTTGGGAACCGACAATTCCATCCTTGATCAACGGCTGGAGTATCTTGGTGAGAAACGCCGGTGTGATATCCTGTGCTTTGCAGATATCCTTTTTATAGACGATCTCCCCTGCCGGTTGGCGGGACATATGAAGAATGGCACGGATGGCGTATTCTGTTGCTCGGGTAATAATCAAAGAAATTCCCTCTAAAGATAAACTTGACAATATTTGTAATAAAATAAATCTCTTGTTCGGTTATGTCAATCATTTATCCGAACGTCTTTAATTCGTGTCCATCCGGAAACTCCAGAGGATACAAAAGCAGTTTCCGGACGAAAACTAATTCGGGGTCTGAGACTCTTCCCATACTGCTTATTGCAGATTGACAGTCTCTTTCCGGCAAGGGCATTATTTCTGTACCAATCTTTATAAAGGAAGCTCCGTTTATATGTCTGTAGATCAGGTCGTTGGGCGCTTTGCGCCGAGTCCTACCGGCCCTTTGCATTTTGGGTCGCTGATCGCGGCGGTTGGCAGCTATTGCCTGGCACGGCGAAAAGGTGGCAAGTGGCTGTTGCGAATGGAGGACCTGGATCCCCCACGGGTGGTACCGGGAGCTGCGGACGAGATTCTGTCCGCACTGGAAAGCCTGGGGTTATTTTGGGATGGCGAAGTCGTCTGGCAGAGTCAGCGCACCGAGGCGTATATTGAAGCAGTAGAACGTCTTCGGAAAAAGGGGTTGGTCTTTGATTGCGTCTGCTCCCGCAAGGAGATTCTCTTGAGTGCTCCTCACCCGGGCGAGGATGGTCCCATCTATCCGGGCACTTGTCGAACGGGCTTACGCCCTGGCCGCAAGCCGCGCGCCCTGCGAATCGAAGTGAGCAAGGAACAGATCTGTTTTTGTGATGGCGTTTTTGGCCATCTTCAGCAAGTCTTGTCCGAAGCAGTCGGTGATTTTGTCCTGCGTCGGGCGGATGGTCTCTTTGCTTATCAATTGGCAGTGGTTGTCGATGACGAAGCCGAAGGCGTCAACCAGGTTGTTCGCGGTGCTGATCTGCTTTCTTCAACACCACGGCAGATTTTTCTGCACGCTTGTCTTGGCAATCCTGTCCCGGAATATGTCCACCTGCCGCTGGTGATGGGCAGCAATGGTAAAAAGATCAGTAAACGGCATGGCATTGTTCGCCTTGATTATGAGAATAATGCTGCCCGGTTAATTGCACAGGCCTTGAATTTTCTTGGCCAGGCAATCCCGGGATGTTTGCAGGGAGCTCCACCGGCAGAAATCCTTTCATGGGCCATTCAAAACTTTGATCAAAACAGGATTCCGGTTGCACCCGAGGGGATTATTCTGAAAGATTTCCCCATATGAATCTGAAAAAAAACACTAAAGCCCATTGACAGACTGTAGAAAAGCCGGTAAATAGGTTACATTGAAAGAGAGCAGTACCTGCCTAGCGTCACTTGAATATACAATTTTTCCTTTCAGATACTATCCAATCAGAGCACGGACTGACCTCGACCTTAGGACATTCTTGATTATAAACGCGTAGGGGGAAACAGGATTTTTACCCTGCAAAGTTAACCTTCCAAAACATCAAAATCATTTCGGATCGAGAAAACTCGGAGAAAAAGACTTCAATACTGACGATGAGCTCATGCATGCAACAATTGCGGCAGAATTTTGCTGTCGTGTGTGCGTGCTGTCTTGAACAGGCGGATTTTAAGGAGAACAGATGAACCTGAAGGAACTGAAAGAAAAGAAGATTGCCGACCTATTGACTATTGCCAAAGAGCTTGGCGTAGAGGGGGCGTCAGGTCTGCGCAAGCAGGACCTGATCTTCGCTATTCTTAATACGACATCCGCCAAGAATGGAGCTATCTTTGGAGAAGGGGTCCTTGAGATCCTCCCCGATGGCTTTGGTTTCCTGCGCGCTCCGGATGCCAATTATCTGCCTGGTCCAGATGATATCTATATTTCACCCTCACAAATCCGGCGATTCAATCTGAAGACCGGTGATACTGTTTCCGGCCAGATCCGACCGCCAAAAGAGGGTGAGCGTTACTTTGCCCTGCTCAAGGTCGCCGAGGTCAACTTTGAAAATCCGAGCGTCGCCCGTGATAAGACTCTCTTTGACAACCTGACACCACTTTATCCTGATCAACGCCTGATCCTGGAAAGCACTCCGGACAACCTCTCAACGCGTGTCATCGATTTGGCGGCACCGGTTGGCAAAGGCCAGCGCGCCCTGATTGTCGCCCCGCCGAGGACCGGCAAGACGATTCTGCTGCAGAATATCGCCAACTCAATTACCGCCAATCATCCGGAAGTCTACTTGATTGTACTGTTGATAGACGAACGCCCCGAAGAAGTAACCGATATGCAGCGCACCGTCAACGGCGAGGTCATCTCATCGACCTTCGACGAACCGGCTACCCGTCATGTCCAGGTCGCCGAGATGGTCATCGAGAAGGCCAAGCGCCTGGTCGAGCATAAACGCGATGTCGTTATCCTGCTTGATTCCATAACCCGTTTAGCGCGAGCTTATAATACCGTAGTGCCTCCTTCCGGCAAGATTCTCTCCGGCGGCGTCGATTCCAATGCTCTGCATAAACCGAAGCGTTTCTTTGGCGCTGCCCGCAATATCGAAGAAGGGGGCAGCCTGACGATTATCGCAACGGCCCTGGTCGATACCGGCAGTAAGATGGACGAGGTGATTTTCGAGGAGTTCAAAGGGACCGGCAACATGGAGCTGCATCTCGATCGTCGTCTGGTGGACAAGCGGACATTCCCGGCCATCGACATTAACAAATCCGGAACCCGTCGCGAAGAGCTCCTGATCGACCCGGTGAGTTTGCAGCGCATCTGGCTGCTGCGCAAGGTCCTCTCGTCGATGAACGTGGTTGACAGCATGGAATTCCTGCTCGATAAGCTCGGCGACGCGAAGACCAACCAGGAATTCCTCGACAGCATGAATCGATAAATGATCGCTGGAAAAGGTTGCAATCGCTTTTAAATAGTGGTATTAGATCACTCTTTTAAGGCCTTGGGCCTACTAATCCGCGGCCTGTACAAAGCCAGGTCAACAGGAGTTGAACGATGAAAGAAGGTATCCATCCCAAGTACGAAGCAACAACAGTCAATTGCCACTGTGGATCCACATTTGAGACCAAATCGACCAAAGGTGGCGATATCACCACAGAAATTTGTTCTCAATGCCACCCTTTCTATACCGGTAAGCAGAAGCTGATCGATACCGCCGGTCGGATCGAGCGTTTCCGCAAGAAATACGAAAAGAAAGACTAGAGTCCCGGGGCGGCCCTGCTGGGCCGCTCCTTTTTTGATGTCGGGTCTCCGGCAACAACATCACCCGCGTCCCGTTCCGGGACACGGCCCGGTTACCCGGACGGCGCGGTCCAACTTGGAAACGAAGGCCATGCTCGTCCAACTCCTGACGCACACTCCCAATCCTGAACAGGTTGTGGCGGCCGCTGCGCGGCTTTGCTATTCTGATTCCTCCATCGAGAAGTTACTCGGTCAGGCTCCGCAACAGGCCGCCAAGCTGTTGCAGAAGATCCTGCAACTCGGCCATTTTTCGGTTCTGGAACACGCTTCTTTTACTTTTGGAATCGAGGGCATCAGCCGAGCATGCTCTCATCAACTGGTCCGCCATCGCGTTGCCTCTTTTTCCCAGCAGAGCCAGCGCTATGTCTCCCATGTCCGGCCGTTTGCAGCCATAGCCCCGGACAGCATTAGTGAGCAGCCGGCATTGCTGGAGCGTTTTAATGCACACATGCAAATTACCCATGAGTTGTATCGTGACTTGATGGACGCCGGTGTGCCTGCCGAAGATGCCCGCTTCGTCTTGCCCAATGCCGCCGCAACCAAGCTGGTAATGACCATGAATGTCCGCGAATTGCATCATTTTTTCGGGTTGCGATGTTGCCGCCGGGCGCAGTGGGAAATTCGGGCTATGGCCAGGGAGATGCTGCGGCTCGCCAGGCAGGCATCTTCGCTGCTCTTTGCCGAGGCCGGGCCTGGCTGCCTGAACGGGCCGTGTCCGGAAGGTGCCATGACGTGCGGAGCGATCAAGGCTGTTCGTGAAGAGTACGCTCAGCTGTAATTCAGAAATCTGTCGAAGTATCCATGCTGAACATAAAGAATGCTTGTCAACATCTATGCTGAATAAACTTGAAGAAGTAGCCGACCGGTTTCGCGAGGTCGAGGGTTCGCTTTCTGATCCCACAGTGGTTAATGATCAGGCTCGTTATCGTGCCTTGACCAAGGAGCATGCCTTCCTGGCCGATGTGGTCAACTGCTATGCGAAATATTGTCGCATCAGGGAAGAAATTGCCGGCAGTCAAGAGCTGCTCAAAGATCCTGATGCGGATGTTCGCGAAATGGCGAATGCCGAAGTCGCCGAACTCGAAGCTGAACAGGCCGAGCTGGAAGCTCAGCTCAAAGTGATGCTATTGCCCAGGGACCCGAACGACCTGAGAAATGTCATTATCGAAGTGCGCGCCGGAACCGGCGGTGATGAGGCGGCACTCTTTGCAGGGGACCTCTTCCGCATGTACTGTCGCTACGCCGACCGCCAGGGATGGAAGGTGGAACTGCTGAGCACGGCTGAAGCTGAGGCAGGTGGATACAAGGAGGTTATTGCTCTGATCAGCGGAAAAGGTGTGTTCTCGCGGTTCAAGTATGAAAGCGGCACCCACCGGGTCCAGCGGGTTCCGGAAACCGAAGCCCAGGGTCGTATTCATACTTCGGCCTGCACTGTTGCCGTACTGCCCGAGGCGGATGATGTGGAAGTCGATATTGATCCATCCGATCTGCGTATCGACCTCTACCGCGCATCCGGAGCAGGTGGCCAGCACGTCAACAAAACCGAATCAGCGGTGCGCATCACCCACATCCCCAGCGGTGTAGTGGTTTCCTGCCAGGACGAAAAGTCACAGCACAAAAATAAAGCCAAGGCGATGAAGGTTTTGCAGTCGCGGCTACTTGATGCCATGCAGGCTGAACAGCATGCGAAGATGGCGGCTGATCGAAAAAGTCAGGTTGGCAGCGGTGATCGCTCCGGGCGCATCCGTACTTATAATTTTCCCCAGGGGCGCTGTACTGATCATCGGGTTGGTCTGACGCTTTATAAACTTGAAGCCATTATGCAGGGCGATCTGGATGAAATTATTGATACCTTGACTGCGCATGCCCAGGCCGATTTAATGGCCGGGCAGGGCAACTGACTTGGCAGAGCGCTGGACGGTCCTCAAAATTCTGCAATGGACCGCGGAATATTTTAAAGACAAAGGGATCGAATCCTCCCGTCTTGAGGCTGAACTGCTTCTGGCAGCGACGCTTGGTCTGGATCGGATCGGACTTTATGTCAACTTCGAGCGACCGCTCGATGCTGATGAGTCGGCGGCATTTCGCGAACGTGTACGGCGACGCGCACTGCGGGAACCTCTCCAGTATATACTCGGTGAGACAGAATTCTGGTCACTGATGTTCAATGTCGATCCTGCTGTCCTGGTGCCGCGGGCTGATACGGAAGTTCTGGTCGAAGAAGCATTGATGCGGATCGAAGGTCCAGCCAGGGTGCTTGATGTCGGCACTGGCAGCGGAGCCATTGCCATTGCGCTGGCTTACGAAAAACCGGAAATACTGGTGACGGCACTCGATTGCAGTGAACCGGCGCTTGAGGTTGCCCGCAGCAACGCCCGACGTAACGGTGTGGCGGATCGGGTCATTTGCCTTGCCGGTGATCTGGCAGCATTGCCGGCGGGGCCATTCGAAATGGTCGTAAGTAATCCACCCTATATTCCAACGAAGGATTGGCAGGAGTTGATGCCCGAGGTGCGCGATCATGAGCCGCGCCTGGCCCTCGATGGTGGTGGTGACGGACTGGAGGCCTATCGGCAGCTTGCCTGTCAGGTCTGTCACATCCTGAGCCCCGGTGGCTGGCTACTGGTCGAGGTCGGCATCGGCCAGGCAGAAGAGGTCAGCGCGTTGTTCAAAGCCGCCGGTCTGAAAGAAATCAGCCAGCGGGACGACTACGCCGGGATCCCCCGGGTGGTCATGGCGAAGAGCTAAGTCTGACGGCGAAGACCACGAAGAAAATTGATAAACACAAAGTTAACATGCCTGAAACCCACCACTAAGAAACCTTGGCGCTTAAGGAACCTGATGCTTTTGTAATGATTTTCCCGGTGTACTTCGCAACTGGTGATAATTGTTGATTTCTGCGAAGCCTTTAAAAAAGTAGTTATAAAGATTAGGTATCCGTGAGTTTCAAGTAAACAGAATTTTAGAGGAATGACACCTTGGATAAATTAATCATACATGGCGGCCGCCCACTTGCAGGTGAAGTTGCGGTCAGCGGTGCCAAGAATGCAGCATTGCCACTGCTCTTTGCAACCTTGCTGGCTCCCGGGCCTCACCGGATCGGCAACCTGCCGCGTTTGCGCGACATCACCACGGCGGTGCGTCTGCTGGCAGAGCTCGGAGCTGATGTTGACGACAGCAACGGTACCCTGACGGTTGCGACTGAGCAGATCAACAGCATGGAAGCTCCTTATGATTTGGTGCGCACCATGCGAGCGTCGGTGTTGGTGTTGGGTCCGTTGCTGGCCCGCTACGGTAAAGCCAGGGTCAGTCTTCCCGGAGGGTGTGCCATTGGTGCGCGGCCGATCAACCTGCACCTCAAGGGGCTTGAAGCTATGGGGGCAGAAATCCATCTCGACCATGGTTATGTAGAAGCCCGCGCTGCGCGGCTTAAGGGCGCCAGAATCCACTTTGACATTCCGACAGTGGGGGGCACGGAGAACCTGATGATGGCTGCGACCCTGGCTAAAGGGGCAACGGTGCTGGAAAATGCTGCCCGTGAACCCGAAATCATTGATCTCGCCAAAGCCCTGCAGGGAATGGGTGCCTATATTGAGGGTGCCGGAACTGATACCATTATAATTGAAGGTATTGAAGAGTTATCGCCAATGGATTATCAGGTTATGCCAGACAGAATTGAAGCCGGCACCTTTCTGGTGGCTGCCGCCATGACCGGTGGCCGGGTAGGAGTCAAAGGCTGCCGTCCCGAACATATGGATGCGCTGCTCAGCAAACTTGAAGAAGTCGGAGCGACGATTGAATTTGACCAAAAAACTCTCTGGGTCACAGGGCCAGAAGAGATCGAATCGGTGAATATCAAAACCCAGCCTCATCCCGGGTTCCCCACCGATATGCAAGCACAGTTCATGGCGTTGATGACTCTCGGCAAGGGTACCAGCATGATTACCGAAGCGGTCTTTGAGAATCGTTTCATGCATGTCAGTGAGCTGCAGCGGATGGGCGCCGACATCTCCATTGAAGGGCATACGGCAGCAGTCAAGGGCGTCTCCGGTCTGCTCGGAGCCCCGGTGATGGCTACCGACTTGCGTGCCAGCGCCTGCCTGGTTCTTGCCGGGTTGGCTGCAGACAATACCACCGAGATCAGCCGCATTTATCATCTCGATCGCGGCTATGAAAAACTGGAGGAAAAATTCCGCAGCCTGGGCGCCGATATCGAACGCGTTCCGGCATAAAAATAGTGACTAGGGGCTGGAGACTGGTTAAACTGCCATGTTGACGTGTGATCCGGCATCAGCCTCCTTGCAGCCTGTCGGACTATCCATGAACCGGCTGCAAATCCGGCTGTTTGGCCCATATTTCAGCTCCTTTTTGGTCCATAGCTACGGCTAGGAACCTGCAAACGAGCTAAAATCTGTTCTCAAACATCCAAATTTTCGCTTCGGCCCGCATAGTCCGACAGGCTGCTAGTGCGACATCAGCACCGGCGTCGTCATCGATTCAAGTATGGTGCGGGTCGCACCGCCCAGCACCCATTCCTTCAACCGCGAATGGCCGTAGCAGCCCATGACAATGAGGTCTGCGCTGAGGTCCGCCGCGCGTGACAACATTTCATTGCCCACATCGATATCGGCGCCATAATCCGTCTTTACTTCTACCTGCACGCCATGGCGTGCAAGGTAGAGGGCGATATCGGCACCGGGTACGCTGCCGTCATGCTCACCTTGCTTGGGATCGATCGCCATGACGCTCACGTTGTCCGCAAGCTTTAACAGTGGGATAGCATCTGTGACGGCCCGTGTTGCCTCGCGACTTGCATTCCAGGCGATTAGAACACGCTTTCCTATGGTGGGAAAACTGCCGATCTTGGGCAGAATCAATACCGGTCGTCCTGCAGCGGGCACCAGGCGCTCCGGGAAATCCGGAGCCACGCCCGAATCGTCAGCAGAATCACTCTGGCCGATCACGACCAAGTCAGCGCATCGGGCGTGTATTGACATCGCGTCTACCGGATCATCGATGGTTTTACGCCATTCAACATTCATCAGACCCGCGGTCAAGGCTTGTCTGGTAAAATCCGCTTCGGCGCGCGCGACTTCCTCTGCGGCAGCTTTCTCCCGGGCTGCGATGATCTCCGCCCCCACTTGCGCCATTAAATAGCCAGGAAAGATAACCGGAGCCAGCGAGTACAGCGCGACCAGGTGGGCATCATACTGCAGTGCCAGACGGATAGCGACTTCAACACGCGTTGCACAGCGTTTGCCGGGGTCAATGTGGATAAGGATCGTCTTATAGCTCATGGGGTTCCTTTCATGTGCACGGGCGTTGTTCTTTTGTTGTAAATGCCTCAGTTTAAAGTTACCAGAGATATCGCCGGGTGCAATGTATCCGACAAATCATCCGGCATCAGCACTCACTGTTTTGATAATTGTTCCACGGACGCCTTCTAGGAGGCTGTCGGACTAGACGGACCGAAGCGAAAATTTGGATGTTTGAGAACAGATTTTAGCTCGTTTGCAGCTCCATAGCCGTAGCTATAGAGCAAAAAGGAGCTGAAATATGGGCCAAACAGCCGAATTTGCAGCCGGTTCATGGATAGTCCGACAGCCTCCT
>JACZKE010000004.1 GCA_014860225.1 Desulfuromonadales bacterium
GTTTCTGATCCAGAGCTGGCTCTTGAGGTTGATCTCGCCGCCGACCTCGAAAACCACGATACGAGGGCCCGACGCCTGAACGGCATCACGAAACGAACCTGTCCCTGAATCATTGAGGTTGGTTACCTTGATGACTTTGCCACCCCGGCCCGCGATCGTAACCGCGCCAAACCCTTGGGCACCCGGGAAGACTTTCACAGGACCTGAGATTACCGGGGATTCGGGTGTGGGCGTTGTCTCTTCTGCCTGCGCACAGATAACGTTGGATGCCGGGAACTGACTGGGATCAGCCTGGGTCCAGCGCGCTTCGAGCATGAAACAGTGCTCGACGCCGGATTGCAGGCCGCTGACAATCGTGGAGTTGCCGGTATGATGCAAGTTGTCGTCGACGCCGTCGGTGAAAAGGTCGTAGCCACCTTCGGGCTGACCGTAAGCGGTCTCAGGCAGTATCCAACTAACGACGAAATCCGACCCGTTGACTTCAACCGATTCCAGAACGGGTGCCATGTATTCAGCCGGAGCAATCTGTATATCGACGGTCAGGGATACAGCAGCTGAAGTTACAACATTGCCTGCCACGTCATAAGCCTTGGCGGTAAAGCTATGAGAACCTTTATCAACGTCAGTAATTGACCAGTCGTAGCTGTATGGCGTACTGGCGTCGGTCGCCTTCAGGACAGAACCCTCGTAGAACTCGACTTTGCTGACGCCGATATTGTCCTGAGCGGACGCGACAATCGATACCGTCTGCTCGGAGGTATACTGTGCACCGGAAGCTGGACTGGTGATTGATATGGTCGGCGCCGAAGTATCAGCAGGGGCCGCAGCCTGGGCGCACAGGGTGCTGGATGCCGGGAAAACCGACGGGGAGGCCTGTGTCCAGCGGGCTTCAACCTGGAAACAGTGCTCGACGCCAGCCTGCAGTCCGTTGACGACCGTGGAGTTGCCGGTGTGATGCAGGTTGTCATCAACGCCGTCAGTAAATACGTCGAAACCACCTTCGGGCTGGCCATATGCGGATTCGGGCAGCAACCAGCTGACGACGAAGTCATTGCCATTGGCCTGAACCGACTGCAGCACCGGAGCGGTGTATTCAGCCGGAGCAGTAGGCGTTGCTGCGATATCGACGGTCAAAGTCACCGCGCTTGACGTGGCAACATTACCAGCAGCATCATATGCTTTGGCGGTGATGCTATGCTGACCGTTGTCAGCCTCACTGACTGGCCAGGAGACGGAGAACGTGTTGGTCGTGTCCGTTCCGATCAGGGTGGTTCCGTTGTAGAACTCTACCTTGGTCACACCCGAGTCATCCTGGGCACTGGCGACGATCACGACGGTCTGATCACTGTTATATGAGGCATTCGTTGACGGGCTGCTGATGGCAACGGTCGGCAAGGTAGTGTCTGCAGTATCTTCGATTTGAGCACACATGGTGTTAGACGCCGGGAAAACCGACGGGGAGGCCTGTGTCCAGCGGGCTTCAACCTGGAAACAGTGCTCGACGCCAGCCTGCAGGCCGTTGACGACCGTGGAGTTGCCGGTGTGATGCAGGTTGTCATCAACGCCGTCAGTAAATACGTCGAAACCACCTTCGGGCTGGCCATAGGCGGATTCGGGAAGCGACCAACTGACGATGAAGTTATTGCCGTCGACCTGGACTGACTCCATTACCGGGGCCGTATATTCAGAGGGTACAGGTGCGACCGCATCCTGGATATCAACCGTTAAGGTAACTGCAGTTGAAGTTGCAACGTTGCCAGCAGAATCGTGCGCCTTGGCTTGCAAACGATGCTGGCCATTATTCGTGGCTGAAACAGCCCATGCCATTTCATAAGGATGGGCATTCGAAGTACCGACAAGATTATCGTTCCGGTAGAAATCAACTCGTTCGATACCGAGATCATCAAAAGCATCGGCCGTCAGGTCGATAGTCTGCTCTGTTGATATAATGGTATTGTTGTCCGGGTTGATCAAAGTGACAGACGGCGGCGCAGTATCTACTGCCCCCGATGCGATCACATCGGCGAACTCAACACTGGAATACTGCGAGTAAGCGGTATTCTTGCCATTCGTGTAGGCCCGGATCCGATAGTAGTATCCTTGTCCGGACTCGACTCCCTGATCGACAGTCGATGTCGTTTTTTGGTTGGTGGTCAGCAGAACATTGAAGCCGGTAAACGGATCGAGACTGCGCTCGATCTCATAACCGGAAATTTTTACCTGCTCATTCAGTGTCCATTGCAATGAGACCTGCGGCCCATCCTGAACAATTGATTCCAATTGAGGGGTAACGGCTGAAAGCTCAACGGCTTGAGCAGTGCCGGGGAGCAGCAGTCCGGCAAGAATTGCCAGACCGGTTATTATGGAACATAAGGGTTGGGAAATTTTGCGCATTAAAATCATCTTTTTCTCCTGGGTTGTTTGACCGATAGGTCTGTTGGGTGACGTAAGTCCAGGGGATTGGATTGCGCAAAAGAAAGCGCCCCTTTTCAGCCGAAAAAAGACGCCATGCTCAAATGGTCATGTCTTATATCTTCGGCAACCCGGCTATCCATTAAGGATCCGTGGCTTTGCGTCACCAAATTTCTCTGGTTTTGCCTTTGTCGTTAAAGACCCGGTTCGCTTGGGAACCGGTAATTTACGGCGTATCTCCTCTAAAGTAATTGGTTCTCGTCCGGAGTTTCCGGATGGACACTGATTATTGTGTTCTTGTTTCGCACCGTGCGTACCGTGCTCTGTTCTAGCCAACACCTGACTGCACAGCCGATGCCAAAACCTAACATATTGATTTGCCGTTTTTTTCTTGCATATGTGCAACGAAATATGCGTAAAAACAACACACAAACTTCATACTTTTAACGTAATGATTCAGACGATTTAGTGAGAGTGGAAAAACTTTGGTTGGAGATGAAGTGTGACATGCATACCACAGTAATCCGGGTATTATTTTTTTGAAACGGATGAAAAGGAAGCCATAAAAAGCGACCTTACAACCAAGGTCTACTATGAATCAGTCATGAGTGACATAATTTTTACCATTGATTCAGTGTAAACACGGACCAGTGCAGATATAAGGGATTTTTCAGGCAATATTACACAAGAGAGCAAACAGAAATGAGGATGACAACAATTAGTTGATGTGTGAATGAACAGAAACTATAACTAAAGATTGAATAAGAAGTAACCATAAGTTTTATACGTCTTGCTCAGACAGTCGGTGCTTTCACGTAATCGGCATCAAAAAAAGCGGGAAAGGCCATCGCCTTTCCCGCTTTCTCGAATTTTGGTCGGGGCGAGAGGATTTGAACCTCCGACCCCGTGCACCCCATGCACGTGCGCTACCAGGCTGCGCTACGCCCCGACGGACAGGATTATTGTTTATAACACCCCATTTGTCAAGCACTAATCCTGTGCTGAACAAAGACTAAAATGTATTTACAAAACAGGTAGATAGGTGTTTGTATATTTGCCATCATCGCTGAAATTACGATTAACTTTTCCCTCATGGCTCGGCATGGCAGCAAGCCCTGCCAAGGGCTCTGCTTAGAGCTTGTAAAGTCGATCGCCAGCGAGAATGTTTACGCCCTTCTCCCGCAAGGTATTGATCGCAGCGTCTGTCTCATCAAAGCGGCAGATTATGACTGCGTTGTCGGCATTGCGTTCAGCAAAAGCGTACATATATTCAACATTGATCCTGGCGTCATCCAGCACCTGCAGAATTTTATACAGACCACCGGGTTGATCAGGAACCTCGACTGCGATGACTTCGGTCTTGCTGACGGTAAAGCCGCTCTCCTTCAAAGTAGCCAGAGCAAGATCGGTGTTGTCGACGAGTAAACGCAGAATACCGAAATCGGAAGTGTCCGCCAAGGATAGAGCACGGATGTTGACGTTCTTTTCTCCAAGGACACGGGCGACTTCTGCAAGACGCCCTGATTTATTTTCAATAAAAATGGAAATCTGCTCAACTTTCATAATGATCCCTTCCTTCTGTTATATCGGGCGATTATCGATGACCCGCTGTGCTTTGCCCTCGCTGCGCGCGATCGTCTTTGGTTCAACCAGGCGAATGCGGCAACTGATGCCGAGCAGATCCTTGATCTCCTTCTCGGTCCGACGCGAAAGGCTCTGCAGGACCTTGATTTCATCGGAGAAGACCTGCTCATTGACTTCCACCTGGACTTCCAGGGTATCCAGAGAGCCTTCACGATCGACAATCAGTACATAATGCGGTTCGATCCCGTCGATACCCATGAGAACGCTCTCAATCTGCGACGGGTAGACATTCACACCACGGATGATCAGCATGTCGTCAGAACGGCCGCACATGCGCGCAAGGCGCCGATGGGTTCGTCCGCAGATACAGGGTTCAGCGATGATACGGGTGATGTCGCGGGTGCGGTAACGAATCATCGGAATCCCTTCTTTGGTGATCGTCGTGATGACCAGCTCGCCTTGTTCACCCTCCGGCAGCACAACGCCGGTGTTCGGATCAATAATCTCCGGAATGAAGTGATCCTCCCAGATATGCAGACCGCTCTGGGCTTCTATGCATTCAACACCGACACCGGGCCCGAGAATCTCCGACAGGCCATAAATGTCGATTGCCTTGATACCGACTTTGGCTTCGATTTCGTTGCGCATCTTTTCCGACCAGGGCTCGGCGCCGAGAATGCCGATACGCAACTTGAAATCGCGGATATCGACCCCCTCCTCTGCTGCCGCTTCGGCAAGATAAAGGCTGTAGGATGGGGTACAGGTGAGTATGGTGGATCCGAAGTCCCGCATGATCATGAGCTGCTTCTTGGTGTTGCCTCCAGACATGGGAATAACCGAGGCTCCTATCTTTTCTGCACCGTAATGCGCACCAAGCCCGCCGGTAAAGAGCCCGTAACCATAGGCATTGTGCAGGATATCACCGCGATGAGCTCCGGCTGCGACAAACGAACGTGCCATCAGTTCAGTCCAGTTCTCGATGTCACGGCGGGTATAGCCGACTACGGTCGGTTTGCCAGTTGTTCCTGAAGAAGCATGAATCCTGACGATCTGGTCGAGCGGCTTGGCAAACAGGCCATACGGATAGTTGTCACGCATATCCTGCTTGAGCGTAAACGGCAAACGCTGCAAGTCATCGAGCGACCTGATCTTCTCAGGCTTGATGCCGGCTGCGTCGAAGTGTTGCTGGTAAAAAGGTACCGTGGCATAAACCCGCTCGACAACGCGCTGCAGGCGTTTTGCCTGAAGGGATTCGAGGGCTTCACGCGGCAGTGTTTCAAACTCGTCATTCCAGATCATGGCTGCATCCTTATCGTTTTGATATAAAATTCTACCGGGAGGCTCCTGGATAGTCCGAACGTCAACTGTGACTGACTTCATTGTGCAGGGAGATCAAAAGCCCCTCCAGAATGCCGAAATCACTGACAGTCAGACTGTCCGTATTTATTTGTTGCATCAGGCAAAGCATGATCTCCAAGCCGGACAGGATGAGATCACCGCGGCCTGACTCAATACCGGGCAAGGCTTCGCGTTCTTCGGTATTCAATGAGATCAGCATGGATTGCCAGTGCTGTATTCGCGAAAACGGCAAATAATAGTTATTAACCCGCTGCCAGTCATATTCTGCCATCTGCATATCCAGGGCAGCCAGAGTTGTTACAGTGCCTGCGGTACCGATCAGAGTCAGACCTGAGAAATCAATGCCGAGAGCATGACAGGTTTTGACAAGTTCAGACGTTAACTCCGCCAGAGTGCGATCGATAATTTTTTGACGCCTTGATGAAGACGTAAACTCTTCAGTGAGGCGTACCACCCCCAGAGACAGGCTACGTGACCAGACAACCTTTTGATGTAAACACAGAACAAACTCCGTGCTGCCGCCGCCGATATCGACAATCAGGGCCTGGGGTGGCATCGGATCGAGTGCACTGAGAACACCGGTCGCCATATACTCGGCTTCCTCATCTCCGCTGATAATTTCAAGGGGCAAGCGGGTCGCTTCCCTGATCTCGGCGACGAAAGCTTCACCGTTGATTGCCTGACGAAAAGCTGCTGTGCCAACCACCCTGACCTTTTGAACGTCTGATTGTCGACAGGCTTCGGCAAGTTCCATAAACGCAAAGAGAGCCCGTTTTCTGGCTGCAGGGGACAGCCCCCCTTCACTTGAAAGTTCACCGGCCAGCCGACAGATGCGGCGCAGGTACAATTCCGGAATAACCTTGCCGTCTGCAACCCTGCCAATCAACAAGCGGAAAGTATTGCTCCCTGCGTCAATTGCAGCCAGCATTATTTATTACCTACAACGGCTTTAGCGACGTTGAAAGTGTGGTCACCAATTTTTTCAAAGTTATGCAGCATATCGATATAAATCAGACCGGAGTTTACTGTGCATTCGCCGGTATTAAGGCGTTTGATGTGGTTGTTGCGCAACCTTTCCTCGAGATCGTCGATGGCATCTTCGAGGCGGTATGCTTCGTCATATACCTCTGTGTTTTTCTGAATGAGGGCGGCAACAACCGTTGCGAGAAAACTGCTGGTCAATTCCGAAATGTCGGCGATCTCGTTCATGGCTATCTCAGAGAAGGTGATCCGTTGAGCAAGTTTTCGCTGATTCAGGTTCCAGAGATTTTCACAATGGTCACCGACGCGTTCAAGGTCGTTTATCATATTCATCATGGAGGCAATTTCTTTAAATGCTTCCTGATCAATAGATTTCTGTGACAAGGCCACCAGAAAGTCGGTGATCTCTTTTTGCAGGACATCTGTCAGATTCTCTTTATTTTGCAGGTCAGGAATCCTTTTCAGGTCATTGTCCTGCAAAAAACGAAGGGTCTCGTCGACCATTTCCTGAGCAATCTCAGCCATGCGTCGGGTTTCTGAGCGTGCCTGGGCAAGAGCAATGGGAGGCGTGCTCAGGACCCTGTTGTCTAGATATTTAAGGTAAAAGTCCGTTTCCTTCTCATGTCCCCTGATTGCAAACGTACTCAACTTGGCCAGCAGGCCGACCATGGGCAGGAAGATGATCGTATTAACAATATTGAACATGGTGTGAGTATTTGCAATATGCCGGGCAATAAACGGTTTGTCGCCGATCTCACCGCCCATACGAGCAATCTGTTCCTGGGTTTGTATGACAAAGTCAGCGTCCCCGGGAGTTAGAGCAGAGACAAACTGGAGAAAAAGCGGAAAGAGCGCAAGCATGTAGCAGACACCGAGCGAGTTAAAGAGGAAGTGTGCAAACGCTGTGCGACGTGCAGCCAGGTTGGTGCCAATGGCCGCCAGGTTGGCAGTCATGGTTGTGCCGATGTTTTCTCCAAGTATCAGGGCAACGCTTGCCTCAAATGACAGGAGACCAGTGGATGCAAGGGCGATTGTAATACCTATTGTTGCACTGCTGCTCTGCACGACCACGGTCAGAACAGCGCCGATCAGTACGCCAAGCAAGTGATTGTTGCCGACAACCATAAAGACCTGACGGAATTCTTCACTCGCCTTCAATGGGTCGAATGCGCTCTTCATGACGCTCAATCCGAAGAAGAGCAAGCCGAAACCAAGCAGGATTTCGCCAAAATAGCTCCACTTCTTGTTCCTGGAAAAGAGCTTGAATGCGGCTCCAATGCCGATTGCCGGCAAGGCGTACTTGGTTATCTTGAAGGCGATCAGTTGCGCCGTTACTGTCGTGCCGATATTCGCTCCCAGGATGACGCCTATCGACTGCACCAAAGACATTAAACCGGCATTGACAAAACCGACGACCATGACCGTCGTTGCACTTGATGACTGGATAATCGCCGTGACTGCGATTCCAACCAGGGCACCGACGACGCGGTTGTTGGTCAGTGCTGCGAGAATTTTCTGCATCCGGTTACCAGCAACCTTCTGCAAACCTTCGGACAGAATTTTCATGCCGAAGAGAAAAAGCCCAAGGCCACCTATCAGGCCAAAGATGAGTTTTTGATTTAGCAGTAATTGCAGCATTGTTGACTCCTGAAAAATTGCTGCTACTCCATAAAAAAAGCCCCCGAAGACGGAGGCGACCGTGCCGTTAAAGGCTATACTCCCTGGCTGCTAGGGTCTCGGCAAAAGCTACGTTGTCAGGGAAGAGTAGCATGCGCACCCCGCTACTTTCAGGCTTTCTGCAACGACCAGATCAACATGTCACGGTATTCTTCATTCGCTTCGCGTACACGCTTGCTGAATACCCTGACGACATTAGTGATCAGCTTAAGAGCCAGAGCGGCATCGTCTTGAGAGAGTCTCTCCAGATCCTTTTTTTTAATACTGATCAGCTCGGCATTCTCGGCAACTCGAGCAGTGGCGGAGCGTGGCAAACCGTCAATGACTGCCATTTCACCGAAGATGTCTTCAGGCCCGAGAACGACAAGCGTCTTCTCGTCTCCTTCGGCAAACATCTTGGAAATGCGGATGGTTCCCTTCTTGACCAGAAAAAGCGATTCACCCGGCATGTTTTCAATAAACACCGTGGTCCCCTCACCCATTTCTCGAATTTCGCAATAAACAGCGAGTTTGCTCAGGTCTTCGTCAGAAAAACCCTGCAGCATGGAACTGTTTTTAATCGTAGAAAAGTCCTCTGCTGTAACCATAGCGGGTAACTCTCATTTGATTCGGCAACAGGTTAATAAATGAACGGTTAAGCGTTGGCCGACTTTTATCGGAAGTGACAAACAGTCTTTTTTACCGTCACGAGAGAATAAAATCAACCAATCTCGGCCGAGAATTTTCTGATATCGAATTTAGCGTTCGTCAATGGATTGCATATTACAGCATTCATCATCAGAAAGTATTCATTTTTACTCGGCCCGGGTTGCCCATGACCAGCGAACACAGTGGGATTTGCGTGCCGGGAGCGACAATTGTGTAAGCATCAAGCAATGAAGAAGGTAAAGCACCGGGAAGTAAGCAGGTACAATAATGCCGGGAAAACATTGAATGTTTCCCGGCATTGATACAGTTATAACATTGCGTTTTTCAAGCTTTGCTATTGACCTTGTCTCTCAGTTCCTTGCCGACCTTGAAAAAAGGCAGCTTCTTAGGCTTGACCTTGATCACTTCACCGGTCTTCGGGTTGCGTCCCATATACTCCTGGTAATCCTTGACTACAAAACTGCCGAATCCACGTATCTCAATACGCCCGCCAGATATCAGGGTCTCTGACAAGGAGTCAAAAACAATGTTGACGATTTCCTCCGCTTTTTTGTAGGTAAGGCCGTTACGTGAGGCCAGGGCTTCCACTAGTTCTGACTTGTTCATATATACCTCCAAACACAGCATTTTACGCCAGGTCAGGTCACTTGGATCACGACAGTTCCAGAACATGAACCCATAGAGCTATACCCATCTTACAGCGACATTATAGGCTGTCAAGCCCATCATCCAGTATTTTCAGTGGGTTGTAGCGTTGAGGTCTGAATTTGGCTTGGCAAGTCAGATGGTTGTGAATGGAGACAAGGTCCAGATGATGCGTGCATCTTCATTCCCGACATTGTCCCAACGGTGTGGCAGGTGCGACTTGAAGGAAAGACTGTCACCGGCGGAGAGAGAATATTCCTCTCCAGCAATGGTTACCTTGAGCAGGCCTTCGAGTAGGAAGATCAGCTCATCACCAGGATGATACATGTGTTTCTGGCCGCTGGTGCCACCTTTAGGGACGATACAGAGAAATGACATGAACTGCGGGTCGCGCAGGCCGGATGTGAACGACTCCGTATGCATGTTCTTCTCATCGTCATAAACTGTAGTGTCCCGCTGCCCGGGTGAGGAGTAAACAATCTCGTGAGTCGTTGAAACCTCTTCAATAAAATAATTGATACTTTTATCAAAAACAGCGGCGAGTTTCATCAGAATCTCAACCGATGGTATTGTCAACCCGCGCTCAACCCTGGATATCATGTTTGATGAAACCTTGGATTGTGCTGCCAACGCCTGAATTGTCATGCCTCTGTTGAGACGTATTGTTTTAAGCTTTTTGCCAACAATCTTTTTAAGTTTCATATTGTATACTCTAGCTTATTGTTTCATTTCCGGTTTGAAAACCCTTTCGCGCCAATCCGTAGCTTCGCTTGGACGCTATCCAGGTTCAGTTCAGGCTGGGTGCAGGAGAAACAACCCACAGGACATTGGTCTTACCCGGATGGAGGTTTCGCCAACGGTGCGGCAGTGAGGCCTTGAAGACGATGGAGTCGCCTTCTTCAAGTTCGTAGCGATCTCCCTCAATTACAAACTCCAGGGAGCCCTCAAGAACAAGGGCAAACTCCTCGCCGGTATGGACCATACCACCATCTCCACTGCTGCAGCCCTGCTCTATGGTGTCAAAAAATACGGTAAAATTCGGGTCGCGAAGGCCCTGTGTCAAGCTGATGATCTGATGCTTGTCTTCAAAGAAAAAAATAGGCTCACCCTGACCTTTTTTGGTGTGGATGATGGTGGAGCCCTTTTCGGCTTCTTCGACAAAGTAGTTGATGCTCATGCCAAAGGCATTGGCAAGCTTAACGATGATTTCTACTGACGGTGTCGTGAGACCACGTTCTATTCTGGAGATCATATTTGAAGAGACACCGGAACTCACTGCGAGTTCCTGTATAGTCATATCATTGCGTAATCTTGTGGATTTGAGTTTTCTTCCGATCAATTTTTTAACCATAATCTTTGAGCTCCACTGTGTTCAAAATGAAATATCGTTCTAGCATTCAGGTGCCAGAATGTCAACGAATATGTACCAGAAATAACATAAGTAGTACAAGGTATCGTCAACCTGCGCATTGAGTGGGTTGACAATCGTTGTGTCATCAAAGATAATCGGCTCCTAAATCAATCAAGAGGAGCTTTTATGAATTATTGGCAGGATGTGCAGCAGTTTGTCGATCTGGTTGTTGCAGGTCAATCACCGTCACGCACTCAGGGTCTGAATATCCTTCGCTCCAGTGGTGCTGAATACTCGGCATATATGGCGGGAGCCCATTATTTAAAAGAATGCGCTTTCGAAAATAAGGTTCAGCTGTGTTCGATAATCAACGCCAAGTCCGGTCGTTGTCAGGAAAACTGTGCCTTCTGTGCACAGTCAGCTCACCACCAATCGTCGCCGCCGACATACCCCCTGAAAAACAGGGAAGAAATCATCGATGGTGCACGACGGGCGCAGGAAGAAGGCTCCCATTGCTATGGGATCGTAACGAGCGGCACGCAGCCTGAAGCTGGCAAGGAATTCGACACGATTCTTTCTGCCATTCGCGAGATACGCGATCGTTTCGATATCGAGCCCTCGGCATCATTGGGCCTGTTGACGCAGGACCTGGCGCAAGCTCTGGCCGATGCGGGCTGCGTCACCTATCATCACAACCTGGAAACCGCCCGCTCCTATTTCCCGCATATCTGCACCACTCATGATTATGAAGAAGATGTCAATACCGTCAGGCTGGCCAAGGCCTCAGGAATGAAAGTCTGCTGTGGCGGCATCTTTGGCCTGGGTGAATCAGACGAACAAAGAGTGGAGCTGGCAGAGACATTACATGAGCTGGATGTAGACTCCATCCCCTTGAATTTCCTCAACCCGATTCTGGGAACTCCGCTGGAAAACCAAAAATCTTTATCCCCCATGGACTGTGTTCGTGCCATCACCATGTTCCGCTATTTCCTGCCTGATAAACCGATCAGTGTCTGCGGTGGACGTGAAACCAACTTGCGCGAGTTGCAATCATGGATCTTCATGGCCGGCGCCAGCGGCACCATGGTTGGCAATTATCTAACGACGGCCGGCCGGGACCGCGAAGTCGACATGCAGATGTTTGCCGATATCGAGGTTAAAACGCATGGCTGCTGAAAAACTGTGCCCGTCAATCTTCATAACCGGAACAGATACCGGCGTCGGAAAAACACTTGTTGCCGCCGCCCTGGCTCGCCACTTCTCCTCACAAGGCCTGAATGTCGGTATCATGAAGCCGATTGAAACAGGCGTAAAGGATCCCGCAGGGTTAGGAGCAGATGCTGATTTGCTTCGCTGGGCTGCCGGGTCGACAGATGACAAAGAGCTTATTTCGCCGTATCGTTTACCACAACCTGTGGCGCCCTGCCAGGCGGCCACAGCAGCTCAGGAACAGATTGATCCGGACAAAATTGCCGCAGCCTATAATGACCTTCGACATGATAAAGACATTGTGTTTGTTGAAGGTGCTGGCGGGCTGATGGTCCCCATTCATGGTGGATACATCATGGCAGACCTTGCCAGGCAACTCGGGATGCCGCTGCTGGTTATCACTCATCCGCGGCTCGGAACCTTGAATCACACTCTTCTGACAACCTTTGCTGCACGTGCCATGGACCTTGAGCTTAGTGGTTTCATTATTAATAATATGCCTTCCAACCCGAGCGAAGCAGAGCAGGAAACTCCTCACCTGCTCTCTTCTTTGGCCTCAGCAGACTTGCTGGGAGTCCTCCCTGAAGTAAAGGGGACCGAACGGGAGAAAGTCATGGCACTGGCAGGAGAGATAGAAAAAATGCCGGCTTACCAATGGTTGTTGACAGGTCTGGGTCTGCTGCCCTGATTTTCCTGCGGCGAGTCAAACACAAAAAAGCCGGAAGCTGCCCACAGGCACTCCCGGCTTTCTCTCAAGGACCTGCTCAGCCACTTCTTTTACTCGTACTTTTTTACGGCAACGGCAGTTTGCTGAGCAGCCAGGTCGGCGAGAATCGCCATGGATTCCTTGGCATAAACATCTTTGAGCACGTTTTCAATCAACCTTTCCGTAGCATCCAGTTGATCTTCTTCCTGCTTCTTCTCTTCAACATCAAGCTCGTCAATTTCGCCGAGGCCTGAAGCATGTGGGCCTGTATCCACGCCAAGCAAGTCGTCTCTTTCTCGTAAGACATCATCGATCAACAGCGACTGGCGCGTCTTTTTGATACGTTCGCCTATTGCGTCAGCGACGCGCTGGATTTCAATAAAATCCTCATTTTTGGCAACTCTCTCCCGGCTTCTGGTCTGCAGTTCGGCACGATCAACCGGCGGCCATTCCTTGTGTTCTACTTCTTCAATGCGGTCCCAGGGGAGACTGTAATCCAGATAACGTTCTCCATATTCATTGTAACGACTGCGGTCAGGCAGGATAATATCCGGAATAACTCCACGATACTGGGTTGAATCGCCGCTGACACGGTAAAATTTCTGGGTTGTCACTTTAAGGGCGCCGAGAGGCAGATACTCGCGCATGTTCCTTAAGGCTACACTTTTGTCCAGATCCATAATAACCTGTACAGTTCCTTTGCCATGAGTATGCTCGCTACCGATAATCACGGCACGGCCATAGTCCTGCAGAGCCCCGGCAACAATCTCAGAGGCCGAAGCGCTGAACTGATTGACCAGCACAATCATCGGGCCATGATACACGACCGTTTTGTTGTGGCTGTACAAAACCTTGGCATCGCCATCACTGTTACGGACCTGTACGACAGGACCTTCACCCAGGAACAGCCCGGCGATACCGACTGCATCCGTCAAGGCACCACCACCATTGTTCCGCAGGTCCAGGATCAGCCCATCCATCTGCTTTTCGTCAAAAGCTTCAAGTGCCGCTTTGACGTCATCAGTCGAGTTTCGCCCCTCACCTCCATCACGAGTCGTTTCAAAATCGCGATAAAAACTCGGGATTTTAACGTAACCATAACGATTTCCCGATTGTGGTTCAGTCACCAGGGCGGATTTGACAAAAGACTCCTCAATAATCACTACATCACGAACGATTGCGATGACAAAAGGCTTAAGGCCCAGCCGTCGGACGGTTAATCTTACCTCCGAGCCTTTCTTGCCACGGATCAGAGCGACAGCATCTCGCAGGCGCATGTCAGTTATATCGACAGGCTCTTCATTACCTTGGGCAACAGCGAGAATGACATCGTCGGCACTCAGTTGGCCTTGCCTGTTTGCTGCACTGCCGGGTATGACTTTGACGACTTTGATGTAACCGTCTTCCTCCCGCAATGTGGCACCAATCCCTTCCAGGGATCCACGCATACTGATGTCAAAATCCTCTTTGGACTGGGGGGGCATATAAGACGTATGCGGATCAAAAGCACGGGAAAATGCATTCAGGTATCGATCATAATGATCTTTGTTGGTCTCTTTTTTCAGTCTCTCGAAATATTCAGAATACTGCTTGCGAACTTTTTCCCGAGCCTCAAGCTCAGTTTCCATATGCAGCTCAGCGGTTGCTTTGAGCGGGTCCTCGATACCGGCATCCTCAAGCAGCTTCAGATAACGATTTAAAGTACGAAATTTGAGATCACTGCGCCAGCGCTCTGCAAGTTCTGCTTCTGTTTTGCAGAACGTCAATTTTTCAGGGTCCGTCTCGTAGTCTTCGGCGACATCGAAACTAAATGGTTTCTCCAATGCTTTTTCTACTATTTTTTCGACTCGTGCAATGCTGTTGTCAAGCAGACGGAAAGCCAACGGCGCGAGAATGACCCGCCCACTATTGATCTCATCATCGATACGATCTTCGAAAATTTTCAACTGATCAACTTCGTCAGCAAGCAGCAGCCGTTTCTGATAGTCCAGCTGTTTGATGAAAAGATTAAAAGCGGCACGGGAAAGGTCATTGTCTATAGCCTTGCCGCTAAAATGGTTTTCGACCTGACGGCTCAAGACGTAAGCGAGGAGACGGGCACGGTTCTGATCCGATTCTTCAGTTGCTGTTGCGCTCATTGGAGCCGGCACAACAAACACAGCGGCCAGTATTAACGTCAAGCTCACAAGAAGAGCACGAAACCAACGTTTTGTTATAAACATTATCAATTCACCTTTGGGGTTATTAACACAGGCTTTACATAGGTTTTTTCATATAAAAGTAATGTAACCCAGTTACATGCTGTTTGGCAATCACCTTGGCAATTTCACGCTTGCACCTTGTCATAACACATCAGTAGCCGGTTTCGATCCAACCGTCAAACATAGGGAAGTATAAAGCCGTACAGAGAGTCTGGTCCGGCTCCAGCTGTTTAAAAAGAGCAGCATAGAGCTGCAACTGATTACGATAACGCTCTGCCTCATTGTCCATAAAGCGGCCATGATCTTCACCGGACGCAGGACTGCTCGTTTTGTAGTCGATGAGCCATCGAAGCCCGTCATTGTCAATAAAGGTCCTGTCAATGGTCGCACGGACGAGTTCGCCGTCGATCATTCCGTTGAGCGCCAGTTCACTGCCGGCGCTCCTATGACAAGACAGGAGCCATTGGCCCCGTTTGCTCAAAACGGTGTTGATGAGACAGGACAAAATCATGGACGAACCTGCTTCGAGCCTGGACAGCGGCAGACCACGCATGTTCAGTTGAGCCTTGAAGTTGCCGGTTTGGGCCTTAATTGCAGTTTCAGGCCAGCGGTTCAGACCATCGGCCGCAATACGCTCCAGCCACAAATGAACAAGGGTGCCGATGACCCTGCCCTCTTCAGTGCGGCGAGACTCAACGGTTTCTGTTCGGGAGTGTCCAACTGCGGACGCAAGCTGCACTGTAGTCACCTTAAAAACCAGTTTCTCGGCTAATTGCGGCAGCAGCCATTCTCCCGGCAAACGTTTCAACTTTGACACTGGCAGTTCATGCTGGGCTTCATCCGCTGCGGTGATCGTGTTTTCTGAAAACTCACGGCCATAAGCAGGCCAGGCAACTGACAAAAGCGATCCGGAAAGTGGTGCCAGCTCATTATTCTGGTTGAGCTTTGCATGACCCAGCAGGTGTAAACGTGATTTGGCCCGAGTCGTGGCAACATACAAAAGACGTACTGTTTCAAGGTCATCCTTCTCCTTCAGGATGTGACCGATTGCCTGATAAGTCGGATCTTGCTGATCATTGAGCAAGGGAGGTATCGGTGCCAGCAGAAGTTCATAGTCGGGGTGCTCCACCCAGCGCAGCAAGGCGCGCTCACGGGCTCTCACCCCGCGACCAAGACCCGGCAGGATGACGGTGTCAAATTCCAGGCCTTTGGCTTTGTGAATAGTCATCAACTGGAGTTCCGGTCCGGCCTGAGGATCCGGAGCTGCATAAAGTTTACCGAGCTGTCTTTCCAGATCTTCGAGAGTCCCTTCAACATCAAAATCTTCAAGCAACGCAAAGAACTGCTTAACATCCAGCAAGTCGGCCTCTTCGACACATGCAGGTCCACCCAGTGACAACCAGGTTGATTCTACCAGGTGCCTCAGACTCAGGCGTCCCCGCATTTTCAGGGCGCGGTCAAGGACAGGTATTAGGCGATTCAGTCGTTGCCTGCCGTCCGTGCTGATTTGATCGAACATCTCAACCTGTTTCACAGGTTGCGTCAATAACTGCCAGACCGTAGACCGGGAGTCTTTGCCGCACAGCATGTTGAGATCGTCCAGGATCAATCCGCACCATGGAGCTCTGAGCACAGAAAGCCAGGCGATGCGATCGGCAGGGTGCTGCAGTGCGCGTGTCAATGAGAGCAGATCCTGAACAACGGGACGATCGACCAATGGATCAATGTCCTGCGACTGGAAGCGGATGGCGGCTTTTTTTAAGGCAATAACGATTTCCGATAGATGGTTTCGAGAACGCACAAGGATGGCAATGGTGCCTTCGGCATGACTCTCTCTGGCCCTGCAGACCAGGTCAACAATGGTCTTCGCCTCAGCAACATCCTGCCTGTTCACGAAGCAGTGTGCAGTCACTTCAGCACCATTCTCACTTTGATCGAATGCCATGGCCGGCGCGAAACGCACAGCACCACGAACTTCATCCTCAATTGCGGGGAATAGTTCGCAGAAGCTGTTGTTAACCCAGTCAACAAGTTTTTTTCGGGAGCGGAAGTTTGTGCTCAGACCAATACGTTCCATCGGCAGACCGTCCAAACCACGCTGACAAACACGCAGGTAGAGGCCGACTTCCGCCTCTCGAAAGCGATAAATCGATTGCATCGGGTCACCAACGACAAAGAGTGTTCTTCCGTCGCCGGGTTCCCATCCGCCAGTCAGGCAACGCAGCAGGTCATATTGGGCATAAGAGGTGTCCTGGAATTCATCGACCAGGATATGGCGGATACGGCTGTCCAATTGCAGCAGAAGATCTTCCGGTTCAGCAACCGAACCGAGTGCTGCATGCGCCGCCCCGGCAATTTCGATAAAGTCGACCTGGCCCTGAAGCCGAAAAACACCCTGAAGCTCTACCACGGCAAGGGGCAGCAGCTCTATCAACGACTCCAGGATACACCATTGATCTGAAGTGTAGCAGTTTGCTGGCAGTTGCCGCACGCCCTGCAGGGCTTCTGTAGCTGCACGATTTACTCTGACCTGCTCAAAAAGGCTCAGCGCGCGGGTTTTCATTTCCCGGGATTGAGGAGACTTGTCACCGGGGAAGCCGTTGGCCTTGTTGACACTTTTTCTGACATCTCCCGATGCCGTGAGCATCAGGTCCACCAGGGCCAGCCATTGCCTGAGTGACTCAGGGTCCTCTTTTTCCTGCAGCAAGGCGTTAAACGGGTGGTCCGGTTGCCCTTCTGACAGATTCACTGCAGCGAACCTGGCCAGCGTTCTGAGTTCACAATATGCGTCGTCGCCAAGCGCATCGCGTGTGTATTTCAGAAAAGTCGCCGTATAGAGTTGCAAACCTGATTCAAGCACCTGGCGCGGCTGTTTGTTGCGCTGAGCCATGAGGTGACGCAACCATTGATCGCGCCTGCCGAGCATGGCTACCAACAGGTCGCGCAAAAGCGTCAGGCGGTTGTCCAGGTGGGTCAACAGTCGTTCAACGGCATTTTGACCTGCACCGCCTTTTTCCAATCTGGACAGTAATGCTTCTGCGGCTATGAGATACAGGTCAGCGGGATCGTCAGTCACTCCGGGTTGGTCGCCAAAACGCGCCAGCCATGGCATTCTGCGGGTCAGGAAGGCACACAAGCTGTCTATTGTCATCAGCTGCAAGCGGGCTGGATTCTGTAACAGGGACCAGCCCCTCTCCCGGTCCCTGGCGAGTACAGCACGGGCTCTCTGCCAGGTTTCTACTGCGTGCGGGGCCTCAGGAGGTTGATCATCGCAGGCACGTTCCAACGCCTTCAACAGGCGCAGCTTCATCTCGCCGGCAGCTTTACGGGTAAAGGTGATGGAGAGGATTTCCTCTGGAGAATCAACGACAGCCAGCAGTGCCAGGATACGCTGCACAAGCAGCTCGGTCTTGCCGGAACCGGCAGGCGCCTGAACGATGCAGGAGCGATCGATGTCGACTGCGTTCTGCCTTTCCTTACAATCCGGTGGCTGAATGGGCTGTGTTTTAATCATTATTGCCTTCCAGAGAGGCAGTGTCCCGCTCCAGGATTCGACAGAAGCCAGTTAAATCACAGTATTGACAAGCGAGCTTTGGATCAACCGGGTCGACAGATGCATCTCCACGGGCAAAAGCATCGCCCAGGACAGGTAGAGTACTGCTCCAATGAGCCAGAACATCTTTCAAAGTGCCCCAGCCCTTCTCATCAAGACGTGTTGCAAGTGCGCGTGATTTTGCGCCTGGCCAGGCTTCGTCCTTACGAGCCAACCCGCGGAAGCCACTTTCTTTCACCTTGCCGCGTACTACGGCGAACATCACTGCACCGATCTGTTCCTGGGACAAACCCAGGCAATACGCAGGCAGCTGTGGCTCAGTAATCCGGTCGTCCAGCCATTGCAGAGGTTCGGCACGTCCTGTTTTGTAATCGATAATGGCACAGGTGCCATCGTCCAGTTCGTCAATCCGGTCAATCCGGGTCCGGATAGCCAGCTGGCCGATCTTGACCTGGTGGTTCTGTTCAGAAGCCACGACGCGAAAACGGCTTCTTTGACGCTCAAATTCAAGCCACTGCAGCAAAAGAGAGATTAAACGTTGTTGCTCGATGTGCCGTTGCCGTGCAGGCAGATCATATCGTCGCTCTTTTTCCAATCGACCGAGGGCGCCATTGACGGCTTCATCCAAAAGCTTCTTGAGTGTGGTTTCATCAAGGGACAAGAGGGTGTCCTGGTCGACAACTTTGCCCCAGAACAACTCGAGAGCTATATGAGCAAGAGAACCGCGTGCCATGTTGTCGATACCGATATCCGGAACATCCAGGTGTTCAGCCCTGAGTCTGTGATGGGCGAAGGCACGAAAAGGACAGAGAGCCTGATCCTTGATAATGCCGGTTCCGCCGGTAAACGGCTTGCGGGTGGATATCGGTGGTCCTTGACAGTCAGATATCTCTTCAAGGCTTGTTCGCTCCTGCCAGATGATCCTGGCCGGGGCGCATGATTCAGCCAGTAATGGCTGCCCGTCGGAAATCTCCCTGATGAAAGAACTCGGTCTTTGCTCTGCGCCGTTATCCTGGGCCGGCCAGCTGAGCACGATATCAGGAGCCGCAGAGAACAGGCGCGTCGAAATCTGTTCGGCAAAGAGATACTCACGTTCTGCATCAGAGCGTTTCATGCGATATCGACGTTGAACAGGCAGTGGGATGAAGGGATTCGGACTGGGTGGCTTGGGCAATGCTGAGTCATGCAGCCCGAGAACCCAGAGATGATCAAACACCAAACCGCTTGATTCCAGTTCACCGAGAACCTGAACCGGACCATCGACACCTTCCGGCTGAAACTCCAGCGAAGTGATATTGCGAATCAGAATTCTGACGGCGGCGGAACGATCAATAGGCGACGAGACTCCATCCAGACTGGCAAGCTCAGCCAATGAGCTCCTGAAATGCTGTACAGCCTGATACTCACGACTTGACAGGCCACGCTCTCCCGGCCAGCCGACTTTACCGAGATAGGTCGCGAAATATTCAGCCCAGAAACCCGGCATGCGTTTCGCTGGCTGGTATAAATCAGCGGCAATGATTTCAATCATTTTGATGAAATCCGGCACAGCAATCGCGTATTTTGTCGAGAGTCCCTTCAAGGTCCTGGCAAGACGAGGCAACGACCAGTCAAAACGCCTTAAACTACGTAATTCACGATCCATTTGCGCCCGGTTGGCAGCCTCTTCGAGTGAACCTCTGATATATGGCGTGCATAAAAGCCAGCTGATCTCAGCATGATCGATCCGCATGCCAAGCCGCAACAAGCGAAGTGCCGCGTGAATCACCCCTTCCCTGTCCAGGCTATGGCCCAGCGAAAGGTTGAACACATGCTGCGTCTCTTCACCGGCAAGCATTGCTTTCGGGTCCAGCTCTGCTGTGAACTCCTGTTCAATCAGGGACTGGTAAACTTCAAGTCGCGGTGCAACGACACCAATGCTTACATCCGGATTTTTGGTCAGGAGAGATCTGATCCATCGGGCACATCGATTGACTTCATCAGTAGGGTCGGCAGCTGCGACACGTTGACGCCGAACATTTTGACAT
The DNA here is from genome assembly GCA_014860225.1 of Desulfuromonadales bacterium. GTDB lineage: Bacteria > Desulfobacterota > Desulfuromonadia > Desulfuromonadales > BM103 > M0040. The sequence goes on from JACZKE010000004.1 coordinate 20,354, forward strand.
GGCTGTGGATGCCAATACTCGATACAAACGCCATATTTGTTCATAACATCGCACAAATGCAGCACATCAGGTGTGATCTCGTCGAACCCGGCGATAATAATTTTTCCGGGCAGGGGGATGTGCTCTCTATTAATTGCTTCTGATAGCAGCCAGGGCGTCTCAACAGGATCGTGCCAGCCCCTTTCAATGGCCCGGCTCTGCCATGTTTTTCGCCAACGCAGAAATGCCCTGTGATCTTCGGCGGCTTCACCCCTGTCGAATTCTACAGAATAGCGAATCAATAACTGGTGTGCCTGCAAAGCTCGACGTGCCGTCTGTGGAACCTGTAGAAGATAATTGCCGGACTGTTCAGCATCAGACTCGACAATGATCTCCCAGGCATGTTGCAGCTGAGCATTGTTCAGGAATAAAAGCGTTCCTGGAATCAGTAGCTGACATCGGCATAACCATGCAGAAATGCTTAAGATGTCAGGACGCAACCATGCTGCAAGCCCCAGTCGCTGCTGCTCGCTGTCATATTGTTGTAAGAGTTCTCTTGCCAGACGGTCGTTGACCGTCAGGATGAGACTTCCCTCACCGGCCGCAGCATACAGAATTTCATCCATGATCTTTTTCCAGAGCTTTATGTCGTGAACACATTAACCCGGAGAATTGACGTAATATGACATATGCGATGAAAGCACCGACAGCATCCGCGAAAAGATCCCACCATTCGGCAATGCGTCCTGTCTGTGCCAATAGCTGCAGGACCTCCATCAGAGCGCCGAAACAGATGACCACCAGCCATGTAACCCACCAGATTTTATTGAGCTGAAGAGGCAAGCAGAAGAGAAATTGAGCAACCAGAAGGAACAACAACCCATAAGCCCCTGCGTGGAGGAGTTTGTCCCAACCCAGCACTCCGGAGAGTTGTGGCGGCGTGGGAATCAAAGACAACCATAAGATAATGATGCTCCAGGAAAGAGGGAGACATAAGCGCAGGACAAATTCGATGATGTTTGGAGTTTGGATTTTGAGTGTATTCCAGGCAGTCATAATGACGGACAGGTTACTCTAGTTTGCAGTATAAAAAAAGACTTTGGATGCCACCTTAAGTCTCCATCAGTCTGCAGGCGTTGTCTCCAAAATAACCGGGGGCCGCAGAGCGGCCCCCGATCTGCTTACATGTTATGAAACATGACCGAAAACTGGCGTTTTTTGCCGTCTTCAAGCTTGGTTCCGACCTCAAATGTATGCATACCTTCTTCCAGTGAAACATCGGCGCCGAATCCTGTCCCCATCTGCATCATCATGACGGGCTTGGCTTCTTTGCCTTTCACCTTGAGTGCGACCTGGCCGCCGGCAATATCATTACCGCTCTTTTCGTCAGCGAAGAAAACCATAACGTGATGGGTTGCATCCATACCCATTTTCGCCATGGAAGCCATGGTCTTTTCATCATAAGTCTTGACCTTGACTGTAGCGACAACGCCTTCTTGTGTGTCCTTGCCGATTTCCAGGAAGTCATCGTCCTGACCAGCCATGTCGTGGCCTTTATGCATATCAGTTGACATCTCTTTGGCATGGTCCATATCCATGTCGCTGTGTTGTTTCATGTCTTCGGTCATCTTCTTGCTGCTGTCAGCGTGGTTCTCGTGACTCATTGCCGCAGCGATCATTGGCATGCCCATAGCGATAACCAGGGTTAGCAGTACGATTGTCATCTGTTTCATCATGATTTAAGCTCCTGTTTTGAGATTTTGGTCAGCCTGTCGCTGACGTTGAATGATTTCCATGAACATATCGTCATATTTTTTGAATAAACCGGGGCGCAGGGTGTGCAACTCGGCAAGTAAAGGTTACCTCAATTCGAAGTCATATTCGAACTGGCGTTTTTTACCGTCAGTCAGCTCGGTGCCAACAACAAAATGATAATGACCTGGCTCGGGAAGAACGATGTCGGCGCCGAAATGTCCCTGCATAACCATCAACCTGGTCGTTTCCTCTTGCTTACCGTCCGCCTTTTTCACCTTGATAGCTGCGGTCCCTGATTCCAAAGGCAGGCCGGTTGCCACATCAACGAACATAACCATGATATGATGGGTTGGCTTCATTCCCATCTTGACCATCGCATCCTTGACATCCTTGAGATGAGCCATAGCCTTGACACCATCCTGGACCGAATTACCAATCATGATCATGTCCCCTTCCATATTCATGCTTGCATGATCCGTCTTGCTATGGTCCATATTCGCGGCTCCGGATCCATGTTGCATGGCTTGTACTGCCAGCGGCAGAACGACCAGCACAACCAGGGTAACAAAGATTTTACGCATGATTTTCATAGAAAGTGCTCCATGGTCGAGGATCCGGATATCAGCGGGATCTTCAGAATTAGTGCTCTTGGTGTCATAAATTACTCTTTGAATCAGAAAGGCTCCTTATACTCTTACATGGAGCATGCCAGTTTTCTATACAGCTAATAATACAACATATTTTCATTCGGTGGCATTCAACCAAGCACATAACGAAGGATATCCTACAGTAAGATGGGGATTATTCGACGATATGAAGAGACGATTAAGAAAACAGACGGAGGGATTGGAGGTGTGCCTTTGCAGGCTTTCCTTGAAAGTTACGGGCGTATCTGTTCACTCGAACGAAAACGGAAATAAAGCGACAATATGATATTCTTGACTAGGGACCTGTTTGACTTGGGAAGTCCAACTTTCTGCACCTCAGTCGTCAATCCAGATGGCGCAGCACAACGGAAGCCCAACACATAGACTTCAAGGTAAGCAATGAGCGATTGGAGACGTTATACTGAAATTTCACGCATCGCATATTTTTCAATGGAAATCGGCCTGACTACAGAAATCCCCACTTACAGCGGCGGACTGGGAGTCCTGGCTGGTGACACGATCAAAAGTGCTGCGGACCTGAAGCTTCCCCTCGTAGCTGTCACCTTGCTTAGTCGCAAAGGCTATTTTAAGCAAACGTTCAGTGCCGAAGGCTGGCAACAGGAGAGTGATGTTGACTGGAAACCTGAGGAGTTGCTTGAGCTTTTACCAAGCAAGGCCCTGGTGAATATAGAGAATCGCGATGTCAAGGTCCAGGCCTGGATGTATCGTGTCAAAAGTCCGACCGGCGGAGACCTGCCGGTGCTCTTTCTTGATACCGATATCCCTGGCAACCTTCCGGAAGACAGACAGATTACCGACCATCTCTACGGTGGAGGCAGAGATTATCGGCTGAAGCAAGAGGTTGTTCTCGGTATCGGAGGTGCACGCCTGTTGCAGATCCTTGGTTTTCAGGTCCGCAAGTATCATATGAACGAAGGCCATGCCAGCCTGCTGACCCTGGAATTACTCAATCACCACCGTCGTCCCGTCGAAGACACCTGGGATGAGCGCGCCTCGTGGAATGTTGCCCAAGTACAGGAGAAATGCGTCTTTACCACCCATACGCCGGTGGAGGCAGGGCACGATCGCTTTACCTATGACATGGTTGAAAGCATCATGGGAGAGGTAATTCCTCTGGATCTGCTAAAAGAACTCGGGGGCAAAACTGAACTCAATATGACCATGCTGGCCCTGAACCTATCGTACTATGTCAACGGAGTTGCCAAGAAACATGGCGAAGTTTCCCAGGCCCTCTTCCCTGGATTTGAGATTCATGCCATCACCAACGGCATTCATCCGTTCACATGGGCCTCCCCTTACATAATGACACTTTACGACAAGTATCTGCCTGGCTGGGCTAACGAACCAGAGTTGTTGGTCAGGGTGGACATCATCCCGGATCAGGAACTTCATGACGCCCACGCCGGTGCCAAGGCCTATCTCTTTCAATACATTGAGGAAATAACCGGTGTCAGACTCGACCCGGACATCCTTACCATCGGCTTCGCCCGCCGGGCCACTGCATACAAAAGAGCGAACATGATCTTTACTGACAAGGAACGTTTACTTGAAATCGGCGGTGGCAAACTACAGCTGGTCTTTGCCGGAAAAGCTCACCCTCATGACAACTATGGCAAAAAGATGATTCAGGAAATTCGCCAACAAGCTGATTACTTTGGAGACAAACTGAAGATTGTCTACCTGCCAAACTACAACATGGATGTAGCGAGCCGCCTGATTCCGGGTGTCGATCTTTGGCTGAACAACCCCCTGCGCCCCCTGGAAGCTTCAGGCACTAGCGGCATGAAGGCCGCCTTGAACGGTGTACCGAATTTCAGCGTGTTGGATGGCTGGTGGATTGAAGGACACATCGAGGGGGTGACCGGTTGGTCAATCGGTCCACCGTCGACCGAGACGACGACGAACGTCAACCATTCCGACGAGGATGTTAAAGACCTTTACAAAAAGCTGGAAGAAACGATAATTCCGCTCTACTACAAGGATCGCGCAGGCTGGATCAAGTTGATAAAAAACGCGATCGGCAAGAATGCTTATTATTTTAATACGCATGTCATGATGCGACGTTATGTAACAGAGGCTTATTTGCGCTAGCAGCCTGTCGGACTATCCATGAGCCGGCTGCAAATTCGGCCCGTATAGTCCGACAGACTGCTAATGCCTGAATATCGGGTGTGATTTTACTTGTTCACTGTTTCGAGTACAGACACCAGCACAGGCAGCATCCTGTCGACGATCACCCCAACTCCAGCTGAGTTTGGATGAATACCGTCAGCCTGATTAAGTGCTGGATCAAGGGCAACACCATCAAGAAAGAACGGATAAAAGCTGACCTTGTGCTTGCTGGCAAGTCGAGTGTAGATCTGGTTAAAGGCCGTTGTGTAATCGACGCCAAGATTGCGTGGAGCCTGCATTCCGGTCAGTATGATGCAGACACCGGCGGTGTCGAGTCGCTCTAGAATGGCATCCAGGTTGGCAAATGTCTCTTCCGGGGGCAAACCGCGCAAAGCATCATTGCCACCGAGTTCAACGATTACCAGCTGTGGATCATCTCTCAAAGCCCAATCCAGTCGTGCCAGACCCCCGGCGGTTGTATCACCGGAAACGCCGGCATTGATGACTGTAACGTTATGACCAGCCTGTTGCAGGGCCCTTTCCAACTGTTCCGGGAAGGTCTCCCCTGCTGCCAGTCCGTGACCTGCAGTAAGGCTGTCTCCCAGGACCAGAAGACGTTTCATGGGTTCTGCTGTACTATTGGCCAGTAGAGGTTGAACACTGCAGGTTGCAGCAAGCAGCAGTAGTAAACAAATTTTTATCAAGCGCATGAGAGAGCCTATGGTTGAAATTAAAAATCTTTGTCTCAGTTTAGTCGGTGGAGCCGGGCCGGTCAATATTCTGCGCGGTATCGATCTGTCTATTGCCGCTGGCGAAACTATCAGCATTGTTGGCCCATCAGGGGCCGGCAAAACAACCCTCTTGATGGCCCTCTCTGGTCTGGAGAAGCCGACTTCCGGGCTGATCCGGGTCGCCGGCATAGATCTGACTGCTATCAATGAAGACGGCTTGGCCCGTTTCAGACGCGAGCATGTCGGCATCGTTTTCCAGTCGTTCCATCTGGTGCCGACAATGACAGCCCTTGAGAATGTCGCCCTGCCACTTGAGTTCGCCGCGGTCGAAAATCCTGCTGGGCAGGCAAAAGAAGCCCTGGAGAAGACCGGGCTTGGCAGCCGTCTCGGTCACTACCCGGGGGAACTCTCCGGCGGCGAGCAACAACGGGTGGCGCTGGCCAGAGCCTTTGTCGCCAAACCGTCATTGCTCCTGGCCGACGAACCGACAGGTAACCTCGACCATGAAACCGGTCAGATGGTCATGGACCTGCTCTTTGATCTGCAGAAAGAGCATAACACAACCCTGGTCCTGGTCACCCACGATAAGACCCTCGCCTCGCGCTGTCATCGTTGCGTCCATATGCTTGATGGTCAACTCAATGATTATGCCGGAGGCGTTGCATGAGCGAACCTCGCATTCTTAAGCAAGCTTTGCGCCTGGTCAGGCGTGAACTGCGCGGGGGGCTGCGTGGTTTTGGCGTCTTTTTAACCTGCCTTTTCCTGGGCGTTTTTGCGATAAGCGCGATCGGTTCTTTTACCGAATCTGCAAAATCAGGTTTGCTTGCAGATGCCAGTACACTATTGGGCGGTGATTTTGAAGTCCGTCTGCCTCATCGGCAATTGCCTGCTGAAGTCATAGATTTTCTCAGCAAGCGTGGTGACCTGTCACATGTTATGAGCATGCGAACCATGGTTGCTGCCGAAAATAAATCCAAACGGGTTCTTGCTGAGCTGAAAGCAGTTGACATTGCCTATCCGCTCTATGGCCGGATCGGCATCGATCCGCAACAATCAATCGCTGAGGCGCTGCAGAGCAGCGATGAATTCGGCGCTCTGGTCGAACAGCCTTTGCTGACCCGACTGAATATCAAGACAGGTGACCTGGTCAGGATCGGTTCAGCAGAGTTTCGAATCCGCGGCATCATCACGACCGAACCTGATCGAACTCTGAACGCCTTCAACCTGGGCCCACGCCTCATGACCAGCCTTGCCGGCCTGTCTGCCACAGGCCTGGTGCAGCCCGGCAGTCTGATTTACCACGCCTATCGTCTGCGTTTACCTGATCGCACGACTGCTGACCAGCTGAAAGAAGATCTGCAATCTCAATTCCCTGAAGTCGGCTGGCGCTTGCGCACCTGGCGTGAAGCGTCACCACGAATACGGTTCTTTCTCGACCGGATGAATCAAAATCTGACTCTGATAGGGCTCTGCGCCCTGTTGGTCGGAGGTCTTGGTGTTTCCGGAGCGGTTCGCGGCTACCTGACCGGCAAGATTAACCACATTGCAACGATGAAATGTCTTGGTGCCCCGGGGAAGCTGATATTTACGACCTACTTGATCCAGGTTCTTTTTCTGGGCGCTCTTGGATCAGTGGCAGGCCTGATCTTTGGGGCAGCCCTGCCCTACCTCCTCAAGTGGCTCATTGGTGAGCACCTGCCGATACCACTGGCTCCTGCTATTCACTGGTACGTATTATTGAGAGCGGGCATGTTTGGCTTATTGATTGCCCTGGTTTTTTCCCTCAAGGCGCTCGGGATTACCAGAAAAGTCTCTCCAGCGGTATTGTTCCGCAGTTACAGCGACAGCACTGACATAGATCCCGGCCGCGGTATCCAGGTAACCATTGTTATCACCGCCATCGGTCTTGCAGCACTGGCGATATTAACCAGTGCAGACCAGAAACTGGCTTTCTGGTTTATTTGCGGAGCAACCCTCTGTTTCGGCATCTTCCGTGTTGTCTCAGCCGCAGTTGTCAGATTAGCCAGGTATCTGCCGAGGCCAAACAATCCCTCATTACGCCTTGGACTCGGCAACATCCATCGACGCGGTTCCCCTGCCGGGAGTGCTCTTTTTTCTCTGGGGCTTGGCCTGACAGCCCTGGTCATTGTTGTATTGGTTCAAGCCAATCTCGGCGACATGGTCAATGAAACAGTTCCCGATGAGGCACCCTCTTTCTTCTTTTTCGATCTGCAATCTCATCAAATTGCAAGCTTCCGGGAAACCGCAGGCAGCTTGCCCGGCATTCGCAAGATAGAACATTATCCCACCTTGCGCGGACGTATTACGGCCATAGCCGGCATACCGGTCAGCATGGCAAAAATCGCAGAGGAGGTTCGTTGGGCAGTGCGAGGCGATCGCTTCTTGAGTTACGCGGCAGAAATGCCAGCTGAGACAAAGATTGTCAACGGCGAATGGTGGCCCGACGATTATTCAGGTGGTCCACTGGTTTCGATTACCGCAGACATCGCCAGAGGATTCGGTGTTACTGTCGGTGACACCCTGACTGTCAATGTCCTTGGACGCGAAGTCACGGCGAAAATCAGCAGCCTGAGAGAAGTGGATTGGTCGACCCTGGACCTGAATTTCGCCGTTTTGCTTTCACCAGGCGTACTCGAAGATGCTCCGCAGACGCATATTGCAACTATACAGGTGCCGCCTGACCAGGAAGAAACTGCTGTTACCACAATCACCGGGAAGTTTCCGAATGTCTCCGCCATCAGCACCAGGGAAATCCTGAAAAACGTATCCAATACCCTTGACCGGATCGGCATTGCCTTCCGAAGCATGGCAGCTATTGCCTTGTTTACAGGCTTTCTGGTCCTGGCTGGAGCCGTTTCTGCTGATCAACATAAGCGTATACATGATGCCGTGATCTTCAAGGTCTGCGGGGCGACCCGCTTCGACATCCTGGCCGCTTTCGGCGCCGAGTTTATGATGCTTGGCCTGATTGCCGGTACAATCAGCGCTGTGGTCGGCAGTCTGGCTGCCATGGGGATTCTGCGTGGGTTGATGAAGATGTCATTTGTCCTGCATCCTGGCACAATCATCTTGACGATTCTGACAGGTATTGTATTGACTCTGTTGCTGGGATTGATAGGAACATGGAAGGCTCTGGGGAAGAAGCCTGCAACGTATTTGAGGGGGGAGTAACAGGTTTCTGTCAGGAAGAGGTCCTTTGCCCCGATTTCTGTGTAAAATTAAATGTCGATGAAAAATTTCAATCCTTTGCAAACATATAATTTCAAACTTTCTTTACAAACTCCGATTTCAACTTCATGGGGCCGATGCCGTCAATTTTGCAATCGATATCATGATCGCCATCCACCAGGCGGATATTCCTGACCTTCGTTCCAACCTTGACCACCAGTGAAGAGCCCTTGACTTTGAGGTCTTTGATCACAGTAACGGTATCACCATTTTCAAGCACATTGCCGTTGGCGTCTTTAATGGCCCTCACCTCTTCGACACTCTCACCGGCAGTATTCATGCTCCATTCATGTGCGCACTCAGGACAAACATACAGAGCTCTGTCTTCGTAGGTGTACTCTGAACCGCATTCCGGGCATTTTGGTAGATCGCTCATATTCTATAATTCACTTTCTCTTTGATTGACAAAACGATTAAACACAAAAGATAAGCTTTTTCCATTAGTAGCTGATTCTCTTTTATCTCTACAGCAACATTGGCGCAACCATATACATGCCTTCGATGGTCGCGACAGGATTGCGCATATCCAGAGATGATCTCAATGCGCTCCACTGCATCGGCAACCAGTTCCTAGTAGCCTACGCTCATGGGCTATTCTTTTCCTTGTAGTTGTATGTTCGGATTCCAATATACCAACAAACCTGCCGTAACAGGAAGACTTTAGAACAATTAATCAGATTTGCCGGGCTCTTAAAGACCTGCGGCAGATCAATGGCCAGACTTCAGAGACAATCATGCCGGCAACTATCATGCAACCTCCAAACCAACCGACTGTTGTTAAACGATCTCCGGCCAGCCAGACTGAAAAGATCGTTGCGAAAACAGGTTCTAGTGTATAGATCAGTGCCGCACGGGTCGGTGTAGTACGATTTTGAAAAGTGGTCATTGCCCAGAATGCATAGGCTGTCGCGAAGACCGAAGTGATAATGAACGCAAAAACCAGTGAACTGGTCCATGTCTGCGGCCAGGATACCGGCTCAAACACCAGACTGCCAAAACAACCGAGCACTGCCATAGTGGCAATTTGTACAAAAGTCAGAGCCCGGGCATCGTAACCTTTGGTAAAGGCATCGAGCCCGATGATGTGCAGGGCAACAAAGCCAGAGCAGATCACGACCAGAAAATCACCGAAGCTGATCGTCCAGGGGGTATGCCAGGTCAACAGGAAGAGGCCGAGCAAAGCCAGGCAGACGCCGACTTTCGAACCGAATGCAGCCGGTTTTTTCAACAACGGACCGGCCATAAGCGGCACCCAAACCACACCGAGTGCTGTCAGAAACCCGGTATTGGCCGAGGAAGTGCGCTCCAGGCCAAAAGTCTGAAAGAGATAAGAGAAAAACAGTAAAGTCCCGAGCAGAACGCCGATACGCCAGCCGCGCCGATCGAGAGAAGTAAGGCCGCGGCGGCCGGCAACAAACGCCAGAAGGATGGCCGCTATGGCAAATCGCACCCAGAGAAAGGCCATAACCGGCATCTCATTGATGGCATCCTTGACGATCGGAAAAGTCGCTCCCCAGAAAAGTGTGACAGTTGCCAGCATGAATTCGGCAAAAAGCTGTTGTTTGCTTTTCTGATCCATGCAAAATCACTGAAAAACGGTTAGGAGTATTTATGAGCTGCAAACGAGCTAGTTTTCGTCCGGAAACGGCCCTTTTCCGCAATCTCTGCGTCAATCGGCGGATTTGATTGTGCGGCGTAAAATACTACGCCTCCGCTCAAATCCTTGATTTCCTTGACCTTGCGAAAAATTGCTCGTTTCCGGACGAAAACTGTGCATCTGTAACTGGAGTTTCCGGATGGCAACGAGCTAGTTTCCGTATGGACGTGAGCTAAAATCTGTTCTCAAACAACCAATTTTTCGTTTCAGCCCGTATAGTCAACAGACTCCTGAGTCAGCTACGGTCTTGTTTCGAACGAAGGCGCTATGGTATAAGCAGAGGTCATTGAATTCAATAGTTATTTCACTTAAGTAGCGTGGGAGCTTGTCATGGATCGTGTCAAGCGTGAACCGATCGAAGTCATTTGTCCAAAGTGTCGCTATACAGAGATTATTTACCTGCCGATCGAGGACCTGCCCCGCTGCCCTCATTGCAACGTGCAGATGTCTATCTCGGAGCTTCTCGATGAAGGCAAGTCATATTAAACATTTAACTGCCGAACCGTTCGGCTGAACTATCCTTATTTTTTTCCAGGAGGAACAACCATGAAACAAGTCAAACTTCTGATCGCCTGCCTGCTGGCACTGTGTGTGCTTCTTCCCGGCTTGGCCACGGCTGACACCCTCGACGACATTCTTGAGCGCGGTACCCTGCGTGTCGGCATGGAGCCTGGTTACATGCCCTTTGAAATGACCAACAAAAGAGGTGAGATTGTTGGTTTCGATGTCGACATGGCCAAACGTATGGCAAAGGCCATGGGCGTCGAATTAGAACTGGTCAGCACTGCCTGGGACGGCATCATCCCGGCCCTGATCACCAAAAAATTCGACATTATCATGAGTGGCATGACCCTGACCCAGGAGCGCAACATGAAGATCGGCTTTGCCGATCCTTATATTGTGATTGGGCAAAGCATTCTGGTTGACAAGAAACTGGCCGGCGAAATCAAGTCTTACAAGGATCTGAACAACAAAAAGTACAAGGTCGCCTCTAAGCTCGGCACTACCGGTGAGCAGGCCACCAAGCGCATGATCCCGAACGCAACTTATATTTCTTTCGAGACCGAACAGGAAGGCGTCATGGATCTGCTTAACGGCAAAATCGACGCTTTCATTTATGACCTCCCCTTCAACGCCATCGCTTTTGCTGAAAAGGGCCAGGAGAAACTTGTTTTACTCGATGAACCTTTCACTTATGAGCCATTGGCCTGGGCAGTCAACAAAGACAACTTCAACCTCGTCAACTGGCTGAACAACTTTCTGGTTCAAACCAAAAATGATGGGACCTACGACAAAATCTACAAGAAGTGGTTCCTGAGTGACGAATGGCTTAAAGACCTTCAGTAACATGAACTGACAATGGCGGGGCAGTTGTTTTTTTTCAGAACAACCCCGCCATCTTTCTGCCTGAAACGTTACCACCCGGAAACTCCGGACAACATAGGCACAGTTTTCGATCTGGAAACGAGCAATTTTTCGCAAGGTCAAGAAAATCAAGGATTTGAGCGGAGGCGTAGTCCTTTACGCCGCACAATCAAATCCGCCGATTGACGCAGAGATTGCGGAAAAGGGCCGTTTCCGGACAAAAACTGAAACAGGAATTGACACGTTGAAGACTAACAAAAGCGTCTGGCCCTGGCATTTTCTTACGATCGCCATCCTCTTCATGATGGTCGCGGGCCTGTGGGTCGCCACCAAAAAAATTGATTACACCTGGCGCTGGAACCGCATTCCCCAGTACTTTTTCTATCATGACGAGACCCTGGTCCCGGCACCGTTTGATGGCCGCGTTGCATCGTTATCGCAAAATGGCAATACAACGCAAATCAAGCTGACCGGTGAAGATGATGAAGAAAAAGTGTTTCGGGTAGACAGCGAATCCGTGCAGGTCAGTGAAAATGATGACCTGTTTCAGGGTGATTCCCTCGGCTCGACGTTCCAATGGCGCGCCGGTCCGCTCATGGTCGGCTTGTGGAACACCCTCTGGATTTCTGCGGCAGCAAGTGTTATCGGCATGATTATCGGTCTGGTCACCGGCTTGTGCCGGGTCTCCAACAACCCGACCCTGCGCAGTCTCTCAATCACTTATATTGAGTTGATTCGCGGTACCCCGCTGCTGGTACAGATATTTATTTTTTATTTCTTCCTCGGTACCGTACTGGACATCAGCCGGATTATTGCCGGCATCAGTGCTCTGGCTATCTTTGCCGGGGCCTATGTCGCAGAGATTATCCGCGCCGGCATCCAGTCGATTCCCAAGGGGCAGATGGAAGCCGCCCGCTCTCTCGGCATGAACGTACCCCAGGCCATGGTGCATATTGTCCTGCCACAGGCCTTTAAGCGCACCCTGCCGCCATTGGCAGGTCAATTCATCAGCCTGATCAAGGATTCGTCACTGGTTTCAATTATTGCCATTACCGACCTGACCAAGAGTGGCCGGGAAGTTATTACCTCAACCTTTGCTACCTTTGAGATATGGTTCGTCGTCGCCCTCCTCTATCTTATGATGACGTCGGTCTTGTCCCAGGTGATTGCATGGGTTGAACGGAGGCTTGCAATCAGTGATTAAGACAGTCGACCTGAAAAAAACGTTTATCGGCCGCGGTCAGACGGTGTACGCTGTCGACGGCGTTACCTCTCATATCAAGCCCAGTGAAGTTGTGGTCGTCATCGGCCCGTCGGGTTCGGGGAAATCAACATACCTGCGCTGCCTCAACGGTCTCGAAACCTTTACCTCCGGTCACATCATGATCGATGGAATCGACCTTGCGTCCAAAAAGACTGACCTTAACAAGGTTCGCCGGGAAGTCGGGATGGTCTTTCAGCAATTCAACCTTTTTCCACACAAGACCGTCCTTGAAAACATTGTCCTGGCTCAGAAAGTGGTGCGCAAGCGTAAGCGTGCGGAAGCCGAAGAGAAGGCCCGTATGTTGCTGCAGAAGGTCGGTATTGCCGAGAAGGAGAATGAGTACCCGATTCGCCTTTCCGGCGGCCAGCAGCAACGCGTTGCCATAGCACGAGCGCTGGCCATGGATCCGAAGATAATGCTCTTTGACGAACCGACCAGCGCACTCGACCCCGAGATGGTTGGCGAAGTACTGGAAGTCATGAAGCAGTTGGCCCGCGAAGGGATGACCATGGTCGTTGTCACCCATGAAATGGGGTTTGCCCGGGAAGTGGCCGACCGTGTGCTCTTTATGGACCAGGGGAAGGTGGTTGAAGAAGGTACTCCGGAACACTTTTTTACAGCCCCCCAGGAAGAACGTACCAAAGCTTTCTTGAGGCAGGTTCTTTAACAGTGCGGCAACAGAATGCATTGACAAGGGCGCTTTCGGGTGCCCTTTTCTACATTTTGTCCTCGCCATTCACGGTAAAGACAAACATTTATGAATGACACCAACAAGCTGATATGGCGACGGGGAGCAGCGGCGGCCTGGCCAATCTGCCTCGGTTATTTCCCCATCGGTCTGGCCCTCGGCGTCCTGGCACAGAAAGCCGGTCTGCCATGGTGGGCTGTGGCCATGATGTCGGTGATGGTCTTTGCCGGCAGCGCACAGTTTATCTGCGTTGCCATGATAGCCGCCGGAGCGACGACTCCGGCCATCATTCTGACAACCTTCGTGGTCAACCTGCGGCATGTATTGATGAGTTCGGCATTAGCCATCTATCTAAAGGGAGTGAATCGTAAGTTTCTGGCAGTCTACGCCTACGGCGTGACCGACGAGAGTTTCGCTGTCAACCTGACCCGTTTTCGCGAGGGTCAATGGGATAGATGGCGGGCCCTGATCGTCAACCATGTCGCCAATTCCGTCTGGATTCTGGCAACGGTCTGTGGAGCCCTGGCGGGTCAGTTTGTTCCTCAGGGAGCATTAGGCATCGACTATGCCCTGACCGGGATGTTCATTTGCCTGTTGGTCTTTCAGCTGCAGGGAGGAATCTACATCATCACCGGAATGCTTGCTGCAGCGTTTTCAATTTTCTGGTTCCTGTTGATCCCTGGAGACTCCTATATTGTAGGCGCCTCAATGAGCGCAGCAACCATTGGATACCTTTTGAAGAGGCTCTATCGGAGGGACAATTGAGCTTCGGCGATTACCTGATCCTCTTCGGCGGAATGGGCCTGGTTACCTACCTTCCCCGGTCCCTGCCGCTGCTCTACCTGGCTCACAAGAGGATGCCGCAGTGGTTGATTGATTGGCTCGGTTTGATTCCTGTGGCGATTCTCAGTGCCCTGCTTGCCCCCTCGCTGTTTACCGATGCAGCAACACGCAGTCTTGCCTTCGGCAAACTGGAATTGCTGGTGGCTGTTCCAACACTGATTTTTGCCCTGAAAACCCGTAGTCTTGGCGGGACGGTCCTGGTGGGAATGCTGCTTTATTGGTTGGGTGGGATAGTTTGAACGTCGGGGGCTGGAGGCTGGGGACTGGTTTTTGCCGTTGCCAGCCCCCAGTCTCCAGCTACCGCTTCTCCCTATGTATAGCAAAAGGCCCCCAAGCCTGATCGATAGACATGACCTCAAGACTGTTGATATTCACATGAGCAGGCCGGTTGACTACCCAGGTCACTGTCTCGGCAACATCGGTAGCGGTCAAGGGCTCAGTGCCGGCGTAAACCTGGGCCGCCTTGCCTTCGTCCCCCTTGAAACGTACGTTGGAAAATTCAGTTTCCGCCATGCCGGGCTGAATGCAGCTCACCCTCACCCGTGTGCCGAGCAGATCAGCACGCAGGTTGCGAGAGAATTGTGAAACGAAGGCTTTGGTGCCGCCGTAGACATTGCCGCCGGGATAGGGCCAGGAGGCCGCCGTGGAGCTGATGTTGACAATGTGGCCCCGATTGCGCTCCACCATGCCCGGCAGAATGGCCCGAGTGCAGTACATAAGCCCCTTGATATTGGTATCGACCATTATATCCCAGTCTTCAATGGCAACCTGGTGAGCCGGCTCAAGACCAAGGGCTAGCCCGGCATTATTGACCAGCACATCAATTTTGCGAAAATCTGCGGGCAGAGACGCGACAGCGGATTCGACTGCTTCGTGATCGCGCACATCAAGTTGCATAATGTGAACCGCGGCTTCCCCCGCGAGTTCGTCACGTATTTTTCTTAATTTCTCTTCGCGGCGGGCCGTAAGAATCAAGCGGTTGCCTTCTGCTGCAAAAGCGCGGGCACAGGCTTCACCAAAGCCTGCTGACGCCCCTGTGATAAAAATAGTTTTTACAGACATGACTACACCTTTCTGTTTGCTATTTGTTTCAATAGCAGCATTTCATCAGGGAAGGTTCCGGTAGTTTTTTTTGAGTAGACAAGCTCATCATCAACCACCACTTCAAAAACTCCACCGCTCGATTTGATCAATTTCACTTCAGCGTCACAATGTTTCTTTAAAATGGCTGCCAGACTGACAGCTCGGACTTCATAGCCTCACATGCCACAATATTCGATGCTCGCCTTCATTACTTTACTCCCGGGAAGAGTCAGGGCTTTCCTTCAACTTTTCTTCAAACCGGCAGATGGTTCCCTCAAGGATTAAATTATTCACCCCCATGCCGATATAACCGGTTTGACCGTATGTATCGTAAAGTCCCAGCTGTTCGATCAATTCTTCAACCTCTTCTTGCAGGGGTTTTCCGTTCTGTAGTTGATCTGCAATTGCAAAGATGCGAACTGCCAGGTAATCAGGAAGATCGTCCTCCTGCTGAGCCCGTACTGTTGCCATGTTTAATCGAGTCAAAGAATCCATAGAACCAATCCTCAATCGCCTTCTTCCGCGACTCTGTCTCCGGTTTATTGCAAGCGGAGATTTAGCAATAACAACGGAAACAAGTCTTTAAATGTATAACATGAAGAGACGCGCAAACCAAATATTGAGACGTGGGAATGGCTTGATTCATTGGGTTGTCCCTGAATTTTTGGATGTTATTGCATCAGCCTTTTGGTCTTCATGCCCTGGTTTCTACAACGAAACAGGTGTTCAGGTTATAATATCGTAAAGTTGCCGCCATGAATGGCCAGTAAAGGAGGGTTTATGTCTGTAGCCTATCCACTCACAATCTTCTACGATGGTGCTTGCGGCGCCTGTTCTAAAGAAATGAGCTACTATCGCTCAATCGCCGATCAGCGTGTTCAGTTCGTCAATATCGCAGCAGATGATTTCGACGCAGAATCTTTCGGCAAGACCATTGATGATTTTCAGAAGCAGCTGCATGCACGTGATGCAAACGGACAATACTTCGCTGGTGTAGAAGCGTTCCGTCAACTCTGGGATGCACTACCTTCTCCCATCTACCCGTTGCTCTCAACGGTTATTGGTCTGCCAGGCATCAACCTTGCCGCTCGAACCGGCTACGCCGTTTTTGCCAGGTTCAGGCATTTGCTGCCGTCCAGCCACTCTCCCAGCTGCCCGCTCGACAAAGATCAGTAGCAAAGGTTCTTTTTGATTTGAGCACCTTTGAGGACCATGATGTTTCCCTGGTTGATACGGGCAAGGTGAGAACCTGGAAAAGAGTATGGGACGACAGACCCGCCTGCCCGGTCTGACCTGGTCTGGTTGGCAAAGCGTCGGTGAGATCAAAGCGACAAGGAGGTGATCAGCCGAATCAGCTGTTCCCCAGGATTTGACCTAAAACATCTGACAATTTTCTTGGGCTGTACGGCTTTGAAGCAACGCCTTTGAAACCGTAGTCAGCGTAGCTTGCCATCACCGGGTCATCGGCATAACCGCTGGAAACGATGATCTTAGCCTCCGGATCCATCTGCAGAATCTCTTTCGCAGTTTTCTGCCCGCCCATTCCCCCGGGGATGGTCAGGTCCAGAATGACAACAGCGAAGGACTCTCTGTTATCCATGGCCTGCCGATACAGTTCTATCGCCTGTCGGCCCTCGGCCGCTGTTTCGACCGCAAAGCCTAATTCTTTCAACAGATCCCGAAGCAGGCTGCGGATCATCTCTTCATCATCCATGACCAGAACTCTGAAGGTCTGCTGCAGTGACGATGAAGTGGCTAAAGATTGCCTGGATGATGTCTCCGTTAATGCAGTAGCGGGCAAATAGAGGGTAAATGTCGTTCCTTCACCGGGTGGGGATGTGACACTTATATGTCCCTTGTGTTTATTGATAATGGAATAGGTTGTTGCCAGGCCGAGGCCGGAGCCCGTCTGTTTGGTAGTGAAATAAAGATCGAATAACCTGTCCAGGTGTTCTGGAGCGATGCCGGTACCCTCATCGGTCACGGTAATGCGCAGATATTTCCCCCGATCGAGGCCACGTATCACGTTGACGGCAACCTCTGTATTCTCCATGGTGACATACAGATGCCCGCCGTCGGGCATGGCCTGCCTGGCATTGGTTGTCAGGGTTGCGAACACCTGCTTTATCTGCCCCTGATCTACCTTGGCCATCCACAGGTTGTCTGCCAGACTAATCACCGGCTTTACATTGCTGCCGGACAGGTTGAAATTGACAACGTCTTCGACCAGGTCCCCCAGACTCAAACTTTCCATAACCGGCGCTCCACCCTTGGCAAAGGTCAGCAACTGATTGGTAAGGAAGGTTGCCTTGCCCATCGATTTTTCCGCAACTTCGAGAAAACGGAATCCAGGATGATCGCTGGCAAGCTTCATTTTGGCAAGGGCAACATTTCCGTACAATCCGGTCAGGATGTTGTTGAAATCATGGGCAATGCCTCCGGCCAGCGTACCGAGACTTTCCAGTTTCTCCAGCTTTTGATGCTCTGCTTCGACCCGCTTACGTTCGGTGATGTCGCGAAATTCTACCAGCCGCGCTTCATGTCCTTTATAGGTGACTTTTTTCCCTCTTATCGCCAGGGGGTAAACGGAACCATCCTTGCGCGCGCCCACAACTTCATACTGTTGGTCATAACTTTTCTTTATATATTTCTTCACCAGATCATGAAAATCAGGCGCAATAAGCTTGAGTCCATCGAAGCCGACCAGTTCATCATGGCTAAAGCCTGTTATATCGGTCAATCTCTGGTTACAATCCATAATCAGGCCCTTAACATATATGAAGACACCGCCAAAAGAGGCTTCATTAAGCACCTTGAAGCGCTCCTCACTTTCTTTCAGCAGCCTCTGGCTGGTCTCATATTCTTTGATTTGAATCCGTAACAACTCTTGAGTCCTCTCAATTTCCGAAATATCACGAAGGGATCCTATGAGCTTCACAGGTATATCCTGACTGTCTCTCACCAACATGACAGTTATCAGGCAGAGATGTTGCAAACCAGTTTTATCTTTTAGATGAATTTTATGATCTTTAACCCTTTCCTTTTCCAAAACCAGTTTTAAAAGATCATCGCGTTCTTTTGTGTCCGCATAAATGTCAAGAATCGATTTCCCGATTAACTCTTTCCTCGTATAATGAGTAAGTGATTCGATTGAAGAGCTGAATTCTAAAATAGTTCCGTTTAGACTTGTTTCATAATAGACCTCTTGCAGATGATCAAATATTTTCTTATATTTTTCTTTACTTTCCAGCAAGTTCTTCTCGGCCCACTTGCGCTTAGATATGTCGCGCCAGACAGTGTGCAATTGCACGTCGTCTTCGGATTCAATCGCCGTAAGAGAAACCTCCACCGGAATAATTGACCCGTTTTTCCTGAGATGGTCCCACTCGAACCGATGGCTTCCCTTGTCTCTTGCCATCTGCATCATCTCGACAGCCTTATCGAAGGATGAGCGACCGTCCGACTGAAATTCCGGAGACAGCATGAAAGGAGGCATATTTATGAGTTGTTCTTTCTCGTCATAGTTGAGCATAGTCACTGCGGCAGAATTGCAGTCCACGAACTCACCGTTTTTGATGATGAGCATTGCATCAGCCGAATTTTCGAAAAAAACCCGATATTTTGTCTCGTCTTTACGCAATGGTCATACCTCGGATGGGCGATCGAATAATCTCAACTTGGCAGGAACAAATAAAAACAGGTCGGATATTGAAAAAAACGGCCTGCGTGAGAGGAACTCAGGATGTGAATACAATTATAATCCTATGGAAAACAGCTGGACTGGTCAATAAAATAACCTGGAAGAGTATCATACTCCTTCACTTCAATTCTCCAGAGCTGCCCTGACCTCATTAGCAAGGGCAGTGATTGAAAACGGTTTCTGGATAAAGCATACACCTTCGTCCAATACTCCGTTGTGGGCGATCACGTTGGCTGTATAACCGGACATGAACAAGCGCTTGAGGTCCGGGTAAAGGGATTGCAGGCGTTGCGACAGAACCAGTCCATTCATCTCTGGCATGACTACATCGGTCATCAGCAGGTGAATGTAGCCTATATTTTTTTGGGCCAAACTGAGAGCCTCGTCAGGACCACCCGCGGCCAACACCCTGTAGCCCAGCATTTCCAGCATGGCCTTGTTCAGATCCAGGAGTTCAGGCTGGTCCTCCACCAGGAGTATGGTTTCATGACCGCGGGGTTGCTCTCCCGGCAGGGTGTCGATTTTAAGCGGATGCTGCCGACCGTGATGTCGAGGCAGGTAGATCTTGAAGGTGGTACCTAGCCCGGGTTCACTGTAAAAGTTGATGAAACCAAGATTCTGTTTGACGATTCCATAGACAGTCGCCAGTCCCAAACCGGTGCCTATACCTGTCGCCTTGGTGGTAAAGAAGGGTTCGAAAATTTTGTCCTGGGTCTTTTTGTCCATTCCACAACCGTTGTCGCTGACGGCCAGAAGCACATATTCACCGGGAACAGCCCCCAAATGGCTGGAACTATAGGCGTCGTCGAGGATGACGTTCGCCGTCTCGATAGTGACTTTGCCCACGTCGATGATTGCGTCCCGCGCATTGACGCAAAGATTCACCAGGATTTGGTCAATCTGAGTGGGATCCATTTTGATCGCCCACAGCACTGCATCCGGCTTCCAAATCAAATCAATATCCTCACCGATGAGTCGCGTTAACATCTTGAGCATTCCTTCCACGGTCTCATTCAGGTCGAGCACCTTCGGTGCGATGGTCTGTTTGCGGGCAAAGGCCAGCAGTTGGCGTGTGAGGGCGGCGGAGTGCTCGGCAGCTTTATGGATTTCGAGGAGGTCTTGATAGTATGGCTGGGCTGGATTCATATGCAGGAGCATCAGCTCTGCACGGCCAAGGATCACGCCCAGCATGTTATTGAAATCATGTGCTACGCCGCCGGCCAGTTGTCCGACCGATTCGATTTTCTGGGACTGGTGAAATTGTCTTTCAAGCTTGCCCCGTTCTTCTTCGGAACGCTTCATTTCGGTGATATCTCTTGCTGTACCGGCAAAACCAATGATTGTACCGTCTTCACCATACTCTGCACGGGTCGACCACGCCATCAGATGTTCACGATTATCGGTGCTGACCAGGCGGTTTTCAAGGGTGAAGACTTCTTCTCTACCCTTCATCCAACCATTGAAAGCCTTTATCGTCGCTTCTCGATCCTCAGGGTGGATAAAATCAAATGCCAGGCGGCCAACGCAATCTTTTGGTGACAATCCAAAAATCTTATTTGCCGCATGATTCACGAATGTAAAACGTCCCATTGTATCGACCCTGGTGATGAGGTCCGGCGTCCCCTCCACCAGATCGTGATATTGTTTTCGGCTTTCCTGCAATTTACGTTCTATTTGATTGCGCTCGGTGATATCCCGTATAAATGCCACGTATTGTCCACCCTCAAAGGCTAGGGGTTGGATGCTGATTTCAACGTCAAAGGCAGTTCCGTCCTTGCGCCGATGTCGAGACTCAAGCCGATACGTTTTCTGTTTAATTGCCTTCAGAATGCAGGCAATTTTGTCTTCGGCTTTCGGAACGTCTTCCAGGTCGGAAATATGCATTCTCAGCAACTCTTCTCTGCTGTAACCACTCATGCGGCAATAGGCCTCATTCACCTCGATCAACTGCCCTTGCCTGTCCATCCGCCAGATTCCGTCCATGGCCGTTTGCAGGATGGTCCGGTGCAGTTCCTCACTTGCGATCAAATCTTTTTCATGCCGATATCTCTTCTGTTGTCTGACCAGCAGGTTCCCCAATAGTGCAGTACATGATGGATAAATGATGATGACAGGCAAGACCAGTGACCTGATCGTTCTTTGCATAATTTCCTGTGGCAGCAGAAACATGCACAGGATCATGACGATATGCACAATCACACCGAACAGATACAATTCAAACAGCGACAGCTCTTTTGACTCACGGCAACGGTAGTGTCTCCAGGCCAGGCCGATCAAACCAGACGACATAATGGTAGCAATTCCAGCGAATACTCCCGCGCCTCCAAGATTAAGTCGATAGGCGAGCGCGATTATCATAGCCGTAAGCGTTGGAATAATGCCGAAAAAGAGGCCCGTCAGGCCAAGCAGGATGGTACGGGTATCAAAGATGATGCCTGAAGTCCATTTGGCCGGGACCATCATCAGGAGAATGGACACCATACCGATGATGATTCCAAAGCGTATCTGGTTTGTGGGGGGACTGGCCACTCGCTTGCTACGAAAAAAAACATCATAGATCAGGCCCAGCGAAAGCAGCATCGCTGCATTACAGACAAGACTGAGAAACAAATCATTACTCATGATGTGCATTTATCCAGTGTTTATCCGGAAACTCCGGATGGGCTCGATGCAGATTTTAATCTGAAACGAGAAATTTTCATCACTTAGGACATATAAAGTAGAGCAGGAATAAATCTACTCTATAATGAAAGGCAGGTAAAGGCTGACTCCTCCATGCGATGATATGCGATGACAAAATGACCAAAGCAACATTCTGTTGGCACCAGAATAAAGGTCAAAGAAAGTGCTGCGAAGGAACGAAATACAAAACTTTTACCTTCAATTTTCTTCTATGAGTGCATAATGACAACTGTGAGATTTAACATAAACCTTTTAAAACCCCAGGCGGTCTCGTACCGGAGAATGAAGTTGCCCAAGCATACAGATACTCCCAACTACAGCATCAACGAAGAGATCGCCAACAGTATCACTCATGGCATCGGTTTGATCCTGGCCATCGTCGGCCTTGGTGTTCTGCTCTCATTTGCCGGTCGTCTTGGCAACGGCTGGCATGTGGTCAGCTGCATCGTCTTTGCAACAACGCTGATTCTGCAATACACGTTTTCAACGCTTTACCACAGCATTCAGCTACCGCGTGCCAAGCGTGTCATGCGTCTGCTTGATCACTCAGCGATCTTCCTCCTGATCGCCGGTACCTACACCCCATTCATGCTTGTCAACCTGCGCGGCGCATGGGGTTGGACGCTTTTTTGCGTCGTCTGGAGTCTGGCTTTGTTCGGCGTTCTCTTCCAGGTCTCCCTGTTGCGCCGTTGGCAAGGGATTTCTCTGGCACTCTATATCGGGATGGGCTGGGTCGTGGTGGTTGCTATCAAGCCGATGTTCGATGCGGTTGCACCTGGTGGATTACTACTGCTGCTGCTTGGCGGGTTGGCATACACCTCAGGTGTGGGCTTTTATCTATGGGAGAATCTGCGCTTCAACCATGCCATCTGGCACGGCTTTGTCCTGGCCGGTAGTATTCTGCACTTCTTTGCCGTGCTCTTTTATGTGATTCCTCTGGCCTGACAACCGAATTTGCGGCCGATTCATGAAGAGTCCGACATACTGTCTAGATGATGCTCTTGCCAAACAGCGACATCGTCAGTTCCACCGCCGTCTGTGCCGTCTTGTTGCGGCTATCGAGGATCGGGTTGATTTCAACGATATCGAGGGAGCTCAATCGACCGGAATCGGCGACAATCTCCATGAGTAATTGAGCCTCCCTATAAGTCAGCCCACCCGGAACAAGGGTCCCGGCACCCGGTGAAACCTGAGGATCAAGAACATCTATATCCAGGCTGACATGCAGCCGCTCACGATGACCGAGTCTGGCCAGGGCATCACCAGCAATCGCACCCATCCCCCGCTCATCAACATCACGCATCGTATATACGGTCAAGCCACTCTCACGGAGATTTTTTCGTTCACCTGTGTCGAGATCGCGTACTCCGACCAGAACCACATCCTCAGGTTGCAGAGTTGCATGCGGTCCACCGATTTCAACCAGTTCCGGATAACCGCGACCGAGAAGAAGCGCCAGGGCCATACCATGGATATTGCACGATGGAGAAGAATCACCGGTATGAAAATCACCGTGAGCGTCAATCCAGAGAACTCCAGACGGCTGCTGTTGAGTGACGCCGGCAATGGTGCCGACAGAGATCGAATGATCACCGCCGAGAAAGATCGGGATCCGTCCTTTGCCGACGGCCTTCTGCCCGGCCAGGCAAGCTGCCTCACAGACCTTGCGGATAGATGGCAGGTAATGCGATTGACGTTCATGAGCAAGCGATTCACGGACAGGTACCGGCAGGTTTCCCGAATCATGCACTTCGTAGCCGAGTTCTTCCAGTCGCGCTGTCAGGCCTGCGTAACGCAAGGCTCCCGGTCCAAGGTCCACACCGCGACGCGACTGACCCAAATCAATCGGCACGCCGATAATCTGCACAACTTTCTTCATGGCATTACCCGGCAGGAGAAGCCTATTTCTTAAGATTGTTCCAGAGGTTGACGGTGAAATCCTGCGCGTTTGTCAGAATCGCCACGGCCTGAGCCGAGCCGCGATTAGCCAGCTTGTCAGCACTGAATTCCGTCATGTCAACAATATAGAAAAACACCGGCCGTACATTGTTTCCCTCCATTACCCGGTAACTGGGAACCATATTCCCGAAGGCGATGGAGTGCAGCTGTGTTGCCAGAGCAACTACAGTGGTCGCCTTTCTGGCGTGCGCGCGCATGGCATCCTGAGCCTGGTAAACATCTGAGATAACTTCCGGCAACGGCCCGTCATCGCGGATCGATCCGGCCAGGACATAGGGGACCTGCTGTTTCTCACAGGCATAAATAATACCATCGTTGAGCTTTAATTCTTTGATTGTTCGTGAGATCGAGCCGCGGCTGCGCACCTCGTTGATAATGTCGAGATGGTTATAATGGCCAAGCGGCTTCAATGTCTGCGAATAGATATCCTGTCCCAGTCCGGTCCGGAAGAGCGCCGCCTCGAGGTCATGAACGGCCAGCGCATTACCCGCCATCAGACCGTGGCAGTAGCCGTTCTCGATCAACCCCTGCATGGCATCACGACTGTCCTTGTCAAAGGCAACCGCCGGGCCGAGCACCCAGACAATATGTCCGTGGTCGCGATCATGACGCAAAACGTTGTAGAGGTCATCATAGCAGCGCGAGAAAGGCGTCTCGCGTGTCCCGCGCGTACGGAAGGAGAACTTGTCGACGGCAGCCTCTTCCAGCGGCGTAAAGCCGTCGATGTGTATGTAAATCCCCTCTTCTCCGTTTTCTGTTCGGCCGATGACCACCGAATCGCCTTTTCGCACCCGTCGAGCTTCCACCACGTCAATGGTTTCACCCTTGAGTACTATAACCGCATCCATGCGGCTCTCGGGGGCAAGCAACCAGTGATTATCGCCGAGGTGGAGGTATTCGGGATGATTGGAGGTCCCGTGAAAGTTCTTCGGTACGACACCATCAGCTGGTGCTGCTTCGACAGTCACGGCTGGAGCCTCGACCAGGCTCGGAATTGTGAAATCCGGGGGGGTGTAAGCGGGGATAACGGACATGGCAAAGGATCTCCTGTTTATAAAAACGGCGAGGTAACTCACATCATGTCAAGATCGGAATGGATGTCAAGCAACCTCTATGTTATTAATCCGCGGAGAACCAGATAACGTTCAGCCTCTTTCGACAACCTTCTTGACAGCAAAATAGTTGGCCCACAGAACCAGGACCAGGACCAGTATACCGACAGCTCCCAAGGGGCTCTTCATCTCGGCGTTTAGCATGTCCATGATAAAAATGCCGAGGTAGCACATGGCAATAAATTTACTCGCCACGGTCGACCACGCGTCACGACTGCCCCAGGCAACGCTCAGTATGGCGATATTGGCGAGTCCGTAGGCGGTGGTGACATAGGCAAAAATCATGACTCCTCTCGACTCAATGTCTGCCATGATAATACTCATGCCATAGAAGATGAACAGGAAAGAAGTCAGAGCACTAAGGACGATCAGGCCGATCAAAAAAAGGGTATCTTGCGTCTTCATGGATATGCCTTGAGATTGGAGGTTGACGGTTAATCCGCAACAAACTTTATATTTATACAATCATCGACATCAAAAGTGCATCGATTTTATTTATTCACCTCACACTTCCAGCCTCCAGCCTCCAGCCTCCAGCCTCACTTCCATCTACTTGCGTGTCGCCAGGTATATCCCCAGACCTATCAACGTTATCCCCAAGCCGTGATACCAACAAAAAATCTCACCGAGGAAAAAAACCGCCATCAGACTGCCGAAAACCGGCATCAGGTGGATAAAGAGCCCTGCACGGTTGGCGCCGACCAGTTCGACGCCACGGTTGTAACAGAGGTAGGAAATAATCGAGGGGAAGACCATGACATAACCTATGACCATCATAGTCGCAGGGTTGAGTTCGAGCGTCGCAACTGTCAACGTTTCCCATAGATAAAAAGGAACAATTATCAGGGAACCGAGCCAGAAGGTCGTGGCAATAAAGGCAAGTGGATGAACGTCCGGGCGCTTGCGCAGCATCACCGTGTAACCTGCATAGCAGACAATCGCTGTAAAAACCAGCAGATCACCACGATTGATCGATAGGGAAAACAAGATTTTGATCTCGCCTCTGGCGATGATGGCTACCGCACCACAGAGCGACACCAGGATGCCAACAATCTGCAGCTTTGTAACCCTTTCACGAAACAGCATGAATGACAGCAACACAATCAGCACCGGCATCAACGACTGCAGCAGAAAGGCGTTGATCGCCTCGGTGTACTGCAGACCACTGTAGGCCAAAGTGTTGAATGCAGCGATCCCCAGGGTTGCCAGCAACAGGATCACCTGCCAGTGTTGATAGAGGGCTCGACGATCGCGGCGCAGGTGAGGCAGTGCAGGCACAGTCACCAGCAGTGCCGCTCCCACCCAACGCCAGAAAGACAGAGCCACAGGCGGGATTTCATTGTGGAAGGCGCGGCCGAGGATGAAGTTGCCGGACCAGAAGAGTACGGCCAGGGTCAGCAGCAGATAAGGACGATCCTTGAATTTTCTCATGATCTAAGAACGGTTGCCGGGATTCGTCAAATCATGGACACGGTCGGCAATCTCCCCTCCCCTGAGCATAAACATTCCGATATCAATAGTCTGGTCGCCACAGCCAGGCGCGATCCCGCTGGTTTCAAAATCAATAACAATGGCCTCAGAACAGCCGAATTTGCAGCCGGTTCATGGATAGTTCGACAGTCTCCTAAGGGAGTTATAAAGGGGCGTGCACGCTTTGGCAAGAAATAAGCAACCGGAACTGGGCGTACCAAAAAAGTGCAGCTAGTAAGCCTTTGTGCGGATTCTCGCCGGAATCTCCAGACTTACCCAGATTTACCCTTGACAATAGTCTCGTTTATATATAAATGTCCAAAGATGTCCAATGCAGATGAAGACTATTAAAAGCGGTGGAGCACTGATGAATCTTTCAGTAAAAGATGCAGCGAAGTTACTTACAGTTTCGGAAAAAACCATATACCGGTGGATCAAACAGAACGTCGTGCCGGTTTACAAGGTTCACGAAATTTACCGCTTCAACCGGGCCGAGCTTCTTGAATGGGCAACTTCGCGGCGGATGGGGGTGGCCGCTGATGCTTTCAGCGAACCGGAGTCGGTCACAGAGACACTGCCGACCCTGTATGACGCGCTCGAAGGCGGCGGTGTTTTCTATCGGATTGAGGGAAAGACCCGAGAAGAGGTGCTGGTCGATGCAGTCGACCATGCACGCCTGCCTGATGAAGTCGACCGTGCTCACCTGGCGCAAGTACTGATCAGTCGTGAGCAACTCGCTTCAACCGCTCTCGGCGAGGGTATTGCCATTCCCCATCCACGCAGTCCCGGCTTGTTGAATATTACCAGACCAAAGGTGACTCTCTGTTTTCTGGAAGAACCGGTCGATTTTTTTGCTCTAGATGGCCGTCTGGTAAACATCCTGCTGTTAATTATCGCTCCGAATCTGCGCGCCCACCTGCACTTGTTGTCCCGCCTGGGATTTGTGCTTCGTGATCGCAAATTCCGTAAGGCACTGGATGATAGTGAGAGCCGGGAAAATATTTTTGCCGCATTAGCCTCTGCCGAAGAGAAAATCAAGGTTAGACATGTGTCATGAGCGTTGCTTTTTCCGCATGCAAAAGTCAGAGTTGAGTCGATGAACTTGTTGCTCTCGGCATTGCTGATTTTGTTCGGCGGCAGTCTGATTGCACTGTCGGTCCGCAGTTCCACCCTGGCGACTCGGGTGGGCATCTTGTCGGTTCTGGTTGCTGCGCCGATGGCCGGTTACGTTGCCCTGAAAGTTTTGCTCAGCGGTCAGCCCCTCTCTTTTAGCGCACCCTGGGCGGTTCCCGGTGGTGAGTTCTCTCTGCTACTGGATCCTCTGGCAGCCTTTTTCGTGCTTCCTATTTCAATACTCTCGCTGTTCTGTGCGCTCTATGCCGGACCCTACATGGCACACGCAGGTCAATCCCGTTCTCTGGCCCCCCACTGGTTTTATTTCAATATTATGGTGACGGCCATGTTGCTGGTGGTAATTGCAGCCAACGCCTTGCTGTTTCTGGCAGCGTGGGAAATCATGACCATCTCTTCCTTCTTTCTGGTGGCCTGGGACCATCACCGCGAAGACGTGCGCAAGGCTGCCTGGCTTTACCTGTTTGCAGCTCACCTCGGCATGATGCTGCTGCTGCTCATGTTTCTCCTCGCCGGTAGCTATTGTGACGGTTTCAATTTCAATAATTTCGGTCCTTTGGCCCAGCTGCCGATTGGTAGCGCCTCATTAATTTACCTGCTGGCCTTGTTCGGCTTCGGGGTCAAGGCTGGTCTCTTCCCTGTCCATATCTGGCTGCCGGATGCCCACCCGGCAGCACCCAGCCATGTTTCGGCATTGATGTCCGGCGTCCTGATCAAAACAGGAATCTACGGGATTCTGCGTATTTTGAGTCTACTGCCGCCAGCCCCGGCCTGGTGGGGATGGCTGATGGCTTTGCTCGGAGCAGGCGGTGCCCTCTATGGAATCTCTCTGGCGGCGCAGCAGCGGGATATCAAGCGTTGCCTGGCCTATTCAACGGTAGAGAATATCGGCATCATGTTGTTAGGTCTCGGTTTTGGCATGGTTGCGGCAGCACATGGGCATCCGAAAATTGCTCTGCTCGCCTTCGCCGGGGGTCTGTTGCATATTTGGAATCACGCTCTGTTCAAAGGGGTGATGTTTCTCGGTGCCGGTGCCCTTGTGCACGCCACCGGCACTCGCGATATGAACCGTATGGGTGGCCTATTGCGCCGCATGCCTCTTGTCGGTCTGCTCTGGATTGGCGGCAGCCTGGCTATCAGCGCTCTGCCGCCACTTAACGGGCTGATCAGTGAATGGTTGATCTACCTCAGCCTGGCCCAGGCTGGTACGGCCCTGGACGGCTTTGCCGCTTTGGTCCCTTTGTTACTGTTCGGCCTGCTCGGCATGGTCGGTGCCCTGGCTCTGGTCACCTTCTCCCGACTGATCGGCATCTGCTTGCTCGGCGAACCTCGCGATCCGGCCGCCGCCAACCCCCATAAAGTGGCCCCGGCCATGCTGGTCAGCATGGGATCTTTGCTCGCCGGTTGCCTGATGATCGGAATTTTCCCGCAGGGGACGTTGCGACTGACGTCGACAGCGCTTTCCCAAGTGGCCCGGTTGCCTGTTGGCGCAGAACTTGGTCGAGCCGTTACCCCTCTGGGTCTGGGGGCCTTGCTGCTGATGGCTGTGCTGATCATACTTGGTGGATTGTTCGCATGGCTGCGTCTTTTTCGACTGCAGACGCAAACGTCCACCTGGGGTTGTGGTTATCCTATGCCAACGGCGCGCATGGCCTACACCGGCGAAAGCTATGCGGAGTTCGTCTCGCATCACTTAATGCCAAAGATCATGCGCCCCAAAGTGAGTGGCGGCAAGGTCAGCGGGTTTTTCCCCATCTCCAGCAAACTGGCTCAATCATCTACCGACCTGGTACTGATGCGTTTTCTGCAGCCTCTGTTCGTGGCTCTCGCTGATCGATGTCAGCGACTGCGCTGGTTGCAGCAGGGCCAGTTACCTGTCTACCTGGTTTATATCTTTGTCGCCAGCGCGGTGCTTATGGTCTGGAGTCTCTGGGCCGGTGGACACGGGGGAAAGTGAGATGATCTGGCTTTTGTCAGGGATCGTGTTGACCTCGTTTGCCGGTGTTCCCGGGCTTTTCTGCAACAGGGAAAGCCTTCGCGGAGAGCGTCTTGCCTGCATATTGACATTGACCGGCGCCGTTTGTGGCCTGATCGCCGTGGCGTTGGTCCTGAACTCCGGTGGAGAAACATATCTCGATCTGCCGTGGTCAATACCCGGTGGCACCCTGGCTCTGCGCCTTGACCCGCTGGCAGCAGTTTTTATGCTACCGCTTTTTCTGGTGGTGGCGACCGGCTCTGTCTATGGTCTCCGCTATTGGCCGCAGCGCGAAAATCCGGGTAACGGCCGTAAATTGCGTCTGTTTTATGGCCTGATCAGCGGAGCAATAATGCTGGTCCTCACGGCCCGCAACGGCATGCTGTTCCTGATGGCTTGGGAAGTGATGGCCCTCTCCGGGTTTTTCCTGATCACCACCGAGGAGAATAAAGAAGAGGCCCGTCGCGCCGGGTACATTTACCTGATTGCTACGCATACGGGCACCCTGGCCTTATTCGCTTTGTTTGCAATGCTCGATCATACGTCCGGATCCCTGATATTTCCGGGCGCAGGAACCCTGCCAGCAGCGGGCAGCGGCCTGATGTTCCTCCTCGGCCTGTTCGGTTTCGGCATGAAAGCGGGGCTGATGCCGCTGCACATCTGGCTGCCCGGAGCCCATGCTGCCGCTCCCAGCCATGCGTCTGCGCTCTTGTCCGGAGTCATGATCAAGACCGGTATCTATGGCCTGGTGCGATTTACTTCCTTTTTTGCCGAGATTCCGGCCTGGTGGGGGTGGACCCTTCTGCTTCTGGGCGCTATTTCAGGAATACTTGGTGTGGCATTAGCAATCGCCCAGCATGACATTAAGCGGCTGCTGGCTTACCACAGTGTTGAGAATATCGGCATCATCGCGCTGGGTTTTGGCCTGGCCCTGCTCGGCCGAAGCTACGAGCAGCCGGCCCTGATGATACTCGGTCTGTCCGGCTGCCTGCTGCACGTCGTCAACCATGGCCTGTTCAAGTCACTGCTCTTTCTGAGCGCCGGCTCGGTAATCCATGCTGTCGGAACCCGCGAGATCGATCAGTTAGGCGGTGTTCTCAAGCGTCAACCTTGGACTGGAGCCCTGTTCCTTGGCGCAGCGGTAGCGATCAGCGGGCTACCGCCCTTTAATGGTTTTATCAGTGAATGGCTGATTTATCTCGGAGCGCTTCAACCTTTAAAGCATCCGACTTCAGCTCTCGGCCTGGCTGTACTGACCGCCCCGGCCCTGGCCCTGATCGGCGCGCTGGCGCTGGCCTGTTTCGTCAAGGTTTTCGGCATCGTCTTTCTGGGTGAAGCGCGCAGCAAAGCTGCAGTCCAAGCCCATGAAGCACCACTATCAATGCTTGTTCCCATGGCACTGCTGCTGGTCGCCTGTGCCTGGATCGGTCTGCTGCCGACTACCCTGGTGCCGTTGCTGCGCGGGGCTGTCGAAAATTGGGCCGGGATAGATGGCGGCACTATGCTGGGCGGTAGTTTCGCCCCGCTGGGCTGGGTCAGCCTGATCGGTTGGTTGTTGCTGGCGCTCCTTGCTGCTGTTGGTCTCTGGTTAAGTCGCATTAGCCGCAAGGTTCCACGTGCGATCGGCACCTGGGGCTGCGGCTTCCAATTTTCTGCCCCGCGTATGCAGTACACGGCAAGTTCATTTGCCGACTTCCTGGTGCGACTTTTTCATTTTGGACTTTGGAGTGAACGTCATGGTGGAAAAGTGACCGGCCTGCTCCCGGGCGTGACGCGATTTTCCAGTCACACTCCCGACACTGTCCTTGACAGGGTGCTGTTCCCTATTTTCCTCGGTGCAGCCTGGTTATGCCGTCTACTGCGTGCTTGCATTCACAATGGGGTGATAGCCTTCTACCTGCTCTACATCGCCCTGACCGTTATTGTTCTGCTGGCGTTATTTATACTTTGAAAGGGGAGCTTCTCATGATTATCAGGCTGATTCTGCATCTGGCCCTTTTACTTTTATTTGCTCCTATGCTTAATGGAATCATCATCAAAACCAAAGCACTTTTTGGCGGTCGAATCGGCGCTCCGCTGCTGCAATCCTACTACGATCTGGCCCGTCTCTGGCGCAAAGGATTCGTTTTCAGCCGTACCACGACCTGGGTCTTTCTTGCAGGACCGGTCGTCGGCCTGACGGTCCCCCTGTTGGCATCCCTGCTTATCCCCTTCGGGGCGTTACCGGCTCCGATTTCATTTGAAGGGGACCTGATTCTGTTCGTCTACCTCTTTGCCTTGTCCCGTTTTTTTACCGTGGCGTCGGCTCTTGACACCGGATCGAGTTTTGAGGGCATGGGAGCCGCGCGCGAAGTGACCTTCTCCTGTCTGGCCGAACCGACCCTGCTGTTTGTATTGCTGGTACTGGCGCGCCTTTCCGACGGGCTCTCGCTGGACACGCTGCTCGGTTCACACCTGTTGACTGCCTGGCACAGCGATGCCGGCGCATCCCTCGGGTTGATCCTGGTCTGCCTGTTCCTGGTGCTGCTGGTGGAAAACTCACGTATCCCCTTTGATGACCCCAACACTCATCTTGAGTTGACCATGATCCATGAAGTTATGGTTCTTGATCACAGTGGACCTGCCCTCGGCATGATTCTTTACGGAGCCGCGCTCAAGATGATGGTGATGGGGGCACTTCTGGTGCGCTTGGCCTTCCCCTGGCAGACGGGCTGGTGGCTGAGCGATGCACTGATGTTTCTGGCAGGCCTGGCTGGCCTCGCCGTGCTTATTGGTGTCGTCGAGTCGATCATGGCGAGGTTGCGCCTGCCGCGTGTGCCGCAAGTGCTGGTCGGCACTATGCTGTTGTCGATCTTCGCTTTGGTATTGGTGTTGCGATAGATAGCTGGTTTCCTGACGGGAACTTCATTTAAACCGTTTTGAACTTGTGAATGGGTAATTGCTTGTGATGTTGCCAGAGGGTCTTTGATGTTAATGCTGCTGGAGAAAAAACCATGATGGAATTGATCAATCCTTTGCTGCTCGCGGTGATCCTGATCAACTTTTACACGCTCGGCAGCGCACGACTGGTGGCCTGTATCCGTGTGGTTGCGATACAGGGAGCCCTGTTGGCCCTGTTGCCCCTTCTCAGCCATGGGATGACCTTCCACGCTATGCTGCTGGCGGCCGAAGCCTTCTGTTTCAAGGGGGTTGTAATCCCCTGGCTGCTGCTGCGGGCTATTCGCAGGGTGCGCATCCGGCGTGAGATGGAGCCTATCGTCGGCTTTGTGCCGACCCTGATCCTTGGTGTGCTGACCACCGTCGGCGCCTTTTTGTTTGCCGATTTGCTACCATTAGCCCCTGAACATCATGACGGGATGTTCGTGCCTACAGCCCTGGCAACCATGTTCAGCGGCTTTCTGTTGCTGATCACCCGGCGCAAGGCGATCACCCAGATTCTCGGCTACCTGATGCTGGAAAATGGCATTTTCATCTTCGCCGTGCTGCTTTCCGCCGCCATGCCAGTCATGGTTGAGGCCGGAATTCTGCTCGACCTGCTGGTCGGCGTCTTCGTTATGGGCATTGTCGTCAACCAGATCAGCCGGGAATTTTCAACCATCAACACTGAGCGCCTGACAGCACTGAAGGAATAGACCATGTTGTTACTGCTGATTCTGTTTCCGCTGGCCGTGGCCCTGCTGGCTCTGCTGCTTCCCTGGTACCAGGCACGTTCCTGGCTGCTGCCGGTCAGCGGAGGGTTGCATCTTTGTTTAGCTGGAATATGCGTTGCCGGATCAGATTACGCGTCCAGCCCCTGGATCGGCCTCGACGCCCTCTCCAGACTGGTTTTGATCGTAACCAGCCTGCTCTATGCCGGCTGCGCCGTTTACGCAGTCGGCTATCTCAACCTGCGCCGGGACCGTGGCAACGAGACCATTGTCCCCTGCCTGCTGGTCTTTCTCTCGGCAATGACCCTGGCAATTGCCGCCCGCCACCTCGGTCTGCTGTGGATGGCGGTCGAAACGACTACCCTCGCCAGCGCACCGCTGATCTACTACAACCGCAATCGATTATCAATAGAGGCAACCTGGAAATACCTGTTGCTCTGCTCGGTCGGTATCGCTTTGGCTTTGCTCGGTATACTGTTTATCGCCTACGCCGCCCTGGTCGGAGGCGATATGCCGATCAGCCTGCAATTAGACACACTGCTCGCCAACGCCAGCCAACTCTCCCGACCCTGGCTGCATGCCGGTTTTGTCTTTCTGCTGGTCGGCTTTGGCACCAAGATGGGACTGGCACCACTGCATTCCTGGAAGCCTGATGCTTATGGCGAGGCTCCGGGGATGGTCGGGGCACTTCTCGCCGGTGGCCTCACCAGCGTCGCTTTTCTTGCTATCCTGCGTGCCGTGCAGCTAATGACCGCAGCCGGAGATGGCGCCATGGCCCGCCAGGCACTGCTCGGTATGGGACTGCTGTCATTATTGCTCGCAGCCATTTTCATGGTGCGTCAACCAGACATCAAACGGCTGCTGGCGTATTCCTCAGTCGAACACATGGGAATCCTCGCCATAGGTGTTGGTATCGGTGGGCTGGCAACATTCGGCGCCATGCTGCACCTGGTCAACAACGCACTGACCAAAGGCTGCCTGTTCCTCTCTGCGGGTAACATCCAGCGTGCCTATGACAGTAAACGGCTCTCCAAGGTGCATGGAGCGCTCGCCACCTTGCCGATTTCCGGCGGTGTGTTTCTGGCCGGGTTCCTGGCGATTACCGGTTCGCCTCCTTTTGGTCTCTTCATGAGCGAGTTTACCATTCTACGCGGCATTTTCGGCAACGGTCAGTTCTGGATCGGCCTGCTGATGATCCTGTTGCTGGCAATGGTTTTTATCGGCATGGGGGCGACGGTACTCACCGCCACCCAAGGAGAACCGGTTAAACTTGAGTCGGCTTACAAGGACAGTTTTCTACTGGTCATCTCACCGCTGCTCTTCCTGCTGATGGTTTTGCTGCTCGGCGTCTATCTCCCCGAGCCATTGCAGAGGGCTCTGCGCGAGGCAGCAGCCCTGCTGGAGGTGCAGCCATGAACAACGCGAAGCCACTCCGTTTCCGCAATGGTTTTGTCGTACCTCTGGTAGAACTGCCGCACCTCGATTACGCCGAATTCAGCGAGTCTTTGCTGGCAGAAGTGGCAGCCGATGCCCGGATAGCCAGTTATTTCGGTCGTCCACTGGCAGACGGTCTGGAGATTTACGCAATCCTTGCCCACGACTGGAATGGGGAATTGAGCCTGTTGCGCACTCAGGTGAATGGATCCTTTCCGTCATTGACACCGCTGTGTCCGCAACTGCACCTGTTTGAGCGCGAACTGGCTGAACAGTATGGCGTGCGTCCTGACAAGCACCCCTGGTTGAAGCCGGTACGTTTCCACAAGACCTGGATCGACGCCGCCGACATCTGGGGGCGGCCGCATGGGAAGCATCCGGTTCCCGGTGATATGGAGTTCTATCGGGTCGATGGCGAGGAAGTCCACGAAGTTGCGGTCGGTCCGGTTCACGCCGGCGTCATTGAACCGGGGCACTTTCGTTTTCAGTGCCACGGCGAGGAGGTTATGCACCTCGAGATATCCCTCGGCTACCAACATCGTGGCATCGAGCAGATGCTGATCGGCGGTCCCCACCCGTCGACTATCTATTTGCTTGAAACCTCAGCCGGAGATACCACGGTTGGCCATGCAACCGCCTATAGCCAGCTTCTGGAGAGTCTTGCCGGGTGCGAATCACCGCTGCGAGCCCAGGCCATTCGGGCCCTCGCCCTGGAACTGGAACGGTTGGCTAACCATGTCGGAGATATTGGTGCGCTTGCCGGCGATGTTGGTTTTTTGCCGACAGCCTCTTTCTGCGGCCGCCTGCGCGGCGATTATCTGAACCTGACCGCCGAGCTTTGCGGTAGCCGCTTCGGCCGTGGTCTGGTACGACCGGGTGGAGTCGGTTTTGACCTTGATGGAACTTTGCCGCAGACATTTGTCGAGCGGCTCAAGATCTTGAAACGGGAGACCCGTGGCGCCATTGATCTCTGTTTCGATGCGCCTTCGGTGCTGGCACGCTTCGAAGGAACGGGGCTGGTCCGAACTGATGACGCCGAGGCGCTTGGGATGGTCGGGGTGGCGGCGAGAGGCTGCGGGCTGGTGCGTGACGCCCGCCTTCATCACCCATTCGGCATCTGGGAGGGGGGCTTCGACACCCCGATAATCGAACTCGATGGCGACGTCTTCGCCCGCGGCAATGTACGCAGGCGCGAAATCAATGCGTCACTCGAGCTGATCAATCAGCTTCTCAGAGGCCTGCCACAGGGACCGATCTCTCAACCTCTTGGCCCGCTTGCCGCCGATAGCCTGGCGCTTTCCCTCTGTGAAGGTTGGCGCGGCGAAGTGGTGCATGCGGCGATTACCGACGCGGTCGGCCGGATCGATCGATACAAAATTGTCGATCCCTCGTTCCATAACTGGAGCGGCCTGTCAATGGCCATGCGTGGCCAACAGATTTCTGACTTTCCGCTGTGCAACAAAAGTTTCAATCTCTCGTATTGCGGCTTTGACCTGTAGCAGCCTGTCGGAGTATCAATGAACTGGCTGCAAATTCGTTCATTTGCCCAATTTTCGCTTCAGCCCTGCTCGTCCAACAGGCTGCCATGGAGTTCTTATGCTGACAATTATCCGTGAACGCCTGCGCCAGGGGCACCGCACCGGCAAGTACCCAAAAGTTGAACCGATTATGCCGGAACGCTTCCGCGGTCTGCCGCAGCTTGCGCAGAATCTTACTCCGCAGAGCTGTGCAGACGCCGTGGCCAGCTGCCCCTTTACTGCTCTCAGCAGCAACGGCGGAAAACTGCAGCTTGATCTTGGCCGTTGCCTGTTCTGTGCCGACTGTCCTGCGGCTGCCGATCATGCTGCGTTGGCCTTCAGCAACGACTACCGCCTGGCGACAAGCCGGCGAGAAGATATGTTCCTCGACGATAATGTCTATCACGTTGCCGGAATGCTGAACAAGAGCATGCGCAAACTCTTCGGCCGCTCGCTGAAGTTGCGGCAGGTGTCTGCTGGCGGGTGCAACGCCTGCGAAGCGGACCTCAATGTTCTGAGTACCCTGGTCTTCGATCTTGCCCGCTTTGGCATCCAGTTCGTTGCGTCACCACGCCATGCCGACGGCATCATGGTCACAGGTCCGGTCACCGAAAACATGAAGAGCGCTCTGCTCGACACCTACGCCGCCATTCCCGAGCCGAAGCTGGTCATTGCCTCCGGTGCCTGTGCGATCGCAGGCGGACCTTACTGCAACAGTCCTGAAGCTCACCAGGGGATTGGCGATCTGCTTCCGGTCGATCTGTACATCCCGGGCTGCCCGCCTCATCCTTATACGGCCCTGGATGGGCTGCTGCGGATGCTCGGCCGGATTGAATAAAGGACTGCACAGGCTGGCGACTCCAGCCAAGCAGCTGCTGCCTTGCCACACTGATCAACCGGCAGGGATGTCTATGTCGAATTCAAGAGGGGGGTGCGCATGAACGGGAAGGAACATACTTCTTTGACTTTTCAGGTTCATAGAGCCAAGCAGTCTGTCGGACTATCCATGAGCCGGCTGCAAATCCGGTTGTTTGGCCCATATTTCAGCTCCTTTTTGGTCCATAGCTACGGCTATGATCCTGCAAACGAGCTAAAATCTGTTCTCAAACACCCGAATTTTCGCTTCGGCCCGTATAGTTCGAAAGGCTGCTAGCTTCTGCAGTCCGACCCTTATCTGAGGAAATACCCGGCCACCTGCCACTGATCATTACTGTCAAGCATCAAGGTAATGGTTTCTATCACGCGTTCCCTGAGTTCGAACCTGGAAATGAAGGTCATCACCACATACTCGCCAGCAGGCACTCCCGTTGCCGAATCCGTATAGGAGATATCCTGATGAATCCGTTCAACAATCGGCCCCAGAAAAGAGCGGATTTTCGCGATCTGTTCGTTCCAGGCTTTCTGTGTCAGCATCATTTTAAGATGTTCCGAAGTAGACTCCCAACTCTTCGCGTACTCTTCGGTATCGACCAGAAAAAGAAACTGGGCAGCCGCAATCACTGACTTCTCTGTAACCTCTTGCGTGGGTGTCTTGTTCAGAACAGGAACAATAATCAGCAGAAGACTTGTGAAGATCAGGAACAGGTGTATGCGCGTATTTCGTGAAAGAAGCTGGACTTTTTTCATGGGGTCCTCCTGTCATAATCAAGAGGAAGAAGCATCACGTTTATTTTTTAATTCTAATCCCATCAAAGCCATAGCGCAACGCGTCGCACCTGTTTTTTTTTGAAAAATGCACTCTAAAAAAAACCGTCTCACGCAGAAAGTGCTTCATGGTCGTAAAGTCAGGACCCAGCATTAACAGGAACGCAACCCGCCGGTTTTGACTGATGCTTATTAGCTAGCAGTCTGTCGGACTATACGGGCCGAAGCGAAAATTTGGATGTTTGAGAACAGATTTTAGCTCATTTGCAGGTTCATAGCCGTAGCTATGGACCAAAAAGGAGCTGAAATATGGGCCAAACAGCCGGATTTGCAGCCGGCTCATGG
>JACZKE010000023.1 GCA_014860225.1 Desulfuromonadales bacterium
CAATAAAGACTGGTGGCCGAATCAGCTGAACCTTAACGTTCTGCATCAGCATTCGACTTTGAGCAACCCCATGGGAAAGGACTTTGACTATGCGGAAGAGTTTAAAAAACTGGACCTGCAGGTGGTGAAGAATGACCTGTACGCCCTGATGACCGACTCGCAGGATTGGTGGCCTGCGGACTGGGGGCATTATGGCCCGCTGTTCATCCGCATGGCTTGGCACAGCGCGGGTACCTACCGTTTAGGCGACGGGCGCGGCGGTGCGGGTTCCGGTTCACAGCGCTTTGCTCCTCTTAACAGCTGGCCTGACAACGTCAACCTTGACAAAGCACGGCGGCTCCTCTGGCCAATCAAACAGAAATACGGCAGAGAAATCTCCTGGGCAGATTTGATGATCCTCGCCGGAAACTGCGCGCTTGAATCCATGGGTTTCAAGACCTTCGGGTTTGCAGGCGGCCGCGTGGACGTCTGGGAGCCGGAAGAGGATATCTACTGGGGCTCCGAGGGCAAATGGCTGGCGGACGAACGATACAGTGGCGATCGCGACCTGGAAAACCCGCTGGCAGCCGTACAGATGGGTCTGATCTACGTAAATCCTGAAGGTCCCAATGGCAATCCCGATCCCGTTGCGTCGGGCCGCGATGTGCGTGAAACCTTTGCACGCATGGCGATGAACGACGCGGAAACCGTAGCGTTGGTCGCGGGCGGCCATACGTTTGGCAAATGCCATGGTGCCGGACCAGTAACGCACGTCGGTCCAGAGCCGGAGGCTGCGCCGCTTGAACTGATGGGCCTTGGTTGGAAGAGCAGTTATAGAACCGGCAAGGGCGGCGATGCTATAGGCAGCGGTATCGAAGGCGCGTGGAAAGCGTATCCTACACATTGGGACATGGGATATCTCAAAACGCTGTTCAAATATGAATGGGAACTTGTCAAGAGCCCAGCCGGTGCAAATCAGTGGCTTGCCAAGGATGTCGATGAATTGGATATGGTTGCGGATGCTCACAATCCCAATCGAAAACTCCGGCCCATGATGACGACCGCAGACCTTTCCCTGCGCTACGATCCGATCTATGAACCGATCGCGAGGGACTACCTGGCACATCCCGAAAAGTTTGCCGATGCGTTTGCCAGGGCCTGGTTTAAGCTGACCCACCGCGACATGGGTCCGCGCGCGCGCTATCTCGGGCCGGAAGTGCCGGAAGAAGAGTTGCTCTGGCAGGATCCGGTTCCCGCGGTCGCGCATGAATTAATCAACGCGCAGGACATCGCCGCCCTCAAGGGCAAGCTCCTCGCTTCAGGGCTGACAGTCTCCCAACTGGTCTCGACCGCCTGGGCCTCGGCGTCGACCTTCCGCGGCTCCGACATGCGCGGCGGCGCGAACGGCGCGCGCATCCGGCTCGCCCCGCAGAAGGATTGGGAAGT
The DNA here is from genome assembly GCA_014860225.1 of Desulfuromonadales bacterium. GTDB lineage: Bacteria > Desulfobacterota > Desulfuromonadia > Desulfuromonadales > BM103 > M0040. The sequence goes on from JACZKE010000023.1 coordinate 1,426, forward strand.
CAACCAGCCGGAGCAACTGGCGAAGGTGCTTGCAACCCTCGAGGGTATCCAACAGGAGTTCAACAGTAGCCAGTCCGGCGGTAAACAGGTTTCCCTCGCCGATCTGATCGTTCTTGGTGGCTGCGCGGCGGTCGAGCAGGCGGCGAAGAACGCCGGGAACGAGATGACCGTTCCCTTCTCTCCGGGGCGCACTGATGCGACGCCGGAGCAAACCGACGTTGAAGCCTTCGCTGTGCTCGAACCAGCCGCGGACGGGTTCCGTAACTATCTCAAAAAGAAATACTCGGTGTCGGCAGAGGAGCTGCTGATTGATCGGGCACAGCTGCTGACGCTGACCGCTCCTGAGGTGACGGTTTTAGTCGGCGGGCTGCGCGTCTTGAATGCCAACGTCGGCCAGTCCCAACACGGCGTTTTCACCAAGCGGCCGGAAGCGCTCAGCAACGATTTTTTCGTCAATCTGCTCGATATGGGCACCACCTGGAAAGCGACCCCGGAAGTCGACGATCTGTTCGAGGGGCGTGATCGCAAAAGCGGCGCACTCAAGTGGACCGGCACCCGCATCGACCTGGTCTTCGGTGCAAACTCCCAGCTTCGGGCCCTCGCAGAAGTCTATGCTTGCAAGGACTCTCAGGAGAAGTTCGTGGGCGACTTTGTCGCCGCCTGGGACAAGGTCATGAACCTTGACCGCTTCGACCTCGCCTGAGCGGAACAAGAACGTCTGCGCAGGTCTTCTGAAACCTGATTTCTGTGTGTATGTAGGTGGAAGATCATCAAGCCCCGGTTCGCTATCGAACCGGGGCTTGTAAATTTCTTCAATAACGCTGAGTTTCCATGTGGGGCGATAAGCAGAGGCGGATCGATTAATCCATGTTCGACTGCGGAAATCGGGCCGCTGTTCGATCGCAGCGATCTGCATGTCGAGGTACCGGGGTGTCGCACAAGGAACCAGTATCCAGCTGATCCTCACGACGAGTCGGGAGAGAAGCTGTTGGAGATGGCTACGACCGTCTCGGCCTTTTCAGCTGCACTTACCCGCGCATCCTCATCTTTTGGTGGATGGTTTGCGCTTCAGCTCAGGCATAGCCATCGACACCACAAAGCCAGAAAGCAATATGGAGCTCGTAAGTGAAGAGATGAGAATTGTCAGAAAGCCATCCAGGAAAAGACTGAAAACTATCAGAAAACCAAAAGTGTAGACGACTGCTGCAGCTGGAACACTTTCAGACAGGGCTTGCTTTTTGTCCTCAGGTTTTTCTTTGAAACCGCATTTTTTCCCACAAACCCAAGCTATTCTCGTCCCATAAATCAGGGAGACAGTTACTGTCACAAAACAAGCAATACCTCTCAGTGCTTCAAACATAATTTTATCCTTAGTTGTTGAGGACGCTAAAGTAGCTCCTCCCGGATTAAAAGTAAAGAATGAATCTTGCCTAATTTACCTAATTTATAGAGTCCCCGAGGAGGGTGCTGAGCAGTCTCCTGTTTAAGAAAGGAAATGTTGACTCGAATGGCGCTGGCTTGGTGCACTTCCAAAACTCCGGGTGACCTCAATAATACTTCTGATCTTGAAGCGAACAAACTTTGGTGATATCAAGGAACTCAACTATGTTGAGCCGAGGCATAGCGCTTTTCTTTGCACACTCAAAATATATGGTTTGACGCAGAGATTGCGGAAAAGGACCGTTTTCGGACGAAAACCAATTAATTTCGTGTGGTTGCACACAGTCAAGTATCGTCAACCTACCGTATGAGACAGGGAAAAAGCATGGGAAAAGAAAGTGTTGCGGTCTATTGGGACTTTGAAAATATTCACGCCAGTTTGTACGACTCTGCCAATGGCAGTGGTGCTTACGGGCGGACTCAAAACCGGAGTAAACAGCAAGAACCGCTGCTCGATGTTCAGGCGCTCTATGATTTTGCGACAACATACGGCAACGTGGCGATCAATAAGGCCTATTGCAATTGGCAATGGTTTGCTCAATATCGTCATCCCTTACTTAAATGTGCCGTCGAATTAATCCAGATATTCCCACCGGGGGCATCAGCAAAAAACGGGGCAGACATCAAGTTGTCCCTTGATGTCATAGAAGATGTGTTGAGGTTCCCGCATATCTCTGCGATTATCGTCATTGGTGGTGATAGTGACTTTATTCCTCTGGCACAAAAAATAAAAGCTGCAGGGAAAGATTTGATTGGAATAGGCTGTAAGTCGTCAACCAATCAGCATTGGGCCAACAGTTGTTCAGACTTTAGATATTATGAAACATTCGTTAGCGACAGCCAGGCAGATGAACAGGCAGAAGAGGATGAATCGGATACCATACAGATCAAAGATCCGGTTGAACTTCTGTCAAAGGCGATTAAACAAATTACCAAGAAAACCGGTGATGAGTGGGTTGTCAAGGCCTCCATCAGACCGATAGTGAAGCGACTCGATCCGACCTTTGATGAATCGAATTACGAGTGTAAAACTTTCGCAGAATTACTTAAAAAATACCCCAGGAGCTTTAAGATCAAGCCCGGCGAACACGACCATTTAGTGAGTCTGGTCTGACCATTGCTGCGAACAAAACTGTGTCTATATTGCCCGGCGTTTCCGGATGGTAACAGCCCTTTTCCGAACGAAAAGAAGCTAACCTGCCTAAAGGTTGACTGTCGAATCTGGGCCGCAGCCAGAGCAATCGAGAACACGGAGAAGGCCAAGCAGGTAAGGATATCCCAGTCATGCAGGAACCCACTGAATCCAAATACGTTCCGGCCATGGGGTTTCACTGCCTGACTCCCTGTTACGACGCCATCGTCCGTACCACCGGTCGTGAGCGTACGGTAAAGCAGGCACTTATCTGCCAGGCACAACTTGAACCAGGTCAGCAAGTGCTTGATCTGGCCTCCGGGACAGGCACCTTGGCCATCTGGATCAAACAGAGCCAGCCGCGAGCCAGGGTGACAGGGATTGATGCTGATCCGGGAATTATATCCATTGCCTCCCGCAAAGCACATAAAGCCAAGGTCTCGGTGACATTTGATCAAGCTCTATCCTATCACCTGCCCTATCCCGCAGCACAATTTGACCGGGTGCTTTCAAGCATGTTCTTTCATCATCTTGCCTGGCAGGACAAGGTTCGAACCACTCAGGAAGTTTTCCGGGTTCTCAAGCCAGGCGCTGAGCTGCACCTTGCCGACTGGGGCCGAGCCGCCAATATCTGCATGCGTGGACTGTTTTTGACCGTGCAACTACTCGACGGTTTCAAAAACACGCAGGCCAATGTACAGGGCAAGCTGATCACTTTGTTTGAACAAAATGGATTTGTCGATGTGTCGCAACGGCAATCCTTCAACACCATTTATGGGACAATCGCAGTCTATAGCGCAACGAAACCGAGTTAATTTTCGTCTGGAAACGGTCCTTTTCCGCAATCTCTGCGTCAATCGGCGGGTTTGATTGTGCGGCGCACACCGGCTCACCAGACAAGGTAGCGCACGAGTCGACACAGAGTCAGAAGAAAAGTGGAAGATGATAGGCGTATCCTTGACTTGAGCAATAGCCTGTAAACAAATGGGAAGATTACTTAGAATAGAGTTCGACGATCATCTGCTCATTGGCCGCGACCCGAATCTCGTCGCGCTGTGGCACTCGCTTGATCGTGATCGTCAACGCTGGTTGGTCTATCGAGAACCACTCGGTGCCAGCGAAGCGATGGCTTTCCATCAGGTAGCGGCTTGCCAGAGACCTGGACCCTTCGTTGTCGCGAATGTTGATGACATCGCCGGTCTTGATCCGGCAAGAGGCGATGTCCACCCGCCGGTCGTTAACCCTGATGTGGCCGTGGTTTACCAATTGCCTCGCTTGCATCAGTGTGCTGCCGAACCCGGCGCGGAAGACTACTGTGTCGAGACGGGTTTCGAGCAGAATCAACAGGTTCTCGCCGGTAACTCCACGCATCTGCTGGGCTTTGTGGAAGATCCGACGAAACGGCTTTTCGAGCAATCCGTAGGTGTTCCGCAACTTCTGCTTCTCGACCAACTGCTGACCGTAGTCAGAGACTTTGCGCCGCGAGCGATTGGCACCGTGTTGCCCGGGACCGTCACTGCGGCGGTCGAGTAGCCGGTCGTACTTGGGGTTGCCGAATATGTTGACGCCGAAACGGCGGACGAGTTTACCTTTGGGCCCTGTGAATTTGGCCATAATCTTAGCTTCTCCTGATCTGTAGTTGAAAACTGTTTTCAGTTTTATGAACTATAACCGGATTTGTCAACATTATTCTGACCGGATATTCTCACACCCACTTCCGCAGGAGATAAAAAACAGGCAAGACGCAGATAAGTTTATCGAACAGTTGGAGCTGAAACGGCGTCAGCAAACCCAAATTACATAGGGATACATGGCTGAGGAGGCCAATATGACTGTAGAGCTACTTAGAGGTGCACTGGCATGGAGCGCGGTATTGAACATGGGTATTCTGCTCTGGTGGTTTCTTTTTATCGTTCTTGCTCATGACTGGGTCTACAAGATGCACAGTAAGTTCTACAATATCCAGATCGAAAATTTCAACACCATCCACTACGCCGGGATGGTTTTTTACAAGATCTGCATCTTTACCTTTTTCATTGTGCCTTACCTGGTGCTTCGTATTATATTTTAAGCGTGTTGATCGCACGTATCGACCATCTTTAGTTTTATATGAATCCAGTCGTTCTGGAAGAGGGCCCATGAAAACCAGCCTCCCCCTGTTTATCACGCTTCTGTTGCTGCTTTTCATGCCGCTGCAGACTCTCGCCACAGAAGAACTTGCCGAGAAGACCAACAAGGAATGCCAGCACTGTCATCTTGACTCCGCCGGTGGCGGTGAGCTGACCGCTGTCGGAGAAGGATATCTCCTCTCACTGCAGGAAGCGTCCGACACGGGTGACACTCGGTTTCAGACAAAATCGGCCGCATCGCCGACACGCGTCTTCAAGCTTATCGTTGGCTTTATTCACATTTTCACCGGCTTTTTCTGGTTCGGTACCATTCTCTACGTTCACCTGATCCTCAAGCCGGCCTACGCGTCGCAAGGGTTACCCCGTGGCGAGGTCAGGCTGGGGCTGATATCGATTGTGACCATGGCGATCACCGGCATTATCCTGACCCTTTACCGGGTTCCCTCGGTAGAGTTTTTCTTTACCACCCGCTTTGGACTGCTGCTCTTTATAAAGATCAGTCTCTTTATGATTATGGCCTGCTCTGCATTCTTCGTGGTTTTCTTTATCGGCCCGAGGCTGAAGAAGAAAAGGGCTGTGCCGACGCCGACGGGTGGTGAGATGACAGAAGATGAGTTAAGCTTCTTTGACGGCAGTGAGGGCCGTCAGGCGTATTTCGCCTACCAAGGCAAAATTTACGATGTCACTAACAGCAGGCTCTGGAAAAACGGCGCGCATATGGCCCGGCACAAAGCCGGGATGGATTTAACCAGCATTTTATCCCAGGCGCCGCATGACGAAAGTAAGGTCCTCGATATGCCGGTCGTCGGCACTCTCGTTGCCAAAGCCAGACGGTCTACCGGCTTCGATCATAAGAAAGTGTTTTTTTTCATGGCCTACATGAATCTGATCAACGTCTTTCTGATTGTTCTGGTCCTGGCTCTCTGGAAATGGTGGTAATGACCTGTTTATTCCCTTGAATTTAGGAGATCAATCATGCGCATCCTTCGCCTGCTGACAACCTTGATACTGCTTGTCGTTCTGAGCCTGCAGGTCATCAGTTGCATGCCTTCGATGGGACGTTCCTTCCCTGTGAAGCAGGTCCGCCAGATCGAAATCGACAAAACCACCCGTGCAGAGATCAGGCAGATGTTTGGCGATCCCTGGCGGACCGGACTTGAGAACGGCAAACGCACCTGGACTTATGGTGAATACAGCATGAAGATTACCCGCGACCTGGTGATCCGGTTCGATGATCAGAACGTGGTCGAATCTTACAGCTTCAGCTCCTCAGTGCCCGAAGATGAAGATCTCTAACACTTTTGACCTTTAACAGTTTGCTGTGAATATGGAAATTACCGCCTTCATCACCTATCTGGTCGCCATCACTCTGCTGACTATCACACCGGGGGTCGACTCTATGCTGGTCATCCGCAACACCGTTCGCGGTGGTTGGCGCGACGGAGCGGTGAGCAGTCTCGGCATCTGTTCCGGTCTCTTTGTGCATGCTGTCATCTCGGCGGTGGGCATCTCGGTGATCATGCTGCAGGCAGCATGGGCATTCAATGGCTTGAAAATGGCTGGAGCCTGCTACCTTGTCTGGTTGGGAGTCAGTAGTTGGCGCAAGGTTTTGACACAGGAGCCTTCCGGGATCGCCAATGGGGTCAAGGCAGACGTTGATGCCTTTTCAGGCTGGCGTTCATTACGGGAGGGATTGCTCTCCAATGTGCTCAATCCCAAGACAGCAGTCTTTTACATGGCATTTTTGCCGCAATTTATCAACCCGGATCACTCAGCGCTCCTGCAGTCATTGTTTCTTGCCGGACTGCATTTCATCATCGCCATGATCTGGCAATGTTTGTTGGCCCTGATGGTCAAACAGTTTAACAACTGGCTGCAGCGACCGGGGGTTGGTCAAGTTTTCGATGGTATCACCGGCACGGTGATGGTTGCTCTCGGGCTAAGGATTGCCGTAGATACTTGAACAGCTTAGAAAACCGTTTTCTCTCTCCCTGAATTGTGGAGCATGTCAGGATTTATTCTGCAGGCTAGCACCAACCCCTTCGGCATAACTGATCGGCTTCAGGTTAAATGTCTTCGCCCACTCACCCGGATCACAAACATTCCCCTCGACCAGCATATTCAGCTGATCCTCGGTGATCGGAAACTGATCAAAGCCTTGCATCATCTTGACCATCGGCTTGATCATAAAGATCGGCTGATGAATTTTGCAGACTTTCTCCTTCCCCAGAGCCCGGGCGGTCAGATCGAGGATTTCATCGTAACTATAGCTGGCACCACCACCAAGCTGATAGGTCTTAGCAATGGTTTCGCTCATCCCAAGGGCTTTGACGACGCTGGCCGCAACCTGGTCCACAGCCACCGGCTGCATACGGTATTTGCCGTTGCCGATCACCGGCACGACCGGTAGCTTGCGGATCAGGGTAATGAGGATATCGACGAATTCGCTGCCTGGACCAAAGATCAGCGACGGACGAAAGATCGTCCAATCCAAGTTGCTGTCACGTACCAGCATTTCGCTCTGCCACTTGGTACGGTGATAAGCAGTGCTGCCACCCTCACACACACCGTTGGAGCTCATGTGCAAATAGCGTTGAACTCCCTGCTCTGCAGCCGCGTTCAACATATTCTCTGTGCTCTCGACGTGCATTCTCTTGAAGGTGACGCCGCGGTTGGGAAACTCTCGGATGATACCAACCAGGTGGATCACTGCATCACATCCAGCCAGGGCATCGGCAAGACTGGCGGCTTCGGTGACATCCCCCGGGTAAACTTCAACATTCTCCAGAACCGCGAGTTTATCCTCAGAACCCTTGCGCACCAGGGCCCGCACGACATGCCCGGCCATCACCAGCTGCCGCAACACCTCGCTACCGACAAAGCCCGTTCCACCGGTCAGAAAAACCTTCATCGTATTAAGCCTTTGCTTTTGATTGTTCATACCACGCATCTCGGATATTTATCCCTTGATGACCGCCATCGGTTTCAATCGTGCCACCATATGGCCGATCCCCGCCTGCTGCACCACCTCGACGACATCGGCGACATCCTTGTAGGCCGCAGGCATCTCCTCAACCACTGTAGCACGACCGGCGGCCCGTACCAGTATGCCGCGTGCAGCCAGGTCGCCGATAATATCCTGGCCGCGGGCTGCCTTTTTCGCGGCATGCCGCGACATTACCCGGCCGGCACCATGACAGGTGGAGCCGAAGGTTTCCTCGTAGGCTCCAGCGGTGCCGGTCAGAACGTAGGAGTAACGACCCATATCACCAGGGATCAGCACCGGCTGACCGATCTTGCGATAGATCGCAGGGATCTCCGCATGCCCCGGCGGGAAGGCGCGGGTCGCGCCCTTGCGATGTACGCACAGGCGGCGAAGTTTGCCGTTGACGGTGTGATCTTCCCACTTGGCTATATTGTGGCAAACGTCGTAGATGACGCCCAGGCGGAGGGCAGCTGGTCCCTTGCCGAGCACCCGCTCAAAAGTCTCGCGCACCCCTGCCGTGATCATCTGGCGATTGGCGAAGGCGAAGTTGGCGGCACAAGCCATTGCAGACATATAATCGCGAGCCTCGTCGCTCTGCAGCGGAGCACAGCAGAGTTGGCGATCAGGCAGGGTGATGCCGTATTTGCGGGCTGCCTTGAGCATGACCTTGAGATAATCGTCGCAAACCTGGTAACCAAAGCCCCGGCTGCCGGTGTGAATACTGACGGTGACCTGGCCTGAATGCAGGCCGAGCACGCCGGCCGCCTCTTCATCATAAATCGCCTCGACCTGCTGGATTTCCAGAAAGTGATTGCCGGAACCTAGTGTGCCAAGTTGCGCGCGACCCCGCTCGATAGCCCGCTCAGAGACCATCTCCGGATCAGCTCCAGCTATTACACCCTGTTCTTCGATGCATTCAAGATCGGCTGCATCACCGTAGCCTTGCTGAACTGCCCAGGCCGCGCCTTTGAGCAGAACGCGCTTCTCCTCATTGATGGAAAGTTTGAAATCGCTGCGATGGGAGCCTACCCCGGAAGGGATATTGAGGAACAGCGCGTCGGCCAGTCGGCCGAGATTGGGGCGAATCTCTTCAGCTGTCAGGTTGCTGCGCAGCAGGCGGACACCACAATTGATATCGTAGCCGACCCCACCCGGGGAGACTACGCCTTCATCGGCGTCGAACGCTGCCACCCCGCCGATGGGGAAGCCATAGCCCCAGTGAATATCCGGCATGGCCATGGAAGGCCCGACAATGCCGGGTAACGTTGCCACGTTGCAGACCTGCTCAAGCGCCTGATCGTGGCGCAGGTCCTCCATCATCTTCGACGAAGCGAAAACCAGGCCATCGGTGCGCATGGCTCCTTCGCGCGGGATGCGCCAACGGCACTGATCGATCTGCTGGACTTTGACCGTCATAATTCCTTCCTATAGATCGACGTAAACGCGGGCATACCACCCATCGGGCGTTTTTTCCAGGCAAGCCTGATGATAAGTGACCGACTTGACCTGGCGTTCAACAACATGACGCTTCATGTCAAAAGCCTCCCCGGATAAAACAGCCCTTAGCTCAACGTCGCTGATTGGCTCGACCTGGAATACTGCCGGCACCAGGTTGTCCTTTTCACACCAGTAGACGACCTCGTTCAGCCAGCTCACCAGTAATTCCACCGGATCTTCGGCGCGCACCAAAATTTTTGCAGTAACCACAGCTGCAGCAGGGCTGTCACCATAAATCATTGCTGTCAGACCCTGTGCCATTGCCTCCAGGAGCCCTTTGTAAGAGCCGGCCCGAGCCTCAATGCCCATATCCGCCGTGTGTTCGAGCAGCAGAAAGCTGTTGCCAATGGTCACAGCCAGCATTTCCGGCTGATGCCAATTATTGCTACATTACGTTGCATGGCTGCACCTCCTTCACCGTTCCGTCTTTAAATTTATACCAGCGAGAAACAATAACAAGAGTAGGAAAGAATTAAATGAGCAATCTGGCGCTTTAAAAAATATAAGTTAAGATTAACTACACAAGTCTAATTAGTGTCCATCCGGAAACTCCGGATAGCAGTGATCATTCGCCACGGTGGTCTCAGCAGGTTGATTAGAAATTCTTTTTGTTTTTTCTTGACAAAACAATGTTTTAAAGATTATCAAGACAGGAACCCTCTCCTCCAAAAAACCTGAGTTAAATATGAAAATATATTGAAATTTCAACGTTTGTACGTTTGATTTGAAACGGAAGGAGGTCGCTCAATGAAAACTGACCTGGATGTCGTTACCCCTTCGATTCCCGAAGAGATTCTCCTGCGCATGGAGGCCAAAGGGATCAGCCGCCGCGACTTTATCAAGTTCTGTACTGCGACGACAGCGGCCCTGGCATTGCCGATCTCGATGCTGCCCAAGGTCGCCCAGGCTGTCGAGGACAATCGTCCACCGGTGATCTGGGCGGAATATCAGAGCTGCTCCGGTGATTCGGAGGCTTTCCTGCGCGGCAACCAACCGACTGCCGGCGAAATCATTCTTGACCTGATCTCCCTCGAGTATGCAGATGTGATTATGGCCGCCGCCGGTCACCAGGCAGAAGAAAACAAGCTGCAGGCTATGGAGAAATACAAGGGGCAGTATATCCTGATCGTCGAAGGTTCGATTCCCACCGGGGCCGACGGTGCTTACTGCACGATCGGCGGACATAGCGCCATGGAAGATTGCAAGAAACTGGTGCAGAATGCCGCCGCCACCATCTGCGTCGGCACATGCGCCACCTTTGGCGGTATTCCGGCTGCCGCACCGAACCCGACCAATGCGGTTTCAGTGAGCAGCCTGGTGCCGGGTGCGACGATCGTTAATCTGCCAGGCTGCCCGGTCAACGCCGAGAACCTGACGGCCACCATCGTGCATTTCCTGACGTTCGGCAAGCTGCCGGCGGTCGATCGCCTGGGCCGGCCGAAGTTCGCATATGGTAAGCGCATTCATGACAATTGCGAGCGACGCGGCCATTTCGATGCCGGCCAATATGCCGAGTCCTTCGGCGACCCCGGACATCGTCAGGGCCACTGCCTTTACAAGCTCGGCTGCAAGGGTCCGGAGACCTTCCATAATTGTCCCACTGTCCGTTACAACGAAGGAATCTCCTGGCCGGTTATGGCCGGTCACGGCTGCATCGGCTGTTCGGAGCCGGGTTTCTGGGACACCATGAGTCCTTTCTACCGGCGTCTTCCCAAGGTGCCCGGTTTTGGAATCGAGGATACGGCCGACAAGATTGGTATCGGTCTGGCGGCGGCCACCGCATTGGCCTTCGGCATCCATGGGGTTGCAAGCTGCTTCCGCAAGGGTGATGCCATGGAAGAAGACAAGGTCGTAAAGGAGGACTAACCGATGGCTCAAAGAATTGTCGTTGATCCAATAACCCGTATTGAAGGCCACCTGCGTATCGAAGCACAGATCGACGGTGGCAAGATTGTTGATGCCTGGAGTTCATCTACGGCCTTCCGTGGTATCGAGACGATTCTCAAGGGGCGCGACCCCCGCGATGCACATCATTTTACCCAGCGCTTCTGCGGCGTCTGTACCACAGTGCATTCCATGGCCAGTATTCGCGCCGTGGAAGATGCCCTGAATATCCAGATCCCTGACAATGCCCGCCTGATCCGCAACCTGATCATGGGCATCCAGAACGTGCATGATCATGTGATACACTTCTATCACCTGCATGCTCTCGACTGGGTCGATATCACCAGCGCCCTGCAGGCCGATCCTGCAGCGACAGCCAAATTTGCCCAATCGATCTCCAATTGGCCGAACTCGAGTGTCACCTACTTCAAGGGTGTCAAGGACAAGCTCGCTGCTTTTGCCGGCACCGGTCGTCTCGGCCCCTTCCAGAACGCCTACTGGGGACACAGCGCCTACAAACTGCCGCCCGAAGCCAACCTGATGGCTGTCGCCCACTACCTGGAAGCCCTCGTATGGCAGAAGGACATCATCAAGATCCACGCCATTTTGGGCTCCAAGAACCCGCATCCGCAGACTTTCCTGGTCGGCGGGATGTCGATCCCGGTCGATCCCGACAGCCAGAACGCCATCAACGCTGACAAGATCGCTTACATCCGCAAACTGCTGCGCAAGTCGCGCGCTTTTGTCGAGCAGGTCTACATCCCTGACCTGTTGGCAGTGGCCCCGGCCTATCTCGATTGGGCTGGCATCGGCAGCGGCGTGGGCAACTATCTCTCCTACGGCGACTTCCCCATGGACAACAGTCCCGGCACCGGCAGCCTGTTTTTCCCGCGCGGCGTCATCATGGGCAAGGATCTGGCCAATGTCATGGAGATGGACGAGAAAAAGATCACCGAATATGTTACCCACTCCTGGTACAACTACACCTCGGGAGATGACAAGGGTCTTCACCCTTACAAGGGTGAGACCAACCATAACTACACCGGGCCGAAACCTCCCTACGAACTTCTCGACACCGATGGTAAATACTCCTGGGTCAAGTCACCGCGCTACATGGACCAGCCGATGGAAGTCGGCCCGCTGGCGCGCATTCTGGTCGCCTATGCCTCCGGTGTTCCGGAAGTCAAGGACACCGTTGATTTCGTTCTGAAGACACTCGGCGCCCCGCCTGCAGCGCTCTTCTCGACGCTCGGACGTACTGCCGCCCGCGGCGTCGATGCCCTGTTGCTCGCCCAGAAGAATGAACTCTGGCTCGATCAGTTGGCCGATAACATGGGGCGAGGCATTCTCGATGTTTTCAACAAGGAGAAATGGGATCCGTCAACCTGGCCAAAAGAAGCTCAGGGCTTCGGCTATCATGAGGCGCCGCGCGGTGCCCTCGGTCACTTTATCCGCATCGAGAACCAGAAGATCGCCAACTTCCAGGCCGTTGTACCCTCGACTTGGAACGCTGGTCCCCGTGATGCTGCCGGGCAGATGGGCCCCTACGAATCAGCGCTCATTGGCACCCCGATTGCTGATCCGGAGAAACCGTTGGAAATTCTGCGGACCATCCACTCCTTCGATCCCTGCCTGGCCTGTGCCGTGCACGTCCTTGACGGCAAAGGCACTGAGATCGTCAAGGTTCGAGCCCTCTAAGAAAGGAGGAGCACACCATGCTAAGGATCTATTATGTATGGGAATGGCCGGTTCGCATCACCCACTGGATCAACGTCTTCTCCATGTTCATGCTGTCGATCACCGGTTTCTATATCGGCAGCCCGTTCATGACGGCGCCGGACAGCTCAATGTACATCATGGGCTGGATGCGTTTCTTGCACTTTACTTTTGCTTATCTCTTCACAGTGTCGGTGGCAGCACGCATTCTCTGGATGTTTATCGGCAACCATCATGCCTCATGGAGAGCTTTCTTCCCCTGGCTGACTGTTGAAGGGCGTAAGAACTTCATCAAGATGTTCCGCTACTACACGTTCACCGGCAAGCGGATCTCTTACGAGGTCGGCCATAATCCGGTCGCGGCAACCGCCTATCTCGGCATCTTTGCCCTCTTTATCTTCCAGATTGTTTCTGGCTTCGCCATGTATGGACAGTTTGCTCCGGGCGGTTTCTGGGACAGCATCCTCGGCGGTCTCAATGTCCTGGTCGGCAACCAGTGGATGCGTATGCTGCATCACGGTGTCATGTGGCTGCTGATCGGTTTTATCATCAATCACGTCTACAGTGGCTGGTTGATGGACATCAAAGAACGCAACGGCACCATGAGTGGTATTTTCAGTGGCTACCGATATATAGAACCGGAGGATCTTTGATGTCAATCCTGGTCCTTGGACTGGGTAATACGATCATGACTGACGATGGCTTCGGGGTGAAAGTGGTCACAACACTTGCATCCCGTTACCATTTCCCGGATCCGGTGCAGCTGCTTGATGGTGGTACTTTAGGTCTTGATCTGCTGCCCTACCTTGAAGATGTAGACTCCCTGTTAATCATTGACGCCCTCGACATGCGGGACGAGCCAGGCAAGATCTTCCGCCTGGAAGGTGACGAGGTGCCGCGGGCATTTGCCAGCAAGCTCTCGGTCCACCAGATGGGCCTGCAAGATTTACTTGCCGTCGCAGAGATGCAAGGTCACGCTCCCCGCAACCTGGTCGTCTGGGGTGTTCAGCCGGAATGCATTGAGATGGGCACAGAACTGACGGCAACGCTGTCTGCAGCCGTCGAACCGGTTGTAATCCACGTGCTCAAGGAGTTGCAGGGATGGGGAATCCAATATGAGAAGACAGGCGGGAAGTGAGAGGCGCTAAGGACTTCCTCAGAATCTTGTTGCGGTTAACGATCCTCGCGACTCTGCTGCTTTACGCTTGCAGTGATAATCAGGCCGATTATCCTCAACGCCAGATGCCGGAAACTTTTAAAAAAAATCCGGCAGCGGTGAGTGCCGGGCATGAATTGTTCCGTGATAAATGCGCGTCCTGCCATGGCAAACCGAGCGAGGGACGATTTGAGCGGGCGGAATTCTTTAATCCGCCGGCGCCGGATTTCACTGATGCACGATATCGGGAGGCCGACCCGGCTTATCTTTACTGGCGAATAGAGACAGGTAAAACCGTCGAACCCTACCGCTCGCAAGGCTCTGTCATGCCTGCATGGGGCGCGCATCTCAGCGAAGAGCAGGTCTGGCAAATCGTGGCCTACCTGCAGGCCAGAGCACACTGAACCGTCAAAGGAACTGAAGAAAGCAGGTTTATTGCGGCACCCATGTTTTAGCTAAATTTTTCCTTTTTTAATCTGGCTAAATTTGGTAAAGTGCCGCACTCGCACTGCCTTGGCTCAAAGTAGAACACTGTCTCTGCTCATAGACTCGTTTCGACGAACCTGTTGATTTTTAGGCATAGACAGTTTATAGGTAACCGTAATGGTAATAAAATGGAGTCTGAAAGAGTCATTATTGTCCGGCTTGTCCCTGAAGTGTTTCAGTGACAAGCCTCTTCTTTTTACATAACATGAGTCAGGTCAACACCGGTGGAAGAGCTGATCTTCTGCGAACCCAGGGGAGTCTCACCATGCAAAACCTTAGCGCCCAGGAACTCGGACTAAAAAGCATTGGCACAGTCCGGCACAATCTCAGTTATGATGAGTTGTTTGAACTGGAAACCAGCAATGCCGAAGGCACCGTTTCTGAAAATGGTACCATGATGGTGGATACAGGCAAGTTCACAGGCCGCTCACCCAAGGACAAGTACTTTGTCCACCAGAAACCGTCATTCGAAAATATAGCCTGGGGAAAGATCAATCAAGCCATGGCACCAGAGGTCTTCGACGAGCTCTACAGGGAAGTCATGGATCACCTTGACGGCAAAGACATTTATGTCACTGATGGCTTTTGCGGCGCCAATGGAAAAACCCGTACTTCGGTCCGTTTTATTACTGAATTCGCCTGGCAGTCGCATTTTGTTAAAAACATGTTCATCCGGCCGACAGACAGTGATCTCGAAGAATTTGCTCCGCAGTTTACCGTTTACAACGCCTGCAGCCTGGCCAACGAGAAGTGGGAGCAGCATGGCCTCAACTCCGAAGTCTTCATCGTTTTCAACATTGAGAAGAACGTGGCCATCATCGGCGGCACCTGGTACGGTGGCGAGATGAAAAAGGGCATCTTCACCATGATGAACTACTGGCTGCCGCTGCAGGGGATCCTTTCCATGCACTGCTCGGCCAATGTGGGCAGCAAAGGTGACGTCGCACTTTTCTTCGGCCTGTCCGGCACCGGTAAAACCACTCTTTCCACGGATCCGGAGCGTAAACTGATTGGCGACGATGAGCACGGTTGGGATGAGGACGGCATCTTCAATTTCGAAGGCGGTTGCTACGCAAAAACCATCAATTTAAGTGCCGAGAATGAGCCGGAAATCTACAAAGCCATCCAGCGCAATGCACTGCTGGAGAATGTCGTCGCAGACGACGACGGTATCATCGATTTCGACAGTGCAGCCAAGACTGAGAATACCCGGGTCTCTTACCCGATTGAGCATATTGAAAACCACGACCCCAGCCTAAAGGGTGGACACCCGCAGAACATCATCTTCCTCACCTGTGATGCTTTCGGCGTCCTGCCGCCGGTCTCTAGGCTGACCAAGGAGCAGGCGATGTACTACTTCCTCTCCGGCTACACCGCCAAGGTCGCCGGCACCGAGCGTGGCGTCACTGAACCACAGGCGACCTTCTCCGCCTGCTTCGGCGAGGCCTTCCTGCCGCTTCACCCCACAGTGTATGCAAGACTGCTCGGCGAGAAGATGGAGAAACACAACGTCAATGCTTATCTGGTTAACACCGGCTGGGTCGGTGGCGGTTACGGTGTTGGCAGTCGTATGAGCATCAAGGCGACCCGCGCCTGTATCAACGCGATTCTCGACGGCAGCATCAATGATGTCGAATTCGATCAGACCCGCTGGTTTCGTCTCAACATCCCCAAAACGCTGCCTGGTGTTGATGCGCAACTTCTGAATCCCCGCAACATCTGGGCTGACAAGGAGAACTTTGATAACACCGCCAACAAGCTCGCCGGCATGTTCATTCAGAATTTCAAGAAATACATTACAGACAACGATGACTTTGATTATACACAGGCTGGTCCGCAGGCCTGAACACTGAGTAAATATGGTCAACAGACTGGGCGCCCATTCGGGCGCCCTTTCTGTTGGTATTTTCCCTTTTGATAAAGCAGCAAGCTTGTATCGCTAGCAACCTGTCGAACTATACGGGCCGAAGCGAAAACCTGGATGTTTGAGAACAGATTTTAGCTTATTTGCAGGTTCATAGCCGTAGCTATGGACTCAAAAGGAGCTAAAATATGGGCCAAACAGCCGGATTTGCAACCGGCTCATGGATAGTCCGACAGGCTGCTAGTATAATAAGAGAACAATTGTCGGCAATCGGCTCAGCAACAGCCTTCTTAAGCAGAAAAAAGGCAACTCATGCGGCTTGAAATATTTACAACCGGCGGCACTATTGACAAGATCTATTTCGACGCCAAAAGTACCTTCGAGGTAGGTGAACCACAGATTCTCGAAGTCTTGCGCGAAGCCAACCTGAGCATCGATTACCAGGTGGTGCCGCTATTGCGCAAAGACAGCCTTGAGTTGACTGATGAGGACCGGCAGGTGGTCAGGCAGGCCGTAGAGAACTCAACAGCTTCGCACATCGTCATCACTCATGGCACCGACACCATGATCGTAACGGCCAAAGCACTGACCGATATCCCTGGCAAAACCATCGTTCTGACCGGGGCAATGCAGCCTGCGCGCTTCCGCTTTACAGATGCCGTGTTTAACGTCGCCGGCGCAATGACGGCGGCACAGATTCTTCCCGCGGGAGTCTATATTGTCATGAATGGACGGGTTTTTGATCCGGAGAGGACGCGCAAGAACATCGAGTTGAACCGGTTCGAGGAAATTTGAGGCAGGCGTGCATTATCCGGGGAGGACGGCGGGAGTAACCCCGCCTCCTCCCCGTTTATGAGCCCGATAAATTACCAGACGGAATCAAGCTGCGTCATGACCTTCTTGAAATCGGCTGCGACACTGTCGAGAATGGCTGTAACGTATTCATAGTTGTGGACACCGTTGGTGCCATCATTACGTACGAACTTGAGGTTGCGAAGTGCTTGCTCATAGGTTGCCCAGGCCTCTGCTGTGTTGCGTTTGGCCGCATCAGCATCAAGCAGGGCGGCTTCCACTTCAACGCGTACTGCTTTAAGCGTTTCAATGCGTGCCTTGGTTGTCTCTGCCCACTCATTGAAAATGCTTTTGTACGTATCATCATCGTGGCAGTCGGTGCAGGTTGCAGAAGAAGGACGGAAAACCCCTTTAGTAACGCCGGTATGGCAGTCGGTGCAGGTCATGTCTGCCGCATCGCCGTACATCAGGCTCGGGATTGTCTCGATGCCTTCTACCCCGGTCCCTTCGTTCATGGCTACCTGGGTTTCGTGGCAGACTTTGCAATCAGCCATCTGCGGGGCGTCGCCGCCGGCATCGGCATGGCAGGTAAGGCAGAAGTTCATTCGATCCGTTGCTGTTGCCGGATTGTGTACAACACCGAAATGACAGTCCCGGCAGGTCAGATCGAACTCCTCGATATGCAGACTATGGTCGAAATGGACGCCACCGACGTAGTCTTCTTCCATAATATCCGCCAACCCCTTGCGCTCGCGGAACTCCGGATTAACTACATCATCGAGCATACGCATGTTGACGAGTTTCATCGGCCCCCTGGTGGTCTCTCGAACAATTTTGTTGCCTTCGTCAGAGTGGCAGTAGAGGCAGTGCCATGAAGGAACCAGGTCCTCATGCGGATTCGACAAGATCTCAAGTTTCTCTTCCCTGGAGATGGTCAGTTGCATGTAAGTGTCCTTCAGCCCGCCAAGTTTGGCTTTTGCATAGCCAATGAGTCCAGGGCGGCCGTGACAATCAAGACAGGAAACGCCGGCATCACCATGGGCCGAGTGCTCCCAGGAATCTACTTCAGCCAGAGGACCGAAGCCCTGCGCAGGATGGCAGAGGTGGCAGAATTCCGGTTCTGAAGTCATATGGAGAATCTGGACATTGATGAAGCCGAACATGACGACAAACACCACTGCAGCTATAGTGAAGAGGACGATGTGTCGCTTGCACCAGTCAAATACGTTTTTAAGCATGATCTGCACCTCGGTAAAAATGTTGCATTTAATATTTGTGCCAGCCGGGGATTAAATTGACGAGAAACCTCCGTATAATACACATTATACGAATGAATGCAACAGAAAGGTCTTGTACCCTATGTATGGCCAATGAGTGAACATGACGCAGAGTCGTTGCTTTGCGCATAAAAAAGGGGACTGCCTGTCGGCAGCCCCCTGATTCACTGATTTTCTACCTATGGGCGAATATCAGTGCCCGCCGCCAGCCATGAAGGCGAATATCATGAGGAAAAGGCAGGCAATACCAGTAAAGAGGGCAATATAACCAAAGGTCTTGAGGCAGAAGTCGTAGACAGGGCCGCTTACCTTCTTACAGATGTATTCATCTGTTATTCCTTCCTCTTCGTAGCGGCGCCACTGGTCACCACGTTCTTCAATGAACTCCTCCTTGGCCATCTGACCGTTGAAGATAACGAAGTCCATCGGGAATTTCTCCGGTCGACCGTGCGTGTTATAGAAGTGCACGGTGAAGATAAAGCCTGTTGCCAGCAAGGCCTCGTCGGAGTGCACGATCGTGGCAACATTGAACATCCAGCCCGGGAGAAAGTATCCAAAGAATTCCGGGAACCAGAGCATCAGACCCGATCCGCCGATAGCGAACATGCCCCAGAAGACCGCCAGGAAGTCAAATTTTTCCCAGTAGGTCCAGCGCTCAAAGGTCGGCTTCGGTCCCAGGAAGAGGAACCAGCGTACCATGCCGATGACATCGCGGATGTCCCGCAGGTTCGGGCAGAGTGAGTCTGGTCCGAACAAGCGGGTAAGCCACATGTCACCCGAACTTTTCTTCTTGCTCAGGAAGAGAAAGTCGAAACTCAGTATCAAAGCTGAAACAAAATAGTAGAAGGTCAGGATCGCACAGCCGCGATGGATCAGGCCGGCATAGTATGTGCCGCCGAAGAAGTCCATCATCGTCATGGCCCAGTGCTGACCAGCAAACTTGAGCGGAATCCCGGTCAGCGTCAGGCCAAGAAAACTGATGATGACAGTCAGGTGCAGGAAGATGTGACGGGCCTTGAAGCGTACGTACTGCTTGTGCGGCTCGCTGATGTGATGCTCGGTTTTACCGAGATGACCATCTGCCAGCTTTTGACGGTTTTCGACAAAACCACGGATCATCCAGAGTAGAGTGTGGATCCAGAATACGGCAAAGGTGCCGACCAGCAGTCCGGTCATGCTGACATAAGTCCAGTAACTGATAGGGTAGTTCTCGCGGTCGGTCATGTCGCCATGGGAGTTGAACTTGGTAAACAGGGGTGTAGCATTGGGGTGACACTGGGCGCAGGTCCCGACCAGATTTGCCTCGTTGACGCTTGAAGCAGGATCTCCCTCGGGCAGCACGTTGTGCGCAGTGTGACAGTCGGCGCAGCCAGCAACCTTGTCCGGCGAGCCAAGCTTGAAGTTTTTGCCGTGGTAGCTGTTCATGTAAGTATCCACGGCAACGTTAAATACGCCGTTGCGTGCCATCATCTCCTGGTCAGCGTGACATCCCAGGCAGACCTTGGTGTGAAATTCGCGATTGATGTGGCTGTCGGGCTCTCCCAGCTGCTCGATCTTGTGGAGACCATGACAGTCATGACAGGCTGCAGAATCCTGGTTTCCGGCGATAACGGCCTTGCCGTGAACCGAGTCGAGATAATCTTCGTGATCATCATGGCAACCGGTGCACTTGGCGATGACTTTGGTTTTGTCACCCTGCCAGTAAGTGTGGGTATGGATGTCATCGTGACAGGCAGCGCAGGTCACTTCGTTCAACTGATGGACGCTGGAATAGTGTTCGCTGGTTTCTTTCTTGTGGCAGCGCACGCATTTGGGTTCTCCGGGCATGACATCACCGGCTATATGCGCGTCGATGGAGGTTACTTCGATGTGACAGCTGGTACAGGCGTTTTGGCCATGCACGGAAGCTCCATAAGCAACTGGAGAAACCACGTCATCGTGGCATTCTAGGCAGACTTCGGGAGCGATAGCCATGCCGCTTTCTGCCAGTGCCGGAACGGTCGGCATAAGCAGGGCCATAGCGAGCAGCAAAAAAGCAAGGATTCTGCAGTTCATAGTTTGACCTCCTGTGGTCTTCTATCTTTTCAAGTCGGAGAGGGCTGGAATAAGCTCAAAATAGTAATGTTTGCGATGCTTAAAAACAGAAAAAACCGAATAAAATAACAATGTTGACAGATAAGGGATTGTATACAAAGTAAGATTAAAAATGGTTTAACATAGGCTGTATTAAAAGTCAATCGTGAAAGATCGCTAAGAAAAATATTTTAAATATACACCCGTATGTTTTTTCAATACGTCGGAAAAATTTCTTGTCTGGTCGAAATAAAAGGCGCTAGTATGCCGCAAATTCAGCGGTTCAGGAGTTGTGGCGATGACACAGAAATGGCGCGGGTGGGTTCTTGCAGGTGTTGCCTTGACTATGTATGTGACAGGCGGGGTTCTGATCATGGCCGGACTGGTCATGATCGGTATCATGGGCGGTCAGGATTTGTGGAATTGGGGTGAAGCTCGCGGGATCGGTTACATGGCTTTTGCCATCGGTATCATCCTCTCCGTTTTCGGTGTGCTGGTCATGCGGATCATGCGCAATAGAGGTTGGTAGGCAAGGCTGACGCCAAGAACAGTTCATAATGAAAAAGGGAGCAGCCTGGTGGCTGCTCCCTTTATTGCGTCTAAAAGCCGATTTACTTGTTGAGCAACTGCACAACAGTGTCGGTGAAGGGGTTGGCGAAAAGGATGATCATGGCAACAACGAATACGTAGATTGCCAGAGACTCGATCATTGCCAGGCCGATCAGCATAATCGTCATGATCTTACCGCTTGCGCCGGGATTGCGGGCAACGCCTTCAACAGCCTTCTGAATGGCAAGACCCTGACCGATACCTGTTCCGAAGGAACCGAGACCCATGCCGATACCGGCAGCGACAACACACCATGCAAAAAATTCCATGTGACTACTCCTTAAATGCAACTTCCTGTTTTTGTTTTCCTATACGTTATAGGACGCAAACCCGGAACATCCGGGTTTAGTGAGCTTCTTCAAGCGAACCGGCAATGTAGATCATGGCCAGCAGCATGAAAACGAAAGTCTGAATGAATGCGACCAGGACGCCCATTAACATCATCGGCAGTGGCAGCAGGAATGGCACCAGGCCGAAGAAGATCATAAGCACGATCTCGTGGCCATACATATTGCCGAACAGACGCAGGGTCAGTGACAGTGGGCGGGCCAGGTGGCCGACAATCTCAATTGGCACGATCAGCGGAGCCAGCCAGATAACCGGGCCGCAAAAGTGTTTGAAATAGCCGATGCCATGCTCTTTAACGCCGATGATGTGGGTCATGGCGAAAACCGTCAGCGCTATTGCAGCATTGGTATTGAGGTTGGCTGTCGGCGGGAAGAATCCCGGAATCAGAGCAATCAGGTTCGAGGCCAGGATAAAGAAAGCGATGGTGGCGATCAGGGGAAAATAAGCCTTCCCTTTGTGGCCCATCGTCTCTTCGATCATGTTTTCAATGCCGTCGATTATCGGCTCGAAGAAATTCTGCAGTCCGCTCGGAACCGTTTTGATGCTGCGCTTAACCAGAACCGCAAGGAGGATCAGCAGTGCCATGACCAACCAAGTATAGGTGACATGGTTGCCGATGTGCAGGTTCAACTGGTGCTCAAGCCATTCAAGGAAAATAAAAGGATGTATCATGGTGCTTAAAGCCTCCTTTACTTAAAGGCGCGTTGTGCTGTCATCAAGAACAGGTTGATGAGCACTACCGAGAGACCGATGATCAAGCCGACGGCATGGATTTTTACGATTGCAACCAGAATAGCCAGAACCACCACCAATGCCGACAATCTAACAAAGTAACCAAACTGGTAGCGGAAGCGTGCACCGGCTGTCGGCTGTTCCAGCAGCTGACTCAGGGAGCGCCGCAACCAGAGAAAGCCACCGATTGCGACCAGTCCGCCAACCAGAATCCCGGTGCTCAAGGCGAAATTACCGAATGGCAGGCTGCCGAGTAACAAAAGAGCAAGAATGATCCAGTTGCGCCGCGCCAGTTGTGCTGGCAGCAACTCAATCTGATCCATCGTACTTCGTATCTTGATCCTTTTCCTGCTCGCGCATTGCGCGTCGGGTCAGAATGAAGATGTTGCGGAATCCCGATGCAATGCCGAAACCAAGCCAGA
Organism: Desulfuromonadales bacterium; assembly: GCA_014860225.1. Taxonomy (GTDB): domain Bacteria; phylum Desulfobacterota; class Desulfuromonadia; order Desulfuromonadales; family BM103; genus M0040. The sequence goes on from JACZKE010000023.1 coordinate 23,969, forward strand.
TCAGGGTCATCCAGGGTGTTGTTCCCAACCATTTGTCCAGATAGTATCCAATAAACAAGCCGATGAATGAAGCCGCAACCATAGATATCCCGATGCTTGATAAAAAGCTCAGAGATTTCATGAGTTGACGTTTGTCGTCGGCCATAATAATTGTATACAGAATACACCTGGGGTTAAAACCAACCTTAAATAGCACAGGGTTTTCAGGCTGTCAACCGGTTTTCTTTACCAAAGGCAAGGTCTCCCCTGGCGTGAAACCTTACATTGCGCAATAATGAAGTTTACAAATAACAGGATATAAAGTAGGATTCTGCGCCGTAAAGACCTAGCTTTTTAGTTGGGTTAACAAGGGCAGAGTAAACCAAGTTAATCACGAGTGTTTCACGAGTGCTCAATCTCGACTTTCAAGGAGTAAAGCAATGAAAAGTAAAGTAATATATCTGGCGGTGCTGTTGCAGATTTTAATTCTGCTGCCGGTAGTAGCGCTGGCTGAAGAGGATGCCACACGTCCGGAAATCATCGAAATGTGCAAAAAGGCCGAAGCGCTGCTGTTGACGAATAAAGAGGCCGGCATCGCCGAAATCGCCAAGTCTGATGGCCAGTTTGTCTGGAAGAATACTTATGTGTTCCTGATGGATTTTGAGGGCAACATGCTGGCTCATCCGATGATCCCCCAGTTGACTGAAAAGGGTCCTCTCTTCCATGTCACTGACAAGAGCAAAGATAAGCCCAAAAAGATCTTTGTCGAGTTTGTTAACATCGCCAGAAACAATGGCGAAGGCTGGACCTGGTACATGTGGACAAAGCCTAACAGTCGCGAGGCGGTTGACAAGTTCACCTATATACGTCGCGTTGGTTTTACCGATATGCTTGTTGGCGCGGGCATTTACAAGTAGGCCCGGGTGACCGCGCGTTTTCCATAATCAACGGACAACAATCTGCTGATCGTTTAATTCGACAGTCTGGCCTGGACGAATCTTGCAGCGTTTACGCAACTCTACCTCGCCATCAACCCTGACCAGACCATCGGCAACCAGAAGTTTGGCGATGCCGCCGCTCTCGGTGAGTCCGGTTACTTTCAACAGGCTGTGCAGCTCAATGTAATCGTGATCCTCCAGGTCAAAGTTGATCATCAACTTTTCTGCCGCTCTTGCCGACTGCGTGGTGGTTTCTTGCCACCCGGTTTGAAGGTTTTCCCTTCGCCGCTTTTTGTGCCGCTCTTGAATTTCGGTTTCTCGGCCTTTGTCGGGAATCTTGCATCGGCGGGGCTGATCTGTAGCTGTTGCCCGCAAACCCAGACTTTCTGCAGCTGGCGGAAGGTCGCCGAGGGCATGTCTTGCGGCAAATCAACGAGGCTGTGATCTTGAAGGATCTTGATCTGTCCGATGTCACGACTCTGCACGTTTGCCTCATTGGCGATCGCACCGACGATATGCTTCGGCTCCACACCGTGGATGCGTCCGACTTCTATCCGGTAACGTGCAAATTTGGTGTCGGAAGGAACAGCACGGCTTCGCTCGGAATACTTTGAGTCCTCGACAGGGGCTGTCTCTTCTTCGTCAACAGCACTCTCGTCAATCTGCAGCGGTTTGTCTTTTTGGGCCAGATAAGCAAGGGTTGCGGCCAATCTGCGCAGGCCGACATCGTACTGGTGCTGGTAGTTGTCGATCAGCTCCTCGAAGAATTCCAGGTCCTGTGACTCCATCGCCTCGGCAATCTGTTCCTTGAAGAGGTCGGTGCGGCGGTTGGAAATGTCCTTGCGGCTCGGCAGGCTCATTGCCGTGATTGGCTGGCGGGTCGCCCGTTCGATGGCAGCCAGCATACGTCTTTCCCGGGGAGCGACAAACAGAATCGCCTGCCCTTCGCGGCCAGCGCGGCCCGTTCGGCCAATACGGTGAACATAGGCTTCTGTATCGTAAGGGATGTCGTAATTGATGACATGGCTGATGCGTTTCACATCCAACCCGCGGGCGGCGACATCGGTGGCGACCACGATGTCAAGAGTCCCATCTTTTAACCCAGCCACGGTTTTCTCCCTCAGTGCCTGGGTCATGTCGCCGTTTAACGGCGCACAAGAGAATCCGCGCGATTCAAGTTTTTCCGAAAGTTCAACTGTTGCTGTCTTGGTGCGCACGAAGACAAGCATGCCTTCGATCTCTTCCGCCTCGAGAATCCGTGTCAGAGCGTCCAGCTTGTGGAGTCCCTTGACTTGCCAGAAGCGCTGAACAATCGTATCAACGGTTGACGTCTTTGCCTTAATATGGATCTCGACAGGATCCTTCATATGCCGGCGAGCAATTCTTAAAACCTCTTTCGGCATGGTTGCCGAGAAGAGGGCCGTCTGCCGGTCTGCAGGTGTATCTTTCAGGATCTGCTCGACATCATCGATAAAGCCCATGCGTAGCATTTCGTCGGCCTCATCAAGGACAACACATGCAAGATCCGTAAGGTTCAGGGTGCCACGGCGCAAGTGATCCTGGATGCGTCCGGGGGTTCCGACCACGGCGTGGACGCCGCGATGCAGTTGCCGCAGTTGCTGGCTCATGCTCTGGCCGCCGTAAACCGGCAGGACCTGGAACCCAGGCAGGTGGCGTGCATAGGTGCGGATCGCTTCAGAAACCTGCAGGGCCAGTTCGCGGGTGGGTGTGAGCACCAGGATCTGTGGTTTTTTCTTTTTAAGATCGAGTCGGCTCAGAAGAGGCAGGGCAAACGCTGCCGTTTTACCTGTGCCGGTCTGGGCCTGTCCAAGCAGGTCCCGTCCTTCCAGTAATGGCGGTATGCTGCGGGCCTGAATCGGCGATGGTGTTTCGTAGCCGACTTCATCAATAACCCGATGTATTTCCGGGGCGAGCGCCAATTCGGCGAAGGTTGTCAATTTGTCTTCTGTCATATGTGTCCTGTGTCAATAATGGATGGTAATAACCCGACGGAGTGGGTGATATTTATACCTGGCTGCGAGCCGGGAATCTCTGTACTGTCCGCTGGTTTACTCGATAGGAAGCGAAAGGAGGCAGCGAACTTAACCCATCCGCCAACTGAGTGCAACTAATTAGTTTTCGTCCGGAAACGGCCCTTTTCCGCAATCTCTGCGTCAATCGGCGAATTTGATTATGCGGCGTAAAAGACTACGCCTCCGCTCAAATCCATGATTTCCTTGAACTTGCGAAAAATTACTCGTTTCCGGATCGAAAACTGCGTCTGTGGTTTCTGGAGTTTCTCCTGTTTAAATTCACCGCGGCAAAATGAAATTGTCAGCGCAGGTTGATTTTGGTCAGCAGAATGCCTGCACCCCGATTCAGAAAGTGCTCGCGTGGCAACGAGGCAAAGACTGCTCCCTTGCGAGCACCGAGCCGATTGAGCTCATCGATGATCGCTTGGTGGCGTTTGAATCTGAGCCCCTTGCGCAATGACTTAATGGCCTGGCGTTTCTGGCCGGCGACCAGGTAAATGCGGCTGAGCTGATAATAATGGTCCGGGTTATTCGGTTCCGCACTCAGGGCCTCTCGACAGAGAGCCATAGCCTGCTGGTATTGGCGACGTTCTTTGGCCAGACAGTAAGCCAGCTTCGATTTGACGCCTGGCAACGCCTTTATGGCATGCGCCATTTCGAACTGTAACAGCGCGACCAGCGTATCGCCGTCTTGCAGGGCCTGTTCACCTTTGCTGAGCAGGCTGTTGAGAGTGTCGGACATGGGCTCGTCTCCTGCAGTGAAGGAAATTCCATTAAAGTCGCCAGGAGCCTGTCAAATTTATCTATGACCGGCTATAAATTTGTCTGGCTGAGCCAAATTTCAGCTCCCTTGCGGTCAATGTGGCTCGAAAGGTTTCAGATTAACGCAATTCGCCGTTTTCAGCAACACGTCCGGCATTTTGGCCGTTTAATTAGTTTTCGTCGGAAGCGGCCCTTTTCCGCAATCTCTGCGTGAATCAGCGGATTTGGTTGTGCGGCGTAAAGGGCTACGTCTCCGCTCAAATCCTTGATTTCCTTGACCTTGCGAAAAATTGCTCGTTTCCAGATCGATAACAGCGCTTGCGCCATCCAGAGTTTCCGGATAGGTACTGATTAATCCGGGCCGGAAGAAGTTTTCCGTGTGCTGTACAATGCCTTATCCCTTGGATTGGGACAGTTTAAAGAATTGCCTGGGTTTGCCTACTGATGTATCGTAAGGCGCTAATCCCACTGTTGATCGTTGAACTTTGCCATGTTTGTTTGTAAATCTGTACACTTCACTTACGAAAGAAGTCTGTCTGTTGATTTTCTGAACAGCCAGAAACCTTGGTCAGTGAGGATAGCGGTCGCGAAGGAAGGATGTTAAATCTATGAAGTTGCGTTCAAAAATACTCTTGGCCCTGGTTTCTGTAGGAGTCATTCCGTTGATGCTTTCTCTCTGGGTGATCGGTGGCATGGTCGCTGATGAGCTTGAAGCTCAGTTACAGGCGCGGGTATATGACTCGGCCAACTTTATCAAGCAGACTACTTCCGGGAGCTCGATTGAGAAGGAAACGCTGGTGCAGATGCTGGCCGGCAACCCTTTTCTGATCAATGCCGTCTACTCTGCCGGGTCGAGTGGCGACAACGGGCAACTCATCAATTTCTTTACCAATATGGAAAACTTACCCTTCGATCAGGTGCAGGTTCTTGACAAGCAGGGGCAGCGGCTTTACCGAACCTTCGTCAACGGCGGCAATGAAATTCCTGCAACCTCAGGGGTTGATCATCCGGTTATCGAAGCCAGCCTGGACGGTGAAGTCTATGCAGAAAACGGCCTGTTTGACGGGCGACTGGCGATGATCGCGGCCGCGCCCATCAAAATGGTGTACGGCGATCCGATCGGCCACCTGGTTGGAGTGACCTATTTCGATCTTCGGCTTGCGACGCGCCTTAAAGCTCTCAGTGGCATGGAAATCGCCTTTTTTGATGAAAATGGCGTCTTTGCCTCAACGGCTCCGGAGCTGGCCACGCTTGAACTGGCAAGCGTGATGCAGTCGCCTGATTATGAGGTCCCGGTCAATGGCCGTAACCACCGGATCTTCTACAATGCGATCAGTGGTAAAAACAACGGTGTACTAATGGCACTGGACGTCGCTGATATGTCTGCTGCCCAAAGCCGCCTGCAGCATTCCTTGCTGATCACAGCAGCTGTTGTTGCAGTGATCTCGGTTCTGGTTGGATTGCTCGTGTCGGCCGGAATCGTCCGCCCCTTACGTGAAGTTGTTGCAAATCTGCGCGATATCTCCGCCGGTGGTGGTGACCTGACCAGCCAGTTGAAGGTGCGCAGCACCGATGAAATCGGCGAACTGGCTGAATGTTTCAACGGGTTCCTCACCCGGCAGCGTGAGATGGTGGGCCGTATTCGTGGTGTGACCGAGGACTTGACCAAGGCAAACGAGAAGGTCCGCAACTCCTCCCACGAAGTCATGGAAGGGGCTGTGCGCCAGTCGCAAGCGTTGGAAGAAACTTCCAGGGCGATTGAGGGAATCGACGAAGCGGCCGGCGGTATTGCCGAGAGTACCGGTAACCTGGTCAGCTCGGTCGAAGAAAGCTCATCGGCAACTCTGGAGTTAGGAGCAACGATCGAAGAGATCGCTTCGCAGATGGAGAAACTTTTCTCTACAGTCGATGCCGTCTCCAGTTCGATCAACGAAATGTCGGTGGCCAGTCAGGAAGTGGCAGAAAATGTCGGCATCCTCTCTTCCTCTACAGAGGTAACGGTCTCTTCAATGCTGGAGATGGACGCCTCGATCAAAGAGATCGAGGAAAATGCCGTGCAGACCAGCAAGCTGGCCAGCGAGGCAGCCGAAGATGCTCAGCGCGGTATGCAGACGGTCGACGAAACAATCCGCGGGATTGAGTCCATTCGCCAGACCGTTGATCGGGCCAGTGAGGCAATCATGGAGCTTGGCAATCAGTCGAGCGCTATCGGCAAGATTCTCACCGTTATCGATGATGTGGCCGACCAGACCAGCCTGCTTGCCCTGAATGCCGCGATTATAGCTGCTCAGGCCGGTGAGCATGGCAGGGGCTTTGCCGTGGTTGCCGATGAAATCCGTGAGCTGGCAGAGCGTAGTGCGGTGTCCACCCGTGAAATAGGCACGATCATTGCTAACCTTCAGGAGGGAACCCAGGAAGCTGTCGTCGCAATGAAGGCGGGCAGCGAGCAGGTCTACGAAGAGGTGAAACGTTCCAAGGCTTCCAGTATGGCTCTGGAAAAAATCCGCAGCAGTACCCTCAAGGCGATGCAGCAGGTCAACGGTATCGTTCGGGCCACGGAAGAGCAATCCCGTGGCAGCCGTCAGGTGACTGATTCGATGAACCAGGTGGCCGCCATGCTCGAGCAGATTGCCTCGGCGATCAACCAACAGACTTCAGGGGCACGTCAGCTTGCCGAAGGTGCGGAATCGATGCGTGATATCGCTGCCCATGGCAAGCAGAGCACCAGTGAGCAGGCCAAGGGGAGTCGGCAGATCAACGAGAGCATGGAACAGATCCGTTCGATGATTTCGCTTATTGACGATGCCACCCGCGAATTGACAAAGCGCAGTCGCGAGGTTGTTGATGCTGTCGGCAGCGTCCATAAGGTTGCAGAGAATAACGCCAGCCGTACCGCAGAACTGGACCATGTGGTCGAAACACTTACGCGGTTGACCTCTGCACTGGAAGAGGAGGTCGGGGTCTTCAAGATATGACAGACGCGTTTCTCAAACTGACTATCCTGGGTTCGGGGACCAGTACCGGGGTACCTGTGCTCGGTTGTCATTGCGCTGTCTGTTCCTCAGCGGAGCCGCGCAATAACCGCACCCGGTGCAGTGCGCTGCTCGAATGGTCCGGTCATAAGATCCTGATTGATACCGCAACCGATCTTCGCCAGCAGGCGTTGCGTGAAGGCATCGAGCAGGTTGACAGTGTCCTCTACACACATGCACATGCCGATCATCTACACGGGATTGATGACCTGCGGACCTTCACTCTGATGACCGGCAAGGCAATTCCGGTTTATGCTGCACGTGATGTGCTTGATCGTATTCAGGGGTTGTTCAGCTATGTATTCAGCGAATCGGACACCCCGGGTTACCGACCGCGTCTTCAGGTTAACGAAGTCTACGGACCCTTTGAGCTGTTCGGGCAGATGGTGATACCGCTTCCCCTGGCGCATGGCTCCGGCGAATCTCTCGGCTATCGGGTCGGCAACCTGGCCTACGTGGTCGATTGCAGCGCGATTCCCGAATCATCATGGGCGTTGCTGCAAGGTCTGGAGGTGCTGGTAATTGATGCTCTGAGGTTTCGCGAGCATGATTCTCACTTCAGCATCAGTGCCGCGATTGAGGTTGCAAGAGCGTTGCAGGTACCGAAAACCCTGCTGACGCACCTCACACATGATGTCGATTATCCGCGCCACTCCGCGGAACTCCCGGAGGGCGTTGAATTTGCCTATGATGGACAGACTGTAATGCTGCCGTTGCCAGAGCTGCAAGAACGTTAGATACATATGTCAAAACACCAGGAAATACGTTTGCATGGGCACCTTGATGATACCATCGAATATTTCGCGATGGCGGCCTCCCGTGATGCCTACAGCCGTTACTTCTTCGAAGCGTCCAGCGACAATCTGCGGTTTTTTTCACCGGGCAACGAGTTCATCCTTGAGGCTGAGCGGGTCAGTCATCGCGGCAACGGCGGGTCTTTCTGCGAGTACATGTTTGGCGTCGACCAGCCACTCTCAGACCTGGCGAAAACCGATGTGCGCAATCGCCTGATTCTTTACGGCACCTTCTACAAGGGTGACGGCGGTCAGCTGGATTTCACGCACAAAACAGACGGGCAGAGCAGCTACGAACAAATTTTTTTCGAAGGCAACGCTACGGTCAACTATTTTTTCTTTGTGACCGGGTCGGTCTCCGGAACGCTGAAAGAGCAGCAGGAGAATATTGCCAGACTACTTGGCAAAACCCTTAAACGCTCAACCTGCGTTGGCATCGGCGAAGATTCAGAGCTTCTCGACGAAATCTATAGCATGCTCGGTCATCGCAGTTCACTCTACCTGATTAAGCTGATCAACAAAAAGCACAAGTATTATCATGATACCTTTAAGGACCTTTACTTCGAATACAAGACGATTCCCGACTACGAATATGAAAGTCTGCAGGAACGTGCCGATGAGCTTAAGATCGACAGGTACCAGCAGGAGCGTATTCGTATTGATGTCATGTACAAACATCCGGACAACCAGAGGATTGTAGACGAGTACAAGAACATCCTGATCGAATGCAATCTCAAGGGGAGCATTAACCAGCTGGAGAACGCCCGTCTGACCCGTCTGAAAACGCTGTCGGTGCGTAACAAGATTCCGACAGCGCTCTTCTATACGCTCGACAAGATGCTTAAACATGACAAGCTGGTTGACCTTGATGAGCAGGATTACCTGGCGGAAGCACGGCAAGTGCTCGAAGGGATCTTTTTTGCCGGGGCTCAAATCGAGGCCCTCATCAATTATGAGGATATGTCGCTGCTGCTGCATGCCAAGCGTCAGGCGAGTGAAAATCGTGATCATACTTTCGAGCATATTTTGCTTGAAACCGGCAAGGCGTGCGATGAAAAGATCCGCGAAGGCGCAGACCTTGCCCTTCTAGAGCTTTTCTCCTACATCATCACTTACTTTGATCGTTATGATAACACCTCGGCAGTGATCAACCAGCTGGCCTTCATGGAGAATGTACGCTTTGGTGAAGAGCATATTCGCAGTCTGCTGGGCAACAAGAAAGCTTTTGATGAACTGGATAAGAAACTTTGGAAAGAGCTTTTTTTCAAGCAGGTGTTTGCTAACAAGTATCTCGGTCAGTTTGGCCGCAAGAAAGTAATCTGTCTGCAAAAGGGGCTGGAGCTGATCGAAGACAGTCGTTTGACGATCAAGGCCCTGGTCGATCAGTTACACCTCTTTGAAAAGGAAGAACGGCTCAATGCAATCTTGCTGGCTCATGTCAAAGAGCGTATCCGCAACTTTTATTCCAGATACAACACGCGGGCGGAACAGGAAGCGCTGCTGGTTGAAGTGGCTGATGAGCTCTACAATAAGGGGCTGCACACCGGCGATATTCCATTGGCCCTGTTCCATAACGTCGTGGTGAACATCAAGAAGGAGGCCATTTACCTGCACAACCTGTTGCCCAAAATCATTGCCGGGCGCGACGCCGGTCTGCGCGAAGACTTTCTCGACAACAGCGGTCTCGACCGTTTCTATATCGAAGAGCTCGAGCGAGAATATTTCGAGCTTAACAACCTCAACATAGACGATCTCTATCTGATCCGCAAAGGCTTAGCTGTCTGACCCTGACTAGTGTCCATCCGGAAACTCCGGATAACACATGCACAGTTTTCGATTTGGAAACGAGCAATTTTTCGCAAGGTCAAGGAAATCAAGGATTTGAGCGGAGGCGTAGTCCTTTACGCTGCACAAACAAATCCGCCGATTCACGCGGAGATTACGGAAAAGGGCCGTTTCCGGACGAAAACTAACTCCTTCACGATTGTGGTCTCCATTATGAGCCAGTCAAATCTCAACCAGATCCGCAATATCGGCATTATCTCGCATATCGATGCCGGCAAAACGACGGTTTCCGAGCGCATCCTGTTTTACTGTGGCGAAATTCACAAGCTTGGCGAGGTGCATGATGGCATGGCGACCATGGACTGGATGGCCCAGGAACAGGACCGCGGTATCACCATCACTGCCACCAGCACCACCTGCCGTTGGCAGGAGACCCGGATCAACCTCATCGACACTCCGGGACACATTGATTTCACCATCGAAGTGGAGCGTTCTCTGCGGGTTCTCGATGGTGCCATTGCCATATTCAGTGCTGTTGAAGGTGTGCAGCCGCAAAGCGAGTTGGTCTGGCGCCAGGCTGATCGTTACAATGTGCCACGCATCTGTCTGATCAATAAAATGGATCGGGTCGGAGCGAATTATCGGGCGGTGCTAGAGCAGATGCAGGCGCGTCTCGGAGCCCGCCCGGTTCTGATGCAGTTGCCGGTGGGGGAGGAGGGAGACTTCCGCAGCGTCGTCGATCTTCTCGAAGGGCATGAGCTGGCTTTCGATGAGAACGAGTTCGGAGCGAAAGTCGTCTGTACGCCGGTTGCCAATGAACTCAAATCGGCCGTTGCCGAGGCCCGTGAAGCCCTGATCGAAGCTGCCGCTGATTGGGACGATGAGCTGCTTGCAGATTTTCTCGAGGGGAAGGAGATTGTTGCTGCGAGGATCCGCCCGGCGCTGCGCAGAGGGGTCCTGGCCGGGCAGCTGTTCCCGGTGTTCCTCGGCTCGGCCTTGCGCAATAAGGGGATTCAGCCACTTCTTGATGCAGTCACAGACCTGTTGCCCTCGCCCCTTGAGCTGCCGCCGGTTCCGGCGCATCAGCCGGGCAGCGGTGAAGACCTTCTGCTCACCTGTGATGTGTCAGGACCACTTTGTGCTCTGGCTTTTAAAGTGCTTTCCGATGAAGGTCGTAAGCTGACCTACCTGCGCATTTACTCCGGAAAACTAAAAGCCGGTGACATGCTGCTGAACTCCAATCGTAACGTTCAGGAACGTGCCGCGCGACTCTTTCGCATGCATGCACATAAGCGCGAGCGGATCGATACCGCTCATGCTGGTGATATTGTCGCCGCCGCAGGCCTCAAAGAGTCCTTGACCGGTGATACGCTCTGCTCGCCGGGAAAGCCTTTACTGCTCGCCGGACTTGCCGTTCCCGAACCTGTCGTCTCGCTGGCGGTGGAACCGAAACAGATCCAGGACCGCGACAAACTGCTCCTGTCGCTGGAGAAGCTGCAATGGGAAGATCCGACCTTTCGTGTGCGTGAAGACGAAGATACCGGCCAGACGGTTTTAACCGGCATGGGTGAACTGCATCTCGAGGTGGTGCTTCGGCGTTTGGCTGACGACTTCGGTGTTGCGGTCAATGCTGGCAAGCCTCAGGTCGTCTACCGGGAAAGCATCTCTGCCGAAGCCCGTCACACAGAGATTTTCGAGCGAGAGATTGACGGGAAGCAGCAGCATGGTGAGGTCACCCTGAGAGTGGCACCTCGTGAGCGTGGGGCCGGCATTGAAATAGTATTGCCATCGTCTGACACGGCAGGTTTGAGTACAGAAATTCTCAAGGTGCTCGATGAAACTTTGCGCCTGGCCGTTCAGTCGGGAGTGCAGGTCGGCTACCCGATGGTCGATCTGAGTATCATTGTCGAACAGGTACCGATTACTCCGGGAGTTACTTCTGTCCTTGGTGTGCGAGCCGCCGCCCAGCGCGGGCTCTCTCTGGTCGCCCGTGCAGCTAAACCTGTGCTGCTGGAACCGGTTATGGCCCTGGAGATCACTGCACCGAACGAATTTTCGGGCAGGGTTCTGGGCAATCTGCAGCAGAAGCGTGGCCGGATCGAAGGCATGGAGTCTCGCGATGTGATCGATATCGTACGCGCCCACGTGCCTCTTTCGGAGATCTTCGGTTACATGACCGAACTTCGCAGTGCCACCCAGGGACGCGGTTCCTTTACCATGGAATTCAGCCATTACGACAAGGCACCCGATGCGGTGCTGAAACGGTTCGGTTTGAAGTAGGCTGCTTTTAAAAAAGGCAGGTGCTCTGCTGGACGTTGCAATAGGGGTGCTGCGGTCAATCCCAGTGCTTGGTTACCCCCGATTCAAGAGCTGCGCGTTCGACTGCGGCCGTCACTTCTTTGTGAACTTCCGGATGCAGTATTGACGGAACCAGTTCGTTCTCCTCAGCATGCTTGGCGATGCTTCTGGCGGCAGCGATCTTCATCTTGTTGTTGATGCGGGTCGCCCGCACGTTCAGTGCGCCACGGAACAGTCCGGGAAAGGCGAGAGCATTGTTGACGCTTTTGCCGTCGGCGGCGAAGGAGGCTCCTGCCTGTACGGCAAGCTCCGGTGTGATCTCGGGGTTCGGGTTGGAGAGGGCAAGGATGACCGATCCCTTGCGCACCATTTCCGGTTTAATCAGGCCAGGGCAGCCGGTGGTAGCGATGACGATGTGAGCGGCTTTCATCACTTCGTCCAGGGTGCCGGCCTTGCCGCCCGCAGCATTGAGCCGTTCGCAGGCCGTTTCATCAAGGTCTGTGCCGATTACGCCTTTGACCCCGTAAGCGAGCAGAAGCTTGCTGATCCCCGTCCCTGCAGCACCCAGGCCAATCATGCCGACCACAGACTTCTGCAGCATCAGACCGGAAAAACGCGTGGCGTTGAGCAGTGCGGCCAGAACCACGACCGCTGTACCGTGCTGGTCGTCATGCATAACCGGAATATCGAGTTCGGCGTCGAGGGTGTCCTCGATCTCGAAGCATTCCGGCGCCCTGATATCCTCGATCTTGATGGCGCCAAAGGTTGACGCGATGTTGCGGACTGTCTCGATGACGACCTTGGGATCGTGACTCTGAATCAGGATTGGCACGCCACTGACACCAACCAGATGATCGAACAGCACGGCCTTTCCCTCCATTACCGGCATGCCGGCAACTGCACCGATGTCGCCGAGGCCGAGAATCGCTGTGCCGTTGGTGACGATGGCAACCTGGTTCGGGATCGAGGTGTATTTATAGGCGAGTTCCGGGCAGCGTTGGATGTCTTTGCAGATAACGGCAACTCCCGGCGTGTAGATCTGACGCACGTCTGTGATGGTTTCGATCCTTACCAGGCTCTTGGTCGCGATCTTCCCCCCCTCGTGTACTTTGTGAACCAGGTCGATCACATCCTCAACGATGACACCCTCAAGGCAGGTAATGGCATCAACCACATCATCGAACTGCTGATCGGAGTCGACATAGACGACGATCTCACGCGTGTTGTACGTCCGCCCAACCCGCACCAGGTGAATATCGCCGACGCTGGCATTCTGCTTTGCAATCGCAGTGGCTACACTCGCCAGATGTCCCGGTTTATCATTGAGCATCAGACGCAAACATTTGGCGATCTTCCCTGCGCCCTGTTCGATTTCCATATTTTCTCCGATCGGTTCCCGAAACAGCAGTGGTCCGGTTGATGTTAAAATTTTCTGATTATTATAGTGACTCAGGGGGACAGCGCAATAGGAAAGAACAACCCGGGCAATTACAGGCGCTCCTGAATCTCCCTGCCTTGCAATAAATAAATGCGCCGCACGGGCTACGGCGAGTAAGGCCCTTCTCTGGTTCAAAAATACATTTAAAAATGAAGGAAAAGTCAAGCTTTGACGATTGCAGGGAAACAGGTTAAACTCAGCGTGTAGAAAAGCTACACAAGGAGAGTTGCTATGAAATCATCGGCACGTGTCCAGGATTATCTGCAGAGAATCACAAGCTATGGCAAGGAAAACCTTGCTGACATCCTGCATGAAATAGGTGAAGCGGTTCCGCTGATTACGCGTCAGTACCGTTTCCGCCTCTATCTCGAGGATTTGACCGGTGGTATCCTGAATTGTGTACTGGCGACCGGTCGACCTCGACAGGCAGTGCACAATCATGTCTTCTCCCTTACTGATGAAAACTACCTGGTCTCCAGGGTCTATATCGAACAGCAGGATGCGGAGTTTGCCGACCGGGAACGCCTGCCGTCCCATGCACGCCTACTTGCTGAAGATTTCGGTCTTATGGCTTCGACCCAGTTGCCACTGGTGCACAAGGGGCGCTCTATCGGCGTCATCTGTGTCGACAGCTCGCGGGCCGGCAACATCCTCAACGATAAGAGCCGCCAGGCCTTGCGTGATTTCCTGGCGCTGGTGGCGCCGGTTCTCGATCAGGCACGCAAATACCATCAGCAGATCATTGTTGCGCGTCGCATTGACGAATCGAAAAAGAAAGAAGCGGCCCGCACCATGGTTCGTTCTGCGGTGCGTCTGATCGACAAACTCTCCTTGGCGTCAGTACTGGTACCATCGCGTGTAGGAGGCGAAGGTGGAGAAGGACATGGCCTGCAGGTTCTTGCTTCTTACGCCCAGGATCGTGAGATACAGCGCCTGTATGAGGATGAGAAGCTGATAGATCTGAGCTCCGGCAAGTCGCTGTTTTCGCAATACATCAATGAAGAAGGCGTGATTACTGATGAAACCTTGCTGCGGCCTCTTTATTTCCCAAGTCTCAAAGCACAGTCCCTGCAGAAGAGTTATCTGACTGATAAAATCGGCCTGACCTCTCTCTATGTGGTGCCCTGCTACGATAACCGCACACGCCGAATCACCTGTTTGGTCAACTATTTTACTCAGGAACCTTATCGTTTCAGCGATTTCGAAAGAGGTCTTCTGGAAGCCCACGCTGAGATGGCAGAAAGGGTGATCCAGGAAATCGGCGATGAGCATATGGAGATACAGGTGCTTTCGGAAATCAACGATCTGCTTCAGGAACGTATCGAAGGAAGCCAGCCTTTTCTGAATCGGGTCCTGGCCAAAGCCACGGAACTGATCGGTGCCGATACCGGCAGTATCGCTCTGGTTCAGGAGCGTGATGGGGATGCCTGGCTGATTGTCGAGGAGGAAGATGGCACATTAATCGGCGCCAAGAGTAAAGAATGGTTGAAAAAAAACATTCCACGTATGCCGATTGGCGGCACTGAACTGCCGCGTACCGAGCGCAGCCTGACCGGATACGTCGCATCATCACGGCAGCCGTTAATCGTTGACGATTCATTCCTGGAAATGATCGGAGAAGGCTTTTACCGGCAGGTTACACAAGAGATTCGCAGCGAAATTGCCGTACCGGTGACGGTTGAAGAGAAGGTTCTGGCTGTTGTCTGTTTGAGCAGTTTGACTTCGCACTACTTTACATATGAACACCAGCGCATCCTGCAGATCATCGTGCAGATGATTGCCCGCCATCTGGCTGGACTGCTGCAGATCGAGCGGTTGACCACCGAGGTGCAGCATCTGCAGACCGATGTTACCTATCGTGACCCGAAAATATCATCGTACCGCCTCGGTAATATCATAGGCAATTCATCTAAAGCCGAAGCGCTTGTCTCAACCATCGAAACCCTCGCACCGCCTTTGTTCCGTCGCATTCTCACATGGCAACAGGCCGATCTGCGTGAAGCGACTCTTGGGCTGCCGACAGTCCTGATTACCGGAGACACCGGTAGCGGCAAGGAGTTTCTGTTTAATAATATCTATACCCGCCTCAATGAAATGTATCGTGCCACGGCAGGCATGGTCGGAGAATTACCGGTCACCAAGACCAATATCGCAGCCTACAGCGGAGAGCTCACTTACTCGGAGCTCTTCGGACATAAGCGCGGAGCGTTTACCGGAGCGCATGTTGATCGGCACGGCATCATCGAAGAGGCCAGCGGTGGCGTGGTCTTTCTGGACGAGATCGGTGATGCCGATCCGAAGACCCAGGTGCAGTTGCTACGCTTCCTTGATAATGGCGGTTTCGTTCGACTCGGTGAGAACCAGACGCGTTTTGCCCGTGTGCTTCTGGTTGCCGCCACCAACCAGGATATGCCACGCCTGATCGCTGAAGGACGTTTCCGTGCCGACCTCTATCACCGGCTGTCTGAGCTGACCATCGTCGTGCCACCTCTCAACGAACGTCGTGAGGACATCCCTGATCTGGCAGTTCACTTCCTCGGACAACTCTACCGGATCTATCGCCTGGCTGACGAACCTGTCGACCGGGTCCCGGTGATCAGTCCCGAGGCTCAAAAACTTCTTACACAGCACAATTATACCGGCAATATTCGTGAATTGCGCTCGATCCTGTTACGTGCACTACTGTTCCGCCAGGCTCTGGTGATCTCGGCCGACGATGTCAGGCGTGCTATGACCTCCGGTCAGCATGCCCATGTTTCTGAAGAGGCGGATCAAAACCCGTTGCGACATATCCCAGCCGCTCTGCAATCTGGCAGGGGTGACTTCTGGAGTTTGATCCACAAGCCGTTTACCGAGAACCAGATGACCCGTGACACAGTGCGTGCTTTGATTGAGGAAACCCGCCGGGCCGGTGCCCGGAATATGCCTGATATCGCGCTTGCACTCAAGGCCTGCAATCCGCACAGCAAAGATGGAGAGGAACAGCGCAGGTTTTTTAAATTCAAAAATTTCCTTTACAAAACCGTTAAGATTTGATGAAAACGCAAAAAGTCTAGGAGACTGTTGACTATCAATAAACCAGCTGCAAATCCGGCTGTTCGGCCCATATTTCAACTCCTTTTTGGACCATGTCTACGGCTATGAACCTGCAAATGAGCTAAAATCTGTTCTCAAACATCCACATTTTCGCTTCGGACCGTATAGTCCGTATATGGTCTCCTTGCCACACCCTCTGGGTCTCCCCATCCTTCTTATCATGCGTACATGAAGAGTATATGATTTTTTAATATTCACGTAATTTATGTGCAAATATTATATTGACTTCCGAATGTTTCTGGTAATAATGTGCATATACACATAAAAAAGGAGAAACATCATGAAACTTTGTATCCCTGTTGAAAGTAATGAAGGATTAAACAGTCTGGTTTATGGACACTTCGGTTCTGCTCCCATGTTCGTTGTGATCGATACTGAAACCAGCGAGTTGACCGAAATCGTCAATCGTGACCTGCACCATGCTCACGGAGCCTGCAGTCCACTCAAAGCGCTCGGTGGAATACTGATAGACGCCATTATCGTGGGCGGGATCGGCGCAGGAGCTCTCATGGGCCTGAATCGTGCGGGCCTGCAGGTTTACAAGGCCCAAGGGGTTAACGTGGCCGACAATCTGACCTGCCTTGGCATGGGCCTTTTGCCCGAGTTGTCCCCGGACCAGGTCTGCGGTGGCCACGATCACGGCCACGGTTGTGGCCACTAAACAATCGCTAAAAGGGAACTACATCCAACTGAAAGTCGACCTTAGGGTAACGGATCTCAAGCTTTCCTGGAGAGCCTTCGATGGCACTGAGTTCACACGGCAGCGCTCAAACTAGAGGATACCTTGTCGCCACGACCGAAAAAACCGTGAAACTGTGCCTGTCCCTATCGCCCGCCGGGGTACTCCGTCTACAAGCCTGCGGACATTCCCCTCAAGGATCTGGAGCGGGTTCCACTACCTCATGATGAGCTTGAAGCATTACGCCTCTGTGACAGCGAAGGGTTGAATCAGGGGGAAGCGGGAGCTCGGTTGGGAATCTCACGCGGCACGGTACAGCGATGGTAACAGCGGGCCGCAAAAAAGTGGTCGACGCGATCATCTCGGGGCGGGCTCTGATCCTGGAATCAGCCGGTGAAGAGCACGCATGAGAAAATGGCACCCCATAGCAGCGAATCAGTGCGGGGACAGGAGATAAATTCATGAATTGTGAAACAGACGTACTGGTTATCGGCGGCGGCCCGGCCGGGATTACTTTTTCCCTGATGGTAAAAAAGCTCGATCCTTCAATTCAGGTGACCATGTTTCGCCCGGAAAGCCATTCGGTCGTTTACTGCGCCATCCCCTACGCCATCGAGGGGTTGTTTGAACCCGAGAAAGTCCTTAAGGATGATGCAATGGTCACCGGATCGGGCGTCGAATTGGTCTATAAAAAGATCATCAGCATTGATCTACTGAGCCGAAAGGTTGTGACCGAAGATGGAGACAGCTGTCATTTCCGCCGGCTCTTCATTGCCACGGGAGCAACCCCGGCGCGCCCGCCGGTTCCAGGAATTGAAGCCGAAAACGTTTTTACGGTGAAAACCAAGAAGGATATGGACTGTCTCATTGACAAGCTCAATAGTGGTGTGAAACGGGCGGTGGTTGTCGGGGCCGGAGCGATAGGGATCGAACAGGCGCAAGCTTACCGTGCCCGTGGGGTGGAGGTCGACCTGATCGAGATGGCAAACCACATCCTCCCCAATCTCATCGATACCGACATGAGCGTGCAGGCCCAACAGGCTCTTGTTGACCAGGGCATTAGGTTGCGTCTAGGAACGCGTCTCGACCGGTTGGAAACCGCAGGGGCATTGGTAACCAGGGTGGTTCTGGACAACGGGGAGAACATTGAACTCGATCCAGCCTATGATTTCGTCACGGTCTGCACCGGAATGTTGCCGGACATTCAGCTGTTCCATGATCAGGGATTGGCCGTCTCCAGAGACGGTATCCTCGTCGATGCCTGCATGCGGACAAACCTTCCCGAGGTTTATGCCGCAGGCGACTGTTGTGCCTTTTTCTCCGGGATCGACGGTAAACCAGTCGCCGGCAAGCTGGCGACCAACGCTGTTCCAATGGGCAAAATTGCTGCCCGCTGCATGCTTGGGCAACCGGTTGAGCACGAGGGCTTTATCAATGGAGCCGCGACTTGCGCAGGGCCCTATCGCGTGGGCGGCACCGGTTTTACCGAGGCCGAGGCCCGGCGGCGGGGTTTCGCGATCTACACTGGATATGGCAACACCACCAGCTTTTTCCCCATGATGCCCGGGACTACCGAGGTGCTAGTGAAAATCGTGGCTGATCTGGCAACCGATCGGATTCTCGGCGGCCAGGTCGTCGCCCGCACCCCGACCACTGACAAGGTGGATGTTATCACCCTGGCAATTCAGCAGAAGCTCACGGTACAGCAACTGGCTCGGCTCAGTTACAGTGCCCAGCCCTGGCAAAGTTTCCTTCCCGCGCGCAACCCCATCGTCGAAGCCTGCGAGACCGCACTCTCCGGTAAGAATAAGCAGGCGGCAGCGTGAAGATCGGGGGTCAAGCTATGTATTCTGCCAAGGTTATGGACCATTTCAGCAATCCTCTTAATATTTGAGTCATGGAGGACGCAACGTGGTTGTACGGGTCGACGATCCCGGTTGTCGCGATCCATGTCTCAGCATTCAGGGGGAAGGTCTTTACCACATTCGTGAGCTTAGTCAGTTTGGATTGTTTACAGGCTTTTATGCGGGATTTTGTGCGACGGGACTATTTGCATGATTATTTTTCACCAGGAATGCTCGAGGTGGTCCCGCAGTATTCTCCGATGATTTTTTTCTTGGGAACCCTTGTCGTCAGTCTTGGGCTTATTGCCTGGATGATAAGGGCTGCATGCTCTCGTCGCATCAAGTAAAAAATGATTTCGCCATAACAAGATTTTTTAGCTTTGCCAATAGAGAGAGGTCGTTACGAATATGCCAAAAATTCCAACATCTGTCCCGTTGCCCACATGTGCTATCTGTTCCGTTGCCGTCCCGGACCGTTTCTGTCGCCAGGTACAAGGGAAAGCCCCTGGCAATTGCCCGTCGACGAGATCGCTCGATATCATCAAGGAAGCTCTGGAGATCCTCAAGAATCCGACCGTGATGGAATTCGCCAGGCAGGCATCGATTCAGGAAGGAGAAGCTTACGGCGAAAGGGATAAAGGTTACGCCAACCTCCGACCAATTAAACCGCGGATTCAAGAGACAGTCGAATTTGCCAAGAAAATGAAATTCCAGAGGATTTGCCTGGTGTTCTGTGTCGGTATGCGTAAGGAAGCGGAAGTTATCCACGAAATTTTCACTGTAAATGGCTTTGAGACGATATCTGTGATGTGCAAGGCGGGTGCTATTTCAAAAGAAGAGATCGGTTTGTTGCGAGAGCAGCAGATTGACCCTACATCTTTCGAAGCGATGTGTAACCCGATTCTTCAGGCATTGACTTCCAATCATCATGGATCAGAATTGAACGTGCTCTTCGGGCTCTGTGTTGGGCATGACGCGCTGTTTTTGAAATACGCCGAAGCTTACAGTACAGTACTTGCCAGCAAGGACCGGCTGCTTGCGCACAACCCTTTGGCGGCGATATACCAGTATGAGAGTTATTATCGCTACCTCAAAAGCCCACTGGTGGAATGAAAATACTGTATGCGCAGAGTTAAACTTCAATGTCAATCCGACACTCTCAAAGCAAAACTGAAAGCAGGAGACGCAAATGATGCGAACGGCCCATCTCATCTATTTTTCCCCAACGGGGACCAGTAAAATAATTTCCACAGGTATCGCTCGTGGCCTTGCGGCGAAGAATATCACCCACTACGACCTGACGCGGCCGAACCCAAGCTTCGAACTCGTCTTGACAGATGGTGTGGCAATTATCGCCACCCCGGTTTATGCCGGTCGTGTGCCCGAGCTTTTCCTGCAACGCTTCCAAGGAATTACATCGAAAGGTATGCCTGCCATTCTTGTCGTTCTTTATGGTAACCGCGAGTTTGAAGATGCCCTGGTCGAACTTCGCGATGTCTCTATCGTAAAGGGATTCAATGTTATTGCTGCCGGAGCCTTCATCGGTGAACACTCCTATTCCACCAGGGCGCGTCCCATCGCCGTGGGAAGACCCAACGCCGAAGATTTGAAACTGGCTGCAAGGTTCGGGAAACAGGGCGCAGCGAAAATCGAGCGCAACGATTTTAATCTCCCGGGAATCGACGGCAATGTGCCCTACAAAAAGCGTATACAACTTGGAGGAGTTGCTCCAGAGACTGACGACAGTAAATGCACTCTCTGCGGAAGATGTGCCGCAGTTTGTCCTGCTGGTATTATCGCTGTGTCCAACTCGGTCAAAACTTATGCTGATAGCTGCATCATGTGTTGCGCCTGCATCAAGGAGTGTGATTTCGAGGCTCGCACCTTCAACCATCCACAGATAGAGGAGAAGCGGGTGATGCTGCAAAAAAATTGCAGTACTCCGAAAGCGCCGGCAATCTATCTCTAAAAAACTCTTTCACAGGTTGAGTAATTATGAAAGTTCCAGACAAATGTTATCTGTCGTATCTGGAAATATTAAGAGAGGAACTGGTTCCTGCAATGGGGTGCACAGAGCCGATAGCTATTGCCTATGCTGCTGCACGTGCACGTGATGTCCTTGGTGTCCAGCCGGAGTGTGTTTTGGTTGAAGTAAGCCGGAACATTATCAAAAATGTAAAAAGTGTTGTTGTGCCGAACACCGGGGGGCTCAAAGGGGTCAAAGCTTCTGTAGCGGCAGGAATCATTGCTGGCAGGACCGACAAAGCACTTGAGGTCCTCTCTTGTATAGATGATGCCGGGCGTGAACGAATAAAAGATTTCCTTGATAGTAAAGAGATTAAAGTCACTGAGACAAAGAGCGGTTTAATATTTGATCTGGTTGTCACTGTAATTGCTGGTCAGTCAAAAGCAAGTGTGCGGATTTCCAATTATCATACAAATGTTGTGCTGGTAACTAAAGATGACCTTACAATATACGAAAATCAAGGCTGTGACGAAATTGAGACCACAATGCTGGCTGACCGTTCTCTGCTAAATGTCAAAGATATCCTGGCTTTTGCAGAAGCAGTTGAACTTAAAGATGTTGAGGAATTGCTGCAGTGCCAAATCAAATACAATATGGCGATCGCCAAAGAAGGGCTTAAAGGTGACTGGGGTGCAAATGTCGGGAAAGTGCTGATAGATGCATGGGGAAATGATGTGAAAGTCCGTGCAAAAGCAATGGCAGCCGCCGGTTCTGATGCGCGGATGAGCGGTTGTAACCTGCCGGTCATGATTACTTCAGGGAGTGGTAATCAAGGGATTACCGCATCAGTGCCAGTGATTGTCTATGCTGAAGAACTGGGAGTGGATAAGGACACTTTGCTTCGAGCCCTTGTTGTCTCCAACCTTGTCACGATCCACCAGAAAACCGGTATTGGCCAATTATCCGCGTTTTGTGGTGCCGTAAGTGCAGGATGTGGCGCAGGGGCAGGGATTGCCTGGTTGCACGGCGGAGGCTTTCAGGAAGTCGCCCATACGATTGTCAATGCGCTAGCAACGATTGCCGGGATCATCTGCGATGGCGCCAAGCCATCCTGCGCAGCTAAAATTGCGGTCTCCATTGATGCTGGAATCCTGGGATTTTTGATGTACGAGCGTGGTATGCAATTTTACGGTGGCGACGGGATTGTCAAAAAAGGGGTTGAGAATACGATAAACAACATAGGTCGCCTCGGTCGCAATGGTATGCATGAAATAGATAAAGAAATTATTCGTATCATGCTTGGTGAGTAGTCTGGCAGGAGAACGTTACGGCTATTTAGTTTTCGTCCGGAAATGGCACTTTTCCGCAATCTCTGCGTCAATCAGCGGATTTGATTGTGCGGCGTAAAAGACTACGACTCCACTCAAATCCTTGATTTCCTTGATCTTGCAAAAAAATGCTCGTTTCCAGATCGAAAACTGTGCCTGTGTTGTCCGGAGTTTCCGGATGTTAACTAACTCTCTGCTTCACCCCATCTCTCCAAAAAGATTAAAGAGAGCAGGTGCCAGCGTAGAACTTGACATAAAGTTCTTTTTGTCTATATTGGTAATAAATAATTAATTTTTGCTAAGCTCCTGCTAAAGCCGAGCCTTTCGTGAGGAAGATCGCGGAAAACCTTGGATCTTGTTATCAAGACAGCCGGGTTGCCAGGATGGTTTCGGGTATGCCGGAGGCCTTTCCCTGCGCCCGGCGTTTTCACTTTGTTTTCTGGATTGGTTCCCATGGCGATATTAAGGGCCTTTAGTCAAAGTCTGATCAGCAAGTTCACCTTCAGGACCGGTGTTGTATTGCTGATCACGATCTCTCTATTTGCTTTTTTTAATATCACGACACTCAAGGAAATCTTTCTGCAGGACGCCAAGGATGATATCGAGACCGTCAGTGAAATTATCCTGCACACAACACACTTTCAGATGTTGGAGGACAATCGATCCCGGGTCTATCAGATGATGGAGGAAGTCTGCCTGCATGAAAAGATAGACCGGATTCGGCTCTTCAGCACCGCAGGTCTGGTTCATTTTTCCACATGCGCGGAAGAAATCGGTAAAGCTGTACCTCAGATCGAAACAAAATGTGAAGATTGCGATAGCGGTCTATTCCTGCCCGAGATTCCCTATCTTGATGATAGCAGGAAAATCTTTCAGAATGCCCAGGGAGAAGAGATCTTAAGTGTCACTACAGCCATTCACAATAAACCGAGCTGTTATACCGCGGCTTGTCATGTGCATCCACCGGATGTCAAGACCCTCGGTTTTCTTGAAGTACAAGGATCCCTGGCCAAAATCGGTGTGCAGGCGAGCTCATACCGCAACAGCATCGCGACCTTTGGCATTACCCTGCTGATGCTTGTGGTCATCTGCCTGAGCTGGATGACGCAGAGTCTGGTTATCCATCCGGTTCATGATCTGCTGCTGCACGCTCACAAGGTCTCGAACATGGAGCTTGACAGCAGGTTGCAACTGAAATCCAATGATGAGATCGGCGAGCTTTCCGAAGCATTTAATGACATGACGGCAAAGTTGAAGCAAATAACTGACGAATATCGCGATCTGAATGAAACTTTGGAAGCAAAAGTCCTTGAACGCACAGAAAAAATTGCCCAGGTCAGCGATCAGCTGGTGCGCTCGGAAAAGCTGGCTTCTCTCGGTCAACTGGTTGCCGGTATCGCACACGAAATCAACAATCCTCTGACCGGAATCCTGATGTTTGCCAACATGTTTGCTCAAGACCAAAGGCTGGAAGAAAACCAGCGCGAAGACGCCCTGACGATTGTCCATGAAACAAACCGCTGTGCTGATATTGTCAGACGTCTGCTTGATTTTTCCCGGACATCGATTCCTGACAAACGACTTAAATCGCTGTCGACACTTATGGAGAGTACCCTGGCTCTGGTGAACCATCACGCGGCTGTCAACGATGTAGAGATAGTGCGTCATTACGGCGTCAACCTGCCGGACATTGATGTCGATCCAAACCAGATTGAGCAGGTTTTCATCAATTTACTGGTTAACGCCTGTCACGCGATGCCGATGGGGGGGCGCTTGACCATCAGCATGTTCAGGGATTTGCAGCGTGATCTGTTAGTCACGCGGATAGAGGATACTGGCCACGGGATTTCCGAAGAAAATATGAGCCGGATTTTTGACCCATTTTTCACGACCAAGAACCAGGAGTTGGATGGAGTTTCGGGGACTGGCCTTGGTCTGTCGGTATCCTATGGCATCATTCAGAATCATGGTGGACAGATCACGGTAGAGAGTGTCGAGGGGCATGGGACGGTGTTTACAGTAGAACTGCCGGTCTCGTCGCTGATGCGTATTGACGATGAAACGGACGCGTCAACAAGCAATGTCCTGACTGCGTAGCCTCGTCTGCAGTTCCAGCATGGCCCGTAATGCAGTCAACGCTGATGACATTAAGGTAATATTGTAAGCTTCCAGGTCACCAAGAGGGTGTTTTATGAACAAAGAAAATGATCGAATTCTGGTTGCTGATGATGATGCCGTCATCAGAGAGGGGTTGCGACGCATTCTCACGGCTGAGGGATACGACGTTGAAACGGTCAGCAACGGCCGTGCTGCCCTCGAGCGCCTGGAGCAACAGAGATTCAAATTGCTGGTGACGGATTTGAAAATGCCAGGCATGAGCGGATTGGAAGTGTTGCAGTCACTGCGCGCCTGCCAGCCAGAGTTGCCGGTTGTTTTGATTACCGGTTACGCAGCGATTGACAATGCCGTTGAGGCAATGAAGAACGGTGCAACGGATTACCTCTCCAAGCCATTCTCCAATGAGGAAATTGTCAGCAAGGTCAAGAATGCCATGCAATCCAGGGCCGTGTTGATTGATGATATTTGTCTATGGCGGGAAATGAGCGAAACCCAAGGTTTTGACCGCCTCCTTGGTGACAGTCGTGAAATGAAGCGACTTTACCAGCGCATCATGCAGGTTGCGCCGAGCGACAGTACAGTATTAATCAGTGGTGAAAGCGGCACAGGTAAAGAGCTTGTGGCTCGAGCCATACACGCACACAGTACGCGACGTTCACAAGCTTTTGTTGCTATCGATTGTACGGCTCTTGCTGAAAATCTTCTGGAAAGTGAATTGTTCGGTCACGTCAAAGGCTCTTTTACCGGGGCAACCCAGACCAAACGCGGACTCTTCGAGGTTGCCGAAGGCGGCACGCTGCTACTTGATGAGGTCGGCAATATAAGTCTGGCGACTCAGGCTAAACTACTGCGTGTTCTACAGGAGCGTGTTGTGACTCCAATCGGCGGCACCAAGCCTATTCCTATCGACATCCGTTTGGTTGCCGCCACCAATGCCAATCTGCGAGAAATGGTCAAGAAGGGGACCTTTCGCGATGATCTTTTTTTTCGCCTCAACATCATTCCAATTGAACTACCACCCTTAAGAGAGCGCAAAGGTGATCTGATGCTGTTGGCCAGCCAGTTTCTCAAACGGTTTGCAGAGGAGAACGGCAAGGAGATTCGAGGTTTCAGCCCAGAAGTGATTGAACAGCTCGAACATTACAGCTTCCCCGGCAATGTTCGTGAATTGGAAAATATAATCGAACGGGCTGTAGTCCTCTCGCATTCAGATCTCCTTCATCGACAGGACCTGGAAATGCCGGGAGACGATCATTCCTCTGCCTTATCTTCCGACCAGTCTGTTCCTTGCGATGCCAACGAATTGAAAGAGCGCAAACGCTTGCTGCGTGAAGAAGCTGTCGTGCCGCTGGAGCGGGCCTTTTTGTTGAACGCTATGGATCGCAATGACTGGAATATCACCAGGGCCGCAGAAGAAGTTGGCATGCAGCGTCCGAACTTCCAGGCGATGCTTAAAAAACTGGGTATCAGCAGTCGCACACGAATAATGGAGTAGTCGAGAGAAATGACTTTCCATGATTATCCTTTCTCATAGAGCCTTTCCAGCCGGTTTCCGGCAAAAAATATAAAAAATAACCGTACTGTATATTTAGGTTATACATCCCCTTTCCGGTTAAAAAAGCCAGTCTTTCAAGGACTTGGCAGCCAATCCGGACGGAATCCACTCTCAACTCAGCTTGTTGCGTATATTAGTTTTATACGTATTCCTTCCTTTCTGAAGTTACACCTTATCTATAACCATGAAAAAATCTCACAAAAACAAGGGGTTAAGCGCATAATTAGGAAAATTTAAAAATTGGTATGGCTGATGCAGTATCCCTATAACAAGAGCGAATTCTACGAATCAAGGTTAACAGGAAGGAGGCCGTTATGAAGACAATGAGAATGTTGATATCGATGGTGGCTGGCAGTGCTTCTGTTGCTTATGCGGCAACAGGGACACAGGGCGAGGGTGCAGGAATTCTGGCCTATTTCTTTGTAGGATTTTTTGCCTTGATCATTGTGACCCAATTGGTGCCGGCGATGATCCTCTTTTTCGGACTGGTGAAGGGATTGCTGTCCCGCCCGGAAAAAACTGCGGTGAAAGCAGACTAAATGGGACCAGCCCCTGGATTTGAACCAGGGGCGGTCGGGTCTTGGGTAGGAGAGAAAAATGACAATGCATATGCCAGGACTACTCATCGCAGATGAAGACGTGTTGACCAGGAAACGCATGGCAGACTTGTTCATCAATGCCGGCTACCAGGTGACAGTGACCAATTCGGCAGCCGGAGTTCTCTATGGGATCCTCAAAAAAACAGCTCAGGTGGTTTTGTTGAGTACCAGGTTTGATGAACTGCTGGCAACGGAACTGATTCCGATTCTGAAAAAATGCAATCGCAATCTGACCATCATTCTGGTTGCCAGTGAACTGCCCCTGACACTGATCCGCAAAGCGCGCAGCGAGGGCATTTTTTACCATGCACTTAAGCCGAACCGTCCCGGCGATGAAGAAGAGTTGCGACAGGCTGTTAAATGCGCATTCGAAAAGTTGACTCACAATCCTGCAGGCGAGTGGCTGCAATGACCTGTGGGATCACAAACTGACGGAGGAAATCATGAAAAAGTACAGAAGTTTATTAATGGCGACGTCGATGCTAATGCTCATGGCAGGCCCTGCTTTTGCCGTGGATACGAGCAAAACTTACTCAAGTGGAATTCTGGTCGGGTGCTTTCTGGCCTTTTGCGGTCTGATCGTTGTTGTGCAACTGATGCCGACGATCCTGCTCCTGGTCGGTTTTGTCAGAGGTCTGTTTAAGGGTACCGCCAAACAAGCAAGTCGCTATGGCAGCAAAGGCTAAGCATTGTCAGGTTAACGCCCTGTCTTGCACAAAAGGAGAAGAAAATGGTCACCCAAATACTCGAAAAAATTGGTGAGGTGCACAGTGTTTATACCCTGGTGGATTTTTACCAGTACATCAAGGGCGTCGAATATCTCATCTGTGTCGCGTTCTTCATCGCTTTCCCGATGTTCTACAAGTATGTGAACGAGAAGCCCGGTGAGGTCAATAAATGAGAATGCCGTCTGGCACTCATTCATAGTAAAGGAGAGAGAACCATGAGCGCGAAGCAAGTCTTGACCACCTTGATGATGGCACTGGTACTCGTTGCGACGGGCAGCCTGACCCAGGCCGCGGATATGCCTGAGCAAGCGTCGCTCGACACCTTGGCCAAGCTGTTCGATGGTGTCGAGTTTGACCATGCCATGCATACCGACCTGGGCGAGGATTGTTCCGCCTGTCATCATCACACTACCGGGACAGGTACGACCGACGAGCGTTGCATTAGTTGCCATGCTGACAGCGACGAAGTTGCATCCGTTGCTTGCAACGCCTGTCACGTCGCTGATCCGTTTTCTGCTGAGTACATTAACCGGAAGTCTTTGAACCTCTACCAGTATCATGTTGATATGCCGGGATTGAAGGCTGCCTATCACTGGAACTGTGTCGGTTGTCATGAGGCGATGGACGGCCCGACCGGCTGCCAGGACTGCCATGCCAGGACGGCAGAGGGAGACGATTTTTATCGCGCAGATGCGTCTGATACCTCGACATCCGGCAAGGGCGGGCACTGAGGACTGTTGGTTTTGAGTTAATAATTGCGGATCAGAATTCAGTATAAGGAGAGTCGTTATGAGTGGAATCAGTCGACGGAGATTTCTTGCTGCCAGTGTAGCAGGATGTGCCGCCACAACCCTGGCCGGACCGAAAAAGGCCCTGGCGGCCGGATCATTTACCGGCTACTCGGATGGTATGGGTGTGTTGGTGGATTTGACCCGTTGCATCGGCTGCCGCAGCTGCGAGGCCGCTTGCAACAAGGAACAGAACCTGCCTGCCCCGGATCGGCCATTTGATGACCAGACGGTCTTTGATGAAACCTTCCACGGCGGCAAGCAGAAGCGGCGTCCGGATGAAAACGCCTATACGGTGGTTAATCGCTATAACCCGGAGAGCAGTGATCATCCCCTCTTTCGTAAGGTGCAATGCAATCATTGTAATGAGCCGGCCTGCCTTAGCTCCTGTTTTGTCAACGCTTACACCAAGACCAAGGAAGGCGCCGTGGTCTATAATCCCAAGGTGTGCGTCGGTTGCCGGAACTGCATGATTGCCTGCCCATTCAATATTCCTGGCTACAGTTACTCAAGTGCCTTCGATCCGGTCGTCAAGAAGTGCATTTTCTGCCACGAAACCAGGCTGAAGAACGGCCTGCCGCCGGCCTGCGTCGATATCTGCCCGCAGGAAGCCTTGACCTTCGGCAAGCGCAGAGATCTCCTCAAAATTGGCAACCAGCGTATCCAGACCCATCCGGGCCGCTACGTCGATCATATCTATGGTGAAAAGGAATTGGGAGGAACCAGTTGGATGTACCTGTCGTCAGTGCCTTTTGAAGAAGTCGGTTTTGACCCGAATCCGGGGAACGAACCAATCATCAACAACGTCAAGGATTTCCTCGGAACCGTGCCGATGGTATTGGCAATCTGGCCGGCAATGTTTACCGGCTTCCATCTCCTGGCAAAAAAAAGGGACGGTCACGATGACCACGATCAAGACGCCGACCAGCATAACGGCGAGGAGGGAGGCGAACAATGAAAATGCTACTTGAATGTGGGGCAAAACCGGTTGATTCCCACGTTGACGAAAAGACCGAGAAGTCCTGGTCGTTTATGCGGAAAATGCTGTTTGGGCTGACCCCCGGTCAATACCTCGGGCAGGCTCTGCGTAATCCATTCAACTGGATCCTGGGCATCATCTTTGCTATTGGTCTGCCGCTGATCGCCTATCGCTTCCTGTTCGGTCTCAGCGTGGTGACCCACGGTTCCAACGACTACCCCTGGGGCTTGTTCCTTGGCTTCGGCCTGTTTGCCATGGTGCCCCTTTCTGCTTCCGGGTTCATGCTCGGAACGGCGGTCGAAATCTTCGGCCGGCATGATTTTAAGCCGATTGAACGGCTGGCTTTACTTAACGGCCTGCTCGGATACCTTTTTGCCGTTATTTATCTGATGGTCGACCTCGGCCAGCCGTGGCGCCTGCCTTACCCGATGGTGGTCTCGTTTGGCCCGGCGGCCGTACTGTTTCTGGTTGCCTGGCATGTGGCGACCTACCTGTCGGTGCAGGTTGCCGAAGTTTCGGTGTCATTTTTCGAGTGGATCGGCTGGCTGGGGGGCAAGCGCTACATCAAAAAGATCACTATCGGCCTGACCGTGGCCGGCATTATCCTTTCAACCCTGCACCAGGGTGCTCTGGGGGCGCTCTTCAGCTACGCGCCAGGCAAGGTGCACCCGCTCTGGTACTCGGCGTCCTTTCAGTGGATTCTCTTCTTCTGTTCGGCAATTCCGGCTGGCCTTTGCATGGTGATTGTTGTCAGCACCGTGGTCAAGAAGACCATGGCCTGGCGTTGCGACGCCAACTTTCTCGATAATCTCGATCGCTGCACTCTCGGTTTGGCCAAAGGCGCCAGCATGGGGCTGATCACTTACCTGGCCATCAAGCTGATCAGTGTTGCCCATGACAACGAGTGGGGTTACCTGACAACAGGTTGGGGAACCTGGTTCCTGCTGGAGATGGCCGTTGGTGTGGTGTTGCCGATCATGCTCTTTGCTTATGCAATACGCCACAACTTCGTCGGTCTGGCCAGGTTCGGTGCCGGTATCACCGTCTTCGGGATTATCCTGA
Source organism: Desulfuromonadales bacterium (assembly GCA_014860225.1). Lineage (GTDB taxonomy): Bacteria > Desulfobacterota > Desulfuromonadia > Desulfuromonadales > BM103 > M0040. The sequence continues at coordinate 53,770 of JACZKE010000023.1, forward strand.
ATCGTTTGAATACGGCACTCATCACTTTCAACTGGCAGCTTTACCAGGAAATTCCACATATCTTTGAAGTAATCATTTCCGTGACCATCTTTGCGGTTTACGTGGTGGTCTATCGTTTCATTCTCTACCGCCTGCCGATTCTCTTCGTATGGAAAGAACAACCGCAGGAAGCTCTTGCCACGGAAGCAGTCAAGGCGGCACCGATACGGACAACACCGTCTCCGGCCGGTGCCATGTATCGCAAGATGGATTAAAAAATGACCGCGGGGCTGGAGATCGGTCCCGCGGTCATAAGATAAAGACAAGGAGGTTCGCCATGCTCAGCAGCATTAACAGTCGTGCAATAGTCCCGGTTGCCTGCGCTGTTACCGGATTTGTCATCGCCTGCTGTGTGCTTCTGTATACCTTTGTTAAAGATGACCTCATCAAGGGTGAGATACAACATGCGGCCGACCTTTCGGACACCATAATCAAGTCAACCCGTTATGCGATGCTCCATGATGATCGGGAAAGCTTAAGCAATATTATCAACAGCATCGGAGAACAGAATCTGGTAGAGCATGTAAGAATTTTCAATAAAAAGGGACTGATCATGTTTTCCCCTGACAGCCAGGAGGTCAGCCAGTTTATCGATAAATCAGCGGCAGGCTGTACTGAATGCCACGCCGGGCCCGAGCCGAAGCGCAGCCTTGGCACCATGGCCAAGGCCCGTCAGTTTACGAACAACGCCGGAAGCGATGTCCTGGCGATCACGGCGCCGTTCTATAATGAACCGGAATGTTTCAATGCCGCCTGCCACTTTCATGATCCCGAACAAAGCCTGCTCGGGACTCTTGATATAGGCGTCTCCCAGGATCCTCTCAAGAGGACTCTTGGCCAAATACAGAACCGCATGATCATGTTTAGTGCAATGGTGCTTGTCCTTACCGTTGGCGCTGTCTGTTCCCTCCTCTATCGCCAGGTGTTTTTACCGATCAAACAACTTGCTGACTTTACCGAAGATTCATCTGGTGATACTCTGAGTGATGAATTCCCCGAAGTCAGCGGTGAAGTCGCCCGGTTGGCAAATGCCTTTCAGAAGATGACCAGGCGCGTGCGGGAGCTTGAAGGCCAGCTCCAGAAAAAAGAACGCGAAGCCATCCCGCCGGACTCGTTGCCCTGATTTTATCAGACGTTTTACTGACTCCGCTTTACCATTCTTCTGCGGGTAGGCAGAAGGAGATGACAATGAGCCAGGTGGAGCCACAATTTGATGTGCAGCAACTGCCGGGACGCGAAGTTCTCAGGCAAAAGATCGAGGCTCGCATCCGGCACCTTGAAAGGGCTTCCGGAAACGGTCTCTGGTCCATGGTCCTGTTCCTCCTGGTCAGCTATTTTGCTTTTGATGGTTTCGCAATCCTCCCCGACCTCAGCGATGATGCCCGCAGAATGCTTGGTGCGCCACCGCCGGGAGAAATGATCAGTCTTGCACTGGTGGTTTACGCATTCTCCAGCATTGTTCGCACCCTTGCCCGTATGAGCCGTAATATCAAGCCCTATACGGGTTTGATGCACGCCGCGTTTTTTACTGCCTTCTATACGTTCTACCAACTGTCCGGAGTACTGCAGGATAATTTCTGGGCGGTTTTTTTTGCCGGGATCAGTGTCATGGGGCTGGATAATTACTACCTCTGGTCACACAGCAATGAAGCCGTTCGCAAAGAGCGTGCTTTGCTTGAGAGTATGCGGAGGGGTGGAGAGAATATTCAGTGAAAGAGGCGGAAACCCAGGTAGGGGCAGATGACTGCAGGTTCTGACTTCCGTTAACCGCAACCTGACCTGACACACGCGACTGGTTAAACTTGCAGGTTGCAAAGATTATCAACCCGGATTCAGGGTTATCAGACATACTTTAAAGTGAGAGAACAAGCTCTGCTGTACCGTTACCATCAATCATGATATTTTGTCCTTGAGCTTTATCGGCATCTTCTCGTCGACCGCTTGTCACAGCTAATTAATACAACCGGAACGCCTTTCGTGACAATTCCACAAACTCCGCTGCTGTATGGTGCCTTCGGCGCCTACTTGCTTGCAGTGTGCCTCTATCTGCTCCATCTGCTCGTGCGCCGCCCCTGGGTGTGGCGCAGTGCTTTCGTTCTGGTGCTGGCCGGCTTTGTCCTGCAAAGTTTTTGTCTGGCGCTGCGCTGGGCAAGTGCCGGCTATCTGCCGGTGACCAATCTGTTTGCAACCCAATTCTTTTTCAGTTGGGCGCTGGCAGCGACTTACCTCTACTTTGAATTGCGCTACCGGATCCATGCTGCCGGCCTGTTTGTCATGTTCTGCAACCTGCTGCTGCTCGGTAGTGCGCTACCGCGCAGTGCCGACATCCCACCGCTGATTCCGGCACTCGATACCCCGCTGTTCACCTTGCACGTTTCCCTCTCCTTTGCGGGTTATGCGTTTTTCGCCATGGCCTTCTCGATGGGAGTGCTATATCTGCTGCAGAAGCGCCTGCAGACGGGGCTGCTGCCCGATCTGTTGCTGCTGCGCAAGCTCAACGAAGAGGCGGTTTTTCTCGGCTTCAGCCTGTTCACCCTGTGCATGATTTTTGGCAGCATCTGGGCATACGTAGCCTGGGGGTATTATTTTTCCTGGAACATCAAAGGAGTCTGGTCGGCGCTGGTCTGGCTGTTTTATGCCGGTATGTGCCATGCTAAATTTGTCCGCCGCTGGCAGGGTACAGGCTATGCCGTGTTGTCGATTGTCGGCTTCAGCGTAGTTTTGTTCACCTATCTCGGAATCGGTCTGCTGATGAGCAGCAATCATCCCCTCGACTGACCAGGAGAGGTAAGGAAGATGAAAATCTCCATATTCGTCAATAAACTGTGGAAACTGTTCTGCTCATTAAAACTCTCGATTGTGCTGGCATCACTCACCACCCTGCTGGCGATTGGCGGGTCCATAATGATGCCATTCAATCCGCGGGTGTTTGGCGGTCTGGACAGCATGCCTCTCGGCATCTGGCTGAACGAGGTTGCTGCACAGGCACCGGCCATGACCTGGTGGATTCCGGCAGGCGGTATCCTGGTAGCTCTGCTCGCTTTCAATGCCCTGTGCTGCTTTATCGACTGGCTTTGCCACTTTCGTGCTCGCTGGCGTAAGTGCGGGGAGTACCTGATCCATCTCGGCTTCGTTCTGATCGTGGCCGCTTTTCTGTGGGGTAGTCAAGCGGGATTCCGCAGTGAGAATAACGGGTTGCTGATTGGGCAAAGCAAACCTCTCCCCCAGTTGGACCTGGTTCTGAAGTTGGAAGCCTTCGAACCTGTGTTCAACCGGAACGGCCGGCCGGTCGATATGCTCAACACTCTGGCCCTGTATGATGGGGGGCGGTTGCTCAAGCGGGCCCAGGCTCGCACCAACCATCCACTGACCTGGGAGGGGTTGGTCATCATTCCGGCCTCCTATGGCCAGACCATGAGAGGCGGCCGGAATCAGCCCTACAGTATTCTGACAATCAACTATGACCCTGGTGTTAACGTGGCGATCACAGGCAGTGTTGCTATGGGATGCGGAGTATTGCTGACCTTGTGCTCGTTTTATCGCAAACGGGCGCGCGGTGATCGCCCGGATATCATCTGAACCCGATGCCTCTGGCACAAGCAAGAGGTTCAAAGATACATTCGATAGTTTGATGATTACTCTGAGTCAACCTGGAATTCTGCCATTGCCGAGTCCGGGGCCGTCAGTGATGTTAATATTCACCTTGACCTCTTCTCATCTGTCAGCGACAGTCTTCGTCCGGTTCGCTGTCAATTTCGTGAACCCTGCCGCTGCGGATCTCGACCTTGGCGCAGCCGCCAACCATCAATGGGCCATCGACCTGATCGAACTCAGTGTGATGGCTGGTCGTCACCTGGCGGCCACCGATCACCCATGTGCCCTGCAGGTCATCGGGCATGGATTCCACCCATCCGTAAAAACGGACGCGATTCTCATCATCTTTGGCCTCCGCTAATTCAGGCGTTAATGCTCCCATGATCACTATCTGGATGAACAGCAGGGCTGAAAATAAGCTGCATTTGAAAATGTTTTTTCGCATACCAGTCTCCTTCCGCCGCTGAAAAAATGTCTTTTTCCAAATAAATTAGACACTGTTCTCAGCCATCAACCTAACGCGACATCAAGAATCATCATCACCGAAAAACCAACCATGGTTGCCATGGTCACCATGTCAATATTTGCATGAATCCGCTGTGATTCCGGTATCAGTTCTTCCACCACAACAAAAATCATTGCTCCGGCAGCGAAGCATAGCGCGTAGGGAAGAATCGGCTGCATCAGCAAAACAAATAAGGCACCGATCACCCCGGCAACCGGTTCCACCATGCCAGAGGCCTGACCCAAAAGAAAACTTTTGCCCTGCCCCATTCCCTCTCTTCTCAATGGCATGGAAACCGCTGCGCCTTCCGGAAAATTCTGGATGCCGATACCAATGGCAAGCGCGATTGCTCCTCCAATGGTGGCCGAAGGCAGGCCAGCTGCAACGGCCCCGAAGGCAACCCCCACGGCCAGGCCTTCCGGAATGTTGTGCAAGGTGATAGCCAGCACCAGCAGCGTGCTGCGCTGCCATGAAGTTTTAACCCCCTCGCTTTGATTCATTTTCAGCCCTGGATGAAGGTGAGGGAGAAATTTGTCAGTCAAGCGCATACAAATACCACCGCACATAAAGCCGATCACGGCTGTCAGCCAGGGGATTTGCCCCATCTGCTCCGCCATCTCTATGCCTGGTGCAAGGAGTGACCAGAAGCTGGCAGCGATCATCACGCCGGCTGCGAAGCCCAGCATTGAATCCAGGTGTTTGGGGTTAATCGTCCGGTTTAAAAACACCAGTGCCGCACCCGCCGCGGTTAGGCCCCAGGTGAAAAGAGTGGCAACAAAAGCCTGCGTGACAGGATGAAATTGTTGAATAAAGTCTATCATTTGCTCTACTCCAGGGCGGTAGTTTATACCTGCTGACCGTCTGGTTACGGACACAACTAAATATCAGATTGTAAATTATAACAGGCAGTTGGACTATTCCACCAGGATTGCTGAACTAAAGTCGAAACGGTAAATTTCAAATGTTTCACCTTTATCAAGCAGCTTGAGACTGATAACGGCGTCCCCGTTTTCATATTTGGCATTGATATTGTAGACGACTATGGTCAGATTGCCTATGTCGGTCTGCAGGTTTTGATGGATCTGAGCAAACTTCGGATCCTCCATGCTTTGCAGAGCTCCCAGCCTGGAAAAACAGGCCATTGCCTGAACAAAGGTTTTCTCCGGAATGGTTGCTGAAACCTCGGGTGCCATGAGTGCCCTTGTCTTTGTGGGATCCCATTCCGAAATCTCTGGAATGATTTCCCGGATATAAGGTCCTGCAAAAGCATCATATTCTGATGATTGGTATTGATCGTAAAGTACTGAGCCGGCAAACACGGCCATGACCGCCACTAGCCAAATTGCCACTAAGAGGAAGAGCTTTTTCAGGGGCTGTTTTTTTATCACTTGGAGCCTTTCTTGTCATGATCATGAGGTGTGCTCTGTGAAATGAATGAGAGTGATGCGGCTATTGATCTGCCGGCGCCGGACGTACACCAAAACCAATGAAACAATTTTGGCCATCCAACGCCTGATTGTTTGCACCTTTTCAGAGTTCTTCAGCAAGAGGAAGATACCGCTTGAAAAAGTATAAGGGGGCTATGGACAATTCCGACGCTAACTGACTGCGATAAAAAACCTGGCACAGTAAAGGATAACAGTCATCCTATGCAATAACGGGTTGCTTGTCAGCAGAATTTTATCCTTTGATCCTTGTGTCTGCTGTATGTTTTCAGGAATCAATTTTTGTTCAGCCCAACAAAAGGTAGAATAAAGGTAAGCAAAACATTTGAGAGGAATCATCATGCCAGTATCAACGTCTAAACCGATCAAAATTGAAAAGCTCACACCAAGACAACCATATGGATTGACTGTAGTGATCACCGGCAATGGCAAAGGCAAAACGACCAGCGCCATGGGCATGGCATTACGGGCCAGCGGGCACGGTTTGAAAACCTGCATTATTCAGTTTATGAAGGGCGACCTCTACACGGGCGAATGGGACGGGGTGAAGATGCTCGGCGAGCTGGTGGAGTTGCATGCTACCGGTATGGGTTTCTGTGGCATCCAGGGCAACCCCTACACCCATGCAGAGCATCGCGCCAGTGCCCAGGCGGCGGTGGCGCTGGCACGGAAAAAAATCGCCAGTGGCGACTTCCAGATCGTTATCCTTGATGAAATAAACAATGCATTGAAACTTAAGCTGGTCGATCTGGAGCAGGTGCTCGATCTGGTTAAGGGAAAACCGAGTTTTATGCACCTGGTAATGACCGGACGCGATGCTCACCCTGACGTCGTCGAATTGGCGGACACGGTCAGCGAGGTACGCGAGATCAAACATGCCTACCAGAAGGATATCGAACCGCAGCCGGGCATTGATTATTGAGAAGCCTGGTTGTTTGCTGCTAGTACCATGTAACCTATAGGATTTCGCAAGATTGCGCAGGGATTTGGCGTGTCAGCAAGGCGCGTCTTCAGCTGCCCAGCAGTAGCTACTCAGCTGAAGGCGCAACGCCGCTGAGGCGGCAAAGAACCAGCAAGATGCGATAGTTTATGGGTTACAGGGTACTAACTGCCATTCACTGATGATTTTTTCGACAGAATTGCGATCGCGGGTGCGGTAGGGACCGACAATGGCGCCGCGCAGGTTGGTGGGGGTGAGCAGCTCTCTGGCCGTCTGGCGCAGGCCGGCTGCGGAGACCGTGTCGATACCGGCGAGATCGTCGGCGATGGTGCGACTGCTTCCTGTGAGCTCCCCCCAGGTATAGCGCAGCGCCATCTCGTCGACCTGATCGCGAGAATAGTCAAGATCGCAACGGTAGCAGTTGAGGATATGACTGAGTTCATCATCGTCGACTTCGGTACTGTGAAGCTCGGTAATGATCTCGAGGATCGCCGTGGTGGCCTTGCCCAGGTTATCGGCGGACACCGCCAGATCGATAGCCAGGGTTCCGGCGTCGGCATAGAGAGCGAGAGCTGCGTCGACGGCATAAGTCAATCCCAGTTCCTCACGCAGGCGCAACATCAGGCGACTCATTCCACCCCAGCCGAGCAGGCGGCGTAGCACGCGCAGGTTGAAGACATGCTCGCTGTCACGCCCGGGCAGCAGAAAAGCCAGCTGCAGGCTCACTTGTGAGCCGGCATCGCGCACCCAGCGCAACGGCCGGTCTACTCCGGAAAAATCAGTCCAGGCCTTCGGCGCCGGCGCGCTGCCTCCCTGCCATTGTCCGAAGTGCTGTCTGGCTGCAGCCACTACCTTGTCATGGTTAACCGGCCCGGCCACGGTCAGCACCGCATTCTGCGGCGTGTAGTAGATGGCGTGGTGCTGCTGCAACTGGCGCAGGGTGAGACGTTCGATTGCGGGGCGGTTACCAACGGTTGGCTGCCCCAGCGGATGATTGAGGTAAAGCAGCGAGGCGATGATATTGTCCGAATTGATCTGACGCCCTGATTCATTGAGATCGCCCATAGCTTCTTCGAGAATCACCCGGCGCTCCATCTCCATATCCTTGAAGAGCGGTCGCTGCATCATCGATCCGAACAGGGATATCCCTGCGGCGATATGGTCAGGATGGACGCGGGAATGAAAACAGGTGGTTTCGCTGTCGGTGGCGGCATTGGCCGAACCACCGACCGCCTCGAAGGCGCGCTCCAGCGCCAGGCCGGTAGGAAAGTCTGCTGTTCCTTTGAACAGCATATGCTCGAGAAAATGCGACACTCCAGCTTTGTGTGCGGTTTCGTGGCGGCTGCCGACCCCGATATAGATCATCACTTCAGCGCTGTGATGGTAGGGCATCGGCACGCTGATGACGCGCAGGCCGTTCTCGAGAGTATCGCTGAGGTATTCAGTCATAAGTCAGAGACTCGTTAATGGTGAAATGTTAAAAGAAAAAAGTGAAAAGCCAGCGGTTCTGGAGACTTTTCACCTTTCGCGTTTTAGTTTTAAGGAACAGTCCTAACGAAGCAGCTTTGCAGCTTCCTTGGCGTGATAAGTGATGATCAGGTCAGCGCCTGCCCGCTTCATGCCGACCAGGGTTTCCATCATCACCCGGTCACCGTCGATCCAGCCTTTTGCGGCGGCGGCCTTGATCATTGAGTACTCCCCCGAAACATTATAGGCGACCAGAGGCAGGTTGTAGCGCTCCTTGAGGTCGCGCAGGATGTCGAGGTAGGCCAGCGCCGGTTTGACCATGAGGAAGTCGGCGCACTCCTGGATGTCGAGCTCCGCCTCGCGGAACGCCTCAATGCGGTTGGCCGGATCCATCTGATAGCTGCGGCGATCGCCGAACTGCGGGGTCGACTCGGCTGCCTCACGGAACGGGCCATAATAGGCGCTGGCATATTTGACAGCGTAGCTCATGACCGGAATGTGAGAGAAGTCGTTGGCGTCAAGGATCTCGCGGATCGCGGCGACGCGGCCGTCCATCATGTCAGAGGGGGCGACAATGTCGGCGCCGGCACGGGCATGGGAGAGGGCTTCGGCGGCGAGCAGCTTGAGCGTTTCATCGTTGTCGACGTCGCCGTCCTTGATTACGCCGCAGTGGCCGTGATCCGTATACTCGCACATGCAGACATCGGTGATCACCAGAAGCTTTGGCACCGCCGCCTTGATGGCGCGAATCGTCTCCTGGATGATGCCGTTTTCGGAATAAGCATCCTGACCGAAGGCGTCCTTCTCCTCGGGGATGCCGAACAGGAGGACAGCCGGGATGCCGAGCGCGTAGACCTCTTTGGCTTCGGCCACGATATGTTCGATCGACTGCTGGTAAATGCCCGGCATGGAGACGATCTCTTTTTTGATGTCTTTGCCGAAGGCCGAAAACATCGGGTAGATCAGGTCATCGGTACGCAGAAAGGTCTCACGGACCATGCGGCGGATGGTGTCGTTGCGGCGCAGACGGCGGGCTCGGTATTCGGGGAAAAACATTTTGAAAGCTCCTTGAAAACGCGGCGCGAGGACCGCAGGACGCGGGATGAGAAATCGTATAAAGTTGATCACATCCCTTGTTTGAAATAGTTTCCGATAGCTTCAACCAGGTCATCAAGTGTCGAGTCAATTGGCTCGATTACGACTTTGAAACCTAGATCTCTGGCAGTTTTGCTGGTCAAAGGGCCGATTGAGGCGACCGGGATTTTTTGAGCCAGGGACAACTGTTCAGCATCGAGCAGGTCAACGAAATTCTGTACTGTTGACGATGCGGTAAAGGTCAGCAGGTCGAGCCGGTCGGCAAGGGCATGCCGCAGGTTCTCTGCGGCACTAACCGGTGGTGCGCTGGCGTAGGCGACCGGAGCAATGACTTCGGCACCGGCTGCCGTCAGCTCAGCCGTGATCAGGTTGCGGGCCAGGGCGGCTTTTGGATAGAGCAGACGTTTGCCAAAAACCCGGTCTTTAAGCAGGGCGACTATGCCTTCGGCGCGATAATCCTCTGGCATCAGGTCGGCGTTGACACCGTGAGAGGCGAGGGCTTCGGCGCTCTTCGGTCCGACCGCAACCGTCTGCAGGCCGGCCAGAGCACGGGCATCGTATCCTTGTACTGTCAGGCGGTCAAAAAAAGCGGAGACGGCATTGACTGAAGTCAGTACCAGGTAATCGATGTAGCCGAGCTCGTTAATCGCCTGATCGAGCTCAGCAAAAGACGCTGGGGGGATGATCTCTATCGTCGGTACCACTATCGCTTCTGCACCCAGCTCTTCCAGAGCTGTCGTCAACTCAGTTGCCTGTTCTGCTGCCCGGGTGACCAGCACCCGACGTCCCGATAGCGGGCGGTTGTCGAACCATCGCAACTCATCGCGAAGACTGTTGACTTCGCCAACAAAGATCACTGCCGGCGGCTTGAAATTTAGCAAACTGACTTTGCCTGCAATGGTGGTTAGATCCCCTGTCAACGTTTCCTGGCGGGGCAGGGTCGCCCAGCGTACCACGGCCACCGGTGTTTGTGGTGAACGGCCATGAGTGATCAACTTTTTGCAGATGTTCTCTAGATTGGCCATTCCCATATAGAAGACCAAGGTACCGACAGACGCGGCAAGTTTGTCCCAGTCAAGCGAGGAGAGCCTCTTGTCCGGACCTTCGTGGCCAGTTATAAAGCCAAGAGTGGTGGTGTAGTCGCGATGAGTCAACGGAATGCCGGCGTATGCTGCTGCGGCAACCGCTGCGGTGACCCCTGGCACCACCTCAAAAGGGATCCTGGCTGCGGCCAGTGCCTGGGCCTCTTCGCCGCCACGCCCGAAGATAAAGGGGTCGCCGCCCTTAAGGCGGATGACGCGCTTGCCCTCACAGGCTTTCTCAAGCAGCAGGCGGGTAATCTCTTCCTGTGGGAAGTGGTGACAGCCGGAATGTTTACCGACGTAAATCCGTTCAGCCTCTTTTGGTGCCAGATCAAGCAGAACGGGATTGGCCAGGTAGTCGTAGATGATCACTTCAGCGCGACGCAGGATTGCCTGACCTTTGACCGTGATCAGCCCCGGGTCACCGGGACCGGCGCCGATAAGATATACTTTGCCTGGTTTGTTCATGCAGGTCCGCTAAACGTTGCATGTGAAGTGTGGAAAAATAATTTAGCTTTGTGTGTTCCCTTTTCACCGTTCACGATTAGACGTCTTCTTTGCCGACGTTGAAAGTTTCGTGCTGGTAGACCTCGTTTAGAATCCTGCCAGCGCCCAGAATGAGCAGGTCATCGCCGAGCGAGAAACCCATCGCTTCCGCCTGGTTGACAGGGCCGGTCACTGTCTTCTTCAGGCACTTGACACCTTCACAGTCGGAGACAAAGCCGGTCAGGGTCAGGGTCTCGCCTTTGACGGTGCCATGACAGGCAATCGGTACCTGGCAGCCACCTTCGAGTCGCTTGAGGAAAGCTCGTTCGGCACGTACCGCCCAATCGGTTTCCGGATGATTGAAGAAGTCGATCAGTGCATTGGTCTCTTCATCGTCGGTGCGGCTTTCGATGCCGAGTGCGCCTTGACCGATGGCGGGAATGGAGATATCAACTGGCAGGTATTCGCCAATCTGGCTGGTGAAGCCGAGACGGTGCATGCCGGCGGCAGCGAGGATTACGGCGTCGAGGTTGTCTTCAGTAAGCTTGCGGATACGGGTCTCGACGTTGCCGCGGATATCGATCATCTTCAGGTCGGGGCGCAGATGCAGCAGCTGTGCTTTGCGTCGCAGGGCGCTGGTGCCGATGCGGGCGCCCTGGGGGAGATCCCGCCAAGTGGTCACACCTGGACGCAGGATAACGATATCACGGCAGTCTTCCCGCTCGGTGATGCAACGCAATGACAGGCTCTCAGGGAAGATGGTCGGTACATCTTTCATCGAATGCACAGCGATGTCGATCTCACCGCGCAGCATCGCTTCTTCTATCTCTTTGACGAACAGGCCCTTGCCGCCAACCATTGCCAGAGGAACATCGAGGATCTTATCGCCCTGGGTCTTGATCTTGGTCAGGGTGACTTCCATGCCGGGGTAACGTGTTTCAAGCTCTGCTTTGACCCAGTTGGCCTGCCAGAGGGCCAGCTGGCTGGCGCGGGTGCCGATACGCAGTTTTTGTCTGGACATCAAAATACTCCTTTAAGCGTATTAAATAATTTTTATTTTATCTGTATGTTTGTGACTGAGTGGGTACCGTTGCCTTTTGCTTTTTTACCCGGCCTCTTCCATGTCGTCCAGCGGCTTGATTTCTTTGTCATTGTCGGCCGGAGCGGGTAGATCGAAGAGGGCGCGCACGGCATCGACATAGTCCTCTCCGCTGCTATCGTTCTGGGTGCGCTTGAGGATGGACGTAGGCTGGTGCAGAATTTTGTTGATAATCGCACTGGACATGGCTTCGATACTTTTGCGTTGGCCGGCAGTGAGATCCTTGAGGTTGCTGAAGGTCTTGTCGAGCTCCTGCTGGCGAATCTCTTCGAGCTTGCGACGCAGCGCGATGATGGTCGGCTTGACCTCAAGATTTCCCAGCCACTGGTGGAACTGGCCAATCTCCTGCTCGACGATCGCTTCTGCCTTGCTGGCCTCTTTCTGGCGCTCCTTGAGGTTGGCCTGAACCACACCCTGGAGATCGTCGACATCGTAGAGGTAGGCGTTGTCCAATTTATTGACTTTAGGGTCGATATCCCGAGGCACGGCAATGTCGATTAAAAACATCGGCCGGTTTTTGCGGCGTTTGAGCACTTCTTCCATCTGGCGCTGACCGAGAATAAAGTTTGGAGCTCCCGTGGAAGTCATGACGATATCGACATCGGCAAGGTGGTCGACAAAGTCTTCGAAGGGGATCGCTTTTCCCTGGAATTCGGCCGCCAGCTTTTCGGCACGCTCAAAGGTCCGGTTGGTGACCAGAACCTTGGAGACGCCGTTAGCGACAAAGTGGCGTGCGGCCAGTTCGCACATCTCGCCGGCGCCGATGATCATGACACCCTTGTTGTCGAGCCGGTCAAAGATCTTGCGTGCCAGTTCCACCGCCGCAAAGGAGACCGAGACGGCATTGCTGGCGATGGCGGTTTCGGTACGCACCCGCTTGGCAACCGAGAAGGCCTTGTGAAGAAAACGGTTAAGGATCAACCCGCAGGTCCTGAACTCTGCGGCATAACTGTATGCCGTTTTAATCTGACCGAGAATCTGCGGTTCGCCGAGGACCATTGAATCGAGGCTCGAGGAGACACGGAAAAGGTGGCGGATGGCCTCTTCGCCCTGGTAGTTGTATAGACTGCCGTTGATCTCTTCCGGTGGAACCTCGTGATACTCGGCCAGAAACCGTCGCAGGGCAGCTATGGCGGCCTCGGGCTCCTTGGTGGCTGCGCAAAGTTCGACCCGGTTGCAGGTCGACACGATCAACCCTTCGGCTATTGTTGGCAACTCAAGCATTTGCCGTAGCGGTCGCTCCATGGCGGTCGGGGCAAAGGCGAGTTTTTCACGAATTTCCACCGGTGCTGTTCTGTGGCTCAGCCCGACTATAACAATATGCATGGCGTGTCCCTCTCGTTCTCCGGTTATTGCCCCGTGAAGTTACGGAAGCTATGTTCCCCGGAGAGGAACGTGTTGACGCCAAAGAAGGTGAAGAGCAGAAAACCGAAGCCGACGATGGCAAAAATCGCCGCGCGGCGGCCACGCCAGCCGATGGTGAGTCGACCATGCAACAGGGCGGCATAGAGAAACCAGGTGATCAATGCCCAGGTCTCCTTTGGATCCCAACGCCAGTAGCCACCCCAGGCTGAGTTGGCCCAGATGGCGCCGGAGATGATGCCCATGGTCATCAGCGGGAAGCCAAAGGTCAGACACTTGTAGTTCATGCTGTCGAGGGTATCGAGCGACGGCAGGCGATAGAAAAGGCTGGAAAACTTCTTGCTCTTAAGCATTCGCTCTTGCAACAGGTACATGATGCCGGCCGCAGCTGCAATGGCGAAGACTGCATGGCCCAGGAAGGCCAGGGTGACATGCACTGGGAACCACCAGCTGTCGAGCATCGGGTTGAGTGCTGGAGCCTGTTTAGGTGCAGCGGAACCGATAATCATCAAAACCAGCGCCAGCGGCGTGATGAAAGCGCCGAGCATGACGGTGCGATAGCGCAGGTAGAAGAGCAAGTAGATGCCAACCAGCGCCCAGGCGAAAAAAGACAGGGATTCATGAAGGCTGGCGACTGGAATGGCACCGGTGGCGACCCAACGGGTGGCCAGGGTGACGCAGTGCAGGACAAAGCCGCCAATTAACAGCCGGATGGCATTCTGGCGGAAGCGGTCTTTGAGTGAAATCACGCCGATCAGGTAGCAGATGGTGGTGACGAAATAGATCAGCAGGGTGATTTTAAACAGCAGGACATCGGTAGTCATGATGAAATGTCTCGAAGAACCAGCCCTAAATCCTCCAGTGAGATCGTCTCGCCGAGAATCCGGGTTAGCAAAGTGTTGACTTCAGTCGTATGGCCGGCAGCAACATGTTCTGCAAGGCCCTCTTTCAATAGCTTATTTAAAACCTGATGAGAATACGTTTTTTCATACTTGTCTGTCAATTTCCTTGTCCGCATTCGTCCCAGAATTTCAACGATATCTGCCCATTCCGGACCAAATTCCTCCGCCAACCGGTCGCGCAGGGCTATCGCCAAAGCCGGAGAGCGGCCACAGGTGGCAACCATCACCAATAGGTCTCCACGGCGCAATGTTGCCGGCAATTGGAAATTGCCGTCGTCAGGTCTGGATGCGGAATTTGAAAGGATGCCACGTTCTTTTGCGGCGAGACAGACTTCCTTGTCGACATGATCAGCACCGGTAGCGGCAAACGCCAGAACGGCATTATCGAGATCAGCTGGCTCAAATGCCTTGATAAGCAGATCAACCTGATTTTGCAGGCTGATGTCGGAGGGGGCAATAGTGCTGACCAGCCGAACCCGGGCGCCAGCGGCGAGCAGACCACGCACTTTCCGGCAGCCGACCTTGCCGGCGCCAACCACAACGCAGAGGCGGTCGACCAGATCCAGGATAACAGGGTAGCCGTTCACAATGGAATCATATGCCGAAAAGTTCGCCCTCGACCAGGGCGCAGAGGAGGTTGCCGATAAATAGAGTATTCTCCAGCAGGCGTGGCATTGAGTCGCTGGGCAGGGATAAGCTGATGTCTGTTCGGATGTCGGCCAGTTCCGCCTGCTCACTGGTGATGAGGATGGTGCGACAACCCAGTTGCCGGGCGGCGCCGAGAGCTTCACGGTCTGCCGGGCTGAGATTGGTGCCGGCAAGTACCAGTACGGTATCCTGGCTGGAGGCCAGGGCACGCAACTGGCGGCTAAAGAGTTGGCTGCCCAGATCATCACTCGCCAGGAAAGTCGCCAGGCCGGCATCGTTGGTCAGTGCAATTGCAGGCAGAGCAGGACGTTCCAGAGTCTGTCGGTGGAGAAATGTTTGACCGATGAGGCCGGCTATCGCACCGAAAGGACCGCTGCCGATCAGAAAAAGCCGACCCCCCTGGTGAAAGGTTGCCACCAGATGCTCTGCCAGGCTGTTTAACAGCGGTTTCTGGTTAATCAGAAAAGGGTCGAGTATGGTGACCTGCTGCGTAATCGCTGCACTGATTTTATCCTGGGTCATGCTTGCCTCGTTAGATGATTTGGCTCATCTTAGGTGGCAGAGTGACAACTGTCAAGATTTGCTGCTTTTCAGTGTTGGTGGATTTAAGGAGGATTGTATGGATAATCCCTTGATTTTTTATGCGGGTGGATTATTATGAAACTCGAATGTTTGCGCGAGATCCAATTCAAAGGAGAGTATCTTATGGCCAGTGATAAAGTCGTCCAGGTAACGGATGATTCTTTTGAGAGTGAAGTTAACCAGTCCTCAGTACCCGTGCTAGTTGATTTTTGGGCATCGTGGTGTGCACCGTGCAAGGCGATCAGCCCGCTCGTCGATCAGTTGGCAGATGAGTTTGACGGTCAGGTCAAGATCTGCAAGTTGAATGTCGATGAGAACCCTGCTACTCCCGGACAGTTTGGCGTACGAGGCATCCCGACCCTGATCCTCTTCAAGGATGGCAAAGTGTTCGACCAGGTGGTCGGCGCAGTGCCAAAGAGCCAGTTGGAAGGATTGTTGAAGAAGGCGTTATAATTAAGTTTTGTATTGTTGTGATAACAGAAAGGCCCGGCAATTTGCCGGGCCTTTCTGTTATCCGCTGGTTTTGCCTTGCAGGTTCTACCGAAGAGACCCGGGGTCAAGCACCTCAGTGTCCTGGGGCTTCAGGCTTTTGCGCCCACGGTTACGCACCGGTTGTCTCTTCCGCCTTGCGCAGGTGACGAAAAATCTCCCGGGCGGCCCTCTTATCGTTATGATCGTGAACCGAACCGGCCAGTCGGGTGAGTTTCCCGCAGTCCACGTGCGGGTAGGTAGCGCGAACTTCTGTCAACGCCGCTTCGAATGTTGCCGTAGCGCAGAGTCGATCGCGCAGCTCTTCGAGATGATGGAAGGCCAGAGTTTCCTGGCGCTGGCTGACAGCATGCCCATCGAGAGCGATTTCGATAGCTTCCCGCTGATCGTCATTGCCGCGCAGTAAACCGGCCAGATGCTTGATCTGCCGCTTGCGCGAGCCGTGACCACGGGTACTGCGGGCCAATTCAATCTCTTTGGTCAACTCAGGACTCTTGGGTAACCTGGCGAGTTCCGCATCCGAAAGTTCTGCCAGGCGTTGGGCCAATTGCTCTACTGCCTTGGCACCACGCTTTTGGGCACTGCGGCTGGGACCCTCGGTGGGGATTCCGGTTTCGTCTTTTCTCTGCATCAGAATTGCTTTCGGCTGTCGAGCATTATGGTTACAGGGCCATCATTGACCAGAGCCACCTGCATGTCGGCTCTGAAAACCCCGGTGGCGATGGTAAGCCCTCTACTGCGCAATGTATTAACATAGTCCTGGTAAAGGGCATCTGCAAGTTCAGGAGGGGCGGCATCGGTAAAGCCAGGTCGCCTTCCTTTGCGGCAGTCGCCGAGCAGAGTAAACTGGGAAACGACCAGGATGCTGCCGTGCATATCTTCGACGGAACAGTTCATCTTGCCGTTATCGTCTGCAAAAATTCGCAGTCCGGCAGTTTTGTCAGCGAGGTAGGCGGCATCCTGCGAGGTGTCTCCCTGCGCCACGCCGAGCAGGACCATCAACCCCTGTCCAATGGCTGCGACGGTCTGTTCGGCAACGACCACAGAGGCCTGGCGGACGCGTTGAATGATGGCTCTCACGAGGTTGTCTCCTCCGCCAATTCCCGCAGCAGCGTCAAGTTGATCACGTCCATTTCGTCTCGGTCGCCTTTGGGGGTTTCAAGGATCATGGGAATTTCTACGAAGCGCTGGTCCTGCATCAGGCAGGCAAAGCCGGTACGGCCAATGGTCCCCTCGCCGATGTGGGCATGACGGTCGACCTTGCTGCCGCACGGCTTCAAGCTATCGTTAAGATGAAAAACTTTGATCTGTTCCAGGCCAACCAGACGGTCGAATTCAGCCATAGTCTGTGCATACCCTTCCGCAGTGGAAAGGTCGTACCCGGCCGCATGGGCATGACACGTGTCGAGGCAGACCGCGCAGCGCTGCTTGTCAAAACCCTCCAGCAAAGCGGCCAGGTGGGAAAAGTCGCCGCCGAGATAGCTGCCCTGGCCGGCGGTGTTTTCCAGCAGCAGACGCACCTGCTGAGGAGACTCCTGGAAAACTTCGCGCAGGGCTGTGCGGATTCGTTCCAGACCAATTGCTATACCGGTTCCCAGGTGTGCTCCGGGATGCATGACCAGATCTGTGACGCCAAGCTGTGCACAGCGGCAGAGCTCGTCGCGCAGGGCGTTTTTCGACTTTTCCCAGACGTCGCTTTTCGGTGATGCCAGGTTGATCAGGTAGGCGTCGTGAGCCACAACCGGGCCGATCCCACTCTCATGCCAAGCCTGACGAAAAGCCGTGGCCTCTCTATCGGAAATCGGCTTGACGTGCCAGCGATTGGCATTTTTTGTAAAGATTTGCAGTGCCGTGCAGCCGCTCTCAATAGCCCTTGCAAAGGCTTTTTCCAGACCTCCGGCAACAGAGACATGTGCACCCAGAAGGTGTTTCATGAAACCTTTTCCCAAAAGCGCAAGCCGGCATGCATCTGCCGGGCATTATCGAGGTGCACATCGACAAAATCGGGCGTGTGACCGTCTCCGATCAGGATCGTGCCCATGCCGAGCTTTTTGGCAGTGTGCAGGTTGTCGCGCGAATCCTCGATCATTACGCAGCGTTCAGGCGATGTGCCCAACTCGGCAAGCACCGCATGATACGGTTCCGGATAAGGCTTCGGCTGGTAGGCGGCGATGCGGATGTCGTAGACTCTCTCGAACATGTCCTCGATGCCAAGGGCCGCAAGGACTCGGTCGGCATGACAGAGTGAGCCGTTGGTAAAGACGGCCTTACGCTGCGGCAGACCGGCCAAGACCTCGCGTAGAGCCAGGTCGGGAGCGAGCAGGGAGGCGACGTCGACGTCGTGGACGTACAGCAGATAGTCCTCCGGGTCGATGCCGTGATGGCGGATCAGCCCTTGCAGGGTAACGCCGTACAGCCGCCAGTATTCGCGTCGTAATGCATCGACCTCAGGTAGCGGGATGCCGACAATCTCGGTCATGTAGCGATTGATGCGGACATCGATAAGGCTGAAAAGTTGCTTTTCTGCTGGATAAAGGGTGTTGTCGAGATCAAATATCAGAACATCCATAATTTTGTTAACTACAGAGATCACGGAGAACGCAGAGAAAGGCAGGTATCGGGAAAGAAACAATCATGAATTCGGCAACTACGTTTGCCTGGATACCATAAGTTCCTGTTGCTTTAACAATGTCCTTGTCTCCACATTTATCTGAGACCTTTTCTCTGCTTATCCGTGTCCTGCGGTAAAAGCCTTTCTTATCTTGGAATATATTCACCGGAAAAAACTTCCACCGCCGGACCGGTCATAAATACTGCGTTCTTGCCGTCCCATTCCATCTCCAGGTCGCCGCCGGTCAGGTGGTTGAGCAACGTGCCATGGGTGCGGCCGGTCAGTACACCTGCGACAGTGACCGCCGAGGAACCCGTGCCGCAGGCCAGAGTCTCGCCGGCACCGCGTTCCCAGGTCCGCTGGCGGATTTCGCTGGAAGAGATGACCTCGACAAACTCCACGTTGATGCGCCGTGGAAACAATTCGTGGTTTTCAATCGCATAGCCGTAGCGTTTGACGGGAAAATTGGCGACATCATTTACAAAGATGACGCAGTGCGGGTTGCCCATTGAGACACAGGTGATCTGGAAGGTGCGGTCAAGCACCTGCAGATCCATGTTGATGACCTGCTCATCGGCCGGCCCGATCATCGGCAGTTCGGCGCGCGTCAGTCGCGGCAGGCCCATATTGACTTTGACTTTGTCAATGTGTTCCCGTTCGTTGGGGTACATCGTCAGCGGCAGGATGCCGGCGCCGGTCTCGATAGTAATCTCGGTGCGATCCACGAGGCCGTGATCAAAAGCGTATTTGGCAACGCAGCGGACGCCGTTGCCGCACATCTCGGCCTCGCTGCCGTCGGCATTGAAGATGCGCATTTTTACGTCGGCCTGTTTGGATGGCTCAATGAGGATCATGCCGTCGCCACCGACACCAAAATTGCGATCGCTGATCTCTCGCGCCAGGTTCTCCGGATCCTCGATAGTCTGTCGGAAACAGTCAATATAGACGTAGTCGTTGCCGGCACCGTGCATCTTGACAAATTTCATAGTTGCCCTCACCTTGGTTGTGCAATTCTGATATTATAGGCGTAAAGGTTTTCCACCACAACCACCCATTGCTGATCTGCTATGCTATGCTTTATTATTAAACCCGGATCAGGGGGGCGTCGGATGCTCCACGGGTTGGTTGCAAATCCGGCTGTTTGTCCCATGTTTCAGTTGCCCTTCGGCCCGTAAGTCCGAAGCCCTTCAAGGAGGAATCAATGCCTCATCTTCAGTTTGAACTTAACTTTACTCCGGAGCACGATGAGAAAGTCGCTTTTGCCGATGCAATTCGTGATCATTTTGCAACGATCATGAGCACCGGTACAGATCATATAGGCATCACCTACCGCTGCTACCAGCATGGTGACCTGGTTTTTGGCCGCGCCGGTAACGATGGACAGATCGCATTTCTAAATGCCGATATCCGTTTGGGACGTACCGCTGACCAGAAGCGCCGCCTGGCGTTGGCAATCATGAATGAGATCAGTGTACGATGGGGACTGCCAAAGGAACACATCTATATTGTCTATACCGAGCATGACGGACCGGACTTCCAGTTAAGTGACCGGGTGTTGCCGTCGTGGCAGACCGGGGAAGATCCACTGAATGACTAGCTGTTTGTGGTTTTAGCAACTTGGCGAGCTTCGCAATCTTGATGGTAAGATCCGGACGAATAGTGACAAGACAATCTGTGTCGTCCAGGCAGACGCTTAAACCCTGGCAAGGCTTGCCACGAAAAGGTCGCGGAGCGATAATGAAGAAGATTCCCTTCTGCGGGAAGTACCCGTACTTGATGAGTCAAGGAGATACTGTATGGCGTTCAATCTGAAAACCCGTATCTGGCAGACCGGTGCTCTTGACTGGTGGGCCATGCTTGATAATGAGGATGTCTATCTCGGTAGTCGAGAATTCCCCCTGCCTCCGGAAGAGGGGGACGAGTGGCATGTCAAGAAAACCGGTGATCTGTTCAAGATCTTTGATGGCGAAATCCACAAGGTCGGCAATAAGCCTTTTCCGGTTGAGCCGTGGCTGTCATGATTCCGGAAATCGTCCAGATTCCGGTCGCCGGTGCCGATAATTTTTCCTATCTGGTGATCTGTCCGCAGACCGGCAAGGCTCTCGGTATCGATCCCGGCATGTCTCCGGAGAGCATGTTGAGTGTCATTCGCAGTCGCGACTTGACACTGGTGATCCTGGCCAACACGCATGGCCATCGTGACCATATCGCCGGCAATGACGAAATTCTCAAGGCGACCGGAGCGAAGCTGGCGGCGAATACGCTTGATGTGCCGAGGGTGGATATCGCGCTGAACGAAGGGAGCCAGCTGCAGATAGGGGAAATCATGGTCAATGTCCTGCATACACCGGGACATACGCCAGGCTCTCTGGTGTTTAATCCGCCGGGAGCGTTGATCTCCGGCGACACTCTTTTTGTAACTCGCTGCGGGCGGGCTGACTTTCCCGGCAGTGATCCGGCCGCTCTTTACCACAGCCTGTTGCGTCTGGCTGCCTTCCCACCTGAGACGAAAGTCTTCCCGGGCCATGACTATGGACCCAAGCCTCAGTCCACAATTGCTTTTGAACGGGAGCACAACGAGTATATGAAGTGCCCGGATCTTGAAAGTTTTCTCAAGCTCCGCATGGGCTGAGAGCGCGGAGGAGCGATTAGTAACTAATCATTTTCCATCCTGAAACTCCGGATGGCACGATCGCAGTTTCCGGACGAAAACTAATTGCTCTTGACTTGAGCGGGCTCCCATCCACCTCCAAACGCTTTGTAAAGTCGTATCAGGTTGGCTGTCATTGCACCGTTACTCTGGGCCAGATCATCCCGCAAGAGGAGGAGCGCTCTTTGGGCGTCAAGCACGTTGTTGAAATTTACCAGACCTGCCTGGTATTGATCATTCGCCAGTAGTTCTGCACGTTCGGCCGCAATTGAGGCCCTGGCAACCGATTCGCGCCTGAGCTGTTCTTTTGCGTAGGCGACCAGGGCATTTTCAACCTCTTCCTGAGCGCGGAGCAGGGTGGATTCGTAGTGGATCAACGCTTGTTCCTGGCGAGCATTTTGTACCTGGATGTTCTCGCGGATGGCTCCGCCGTCAAAGACCCTCCACTGAGCACTCGGACCAAAGCCCCAGATCCGACTGGATGATTGGAACAGCTCTCCTGCGGAGATCGATTCAAGACCGAGAGTGCCGAACAGGTGGAACCTGGGATAAAGGTCAGCTGTCGCCATGCCGATGCGTGCTGTCTGAGCTGCAAGGTTCCGTTCAGCATAGCGAACGTCTGGCCGATGACGTAAAGTTTCAGCCGGGATACCAACCATGACAGCTGCTGGAAGCCCAGGAATCTGCGCACTTTCGGCAAGCTCCTCGTGCAGGCTGCCGGGAAATTCTCCCAGCAACACCGCCAGACGATTCTTTGCGGCTTCCAGCCCGGTTTCAAGGGAAGGGACTCTGGACCTGGCGGTTTCCAGGAGGCGTAAAGACTCTTGTGCTGACAGCTCTGAAACAAGTCCGGCGTTGTAACGTGAAAAATTTATTTCATATGTCTCCTGCAGTGTGTCGATGTTCGCTTCAGCCGCCTCCAGGCGGGCCTGGTAGGTACGCACCTCCACATAGTTCAGAGCCACTTCGGCAAGCAGGCTGACCAGAACGCCATGCAGGTTCTCCTGCGTTGCTTCAAGGTTCGCCTCGGCGGCTTCCACCGAGCGCCGCACCCCGCCGAAAATATCCACTTCCCAGGCAGCATCAAAACCAGCCGCATACCGGTCTGTTTCATCTCCGGTTCCGCCGGTTTCACCGCTGCCCGACCTGCTGACAACGGCAATTGCATCCAGGGTCGGAAAAAATCCGGCATGACTGATTCCCCGCATGGCCCTGGCTTCGCTAATCCTTGCCCGGGCATCTTTCAGCCCCAGGTTTCCCTTAATGGCACGCTCTTCAAGATTGGAGAGTTGCGGGTCTTGCAGCACCTTCCACCAGTGAGCCAGTGTTTCCGGATTCGACGGGCCTTTCGTGAGACCTCCCTGTAACTCACTGTGCCATGCCTCAGGTGCAGCAAGTTCCACAGGTTGGTAATCGGGGCCTACCGTCATACAGCCGGTTAACGCCAGACCGACGGCAAGCAGTAGAAATACCGAACGAAGGCTGCTGTCACGTCGCAGCATGAGGTCACGGTTGATGGCTTTAGTCATTATCGCGCCTTGCAGATTTCTTCAGTCAATAGCAGCATAGTTTTTCCTTCTCTGTCTCCGGGCGCGCCAGGCGCTGCCTTTTTCGCGAATCGATTGAAAGGTATGATAGAGCACCGGGATCAGGAATATCCCGAACACGGTCGTGCTCAACATGCCGCTGAAAACGGTCATGCCGATTGCCTGACGACTTCCTGCTCCGGCGCCGGTAGCGAACACCATGGGTACCAGCCCGAAAATAAAGGTGAATGAGGTCATCAGGACCGGCCGGAAACGAATCCGTCCTCCGTCGACGGCTGCTTCGGCAATGGAAAGTCCATCTTGTCTGCGCGACTGGGCAAATTCCACGATAAGAATGGCATTTTTGCTCGCCAGGCCGACCAGCAGCACCAGACCGATCTGGGCATAAATGCTGAGACTGAAGTCCATCAGCCAGAGACCGGCCAGTGCTCCCAGAGTGGCGACCGGAACCGAGATGATGATGGACAAAGGGATGTTCCAGCTTTCGTATTGTCCGACGAGGAAGAGATAGGCGAACAGCAAAGCGAGCGCAAACAGGATGGTTACCTGGCCGCTACTTTTCCTTTCCTGATAAGACATGCCGGACCAGTCATAAGTGTAGCCTTCGGGAAGCGTTTTGTCGGCAACCTCCTGCAGTGCAGACATGGCTTCTCCGGAGCTGTAGCCTGAAGCGGCACCGCCGTTAATGGTGATACTGGTCAACTGATTATAGCGATCAACAGTCTGGGGCCCGAGCAGCGTGGAGAGGCTTGCCAGGCTGCTCATTGGCACCATGCCTCCTTCACTGTTGCGAACGTATAGGCGATCTATATCGCTAATCGAGTCACGGTAAACTGCATCTGCCTGCACCTTGACCTGATAGCCCCGGTCATTCAGGTTGAAGTCGTTGACATAACGTCCGCCAAGCTGGGTTTGCAGGGTAGAGAATATCGTGCTGATCGGCACTTTAAGCGTCTCGATCCGGTTCCGGTCGATATCCAGAGAAAGTTGAGGTGTATTGGCAGTATATGTGGTGAAAACCCGGCTCAAGGCTGGATCCTGGTTTGCGGCAACCACCAGCGCTCGAGCTGCGGCTGCAAACTCCCGGGGAGATTTGTCCCCCGTGGCCTGTAAGCGGAAATCGAATCCGCCGGTTCGTCCCAATCCTCTTATAGGTGGAGGTGCAAAGGCGAGGATGTTGGCTGAAGAGATCGCCGCCAGTTTCTCCTGGGTATCTCTTAAGATGGCCTCCACATGCAGCTCGGCGCTGTTCCGTTCATCCCATGGTGCCAGGATCACCAGGCCGAAGGCGACATTGTCGGCCCGACCGCTGAGCAGGCTGAATCCACTGACACCGAGGACACTGTTGACACCCTTGATGCTTCTGAGTTCTTTGGTGACCCGCTGCAGGACTTCATCTGTGCGAACTCGCGCCGCGGCCTCAGGCAATTGAATATTCAGGTAGATCAAGCCCTGATCTTCCTGCGGCAGGAAACTGGTCGGACGGTTATGAAACATATAATAACTTGCGCCGAAAACCAGCAGAACCGCCAGCAGGGCTACAAACTTCCAACGAATTAACCAGGCGGACCCGACCACATAGCCTTTGCGTGAAAAGGACAGTGCTTTATTGAACCAGGCCAGCGGGCCAGAATGGATGATCGTGGGTTTTTTCAGCAAAACGGCACAGAGGGCCGGGCTGAGCGTCAATGCGCTGATAGCCGAGATCACTACCGCTGTGCAGATTGTGACGGCAAATTGCTTATAGAGTTGCCCGGTAATCCCGGGGAGAAAGGCGACCGGGATAAAAACCGCCAGCAGAACCAGAGTGGTGGCGATAATCGGGCCGGTGACCTGACTCATGGCCTTGATTGCCGCCTCTCTCGGATTGAGTTTCTCTTCATTCATAACCCGGTAGACATTTTCCACCACCACAATAGCATCGTCAACCACCAGGCCGATTGACATGATCAGGGCAAACAGAGAGATGGTGTTGGCGTTATAGCCGAGCGCCAGCAGCACGGCAAAGGTGCCGATCAATGAAACGGGGATCGTCACTGTAGGCACCAGGGTTGACCGCCAATCCTGAAGAAAGACGAAAGTTACTCCGACTACCAGCAGAAAGGTCAAAAACAGCGTAAATACCATCTCATGGATGGCTGCTGCAATATACCTGGTCGAGTCATAGATGACCTGGTATTCCACACCGGCCGGTTGCCGTTTTGCCAGTAGCTCCAGTTCCGCCAAGAGATTCTGCATCGTCTCGAGGGCGTTGGCATCAGAAGAGCCGTAAACAGCAAGGGTCACTGCCGGCCCGCCGTCGAGGATCGAAGTGGTGCTATAGGACTCCGCCCCAAGTTCCACCCTGGCAATATCACGCACACGAACCAGACCACCCTGAGTATTGGAGCGGACGATGATGTCTTTGAACTCCTCGACATCTTTGAGGCGGCCTTTCGCGCGCAGAGTGTATTGAAGCTGTTGGCCTGTGTTGACCGGTTCGGAACCGATAGTGCCGACAGCAGCCTGAATATTCTGTTGATGAATTGCGGTGATCAGGTCGTCCTCTGTAAGTCCCAGAGCGGTCATGCGCTGCGGGTCCATCCAGATGCGCATGCTGTAGACTAGCTCACCGAAAATAAAGACATCGCTGACGCCATCAAGGCGCACCACCGCATCCTTGATGGTGCTGCTGACATAGTTGCTTAAAAAAAGTTTATCCCGCGTTTCCTGGGGAGAATAGAAACTGATCGCCCCGAGCATGTCGGAAGAGCCTTTACGGACGGTGACGCCTTGTGCGACGACTTCTCTCGGTAGCTTGGCAAGTGCAGCCTGGACCCGGTTCTGCAGGTTAACCTGTGCGATATCAGAGTCAGTGCCGACCTCAAAAGTGACATCCAGGCTGTAATTGCCGCTATTGGACGACGACGAGGACATGTAGAGCATGTTCTCGACGCCATTGACTTCCGCTTCAATCGTCGTCGCCACGCTGTTTGCAAGCACCTGCGCATTCGCTCCGGGGTAGGATGCGTTGACCCGAAGGGTCGGAGGAGTGATCTTCGGATACTGAGCGACAGGGATATTCAGCATGGCGATCAGCCCGGCCAGAGTGATAAAGATTGCCAGAACCACTGCCAGGCGAGGGCGATCAATGAAAATTCGTGAGATCATTAATCAGTTCCTTTGCGATCGCCCTCGATCATGGTTTTGACCGTTTGTCCGGGACTGACTTTTTGCAAACCTTGCACAATAACCATTTCCCCCGATGCCAAGCCTGACTCAATCGCCCAAAGGGCGCCGCTTGTAGCCCCGGTGCTGATGCGACGCTGTTCCACCTGGTTCTGTGCGTTCACCACAAGCACGTAACGGCCGTCACGGTCTTCGAGGACCGCTGATTGCGGTATCACTGGCGTCAGCTTGTCCTGTCCCCGGCTGACCAGTACAGTAACGTACTGCCCCGGCAGCAGCAGACCCTCGGGGTTGTCAAAGACGAGTCGTATGTTGATAGTGCCAGTACTTGAATCCACCAGATTATCAACAAAGTCTACACGTCCGGAAAGATTGAGAGTTTCTCCTCCGGGAAGTCTTATTTGTACGCGCAGCAGGTTCTTCTCCTTACCGGAAGCGGAATCTGCAAGCGCCATCTTGACCGCTACGAGATCATTTTCGCTGACAGCGTACCGGACTCGAATTGGATCAAGTTGAACAATTCTGGCCAAAGGGCCCGAAGTGGGCCCACAAAGATTCCCCCGGGTGAGTGCGGTTGCCCCGATGCGGCCATTGATCGGCGCCGAAATTCGGGTGTAACCAAGATCGAGTTCAACAAGTTCAAGTGCCGCCCGAGCCTCCTCAAGTTCTGCCCTGGATTCTAATTCGCTGGCTTCGGCAGACTCTATATCGGTGGCTGACACACCGCCGGTACGGACGTTCTGGAGACGTTCCTGATAATTGCGGGCCTGGTTGAGCGTTGCCTGTGCTTTGGCCACACGCGCCTTGGCAGCGGCGACCCTTGCCTGGTAAGGCGCTTTTTCTATAACGTAGAGGATATCCCCGGCGCGGACCTTGCCCCCTTCCTTGAAATTGACCTGTTCCAGAAAACCTGTGACCCGTGCTTGCAGTTCAACCGTCTGGATTGCTTCCACATGGCCTACATATTCCTTGGGCGGATTTACATCCTGCTCGGCAACGATGACAACTGTGACCAACGGTGCAGGGGCTTCTTCTTTTGCCGGAGCCGCGGTGGCCTCCATGGTCAGGGTTAACAAGAACATCAGAGTGAACAGCAAAACGAAACCACTCTTGATTGCGTCTGCTTTAGCCTGTCTGGCATTGTTTGCGAACGCTTCTGTTCGGGACGCTATTGTCCTGGTTCCTCGTTTCATTGCTTCAAAACTCCAAATAGTTGAAAGGTCGTTTTTAGCGGTCTTGTTTACAGACTCTAAGGGCGGGCTGGTGAGCTACCTCTTGGTTACATTCCGGCAGCATTCTGCCAGGGCCTTTATCGTCGATTCGTCCGGTTCATGAGGCCTGCTGTTGCCTCTCTGAGTAGAAAAATCACGGGGCCAATTGCCAGGGCATGAATGAATAGAAGTGACAGGGGGTTGATGTCATCGTTTGTGGGCCGGGAAAAAATCCACAAAGGTAGTTTAGCTGCCGGAGGCCCCTGGCAGAAGAAGTTTTTCACATTTTTTGTCTGCGTCAGGCCGAATCTCACGTTCAGTAAAGCGAGGATTGCATCGGTTTTATCTAAAAGGCAAACTCCGGGCCCTTTCCGGGCTTGTCATCAGAATCCTTGTCACGCACGACTTCCGGGATGGTTTCGCCGTCAATACTGAAAGTCTGATCTATGTTGACGGTCTGATTGTCGTCGTCAAGAGAGCTTCCATCTGTTGGCTTCTCAACGGGGTCCCCTTCTTCATCGAGAAAGTCGAAGCCGAAGTTAACGCTACCGTCACTGACTGGCTGCTCTTTTGCATTGCTTTCGCCCAGAGCTGAGTCCGGTGACGTTGTCGCTTTTTGCCCAGGAAAAAAGAAGCCGCGCAAATTGAATCTCTCTTTGTGCTCAATCAGGCCCTGACCGCATTTTTTGCAGCTGTCCAGATGGTCAAAACTGTGATATCCGCATTTGGGGCACTTCATAGGTTCTCCTCATGCTGATCTGAATTGCTGCTGACAGGGGGATACTGCCAGTCGCCATAAAGGTACTGCAAGACGGGTGTCACTGCCAAGCCCGCTGTTTCGGTGCGAAGAATTCGCGGACCAAGATGTACGGCCTGGAATCCTGCTGCAGTAATGGCCGAGATTTCCGTCACGGAAAAGCCACCCTCTGGACCGATCAGCAGTCTGACGCCAGCCGGAGCGTGTTCAGGCAGGGTTGCCTCAAGCGGCACTGAGCCGGCTTCCCAAAGGACCAGTTTGAGATCATCGGAAGGTTCATCGAGTACCGTTGCCAGCTTTTGTATGGGCTTCACTTCCGGCAGAAAGCTGCGGCGACTCTGGCGGGCGGCTTCACTGACGATACGCTGCCAGCGCTGTTCTCGTTTGTGTCGTCGCGCCGCGGTCAGGTTTGGAATGGCATGGGCAGTCTCCAGAGGTTGAAAGCAACTCACTCCCAGTTCCGTACCTTTTTGCAGAACCAGCTCAAACTTGTCCCCTTTCGGCATTGCCTGCAACAGGGTGATCGGCAGAGTCAGGTTGGTTTCCTGCCAGCGGCGGATCACCCGGGTGGTCGCATGTTCCGGTTGCAGTTGCTCAAGCTGGACCTCGCAGCACTGGCCGAAACCGTCGAGCAGCAGGATAGTGGCACCTGTCTTGATGCGCAGAACGTTGCGCAGGTGATGATAAGTCTCGCCGCTAATAACGATCTGTTCGCTTTTCAGACTCTCAGCAGGAACAAAAAAACGCAAAGGGTCACTCATGATGCACGTAGACGATGCAGGTCCACTCGTCACGGTGGCTTATGGACAAAAGCGTCAGCGGAAAATCAGCAAAACCGGCAATGACTTGCTGTTCCTGTTCGATTAATATCCCAGAGAGGACCAGACGTCCCTGGGGTGCGAGGCGTTCCACGAGGGAGGCTGCAAGACGAATATTCTCACCGGCCAGAATGTTGGCCAGCACCAGATCATATTGCCCGGGAATCTGATCGAGTGGATTGTCCGTGATCGATATCTGACGACTGAGCCGGTTCTTTTGAACGTTTTCGGTTGCAACCCGGCAGGCGTCACTGTCGATATCGCAAGCAACCACTTCTTCAG
This sequence comes from Desulfuromonadales bacterium, assembly GCA_014860225.1. GTDB lineage: Bacteria > Desulfobacterota > Desulfuromonadia > Desulfuromonadales > BM103 > M0040. Next base: position 82,549 of record JACZKE010000023.1, read on the forward strand.
CACCGAGCACTGCGCCGGCCATAGCCAGAATCCCGGAACCGGTGCCGACATCCAGGATTCGCTGCGGTGGGCAGGTGCTCTCGAAGTGAGCTGACAACGCCTCCAGGCAGAGTCCGGTGGTGGCATGGGTGCCGGTGCCAAAGGCTTGTCCAGGGTCAAGGGTGAGGACCGCTTCGTCGCCTGTCACCGGCCAGTCGACCCACGAAGGATGAATGACGAGGCGATTACCGACCCTGAATGGAGGAAAGTGCTGCTGCCAGCCGCTTGCCCAGTCGTGGTCAGCCAGTTCCCGATAATCCAGGCAGGTTTCAGCCAATTCAGGGAAAAAAACAGCCAGGTCGGACAGTGCCTGCTGCACGTTCTGACAGAGCACCTCGAGGTTTTCCGGATAGATGAAATAGGCACGCAGAACCGGGTCGTTGCTGAGTGACTCGGGTGCCGGCACGACAAAAGTGTCCAGAACCTTTTCCGCTGCAGTGACTCCGGTGCAGCCAAGATCCATCAGCGCCTGGGAAACCAGGTCGACTGCCTGGTCCGGTACATTAATGCGCATCTCCAGCCATTTATTCGTCATGGAGGTTGTTTAGCGAAGTTTCTGTGGTATTGCAATAGAAAATCTTGACCTGCGGAGGTAGGCTCTGAAATAATGACTTGATCTAATGAGAGTGAAAACATATATCTAAAAAAATACCCTGTCTGGGCCGTACAACATTCCTGAAGCCTGCTGATTTATCTTGGTAAAGTCCGTGAGTTGAGGTTGTTTGGTGTTTACGTTTTCATTAGATTCTGTTAGACTTTTTGGGTGTTTTCATGAGGATAGGTAATGTCAGCTTCCCAGGTAATTTATCTGCTTTCCGATGCAACCGGTGAGACTGCCGAAAAAATGGTCTTGGCAGCATTGACCCAGTTCCGTGACAAGCCGGTTCGTTTGACACGCATTAACAACGTCCGGACCAAGAACCAGGTTTACGAAGCTCTCGATCAAGCTCTGGGACACAGTGCCCTGGTCGTGTACACCATTGTCAATCGAGAGCTTGCTCAATTAGTGCACGATGAGTGCGATGGCCTGGGCCTGGTCAGTATGGATTTGCTGACGCCTCTGTTATTGAAGGTTGCTCACATTCTTGGCCGTTCGCCGAAAGAAACGCCCGGGCTGCTGCATGGAGTTGACGAGGCTTATTTTCGTCGTATCGAAGCGATCGAGTTTACCGTTAAACATGACGATGGTCAGGAGCCGCGCAATCTGTACCTGGCCGATATCGTTCTGGTGGGGATTTCGCGAACCAGCAAAACGCCACTTTCCATCTACCTGGCGCACAGAGGGTGGAAGGTTGCCAATGTCCCCCTGATCAAAGGAATTGATCTGCCGTCGCAGCTTTTTGAAGTTGATCCTAAGAAAATTGCAGCACTTGTCATTGATCCGCAGCGATTGGTCGAAGTGCGCGCAGCGCGTTTGCGCAACCTGGGGCAAGATCCCAGGGCCGCATATGCCGATTATGAGGAGATTGAAGAGGAGTTGAAGCATGCCAAAAAACTCTTCAGGCACCATCCCTGGGTGGTTATCGATGTTTCGAGCAAGGCCGTCGAGGAAACAGCCAATGAAGTTCTGGTTCGTCTGGGTTTGCAATAAATTGCTGTCAATTTGTCGATGGTCAGCTTTGTCAATCAGCAGATAAAACAAAAGATTTAAGGAGAAATCATCATGCGAATTCTTGTGGTAGAAGACGAGAAGAAAGTTGCAAGCTTCATCCAGCGTGGACTGGAAGGTGAGGGCTTCACTGTCGATGTCGCCTACGATGGCGAGTCAGGTGTCGAACTCGGGACACAGAACAGTTACGATCTGGTTCTTATGGATGTTATGCTGCCGAAGATGGATGGTCTTGCGGCAATTAAAGCCCTGCGGGAAAAGGGCATAGCCACCCCTGTCCTCTGCCTGACTGCTAAGGATACGGTCGAAGATATAGTGGCCGGGCTCGAATCAGGCAGTGATGACTACCTGACCAAACCGTTTGCTTTCGCCGAGTTGCTGGCCCGCGTGCGGGCCCTTGGTCGTCGCGGCACCCATGAGCGCGGGGCGGAAATCACCTATGCGGATTTGCGCCTTGACCCGGTCGCGCATAAGGTATGGCGAGGCGAAGAGGAAATCGATCTGACGGCCAAGGAATATGCCTTGCTGGAATTCTTCATGCGCAACCCGGAGACGACTCTGACGCGGACCATGATTGCGGAACATGTCTGGGATTACACCTTTGACTCGTTCACTAATATCATCGATGTTTACGTCAACTATCTGCGTAAAAAGGTTGACCGCGACTTTCCCAAGAAATTGATTCATACCGTTCGCGGCATCGGTTATGTTCTCAAGGAGGAGTAGCCTTGTCCGTTTCACCACTACGGTCGATCAAGGTTCGCCTGACCTTTTGGTACGCAATGACGCTGGCTGTCATCCTGGCAGTCAGTGCTCTGTTTTCGTATCACTATTTTTCCCACAACCTGGGCAAGCAGGTGGATCGCCAGGTCAGGGAAATCGCGCGCACTCTGGAACAACACCGCATCGAAGAACACCGGGGCTCCAATATCCTCGAGAGTTGCGAACATCTTCAGGATATGGCGCACAACTATAACTGGACCGCCTTTCTGGTGTTGCGTGATGCCAGCTTGCAGGTTGTCTGCGCCACGGACAACCTGGGTGGGCGTGAGCTGCCTTTCGGGCCAATCGCCCGCCAGCAGGTGCGCTGGCTGAATGAGCACATGGAAACCCTTGAGCTGGAGGCTGGAGGGAGACTGCGGCTGCTCTCTTTCCCCTTGGTTTCCAGTGAACGGCTGGCGGGAGTAATCCAGGTAGCACAGGAACTCGGCCCTCTGCAGGAGACCATTGAGGAACTGCGTCTGATCTACCTGGTGGTCGGGCCCTTTGCCATTTTCTGGCTGTGCCTGGGCTGCTGGCTGCTGGCTGAACGTACTATTGCTCCGATCATCGAAGTCACAGATGCTGCCCAGGGGATCACCGCGGACAACCTCTCACGTCGTCTGCCATCAGGCAACTATCAGGATGAGCTTGCGCAGATGGTGGCCTGTCTGAACCAGATGCTCGATCGTCTGGAAAAGTCATTCCGCCGCATCCGGCAATTTTCCGGAGATGCCTCCCACGAGCTGCGCACACCCCTCACCATTTTGCGCGGCGAAACCGAAGTCACGTTGCGCTGGGCTAAAACACCCGACGAATTCCGTGACATGCTGCGATCCAACATGGAAGAAATCGATCGCATGGAACGGATCATCGAAAGCTTGCTGACTCTGGCCAAAAGCGAGGTTGGTGAGCTGACGCTGGAGATGAAGGAACTCAGCCTTAGTGACCTTGTACAGGAACTTTACCTGCAGAGCAGTCTCTTGTGTGAAACGAAGAATATCAAGGTTCAACTGCTTCTCGAAGTCGACCAGGAAATTCGTATCCGCGGTGACGAATTACGTCTGCGGCAGATGTTCCTCAACCTGATTTCCAACGGCATCAAGTATACGCCGGAAAATGGCCATCTGGAGATTACTCTGGCGATGGGCAATGGTTATGCTTGTGTTGATATCACTGACTCAGGCATTGGCATTCCTGCCGAACATCTGCCCCACATCTTTGATCGTTTTTACCGGGTCGATAAAGCGCGCAATCGTATGGACGGTGGAACCGGCCTCGGTCTGGCAATCGTCAAGTGGATCGCCGAGGCACATGGTGGCAGTATCAAAGTAGCATCCGAAATTAATAAAGGAAGTACCTTCTCAGTGTGTCTGCCAATCGATGGCCCGGAAGAAGGCAAGCATCCCAAAACGACTATTCTGGAGTAGCAGCCTGACGGGTCATGTGCGCCGGCGGCCTCCCGGCTCCCTGCCAACTGCTCAAATCAACAGTCAATTACTGTGGCACCGACAATTGACAGTTCGTCCAGCGGTTATTATATTTGAATAAATAATCCCAATGGAGGAAACTATGATCAAGCAGTCTCGCCTTTATGTCCCCTTTCTGATCGTGTTGCTCGCCTGTTGCTGGGTCGCTCCTGCCAGTGCGCAGCCCCCTGATTTCGTGGTCCTGGCTGAGCAACTCAAGCCTTCAGTTGTTAATATCCGTACTGCAAAAACGGTCAAATCGCTGACTCCTTCATTCCGTGGCCCCAGAACTCCTGGCGGGGGCGATCCGTTCGAAGAATTCTTCGAACGTTTTTTCCGCGACGCACCGCAGTCTTCCCGCAAGGAACGCTCACTCGGGTCAGGTTTCATCATCTCCGCGGACGGGTACATCCTGACCAATGATCACGTGGTTGATGGAGCCGATGAAATCAAGGTAAAACTCTCCGACGGCCGGGAATTTAATGCTGAGATTCGCGGTCTGGATCCCAAACTTGACCTGGCTCTGATCAAGATCGAGGCTGGCGAGAACCTGCCGATTGCCAAGCTGGGCGAGAGTGACAGTATCAAGATCGGCGAATGGGTCATGGCCATAGGCAACCCTTTTGGCCTGGAGCAGACGGTTACCGTTGGGATCATCTCCGCCAAGGGCCGGGTGATCGGTGCCGGACCCTATGATGATTTCATCCAGACTGATGCGTCCATCAACCCTGGCAACTCCGGCGGGCCTCTCTTCAACGTCAAGGGAGAGGTTGTCGGCATAAATACCGCCATTGTTGCTGGTGGTCAGGGCATCGGTTTTGCTATCCCGGTCAACATGGCCAAACAGATTATTCCGCAGCTGCGCGATGAAGGGCATGTCACCCGTGGCTGGCTGGGAGTAACCGTGCAGGCCCTGAATAAAGAATTGGCTGAGTCTTTCGGACTTGAGACCCCCCAGGGCGCCTTGGTCAACGAGGTTATCAAAGGTTCCCCTGCTGACAAGGCGGGTCTGCAGCGCGGTGATATCCTTCTCGATTACGATGGCCAGAAGATAACGGAGCTCAACGACCTGCCGCGGCTGGTGGCGGCGACTCCCGTCGATAAAGCCGTAGAACTCAAGATATTCCGGGATGGCAGGGAGCGCGTGGTTAAGGTCACAATCGGCAAAATGGCCACAGGTGAGCAGGAGATCGCTGCGAGCGACAAAGTGAGCGGTGGAGCCCTTGGTATGACCGCTGCAAACGTGACGCCTGAATTGGCAGAACGTTTTGCCCTGGGTGGGATCGAGGGCATCCTTATTACCAGGGTTGCTCCCGAAGGTCCGGCCGCCGAAGCTAACCTGCGCGTCGGCGACCTGATCCTTGAAGCTGACGGTAAAGAGGTCAAATCAGTCAAGGAATTCGAAGAAATTGTCAGCAAGAAGTCGTCCGGTAAGGTTTTGCGCCTGTTGATTCAGCGTAAATCGACCCTGCTCTATACGACGGTGACGCTTAAGTAGTTTATGTCCGGAAACGGCCCTTTTCCGCAATCTCTGCGTCAATCGGCGGATTTGATTGTGCGGCGTAAAGGACTACGCCTCCGCTCAAATCCTTGATTTCCTTGACCTTGCGAAAAATTGCTCGTTTCCGGATCGAAAGCTGTGCTTGTGTTGTCAGGAAACGGCGCTCGTGCCAATCCAAGTGTTACCAATGAAAACTAATGAAGTTTAGTATGTGGTACTGTGCGTTTGCACAGTGCCACAATATTTTTTATGTGATAATTTCTTCAGATGCGACTTGCTCTTAAATATCAGATAATTATGGCGCCTGCTGCTGTCCTTTGTCTGATGACTTTGCTGCTGTGTTTTTTGCAGTTCACCTACTGGGACATGTCGGTCAAGCGGCAGGAGGTCAAGAATCTTAAAACGGCATTTATCGCCTTGGCGGAAGCCGATATGGCGGCTCAGCGCATGCACGGGGTTGTCCGCTTTCTGGCTGAAACTTCTGAGTTTGATCACAGGACTCTGGTGCAGATGTCGAACCTGCATAACCATCTTGCGATGGCCATTGATCAATTACAGAGAACCGGGTTGTCGGATGCGTCATCCATGAATCTTCTGCTGAAAAGTGTTGCCGATCTGGATCCTGAGCAGGGGATACAGTTGGAACGCTTTGATCAAACCCTGAATTGGCTGCATCCCCATATAACCGAGCAGCTTGATGAGTTGAACCAGCGCCGCGAGAACCTGAGTGACGTGCATCGTGAAGATATCGATGCCCTGATTGCCGAGACGACCTTTGTTACCATTATCGTACTTGGTTTCGCCATCCTGGTGGGGATACTGCTGTCCCTTGCCCTGGCTCGCCATATTCTGCATCGCATCCAGGTGCTCTCTGACGGCGCCGCACGCATCACCTCTGGTGATTTTACCCCGCCTCCAGCCCCGGAGAAGATCCGCGACGAACTCGACGGTTTGGCGGTTTCCATCAATCGCATGACAGGCCAGCTGATTCGGGTGGTAGCTGCCGAGAAACTCCTGGAAGGTGCCGAAGAGGAGCGTCGACGCATCGCCATGGATATCCATGATCAGACCCTTGCTGATTTGTCAGCCGTCCGAAGAGGCTTGGAGACTCTGACTCAGGCAACACCCTGCGGTGAGGCAGTGGCGTCGATTGAAGCTGATCTCCAGCGGGCGATGACCAACCTGAGGGCGGTGATGGATAACCTGCATCCGCAGACTTTGGATATCCTTGGCTTGCCTGCAGCGCTTGAATCCTATCTGGAGAAATCCTGCGAGTCACCAGGTTCCCCCGCTTATCATTTTCTGGCGAACCCAGATGCTGCGGCGCCCGATTTGCCGCGACTGACCCAGGTGACTGTCTACCGGATGGTTGTTGAAGCCGTCAATAATGCCTTGCGACACGCCCATGCCAGTCTGTTGGAAGTCAGCATGACGCTGCGTGGCGGATTCCTGGTTGTTGCCGTGGAAGATAATGGCCGGGGCTTTGATCATACCCCCCGTTTGCCGACAGCCTCAGGCGGAAGGGGACTGCACAATATCCGGGAACGGGCCCGGGCGATTGGCGCCCAGGTATGCTGGCGGGATTCACGTTTTTCTTCTGGAACGAGGTTCGAACTGACGTTGCCACTTATTAAAAGTTAAGGAGAGGATTGCATGGCACCTTATTGCCTGATTATAGCCGAAGACAATCCCAAAGATTTCGAATTTCTCAAGCAGATGATCGATGATTGGGAGTACGACTGTGTGGTTGAGCATGCACCGGATGGATTGGTCGCCTTCGAGCTTGCGCTGGCCCACGACAGGCCGTTGATCATCAGTGACATCCAGATGCCGCAGATGAATGGCGTGGACTTTGCCAGGGCTCTCTGGGAGCGTAAACCTCAGGCGAGGATCGTCTTCTGGAGCCAGTTCAAAGACGAGATGTACGTGCGCACGCTGGCCAAGATCGTTCCTCCGGAAACGGTCTACGGTTATGTCCTTAAATCAAGCCCCCGCGATAAGATCTCGGCGGCCGTGGCCACGGTACTTTTTGATGACCAATGCTGGATCGACCCTGAAGTCCGCAAAGTTCAGGGACGTGCCGGACACAGTCAGACAGCACTTTCAGACATTGAGTACGAAGCCCTGATTGATATTTCTCTCGGCCTGACCGACAACCTCATCGCTCAACGCCGCTATCTTTCACGGCGCGGTGTGCAAAGCCGCCTTAACTCTCTCTATGGTAAGTTGAGTCTCGACCGCGAGCAGTTTCAGAGCGACAAGGTTGGTGATGCCTTCAACCTGCGTAATCGTGCTGTGTCTGTCGCCCTGCGTCGTGGTCTGATCAATGCATTTGAACTGGGGCATGAAGAAGAATATCTGCAGGATTGGCTGAAGCGTTATAAGGGCGGCATGGGATAGGAGCGAGAAGTGAGGAGCGAGGAGTCAAAAACAACGACAGGCGCCCGGAGCCTTTGCCGTTGTAAAAGCTTTGGCATTATGTTAAAAATTGGTCATACCAAATTACGAGTGGGGTAAAGGCATGACCATTGTTCTTGAGCCAATCCGGCCGAAAAAAATATCCGAAGAAATTGTCATACAGATCAAACAACTGATCTCCAAAGGCGAACTCAAACCGGGGGATCGCATCCCCTCGGAACGCGAATTGGCGACCATGCTCAGCGTCAGTCGACCCTCTGTTCGTGAAGCGATCATGGTCCTCGAGGCGATGGGCTTTCTGGATTCACGACAGGGCGGTGGCACGTTTGTCAAAGCCCTGACTGAAGGCAGCATTATGGATCCGTTGGCCAAACTGGTGGAACAGCGGGATCCTGAACTGTTGCGGGCACTTGCAGAAGTGCGTATGGGACTGGAGAGCTGGTCGGCCTACCTTGCGGCAAAAAGGGCCAATGCTGAAGACATTGCGGATATGCGTCGGCTTTATGTGATCATGGAAAAACAGGCGGCCAAAGGCGGCTGGAATTCTGAGATCGATGCAGAGTTTCATTATGCGATTACCGCGGCAAGTCACAACAGCCTGCAGATGCATGTGCTCGACTCTATTCACACCCTGTTTAACGCCACAATCCAGGTGGCTTTGATGGAGTTTTACCAACAGCAAGGGCATATTCAACTGTTGCTGACCCATCATCGCGAGATCATGGAAGCGATTGCCGCCCATCAGCCTGAACTGGCTCGTGAGAAGATGATGGAACATCTTACGATGGTCGAGGAGAAGATGGCACAGCTTCTTGAAGAAAAAGGCAAATGAGCAGGGGCGCTGCTAACAGGACGGGGAAAACATCAGAACAATGTGCGGGGACAGGATTGATATCCTGTCCCCGTTTTTAACTTTGGCGTTGACGTTTCGCGGTTCCGTGAAAAGGAGTAGGTCCCCGGCGGAGCCAACCCTGGCTATCAGTCGATCGCCATGCCCAGAAGTTCGGTGATATGCACGACTTTCTGTGACAGGCCGGCCCGCTTCAGGCCCCAGGCCAGTTGCAGATGACAGCCGGGATTGGCAGTGACCAGCAGTTCGGCACCGGTTGATTGTACATTCTGTAGTTTGCGGTCGAGAATCTGCTGACTCTCGTCAGTATATTTGAGGCTGAAGGTTGCGGCACTGCCGCAGCACCAGCTGGCCTCGTTGAGTTCGCGGTAGTCAATCCCGGGAATCGCCTTGATCAGATCACGCGGTTGTTTGCTGACTCCCTGCGCATGGCAGAGGTGGCAGGGCTCGTGGTAGGTGACGATCTTGTTGACCGGTTTCAAGCCCTCCGTCCTTAATCCCTGTTCTGCCAGAAATTCACTGACGTCCTTGACCTTGCCGCGGAAGGCTGCCAGTTTGTCATGCGAACCCGTCTCTTCAAGTAATTCTTCATACTCTTTCAGGGCTGCTCCACAGCCGGCACAGTCGGTAACAATTGCATCGACATCCAGGGCCATGAAAAGGTCGAGGTTGTGTTGAGCTATGCGGCGGGCAGTGTCTCGATCGCCCTCGGTCAGATGAGGAGCGCCGCAACACTTTTGTGCCTTCGGCGTCAATACTTCAAAACCCTGCTGGGTCAGTACACGCACAGTCTGGCGTGAAACTTCCGCATACATCAGGGTCATGATGCAGCCGAGGAAAAAGCCGACGCGGCCACGTTGTTCGCCAACCGCAGGAATGCTGTCCGCTAACTGGGGTCGCAACGGCGGATGCAGTTCAGGCATCATGCCTTCTGCCTTGTCCACCCATTCCGGGCCCAGCTTGAGCAGGTGCGAATGACGAAGCAGCCACTGGATGCCGAGTTTCTGATAGAGTCTGGCAGGCAGCATCGAATGTTCCAGCAGGTCAGGACTGGGCAACATCTTCTGCAGGACGAACTCACGGAACGATTTACCCACATGCTTGAGTGGGAAAAACTGGTGGGCCTGGCTGCGGCAGATTTCCATGACTTCACCGGCACGTACACCGGAGGGACAGGCGGTGGTGCAGGCTCGACAGTCGAGGCAGAAGAATGCTTCTTCCTTGACTGCTTCGGTGAACTCGAGCTTTTGCTCGGCCACAGCCCGGGCCAGGGCCACGCGACCGCGGGGACTGGAGCGCTCGCGGCCTGTCAGGGCGAAGGTCGGACAAGTCGGCAGACAGAAGCCGCAGCGCATGCACTGCAGGACATCACAGTAATCGGGCGCGTCATGTGCCGTGAAGTTACCGAGTTTTTCAGTGGGAGACACGGAAGCCCTCCTCGACGTGCGCCTGGGTACAGGGATCATCATCAGCGAAGATTTTACCGGGATTGAGGAGTCCTTTGGGATCGAAGGCGTCCTTGATACGCTTCATCACTTTGACGCCGCCAGGACCTATCTGCCGGGCCAGGTACTCTTTCTTGGCCAGACCGATGCCATGTTCTCCTGAGACGGTGCCACCCCAGGCCAGCACCTGATCGTAGAGGTCGTCATAAAAAGCATGGGCCCGGTGCATCTCGTCGCTGTCACGCTCATCACAGAGCACGGTCGGGTGCAGATTGCCATCGCCGGCATGGCCGAAGGTGCCGACCTTGAGGCCGTATTTAGCGGTAAGCCGCTCGATTTCCGCGAACGTCTCAGCGAGCCGTGAACGGGGTACGGTGGCATCCTCCAGTAGTGTGGTCGGCGACACGCGCGCCAGTGCGGAGAGTGCGGTGCGCCGCGCTGCAGCCAGGCTGTTGGCCTCTTCGACACTTTTGGCGACATGCACTTCTGCTGCCTTGACCTGTTCGAGGATTTTTTTCACCCCCTGTGACTCTTCTTCGACCATGGCCGGATGGCCGTCTACCTCGATCAGCAGCAGGGCTGCCATCTGACGCGGCAGGCCGATCTTGACGTAATCCTCGACGCAGTTGATGGTCGCCTTGTCCATAATCTCCATGGTCGAGGGGATGATCTTGGCGGCAATAATCTTCGAGACCGCCTCACCGGCGGTGCGGATGTCGTTGAAGTATGCGAGGAAAGTCCGTTTGTCCTGGGGCGGCGGGATCAGTTTGACCGTAACCTCGGTGATGATGCCGAGCGTACCCTCCGAACCGACCAGCAGGTCCTTGAACGCGTAGCCGGCGACATCCTTGACGCTTTTGCCCCCGGTGGTCAGGATGCTGCCGTCGGGCAACACGCACTTGAGCGCCATCACGTAATCACGGGTGACGCCATACTTCAGGCCGCGCAGACCGCCGGCATCTTCCATGACGTTGCCGCCGAGAGTCGAGATCTTCTGTGAACCGGGGTCCGGCGGATAAAACAATCCCTTGGCAGCGGTGGCATTGAACAGATCGAGGGTGACCACGCCGGCTTCTGCTGTAGCGGTGAGGTTCTCTTCATCGATCTCCAGGATCCGGTTCATGCGGTTGAGACAGAGGACCATGCCTCCTTTGACCGGCACACTGCCACCGGACAGCCCGGTTCCCGAGCCGCGCGGCACTATCGGCAGGCCCTCGTGCTGGGCGATCTCCATGGCGTCGAGCACCCCTGCAGTCGTGGTCGGATAGACCGCAACTTCAGGGAGGTGATGAACCCCCGGGGTGGAATCGTAGCCCAGGACCAGCAGATCTTCCTTTTCGCTGGCGACATTTGCTGCACTCAGTTTGTCAACCAGATGGCCAATGGCCGTTTTTGAAATCATGATGGTGTCCTTAAATGCATCGGGGCACGCGGGCAAAAGTACCGCGTGCCCCGAAAATAATGGCCGGCAGCGTTTGCGCCGGCAACTCAGAACCCTTGTTCGTGAAAGCCTGCCGGAATCCGCACCACCAACACCGGTTGGGCGGCGCTGTGCAGAACCTTGTGGGTGGTGCTGCCGAGCATTGCATCGCCAATCACGGTGTGGCGGTGCGCGCCCATAATGATCAGGTCGACAGCGTATTCCCTGGCAGCCGCCAGGATGATCTGAGCCGGCTGACCCTCTTCAATCAGGATCTCGTTGACCCGCTGCGTACACTGCTGGTCCGTGCCACATTCCTTTTCACATAGCCGGGTGATGCGTTCTCGCAGTTTTTCCTTGGCCTGAATCTGCGCCTTGCTGTGGATCTCTGCCGATTGCTCATGGGAAATGTGTAACTCCACCAGACTCTGGGCAAAGGTAGACAAAGGCTCCAGCGCCGAGACGGCAATGATCTGCGCGTCGTGCTGTCTGGCCAAAGCGAGAGCATAGCGGAACACGTAGGGAGCTCCTGCGCCCATACCTGTGGCGTAAAGAATCTTATTGATTTTGGGAAGCATGGCTTAACCTCTCCAGCTTTTGGGTTCAGAAGGCATTGTGGCTAACCACCGAAAAAGACGCTCGGCAGCCAAGTGATGATTTCCGGAAAACCGATCATGATCGCAAGGCCGATGATCTGGATAATGACAAAAGGGACGATCCCTTTGTAAATGTCACTCATGGTGTACTCAGGTGGTGCGACACCTTTGAAATAAAACAGGGCGTAGCCGAAAGGTGGCGTCAAAAATGAGGTCTGCAGATTAATGCAGATCAGCATGGCAAACCACAGCGGATTGAAGTCGAGGTCCATGGCGATCGGGGTGAAGATTGGCACGACCACCAGCAGAATCGCGGCCCAGTCGATGAACATGCCGAGGAAGAAGACGACTGCCATCATGATTGCCAGTACCACGTAGGGACTGACGTCCATACCGAGTAGGGAATCGGCCACGACGTCGCCGCCGCCCATGCTCAGAAAAACCACACTGAACAATTTACCGCCGATGAACAGGGCCATGATCATCGCCGTAGTCTTGGCCGTCGAGATCGAAGCCTGAGTGATGACGTCCCAGTTGCATGTTCGCTTGAAGACGGCCAGCACCATGGCACCAACACAGCCGAGGGCCGCCGCTTCGGTCGGGGTGGCGACCCCGGCGAGGATGGTTCCCATGACTGTCAGGATCAGCGCGAAGGGCGGGACGAAGCTCTTCATGGTCATGGTGAACTTCTGCATTAAAGTGTGAGTCCGCTCTTCCAGGGGAATCGGCGGACCGAGTTTGGGATTGAACGCACAGCGGATGCCGACATAGGCCATGTAGAGGCCGGAGAGCAGCAGGCCCGGCAGGATCGCCCCGGCGAACAGGTTGCCGACCGAAGTCTCCTTGAGACCAGTCAGACCGCCATAGACGACCAGCATGATCGACGGCGGGATGAGAATGCCGAGGGTTCCCGAAGAGCAGATGATCCCGGCCGAAAGCCCCCGATCGTAGCCGCGTCGCAGCAGTGCCGGACCGGCCATCAATCCCATGGCAACGACCGACGCGCCGATGATGCCGGTGGTTGCGGCGAAGACCGTGGAGACAACGATGACCGCAAGTCCCAGGCCGCCACGCAGCCCTCCAAGTACAATGTAGAGGGCGTCAAACAACCCCTCAGAGACCTTCGAACGGTCGAGAATCTGGGCCATGAAGATAAACAGCGGGATGGCAACCAGCGTGTAATTAAGAAAAATCCCCCAGGTGTTGTTGACGAACAGGTCGAGCAGTGCGGGGACATTGAAGCCGTTGTCAATGAGGCCGTACAGAGTGGCGACGCTGGCCAGGGTGATCGCCAAAGGATGACCCAGGGTGATCGACACCACCAGCGTGCCGAACATCAGGATAGTGAGAACTTCTGCGCTCATAATGAATATATTCTCCGAGGGGGTACGATTAATCGTCGCTGCGCAGAGCGCGGAAGTCTTGTATCAACTTCGCCAGCCCCTGCAGAAATAACAGGATAAAGCCAATGGCCATGATCGTCTTGTAAGGATAGATCGCCGGTGCCCAGGAGCTTGAAGCATTTTCCCAACCCTGCCAGGATGTCGCGGCATAAATCACCGACCAGATCGCCAGCATGCCGACCGTCGGGATGAACAGAATCAGGTTGGAAAGGATGCGTAAAATGGTCCGGGGCTTTTTCGCCAGCCGGGCTTCAAAAACGTCAATGGCCACATGCCCGTCGTGCTTGTGGGCAAAGGCGAGGGCCAACATGAAATGAATCCCGTAGATAAAGGTGGTCATTTCAAAGGCCCAGGAGGTTGGTGCGTTGAAGGCATAACGCATCAGTACTTCGTAGGAAACCACGCCGATCAGAGGAAGGACCAGGTAGGCGGTGTAAAAGCCAACCTTTTCGTTGAGGGCGTCGATCGCCCGGTCGAAGAATGCCATGGGGAAACCTCGTTAAAAACTGTTGCTCTGTTGATTGCCTGAACAAAATAAGGCGGGGGCCGTAGCGACCCCCGCCCGGTTTTAAATTGTTACTGGAGCCGCTTGCCCGCGATGAAATCATCGATCGGCCAAGGGGTCAGGCCACTACGGATTTCACGCCATTTGGCGAAATCCTTCTTGAACTGTTCCTGGGAGTCGAGGGTCTTCTTGACTTCAGGATACTTGGCTTTAACTTCTTCCAGGTATTCCTTGGTGCGTTTGGCGAAAGCGGTGATCGCCTCATCGTCCATCTTGACGAACTCGACTTTCTCTTCGAATTTCTCGATCGCCTCGATGTTCAGCTGCTCCTGCCAGGCAGTCGACCAGAGCTGGGTCTCCTTGGCGGCGATGTCGACGATCCATTTCAGGTCGGCCGGCAGCTTGTTGTAGGCATCCTTGTTAAAGAAGAGGGCGCATTGAACCGAAGGCTGATGTACGCCCGGCTCGATGACGTATTTAGTGATTTCATCGAAACCCATCGGGTAGTTGATGGCCGGGGAGGAGAATTCGGCGGCGTCAATAACACCACGCTCGAGAGCGAGATAAACTTCACCGCCGGGCAGCGGGGTAACCGAGGCACCGAGAGAATTCATAATGTCCATGTACCAGCCCGGGGTGCGGACGCGCATACCTTTGAAGTCGGCCATCTTCTCGGCTTTTTTGTTGGAAAAGAAGCCCATTTCCTGGCCGCCGTTGCCGCCCGGAAGAGCGAACAAGTTGAACTGGCCGTAAAGTTCCTGCATCTGCTCGAGACCACCACGCTCATAAAGCCAGATGTTGTAACCCTCCGTGTCGAGGCCGAAGGGGACCGAGGCGAAAGAAACGAAGTTCTCGTTCTTGCCTTTCCAGTAGCCGGGCCAGTCATGTCCGACTTCAGCCGAGCCTTTGCTGACGGCATCGAAGCTCTCCATGGCGCCGACCAGTTCGCCGGCCGAGAACAGCTTGATTTCGAGGCGGCCACCAGAGGCCAAGGCCACTGAATCAGCGAAATGTTGCGCCATATCGTAGAAAAGCAGGCCTTTGGACCAGGGCATGACCATCTTCCATCTGAAGGTTTCTGTCGAGGGCTTGATGGTACGCAGCTCTTTCTTGACTTCATCGTGGCGCTTATCGGCACCGAACTTCTCGCGCTTGGCGGCGAAAGCCGCCGGGGCACATGCCAGGCTGAGAACGACCAGCAGGCCAACTAATTGTTTCATTTTCTTCATGATGGAGCCTCCTTTGCTTGGGTTGCGGTTTTATCATGGTCACGTGACCATTGTGAGCACTTTCTACATTAGACCAATAATTGGTATGACCAGTTGTGAAACGTTAGCCAATCTTCTCCAACAGGTCAAGAAAAAAAACAAACAACGTTGTATCGAATTGAAAATGCCAGAAATTGAGCGAATTACACGTCTGGTTCAGTTATGTCTTCCTGAATGTCTGCAAATCAACAATTCAGGCTCGCGACCGAGTCTGGCTCTGTAGTTCTCCAGCTCAGCAGGCGGTCCAGCCACAATCGATGGTAAAGTCTGTGCCGGTCATGCAACCGGCCGCATCCGAGCAGAGGTAAAGCACGGCCGCACCTATCTCGCCCGGTTCGATCATCCTTTTAATGGACGCTTTCTTGAGCATGATGCTGTTGATGACTTCTTCCCTGGGAATGTTGTGAGTTGCAGCTTGAGCGTCGATCTGGTTATCCACCAGTGGTGTCCGCACATAAGCCGGACAGATGGCATTGACCGTGATTCCGTGTGGTCCGCCTTCCAGGGCGGTGGTCTTGGTCAGGCCCATGAGGCCGTGTTTGGCGCTGATGTAGGCGGATTTGAATTCGCTGGCGCGCAGACCGTGCACCGAGCTGATGTTGATCACCCGGCCCCAGCCTGCCGCCTTCATGTACGGCCAGGCATATTTGGTGAGCAGGAAGGGGGCGGTCAGCATCAGACGGATCATGAAATCCCATTTGTCTTCGGGAAAATCTTCCACCGGGCTGACATGCTGCATGCCGGCATTGTTGATCAGGACATCGACTGAACCGTATTTGGCAACAGCCGAGTCGATCAGGGCCTTGCAGGCTGCGCGATCGCTGAGGTCGGCGTGAAGGAAATAAGCGTTAAGACGGTCGGCTTCGCGTTTGCCGGACTCGGCATTGACATCAGCCATGACCAATCGGTAGCCAGTCGCTGCCAGGGCATCTGCGACGGCCAGACCAATGCCGCTGGCAGCACCGGTGATAACTGCAACTTTTTGTGACATGCAACGTCTCCTTTGTATGATTATTGATTTCTGCCCACGGTTTAGCGGGGTGGTCTCCACCTCATTCCTTACGGCTAACCCTCACGGAGACAGAAGATTGTCGGCGACCCGGAAGTCGCAGCCGGTGGTTGCCCGAACATCCTCAAGATTAGAGAAGGGTGAAATCTCGGTCAGGATCAGTCCCGCTTCGGCATCGACCGTGAAGACAGCCTTGTCCGTCACCAGCAGGTCGACCACCTGCCGACCGGTGACTGGCAGGTCGCACTCTTCGAGAATCTTGGGTGCGCCGTCCTTGGAGCAGTGCTCCATCATAATCACAACTTTCTTGACTCCGGAAACCAGGTCCATAGCGCCGCCCGGGCCTTTAACCATTTTGCCGGGGATCATCCAGTTGGCAAGATCGCCGGTTCTGCTGACCTGCATGCCGCCGAGCACCGACAGATCGATGTGCCCGCCGCGGATCATGGCGAAGGATTCCGAAGAGTCAAAGTAACTGGCTCCCGGCAGAGCAGTGATGGTCTGTTTGCCGGCATTGATCAGGTCGGGATCGAGTCGGTCTTCCGTGGGGAAAGGTCCAATGCCGAGCAGGCCGTTCTCTGACTGCAGGGTGACCTGGATGCCCTCGGGGATGAAATTCGCCACCAGGGTCGGCATGCCGATCCCCAGGTTGATATAAGCACCATCAACCAGCTCCTGGGCGACGCGTCTGGCCATCCATTCGCGTTGCGGATTGAAGCCTTTGGCCGAAATGCCGGCACCGGAGACAGTGCGTTGCTCAATCGGTTTTTCGTAGTTGCTGCCGAGGACCAGGCGGTCGACATAGACGCCGGGGACATGGATCTGGTGCGGATCGAGCTCGCCGATCTCGACGATTTCCTCGACTTCGGCCACCGTGAAGCGGCCAGCCTTGGCACAGGCGACGTTGAAATTGTTGGCGGTCTTGTTCATCACCAGGTTGCCCGCTTTGTCAGCTTTCCAGGCCTTGACAATCGCCAGGTCGGCCTGAATGCTCTCTTCCAGAACGTAGGAGAGTCCGTTAAACTCCTTGATCTCTTTACCTTCGCTTAACAGTGTGCCGTAACCGGTACGGGTGAAGAAGGCCGGAATGCCGGCGCCGCCGGCACGCAATTTCTCAGCGAGGGTCCCCTGTGGAGTCAGCTCGAGTTCCAGTTCACCATCGAGGAATTGTTTTTCGAACAAGGCGTTTTCGCCCACATATGAGGAGATCATCTTGTGGATCTGACGGGTTTGCAGCAACAGGCCGAGACCAAAATCATCCACTCCGGCATTGTTGCTGACCACGGTCAATTGTTTTGCTCCGGACTCGCGCAGGGCCAGAATCAGTTTTTCGGGGATACCGCAGAGACCGAAGCCGCCGGCGGCCACAGTCATATTGTCTGCGACCACTCCTTCTAAAGCTTTGAGGGCATCAGTGAATACCGGTTTCATGTGTTCTCCTTTAAGGGTTTGTGTTTAACAGCATTCAAAGACAGCAGCTACGGCTTCTCCGCCGCCGATGCAAAGGCTGGCAACGCCGTAGCGTAGCTGACGAGCCCGCAGCTCACGGATCAAGGTCACGGCAAGACGTGCACCGCTGGCGCCGACCGGATGGCCGATAGCAACCGCGCCGCCATTGACGTTGACTTTGTCCGCATCGATACCCAGTTCGCGTATGGCAACCAGCGGTACCGCCGCAAAAGCTTCATTGATTTCGAAGAGGTCGATGTCGGCCAGAGTCAGGCCGGCCCGCGCAACGGCACGCTGAATGGCACCGATCGGTGCTTCGGCAAAATCATCCGGGGCCAGGCTGTTGGTCGCCGCTGCGACCAGACGGGCGATCGGTTTCAGGCTGTGGCGCTCCATGGCTTGTTTGGAACAGACCAGGACAAATGCGGCACCGTCGTTGATAGTCGAGGCGTTACCGGCCGTGATCGTACCGTCTTTTTTAAAGGCGGGACGCAGACCGGGTAGCTTGTCGATGCTGCCGCGTCCCGGCTCCTCATCCTGGTCGATAGTGATGTCACCTTTGCGGCTGCTCTTGGTCACCGGAGTCAACTCATCGGCGAAGACGCCTGCGGCAACGGCTGCCTGGGCCAGACGGTAGGAGCGGGCGGCGTATTGATCCTGGTCTTCACGGGTGAGACCATGACGCTCAACCCAGGTTTCAGTGATCTCGCCCATGTGACGTCCACTGTAAGGATCTTGCAGGGCATCGTAAATCATCAGGTCGAGGGCCTGGGCGTGCCCCATGCGCTGCCCGGTGCGCAGTGCAGGGAGGGCGTAGGGGGCAAGCGACATGCTTTCCATGCCACCGGCAATCACACTGTTGGCGTCGCCCAGACGAATGGTGTCGGCCGCCAGCATGATTGCTTTGAGGCCACTGCCGCAGACCTTGTTGATCGTCATGGCGTGGACACCATCCGGCAGGCCGGCACGGCGCATGGCCTGACGCGCCGGGGCCTGGCCGCAGCCACCCTGGAGAACCTGTCCGACGATCACTTCGTCAATCGCTTCAGCAGGGATCTGTGAGCGGCGAAGCAGGTCGGCCATGACCTGACTGGCCATCTCCGGAGCTGATATATCGCTTAAGACACCACCAAAAGAGCCAAAAGGTGTACGCCTCGCTTCAACAATAAAAACATCGTTCATTGTACTTCTCCTGATATAGTTTTTTTGTGGTTCAGCTTGAGACATAAAGGACATCGCCTCTTTGCAAAAAATGGACCTGCAGCCCATAATAATGCCAGACAGTCTCCTGAACGATGATGCCGCAAAGGTTACAAGAGAAAACCGTTTAAGGTCTTGACTCCGGGCGGACTTTGCCATTTTGTTGTGATGTTTACGTCGTCAAAAGAACGTTGACGGGCAGCTTAAACGTAACGCGAAAGAAGGTAATGTCAATCACTCGAATGGCGAGTTTGATTTATTGCCAAACCGCTATTCCTTAGCGCCCGCCTGACCGTTTGAGGATATATCAAACGGTGTTATGAGTTTAACTGGTTGAGCAAATTTCGGGCCAGACGTGTAAATGGTTCCGGTTTTTAGTGTATGCCTATAAAAATATGCATTATGATCAAGTACTTAAGGATGGTTTTGACAAAAGCTTAAGTCCATCGCAATGGATGGCAAGAGGTTTGCTGAATGAGAACGTGTATTCACTTGACTACACATTGGCGGCGCGCTACGTTTGATGTGAACCAGAATAGTGTTACAGGAATAATAGTAAAACGTACAAGACGTCAGATAAAAGCACCTTGAAACAGCAGGTTGGCAAAATAATTTAGGCTGGACTGAGCCGTTGCCGGGGTAGGGTAAGTCTAGCTGACCATATTCAGCTACATGTAGCTAAACAAAGACAGTATGAAAGGTCATACATGAAGGTACACGAGGAGCCGGGATCTCAGCATACGAGTCAAGGAGTGGCTGTACAGTCACAAGTGCGCTTGGAAGAGACAAACCGCAAACTGAAACTTGCCAATCTGATCTTTGACCACATTGAGAATGGTGCCGTGGTCACTGATAAGGAAGGCAATATCCTTTATTTCAATCGTCCTTATGCCCGTTTTCTTGGCCTCGAGGCCGAACACGTGATCGGTAAACATGTCACTGAGGTTCTCGAAGGCAGCCGCATGCATATCGTTGCCAGAACCGGCAAGGCCGAACTCAACCAGATCTTTACCTCCCGTGGGCGCGACATGGTCGTTCAGCGTATCCCCATTTTCGAAGATGGCAAGGTCGTTGCCGCCTTCGGCCAGATCATGTTCAAGCAGGTGAGCGATGTGGGTCGGTTGGCCAACAACCTCAGTCTGCTGGAGTCAAAGTTGAAACTGTATGAAAAGGAGCTGACCTCGCTGCGATCCAGTCGCTACAATTTCGATAGTATCCGTGGTGACAGCCTTCCGATCGTTAACCTGAAGGAAGCCGCGCGAAAAGCGGCGCTTACCGACCTGCCGATTCTTCTCACCGGGGAATCGGGAACCGGTAAAGAGTTGTTCGCCCAGGCGATTCACCAGAGCAGTTCGCGACATAAGCAAACTTCTGTTCACATCAACTGTGCGGCGATCCCCAAAGAATTGTTCGAAGCGGAACTGTTCGGTTATACAGAAGGGGCTTTCACCGGGGCCAAGCCCGGGGGAAAACCGGGCAAGCTGGAGTTGGCCGATGGTGGCACCCTGTTTCTGGATGAGATCGGTGAGATGCCTCTTGAGTCGCAGCCCAAGCTGCTACGCGTTCTGGAAGACAAACTTTTCGAGCGGGTGGGGGGGAACCGGATGCTCAAAAGCGATTTTCGGATTATTGCCGCGACCAACCGTGATCTGGAAGAGATGGTCAAGCAAAAACTGTTCAGAGAGGACCTCTTCTATCGCTTGAACGTTGTTTCCCTCGAAGTCCCGCCACTGAGGGAACGCCAGGGAGATATCATCCCATTGGCCAGACACCTACTGGGCAAGATTGCCGAAAATTATCCGGGGTCACGCTATCAATTGACTCCAGCAGCAGAGAAAGTTCTGGAGGGTTATCATTGGCCGGGCAACATCCGTGAACTGATCAACGTCCTCGAGCGTACCGCTTTCACCATTGACGGCAATTGTATAGATGCATGTGATCTGCCTTTCTACTTGAGCCGGCAGAGCCCTACCTCCTTGAAAAGTGGCCAATGGGACCTCGGCGCAGTGGTTGCCGAGGCCGAACGCGAGGCTTTGCGCAAGGCCTTGGAATTAACTGGCAACAATAAGGCTAAGGCCGCCAAGTTGCTCGGCATCCATCGTACCGTGCTCTATAAAAAAATGACCAAATACCTGATTCCGTTGGGCTGAAAGCTGCAGTGACGGTAATTGCAAGCCCTTCAGAAAGTGCTGCAGAGCAGATTCCTCTGTGATTAATCTCCCCCTTGACACAGGCCAGAGCTTGAGGTTATAAATTGGTAAGACCAATTTTAGGTAATACAAGGTGGTGCTATGTTGAATCAGTTTGCAGAGGCCTTGAAAAAGGTGGGTGGCCAGGTTACCGAGGTTGCGACCGCGCGTGAGGCTGCGGTCTATATCGCCGGGCGGATAAACGGAACGGTGCTGTTGCCGCCACAGTCGAGCCTGGAACGGGCCGGTCTTGCCGCGGCCCTGGAAGCGGAAGGGGTGACGGTGATCAAAGATTCCTGGCGCGAGCATGCTCCTGCCGCCGGCGCAGGTGTGACCGGTGTCAATTTCGCCCTGGCAGATACGGGCACCCTGGTGCTCGACAGTACCGCCGAGTCGCTACGCTTGACGACGACTTTGCCGGAGCGTCACTTCGCTCTGCTCGATCCGTGCAAAATCCTGGCTGACAGTCTGGATGCCGTCCCATACCTGCGTGGATTTCATGAGCGCGCCCCGCGAAACTACCTTGCCTATATCACTGGGCCGAGCCGTACCGCCGATATCGAACGGGTGCTGACCATCGGTGTCCACGGCCCACGCGAGCTGCATGTCCTGCTGATGCCGGGGCTGAGCGCCGATTTTTATGAACTTTAAAGCTGAGTCTTAAAGGATGGCAGTCAAAAACCGTAAAAGAGTAACGCAAAGCTGAAAGCAAGGTACGAAGGAATGTTGAGTGAGCATAGCGAACGGGCGCTAAGCATTCATACCCCTGTAGTATAAAACCTTTATTGCGGGCAGCCAAACGATACAAAAGGTGACATTGATGAGTCGAGAACGCAATCGCAACTACCGCCAGCGGGTCGACGAGGCCCTTGCTACACCGCGTCTCCAAGAGGCGCTGCACACTTTCGGCGACGCCTATGTGATCGCGCGTCAGAACGCCTTTGCCGGTCTGGACTTCGAGGCGATGCGTACTGAAATTGCCGAGATGAAAGATCACGTGCGTGAGCATCGCCAGGACCTGGTCGCTGAGTTCACCCGCAACGCCGAGGCAGCCGGGGCCAAGGTCTATCTGGCACGCACCGCCGAAGATGCCAATCGCTATATTGCCGAGCTGGCGATGCAGCATGGTGTGAAAAAGGTGGTCAAGAGCAAAAGCATGGCCAGCGAAGAAACGCATCTCAACCGGGCCCTCAAGGCTGCCGGGGTGGAAGCGCTGGAGACGGACCTCGGCGAATGGATTATCCAGTTGGCCGGTCAGCGTCCAAGTCATATGGTCATGCCGGCGATTCACATGTTCCGCGATGAAGTGGCCGCCCTGTTCGGCAAGGTGACCGGTCAGGTCGAGTCAGACGATATCCCGCACCTGGTCCAGGTCGCCCGTGAGCAGTTGCGTCAGGGCTACTTTGATGCCGACATGGGGATCAGCGGCGCCAACATGGCCATCGCCGAGACCGGCGGCATCGCGCTGATTACCAACGAAGGTAACGCCCGCCTGGCGACCACCCTGCCGAAGATTCATGTCGCCCTGGTCGGTCTGGAGAAGCTGGTGCCGACCCTGGAGGACGCGACCAAAGTTATGCGCGTTCTGCCGCGCAATGCCACAGGGCAGCTGTTGACCTCCTACGTCACCTGGATCCGTGGCGCCGTACCCTGCGGTGACGGCGACAAAGAACTGCATATCGTGCTGCTCGACAACGGTCGCAGCGCCCTGGCCGAATCGCCGCAGTGTCGTGACGCGCTGCGCTGTATCAAGTGTGGCGCCTGCGCCAACGTCTGCCCGGTCTATCAGACCGTCGGCGGCCATGTTTTCGGGCATATCTACATCAGCGCCATCGGTGTCATTCTCACAGCGTTCTATCACGGCCTGGAGAATGCCGCCGATCTGGTGAAAGCCTGCATCGGCTGCCGCGCCTGCGTTGCGGTCTGCCCGAGCGCCATCGACCTGGAAGGGATCATCCTGCATCTGCGGGAAGTGCTCGGCGATGAGGAGGGGATCGGTACCGGCAAGGCGCTGGTGTTCAAGCACATCATGCGCAACCGTAAGCTGTTCCACTCCATGATCCGTGCCGCCAGCCTGCTGCAGAAACCGGTGACTCGCGGCGAGCGCAGCATTCGTCACCTGCCGCTGTTCTTCTCGTCGCTCACCGAGTGGCGGACCCTGCCGGCAATTGCCGAGAAGCCGTTGCGGGACACGTGGCAAGCAATGCCGCAGCGGCTGGATAAGCCCCGATACCGGGTAGCGTTTTTTGCCGGCTGTCTCAATGATTTCGTTTACCCGGAAATGGGAGGCGATCTGGTCAAGG
Source organism: Desulfuromonadales bacterium (assembly GCA_014860225.1). Classification (GTDB taxonomy): domain Bacteria; phylum Desulfobacterota; class Desulfuromonadia; order Desulfuromonadales; family BM103; genus M0040. The sequence goes on from JACZKE010000023.1 coordinate 105,981, forward strand.
TGCTCAACCATCTCAACGTTGAAGTCTTCTTTCCCAAAGAGCAGAACTGCTGCGGCGTGCCGGCTCTCTATTCGGGCGATCGCGAAACGGCGGTGGCTCTGGCCGAGCAGAATATAGAGGCGATGCTGGCCGATCAGCCTGATTTCGTGGTCACCACCTGTCCGACCTGCACCATGTCGCTGCAACGCGATTTTCTTGAACTGCTCCAGGATAACCCGGTGTGGGCGGAAAAGGCCCGACAGCTGGCTGATATCACCATCGACGTTTCGCGCTTTATCGTCGACAAGCTCGACGGCAAAGCGGTCTTTACCGATGCTTCCGGGCAGGAGAAGGTCACCTACCACGATTCCTGTCATCTCAAGCGCGGCGCCGGTGTCTGGGAGCAACCACGGCAACTGCTCGCCGGATCCGGTCGCGAGGTGGTCGAAATGGCCCACAGCGATCGCTGCTGCGGCTTCGGCGGTTCCTACTCATTCACCAGTCATCCGGATATCGCCAAACATATCCTCAACGACAAGGTCAAGGATATCGAAGCGACCGGCGCGACCTGCGTCGCCATGGATTGCCCCGGCTGCATCATGCAGATTCGCGGCGGGCTGGAGAAGCAGGAAAAGTCGGTCAGAGCCAAGCATACCATCGAACTGCTGGCGGAAACCTTGCCATAACCTCAACAGGGGCACTTCTCCATACAATCCAAACGGGAAGTGCCCCTGCCTAGCAGCCTGTCGGACTATCCATGAGCCGGCTGCAAATCCGGCTGTTTGGCCCATATTTCAGCTCCTTTTTGGTCCATAGCTACGGCTATGAACCTGCAAACGAGCTAAAATCTGTTCTCAAACACCCAAATTTTCGCTTCGGCCCGTATAGTCCGACAGGCTGCTATTTCTCCTCTTTGTCTCAAGTTCAGACTGTGGCACAATCAGTTTAGCGTTTGTCTTCTGATACAGGATGTGCCATGTCATCCCTGCACGAAAACCTCAGCCTTGCCGTTGTCGAACTTCCTGCCGCCGCCTTGCGGCGCATGCTCGAACTGCTGCGCCTGCTCGACCGGATGAGCCGCTGCCCCGCATATCGCGCAGAAGTTTATCCGCAAGTGCCCGAGGTTGCCCGTTTTGACCCGGGGCACGATGCGGTCATGATGTGCTACGATTTTCATCTCGCCGGGGACATGCCGCGTCTGATCGAAGTCAACACCAACGCCGGCGGCGGTCTGCTCGCCTACCTTGCACACGATCCCTCTTTGCCAATAGAGCCGGTATCACTCAAGGTCACTCTCAAAGAGCGTCTGTTGCAGACGTTTGCCGACGAAATTCGCCAATTCTCCGGTGGCAGCAAAACCAGGCCGGAGCGCATCGTGATCGTCGATGATGAGCCGACTGAGCAGTTCCTCTACCCGGAGATGCGTGCTTTTGCAGATCTGTTTAACGCCTGGGGGGTTGCCGCTGACATTGTCGATCCGCGGCAACTGCAGGTCTCTGCTGACGGCGTGAGATTTGACGGTCAGCCGGTAGATCTCGTGTACAATCGTCACTGTGATTTTTATCTGGAAAGCGAAGTGATGGCGGGTTTACGCGCGGCATACCTGGGGCGCAAGGTCTGTCTGTCACCTAACCCGCATGCTTATGGCTTGCTCGCCGATAAACGTCGCCTGGTACTCTGGTCTGACCCGGTAAAAAGAGCAGACTTCTCACTCTCTGCTGCCGAACAGGCCCTCCTCGATAAAACGCTTCCAGCGTCTTCTCTCCTCTCCGATCTCGACCTGCAGCAGGTCTGGACTGTGAGGAAACAAAAGGTATTCAAACCGGTTGACAGCTTCGGCAGTCGTGGTGTCCTGCTTGGTGAAAAGATCAGCCGCAAGCGTTTCAACGAGCTGCCCGCTGCGACAACCCTTGTCCAGGACCTGGTCCCGCCTTCGTTGACTGATGTCCCCGGCAACGAGCCGATGAAGACAGATCTGCGCCTCTATGCCTACCGCGATCGGGCGCTTGGTGTAACCGCCCGCCTTTATCGTGGCCAGGTCACCAATATGCGTACGCCGGGCGGTGGCTTTGCCCGCGTCAAGGTTGTTTGACACACAGCTTCCAACCTCTACGACTGTTAATCCAGCATCCAGATCAGGTAGACCGCTTCCTGCTTAACCCCCTGAAAAAATGACTTTTCTTTGCGTCTCACAGGAAACAGAGTGGTGTCTGCCTTTCACCCTGCCCCATGATTGCATCTCTGCCATTTTGTGCTCTAATTTAATGTATGAGCTTTATAAACGGGAGAATCATTTATGACAGTCCAGGTCGACATCCTCACCCTAGGCTTCTTGATAGTGACTATTATCCTCGCTGCCTTTCTTCTTCCGATGATATGGCAAATGAAAAAAACCGCGCAGGAGGCCGATTGTTTGCTGGGTGAGTTGCGACGGGGGCTCCCAGCCGCGTTACGAGACTTGCAGGAGACCATGGAACGTGTCAACCGGATCACGGCGAAGTTCGAAAAAGGGGTGGACAAATCGGAGGACCTGGTCGAAACGCTGGATGAGATTGCCGGGTCGATTCGCCACATCAACATTTTTTTACGTCAAGATATGTATCGTTACGCTGAAATCGCCGGATACCTCATGGTAGGCATCAAGGCGGCGAGTAAGGTGTTTTCACAAGGGGCCAAAGAAAAGGAGACCAAATCATGACAGAGCACAGCAACAATGGACTTGGAACGACCTTCCTGGCTTTCACTCTTGGCGCAGTCATTGGCGGAGGGCTGGCAATATTGACGGCCCCCCGGTCTGGCACCGAAACACGGGAAAAGCTGCATGGCATGGTCGACGATACCCGTAGCAAATTGAACGAAATCACAAAGGACGCGGAAGCGCGCGTTAAGCAGGCAGTCAAAGAAGGCATGGACATGATGGAGGAAAAGGCTGACCAGATCAAATCGGCTGCGAAAGCCGCCAAGGAAGCAATGGAGGAAGAAAAGGCCAAGCACTCTAAAGAAGCTTGACAGAGCGGTCCATGTGCATAGGCCGGATGATCCAGGGTTTCGACCTTGGTCCGGTTTCCGAAGCGTCGTCGGCGGTGAGCCGGACTGTGACGCTTTGCCTTCGGATCCATTCTTCCCGGCCGCCAACCGGTGACTTTTGGCAAAGACGGTTCCCATGGAAGACGACGCTGCAGAGGACAGATCCTCACGTACGAGCGACCCGCACATATGGGAGATCCGCGCGGTGCGGGATTTGTTGTGGCTGATCGGCGCAGTTGTGGTGGTCTGGCTGCTTTATCTGTTGAGCTTTATTGTCGTGCCGATTTTCTCAGGGCTACTTTTGGCATATCTGGCCAACCCCCTGATCACCTTGACCAAGGAGAAATTTCGTATCCCGCCGGCCGTCACCATCGCTCTGATTTTCATCCTCGTCCTCCTGTTTTTTACCGCGGCAGGGCTCTGGCTGGGGCCTGTGGTCAAGGAGCAAACATCCGCCCTGGTGGAAAGCGTCCCTGAGTACCTTGACAGGCTGAGTGATCGTTATGGCATTCAGGTTGACGATCTGACCAAACAGTTCAAGTCCCCGGATGAATCCGACGGTACACCGCCGGTGATCGGCATGGTGCAAAACATCCTCGGGAAAACCACCAAAATCCTCTTTTGGATCATCACAGTGCCGATCTACTTCGCCTTTTTTGCCTGGCATTTTCAAGAGATGATGAGTAGAAGCAGTCGCTATCTTCTGCTGAATCAACATCCGCATGTGAAGAAAACGCTGCAACGCATGGACGAGGCTGTCGGCACCTTCCTGCGAGCCCGGTTGGTCATCTCTTCTCTGGTGGGTGTGGTGTTCTGTGTCGGCTGGTGGCTCGCCGATGTTCCCTTCTGGTTCCTGCTGGGAGTGATAACCGGTCTTTTTTCCGTCATCCCCTATCTGTCCATTGCCGGATGGTGCCTGGCGTTGATCTTCAAATATCTGGAAGTGACCGGACAGGGAGGAAGCTTCGATTTCCTGGCTGTTATCTTCTGGCCCAGCCTGGTCTTCGGTATTGGTAATTTTCTGGAGATGTGGGTTCTTACGCCATGGATTCATGGTCGCACTACCCAGTTGAATCCGGTCATGATCCTGACCGTGGTTTTGATCGGTGGTGCGCTGGCCGGGTTTTGGGGTCTGCTCCTTGCCATTCCGGTCGCTATCTGCCTGAACATCATGTTCGTGGAGTTTGGACTTCCGCGAATGCATGATAACCCGTAGCCAGATTGTCGGATCGATATCGACGGCTACTCTCAGGCTTATTCGTTTTCAGCGGCCAAGCTGGTAGCGCCGCACCGCGCGAGTGTGATCATTCAGATTCGTACTGAACACATGGGTGCCGTCGCCTCTCGACACAAAATACAGATCCTTGCTTACTGCCGGATTCGCCGCCGCTTGCAGCGCAAAGCGTCCCGGGCTGGCAATCGGACCGGGCGGCAGCCCCCTTGTCCTATAGGTGTTGTAAGGGGTCGGCGTCTCCAGATGCTTGCGGGTGAGATTCCCGTCGAAATCAGCAATTCCGTAAATCACGGTCGGGTCCGCCTGCAAAGGGATGCCGCGTTTCAGGCGATTGTGGAATACGGCTGAAATCAAGGGCATTTCCATGACATTGCCCGCTTCTTTCTGAATGATCGACGCGAGGGTGAGAAACTGATGACGGTTGAGGTTCAGGGCTGCAGCTCTTTCCAGTAATTCCGGGGTTAATTGCATGCGCAGTTGAGCCACCATCGCAGTCAGAATTTGGCTTGGTGTCGTTGCTGATGAGTATGTATAGGTTTCCGGAAACAGGTAGCCTTCCAGTGAAGCTGCGTCGATGTCCAGCTCATTCAAAAAGCGGGCATCGCTGCACAGTGTCAGGAATTCCTCGGCAGAGCCGATACCGGTTTTCTCCAGGCGTGCCGCGATCTCCTGCAGATTAAAACCCTCGGGGATGGTTACCTGAAACTTGCGGATATCGCCGGCAATCAGACGCGCGAGAATGTCGTCCGGCTTAGCTGATGTCTCGAAGAGGTATTCACCGGCGTGGATCTGTCCCGTGGCCTTGTGCCAGCGGGCCAGGAGTGTGAAGAGCCTGGCATCTTTGATGATGCCAAATTGTTCGAGCTGGCTGGCAACGCGCGAGAAAGAGCTGCCGGATTTAATCTCAACTATCTGTGGTGCTGCCGGTGTGACCGCCGTTGAGATGAAGCTTTGCAGCCAGAGGGCAATGCACAACAGGAGGATGCCGGTCACGGCAAGGAGCATCAGGGACAGTTTCCTGGCATGCACAGTCATTAAAAAACTCCAAACTAATAATCTCTGAAATATCTGACTATTGTTGGGTGCTCTCAGCAAAAGTCAAGATTGGGCCCCTGTCAGACCTTGAAGCGATTTTCACTGCCGTCCAGAAGGCGTCGAATGTTGGTCCGATGACGCCAGATTACCAGCATGGCTATAAAGAGGGTCGCCAAAAAAATTGGCTGCGGGTGGTTCAGCATCAAAATCAACAATGGCGCTGACATGGCCGCAAGCACCGAACCGAGGGAAATATAACGGCTTGCAGCAACGGTGATTACGAAGACCACCAGGACAACGAGGACTGCTTGCGGCGAGAGGACCAGGAAGATGCCAAGGGCAGTGGCGACGCCTTTGCCGCCCCTGAATTTCAGGTAGACCGGATAGCAATGACCAATGATGGCGATGGCGCAGGCAACGCCGAGCTGGGTCGGCGTTGGTGCCAGCCAGCTCTTGTAAGCCAATAAGGGCAGAAAGCCCTTCATGGTGTCACCGATCAGCGTCAGGATGCCAGCCAGTTTGCCGACCACCCGGTAGACATTGGTCGCGCCGATATTGCCGCTGCCTTTCTGACGGACATCCTCGCTGCCCATCAGACGCGAAAGGATGACACCGCTGGGGATGGCAGCGATCAGGTAAATGATAATCAGAACAAAGATAAAGAGCAGGTCGTCCATAACGATCTCAAAAAACAAAAGCGTCTACTTTTGACCGCTTTATGTATGGCAGAAAAATTGGTCGGGAAAACCTGATATAAGCCCGCCAAACTCGCGGCTGGCTCATGGATAGTCCGACAGACTCCTATCACAACGCAGCGTAAATCACAAGTGCATTCCCCTTCCAATGGGGGAGTTAGAAGTGCGCTGCCGGCTGATCCGGGCTTAATGACCAGCCCCTTTCATGGGGACATTTTCTCCCAATAATTGTAGAAGGCGATTTCAGCTAGTGCTTTACGAGGTCTGGCTTGTGGTTCCTGGTCCGGATAGCCCAGAGGCGTGACCCCGACAACCCTTATCCGGTCAGGGATGCCAAGCGCTTTTTTAAGGCGGGATTCATCGAACCAGCCCATCCAGCAGGTGCCGAGACCGAGGGCATGGGCAGCCAGGCAGAGATGCTCGAAGGCGATGGCAGCGTCGGCGACATAGTACTCGATGCCGTTTGCTACGTCAGAGTCCGCCGGGTCGGCACAAACCACGATTGCGACTGGTGCCGCAGCGATTGCCTTCCTGCCGGGGTTGTCTTCGGGGAAGGCTGCGAGGATGGCCGCCTTGCGGCTCTGATCGTCGAGCACCAGGAAGCGCCAGCACTGTAAATTTTTCCACGAAGGTGCCAGTCGGGCAGCATCCAGAACCTGCATGATCTTGTCAGCTTCGACCGGCCTGTCCTTATACCTGCGGATACTGCGGCGATCCTTGAAAACCTGGAAAATATCCAAAGGCATCTCCTCACAAGCGGGACAGTTGGTTACATGTTGCGACGGTACTGGCCACCGACTTCGTAGAGCGCAGCGCTGATCTGACCCAGTGAAGCG
>JACZKE010000024.1 GCA_014860225.1 Desulfuromonadales bacterium
TCAGAAGGATTCAGCAAGCAAGACGGCAGACACGCGTTGCGACGAATCGCCAGAGCGCCCGGGGGGGATGAACAAACAGAAGCTGTCTTCTCTCGATCTCAGGAAAAACACCATCGGCGCCCAGTTCTTTCCGTCGGAAGACAAGCCGGCATCCATCATCAACGCCTTCGGCGTTTTTGCTGCAGGGTATATGATGCGGCCGCTTGGCGGTGTTATTTTCGGACATATCGGTGACCGTCTCGGCAGGAAAAAAGCCTTGCAGATCTCAGTTGCCATGATGGCTCTGCCAACCTTCCTGCTTGGCTTCGTCGTAGCCGGTTTCGGGCTCTGGATGCGCAAAGGTCTGGTGGAATCACCTGATTTCGAGCGGCAGAAAGTGTCTGGCCAGATCGTGAAAAGCCCTGTTTTTGAGGCCCTTAAGACAATGCCTGGCCGGATTTTTCATGTTTTACCCTCGTTCTGGTTATGGGTGGAGGCTTTTACATGCTCTTTGTCTGGTGGCCCACCTATCTTGCCAGGATTATCCCGCATCCGGTCTCCCATGCGCTTGCCGTCAATACCATTTCCATGCTCGCGTTTATGATCATGATACCATTCATGGGACTGTTGTCTGACCTGTGGGGACGAAAGAGGGGTGCTGATGCTCTCGACCGGAGCTCTGGTCCTTTTTAGTGTCCCCATCGGGGATGGTTGAAACCCCTCGCCTTTAGGCGAAGAAAAGTTTTATACTGTCGCTATGCGACGTTACAGACTTGGTGCACATACAAAAACTGACCTAAAAGTCCATCTGATCTGGATACCGAAATATCGGAAGAAGGTATTGACAGGCCAGGTTGCGATACGTACTCGAGATATCCTGCGTCAGATAGCCTACGAACATGAGCTTGAGGTTATCTCCGGAAAGGTAGCGAGCGATCATGTTCATATGTTTGTGGGGCATCGTCCAACTCAGAATATCAGTAAAATAGTTCAATGGCTAAAAGGTATCAGCTCGCGGGTATTATTATCGGAATTTGCCCACTTGAAGAAGCAGTACTGGGGCCGTCACCTATGGGCAAGAGGCTACCTTGCCGTGAGTTCCGGTAATATTACTGACGAGATGATCCAACAATATATCGAAGAACACGAGGGCGAGCCGGTTGAGGCTGACGATAGTCGATTTCAAATCGACCCCTCTTGAACCCCTCGTCTTATAGACGAGGGTTGTTTAGTCAACTCGCTGCTGTTCGTTCCGTGAACCTTCGTTTGTCCTGTAGTTCTTGGCCTGCGGAATCAAAACTATTCACTTCTCATAGAAGGATCCGACCGCCTGACATGTATAGAGGCGAACGCTTTAACAGTATCAGCCACCTGGTTGGCGCACTATTTGCCCTGGCCGCCCTGGTTCTTCTCGTTGTCTCTACCTCGCGTCAAGGGGATCCGTGGAAGATCGTCAGCTGCACTATATATGGGGCCTCCCTTTTGCTGCTCTATAGCTCTTCCGCGCTTTATCACAGCTTTAAAGGCCGATCGAAGAAGGTGTTTCGCACCTTTGATCACCTTTCCATCTATCTCCTGATCGCCGGCACCTATACGCCGCTGACGCTGGTGACCCTTCGCGGCGGCTGGGGCTGGTCTCTGTTTGGTATCGTCTGGGGGCTGGCCTTGGTGGGTATTGGACTGGAGTCATTCTCGAAAGAAAGAAAGTCGCTGCTCACCATGATCATCTACGTGCTGATGGGCTGGCTGATTTTGCTTGCACTCAGACCCCTGCTTAATCTGTTGCCCGCCATGGGTTTTATCTGGCTGGTATTGGGC
>JACZKE010000005.1 GCA_014860225.1 Desulfuromonadales bacterium
GGACTATCCATGAGCCGGCTGCAAATCCGGCTGTTTGGCCCATATTTCAGCTCCTTTTTGGTCCATAGCTACGGCTATGAACCTGCAAAAGAGCTAAAATCTGTTCTCAAACATCCAAATTTTCGCTTCGGCCCGTATAGTTCGACAGACTGCTAGGCACGTCAAAAAGAGGTTTAAATTTTATGCTGATGTGCTATAAAAAAGACCGTGTCAGCACCTCACAATCCATCCAAACCATTCGTTAGAATAAGGGGACCGAAACCATGAGTGAAATTATCGACATTTATGCCCGTGAAATTCTCGATTCGCGCGGCAACCCGACCGTTGAAGTCGAAGTTTACCTGGAAAGCGGCGCGATGGGCCGTGCTGCCGTTCCAAGCGGTGCTTCTACCGGCGAACGGGAAGCTCTGGAATTGCGTGACGGTGACATGGACCGTTATCTCGGCAAAGGCGTCCAGAAAGCCGTCGCCCACGTCAACGAGGTGATCACTGAAGCCCTGCTCGGCTGGGAAGCAACTGATCAGACTGAAATCGACCGCAAACTCATGGAAATGGACGGCACCGAATTCAAGAGTAACCTCGGCGCCAATGCCCTGCTCGGCGTTTCACTGGCTGTCGCCAAAGCGGCCGCCGAAGACTCCGGTCTCCCCCTTTATCAATACCTGGGCGGCATCAATGCCAAAGAACTGCCGGTGCCGATGATGAACATCATCAATGGCGGTGAGCATGCCGACAACAATGTCGATATTCAGGAATTCATGATCATGCCTATCGGCGCGGGCTCTTTCAAGGAAGCCCTGCGCATGGGAGCAGAAATCTTTCACGCCCTGAAGAAGGTTCTCAAAGACAAAGGCTACAATACGGCTGTCGGTGATGAAGGTGGCTTCGCACCGAATCTGAAGAGCAACGAAGAAGCCCTTGAAGTCATCATGGATGCCATCCGGGCCGCCGGATACAATCCCGGTAAAGATGTGCTGCTCGCCCTCGATGTTGCTGCCAGCGAACTTTACAAAGACGGCACATATATCCTTGAGAACGAAACACAAAAAGAGAAGAGCGCAGCCGATCTGGTGGAATTTTATGCCGATCTGGTGGAGCGTTACCCGATTATTTCCATCGAAGACGGCATGGCAGAAAATGACTGGGATGGCTGGAAGCTCCTCACCGAACGCCTTGGTGATCGGATTCAGCTGGTCGGGGATGACCTGTTCGTGACCAACACCAGTATCCTCAAGGAAGGAATCGACAAGAGCATCGCCAATTCAATCCTGATCAAGGTCAACCAGATAGGCACACTTACGGAAACTCTGGATGCCATCGAAATGGCCAAGCGTGCCGGTTACACCGCCGTCATCTCCCACCGCAGCGGTGAGACCGAAGATACCTTTATCGCCGATCTCGCTGTGGCCACCAACGCCGGCCAGATCAAGACCGGCTCACTGTGCCGCACCGACCGCGTCTGTAAATACAACCAGCTGCTGCGCATCGAAGACGAGCTCGGCGATGTCGCCATCTACCGCGGTGCCGATGTGTTCTATAACATCAGTTAAGCAACGTCCTGAGCAGAGCTCAGCTACCTAAATAGATCAGGCCGGAGCGATCACGCTCCGGCCTGTTTTGCTTGCCGGTTGTTTCCGGATGATAACTAAAGTTGCTTCACCGTGAACGTATACCCCATCACATCATCCCCAGCCACCTCGATATCTGCGACCCCTTCTGGATTCGTGTCGCCGGCCCAACCCTCTGCCTGCGGCAGATAGGTCGAATAGTTCCTGATCACATCTCCTGCCTGGACCTGCACGTAGGCCGTTTCCGGAGAATAACCACGGTAATAACTGACGCTCACGCGATAGGTTCCCGTCGCCAGCGACTCACAATTGACCACATAATAATGCTCCGGTCCCCGGGATGTCACATCGTCGTAATCAAGATAGCCTGAAGTCCCCAACTTATTGGCATAGTAAACATGACTGCCGTCGGGCTCGAAGACGTGCAAGTCAACGTCAGGCTCATTGCCCCAGGTCATGGTCACACTGATCGGTCCACTGCCAAGTTGCGGTTCCGGCCAGGCCAGACCGTTGGCAACGGCCAGGGCAGTGTTGATAATCATCGGGCCGCTCTGGTCACCGTCCAGATAGGCGTCGATGAAGCTGTGATTTTTCCAGTCGCTGTTGGTATTGCTGTTGGTGATGTTGCCATCGAGTGTATCCGGATAAAATAACCGCACCGTGTTGATGACCAGATCATCATCCCGGGTGAAGTACGGACCGCCGCTGGCAACCCGTCCGGAAGGGGTGGCCACGGCAACAATGCCGAAGGCCTCCATCGGCAGGTTGTTTTCATCATAGGCGAGGTTGGTGTAGGCGGAGTTCGCATACAGATTACCCTGGGAGTGTCCGACCACCAGGACCCGGCTTCCCTCCATCAACAGCGACTTGTAGCGCTGGATGTGACTGCGAAGATCGACATCCCTGACCGCCTGGGCCTGATCAACGCGGGCAGCCATGTCCAGGGTTATGTCTTGAAACCAGTCCGGAGCAAGCCACAGTCCGCTGATCCAGCGCCAGTAGTTTGAAACCGATTCGCCCTGGCGCTGCCGGTAGACCTGGAAGAGCGAAAATAATTTTTCATCGTGGTTGTAGGAGACATCAAAAATCCATTCGTCTTTGGAAAGATCTCCTTTTGATCTTAAGAGATCTTCAAGCCTCCCAACAGAGTCAGTAATATCCCTTTGATTGTTGAACATTCCATTACCATAAAACACATGCGTTTTTTGAGCACAGAAAGAGGCCTGCGAAAAAGTTGGACCAAACAACGCCGACAACACAAATAACATCAATAAAATTGGAAACTTAATATACATGACATATCCCTCCAAGACTTAATTCAGTTCAATTTATCAGGATTGAAATTACAGCTATGTTTCCAATCCGGCATGGGTTTTCTTGAAAAATTACCTCCTCCTAAAATACGGCTGGCTTCCATGTAACCGTAAAAACGGTCATCAGTATTGACGATGAGGGCCTCAAGTTCTTTTGAAATTATATGAGGCTTTTCTGGATGGACATAATAAAGGCACTCACTGGAACGCTGCATGGCATCCATATCGTTGTAAACCGCATCACGATCCTGCTGGTGGCCGTGGATGATCATGTTCTGCATCGGGTAGTATTCCTGAATCAAAGCCCGACGTAGTTTTTCGGATTCCGGAAAGGTGAGATAAATCCAGCGTTCGATGTCATCGCGGATGCCGTTGCCGTTGACATCCACCCCTTCCAGGGTGGCGTCACCGTCCGGCCCAGGGTCCGGCGGCAAATTGAAGATCGGTGTGCCGAAAACCTGGACGAGCAACGAACCACCTGGATTGCTGCGCATCGTGACCGCGAGGATATTATCACCCGGCAGAGGTGAAATGGACCGCTCCAGAATCTGGACTTGCTGGTTGAAGTCGGCCGGAATCAGTACCTTCGTTCCGTTGAGTCTGACTGAAGCGCTCGAGATGCGGTGCGAACCATCCTCTTCACCATTCTGGATCTTGAGCACAAAGTCGGCATAGCCGTTGCCGGAGAAAACCAGCTCGTGCGTGACCGGTTCCCCCGTTACCGATAGCAGCTGCTGCTCGGCAACAACCTGCCCGGCTGATGCTGCCGGAGCCTGACAGACCATAACAAGCAATAACAATAAGCATGTGATTGATTTTTTCATACAACCCTCCTTGATTTGAATGAATTACAGATACATACGGACATGACAACCTAATGATCTAAGACACTTCTCCTCCTTTCATGGGATTTTGTGGCACACTGGCCTGTCTGCTTAAGCTGCAGCTTTCCACAGACAGGAGATGCAAACATCAAGGCCCAGAACAGACCAAAACGGCCAGATAGGGACAAAAACCGAATCGCCGGTGTCGCAAATGAGTAGAACGGGATTAACAGCAGGAAAACACAGGATTTCGCGCGCAACGAACGTCGCAGGATATTCATGACCCCCTCCATTTTTTAGAACATGCCAAAGGCAAAACAGTCGCCAGGCGACAACAGATGGAACAGTCTTAATCAGCTTACGGGAGAAATGCAAGCATTAATTCGTTTTCGTCCGGAAACGGCCCTTTTCCACAATCTCTGCGTCAATCTGCGGATTTGGTTGTGCGGCGTAAAGGACTACGCCTCCGCTCAAATCCTTGATTTCCTTGACCTTGCGAAAAATTGCTCGTTTCCAGATCGAAAACTTTATTGTGTTGTCCAGAGTTTCCGGATGGAAACTAATTCAGTGAAGCTAAAAAATAGTGTGGCCATCATCTGCATGGGATGTCCATGCATGCGTGGCCTGGCGTTCTGGAAAACCGGAAAAAGATGGAAGGTTAAAATATCAACTACGTTATATATTGCTTGAAGTTAAACTTAATTCCCCGGAAGTTAGAAGAAAAATAGATATAGTAACAGGCTGTTTTTTACGCAATCTCCTGCTATCAATTGAGGTAATTTTTGATGGTCAAGGAGGACA
>JACZKE010000025.1 GCA_014860225.1 Desulfuromonadales bacterium
GATTGACCAGAGTCAGGTGGTATTTTCCCCGTTCGCAACACCCCCCCTGGCAGTGGCGACAAATCGCCTCCCCATCGGCACGCAGGAAAAAACCGTGCATTTGCTCCTGCAGGGCGGCAATGCGGGCCAGCCGCTCGCCTATCCACTGCCGTTCGGCCGCCGGAAGCTCCGCCACCTCCTGCTTGATCCTGACCAGGGCCTGCTGCCAGAGTTCTCGGTCGGTTACGCTCATGCCGTTGATCGCACCTGTGGGCCAGAAAGGCAAACGGCACAGCCGGTTTGCTGTGCCGCTCAAAAAGATGTGGCCGGAGAAGGCCGTAAGCCGGGTTCTGTCCCCTGCCGCGGTTGCCCGTCGACAGGGTGATGATCATTCCTCTAGGACCGCCGTTGCCGACGGCCTCCAGCGACCGGACCCGGGAGCTTCAGGCGGGCAGCCCTCAAGCGCTCCCCTATTTGGTCTTGCTCCAGATGGGGTTTACCGAGCTTCCGACGTCACCGCCGGAACTGGTGAGCTCTTACCTCACCCTTTCACCCTTACCTGCCTTCGCCAAGGCTTCGGCAGGCGGTCTTCTCTCTGTGGCACTTTCCCTGGGGTCGCCCCCGGTCCCCGTTAAGGACCATCCTGCCCTGTGGAGCCCGGACTTTCCTCCCCCCACCTTCGCATAAGGCTCCGGCGGGCGGCGATCGTCTGGTTGTCTCCAACCACGTAAGATCAGCAGATTGTCTATCTATTCGTCCGTTTTTGTCACGAAAAGCAGACGGTTGCAGTGCGGACAGGTCTGGATCTCATTGACGACAAAGAGGCTATTGAACGTCTGCGGCGGCAGATGCATATGACAACCGAGACAGGCTCCGCCACGTGCCTCGACGATAGCCACACCGCCGCGCCGGGACATCAGAAGCCCGTAACGCTTGCGGAGACCCTTCGGCAAATCTTCCAGCAGTGCTTCGCGCTGACGGTCCATCTCTGCAAGCTGCTTGTTCACGGCAACCAGGGAAGCGTCGATCTCGGCACAGCGGCTATCAGCTTCTTCAGTGATTGATGCCAATTCGGCATCCTTCTCAGCCTTGTCGGTCGAGAGAGACGTCAGTATCTCATCCTTGGCATCAATCTTCGCCTGAAGTTCCTTGGCAAGTTTGTTGGCCGTATCGACTTCCTTGAGCACCGCGACGTATTCTTTCTGCGTTTTAATCTGGGGAAGCCGGCCTTCCGAGCGCTCTACATTCTCGAGTTCCAGAGCCATGGCGCTGTTCAGCTCGGCTTTTTCAGCTTCAAGAACGCTGATTTCACCAGCCAGGCTGTCAACCATCTGCTGAAGACGATCAATTTCTGATTTAAGGACCTGCTTCTCATTGAGCCCGGCCTGACGGTCGTTCTCGACGATCTTCTTTTCTGTATCCAACTCCTGCAAATCTTGCAGTAACTGCAACTGCTTCTGCACGATAAGGGCCTCCCTTGTTAACAATCTTTTTGTATCGACTACCTGGGCAGCCGAGCTTGCTTTAGTATAACCGGAACGGATCCTGTTCTCCGGCATAGGTTTCGAAAACAACCTCCCAATGACGTTTACTTGCAGCCTCACGCAATGAGCCTGCCACCTGCTCAATCATCAGCTTCTCCGTGGCAAAATGCCCGGCATCAATCAAGGCAATGCCAAGTTCTTCCGCCTGGCGGGCATCATGATACTTGACATCACCGGTGACCAGGACATCGGCGCCCTGGCGATGGGCGGTTTGCAACAGACCTGCACCGCTGCCGCCGCAAAGAGCAATTTTATGAACCGGGCGACTCCCGGCTCCGATCAGGCGAAGATGATCACATCCGAGGGCAGTCTTGACCCTGGCAGCAAAGTCATCCAGGGCCGTCGCCTGTTCAAGCCTGCCGATACGCCCCAATCCGGCACCCGGCACCTGGTTCTGTAACGGCACAAGATCGTAAGCGACCTCTTCGTAGGGATGGGCTTTCTGCATCTTTTCCAGAACGCGTGCCAGCTTGCGCTTGGGGACAATCGTCTCAAAACGAACTTCGTCAACCTGTTCTGACTGCCCGACCTCACCGATAAAAGGGTTTGTCCCCTGACCGGGGCGGAAAGTCCCTTCACCGCAACTGCGGAAAGAACATTCGTCGTAAGCACCAATCTGTCCGGCGCCTGCCGAGAAGATCGCTTTGGCAACACATTGTTCGTGCCCTGCGGGAATGAACACGATCAGTTTGAGATAATCGCCGGTAATTGGCTGCAGGGGAGCACTTTGTTTCACCCCCAGTTTCGCCGCCAACCAGCTGTTAAGACCATCGGCAGCACAATCCAGATTAGTATGGGCACTTATTATTGCCACTCCGTCACGCACTGCCATCCAGAGGGCCTGACCAACTGCATCCTCGGGAGTCAAACGCTTGAGCGGACGGAACAGCAACGGATGATGAGTTACCAGCGCCTGAGCACCAGCATCGCGTGCGGCCTGAACTGCAGAGAGGCCCGGGTCGAGTGCCACCATGACGCGCTCAAGAGGCGCTCCCGGGTCACCTACCTGCAACCCGACATTGTCCCAATCTTCAGCCAACTCGGGGGCATAAAGCTTATGAATCAAGCCGACCAGATCCTGTATGCGTTGTCCTTGTCTTGCCATTATTCCTGTCTGTTTTGTCAGCGCCCTTATGTAAAAAGAGTGCAACCTGGATTTCGGCTGCACTCTCTTTATTTTTGAATATCTATGTTAACCTGTACATTTTATTCATGGCCTTCAGGCGGGTGGTGGGCCCACCAGGGTTCGAACCTGGGACCGACCGGTTATGAGCCGGTGGCTCTTCCAACTGAGCTATGGGCCCGCATAAATTCATGGCAAAAGTGTATGTTGCGCAATCATCGCTGTCAATCACTTTCCAGTGTCAGGCCTCTTTCCTGAACATAATCACGGGAAGTGTGTTCCCGGAGAAAAACAAGTTAATTGTTGCTGTTGGTCTCCATAAAACTCTTCAGCCGCTTGGCACGACTCGGGTGACGCAGCTTGCGCAGCGCCTTGGCTTCGATCTGACGAATCCGTTCCCGGGTAACGGCGAAATCCTGACCGACCTCTTCAAGAGTGTGGTCCGACTTCTCGCCGATACCGAACCGCATGCGCAGAACCCGCTCCTCGCGAGGCGTCAGCGTTGCCAGAACTTTGGCTGTCTGGTCGGAGAGGTTGCCCTTGATGACTGCCTCGAGTGGCGAGACGGCACCTTTGTCTTCGATGAAATCACCCAGCGAGGAGTCTTCCTCCTCACCGATTGGAGTTTCGAGACTGATCGGTTCCTTGGCAATCTTCAAAACCCGACGGACCTTCTCAAGGGGAAGTTCCATGCGCTCGGCGATCTCTTCTGGAACCGGTTCCCGGCCAATTTCCTGAACCAGCTGCCGACTGGTGCGGATTAGCTTGTTGATCGTTTCGATCATGTGAACCGGGATACGGATGGTGCGTGCCTGATCGGCAATAGCACGGGTAATCGCTTGACGGATCCACCATGTCGCGTAGGTCGAGAACTTATAACCGCGCTGGTATTCAAACTTATCAACGGCCTTCATGAGGCCGATATTACCTTCCTGGATAAGATCGAGAAATTGCAGGCCACGATTGGTGTATTTTTTGGCGATCGAAACCACTAGACGCAGGTTGGCTTCGACCAGTTCGGTTTTTGCCTGTTTGGCTCGCCATTCTCCCTTATTGACTTCCTTAAGAGATTCGAGCAACTCTTCAGGAGCAAAGCCGGACTCTTCTTCAACCTTGGTAAATTTACGATCTGTACCCTTTAAGCGTTTTTCGACAACCAACAGAGCATCCATCGGTCGGTCGAGTTCCTCAGCAACGGCACGAGCATCTTTTTCGCTCTTGCGCATCCGGCGCAGCATTTTGCTGATCTCGGCATAGGGACGACCCAGAGCTTCTTCGCAGGCCTTGACCTCTTCCTTGGCCTTTTTTACCTGCTTGGCCAGTTCCTTGAGACGATCAACAATCTTGGCGATCTGGTAATCTTTGAGGCGGATCTGAATCATCAGGTCGCCCATTTCCGCCTTGAGGGTTTCCATCTCTTTATCAAGAGGCTTGCGTAAAGCCTTGGTTGTACCGGCCGCTTCATCACGCAGAGTCATGAAGCGCTCGTAACGAACCTTGAGCTCTTCAATCAGGGCGACCACGCGCGCACGTTGCCGCTCTTCGGCCTCGGCGCCCTCTTCTTCATCATATTCCTTGGTGATTTCAGCAATGCTGATCTGGCCCTTCTGGTGCCGTTCACCAAGGTTGACAACTTCCATAAAGGCGATCGGAGTCTTAACGATCACCCTTGCAACCAGAGCTTCGCCCTCTTCGATGCGTTTAGCGATTTCAACTTCGCCTTCGCGGGTCAGCAGGGAAACCTGGCCCATCTCACGCAGATACATGCGTACAGGATCGCTGGTACGACCCATGACATCTGTATCGAATTCCGCCTCTTCTTCATTATCGTCGCTGCTGGAGGAGTCCTGCAGCTTTTCCTTGCCCGCCGCGGTTTTCTGCTCTGCATCGACCACTTCAATATCCATCTCTCCGAACATGCTCATGACATCGTCAATCTGTTCGGAAGACACCATATCCGCGGGTAAAATATCGTTGACCTCGTCGTAGGTGAGATACCCCTTTTCCTTGCCGAGATCTATCAACTGCTGAACTTCTTCGATGCTGGTCTTTTTGGCCATCTATGTTTCCCTCAAGGATACCTACTCAGGTTAATGACAGGCATTTTTTAGACAAGATTCGGATTATACAGTCAATTCCCAATTTTTCAAAGCTTTTTTTTGAGCTCCTGGTTAATCTCCATGCGCTCTCGTAAAAACTGCATCAAAGCAGCCTCATCATTGTTGCGCTGCGCTTCTTCCTCGAGCCGACCGACTTCCTTCAATCGCTGTTTCAACAGATAGTTACTTGCAGCACGCCGGCAATCGGTGAAGATCTTTTCGGGGTTATCCGCCCAGCCCTGGCTTTCCAGGAAAACCAGGCTGGCCAAAAGCGACTGCTGGGACTCATCAAGAGAGGCATCTACCAGAACATCGGGCAACCGGCCGTCCTCATCTTCACACCCCAGCAGATAATCCGCCAGACCGCGAAAAAGTTCATCAACGAAAAGACCTCCCGTGCCTTCTTCACGGACACGGTGGCGTTGCTGATCATCCATCAACATCAAGCGTAACAGGTATTTCTGGGTTTGTCCTGTCTCTGTCGAGAGCCGACGTAGCGGAGGGGATTGCTCCGCCGAACGACGCATCCGGGGTTGAGCAATGCTGCCGCCGCTTACTTTCGATTTCAACAGCCCGAGGTCAAGACTGGTCAAGTCCGCCAGCCGCTGCAGGTAAAGGCTGCGCTCCAGATCCCCTGGCAGGCGACGGATCCGTTCGAGAATCTGCTCAGCAGAGCGCGCGCGCCCTTCGACGCTCTGGTCATTAATACGCAATTGATCTTCGATAAAAACCTCCAACACCGGTCGCGCAGCGTCCAGGCAACTGCGAAAGCCAACCTCACCCTCAGCCTTGAGCAATGAATCCGGGTCTTCTCCGGCAGGCATGGCAACCACATTGACGGCCAGACCGACCGGCAACAGAGCATCCATCGCGCGAAAAGTTGCCTTTCGTCCTGCAGCATCTTCATCGAAAATCAGCAAAACCTTATCGGCATACCTTTTAAGCAAGCGGGCATGATCAGCAGTCAGAGCCGTACCGCAGGTAGCCACCGCAGCAGAGAAGCCGGCTCGATGCAGGGCCAGCACATCAAAATAGCCCTCGACAACCAATGCTTCGCCGTTGTGCCGAATGGCATCGCGAGCCTGATAAAGACCATAAAGAGTCTGGCCTTTGTGATATACCACAGTCTCGGGAGAGTTGATGTATTTTGGCAGACTGTCATCCAGGACCCGCCCGCCGAAAGCCACTATTCTTCCTTGAAGATCGTGAATCGGAAACAGCAGACGATTGCGAAACAGCTCGTAATGACTGCGGCCCTGTTTGCCGGGGCGCACTAGCCCCGACTTGCCGACAGCATCACTTGAAAACTTTTTCTCAGCCAGGTGTTTTTCCAGAACGCCACGATCCTCCGGGGCAAAACCAAGCTGAAAAGCCCGCACGGTTTCACCTTCATACCCACGCTGACGCAGATAGCGTCGTCCGGATACCCCGGAGTCATCCTCCAGCAACACCTGATGATAAAAGGCCCCGGCAACTTCATTAATCCGCAGCAGCCGCTCCCGCTCCTCACGACGGAGTACCTCCGTGGGGGAAACGGCCTCTTCTTCAACTTCAATGCCGACCTTTTCGCCGAGCTGTCTGACGGCATCCGGAAAGCTCAAACCTTCCATCCGCATCAGGAAAGAGAAGACATTTCCGCCTACACCACAGCCAAAGCAGTGAAAAATCTGCCGGGCTGAGTTGACATTGAACGAGGGGCTTTTTTCCTGATGAAAGGGACAGAGACCTTGATGATTGCTACCGGAACGCTTGAGAGGCAGGTAGCTCGACACCACTTCGACAATATCGCTACGATCGCGGATCTCTTCAATTTTATCGTCGGCTATACGGCCCATCAGTGTCTCAACTCCACAAGGGTTACGTTATCACCACCCTGTTCAGCCCCTGCGGCCTGGAACAAGACCACTTCTCTTCTATCAGCAAGGAATTCCCTGACAGCCTTGCGCAAAATGCCTTGACCGGCACCGTGCACAATTTCCAGATGCTCTTCGCCATGAAGCAGTGCTTCATCCAGAAACCGGCCGAGCAAACCCTGCGCATCCTCAACCCGTTTGCCGACCAGAACCAGGCGCGGCAGGAAAGCATTGCGTTCGACACGGTCGCGAATACGCGGTGCCGATCTCTGGTGAGCGGCATAACGGCGTGGCTGGAACTGGCGCAGGGCTGAGCGGGGTTGACGCAACTTCTTGCCGCCTGCCATCAGTTCAATCCGGTCGCCATCAACGCTGGTAACCTCCGCTTCAACCCCCAGCGCAGGCACATAAAGCTTTTCCCTCACGGCAACATCTACAGGTATCTGCTCAGGCCCCCGTGGCAAAGGAGCCGGCAACATCTCTTGCAACGCTCTGAGTGTTCCGGTCATCGCCGCACGTTGCCTGGACGTTACCGACTCTTCCGGGACCTGGCGGAACAAGTTCTGCAGTTTCTCTTCTGCAGCCGCAAGCATCTGTACTCCCTGTTGTCGCGCCTTATCGAGAATCATCTGACGATGGGTTTCCAGCTCCTGCCGTTCGTCATGAATGCATTGTTGCTCTTTCTCAACAGAACAACGTAATCTCTGTGCTGTACGCAACTCATCATCCAGAGTTGCCCGTAAAGTCTGCAGCCGCTCTATGATGGCGACCCCTTCGCGTTCGCCCTGGCCCAGATAACCCTCAGCGGCGATCAAGACCTCTTCCGGCAAACCGATACGCCGGGCGATCGTAAATGCATGACTGGCCCCGGGGATACCATAATTCAGCCGATAAGTTGGTTGCAGACTTTCCGTGTCAAACTCTACTGCAGCATTTTCCACCTGAGATTCGAGCTGCGCATAACCTTTTATAACATGCAGATGCGTGGTTGCCAGGATACGAGCGCCGTTAGCGCGCAGACTGTCGACGGCTGCCAAGGCGAGAGCCGAACCTTCACCAGGGTCTGTACCGGTACCCAACTCGTCCATCAGCACCAGTGTTTCGTGATCGGCTCTCTCCAGGATATTGCGCAGCCGCAGCAAGTGTCCGGAAAAGGTGGAAAGACTCTGCTCGATGCTCTGCTCATCGCCAATATCCGCCATCACCGGGGCGAAGGGGAAAAGCCGGCTGCCCGGAGCGCACGGAATCGGCAAGCCGGCGCGAACCATCAACACCAGCAGGCCAGCCGTCTTGAGTGCCAGCGTTTTACCGCCCGTGTTCGGCCCGCTGATGATGAGGGTGTGGCACCCTTCCGGCAACCGCAAGTCAATCGGCACCACTGCCGGGCTCCCCGTTTTTGCCCTCTCTGCCGCAACCAGCAAGGGATGGCGAGCATCACTTAAGGCAAGAGACGGTTCATCTGCCAACGCGGGGACCACACCATCGAGATCAATGGCCAGTCGGGCAATGGCCTGGCGAAGATCGAAGCGGGCCAGAATTGTCTGGTTATCAGACAGGAGCTGCCGAACTTCGCGGACGCCGGCGGTCAGACGCGCCAGGATCCGTTCTTGTTCACGTTCAATTTTATGTACCAGGGTCTGGACACGATTGTTGCTCTCCAGACTGACCGCCGGCTCGACATAAAGCGTCTGGCCACTGGCGGATACGTCGTGGACAAAACCTTTCACACGGCTGCTGTGGTCGGCGCGCACCGGCAAGACGTAACGTCCGTTGCGGTCAGTAATCAGCGATTCCTGAAAAACGCCCTGTAGTCTTTCGTCCTGCAACAATTGCTCGAGCTGACGCTTGACCCGGTTGCGCTCATTTTTGAGATCGTCACGCAGGTCAGCCAGTTCAAAAGAAGCTGAATCAAGGATTTCCGCGCGTGGACCGATACTGCGTCTGATGTCGGCAGCCAGCTCAGGCAACGCAGTCAGTCGCCTGGCGAACGACTGCAGGCGGGGGCAAGCCTCACTACTGAGCAACTGTTGCCGGCACGCCGCAGCAGCCTCAAGAGCGGCCTGGACATCGCGCAGCACCTCCGCTTCCAGTCTGAGCCCTTCAGTATGCAGGCGCGCCAGATATGGTAACAAATCGATGCTGGCGCCGAGCGGCAGGGGTCCCTTTTTCTGCAGCAGCAGACCGGCCTCGGCGGCCTCCTGCAACGCTTCTTCAATCTGAGTACGTTCGTTAAAAGGCTTAAGCGCAGCGGCCAGAGAGCGGCCATACGGGGTCTGGGTCTTGCCGATCACCAGATCGACAACCTTGGCAAATTCGAGTTGAATCAGGCTATCTGCTGTTGCCATGTATGAAGAACCCGGATTCTCTAACGTCATTTCAGTATCCGCTGGCTCCCCTCCATAATCCCACTACCCAGGTCAACAAAAGGCGGCGTCAGGTAAGACTCTGCCATGACCTTGTCCATCCCCCAGGGCAAAGGCTGCAAAGAGAGAGCAAAAATAACCACAGCCAACAATAAAACCCCCTGGAACAGGCCGAACAGCCCACCGATCATTCGATTGAAGCCACCGAGGAAAAGCAGCTTCACAAAGCGTGACAAAAGAAAACCGAGCACCAGGAAAAAGATCATGGTCGCCAGGAAAAGCACCGTAAACGTAATGGTCACAGCAATCTGCGCCGGCAAGTCAACTGACTTCAGGAGGGCGTCTGCCAGGGGTCCATGATAACGGAATGCCAGGAACGCGCCGACAAAAAGGCCTGCCAAAGAACAGACTTCCTTGAGCAGGCCGCGGAGCAACCCCTTCAGCAAAAAGCCACAGAGGATGACGAGGATGGCAATATCGATGCCGTTCATTTTTGAGTTCGATCTCCTTCTACGCCACCAGCTGTTTGCGAACCAGCTCACTGACCATCTTGCCGTCGGCACGGCCGGTGGTCTGTGGAGTAACCAGCTTCATGACAGCACCCATGTCTTTCATCGAACTGGCACCGCTCTCGGTGATCGCTTTGACCACCAACGCCTCCAGTTCAGCCTCGCTCAACTGGGCCGGCAGGAACTCCTGCAATACGGCCAGCTCCAGTTCCTCTTTCTCCGCCAGCTCCGGACGGGTTTCCCGATAGGCATCTGCTGCTTCACGGCGCTGCTTGACCAGGGTGGAAAGGACCTTGATTGCAGCCGCTTCATCGAGTTCGTGGCGGACTTCTATTTCAGCGTTTTTCAGTGCGGTACGAGCCATGCGAATCGTGTTCAGACGCAGGCTATCCTTGGCCTTCATCGCCACCTTCATCGCTTCGAGCAATCGTTCCTGAATATTCATTCTTTAAATCTCCTCAATTTCCATCCGGATCTTCCAGATGAACGCTCTTTATACTATCGGACAGAGAAACAGGCTGCTCGTGTGGACATTTCACCGGCTGGCTTTTTCTTCCAGCCCTGAAGTGCCGAAACGGCGCTGCAATTCAGCGTAAATCCGCTCCGGAGGCAAATCGTAATAACTGAGCAGAACCAGGGTGTGGAACCAGAGGTCTGCAACCTCACTGACGACTTCGTCCGTCTGGCCACCCTTGCCGGCGATAGCAACTTCCGTGGCCTCTTCACCGATCTTGCCGAGGATTTTGTCAAGGCCCTTGGCGTAGAGTGACGCCACATAAGACTTCTCCGAAGGATTCTGCCTGCGATCCTGAATAACCATGTAGACCGCGTCCAAAATTTCCTGTTGGCCCTTTGCTGTCACGTTTTACTCCTTAAATGGACCAAACCGCCGGATTTATGGCCGGCTCATGGATAGCCCGACAGTCTCCTACAAACGAACCGGGACGTTATGCTGGCGCAGGTATTCCTTGCATTCACCGATAGTGTATTCACGAAAGTGAAAAATGCTGGCCGCCAGAGCTGCACTTGCCCCGCCTTCAACCAAGCCTTCGCGGATGTGCTCCAGGTTACCGACGCCGCCGGAGGCAATCACCGGAACCGGAACCCGGTCGCTGACTGCACGTGTCAGGGCGATATCGTAGCCGTCCTTGGTGCCGTCGCAGTCCATCGAGGTCAGCAGGATCTCGCCGGCACCGAACAAAGCCATGCGCTCGGCCCATTCCAGCACGTCAATACCGGTCGGGTTACGGCCGCCATGGGTATAAACTTCCCAGGCCAACGGTTTGCTTGCCGGTACCCTGCGGGCATCAATTGCAACAACGATGCACTGGGAGCCGAAACGCTCGGCTGCTTCACGGACGAATTCAGGCCGATGTACAGCTGCAGTATTAATCGAAACCTTGTCGGCGCCGGCATTGAGCAGGTTGCGGATATCGGCGATCTCGCGAACCCCGCCACCGACGGTGAGCGGCATGAAGACCCGCTCGGCGGTCTTGGCGACCACATCAAGGATGATGCCGCGCTTGTCGCTTGATGCGGTGATATCAAGAAAGGTCAACTCGTCAGCGCCCTGGGCACAGTAGGCCTCGGCCGCTTCCACCGGATCACCGGCATCGCGTAGCTCAAGGAACTGCACGCCCTTGACGACACGACCGTCCTTGACATCAAGACAGGGGATGATTCGTTTTGTCAGCATAGATAAAATTGTCCTGAAGGCTCCAAGTCACAAAGAATAACAAACAGTAACTATTCAGCATATAAGTGAGTGCATGTGGTCTGCAGCCATTGCCTGCGTACAACGTTGTCACTTAACTTCCCGCAAGCAACAGCTGCAGCCCACATGCTGTGCCGCTGAGTAAGGGAGCTGGATAGTTACAACAAACAGCTTATTCTTTCATGGCGGAGTGTCTTCTGGCCATCTCCTTCAAGATTGTCTGGTTAAAGCCACCGCTTCGCGTAAGTTGAGAGAGCCGGTATAAATCGCTTTGCCCGTGATCACGCCTGCGACGCCGGACGCTTCGATCTGCAACAGGTTACGGATATCCTCAAGACACGAGACGCCGCCGGAAGCAATGACCGGAATCGAGATGGCTTCGGCCAGAGCAGCGGTTGCTTCGAGATTCGGCCCCTGCATCATGCCGTCGCGGGCAATATCGGTATAGATGATCGCCGTTACACCGAAAGCTTCCATCTCCCGGGCCAGGTCGATCGCCTTCTTTTCCGTCACTTCAGCCCACCCGCGCACAGCCACCATACCTTCTTTGGCATCGATGCCAACGACGATCCGGCCGGGGAATTTCCGGCAGGCTTCACCCACCAGGGCCGGGTTTTCTTTGGCCACCGTCCCGAGTATAACGCGGTCAATACCAAGGCTCAGATAAGCCTCGATCGTCTCCAGATCACGAATACCGCCACCCAGCTCGGTGGGAATGTCAACGGCGGCAACAATCGCCTGGATCGCCTCACGGTTTTTGGGAACGCCTGCAAAGGCACCGTCCAGATCAACCAGATGCAGCAGCTCGCCACCTTCATCTTGCCAGTGGCGTGCCATTGCCGCCGGGTTGTCGGAGTAGACAGTATCCTTCTCCATCAACCCCTGTTCCAGCCGGACGCATTTGCCTTCTTTCAGATCAATCGCGGGGATAACAATCATCTAAAACCTTCCAAACCGGCCACCAAGGCTCCAAGGCTCTAAGGAAAACCAAGGTGAAAACCCCGAGAGTTCTTTGTGTCTTGGCGTCTTTGTGGCAAAAAGTTAGTTCATAGCTTGCCGAAATTATTGAATATCTCCAGACCCACCGCCTGACTCTTTTCCGGATGGAACTGGGTTGCCATGAGATTATCGCGCCAGACAGCTGCACAGAACTCGACATCACCGTAGCGACAGGTTGCTGCGACATCGGACAGGTTGTCGGCCGAACAATAGTAGGAGTGCACGAAATACACATAGCTGCCATCTGGCGTATCTTTAAAAATCGGCGCCGGCGTCTGCAGCTGAATGTTGTTCCAACCCATGTGCGGGACCTTGAGCCGTTCGCCGCCCTCCTCCATCCCGGCCGGAAAACGCATCACCTTTCCGGGCACCAGACCCAACCCCTTGTGCAGACCAAACTCCTCGCTCTCGTCAAAAAGCATCTGCATGCCGACGCAGATACCGAGCAACGGCTTGCCGGACGCAACGTGCTGCAGCAGGGGCTCGACAAAGCCACCGGCGCGCAGGTTGTTGATGCAGTCGCGAAAAGCACCGACTCCGGGCAGTACGATCTTGTCCGTTGCCAGCAGATCCTCGGGGTTGCTGCTGACCCTGACCACGTGACCGAGCTTTTCGAACGCTTTCTCAACGCTGCGCAGGTTGCCCATTTCATAATCGATGATTGTGATCATCCGTAATTCCTACTCGAGAGTGCCTTTTGAGGAGAGGACGCCTTCGACCCTGGGGTCAAACTGGGTCGCTTCGTCCAGTGCGCGGGCAAATGCCTTGAAAACCGCTTCGACAATGTGATGCAGGTTGTCGCCGTAAGCCAGGTTAACATGCACGTTGGCGCCTGCATGGTTGCAGAACGCTGTGAAGAATTCCTCGACCAGCTCCAGCTCGAAATTGCCAACCTGGGCTTTGGGTAAGGGCACATTGTACACCAGAAACGGCCGGCCGGAGAAATCAAGGACCACGCTGGCCAGGGCTTCGTGCATCGGCATTGAACCACGACCGTAGCGGCGCACCCCGGCTTTGTCGCCAAGGGCTTTCTTGAAGGCTTCACCGAGACAGATGCCGATATCCTCAACCGTGTGATGGGCATCCACTTCGAGGTCGCCCCTGGCGCTGAGTTGCAGATCGAAAAAGCCATGCCGGGCGATCTGCGTCAGCATGTGGTCGAAAAAAGGCACGCCGGATTCAACCTGATGCTCACCGCGGCCATCAAGGTCAAGCGTCAGGTTGATGTTAGTCTCTTTGGTGCTGCGGTCAATCGTGGCAATCCGCGCCATATTTGCCTCCGTCAGGAATCCAAATGGTTAACTGTCTAGTGACGACAGCGAAATGCCAAATCAGTCTTTGCTCAGCCTGATTGATACTGATTTGGCGTGCGCTTCCAGCCCTTCGAGCTCGGCAATCTTGATAATGCTCTTGCCCAGCCGGTTCAATCCCTCGGCGCTGAAAGAGATCAGGCTCGACTTCTTGACAAAGTCGTTGGTTCCAAGCGGTGAGAAGAAGCGGGCCGAGCCACCGGTCGGCAGGGTGTGATTGGGCCCGGCCAGATAGTCGCCGGCGGCTTCCGGGGTATGATGACCGAGGAAAACCGCACCGGCATGCCGAATCTGCGGCAACAAGGCAAAGGGGTCGGCAACCGCCAGTTCCAGATGCTCCGGCGCGATCTTGTTGCTGAACGCCGCAGCTTCCGCCAGATCGCGAGCCAGTATTATCGCACCGAAGCTGTCGATTGACTGCCGGGCTATCACGCTCCGGGACAACTGCTCAAGCTGGGTTTCCAGCTCCTCGGCCACCTGACGGCCGAAGGCTTCGTCAGTAGTAATCAGGATCGCAGCAGCCAGCTCGTCGTGTTCAGCCTGCGAGAGCAGGTCGGCAGCAATGTGCGCCGGGTTGCCGCTGCCGTCGTTGATCACCAGGATTTCACTCGGCCCGGCGATCATATCGATATCGACCGTGCCAAAGACCAGGCGTTTGGCAGTAGCCACGTAGATATTGCCAGGACCGGTAATCTTGTCGACCCGGGGAACCGTTGCCGTACCGTAGGCCAAAGCAGCGATAGCCTGGGCTCCGCCAATCTTAAAAATCCGATCGACTCCGGCGATATGGGCTGCCGCCAGGACATAGGGATTGACAACACCGTCCGGCATCGGCACCGTCATGATGATTTCACCGACCCCGGCCACCTTGGCCGGCACCGCATTCATCAGCACCGATGACGGATAAGCGGCCTTGCCGCCCGGCACATAGATGCCTACCCTGTCAAGAGGCGTAACCATCTGGCCTAGCTGGATATCCGGTTCATCATCGGATAGCCAGGTGGTTTCCTTCTGTTTGTTATGAAAGGCCGCAATCCGGTCTGCGGCAAGCTGCAGCGTTGCCAGGGTGTCACTGTCAACTGCGGCGAGAGCCTGCTCTATTTCCAGGGCAGAGACCTCAAGGGTGCCGGCCTCCAGCTTGAGACGGTCGAATCTCTCGGTATACTCGCAGAGCGCATCATCGCCGCGTTTGCGTACATCAGCCAGAATCTCCTGAACCGTCTGCACTACCCCGGCGGGAGGCATCTCGCCACGCGCAGTGATCTCACCAAAGGTTTCAGCAAAGCCGGCGTCAGAGAAGCGCAGAAACCGAATCATAATACTCTCCTCAGCCGGAAATCCGCGGACCGACTTCGATGACCTTTTCCAGTTCTTCGATCAACCGTGAAATCCGTCGATACTTGGTCTTGAGACTGGCGCGATTGACAATCAGGCGGCTGGTGACCTCGGCTATCGTTTCCACTTCAACCAGGCCATTCTCCCGCATGGTGCCGCCGGTCGAAACCAGGTCGACGATCCGCTCCGCCAGGCCAACCAACGGTGCAAGCTCAATCGACCCGTACAGCTTGATGACTTCCACCTGGATGCCTTTGGTCGCAAAATATTTTTCCGTGACGTTGGGATACTTGCTCGCCACACGAATATTCGACCAGCCCGCGGGATCATCATCCTGCCGCAACTCTTTCGGCTCGGCTACCACCAGGCGACAGTAACCGAATTGCAGGTCGAGTGGCTCATAGAGATCCTTGTCCTGCTCCAACAAGGTATCCTTGCCAACCACGCCGATATCGGCGCAGCCATGTTCAACATAAGTCGGTACGTCCTGTGAACGCACGGCCATGAAGCGCAGCTTGTCGGCACGGTTCTCAAAGACCAGCTTGCGACCGGGATCGTCCATTTCCGGGCAGGTAATACCGATCCTGGCGAACAGGTCCATGGAATCCTGCATGATACGCCCCTTGGGAAGGGCAAAAGTCAGATAATCATTCATATTTATTTATCCGAGGCTAGCAGTCTGTCGGACTATGCGGGCCGAAGCGAAAATTTGGATGTTTGAGAACAGATTTTAGCTCATTTGCAGGTTCATAGCTGTAGCTATGGACCAAAAAGGAGCTGAAATATGGGCCAAACAGCCGGATTTGCAGCCGGCTCATGGATCGTCCGACAGGCTGCTAGGAAAAGTTTATCAGGAAAGACTCTCAAGGAAAGCATCGCAACTGAACGGGTTACTGTTTCTTACTCACTTTGGGTCTCAGTTTGATGATCATCATTCCCTGCTTCGCCTGTATATCAACCAACTCCAGATTGATAGGTATGTCACGGTTGCCCACCCGGGCCAGTAGTGGCTTAATCGCATCAAACTCGACCGGGTGTTCCCTGTCTGCAAAGGCCGTGAGAACCGGCAGGAGCACATCGCCGAGCTCGGCCCCACCTC
>JACZKE010000026.1 GCA_014860225.1 Desulfuromonadales bacterium
GCTGGAAACCGAGGCGATCCGCAGAGCCCTTGAAGTTTATGGCCTCTCCTCCCAGGGGAAGAAAGTCGCCGCCCGGAAATTGGGCATCGGCATCGCCACCCTCTACCGAAAACTTGAGGGAACCAACTTATCAAAATGATATAGATTGTTTTTTCAAATCGACCATTCCCCCGCTTCTCTCGTAGAAGTGGCCAAACGGACTCCTATCAAAGTGATATTTATTATCATTGTGATAGGAGTTTTTTTATTCCTCTCCCCGTGGAATCCAGAGAGAGAATTACAAAATACTGTTTTAATTAATGTTTTTCGTCTTGGCACAATGGTTGAAATAGTCATATCCATAACAAAGAAAAATCTTGCGCAAACGACAAGTGTCTTTCAGGAATATTGATTCTTCTCAAAAGCCCTCTGGGCACCTATAAATCAAACAATGGTTTGCAGATTTTTATGCATCTCTGCCAAGAGCATTAAAACCAAAGGAGCGTTTACCATGAGTCATCTCTCACCGCTAATAAAACAGTCAAGCGAACTTTTCGCCGAACGGGGCGAAGGGACCTATCTGTACGATGCTGCAGGAAAAGCCTACCTGGACTTCACATCGGGGATCGGCGTAACCAGCACCGGCCATTGCCATCCCAAGGTCGTCGCGGCCGCGCAAAAACAGGCTGCGACCCTGATCCATGCGCAATACACAACCATCATGAATCCGCGCCTGGTCGAATTGACTGACAGGCTGTATGCACATCTGCCCGAGCACCTCGACTCGATTGCCTTTGCCAACGCCGGCACCGAATCGGTTGAAGCTTCTTTGCGACTGGCACGGCATGCTACCGGGCGCGCCAATATTATTGCTTTCAGCGGAGGCTTCCACGGCCGGACCATGGCCTCGGCATCGATTACCACCTCGACTACCAAAATCCGGACCGGCTACCACCCGATGATGGCCGGAGTGGTTATTTCGCCCTTCCCTCATGCTTACCGCTACGGCTGGGACGAAGAGAAAACTACCGCGTTCTGCCTACGTGAACTGGACCATATTTTCCTGACCCAGACCGCTCCCGAAGATACTGCTGCCATGATTGTGGAGCCGGTCCAAGGTGAATACGGCTACTACCCGGTTACCAAAGGCTTTATTGAAGGACTGCGGGAGCGCTGTGACCGCTATGGCATTGTGTTGATCTTCGATGAAATCCAGGCCGGCTTCGGCCGCACCGGCAAGTTCTGGAGCCATCAACACTTTTCAGTAACACCCGATATCCTGATTACGGCCAAGGGGCTGGCCAGCGGATTTCCCATCTCTGCCATCGCCGCCAGCAAAGGGCTGATGAGCAAAGGCTTGCCGGGCTCGCAAGGTGGCACCTACGGTGCCAATGCGGTGGCATGTGCTGCCGCTCTGGCAACCATGGACGTGATTGATGAGGAAGGGTTGGTCGAAAATGCCCGAGAAAGCGGCGCATACCTCAGAGAGCGTCTGCAGTCTCTGCAGAATCAATACCCACAGATCGACGAGATTCGCGGCATGGGTCTCATGCTGGGGATGGAAATCGTCGACGAGGATGGTGCTCCTTGCGGAGAACGTGCAGCGGATCTGCTCAAAAACAGTGAGCGCAACGGCCTGCTGCTGCTGCGATGCGGCACCCATGGTCAGGTAGTGCGCTGGCTGCCGGCGCTCATCGTCACTCGTAAGCAGATTGATGAGGCGGTCAGTAAATTCGAGCTGGCTCTAGCCGAAGGGGCATGACGTGAAAGTGCAAAAAGAAAAGCCAGAAATTCTGTTACTGACGGCCGCGGATGAGAGCGACCTTCCCGGACTTGAAGCTCTTGCCGATGAGGCGATCGTTACCTATGCCAGGGATGAAGAATCGTTGCGGGAAGGTCTTTTGCAGGCCGACATCCTGGTTGTCACCGACTTCCGTACCGAGTTGCTGCGCAAGGTATGGCCAAGCCGGCACCATATCAGCTGGCTTCACGCTACCAGTGCCGGTGTCGATGCGTTGATGTTCCCTGAACTGGTAGCAAGCGACATTCAAGTGACCAATGCCCGCGGAGTATTTAACCGTGGCATCGCAGAGTATGTGCTTGGCGCCATTCTGTTGTTTGCAAAAGACACGTTGAATAATATTCGCTATCAACGCGAGCATCAGTGGATGCACCGTGAAACCCGGCTGATGCGCGGCAGTGTCGCCCTGATTGTGGGCGCCGGATCCATCGGCTGCGAGGTGGCTTCTCTTTTGCGCTGCCTCGGCATGCGGGTTCTCGGTACAGATCTTGTGGCCCGCGAAGATGAGAACTTCGATGAAGTGCGTGCGAACGACGAGCTGGGCGACCTGTTGCCGGAAGCGGATTACGTCATCATTAATGCACCGCTTACCAGCCAGACCCGTGGGCTTTTCTGCCGGGACACATTTTCCCATATGAAATCAACCGCCTGCCTGATCAATGTTGGCCGTGGGCCGGTAGTCTGTACCGATGACCTGGTTGACGCGTTAAAAAACGGTGTTATTGCCGGGGCAGCGCTTGACGTTTTTGAGACAGAGCCCCTACCCAAAGAGCACCCGCTATGGGATATGTCACAAGTGATGATCTCCGCACACATGTCCGGCGATTTCGTCGGCTGGCGGCGGGCATTGGGGGTGCAGTTTGTTGAAAATTTCCGTCGTCGGCAAGCTGGGCAGAGCCTGTTTAACCTTGTCAACAAGGCAATCACAGCATCGTGAACTTAAGCAGCTGACCTGAACAGCACTCAGCAACGCCATGAATTTTAACTACATATAAAGGATTTCTCATGTCAGAACAAAGCGTTTTCCAAGTTGCCTTGAACACCCTCAATGAAGCCGGTCGCCTGGGGAATATCAACCCTGGTGTTATGGCGATTCTGCAGGCCCCGAAACGTATTTTCCATTTTCGTATCCCCCTCAAACGCGACGATGGCTCTCTGGAAGTCTTTCAGGCCTACCGGGTCCATTACTGCGACGCCGTGGGGCCTTTTCGCAACGGCACCAGGATCCGGCCCAAGCTCAGCCTCGACGAGGTTCAGGCCCTGGGAATTTTCATGACGATCAAGCACTGTGTCGGGGGTATCCCTGCAGGCGGCGCCAAAGGCGGCATCAGAGCCGACCTCGGCACGCTCTCTCTCAGCGAGCAGGAGAGGTTAATCAGGGCTTACATCCGCAATCTTCATCCCAAAGGGCCATGGGCTGATGTCCCCGGCGCCGACATCGGAACGGGTGAACAGGCAATGGCCTGGATGCTTGACGAATATGAACAGGTAACCGGCGAACACTGCCCTGCAGCAATCAATGACAAACCACCAGTTCTCGGTGGCACATTGGGAGGCGAAGAAGCCACAGGGCGCGGCGTATTTATTGTTTTGCAGGCTGCCGCCAAAGATTTCGGGATCGACCTTGCAGGTGCACCGGTAGCTGTACAAGGCTTCGGCCAGGTCGGGTCTGTTGTTGCCACGCTGCTGCATGAAATCGGCTGCCGGGTTGTCGCGGTCAGTGATGTCAACGGCGGGATCTACGACGAAGCAGGTCTCGACATTCCTGAGCTTAAAAGCTACCTGGCCACCAAAGGGACGGTACGCGATTTCCCCGGAAGTAAAAACATAACGAATGAAGAGTTGCTCACAGCCCCGGTAGAGGTCCTTGTTCCAGCAGCGGTTCAAAACGTCATCAACGCCGACAACGCCGCCGGGATCAAAGCCAGGCTCATCGTTGAAGGGGCCAACGGCCCGGTGACGACTGAAGCCGATACCATACTGACGGCGCAAGGAACAAAGATCGTTCCTGATGTCGTTGCCAACAGCGGCGGCGCAATCGTCTGCCATTTTGAACGGACCCAGGGGCTTTCCGATGAATACTGGGATCTGGAACGGGTTAATAACTCACTCTACAAACGCATCATGGCGGCCTACACCAACTCGCGGAACAGAGCCGAAGAAGTAGGAACTGCCTCGATCAGGCTCGGTGCCTGGATTGAAGCATTAAAAAAAATCGAACAGGCAATGAAGCTCAGAGGGTGGGTCTAGGCAGACACAAAGTCTCGTACAAGGACCGCCTTTAATCGATTTAATGACCTGAGAATCGAGAGTGACGTGGCAAAAATGATTTCATCGCATAAACTTTATACCACCGGCGGAGAACAGGACTGATGAACATATTTTCCAAGGCCGAATTCGAACAACGGCTTATGCATACCAAGGCCTCCATGGAAAAGCATGGCCTTGAAATCCTGCTTCTGGCGGACCCGGCCAACATGAACTACCTGACCGGTTATGATGGCTGGTCCTTTTATACCCCGCAACTCGTGGCCGTCGTCCTTGATGAAGCAGAACCCTACTGGATTGGTCGCGGCATGGACGCCAACGGGGCCAAGCATACCTGCTACTTGGCAGAGGACCATATCATCGGCTACCCGGACAATCTCGTACAGACCGCCGATAACCATCCGATGCGCTTTGTGGCAGATTTCCTGAAAAGACGCCGCTGGGAGCAGCGTTCGATCGGACTGGAAAAGGATGTCTATTACTTTAATGCCAGATGGCTTGAAGAGTTGCAGCTGGCTCTTCCCAATAAAGATTTTCTGGACTGCAGCCTTTTGGTGAACTGGGTCCGCAGCATCAAATCGGAAACAGAAATCAAATACATGATGCGGGCAGGAAAAATTGCGGAATTGGCCATGCAGGCTGCCGTTGATAATATTTCCCCCGGGGTCAGAGAATGTGATGCCGTCGCCGAAGTCTACCGGGCGCAGATTCGGGGGACCCGTGAGTTCGGGGGAGACTATCCGGCTATCGTGCCGATGATGCCGACCGGCGAAAAGACCTCTGCTCCACACCTGACATGGACCGACGAACCATACAAAGATGAACAGGCGGTCAACCTTGAGCTCTCAGGCTGCTGCCACAGATACCACAGCCCCCTGGCGCGGACCGCCTATATCGGCAAAAATCCACCTCGGCAGCTGCAAACTCTGGCCGACAATGTGGTTGATGGTTTAAATGTTACCCTGGAGTCGATCAAGCCGGGAATCACCTGCGAGGAGGTGGAACTTGTCTGGCGAAAGCATATTGCCAGATTCGGCTTGGAGAAAGAATCCCGGATCGGCTACTCGCTGGGGCTGAATTACCCTCCGGACTGGGGGGAGCACACCATGAGCCTTCGTCCTGGAGACAGAACGGTTCTGCAACCGAACATGACCTTCCATATGATCCTGGGCATGTGGCTCGATGATGGCGGATTTGAATGCAGTGAATCGTTCAGAATCACTGAAACCGGCTACCAGACGTTTGCCGACTTCCCTCGGAAATTGCTGCAAATCTGACAGCAGCGGCAGCATCGCCATGGAAGGAGAATGTCCATGTTGTTCCACGCCCAAAAGAATCAGACCTCGTACGGAGAAGCCGTCGGCATTCTCCTGCTCGACTCAGGCGCCCCGTTTATCCAGGGTGACGTCGGCAATGCCACAACCTACGATTTTCCGGTCAGGTTTAAACGCATTGACGGTCTGACCGTTACGCGCATTTTGGCGCACGACCAATCCTTTGTTGAAAAGATGATCGAGGGCGCTTGTGAGCTTGAACGGGAGGGCGTCAAGGCGATTACCGGGGATTGCGGTTTCATGGCCATTTACCAGAAGGAGGTCAAGCAAGCCGTCGGCATCCCGGTGCTTCTTTCGAGCCTGCTGCAGATCCCCTTTATCAAATCCACCATTCCAAACGGCACTAAAGTTGGCATCCTGACCGCCAATTCCAAGGCGCTGACACCCGAGGTTTTCGAGCAGATCGGGATTGCTTCTGATGATTCCCTGGTCATTTCCGGCCTGGAAAACTACCGAAACTTCCGCGAAGCAGCGCTCGATGAAACGGGAACGCTCGACAGCGACAAGATACGGACTGAGGTAGTCGAGGCCGCGAAAGAACTCATCACCCGGAATCAGGGAATCAGATCGATCCTTCTGGAATGCAGTATGCTTCCCCCTTATGCCGCGGATGTTCAAAAAGCAACGAACCTGCCCGTTTACGACTTCGTAACAATGATTAACTATGCATATTCGGCGATAAAAACCAGGCACTATGCTGACACCATGTGATGGAGTCCATTCTATGGGTAATATCCGGCAAAGAATTGCGGAACTGAATCAAGAGTTGATCGACCTTAGACGTGATTTCCACATGCACCCCGAACTCGGCTTTCAAGAGCATCGGACCGCAGCGGTGGTGGAAACCTATCTGAACAACCTGGGGATTCATGCTGAGCGGGTATCGAAAACCGGGGTCGTGGGATTGCTGAAGGGGACAAAACCAGGGCCGGTGCTGATGCTGAGGGCCGACATGGATGCCCTGCCGCTGGCCGAAGAGAATGATCTGCCTTACCGATCAAAAAGCACTGGAATCAGCCATGCCTGTGGTCACGATGCTCATATGGCCATGCTTCTGGTTGCGGCCAGGATATTATCCGAACACCGGGAAGCGCTGGCGGGAACAATCAAGTTCGTTTTTCAGCCGGATGAGGAGGTTGCCGGTGCGATCCGTATGATCGAGGATGGTATTCTGGAAAATCCCCGGGTGGATGCCGCCGTTGGTATGCACATCTGGTCGCCGTTGGAATCGGGCAAAATCTCCATCACTCCCGGAGCTGTCATGGCCGGCTTGGACGTATTCAAGATAACCATCCACGGCAAGGGTGGTCATACCGGTTCTCCGGAGAGTGCTGTCGACCCTATCCTTGCTGCGGCCAACCTCATCCAGACTGTGCAGCTGATCCAGACCCGCGAAATCAGCCATCTGAAGTCTACAATCATCATGTTCGGCAAGATCAGCGGCGGCACGAAAAGTAACATCATTCCCGAAAAAGTGGAGCTGGAAGGATCTATTCGTTTTCTTTACGAGGGTGGCCCCGACAGCGTAGAACGGCCCATCGAAAGATTCCGCAGGGTCGTACAGGGGGTGTGTGAAACCCATCAGTGTACCTGCGACATCGACATACATACTGAAAACATACCCCTCGTAAACGATGACGGGATGGTCCGGCTCGCTAAAAGTACAGCAAAAAAAGTGTTTCATGGTGAGGCAATAGTCCAGGGTAGTTATCTGGCCAGCGAAGATTTTTCGTTTTATTCCTCCAGAGTTCCTGCCGTTTTCATGTTCCTGGGTACTGGCAATGCAAGCAAGAGAACCAATCTGCCGCATCATAACAGCTGCTTCAATATCGATGAAGATACTCTCCGATTCGGTGTGGAAATGTATATACGGATTGCAATGGACTACTTCACCAGTGTCGACCAGAGATCGACTTGAACAGGTGATTACCAGGACGTTGCCTGCTGGGCAGCATCTCTGACAAGCAAACGTTCATAACCCAAACAGAAAAAGGAGAAAGTTATGAAAAAAGTGGTTGGATTACTGGCTATCTGCATCTTTTTGGTTACTTCCAGCATGGCATTTGCCGGGGGATATACTGGCGGCCCTATCAAAGCGAAACTCGCTTCCGAGGAGATTGAAGGTGACTTCATGACCGTCTGGGCCAACAATTTCGCCGACCACATGCGCGAATGGTCCGACGGCAAGATCGATATCGCTGTCTATCCCTATGGCACCCTGGGTGCCACCGGCGACATCAATGAGCTCGCCCAGCTCGGAGTTGTTGACTTCGTCTTTTCCGATTACGCCTGGATCAGTTCTTTTGTTCCCCAAGCGCAGGTCTTGACTCTGAACTACCTGTTCCCGACGGAACAAGTTCCGCAGGTACTCGACTGGATGGTCAAAAATGGTGAGTTTATGCCCCTGATGGAAAAAGCCTTCAACAAAAATGGCCTGGTTCCTCTGTCCGTCATGTTCGAAGGCTGGCAGTGGCTGTCCTCCAAGGACGAAGTGAAATCTCTGGAGGATATGAGCAAGCTTAAAGTACGCTTAATGAGTTCCAAGCTCCTGGTAGAGACCTATATGGCATACGGTGCCAGCCCTACCCCCATGAGTTACGGAGAGGTCTACAGTGGCCTGCAGATGGGACTGATCAATGCGCAGGTCAACCCGCTTTTTGCGATCTACAGCATGAAATTTTATGAAGTTCAGAACTATCTGACGCAGCTTCACAGTGAACCTTTTATAGGCATTCCCACGGCTAACCAGAAATTTTTCAACAGCCTGACGAAAGATGCTCAGCAGGAAATGCTCAATTTCTGGCGTGAGGCAATCATTCCAGCCGGCGAATGGATCACGGCAAGAAATGCAAGCGACAAGAAAAAGATTCAACTGGCCAAACCTGAAATCAAGATTCACGAGCTGGACGATGAGACCGTGAAGCAATTCAAGGCCAGAGCCGAAACCGTTTATCCCAAGTTTGTCGAACTGGGAGGAGATGGTGCTCAGCAGATCCTTGATGCTTTCAGGAAAGATGTCAACAACGCAAAAAAAGCACTGAATATCAAGTAAAAACGTGACAAAGCACTGCGGCAGTCAATCTGCCGCAGTGCTCTTTCAAAAAGAGAGGGCTGTGGTCCATGAATGAAAACGGCAAAGAAAGGAAACAGAAGAGTATCCTCCAACAAATCAATCACTATGTTGGACTGGTTATCAACGGCATGGAAGTTTCCATTCTGGTCTTTTGCGTCGCAGCCCTTGCCGTGCTGTTGATCGGCAATGTTTTTGCGCGAACGTTTTTCCAGAGCATTTATTTTGCCGAGGAGGTCTCGAAGTTCCTGGTCATGCTGATGACCTTCGCCGGGGTGAGCTATGGGGTCAGAAAGGCCCGACATATCCGCATGGGAGCCTTTCTGGACGCCATGCCGCCGAAGATGGAAAAGGTGTTCCTGGTCATCATTTCATTGATCAGCGCCGTGGTCATGGGGATGATGGCGTGGTTCTCCTACAAGTATCTCATGAATGCCATGACCATGGGCCATATGACGCCTGCCTTGCGGGTCCCTACCTGGACCTTTTATATCATTGTTCCTTTTGGATTCGGGCTGGCCTGTATCCAGTACATCCGTACCATCATCAAGAACCTCACGGAAAAAGAGCCGTGGCAATCACCGGAGCAGCAGAGTGAATATGAAGACGAGAAGCTGGAAGGGATCCAGCTATGACTTTATTTGCGTCCACTCTGGTATCGATGCTGCTGTTCGGCTTCCCCTTCATGGTCACCCTGCTGGGTTCATTAATTCTCTACATCTACGTCTACATGCCGGATTTTGCACCGCGGCTGATGATGACCATGGTGCAGCAGGTGATTACCGGCTTGACCCCGCCTGCCCTGGTGTGCGTACCGATGTTCATTCTGGCAGCCAGCCTGGTGACCTCAGGTGAATCCGCTGGACGTCTGATCCGCATGATCAAGACTTTTGTCGGCCATCTTCCCGGCGGGCTGCCGATTACCGCCAATGCCAGCTGCACCCTGTTCGGTGCGGTTTCAGGATCAACCCAGGCAACCGTAGCCGCGATCGGCGGCACCATGCGTCCGATGCTGCTGGAAGCGGGGTATAAAAGTTCCTTCACACTCGGCTTGATCATCAACGCCAGCGACATTGCTTTCCTGATTCCGCCGAGCATCGGTTTTATTGTCTACGGTGTGGCGACCAGCACATCAATCGGTGCGTTGTTTCTGGCCGGAATCCTGCCCGGCCTGATGATTCTGGTGATGTTTTCGACCTACTGTTATTTCTACTCGAAAGCGAAGAAAATCAAGTTATTGCCCAAAGCCAGCCGGGCTGAAAGAATTGCCTCGATCAAGGATGGTTTGCCGGTCATGGGTTTCCCGGTCATCGTGGTCGGCGGTATCTATACCGGAGTTTTAAGCCCGACCGAAGCGGCGGCAGCATCGGTTCTTTATGCCCTGTTTGTGGAAATGGTTATTTATAAAAGCCTGCCCCTACGTAAGGTCGTAGATGCATTTTTACAGACCGGGGTAATCACCGGTGTAGTTTTTATTCTGGTAGGTGCCGGCCAGGCATTTTCCTGGATGATTGGATTTTTGCAGCTGCCGCAGAAATTTCTGCCTCCACTGTTCGGACCTGATCCATCAATGCTTCGCGTAATGCTGATTACAGTCATTGTTTACTTTGTCGCCTGCATGTTCGTTGACCCGATTGTGGCCATTTTTGTTCTGAGTCCTATTTTTCAACCGTATGTTGTCAGCGCCGGAGTCAATCCTATTTTGCTCGGGACCTTAGTCACCCTCCAATGTGCCATCGGTTCTGCGACGCCGCCGTTCGGTTGCGACATCTTTACCGCTCAATTGATATTCCGACGACCTTATCTTGAGGTAATCGGCCATTCGCTACCGTTTCTGCTCATTCTGATCCTGGCAACGATTATTTTGATGATGTTTCCGAGTATCGCCCTGTTCATTCCGAACCTGGCCATGGGAAACTAGTCCACTGCGTAGAACTACTGGAAAAAGAACCCGGAGATATTTATGGACTATCAAAATGTACTGGTTTTAACCGATTTTTCCAAAGATTCTGATGCTGCGCTCCAGGACGCGGTCAAGTTTGCTGAAAAATTTGGCTCACAGTTGACCATCTTGCATGTGGTTCAAGATGAAAGCAACCTCAGCTTTATCTTGTCAGATTCCGAATATCGTAATGTAGAGGATAAACTCGAAAGGCATGCAAAAGACATGTTTGCTGCACTCGAAGAAAAAATCCCCGGATTGAAAGATCTCAATTATAAAACCAAAACACGCAAAGGGATTCCCTATATTAACTGTCTCTATGAGATAGAGAGCGGTCACTACGATCTGGTGTTTGCTGGTTCCCACGGGAGATCTAATTTAAAACACATCTTTGTCGGCAGTACCGCAGAAAAAATCATGCGGCGATCACCGATCAGTGTTTTTATGACACGTTGCCATTTGTAACTGGAATGATTACCAATGATGTTTTCCTCAAGCAATGGAGATGCCGATTCAATGGATAAACCAGAAATTTTCCTGCGCGATGTCTTTCTAGCCAGACAACGATGCAGCGGCTTTGCCCAAAAAACTCCACTGCTCCACTCCAGCGCTTTGAGCGCTTCTACGGGGTATGAAGTCTTTCTCAAGCTGGAGAATCTTCAACAAACCGGTTCATTCAAAATCCGCGGTGCGGCAAACAAGTTGCTATCTCTCTCTTCGGAAGAACGCCAACGGGGCGTGCTCGCCTTTTCTACCGGCAACCATGGTCGTGCTGTCGCCTATGTCGCAGCACAACTGGGCATTCGTTCCGTGATCTGCATGTCCCACCGGGTCCCTCGGTACCGGGTGGAAGCGATGGAGGCTCTGGGAGGAGAAGTGGTCCTCTCTGGTCAGAGTCAGGACGAGGCTTACCTCAAGGCCCTGGAACTGGAGCGAAAAGAAGGTTTGATCATGGTTAAACCCTTTGATGATCCACATGTCATTGCGGGACAGGGAACAATCGGCATTGAGATTCTGGAAGACCTCCCCGAGGTGGACAGCCTTCTCATTCCGCTTTCAGGGGGGGGACTGCTTGCCGGAATCGCTCTGGCGATGAAGGCGACCTCACCCGCGATCAAAATCGTCGGGGTAGGACTCGAGGTCTCATGCCCCATGCAGGCCAGCCTGCAGGCTGGCCTGCCGGTGGAGATCGAGGAAAAGGACAGTCTTGGCGATGCTCTCCTGGGAGGGATAGGACTCGATAACTGTTATACTTTCCCTATGGTCAGGGACTTGGTTGACGAGGTCATTCTTGTCTCCGAAAAGGAAATCGCCGCAGGAATGTTCTACGCATTCGATACTCACCGACAGGTCATTGAAGGCGCTGGCGCAGTCGGTATCGCCGCCCTGCTGGTCGACAAGACTTCACACCTGGGTAAGAATCTGGCAGTCGTCGTCAGTGGCGGGAATGTCGATCCAAGACTTTTAGCCGAAATTGCATGGAGAGAGTATGCCTGATTTCAGACCACCCCAGCATCTCCCATTCGAACTTGCAGAATATCAGCAACGGCTCAAAAACACCAAAGAGGCTATGGGACGCTCCGGAGTGGAAGCCCTGCTGATCACCGATCCGGGCAACATGAACTACCTGACCGGCTATGACGGCTGGTCTTTCTATGTCCACCAGGGAGTCCTGATCCTGATCGACCAGGAAGAACCGATTTGGTTCGGTAGGGCACAGGACAGCAATGGCGCGGTTCTGACCACCTGGCTGGATAAGGAAAACATCTACGGTTACCGCGACAATTATGTGCAATCGAAGCTTTCCCATCCCATGGAGTTTGCTGCTGACATCCTCAATGAGCGGGGATACGCAAAACGACGTCTTGCCGTGGAGATGGACAGCTACTACTTCACCGGCCGCTGCCTCGATATGCTGCGCCGTTCGTTGCCTCATGCGACCATCATTGATGGCGACGACATCGTCCGCTGGGTGCGTTGCATAAAATCGGCAAAAGAACTCGATTACCTGCGCATGGCCGCCCGCATCACCGAGCAGGTCATGCAGAAAGCGATTGATGGCATCGGGATTGGCGTGCGCGAAGGTGATGTAGCCGGGGAGGTTTATAAAGCACAGATCTGCGGAACCGCCGACTTTACCGGCGATTACCCTGCGATCGCACCGATCATGCCCTCAGGCATACGCACATCGACCGCTCATCTGAGCTGGACTGACAGACGGTATGAACATGGTGATATCGTTCTACTCGAACTGGGTGGAGCCAAACATCATTACAACATGCCCTTGGCCCGCACAGTTATGATCGGCGAACCACCCAAAGAACTGCAGGACGTCGCCGAGGTCGCCATTGACGGCTTGAACCGGGTTCTGGAGTTTATCCGCCCTGGGGTGACGGCAGAAGAAGTGGAAGCAAAATGGCGCGAGTCGATCTCAGGAAGCCGTGTGGTCAAGGAATCAAGGGTCGGCTATGCCTTCGGGCTGAATTACCCACCGGACTGGGGCGAACACACCATCAGCCTGAGACCCGGCGACAAGACCGTTTTAAAGCCGAACATGACAATCCATTTCATGCCGGGGATCTGGCTCGACACCTTCGGCTTCGAATGCACCGAGCCGATCGTATTGACGGAACAGGGCTGCGAAACTTTTATTGATTTTCCACGCAAACTTTTCATCAAATAAAACCATCACTATCCGTTAAGGGAAAGAGGAGAGCGCCATGAAAAATGAAGTGATTTATTCAGCAAAAGCACCCGAGCCAGGGGCCTATTCCCAAGCCATCAAATATGGCAATCTGGTTTTTGTTTCCGGTCAGACATCTGACGATCCGGTCACGCATCAACCGATCAAGGACAGTATCGAAGCACAAACCGAACGGATACTGAACCACATCAGATTCATTCTTGAAGCTGCCGGATCCGGACTCGAAAAGGTCCTGAAATGTAATGTCTATCTTTCTGATTGGGAAGATAAAGAACGGATGAATGCCATCTACAGGAAATTCTTTCCACACAACCCTCCCGCCAGAATATGCATGGCAGTCAAAGGGTTGGATTCGGGGCTGGATGTCGAGATCGACTGTATCGCCGGGGTTTGATCGATCCATGAATATCTTTTTTCGCTCGGTGGTAGCATCCAGGTTCAGATTATGACCGAGATTCTCAGCTTTTCCCTCTTTGCAACAGGTAACAAAAAGATTGAACAATAGTTTAAATGTGTTCGGGTCACGCCTGGCTGGATTTGGTTTTGCCACAGGCTCGGCATTTGCTTTCGCTTTGCTGAATGTGACAATCCGCTATTGTGGACCCTACCTGACTGTCTGGCAAATGGTCTTCGCTCGATCAGTATTCGGCGTAATCGCCATGCTGCTGCTGGCCCGATTCAGTGGCATCAGTCTTTGGGGCAGAGATCGCAAGACCCTTCTTCTGGCAGGGGTGACCAGCGTCATCAATGTTGTCTGTCTGATGTCGGCCATTCTCTTGC
Source organism: Desulfuromonadales bacterium (assembly GCA_014860225.1). GTDB lineage: Bacteria > Desulfobacterota > Desulfuromonadia > Desulfuromonadales > BM103 > M0040. Next base: position 13,879 of record JACZKE010000026.1, read on the forward strand.
TCCCTCTGTTCGAGGCTCTGGTACTGCTTTATCTCTACCCGCTGTTTGCCGCTCTGATTTCGCCGGTGGTAAGCGGCGACCGGCTGTCTAAGGGCGACTGGGGCGGGATTGCTATCGGTCTGATCGGAGCAGTTCTGGTACTTTGGCCGGAAGAAGTGGATGCCAGATTGTCCATTGGCCATGTGCTGGGATTGTCGGCGGCCTTCAGTTATGGATTGTCCATGACTCTGATTCGCAGGGTCATCAGCATTAACAACCCTCTGGTCCCGTTTTTCTATATCAGTCTTGTCGGTTGTGCCGTTTGCTTTCTGCCGGCATTATGGCCGGTAACATCAAATGGTCACCTGCCTATCCAGGGCTGGGCCGGGCTGTCTGCGGTCGTCGTGCTTACAGCAATAGCTTATCTCGCCAGCATTAAGGCGCTTGCTTATCTGCCTTCTCCCCAGGTAGGGGTGATTTCCACATCAGAGGTTGTCTTCTCGGCTATTTTTGGGCTATTGCTATTTAATGAACCTTTAGGAAATATGGCATTCACAGGAGGCGCGTTGATCTTGACCGGCGGTCTCTTCCTCAGCATGAAACGACAGCCTTTGCCCAGGTAAATCAGAACCTCCTCCATATCTTCAATCCGCTTAAAATACGACTGTTTTCATGCAGTGGGATCTCATCAAGAAGGGGTCGGTCGTCAATAGCGGACACCAAACTCCTATGCTGCGCTTAGCTTTTTAAAATACTTCCATTCGCAGGCAGCAGGCCATTTATGCAGCTTTTTGCACAAAATCGGCACAGCGCCTCAATTCATCCGCCGCCAAGCAGAGGAAAGATGGAGAGAGTGTCCCCATCGTTCAAGGCCTGATCCAAAGACGCATGGCGTCCATTAACCAGGACCATACCGAGTTCGTCCTCACTGACACCGACATCGACAACCACCTGCCGGCAGCTAACGCCATCAGGATAGTCCCTTTGGTCTTGTTTGAAACGACCGTTTCTGAACGTCGCAAAAAGCTTGACCGTAACCTTCATGATGCGTCGTGACCTCCGGTGAAACCCTGGTTTTTTACACAGGCTCGCCAAAATAAAGGGCCTTTGCCAGCTCTTCATCAGAGATATCGAAACTGGCAGCGACAGATTCCAGCGACTCTGTATACATGAAATCCGGCAACCGGTCATCCTTCGCGGAAAAACCGGCCCCCTGATTGAACTGCTTCTCCAGGATCAGTGTCTGCACGCCGAGGCCCATGAGTCGATCAACAGTCCACTCGCCGCCGAACTTGGCCGACATCATATCAACCAGGTGGCCGAGAGCTTCGGGATCCTCACAACAGATCCCGGAGAAGATACACAAACCCAGGGAGTCAAAAACGGTCATGACGATCTGCAGATTTCTCGAAAGATCGACCTGACCATCTTTGCAGGTACCGTCAAGGGAATGGTCGCCGATGGAGTTGCCGGCGGTATGATCGGCGCCCATGGGGCTTGTCGCGTAGGTCACGCCGAGTCCCTTCAGACCTCGGGGATCATAGGCCGCCATTGCCTGCCCCTTGACCGTGGGAATCCGCTTAACCCCGAGATGGCGGCCGGTGGCTTCGGTTCCGTTGCCAAGAACGCGCCCCAATTCAGTGCCTGCAACCATTTCCTGAGCAAGACGCAAAGCGCCTTCTGCATCTCCGAATTCGATCAGACCGGCTTCCATACACATGCCGATAGCACAACCAGCATCCATGGTATCGACGCCCAGATCGTCACAGAGCTTATCGAGCCTGGCAATCACATCGATGTCGCTGATACCGCAATTGGGTCCAAACAGCCCGATGGTTTCATACTCAAACCCCGAGGTCAGGTAATTGCCGTCCTTGTCGTTATAAATTTGGGAACACCTGATCACGCAGCCGCGATGACAGATATGGGACATCTTGCCGCCCCGCTCGGCCTGCAGCTCGGCGATCCGTTCACCGCTGACTTGCTCGGCGTGCTCCCAGCGGCCCTTGCTGAAATTGTGAGTCGGCAGGATGCCCATCTCGTTGGTTACGTTGACCAGAAGAGCGGTTCCCAAAGCCGGCAGACCCTGTCCTGAAAAAGGGTGCGCCAGAATGGATTTGCTGAAAGCCTTGTTGGCAGAAACGAATTTTGCCCTGTCCTCATACTGCCAATCGGTTTTTTTAACATCCTTGAACACGATAGCCTTCACTCCCTTGGAGCCCATCAGCGCACCAAGGCCACCACGGGCGGCTGCCCGTGAAGGGTGGCCCTCAAGATCGGTAAACTGGATCGACGAGTTGAGATAACCCCGTTCGCCGGCCAAGCCGATAGAAGCGATGGAGATATCGCTTCCCAACGCTTTCCTCAGTTCTTCGCCCAGCTGGTAGTTGTTCATCCCCAGATAGGGCTGAGCCGGCAAAAAACCGACCCCTGATGCGTCTATCACCAGAACAAACCAGTCGTTTGGTTGCGGCTGGCCTTCCAGCACCAGGCCGTGCAGGTCGAGTGCGGCCATTCTTTTCGCCATGGTTCCGCCGGCATTGGCTTCTTTGATCGTCTTGGTCAGCGGGCTTTTGCCGCCCACGGAAATCCGTCCGGAGCATGGAGCCACCGTATCGGCGAGGAGCCCGGGGCAAACGATAAGCTTGTTCTCGGGACCCAGGGGATCGGATTTGGCATCCACCTCTTCATGAAGAATCCTGGCGATCAGGCTACGACCTCCGGAGAGCTGCAAACTCCCATCGACGACTTCACTGCAAGTTGTTTGGCTCGCCATATTAATACGCAACAGTTTTTTCATGTTTCTGCCTTTCATCGTTATTTCCAGGAGACTGTTTATGAGATAGTCTCCTAAAAGTGATTTGGAAGGATTTGAACGCTGGAGTTCGAGGGACGGCTTCGCCGACAACCCAGCCCCCATTTCCAGGGCGAAGCCGAGAGTGACCCGGGAGCAGGCGAAGGAATTCCCCCACAGGTTGGCCCCTGAAGGCAGCCCCTTCAGATCTCGCGGCCAACCTGAGGCTGCATGCGAATAGGGCTGTCCCGGATTGACAGTAACCTCTCCCGGCTTCAGGTGATCATCGGCCACGACTCCGGTTACTCCGGGCAATGAGGCCGGCAGCAAGCCCGGTCTTCCTGGATGACCGGCCGCCACCAGGACGGATCCAGCCTTTTGAACCGCCTGACAGGCGGCCACGAGGACTTCGGCCCCTGGCCCGGGGGGCATCCCCAGGCTGAGGTTGATAATCCTGCACCCCTCGGCGGCTGCTCTCAGCAACGCGCGAGCTACCAGCGAAGGGTAGGAATCCAGAGTCTCGTCAAAGACCCGTACGACGAAAAATTCCGCCTCGGGCAGACCCTGCCGCAAAATCCCCGCTACGGCCGTGCCATGACCGACGAGGTCGCGAAAATCCTCATCCTCGCGTATCTTGCCTGCATCGTCCAAGAAAATGCGCATCCCGCTGACGACACCCCTGACATGGGAATGCCATGGGTTCACCCCGGTGTCGATAATACCGATGCGAAAAGATCCGGATTCTGTATGAAAAGCCGGCGTCATGCCGAGTACCTTTCCGGCGGGTTGGCTGAAATTTTCGGCAATGTTTCGGAGGATGGTTGATTTTCTGCCCCAACGCCTCCGTTTATTCCGCCATCCCTTCCCGTTCGCAGTGCGATATTAAGCTCTTTTGCCCCGACCTTCCGCAGCTGACCGTCACGCAAGAGATAAAGATGGTCATAGGAATCCAGACCGCCAAGGCGATGCGTAATAGACAGAATGATCCGATCATTGAACGCTGCCCAGAGATTCCGCCTCACCAGAGCCTCTGTCTCTGGATCCAGGGCCGAGAAGGCTTCGTCCAGAACCAGGATGTCCGGATTCCTCAAGGCAAGGCGGGCCAGCCCGATTCGCTGTCTCTGCCCGTCGGAAAGTGACAACCCGCGGCCTCCGATGACGGTGTCGTAGCCATCAGGCAAGTCGAGAATGAACGTATGAGCCTCCGCCAGACAGGCCGCGTCGATCATTTCGCTGTGGGTGACCTCCGGATTGCCGTAGCGCAGGTTCTCCTCCACCGTTGCGTGCAGCAGAAATGGCTCGGCACCGGCATACCCCAGACGTCCGCCTGCCGAAGCGGCGACATTCGGGCCGAGTTCCTCGCCACCCAGAAGAATTCGGCCTTCCTGGGGAATACGCAAACCGAAGAGGACCTGCACCAGTGTGGATTTGCCGGCACCGGAGGTTCCGAATATACCCACATTCTCTCCCGGGGCAACTTTCAAATCGAGCTGCCGCAGTACCGGCGGGTTTCCGGGATAGGTAAAGCTGACCTTCTCGACGACCAGTTCTCCCCCGCCCCTGCTTGCCTCTTTGGTCGCAGCGTCGATAACGACTTCGCCGGCCAGCACCTCGGAGATTCTCGACAGACTCACCTGGGCTTCCTGAAAGCCACGCACCATCCCCAGCAGCCCCTGCGCCGGCCCGTAAAGCCGCCCCTGGTAAAGGATGAATGCGACGAAGGTTCCCAAGCCGATTTCACCTGATTCCAGGAACCGCCCGCCGAGCAGATAGATCCAGGCGAGGCTCGCGGTCAAGGCAAGTCCGGGTGTCCCCGAAGCGACCGAATCGAGAACCTGAAATCGCAACATCTTGCGAATCATGCCGGCATTCAGCAGAGCGAAGCGTTTTTGTTCCTCTTTTTGTGAGGCGTGCAGACGGATGGCGCGCAAGGCGCTCATGCGTTCCGAAAGAAAGTGAGACAGATCAGCCATGATCTCACGGAGCCCCCTGGTGCCATTTTCGATTGGCTTGCGAAAGGCGGTGGTAATCACAAGGGCGACGCCGAGGCCCAGAAAGGACCACAGCGCCATTGGCGTCGAGAGGTTGAGCAAAATCACAGCCGCCACAATCAGGAAAAGAATATTCTGAAAGAAACCGAGGACACCGTCGACGAGAAGCGCCTGGATTTTCGGAACGTCGGCGCCGAAGCGGTGCAGGAGGTCACCATGGCGAAACCGTTCGAGTGACTCCAGGGGAGAATTCAGACAGTGAGCAAAGAGCCGCTCCCGGATAGAGACAAGAACATCAGCCGAAAGCCTGGAGTGGACCAGACGCGTCACCGCTCCGAGGATGAGATCGAGTACGGCAAGAGCAACCAATGCCGCTGCAATCTTTGGAACGATGGCATAGTCCCCTCTTTCAGCGACGGCATCAATAAAGGTTTTGCCGATCAAGGGCGGCGCCAGAGAGACTGCTCCTCCCGCCAGTCCGAGGAAGAACATGGCTGTGATGAGCCGACCCTTGCCTTTGAGATGCCTTGCGAACAGACCTACCGAAGTCAGCATGCCGCCTCCTTTTGCATCGGACGTTGCCAGACGTCCGGATAATAACAAAGATGCGCGCCCTCGCACATGGGGGCTGCCCCTCGCAGATCGATGACCGCCCGCCGAATTTCTTCCGGACCGCCTCCTTCATTGGCAACTCTCAAGGCCTGGGCCGCCAGTTCTACGGATTTCTGCTTCCGGGGCAGGGACGCCTCCCGCCCCACGACCTTGAAACTGGCGATGCCGATGTGCAGCAAGTGCGGCAAGGCGCAAAGACCACATGGTCCGACGGGATAGCCCTGGCTCGTCTGGCATCCACAATGATTCAAAGTCCATTTCCAGAAAGCGTAGCGCTCGAGAATCTCCGGATTCATCCCTTCAGTCCCTTCTCCGTCGCCCAGGCAAAAAGTTCCCACGGCATGTGTGGTGGCACAAAGGCCTTCCTCAAAAACGCAGCCATCGTTCAGTAAAAAAGCCTCAAACTCCAGACCTGGAACGGTAATCTCTTCGATCTCACCCAGAGTAAGATGCCTGGGAAGGATGATTCGGGAGACCCCGAGGTCCCGGAAAAAGGTAGCTGAGCCGGAGTTATTGCAGGTGGCAAGGCTGGAGACGTGAATCTTTGAAGCGGCGCCGTCCCCGGCCAGGGCCAGCATCAGGTCCAGATCGGCCACGATCAGTGCGGAGGCTCCTTTCTCTAATAACAGGGAGCCGAACTCGGCGAGCAGATCCACCCCTCCGGGCGGGTAATAGGGGGCGTTAAGGGCAACGTAGATCGGTCGACCGCAGGCCAATGCTACAGCCTTCTCAAAGTCGGCAACATCCGGAATGCCAGCCGACAGGGGCGCGCGGCGGTTCGCCCAGGCCTGGCCGTAAAGCTTCTCCCAATCGGGCGGTGTCAGGCCACAGAAGAATTCTTCGGCACCAGCCCTCAGCAAAGGGGCCACCTCTGCTGAATTTTTCAGGGGCGCTAATATCTTCACGGCATTGGCCTTTCATGGAGAACTATTCTGTCGCAGCGGGACAGATGGACAGCGGCCCAGTCTTCGGAGACCTCGTAAAAGAGGGTGTTGCCGGCCCTCCAGAGAGGCACCCTGGTGTCCGACCGTTTCACGGGGAGGCAACGCTCCCGGCACAAGGCAGGGCAGCTTTTTCCCAACCCTTTGGAGAAACTGTCTTCAGCATCCATGCTTTCGGCCTTGATCAGGCAGTTTCGCCCTGTAGCCGCAAAGACATAGGGAAGATGGAGAACCCGCTGGAGAGTGGAGATCTCACTTTTCAGGTAGCTGCCCTCAAGGTCGGGATCGGTTTCGACGCCGGACACCCCGAGACACAACAGCAATGAGCGCAGTCTGTCTCCCCGGTCTTGCGTCAGGGCACTTGGGGGCGGCGCCTCATGGGCCAGTCGGGGATCACGGTTGCTCCGATTGATCAATCGCCCGGCTTTTCGCTTGAGCCTGGGGTAGGATTTTCGAAGCAGACCGAGTATCCCCCAGTCATTGAAGCTCACCGTGGGTGCGTACCCTCGCCTCTGGAGCTCTGCCAGCAGGCGATCAACGCGTCTGAGGCCCCGGGGAGTTGCGATCGGGGTCATCAGCACAGCTTCGATTTTGGACTCCCGAGCTAGGCGACAGAAGGATTCGGCCTCAACCGTTGCGGGCAGAAGATCCTCACAGAATTCAGTGCCGAAATAAAGTGCCCGAAGAGTACCCGGAGGAAGATCCTCCCGCCACTGGAGCGGGCAGATGTCTCTGGGATCGGCAGGGAGCTTGCCGGCGCGCAAAAGACGCAACCCGTATTCCATAGGCAATTCTTTATAAAAGGCATGGGGCCCGTTCGGACTCAAGCGCAGGCCCCGCAATTTGCTCAGATTGTCAACCTGACCATGGACATGCCGTCTGTCTCCATCTGGATAACCTTAAGGAGCTTCAAGGTCTCGGCATCGAAGACGGAGATGGTCGAACCGCCCCCCCCCGTGTAGACCTTCTTGCCGTCGCTGCTGACCATGATGGAGAAGTTGGTCCCTTCGTTGATAACGGTTTGGTCGGTAATTGTTTTGCTCTCAGCGTCGAGCTTGTACAGCTCATCCATGCTGCCGTAGATCTTGGAACGGTCCGGAGAGTAAATGAAACTGTAGACCATAGGCACGCCTCCCTTGACCATACTTTCCTTTATCTCGCCGTTATGGGTGTTGATTTCCAACATGCCGCACCCTTCCATAGTGTAATAGGGAGAGTTGAAGTAACCGTCGTTTTCATAGGTGTAATGCCAGAGGGGGAAGATGTTCATCCCTCTGTCGTACATGGAATGGATACCGGCAATCTTCATCTGCTGACCGGAGACGTCGATCTTGTAGAGGTCCTGGCCGATGGCATAAACTTCTTTGCCGCCATTGATCAGCAAGAGCTGGTAGATACCTCTGGGAACCTCGATGCTGCGTAGGATCTTCCCGCTGTCAAGATCGATCTGGGCGAGCATGGGCGCAGCAATTTCCACCTCCCCATCCACTGTGCGGCGACCCACCAGATTGGCAAAGATGGTTTTACCGTCGCCTGCCGATGTTATGCCGAACTCGAGCCGCTCCCAGCCGTCCTTTCCTTTACTGATATCGAGCGTTTTCAGCAGTTTCAGCTTTTCCGTATCTACGACATGCAGGTAACGGCGGCTTGCCGTGACCACCATCCGCTTATCGCCCGGCAAGACGGTATAGCCGCGGGTCCATCCCTTGAGCGGGACATTGCCTGTAACCGCGTCGGTCTCCCCATCGATTACTTCAAGGACGTCGTAACCCAGGACAAAAATCTGATCTTTGGCCTGGGCCACCCCCGCTGGCACCAGAAGACACAACATTAAAGCTGTCAAAGGAAAGTATTTTAAGTATTTCATGTATTGCTCCTATTCACAAAAGTGGTCATTGATATCAGCGGACACCCTCAGTCGTATTTGATCGTACGCCAGTCCCGGGCCATATTCGTACACACTTCGTGGTAGTCAGGGTTATTGGTGAGACCGTCAGGGGTCTGGGCCGGCCACCAGCAGTCACCCGAACAACCCATGAAATCACGCACGGATGCCTGGCAGTTGCCGATCGGATGGGTGCCACGGGGGTTGGTTTCCCAGCCGGTATCGAAAATCGTCGTACAACCAACCGGCATCTGTAATTCGGTACCACTTTCCAGAAGGGCTGCGACCGCTTTATTTTCCCCTTCGGCCAGCGCCTCGATAGCCTCGGCTTTCTTATTCAAGGCCTTTATCATCAGTTTTTTTTCCATCCTCGTTCCCTTTCGCTTATGAATTAGCGTCAACAAGATAAATACAGTCGTCGAATCAGCAACCTGTTCTTTTCTCAAACTGTGCGAGCAGTTTGTCGGCCCCGGCATGACGCAGATCGGCATAGAGTTCTATGCCCATCTGAAGCCAGCGCAGGATGAAGTTACAGCTGCTCCCCGGAGGTATCCCCAGGGTGTTCTCCCTGAGATGGTTTTCATAATGACAGCCGCCGGAGCAGAGAGTTCTGGCCCAGCACCTTTCGCACATTTTGTCCTTTCCTGCTGTCACATGGTCCAAACAGGAGCGGATTTTTTCCGGATCGGGTCCGGTCTCCAGATTGCCCACCTCGAAGCCTTTCTCACCCGCCAGTCGATGGCAGAGGTAGAATTCTCCCCCGGCATCGACGGCCAGGTAGCCAAATCCCGCCCCGCAGGCGACAGCCTTGGTCTGCCCCATATGCAGACGTCCGAGAAGCTCAATGAGATTGGCAAAAGGAAGGATCCTGCCTTCCCGGGCCACTCTGGAGAAGCGGCGGGCCATGGCGGCGAAACTTTGCAGCAACACCTCCTCCTGATCCTGGTCGGGGAGCAGGGCTTTACTGATGGGACTCGCTGGGGCAATACCTACTTCATGAAAGCCGAGCGCCATCAGGTGATCGAAGACTTCTTCACATCGTGACCATTGATCAGGGGTCAAAGTGACCCGGGCCGCAACCGCAGCAGTGTGGTTGTCGAGGAGCCCCCTAACCTGGGACAGGACCTTCGAGTAGCTTCCCTTTCCCGAGGCATAGGGCCGATTGGCATCATGCAGGTCGGGAGGACCGTCAAGACTGACAGAAACGACGACCCTGTGATCCCGGAAAAAACTTACGATTTCAGCATTGAGCAGGGTGCCGTTGGTAGTCAACGACACCAGAAGCCTTTTGCCTGCAGCCGAGGCTAATGTCTCCGCCTCCTCCACGGCTGCTTTTATTGCCGGCATATTGAGCAGCGGCTCGCCACCGAAGAGGACCAGGGTCAGGTCCTTGAGATCTCCCGATTCTCTGACCAGGTAGCGGGCGGCTTCGCGTGCTGTCTCCGAGTCCAGAAGGCGTGCCTGCCCTCCGTAGGCGCCGCCCTCTGCGTAACAGTAGGTGCAACGTAGATTGCAGTCCTGAGCCACTTCCAGCACCATGGTACTCATGGGAAATTCCTCCGGGTCGAACCGGACGGGAGGCCACTTTTTTGCGGAGCCCGCGGGTTTCAGCAGGAGGATATCCCGCAACCCTTCCAGTACGTCACGGTCGGATTCGGAGGCTTTACTCAAATCTACCGTGGGCTCTGAAACCCAGCGGCTGATCACCTCCTGCACAGACGAGTCGACAAGAAACAGACTCGCCTGATCGACCCCGTAGAGAATCGCCCCATCTTTCGCTTGAAAGATGCTATGGTCGGCCCACTCGTGTTTCATGATTATTTGACCCTCGGAACGTAATCAGGCGGAACGACTGCCAACATGGCCTCCGCAGTGTACTGATGACCTGCTCTTTCGTATTCCGCTGAGACGTTTACCAGGCCGGTCCCTTCCGTTTTGTACTCCCTGGTCATGATCTGCCCATAGTCGCTGGTGGGAATGTAGGTTCCGTTCTTGGCGATAGCCCCGAGCCAGGCCAGATCGTCGTCATTTTCCCGCGTGACAAATTCGCTCAGCTTGAAGCTGGCGGGAACCGCTCCGAGAATCAGGTCGTCGGCAGCATAGGCGACAGCCTCGAACTGAACCCCTTCGGCCGGAAAGTGAATTCCGCCGTATACCCGGGCGCGCCCCAGCTCCGGAGTGATCTTGATGTGATCAATCCGGTCGGCCAGTGTCACGGGTAGCGTATTGAGGTTTTTCACCGTGAGGCTTGCCTGAACAGCGCCTTTACCCTGATAAGCAACCTTTGCGACAATGGTTTCTCCGTCGCGCCTGGCTTCCAGGACTTTGACGTTGCCGCCGGTGAAATCAAGGTCTCCGGCCTTGATTTCCGGAAGCTTTACCCCTTCCAGGGTCAGAGTCGTGGTCTCTCCGGCCAGAAGATAGGATGGGGTCACCTTGAGGATCCTGGCCGGGCCGTCCGCGGGGTACCAGGTGCTCGTTGAGGTGCGGAAATCGGGGGCCGGGAAATGATGCTGCCCCTTAATGATCCCATCCGCGAATGAGTAGGCGCCCAGGGTCACGAAGTTGTTGTGGCGGGTTTCGGTGCGCAGGGCGTGTCCGCCGTACAAGACAGCTTCACCCTGGAAGTGCTCGCTGGTGCCGTCATCGTAGCTCAATGCCCCCGCAACGGTATAGGAACCACTCTGGCCAGCCTTGATCGAAGCGTGACCGCGGTAGTTGCCCTTGCCGGGCTCATTGCCCAGAACAATCCAGGAGCCGGCAGGGTTAGCCTGGGGCGTCACCCACGGCTTGTCGTAGGGAAGACTTTTGGCCAGGCTTGCCAGAATCGCAGCAGATTCCTCATACCACTTCATTTCACGCATCTGGCCGTCAATCGCCGGATCCATGTAGTAGTGAAAATCGCGGACCTTCGCCCAGGCCGACTCGGTCATGCGGTAGGATTTGATTTTTCCGGCGCTGTGGCATCTGACGCAGGTGGCAAAGAATTGTCCCTCCTGTTCGCCCTGAGGTATCTCCACCGTCTGCGGGTTGTTGTACAGGTTGAGGTAAGAGACCTTGTCCAATTCCTCGGGCGAGAGGATCTGCGTCTCACAGATCTCTTTCAGGAGAACGTCCCTCTCGCTTGCATTCAGATCCATATCGTATAGTCGAGCCATGCGATCGATGATGACCCCCCATTCATCGGGAGTGGCACGGATCTCCTCAACCCGGGAGATCTTTCCATCTTTAGGCTCGTGACATCCGGTACATTTTCCCCAGGTCAATGAATCCTTGCTGAAAGCCATCGCCCCATCGGCCAGCACCCCCATCGACAGTAACAACGTCATCAGCGTAATCAACTTTTTCATAAGCTTTATCCTCCTTTATTTAGATCGTTATCTCAATCTGTAAGCGATGAAATTCGTAGCCAGCAAAGCCTTGCCAAGCTTCTCGACTTCGGCATTATTTACTCCCAACTCTCAAAACGTTGGCCAGTGCAGGCAAAAGCAAAAGTGCGCCCAGCATGTTCCAGAGGAACATGAAGGTGAGCAGTATCCCCATATCTGCCTGGAACTTGATTGGCGAGAAGTACCAGGTGGCAACCCCCACCGCCAAGGTGATTCCTGTGAAAAAAACGGCCTTTCCGGTGGTCTTCAGCGTCTCAACGTAGGCGAGCTCCAGCGAGTGCCCTTCGGCAATAAAAGAGGACAAGCGGCTGTATATATAGATGCCGTAGTCAACCCCGACCCCGACACCAAGGGCAATTACGGGAAGTGTTGCCACCTTCACACCGATACCAAGCATCGCCATCAGACCGTTCGCCAGAACCGAGGTGAGCGCCAGTGGCAGGATTATGCAGAGTACGGCCTTTAGCGATCTGAAGGTAATGAACACCATGAGTACCACTACGCCGTAGATGTAGAGCAGGATCTTGAACTGCGCAGCAGTTATGACTTCGTTGGTTGCCGCTTCAAAAGCTGCGTTACCGCTACCTAAACGAAACCAAATGTCTGCGTCATCATTGTCGACAGCAAACGCGCGCACCTCTGTGGTAACTCTCTGCAAGGTGGCCTGTTTGTGGTCGGCCAATTGCAGATCAATCTGTTGCATATTACATTCGAGACTATTCGTGTTCATTGCGTACCCGGTCATGGCAATAGCTCGGGCCAGAACCCTCTCATCGCGTGGCAACGCCCAAAATTTTGGATTCCCTTCGTTGCCGAAGAAGCGACTATCCTTGGCGACCGAGACAGGCGAGGCAACTGACTGCACCCCTTCGGTGTTTTGCAGACTCCAACCGAGGCGGTCGATCAGATCCATCACCTTGAAGCTCTCGCAACCACCCTTAGGGGTTCCGACAAAGATGCTCATCAGATCAGTAGAGGTGGAAAAAGTGCTGGTGATAAAGGTATTGTCAATATTGTAGGCCGAATCGGCACGCAGCTCGGGAGCCCCTTTATCGAGGTCACCGATCTTCAGATCCTTGCCGCCGATTAAACCGATGACCAACAAACCGACCGCCGCCACGAGCGCCAGTCGTGCCATTTTGGCCTGTGCGAAGCAGGCGATGCCATCCCATAGCGCCGATTTATCGGTAAGTTTGCTCTGTGCATGCTCGACGCTACTTTGCGAGATGCCCACATAGCTCATGATGATCGGCAGCAGCACCAGATTGGTAAAGATGATAACTGCGACGCCGACAGAGGCGACCATCGCCAGATCTTTAATCGCGCCAATATCGATGATAAAGAGCATGGCAAAGCCGATACCATCGCTCAAAAGCGCCACCAGGCCAGGTTTGTGCAGATGGTGGAAGGCTCGTTTTGCGGCCACAAGTCGGGTTTCACCATTACCGACTTCGTGGGCGATCACATTAATAACCTGAACAGCGTGGCTTACCGCGATGGCGAAAATCAAAAACGGCACCAGCACGGAAAAAATCCCAAGCCCATTGCCCATCAGGTTGAGCACGCCTAATTGCCACACCACGGCAATGATCGAGCAGGCGAGGGGAACAACAGTCGCCTTGTATCCTCGTGAATATTGATAGAGCAGCAGCGTCGTAATAAGAATTGCGGCAAGGAAGAAAAGACCGATTTTGCCAAAACCACTTACCAGGTCAGCAACCTTTTTGACGTCACCGATAATATGCAGAGTAACACCTTGATCGCTGTATCTGGCCCGAACCTCCTCCAACTTTGCAGCAAACGCATCCAACTCAAGTGGCTGGCGCGTCTTGGGACTTATCGGCAGGACTGAGAAGTCGATCATCGAGGCTTTGAAGTCCTCTGAGACGTAGCTGCCCACGATTCCGGCGCGAAAAGCGTTAACCTTGATCTCTGCCATCGATTCAGGAGTGTCGGTAAACTTATTGTTTTCGATCACCCGTCCGCTGCTAAAACCTTCAGGGGTTATTGCAAACCAGAGCATCCCCGGAGCCCAAAGAGAATTGAGGCTGCCCGTGTCGACCCCCTCCAGGAGAGATAGCTCATCGCTTATCTTCTGCAGGGTCAGCAGATATTTGTAGTCAAAGATCGTGTCGCCATCGGTGCGCTCCACCGCCACGCGCACGACGCTTGATCCGCCAACTTGTTCGGAGCCGAGAAACTCACGCGCATTTTGTACGAACTCGTGGCTTCCCGGAATCAGCCTTTCAAGCCGCGTGTCAGGACGCACCAGAAAAGCTTGATATGCGAAAAAAAGGGTCACAATAACACTCAGGCCGAGTATCAAACCCCTGTTTTTAAAGATGGCATTTTCATACCATTTGAACTTTATTAGACTATTCATTATCTAAACCTTTTCGCTCCTCAGATCACTGGACCGCTTGGGGGGTCGCTACGGCCAGGGGGCCTCCAAAGCCAACCAGAATCAACCTGTTTTCACTCACAGGCAGCACCGCACTCAAAGGCAGCCCACTCTCATTGGGCTGGTAGTCAACCTCTTCAAGCATCCTGTCAATGCGCAGCAACATACCCTCATGACCCACGATCACGGCTGCGCCATCAAGCAGCCAAGCCCCTCCCAAAAGACCTGCGAGAGTTTCAGTCTCCAGTTTCGTCCATGTCTCAGCACTGTCACTGCTCACCCAGATGATGCCACCAGGTCCAAAGGCTATAACACGGTCGCTGCCATCTTCTCCTCTACGGGCTATGACACCTGGAAAACTGCCGACGTGGTCAGTTTGTATTGGAACGAAACTTTCACCTCTATCTGTGGATTTAAAGACAAGACCCTGCTCCGAGCCGATGTAGAGGACTCCATCCGCCGAGGTTGTGATATTAAAAAGGTGCCAATCATCGAGATTATCAACGTGTTCGGACCAATCGTTCCAGGTGACACCGCCATCGGTAGTTTTAAACATCTTGTTGAAGACACCAACGACAAATCCCTCGTTTTCACTCAAGAAAACCACATCAAGCAGTGGCCCGCGCATGTCGGCATCGCGATCGTCAAACTGGCGCGTCCAGCTATTACCGCCGTCTGTGGTGTGTACGATCACCGCATCTTCGCCCACGGCCCAGCCCAGCTTGTCATTAATAAAGGCAACTGCGTTTAGTTGGCTGCGCGTCGCCACAGCAGCCTGTGTCCAGCTCTCGCCATTATCGTCCGAGTAGAGTACATGGCCGCGCTCGCCGACCACCACCAGGCGATCACCGGCCTTGGCAATGTCCAGGGCTAGCGAAGACCTTGCTGAATCCACCTTTACGGCCTTCATCTCAATAACGTCTTTGTATGCAGCTTGTGTTGCAAAAGGGCTGAAAAGTGTAATTAGCGCAACCAGGATCACGCTAAACCAATGACTTTTTCTTTCTGTCGCTTCCATCTGATTTCCTTTAACTTCATCAACCATATGTCGCACCCAAATTTTACTGTCCATCAGCCCTGACAAAAAGCACCCTGGATCCGTTATGAAACGGAACCAGGGTGCTTAATTATGGCTTTTTATCTGTTAACGACCACGTCTTCTAAGCGCTGCCGGAGTGAAGTAAGTGTCTGGTTGCGGCTCTGTGGTGTAGCTGGCTGACTTCTTCATGCCATTCGGGGCATAAATTGTGTAACTGGCAGATTTTTTGAGATCATAATGAGCGACAAAGCCACCGCCGAACATTGGCACTTCAGCTGCGGTAAGCGGGTAATAGTAGCCTACACGCCACAGGTTGCCGCTATTATCATACTTGTCTGTCACCAGAATCGTCCAGGAATCCTCATCAATGTAGAAGACACGTTTGGCATAGACATGCCGCTGTCCCTCGGCAACGGTCGCTTCAACCACCCAGACCCGGTGCAACTCGTAGCGAATCAGATCGGAGTTGAGCATCCAGTCGCCCCAGTCTTCCTCGAGGGAGCGTTCATTGGAGTTGACTTTGTTGTTGTTGTAAGGGACGTAAAACTCTTTTTTGCCGACGATTTTGAAATCATAACGCTCTGGCGAGCCGCTATAAAGGTCATAGTCATCGATCACGTTTTCAGGACGATCTGGGGTATCGAAGTCAAGGTCTGGCAAGCGGCGAACACGGCGCTCGGCGGGATCATAGAGCCAGGCTTTGCGGGGGACTTTAGCTGGATCAATGTTGTCTATAACCAGCAGACCTTCGCCTGCGTCGCGGGAAGGAGTAAGCGTGGTAGAGGAGTACTTGTAGAGGGTACCCTCTTGCTTTTCGGCGTCGCTAGCATTGGCATCGAAGTAAGGATAAATAACTTGATTGTCTAAGGTCGTAAGCAGGTCGGCGGCACCCTTGTACATGGTGTTTTCCGAAAAAACCATATTGCGGGTATAACCCTGGAAGCGCAGCATATGGTTCCAGATGACCTCATTACCATTTTGCGGGATGGGGAAGGGGATTGTGGCGTGGGCACCGGTGACGCCATTGCCGTCTGCATTCAGCGTAACGTCGGTGGCGGCCTTTTTAATGTTGTCATAATACCACTGGGGGAAACCGGCACTGCGTCGCGTCGGGTAGACATGCATTCTGAATTCATCCGGGTACGCCGCGAGCATCGCCTTGGATGCTTCCGGGATCTTATCGGCGTATTGGGCCATATTCTCTTTGGTTATCGTGAACAGCTCTTTATCGCCTGCATAGGGGTCGGGACGAGCGTCACCCTCTTTCCAGCCAGGAAAAGGCGTGGTATACCCTCCCTCCCAGGCCGGGATCGTGCCGTCGGCATTACCTGCCTTTTCGGCACCCATCGGGGTGAGATCTTTGCCCAGGCGGGCGGCCTCTTCGGCCGACACAGCAGCCGACGCAAAGCCCGCGACAGCTAGAACCGCCAGACAGCTTATCGTTGCAATCGTCTTTTTCATCATTCTTCGAACTCCTTATATCTAAAGGTCATAACAGCTCTGATTCGATTTAGAATTTGTAGTTGACGTTGAAGTTGACCGTGTTCTGAACTTCGTAATTACTGTCATTGTAATCAGTACGGGCGTAACTTATGCCGGTCTCCCAATCGTTATGGATAACGGAGCTGAGTCCTACTGAGCTGAGCAAACGCCCCTCGGAGAAATTGCCCGTCAAGTGGGAGTTGCCGTAAAAATCATACTGTGCAAAGAGGGCCAGGGTGACGTCGACGGCCGGCAGAACTGACTGCCAGGTCGCATCCCATTCAGCGGCAATGCCCCAGGCAGTAGTCGATACTTCTTCATCAGAGTCGAGAACCTCGTAGACTCCATCGCCCCTGTCAGCCGCGGCATCATGGTCGGCCAACATGGGCTGTAAGTCCGACATAGGGCCGTCATAATCCATAATATCAACGCCAAGCTGGATGAATGCAAACTGGGAATCGATTCCACCGATAAAGGCATTACCGAGCCAGAAACCGTGCACCGAAGCATTCCAGGTGTCAGCTTCTGTCCAGTACTGGCCATCGTCGTTAAGACCAATACCGTTGGGGCCGCCAAAAATGACGGTGCTGATCCTGCGGTCTGGACGATAAGAAAGCTCGCTGTTTATCGTCCAACCACCAAAAGCCGAAAAAGCTGTAGACATGCTGATGCCGAACATATCCTGGTCTTCAGCATAGGTTACGAAAAGATTGCCGTTATCCAGGTCAAACCCGACCGACGGCATGGCATCGTTGTAACGGGAATAGTAGATGCCGTATTCAGAGTTACCGATATAGCTTCTGGCGGAAATACCCCACTGGTTGCTTTCATCGATATCCTCTTCGCGATCTTCAAAGCCAAAAGCTCCCCCTGTCCAGGCTAAAGTCTCCTTTTCCGCACCGGGTGAGGCGAGGATATCGTCACCGTAGAAGGTGCCGGTACCCGGAAACATGTTTTTCTCCCACTCCCACTGCCAATAGGCGTCGAGTGAAATATTTTCGGTTGCAGCAAGTTGTGCGCGAACGGCGCCCAACCCAATGTAGGCTTCCTTCAGTTCCGAACCGGGAAGAACCAGATTGTTGATGTTAAATGGAACTTGCACGGAGACACCTTCCATAAAGACCAGCCCTTCACCCCAATTGATGACCTGCCGACCGACCCGGAGGTCCAGCGCATCATCCAAAAAGGTGCCGTAGGCATAAGCGTCCAGCAGATTGAAGACCCGACCTGAGGCGTCCACGGCTTCATCGCTCCAGTTATCCTTGATGCCGTCGTGGTCATAGTCGTAATTACGCTGCCTATCCATCATCTCAGTGTCGTAGGCGAAACTCGCCGTCGACTTAAACCCATAATCCTTGTAAGCAAGGTCCAGCTCAGCCAGAACTTTCCAAACCTGCATGACGATACCTTTGCCCCGGAAGGTTTCATCACTCTTATAGTTGGGCGCATCGAAGTGTTTTTCGTTGATACCATTGATCGTGTTGCCGTCTTCTGTGCTGTAGGCGGCTCCGTAGCCAAGGGTGATGTCCAGACCGCCCTCCAGCTCTCCAGCCGAGAAGGTAAATGCCATTACCGGGGTAGTGAAGAAGAGAGCAATACCCGCAAGAACGACACAGGTTTTGCCGGACCATGAAAATTTCATTTTACATTTCGTGATGCTCATCAATATCTCCTTGTTTTGAAATGTTCATCTTATGAAAACTACGGCTTTCTTTAAATTCTCCTTTTCTTTAAATGCTAACCACATTTCCATCTGCAAAAAATCACTTATCAAAAGTCAAAACCTCTAGAGCATAATGAGCAACCGGTCTGGCTACAAATGAGTGGAAGGCTAACGGATCCTATTCAGTGACAAATCGGACATAAGTGTCAGAGATACAGGTACATTGATTCATCCTTCACATCTTCTAAGATTAAAATGAGAAGAAGCAGTCGCATGCACATATATCAAACATTGTTCCATTTAAACAATAAATTTTAGACAGACTAACATGGAAAGCCACAACAGCTTGTTTTCAAAGCAATATAATAATAGTTAAATTAAAACAATGTTGTATTTTTTAAAAAATAGTACCAGGTTTAATCTCAAAATGAGACAATCATGTCTCGTTTTGGGACAATCAAGTGAGACATTAATGTCCAGGTGGAAGGGGGAAGTGATGAGCAACTGCGTTCAACGCGGCGGCGCCAGGGAGAGGCAACAACTATACCGTCTCAAACGCAGCTATACGTTAAGAGGTACACGCTAAGATGGTCGTCACCCACAAGGATTAGAATTGGCTAAAAGTCACGGAATCAGAGACTATTATGTCTCAGGTCCGCCGATACAGAGAAGGATCAAAGTCCAACTTCTGGAAAAGCCGGTGGAGATGGCGACGATTAAGGCCGGCGTGTTCAGCCACCCTGGATACATTGCCATGGTAGTAGATCATCAGCTTCTGAAAATATTCAAAACCTGCCTCATCCAGCAGCTCTTCCTTAAGATCGGCATAGGTACCTAAAGGCAAACTCGAAACAGTTTCAGTATGCAAATGAAGAGGGAGGTGAGACACGTCAAGGTCCCGGGGATTATGGAACGTCATCACTTGCTCAAGCAAGTGGACTAGCTCTCGAACGTTTCCGGGCCAAGGGTAATGCTGGAGAATCTTCATCGCTTCGGCAGTTATTCCTCGGACCTTACGATTCAGTTTTCGATTTAACCGTTCGATATAATGACGCACCAGCAACGGAACATCCTCCGAACGTTCCCGCAGAGGAGGAACGGGAATTTCGATCACCTTGAGCCGGTAGAAGAGGTCTTCCCGAAACCCCCCGCCTTTAACCTCTTGTTCGAGGTTCCGATTGGTCGCCGCCACGATCCGAGCTTCGGTGCTTCGCTGGCGCGTCTCTCCCACACGCGTAAACGTTTTTTCCTGCAGAATCCGCAACAACTTTTTCTGAAGTACTTGAGGAATTTCGCCTATCTCATCGAGAAAAACAGTGCCATCATCAGCCGCCTCAAAATATCCTGCCCTCTCTCGATGTGCGCCAGTAAAGGATCCTTTGACATGACCGAACAGTTCGCTCTCCAACAGAGTGTCTGGAATGGAGGCGCAGTCCACCGTGACAAAGGGTTTTGCCTGCCGCCCTCCCGAAGCATGTACAGCCCGGGCGACCAACTCTTTACCTGTTCCGCTTTCACCGGTTATCAAGACCGTTGAATCTGTTTGCGCGACAGCCGATACAGCTTCAAGCATTTTGTGGATTGCGGCGCTTTCCCCAACAATTCCTTCGAACTCCCCTTTGCGACCAGTGGTTTCTGCCAGCAAACGGTAACGGCGTCTTTGCCCACGATGATCCAGCGCCTTTTGTAGGGTCAATTCAATTTTGGTCAGGTCGAAGGGCTTCTCCAAAAAACCATAGGCCCCTTCGCGCACCGCCTGGACTGCAGTCTCTATGGTGCCGTGTGCGGTAAGGATCAGGGCAGGCAATTCGGGCTGTGCCTGAAGGGCTCGCCGTAATAACTCCATTCCATCCATCCCCGGCATCTTGAGATCAAAGATCGCGGCATCCGGATCCCAGGAGCGGATACGGGCCAAACCCTGCAAGGGTACGCACTCGCCAAGGGCTTCATAGCCCATCAGTTCCAAAGCCTGGAGGAGGGCTTCGAGCAGTCCCAGGTCATCATCGACGACCAAAATTCGAGGACGTAAAGCAGTGGTCATTGTTCCATTCCTACAGGAAACTCAACGCGAAACCGACACCCTTTAGGACTCAAGTTCTGAACCTCGATCTTGCCCTGGTGCCCATCAACGATACTGCTTACAACAGAAAGTCCAAGACCTGTCCCCTTTCCGACCTCCTTGGTGGTAAAAAACGGATCGAAGATATGGGGCATAATCTCTTCTGCAATTCCTGGGCCTTCGTCTTCCACTTCAAGAACAAAAGAGGGTTCCCTTCCCTCAATGAAGACGAACCGAGTACGAACCCGAATCTCACCCCCCTCACTCTGGGCGGCGATTGAGTTACCTAAAAGGTTCCATAACACCTGCTTAAAACCTGATCGGTCAAGACAACACTCCAGTGATTTTTCATTGAGATACAAACGCAACTCCACTCCCTGAGCATGTGCTTCATGTCTAGCCATTTCAACTATATCTCTCACCAGAACATGCGGATCTACTCTGTTTTTGACAAAGTTTTGCAGCCTGGAGAGATCCAGAAGATTACGCAGTTTTATCTGAATTCTGTTAATCTCCCCCATTACCTTCTGTAGATTGGCGGAAGCCTCACCAGGTAAATCCGAACGTCGCAGCAACATCTGGGTGTAGGTAGAGATGGTCGCCAAGGGGTTGTTGACCTCATGAGCCACCCCAGCGGCCAGACGCCCCACAGCTGTTAGTTTTCGCCCCCTTGCCACCTCGGCATGGGCTTTCTCAAGCTCAATTTTTTTCAATTGAAGGCTCTCTGCCATAGAGTTGAGAGCCTTGCCAAGCTCTCCGAATTCGGCCTCCTCTTCACGCACCCGATGAGAGAGGTTACCGCTGCCAAACTCGCTAATCCCGCCTAGCAGAGTGCGTAACCCGCGAGACTGGTGGGCCACCACGACATACCCGAGGCTACCCATCGCAAGTATGGAAAAAATCAGGATGTGAAGGAAATTGCCCCGGATTCGCTCGGTCTCTGCAAAGATTGCCTGAGCTTTCTCGTTTACTGGACCAAGCAGCTCATCTTCCGGGACCAGCAGAAAAAGCCGCCATCCTAAAGCCTCTACTTCGGCATATCCCACAAATGCTCTAAAGCCATCGGTCTCAATGAAATCTACGCTTACTTTATTCTCTTTTGGCCGCGCCATAGCCTTACCTGCTTCCGAGAGTTCCTCAAGAACAAGATCCTGCCCGTAAGCAGGAAGTTCAGGGTTCAGTCCAAGAGTGGCCAGAGGAAGGTTTTCTGAGGCCGCAATAATTTCGTCACTCGACAGGAGCAGCGAACTGGAACCAGCGCCCAGGCGGACCTGACTTATCTCCTGGAGCAGAGCCTCTACAGTTATATCAACCGCGACAGTGGCCACGTGCTCTCCGTTGACAAAGACCGGCGATAAGCAGGAGATCATACTATGCTGCGTCAAAGGGTCGATATAGACAGGGGTAAAGACCTCGGTTCGCGTAGGGTTGTGAATAGGATCTGAGAGATAGTAGAAGGGCCAGGAGGTAATTCCAGGGTAGCGGGGAAGACGCTTGAAGTCGCGCCATGGGTAGGTGCGAGAGAATAGGTCCCTGTGGATGAACCAGCTGAGAACCACTTTCGGTTCCAACGCCACCAGAGGTTTCAGAATAATGTCCAGACTCTCGGTTGCCTCGATCAATGAATCAAGGGAGGGACGGTATCCCGGGATGGCCGGATTTGAGTTCTTCCAGTCGAAATCCTCCAATATTGGGATCAGTGAATCTAAAGATGGAAGCTGCCTGGGAACAAACAAACTCGAGTTCCCATCGTCGGCAGGGTTGGTATAATCGCCCTCGGCATCCAAGTGATAACGGCTACCGTTCCTGTATAAAAAATGAGCTGGATTTTCTAATACAGACTGGGACAATAAACCAAGCAGGTGGACCTGATCCTTTATGTTGGAAAATTCAGTAGAGATTGCTTCCGCTTTTACAGCCAGATGGCTTTTTAGGAAATCAACCTGTGAAGTGACCAGCGCACTCCGGACCTCTTGGAGGGAGACATCCTTGATTGTGCGCAGATGGCTGAAGGTAAGATTGGCTATCACTCCGATAGGCACCAGAAAAAGAATCATGGCGCAGATAAAGAGTTTAAAGATCAGCCGTTTTTTTCTCCAGGATTCTATGACCATAAAACCGCGCCCTTAACGCAGTGCAAACACGCACAGATACAAATCGAAGATCGCCAACCCGTGTCTGCACGAAATTGCATTAATCATTGGACACTTCGCTGGCGGGTGTCAAGCGGGTTGACGGTGCATTAAAATATGAGACAGCAGAGGACATGCACGTCATGCTCCACCTGTAATCAGCGGAAACTCTCTCGGGACCCGCCTTTCCCGAAAGACGCAAGCCCTCCTCAGTCGCAAAGATTAAATCGGCACAATCTTACCCGACAGCGTCATGCCAGGAGCGCAGGCAAAGCAATAATATTCTCACGAAAAACTACGTTCTATTTATCTTGACACACAAAACAGTATTGCGGTACCTTTTTACACACATCCCCTTCTTGGGACCAGATGGTCCAGGGATGATCGCAGCAAAAACAGCGTTCCCCGACCAATCCGGAGGAACGGTTGACTCATAGCTGTTTCGCGCTTCCAAGGCCCGGTGACTTTCAAATCTGCGGGCGAAAAGTCCAACAAAATCCAGAAGAGGTACGAGCATGAGGTACGCAGAGACAGGGTTCAATTTAGAGATTGATTTATCCCGGGGGAATATCGAGAAGGTTGCTACGGATCCCGCAGACACCGAGCTTTATCTCGGCGGACTGGGAACCAATACCAAGATCCTGTGGGACAGAGTCTCCCCTGAGGTCGAGCCTTTTTCTCCCGACAATCTCCTGATCTTCGGCACCGGTCTTTTATGTGGCACACCGGCGACCGGTTGTAATCGTACCATTATCTCCACCATTTCTCCCCAGACCCAGCTAATGGCATTTTCGATGATGGGCGGATTCTGGGCACCGGAACTGAAGTATGCCGGTTATGACAAAGTGGTGCTGCGCGGCAAATCCTCCAGCCTCGTTTACCTGTGGATCAACGACGACAAGGTGGAAATTCGTGATGCCGAGCATTTGCGTGGCAAAGGTGCCATTGAAACCGCGGAACTGATCAAGCAGGAATTGAAGGAGCCGAAAGCCCAGGTAGCCGCTATCGGCATGGCCGGTGAAAACCGGGTCTATTATGCTTCCATTGAACAGGGCAGGTCCAGTGCCAGCCGTGGCGGCATCGGCGCTGTGATGGGGGACAAAGGCGTAAAGGCGATCGTTGTTCGCGGCACCAAGGATATCAACATTGCCCAGCCGGCTGAATTCATTGGCCTGTGCGGCGAGGTGCTGGACTATATAAAACACCGGGAAAGCAATCCAGTCCCCGGGGTCATGCCCATTTTAGCCGGACTTGGTTCTCCGCAAGAGATGAAAGTCCACGATGAGAAGTGGCATACCGAGAATTTCATGTGGGGGAACTCCCGAACCCGCAGAAAAGATTTCTGGAATGATGAGATCGCAAAGGAATGGACCGAGACGCTGGAAAAGGCCCGGACCCGGTTGGTCAGTTGTTTTAATTGCCCGATGGAATGCGGAGCGACCATCTCCATGCCGGGCCTTCCTACCTACATGATGAAATGTTTCACCAAGCTGACCTACACCATGGGAGCCTATTCAGATTTGGATTTCGGCTTACGGATCGCCCAGAAAGCCACCGAGTATGGAGTTGACGGATTCTCCACTCCGCAAGTCATGGCCTTTGCCCTCGAACTTCTGGATAACGGTATTTTGACGGACAAAGACTTTCCCGAAATGCCGGAAAACAACGAAGGCAGGTTTTACTATCTGCTTGACAAGATTGTCCGGCGGGAAGGGATCGGCGATGTTCTGGCTAATGGCACCTATTGGGCAGCCAAAGAGATCGGCAACGGTGCAGACGCCTATGCACATAACAACATCAAAAAGACCGAGCAGTTGCCCCTGAAGCTGTCCATGTTGAATCCTGTTTATTTCCTCATGTATGCGACCGGCGAAAAGATGAACATAACCCAGATTGAAGGACAGTTCCCGCAGGCGCCGTTTGCAACAAAAGAGGAAAGAGAAGCTTTTGTAGCAGACTGGATCCAGGTCCCTGATGAAAAATTCAAGCAAATTCTGCTGGACTGGGAATTCCGCGGCGAGAATTCAAACCCCTACTACCCAACGATTGAAATGTCGTGTGACATTGTCGACTGGCAAGAGACGATGCATTACATCGATGACGCTCTCGGCCAATGTGCCGGGCTGTCATCATTCCCCCTGAAACCGCCGTATCATATTCACAATTACCCGAAATTTATTTCGGCAGGGGCCGGGATCGAGATGGACCAGGTCAAACTCACGCAAGCGGCCAGGCGCTACCGGACCCTGGTTAGGGCCGTCAATATAAGCAGAGGCATGCGGCGCAAGGACGAAAAGCCGCCTGAGAACCATTGGAAGAAAAGATTTCCCGAACTTGAAGAGCAGCTCCTGGATGCGTATTACAAACTGAAGGGGTGGAATAACGATGGTATTCCGACCAAAGAGTCCTTACATGAATTGGGCTTGGATTACGTGAGCGAAGTTTTTGTCGCGAGGGGTATCTTGACGGACGGCGAAGATATGCCTGGTGAAGATGAAGCATTAGCGGTAACCGAAAGCAATTAGAGCGTGGAGGGCGTGAACCTTGAAGATCAACAAGAGAACCAAAACCATTAAAACCATCAAGATTGACATTGACAAATGCAACGGTTGCCGGGCCTGTGAGGTTATCTGTTCTTCCTTTCACGCTGCGCCGAAATACAGCAGCAACAATCCGGCGAGATCGCGTATCCGCGTGATTCGTGAGCCGATCAGAGACGTCTATGTCCCTGTTTACGCGGGAGACTATGTCGTCGCCGAATGTGCGGGCAGAGACAAATACACCATTGACGGCAAAGAATACGACGAATGTTCTTTTTGCCGGGCGTCCTGTCCATCCAGAGATCTGTTCAAGGAGCCTGATTCCGGCCTGCCGCTCAAATGCGACATGTGTGAAGGCGAAGACGAGCCCTTGTGTGTCAAGTGGTGCATGGTTGATGCCCTGACCGTCGAAGAGCGGCAAGAAGCAGTCGGAGAAGCTGAAGAGGTTCGCGACGAAATCGAGATCGGCATAGGCCTGGAATCACTGGTCAACCGGTTTGGTATCGATAAGGTCGTTGATCTGGTCGCACAGCTTTCCAAAACCAAATAGAACGACAGGACAGGTGATAGCGTGGAAACCTTAGCTCCCGAAAAAGAGATTATCGAGGTCATCAAGGAAAACGGCGGCGACTCGTTCAAGTACTGTTATCAGTGCGGGCTCTGCGATG
>JACZKE010000027.1 GCA_014860225.1 Desulfuromonadales bacterium
GCTGGAAACCGAGGCGATCCGCAGAGCCCTTGAAGTTTATGGCCTCTCCTCCCAGGGGAAGAAAGTCGCCGCCCGGAAATTGGGCATCGGCATCGCCACCCTCTACCGAAAACTTGAGGGAACCAACTTATCAAAATGATACAAAAGGGTGATCACTTAAAGCGAACGAGCGTCCATGTATGGACCGAACCACTTCAACGCCACACCTATCAGAATGATAACCATTATCATTCTGATAGGTGTGCGAGCTGCCCTGCCTTCACAATTAAACCACTCTGCAATCCTAAGCAATCGATTTAATTTATTTTTTTTCTCTTGGCACAAGGTTTGAATTATCAACAATTGTTCTCTAATAATATGTTTGGAAATGACTATTGCTCTTTTTCGGGGGCAATAATGCCAGAAGCGAAATGTCTTACTCTACGAAAGCAGTCAAGGAGATAGCGATGTATGGATTTTTTGGGCGGATGCTGGTTGCCGATGCAACCAGTCGAACCTGTTGCATGGAAGAGATCCCAGAAGGCCTGTACCGGAAGTACCTGGGGGGCAAAGGTGTAGGGACCTATCTGCTGATGGAGCGGTCGCCGGCGGGAGTCGACCCGCTTTCACCGGAGAATCCCATCATCTTCTCGTTGGGGCCGATTTCTGATACCAAGATCTGGGGAGGGTGCCGCTTTGGGGTGCATACCAAAAGCCCCCAAACCGGTTTCTACGCAGAATCTTATTCCGGTGGAAAACTGGCGGAGAAGATGTCGCGCACCGGGTTTGATTTTTTCATGATCACCGGCGCCTCCGAAACTCCCGTCTATCTGGAGGTGACTGAAGAAGGAGGGAAGTTTCATGATGCCGACCACCTCTGGGGCCTGGAGACCTATGCCACCGAAGATGCCTTAATGGAGGCCCATGGTGGGAAAACCCGCTGTGGTGCGGCTGTGATTGGTCAAGCTGGCGAAAACCTGGTCCCTTTTTCCATCATTGCCAACGATTACTGGCGCTGCGCAGGACGCACCGGCACCGGCGCGGTGATGGGTTCAAAAAAGGTTAAGGGAATCGTGTTTATCTCTGGACAGGCCAGTCGCCCGACGGCCGATCCGGAGGCCGTCGAGGAATTTGCCAAAAAAACCCTGGTCGAGACCAGGGATCTGCCGGCAACCCAGAACTATAAACGCTATGGAACGCCGCAGATGGTCAGCGTCATGAATGAGCTTGGCACCCTGCCCAGCCGCTATTGGCACAATGGAAAATTCTCAGGACACGACCAGATCAATGGCCAGACGATGGCTGCCCTTGGGGCACGGCCAAAAGCCTGTGCACGCTGCTACATTGCCTGCGGCAAGCTGATGAAATTCGAGGACGGTCCCTATGCCGGGCTCACCATCGAAGGCCCTGAATTCGAGACCATCATGTCGCTCGGAAGTCTGCTCATGATCGACTCCATAGGTGCCATTGCCCACCTCAACGACCTGTGTGATCGACTGGGGATGGACACCATCACTGCAGGAAATCTGATCGGCATGGCGATGGACGGAGCGACGCGTGGCTTGACTCCCGAGCCCATCGCATTCGGCGATATCGAAGCAGCTGAGAAAATTCTCAGGCAGATGGCCGCACGAACCGGCATGGGCGCAACGCTGGCCAAAGGAAGTCGTGCAGCCGCAACAGAATGGGCGATGGAGGCCGATGCCATTCATGTCAAGAATCTGGAGCCGGCGGCCTATGATCCTCGTGTACTCAAGGGAATGGGGCTCGCCTACGCGACGTCCCCGCGGGGAGCATGCCACATGCGTGCCACCATCTACAAGTCTGAGGTAAGTGGCAAGATGGCTCCGGATCAGATCGAAGGAAAAGCCGTGGAAATGATAGACTACGAAGACCGGTTAATCATTCACGACACATTTGTTCTTTGCCGCTTTTATCGTGACATCTATCTGTGGCCGGAGCTGACCAAAATTATCCAGATCACGACCGGTTTCGATGTTAATGAGTCAGACGTGCGTGAGATTTCCCATCGGGTGGCCGACCTGGTGCGCAGTTTCAACCTCCGTGAGGGGCTGATCAAAGCTGACGACTGGCTTCCTGACCGCTTCTTTGACGAGCCGCTGCCGGAAACCGGTGCAGTCATCACGCGAGCTGATCTGGAGAAAATGCGCAGTGACTATTATCGTGAACGCGGCTGGGATGAGGATGGCATACCCAGGAGCTAGAAGTCTGTCGGACTTTCCATGAGCCGGTTGCAAATCCGGCTGTTCGGCCCATATTTCACCTCTCAACAACCTCAGGAATAATGGCCCATGCAAATCACGATCAGGTTTCCTGTTTCGCTGGATGGAACCCTGCCCACGGAAAAAGTACATGACTATCCTTCCGGGATACGGGTCAGCCAGGTTATCGAGCAACTGGAGTTGCCGTCAGGTTATTTTGGCATGGTTCTCCTTAACGGCCGCCATACTGACACGGAGCAAGTCCTCAGTGACGGCGATGTCTTATCCCTCTTGCCAATGGTAGATGGAGGCTAAAACCCAAGGATCCCGTAATTGAGAAAAGATCGCAAGATTGCGCTGGAGTTTTGCGAGTCAACATGGCGTGGCTGATCGAACATAGCAGTCGATCGCCATTGAGGCGGAAAAGAAGCGTAATGTGATCGTTTGGCGATTACAGGGTACCGGCTGTTATGCACTTCCTTTACATTCCTTCCTGCTTGTCAGCGCACTCCTGTCATCCCCTGAGCTGATGCTGTTGCATTTTTTTCTCTTTAGCACAGCTCTTGATGCTCAGTACAATGTTTTCATTTGTCGAAAAATTTCTGTCAGATCCCTCCCCCATTTTAAAACCGAGTCGGTAAACGCCCTACTTCTAAGAGGCCGGACGTTTACGTGACGTTCTCTGTGCAATTAGACATCCAGTGAGTCCTGTGTTAATTTACCAAAATGAGAATTGACGGAAAGTACAGTAGCAGTGAAGCAGCAAATGTCCGGAGGTGATGATGCCAACAATTTTGAAACAGATCCAGGACACCGTCATCAAATATGCCAACATCATATCCCAGGTGATCAATGTTGACGTGGACATCATCGACAAAGACTTTAATCGTATTGCCGGTACGGGTTCTTATCAGGGGAAAATTAATGAGAACATGGCGGTTG
>JACZKE010000028.1 GCA_014860225.1 Desulfuromonadales bacterium
TTTCGATCTGGAAACGAGCAATTTTTCGCAAGGTCAAGGAAATCAAGGATTTGAGCGGAGGCGTAGTCCTTTACGCCGCACAATCAAATCCGCCGATTGACGCAGAGATTGCGGAAAAGGGCCGTTTCCGGACGAAAACTAATCAGGTGCCGAGGACTACCTGCAGAATGGTCTTCAGCTGAACCTCTTTAACCGGTTTGCGCAGGAAAGTGGAGATGCCGACCCGCTTGGCTTCAGCAATTTTGGCCGCATCTTCTTCCGAGGAGAGCATCACAATCGGCACAAACTTACAGTTCGGCATCTGCTTGGCGGTCTGCGCAAAGTCGATACCGTCCATAACCGGCATGCTCAGGTCGGTAATGATCAGGTCGTAACGGATGGTTTCGAGTAACTGGCAGGCCTGTTTGCCATTGCTTGCCGCAGTGACTTCATAGCCGAGGTCGTCAAGCATATCCTCAAGAACAGCCAAAACCGAGGGAGAATCGTCAACAATCAGAATCTTTTTCGCCATAGCAAACTCCAATGCAGGGGACACGGGATCACTTCATCTTCCAGGTCGTCCCCTCCGGACTGTCCAGCAACAACACACCTTTGTCAGCCAGTTCATCACGAATCCGGTCCGCGCGGGCAAAATCTCGATTCGCCCGTGCTTCGCGGCGTTCCACGATCAGCGCTTCAATATCCGCCTCGCTCAACCCGGAATCGGCCAACCCCTCTTGAGCGCTGCGAGCCAACCAGGCCGCCGGATCCGAACCGAACAGCCCCAGGACCTCGCCGAGCCGGATCAGGTCATCGTGCCCTTTGCTCAAGATGGTCAGCAGTTGTCCATGCGGCTCATTCTCTTCGGCCAGGATTCGGTTAATCGCCCGTACCGCATCAAACATGTGGCCAATCGCCTGAGCCGTATTGAAATCATCATCCATGGCGCTGCGAAAACGTTCTTCAAGCCGGACCAGCCTCTCAACCGGCTCGGCCAGCGCCTCGGCGACAGGACCTTGTTCTGTAACGGTATCGAGCCTGGCGAGGACTTTGTCGAGATGCGCCAGCGCTTCGTAAAAGCGGGTTAAACCGATGCGTGATTCCTCCAGATTCTGGTCAGAAAAATCGATCGGCGAGCGGTAGTGGGCGGTCAGAATAAAGAACCTGACAACCTCCGGGTCATAGCGTTTCAAAATATCGCGGATCGTAAAAAAGTTGCCCAGCGACTTGCTCATCTTCTCCTGGTTGACGTTGACAAAGCCGTTGTGCAGCCAGTATTTGACAAAAGGTTTACCGGAAACACCTTCCGACTGGGCAATTTCATTTTCGTGGTGAGGGAAGATCAGGTCGCGACCGCCACCGTGGATATCAAAGGTTTCACCGAGCAGGCTTGAGCTCATTGCCGAACATTCGATATGCCAGCCAGGCCGTCCGGCACCCCAGGGGGACTCCCAGCTCGGTTCGCCGGGCTTGGCGGCTTTCCAGAGCGCAAAATCCATCGGGTTGCGTTTCAGCTCACCGGGAGAGATCCGCGCGCCAGCCAGCATTTCCTCCATATTGCGTTTGGAAAGCTTTAGATAAGACGGAAAGTTATCAACACTATAATAAACATCACCCTCTGATTCATATGCCATCCCCTTGGCGATCAACTGTTCAACCAGGGCGATGATCTCGGCTATATACGCCGTCGCTTTCGGCTCATGTGTCGGCGTACGCAAGCCCAGAGCCGCCATATCTTCGTCAAAAGCCCGAATGAATTCCTCGGAAAGCTCCTGACTGGAAATGCCGCGTTCGTTGGCACGCGCGATAATCTTGTCATCAACGTCCGTATAATTGCGAACGTAGGTCACGTCATAGTTGCTGTATTGCAGATATCGGTAGACGATATCAAAGACAATATTGGCCCTGGCATGACCGATATGACAATAATCGTAAACCGTCACCCCGCAGACATACATTCCCACCTTACCGGGGACAAGTGGCTTGAATTCTTCTTTTTTCCCTGACAGCGTATTGTAAACACGTAATGGCATATACTCATCTCCGGAAGCTTTGTCAGTCTTACTGCGTACAGTGACCGTCTTACATATCACAGAACTGCCGGCAGGAAAAGCTTTCAGCGAGAAGTCGTTTCCAGATCGAAAACAGTGCTTGCGTTGTCCGGAGTTTCCGCATGGGCACTAATGGGGAAACAAGCGACAGACGACTTCCGCAATATGTTCCAGAGGCAATACCCGGGATGCAGCACCGCGATCTATCGCCGCCTTAGGCATACCGAATATCGTACTGCTGGCTTCATCCTGGGCGATGGTATACGCGCCATGTTTCTGCAGGGCACCCAACCCGGCAGCACCATCCGTACCCATACCTGTCAAAAGCACCGCCACCGTTTCCGCCGCCAACTGCTGGCCAACCAGAGAGTGGAACATGGCATCCACTGACGGACGGCAGTTATTCAGGGGTGCCGAATCTTCCAGGGCAATCCGGTTTGACTTGACTGTCAGATGAGCCTTGTTGGGAGCGACCACAACCGTACCGGCCTGCAATTCACTTCCGTCCACGGCCAGACGCACAGACAGAGCTGACTCACGATTCAGCCAATCGGCAAACCCTGGCGCAAAACCGTCGGCAATATGCTGGACGACCAAAACCGCGGCAGCCAGGTTTTTGGGGAGCTCCTGAAGCAACTGCAGAACGGCCTTCGGCCCACCGGTCGAAGCGCCAACCGCCAGAATTCGGCGTGGTCCTGCCGATACAGGAGCCACCACATTCTCTCTCTTGGGGCGTTGTGTACGATAGTGGTGAATAACCTTGATACGGCTGAGGCTTTTGACTTTGGCAATCAATTGGCTGGCGATCTGCGAAAAGGCCATTGTCACTACCCCGGAGGGCTTTGCCATGACATCGAGAGCGCCGAGCTTGATAGCGGCAAAGGCACTGCGGCTGTCTTGCGGATCGGTGTTGGCGGAGAGCATCAAAATTGGCGTTGGCGTTGCCGCCATGATTTCTGCAACAGCGTCCAGGCCACCCATTACCGGCATCATGACGTCCATGATGACAAGGTCCGGCCTGAACCTGGCCGTCATCTCTACCGCCGCACGACCGTCACTGACTTCACAGACAATTTCAACTCCAGCATCCTGCGACAGGAGATCGCGCAGGACAACCCTGGTCAACTCAGAATCATCGGCTATAAGAATTCGAATCATGATGTTTAAGAGATCAAGGTCTCAACAGTTTCCAGCAGAACGCCCTGCTTGAAACTGCCTTTGACAATATAGGCCTGGGCTCCGGCTTGCATTCCCTGTCGCCGATGATCATCGGAGGCCAGAGACGTGACAATGATAACCGGCAGATTGTGGGTATCCTCACGCTGTCGAACCTTTTTGGTCAGCTCAAAACCGGTCATTCCCGGCATTTCCACATCACTGACCATGAGGTCAAAGCTGCCGGCATTCAGTTTATCAAGGGCATCAAAACCAGACACGGCAACCACAACCTCATAATTATTTGTTTCCAGGATATTCTTTTCCATGGTTCGGGTGGTGATCGAATCATCCACCACCAGTACTCGGCCACGTTTGGCTTTTTTCTGCTCTTTTTCATAAGTCGCGCGCAGAGGTCGAATCTGTCGACGCTGGCTGGCCCCGAACAGATCCGCGACCGAGACAATCAGCGCTGGTGTGCCTTCACCAAGGATTGTCGAACCGGAGAAATATTCGAGGCTTTTCAGCTGACAGCCAAGATCCTTGACGACGACCTCCTGCAAGCCAAGAGTCTGGTCAACCAGCAACCCAATGGTTTGTTCGCGAAAACTTAAAACCAGAACGGTAAGCCGATCGGCAACTCTAACCACCTGGTCCTGTTCCAGGAGTTGAGACAGGCTGTTTAAAGGGATGGAGGCTCCGTTGAGACGCACGACTTCCCGGCCCATCTCTTCAAGGATGTCCAGGGGTGATATTCGCAACACCTCGACAATATAATGCTGCGGGAAAACATAGGTTTCGCCACAACATTCAACCATCAGCCCGGTAAAGATGGCCATGCTTGAAGGCAGCCTTAAAATCAGCTCTGTGCCGACGCCCAATTCGGAGCGTAGAGTGAAATTCCCCTTGACCTGATCCAGGTTCGCCTTGACCACATCGAGACCTACACCCCGCCCGGAAACATCCGTTATGAACTCGCGTGTGGAAAAGCCCGGTTCGAAAACCAGATAAATCACCGCATCGTCCGACATACCCGCGGCCGCCTCTGTGGAAAGGATGCCACGTTTAACCGCCGTAGAGCGAATCTTTTCCGGATCCAGCCCCTGACCATCATCACGCACGGCAATCTGGATAAAACTCCCTTCATATTGAGCATGAAGCGTTATCTGTCCGGCTTTTGGCTTGGCCAATCGTATCCGGGTGTCGGGAGCCTCGATGCCATGATCGATTGCATTATTGAGAACATGCAACAGCACAGGCTTGATCGCATCAAGGATGTTCCGATCAAGCTCAACGTCTTGTCCCTGAATAATAAAGTTTACTTCTTTTTTGAGATTGCGGGCCAGATTGCGCAGTGAACGTTCAAAATCGTCCGTGACCGTCGCCAAAGGCAACAGACGCAACTCCATGGTTCTCTGGTATACATCTTCAGCCTGATAACCAAGCTGCAGCCGATCTCGCTCGAAATCATTGATCAGGCCTAGCATATTGCTGCGGAAAGTCTGCAATGACTGGTCGCCAGCGACCCGCAAATGCGCCGTCAAACTGTCTAACTGATGGAGCAAATCGGTCATCTGCCGTTGACGCGCAGCCATCGTCTTCTGGCTGAGCAGGATTTCGCCCATACGGTTGACCAGCTGGTCCAGGCGCTCCACGCTTGCCCGTACCGAAGTCCGGCGTTCAGTCCCCTGGTAATCCGGGGCGACTTCCGTTTTTGCTTGCTCTTCAGCAATGGAGCCGGACTTAAGGGCCTTGACCACCGTATCAACATTGACGCTGATACCGCCACCGGCTTGAGCTTGCGCCATCAGGGCTTCAATCGCATCAGTGGCGACCAGCAAAACATCGATCAGGTCAGAGCTGAATTCCTGCTCGCCGTTTTGCAGGCCTTTGAGAATGTCCTCCATGCGATGAGCAATTCCGGCAAGCTCGACCAGATCAACCATGTTGGCCGAACCTTTAAGGGTATGGGTACTGCGCAGCAGCTCATTAAGCTGCACTTCACTCACGCCTTCTTTTTCCAGGCAGAGAAAGCCACTGCGTAACGCCTCGAGATGTTCCTCGGCCTCGCGAATAAATATTCCGATGTACTTGCTTTTTTTCATCTCACTCGCATTGTTAGGAGTCGGTGGGTTCCGGGAACAGCATTTCAATCAATCCATCTGGTAACCGATCCGGAAGCCCCCCCAGTGCCTGCCCTTGACGAAAATCGGGGCGCTGATGTCCCACATTTTCTCCCCGGTATCACGTTCGTAGACCTGTTGCAGATAACCGTTGCCATCAGCACCGTTGTAGTGAGCTGCCCTCAGGCCAACAGGATCGTTAAAGATTCGTTTGGTGCGGTTGCCGGTTTTGTCTTTTTCAACGTTTCCGGTCATGGGTTGCGTAAACCTGGTATTGTGCGTTGGCAGATAACCATTGCGATCCACCAGAACGGCATAAGCGACCATTGGATTGTCGAGGAATTCATCCTGGTAATCCCTGATTGAATCATCCAGGTAACTGTCATAGCGGGTGTGATATTTTTGGG
Source organism: Desulfuromonadales bacterium (assembly GCA_014860225.1). Taxonomy (GTDB): domain Bacteria; phylum Desulfobacterota; class Desulfuromonadia; order Desulfuromonadales; family BM103; genus M0040. The sequence goes on from JACZKE010000028.1 coordinate 5,716, forward strand.
GATCCGTTCCGGAAATTAATTGGTAATTCTCATCAAAGATATCCTCCAGACTGAATCGTCCGCCGCTCACCGCCTCCGTCAAAACCCGCTCAAGTTCGCGAGCGCCAGACAGCACCCGGTTTTTCGCCTGAGAGAGGAGATCCTCCTCAACCATATCCTGCAGACGCTCAGCCAGGGCCGTCAGCTCAGAAATAGCCTGCGTTGTCTCCTGAGAACTCGTTGCAACCTGAACGGCAACATCACGAACCTCTACGATCGTCTCCGTCATCTGCTCGCTGGCAGTCGTCTGCTGCTGCGTCATCAGCTTTATCTCACTCGCCGCGCTGGTTGTCTCGTCGACCGCGTCGCTGATCTTCTCGAGGGCCTCAGAAATGTTCGCCACCAGGCTGCTCGCCGCATCGACCCCCTTTGAACCTTCCTCAGTCAGCATGATCGTACTGTTGGTCGCCTGCTGAATCTGTACAATCAAGGCTTTAACCTGGTTGGTCGCATCGGCGGTGCGATCCGCCAGACGCCGCACCTCGTTGGCCACCACCGAGAAGCGCTTGCCGGCCTCACCGGCTCCGGCCGCCTCAATCGCGGCGTTCAGTGACAGGAGGTTGGTCTGGTCCGAGATTTCGTCGATTATATCGATGATCCCGCCGATCTTCTGTGAATTCTCACCCAGCTCCAGCATCGCTTCAGCGATTGACCGGACCTGACCCTTCAATTGGAACATGCCGTCAACGGCAGCAGAAACGGCTTCCTGTCCGTCAGTACTCGATGCGGCAGCATGACCGGCCAGAGCTTCCACGCGCCCGGCATTTTCCGACACCTGCCTCGCAGTCGCGGCAATCTCTTCCGAGGTGGTGGTCGCCTGCTGAACCGCTGCAGCCTGTTGTGCCGAGCCGGAGGCTTGTTGCGCTGAAATGGCCATCAGCTCATTGCCGCTGGTCGAAAGTTGCTGAATCGCCTCCTTGACGCTCATCACCATGCGGTTGCTTTTGTCGATCTCGCCCTGCAGGTTCTTTACAATCACCTGGGTCATGTTATTAAAGGCACCGGCCAGCTGGCCCACCTCATCACGCGACGCCACCTTGATCTGCTCTTCCAGGCTGCCTTCGCTGATGCGCTCCGCAGCCCGGGTCAGATCTTTCAAGGGACGCATCATGCGTGACACCACCAGCAGGCAGGTGACCGAAGCAAATATCAGAACCAGGAACATCGAGAAGGCAAGGGTGTTGCGCAAGGCCAAGATCGCCGCATCGGCCTGCTGCATCGAAAAACCGATCCGGAAGCCGCCCCAGTGCTTGCCACGCACATACACCGGTGCCGACACGTCCCACATGGTTTCCCCTGTATCGCGTTTGTAGACCTGACGCAGGAAGCCCTGACCATCTTCGTTGTGGTACCGGGCCGCGGCAAGGCCTACGGGATCATTAAACAGTCTTTTGGTCCGGTTGCCGACCTTGTCTGCTTCCGCATTGCCGGTCAGAGGCTTTGCGTACTCGCTGTTGTGGGTTGGCAGGTAACCATTGCGATCCACCAGAACGGCGAAGACCACCATCGGGTCAGAGGCAGCAAAAGTGTCCTGAAAATCCTTGATTGTCATATCCAGGTAAGGATCGTAAGCCGTGCGATACTTCGGAATCGTCGAACCGGCAAGAGGACCGTCGGTGATCTCCTGATAATCGGTATCAAACAGTTGCTCTTCAAAGAACTGCCCGCTCGACAAGGATTGCTCCAGAACCCCTTCCAGTGCCTTGGCGCCGATCCTGGCAAGAGAGCTCGCCTTGACCAGGAGCTCCTCACGCAGCACCTGCGAGCGCTGCTCCACGATCATGTAGGTCGATATCACCATGATCACGGTCAATACACCGATCAGAGCCACCACTATCTTTACGCTGATTCGATTCATCATTTTCTCATCTCTCTCTCATCTTTATCTATGGAATCCGGTTAGCCGTCATCCAGCAGATCAGTTGTTGACTTCGGCTTTTTCTTTCTGATCGACAATCAGCTCTGGTCGTCCAAGAAGTTTACCCAGGTCCATAAGCACAAGGACATCTTCACCTTGCACCACTTTGCCAAAAACCAGGTCGCGAAACCCCGTTCCTGACCCGTCTGCCAAAGGCTCGACCTGACCCTCTTCGATACTGACCAAACCCTCGGTGAACTCTGCCAGCAGAGCAGTCTTGATCGTGCCCGCCTCAATAACGACCAGGCGAAAACCATCTTGAATCACCTGCGCACCCTGCCCGAGAAGTGGACACAAATCAGTGACGACCACAATTTCTCCGCGCAGGTTAAAAATTCCGCGCAGATGCTCCGGCAGTCGGGGCACACGGACCAGGCGCGGCAGTTTGAGGACTTCGCGACAGTTCGCCGCCAGCAATCCGTAACGTTTTGTACCGCAACGGATGACCAGGTATTCGCTTACCGACCCGCCGCCGACATCTTCCACCGCTTCCAGGTTGCGCCAGTAATCAGTACGCATTCCCTGTAAAATTTGCTTGATCTCGTAACTTTGGCCTTCTTGCATGAGCAATCAACTCCACGGACAGGGCTCAATGAAATTCTCAAAAAATTCTCAAAGTAGACGAATGCGGCAGAATATAACGACGTTTCATATTTGTCAAACAATGTGATATTAATAGATTTTAGTAATTTTCAGCGCCGTGAGGCGCTAGAGAAAATCACTGCTGACGGGTTACTAACAAACGCTGTTTAGACGATTTTTATTGGATTTCGCACAGGACATGCAGAACAGGGCAAAACGAAGGAGATCTGATTCAACGACGAGGAATTTCAGCCAGTTCAGAACGTACGATTTCGAGAAAAACCCCACGCGAGAGCCCCCCGGAGAAAGGGATGAGTGATTGGTCCGCCGTTTGTTCAAGGGTCCGCACGGTATTCCGCAAAGAACGCAGCTTTTTCTCGGCATCAGCCAGGCGTCCATGAACCTTCGCGGAGAGATAATGAGCCATCACAAAAGAAGGATCGAGCCACAAGACTTTCTGGTACTCGACCAAGGCACGCTCGAGAAGCCCCTCCATGTCGAGGATCAACCCGCGCAGCAGATAGGCTTCCGGCAAAAGGTCATTCTCCCTGATTGCACGGGCACAGCAGATGCGGGCGTCACTGTAATTACCCTGGTTGGCCAGCAGCAAACCCTTGCCGACCAAAGCTTTCGGATTACTTGGCTGCAGCTCAAGCAGCTGCTCAAACAATTTTGCGGACTGATCGAATTTCTCATGATCAAAGGCCGTCAAAGCGTCGCGATAGAGTTGATCAGGATCCCTCCGGGCGATCTTTTCCGTTTCAGGCAGCGCGGTCTTCGAAGCCGCGACTGCTGCCGCAATCGGGGTTTTTCGTGCTTTTGCAGACACCCTGGAATCCGTTTCGGCCGGCAAGGCACGCTTTGCCAGCACCTCGCCGCTCACACTCCCGGCAACAGCAGCACGCTCTTTTCGTTGGTAGAAGAACGCATTGTTCTGATGGTGCCGCTGGAATTGATCGGAGACATTCTGCATCGTCTCGGCATGCCCCATGAAGAGATAGCCTTGCGGCCTTAAGGCCTGACTGAATTTTTCAACGATCCGTCGAATGGTTTCGAGCTCAAAGTAGATGAGCACGTTGCGACAAAACAACAGATCAATGTCACCGGTTGCATTATGCCCTGCCGGAAAATTATCGGTTTGCAGGTTGAGATAATCGAACCGCACCATGCGCTTGACGTCTGCAACAAGCAGAAAATAGTCGTCCACCTTGTTAAAATAACGTTGCCGCAACGAATCCTCCATCGTCCGCAGCGAACGCTCGCCATAAAGACCCTCGCGCGCCTGACGCAAGGCCCGCTTGTTGATATCTGTCGCCAGGATCCGGATGTCCCAGTCAACCAGTTCCGGGAAATTCTCCAGCAGCATGATTGCCAGCGAGTAAGGTTCCTCGCCGGTGGAACAACCGGCCGACCAGATACGCAGCTTGCGGTGAGACTTGTTCTCTTTTACCAACTCGGGGATTACGTAGTTAAGGAGGGCTTGCCGATGAGACCGGTAGCGGAAAAACGAGGTCTCGCCAACGGTCAACAAGCCAAGCAGCTTGTTCATTTCGTCGTAGTTGACGGGGGTTGCCGTCAAATAGTCAAAATATGCCGGCAACGATTCCATACGCAGGGCCTGGATGCGTCGCATCAGCCCCCGTTCCAGGATGCGGCGATTGTGCTGACTGAAGTGCAGGCCGCTGTGTTCAAGAAGCAAACCCTTGAAAGCCGTCAGTTCAACCTCGGCGAGAGACGATACCGGCAGATATTTGCGGCTTCCCGACAATCGCTCCAGGCAGACATGCATACGTTCTCGGTCTAATGGACGTGTCTGGAAATCGAAAGCGTCGAGCAATTCGTATTCGAGACTGGCATCATCACTGACAACAATCAACGGCACCTTGTGCAATTGACGATGATTGTTGAGCCTCCGGTAAATCTCCATGCCTTCACCGGCATAACGGGCCATGCCCAGCACGATCAGGTTCGGCTGAGACTCCACAAGAGTGTGTATCAGTGTTCGTCCGGCAGAGCTGCAAGTCACTTCGTGATCGGCTTGCTTCAGCCAGCCCCGCAGGTCCAGACAGAGTTCCGTGGTGTCATCAATAACGTATATTTTCAAACGATGTGACATGCGCTAAGGCTGGTTCCCCTTAGTCTCCGGCTTTGTCCAGGCGTCACGCAAGGTTACAGAGCGGTTGAATACGAGCCTGTCAGGTTTAGAGTCTTTAGTGTCAACACAGAAATAACCCAGGCGCTCAAACTGGAAGGACTCTCCGGAAGAGGCCCCGGCAAGCCCTGGCTCCACAAATGCCTGCGCAAGAGCTTCAAGGGCTTCTGCATTGAGCAGTTCGCGGTAATCACGGTCCTTGACTCCCGCCGGATTGGCGACACTGAACAAGCGATCATAAAGCCGGACTTCGACAGGCAAGGCATGCGCCACGGAAAGCCAATGAATAATCCCCTTGACCTTCTTGCGCCCTTCCGGCAAGGCGCCACCACCTGTTGCCGCATCGTAACTGCAGCGCAGCTCGATCACTTCACCGCTGACCGGGTCTTTGATCACGTCATCGCAGCGGATGACATAGCCGTAGCGGAGACGAACTTCACGTCCCGGCCCGAGGCGGAAGAACTGCTTGGGCGGCTCTTCCATAAAATCATCCTGATCGATATAAATCTCGCGGCTGAAAGGGATCGTGCGATTCCCCATGGCAGGATCTTTAGGATGCCTGGCTGCAGTAAACTCTTCCGTCTGTCCTTCCGGGTAATTAGTAATCGTCACTTTAAGCGGACGCAACACACCCATGGCGCGCGGTGCAGTCTGGTCGAGATGCTCACGGACACAGTCCTCAAGGACACTCATGTCAATAACGCTGTCACTCTTGCCGACACCGATCCGTTCGCAAAAAGTGCGAATTGCCGCGGGAGGGAAACCGCGGCGGCGCATCCCCGAGAGGGTCGGCATACGTGGGTCATCCCAGCCTGAGACATGCTTTTCATTGACAAGTTCCAGCAGGCGCCGCTTGCTCATGACGGTATAGGTAAGATTCAGTCGAGCGAACTCGATCTGTTGCGGATGGTAAATCTCCAATGCCTCGCAGAGCCAATCATACAGGGGGCGATGATCCTGAAACTCAAGAGTACAGAGCGAATGGGTGATCCTTTCGAGAGAATCTGACTGGCCATGCGCGAAATCGTACATAGGGTAGATACACCAGGCATTGCCGGTGCGTGGGTGTGTCGCTCGCAGGATACGATACAGAATCGGGTCGCGCAGGTTCAGGTTCGGTGAAGTCATATCGATTCTGGCGCGCAGCACCCGGGAACCGTCGGCGAACTCGCCGGCCCGCATGCGCCGCAGCAGATCGAGGCTCTCTTTACTACTGCGCTTGCGGTAAGGACTCTCCTTGCCAGGGGTTGTCAACGTGCCGCGGTACGCACGCATCTCCTCAGGGCTCAAGTCACAGACATAGGCAAGGCCCTTTTCCACCAGTGTTTCCGCGTAACCGTAAAGAGCCTCGAAATAATCCGAGGCATGATATTCGTGTGCCCCCCAGTCAAAGCCGAGCCAGCTCACATCGGCTTTAATGGCATCGATATATTCCTGCTCTTCCTTAACCGGGTTGGTATCATCGAAGCGCAGGTGGCAACGCCCCTGATAATAATTGGCCAAACCAAAATTGAGACAGATTGATTTGGCATGGCCGATATGCAGATAACCGTTCGGTTCCGGCGGAAAGCGCGTAACGACGGTCTTGTGTTTACCGCTGGCAAGATCCTCTTCGATAATGTTACGAATAAAATTGGTGCCTGGCGCTACAGTGGGATGACTCATATGACAGCTGCTCCTTGTTGCTTTCCATAAATTTGAATCCGTGATGATCGGCATGCCCGGCCGAGACAGCGCCTGATTGCCGATTTCCCCGGGCGCAGGGTGAGGAGTTGTTTGCGGACGATTTTCCCCTCTCATCACTGCTTACGCTTCACTGGTTCCGGAGAAATGGTTTCATTATTTTTCTGACCTATAACCCAAACAAAGATCAGTCTAATAATTAACGCGGAGACGCGGAGAAGAGTGGCCAAGGTGTCATTCTTTTGCCCTCAAAATGTTTTTTTTACTCTGCGTCCTCTGCAACTTCGCGTTAAACCTTCTTTTGGGTTATAGAACCGTTAATTTTCAGTTGCTGCCATCAGCACCACTGCATATGCGGAGATCCCTTCCCCGCGCCCGGCATAGCCAAGCTGCTCAGTGGTCGTGGCTTTGACATTCACACAGCCACTCGGGATCTGACAGGCTCTGGTCAGATTGGTGACCATCTCCGCCACATGGGGCGCTAACCTCGGGCGTTGGGCAACGATCGTCGTATCAAGGTTGCTGACCCGGAAGCCGCGAGCCTGTGCCATGTCAACTACATATTTAAGCAACAGCATGCTGTCGATTCCCTTGTAGGCTGCATCAGTGTCGGGGAAATAACGACCGATATCGCCCAGGCCAAGGGCACCCAGAATCGCATCGGAGACTGCATGCAGCAAAACATCGGCATCCGAATGACCCAGCAGACCGTACTCGTAGGGAATCGTCACGCCACCGAGAATCAGAGGGCGATCAGGAACCAGGCGATGAACGTCAAAACCGTGGCCGATGCGCATCATGTCAGACTCACCTCGCCAGCCGCGAGCAAGGCCCTGGCCAGAGCCAGGTCTTCCGGCGTCGTTATCTTGATATTGTGGGGATGCCCGGCCAGAACGGCAACGGGCCAGCCACACCATTCAATCAGCGAAGCATCGTCGGTTCCGACATAGCCACCGCTGTAAGCCCGCTGATGGGCTTCGCGAATCCGTTCACAACGAAAGGCCTGGGGCGTCTGCACCTGCCACAGCAAGCGGCGATCAAGCGTTGACCGGACCAGGCCGTCAAAAACCTCTTTGATCGTGTCCTGTGTCGGAATAGCCAGCAAGGCCGCCCCTTCAATAGCGGCCAACTGAACCAGAGGTCCTATCTGATCTTTCGGGAAAAAAGGCCTGACACCATCATGAACCAGGATGACATCCTGACTCGCTGCGCCACAGACTTCCAGGCCCTTGCGCACCGAGTCCTGACGTTCCGCTCCGCCGGCAATCACACCGCCAATTTTTTCCAGCCGGTAGTGATCAATCAACTCATCGCGGCAGAAGGCGACATCCGCTTCCGGGACAATCAGGTGGATCGCGGTAATCTGAGGATGAGCAGCAAGGCGCGACAACGTATGCACCAGAACCGGCCGGTCTCCCAGTTCCAGATACTGCTTCTTGGTATCTCCTCCGATTCTGCTGCCGCTGCCTGCGGCAGGAACCAGAACGTGAACATTCATAAAGTATTCCCGCAAGTGGTCGTTAACAACAAGATTCTCAGTTTGAAATACTATTTCTAACGTATTTAACCGCGTTTGAAAATCATTATTAATGCTCAGGAGTCTGGTTGGCCCGTATAGCCCGACAGACCCCTCAGGAACAAACAAAAAAAGCCGAGTGCATATCAGCACCCGGCCTGGAATCATCCTGGATCCGTTCGTATCAGTTGACCTTCTTTTCGAGGCGCTCTGTGACCATCTCTTCCCCTATTCCCTCAGCAATAGCAAGCTCCTTGACCAGCAGCCTTCTTGCCAGCTCGAGAACTTTCTTCTCTCCGTAAGAGAGTTCTTTCGATTCCTTTATCAGGTAGAGCTCACGCAACACTTCGGCCACATCCTTGGGGTCACCCGTCTTGATCTTGTCGTTGTATTCCCGCTGTCGCCGGCTCCAGGAAGTAATGGCCAGAGTACCAATTTGCTTTTCCTCGAGGACGTTGTATATTGTCTCAACCTTGTCTTTGCTGATGAGGGTTCGCAAGCCAACCTGGCGGGCGTTGCCCACAGGAACCATGATGGTCATATCGTTGTCGATAATACGCAGGATATAAAAATCGTGGGTTTGACCGCAGAACTCTCGGGATTCAATCTTTTCAACAACGCCAACGCCTTGTGCAGGGTATACAGCTCGATCACCAATTTTAAACATTATATTCATTTCTCCCATGGAAACCGAAATATTACCACAAAGAACCCCCTCGGTCAAGGAAAGCCCCGATTATTCGCGGGTTTGTTTCCGGGAAGGCTAGCACGGCACTCACTGCACGGCGACGTTACGCACTCCCTGCGGCCGCCAGGCTGGGGAGATCACATGGCTGCCTTTGTCCTTCTGCCCAAGCAAACTGCCGAACGTGACAGTAAATTCACCATAACGATCATTGACGCAATCCCTGGCTTCGGTCAGCAGGTACTGTCGTCGCTCTTCCGGAAAAAGCGGCAGCTGCGCCGTCTTAAAACGCAGGCCTGACAATCTCACCCCCAGCAATCGCACGGGCTGATCAATGGCCAGCCTGTTGAGAATTTGCACACTGGCCCGATAGATCTCCTCGCTGCCATCCAGGTAATCCGCTTGAAGCTGTTGCCTGCTGAAGGTGGTAAAGTCCGCATAACGTAAAGTCAGGGTGACCACCCGGCCAGAAACCCGATAGCGCCGCGCACGTCGGCCGACCATCTCGGCCAGCTGCAGCAGGAAGGCGCAGATTGCTTGCCGATCCTGCAGATCATCGCGCAGGGTTCGGCTGTGCCCTACGGACTTGATCGGCGCGCTCTCCGCGGCCGGCACCACTGCAGAAAGATCGATGCCCCGCGCCATAGCGTGCAGTTTGTCACCGATCACACCGTACTTCTTGCGGAGAACGCTTAAGGGGAAACGACCGAGCTGTCCACAGGTGAAGATACCGATGCCCTGCAGCTGCTGGCCGAGCCGGCGGCCGATGCCGCAAAGTTCCTGAATCGGCATTTTTTCCAGAAGGGCAGCAACGTCTTCCGGGCGAAAGACGGTCAGGCCGTCCGGCTTGTGTTGCTCCGAGGCCAGCTTAGCAAGCAACTTGTTCGGCGCAATTCCGATCGAACAGCTGATACCGAAACGGGCCTTGATACGCGACTTGATCAGGTAAGCGATGCGCTCTGCGCCACCGAAAAGTTTGAGCGAACCGCTGAGATCGAGAAACGCTTCGTCAATGGAAAAGACCTCGACCAGCGGCGTGTACTCCTCAAACAAGGTCATGACCTCTGTCGACACATGGGTATAGAGACGGTTGTTGGCCGGCACCAGGGTCAACTGTGGACAACGCCCAAGCGCTTCGAACCGGGTCATGCCGGTTTTAACCCCGAAAGCGCGGGCCTCATAGGAGGCCGTCAGAATGATCGACCGCTTCTCACTGCCGGTCACGGCAATCGGACGCCCGCGAAGAGCCGGTTTTGACTGCTGTTCCACCGCGGCAAAGAACGCGTTCATGTCAACATGCATAATGGTCTTCATAAGCATCCGCGGCGCGGGCAACCTTTTAGCAGCCTGTTGGACTATACGGGCCGAAGCGAAAATTTGGATGTTTGAGAACAGATTTTAGCTCGTTTGCAGGTTCATAGCCGTAGCTATGGACCAAAAAGGAGCTGAAATATGGGCCAAACAGCCGGATTTGCAGCCGGCTCATGGATAGT
>JACZKE010000029.1 GCA_014860225.1 Desulfuromonadales bacterium
CCTGGTAAAGCCCCCCTCGACACCGGGTACCAGCTCATTCTTCAGGCGTATATTGGCAAAGGTGCCGCGCATCATCACTTCGTGGTTGCCACGCCGCGAGCCATACGAGTTAAAATCCGCCGGCTCAGTGCCATGCTCACGGAGGTAAACGCCGGCGGGACTGCTGGCCAGAATCGAGCCGGCAGGCGAGATATGGTCAGTGGTGATCGAATCACCGAGCAGGGCGAGCAGGCGCGCTCCGGAAAAGCCTTCCAACCCGGCCGAGATGTCTTTGCGCACCTCAAAAAAAGATGGTTCCTTAACGTAGGTCGAGTCTTCAGCCCAGGTATAGGTCTGTCCCTCAGGAACCGGCAGACTGCGCCAGCTCTCCTCGCCGGTAAAGACATCGGCATACTTCTCCCGGAACAAAGTGTCCCGCTACGACGATACGTGCGGTTGACGTACTGCACATAACGCTGCCCCAACCGTTTCATGAGCATTCCGGTGCTGTCCGCATCTGCCGGTGTCAAAAGAAGATGAACATGGTTGGTCATCAACACATAGGCATGTATGGAACAACCTATATCGCGGCTATACTCCTGCAACCAGTCAAGATAAACCCCGTAATCCTCGTCAGCATAAAAACAAGGCTGCCGATTATTTCCACGTTGGATCAAGTGAAGGGGAACACCTGGGATGATGAGTCGGGGGCGTCTTGACATGAGCACAGTTGTACTTAATTTCTCACTTTCTTCACCACATAAAACGTGGTCTGTCCCCGATTGATTCCCCCTGTTTTCGTGCCAGTTGTTCAAAAATCCATCCCTGTAAGAGTGCGCCGATCAGGATGTACACAGAGAGGACAAGAGTAAAACCCGTGCCGAAATAATCGAGCATAAGCGGCAGGAGGGGGAGCTTTATCGCTCTGGCATAAAAAAAGACGACAATCAGTCCGTCGCGCAGACCCTGGCTGCGTAAATCTTTAATCAGAGGATACCAGGCATACATAGGGCCATGGCTGATAATCCCGGCAAACAAGGCGACCAGCCATCCCCTTGCCCCGCTTTTCTCACCGAGATGTTTTACAATTTGTTTCGGCTGCAGGACATAGTTAAGGAGAGCTGTGAAGATGATGACAACCATAAAGATCGGCAGGACCTTCAATAAAATATGACCGCTTTTCTGCAGAGCATGGAGAGACATGTTGCTGTTGAAGAAGAAAAGGGAAATATAGGCGGCAAGAACCAGGAGCAGAAAGTACGTGCCTTGGAAAGCAAATTTCTTTTCTTTTTCTTTCATCCCAATGCCTGAACAGTAAAAGATGTCAAAACCGCAATGATCACGGTGAAAACAAATGCCAGGATATTGCGGTAGAGGGTAAAGGAAAAACCAAGCGCCTCGGCCTCGACCGGCAGGTGGACAAAACCAAGCGTTACCCAGGACAGAATAAAGGCGCTTACCGCGTTGAGGGAAATTCCCTGCGCCAGCAATTCACCGCCGAGCAGATAACTGACCACCGGATTCCCGGAAGCCGCCGCACCGGCAAAGGTGCCGATCAAAGTATCGATTACGGCATTACCGCGGAAAAGAGAGCTGAGCATCCTGGGCGTCACCAGGGCTTGGAAGAGTCCGACCAGGCCGATAACGCCAATGAGCAGAGGCGTCATGGCCCAGAAGGCAAAGGCGCTTTTCTTCAGCGCCTGTAGCAATGACGGTTTTTTTTGCTGTTTTTCGTTAATTGATTTCTGTTTGTTCATTTTTCAGATTCCCATGAACCATTTTTTTTCACAAAGAAAAGGTGAGATGCTGCAAACCTTCCCGAAAATCAAAAAAATGCCCCCAGAGGCATTTGTCTGTCAATGAAATCCAAGAAAAAGGGCGGCCTGATAAAAAACAAAACTGGTTATCCACGCAAAAACAAGCCCGGACCCCAGGCTGATTGCGGTTATTTTTATTGACCTTGATTCAGCCCAGATCGCGGCGATGGTTGCCACACATGGTGTATAGAGCAGACAAAAAAGCATGAAACTCATGGCCTGCAGGGCTGAAATATGGCCGGTCAAAAGGGCAGGATCAGTCCCGCCATAGATGACTGCCAGGCCGCCGATTACTATTTCTTTGGCAATAAAACCGAAAATCAGGGCCACGGTTTCCTGCCAGCCGATCCCCAGGGGCTCAAAAACAGGAGCGAAAGCCTGTCCGAGGTGCCCGGCCCAGCTTGCATCACTTGCAGGCTGGGCATCTATTGGCATATGAATGAGGAACCAGACCAGCATCACACCGACCATAATAAATGTAGCCGCCCTGGAGAGAAAATCCTTAAGCTCATGCCAGGCACGAAAGCCGACACTGCGCACCAGGGGCAGGCGATAAGGCGGTATTTCCATGATAAAGGGTTCAGGGCGGCCCCCAATGTTAAAGAGCTTCAGTACCAATCCCATGCTGATCACGGCAAAAAAACTGAAGCCATAAAGGAGAAAAATAATCCACGGGGCCGCTGCGGGAGAGAAAAAAATGGCGGTCAGAAAGATAAAAATCTGGAGACGGGCCGTGCACAGGGTAAACGGGATAAGAAGCATGGTCATTACCCGACTGTAATTGCTTGACAGGATGCGGGTTCCCATCACAGCCGGGACATTGCACCCATATCCCAGCAAGATGGAGATAAATGCCTTGCCGTCCAGGCCCAAGCAGTGCATGAGGCGGTCCATGAGAAAGGCGGCCCTGGCCATGTAGCCGCTATCCTCAATCAATGACATGAAAATAAAAAACAAGGCAATAAGCGGAATAAAGGACGTCACTACAGCCATGCCCTGCCAGAGGCCCTCAAGAAGAAAACTCTGCAGCCAGACAGGCAGGGCGGTTACAGGTTTGATCTGGGCCAGCCAGGAGCCGGCCAGGTCAAAAACAGAGGCCAGAAGCTCCTGCAGTGGCGTGCCCAACCCATATACTCCCTGAAAAAGAAGCAGCATCAAAAGAAAAAATATCGGCAGGCCAACCCAGCGATGCAGAAAAATACGATCCAGAGTCTTGCTGAGCGGATCCTCAGGAACAGGCTGTCGATGCATGGCCTCCAGGGTCAGTCCCCGAGCAGCATTAAAGCGGCAGTCGGCACAGGCCACCGGCATACTGGTTTTCAGGGTCTGTTCCAATTGCTGACGCAACCGCCGTGCAATGGTCGTCACCTGATCGTTTTGCAACCATTGCTGGGGCCGGTCATCTTCCAGTAACCGCATGGCAAGGAAAGTGGGATCAAGACGGCTGGCAATTTCAGCGCGGGTAATATTTTCCGCCAGTTCGACAAAGGCTTTTTCAATGAGAGGCGGGCAGGACATATGGGGTGGCCTGGTTTTCCCGGGATGCTTAATCACTTCATAAAGGGCTGCCCGCAATTCGGGGATGCCTTCGCCGGTCTTTGCTGATATTTCGATCACCGGTACGCCGAGATGCTGAGACAACACTTTGACATCCGGCACCACACCCTGCCGCCGTGCCTCATCGATCATATTGACACAAACGACCATGGGCAGGCCGCTGAGAGCCAGCTGCAAGGTCAGCCCCAGGCCCCGGTACAGGTTGCGGGCATCGACGACATTGAGAATTATATCGGGTGGGGATTGCAGGAAATAATCATGGACCACCTGTTCTTCCTTGGTGGCCGGCGACAGAGCATAAGTCCCGGGCAGATCGATAAGGGTGATGCTGTATTCACCGAGGACAAATGATCCGCTTTTCTTTTCCACTGATACTCCGGGCCAGTTTCCCGTGCTCTGACTGGCACCGGTGAGCCGGTTAAAGAGGGTCGTCTTTCCGGAATTGGGAATAGCGCCCAGGGCAATGGTCAGCGATTCAGGAGTGGGGACCACCGGCAGTTACCTCGACAATGATTTTTTTGGCTTCCCCTTCACCCAGCTCAACATCTTCACCACTTTCAACAAGATGAACCGGAAAGGGTTTTTCCCCGGTGTTATTCACCTGGACCAGGTCCCCCTCCTGAAGACCCTGTTTTTCCATGCGCCGGCGGAAGGTTTTCCCTCCCAGGAGCGTTCGGATTCTATAGTTCTGACCGGCGATGACCAGCTCAGAAACCAAGGGCATGGCCACCACATCACAGAGCATGGCCGCCACCTCTTCCTGCCGCAGGGCAAAGTTCTGGCCTTGGCCAACCACAACCTCGATGGTGCCGCCGAGAGGGGCAATGCGTATAATCCTTAAATGATTGCCGGGCAGAATGCCCATCTGGGCAAGTCTATGAGCCGTTTTTTCATCGGAACCCAGGGAGCGAATAATACATTCACACTGAGCTTGCAGGGCGGATACCGGTATCTGTTGTGACACGTCAGCTCCTTTGTGTTTGACAAGCCTTCATTGTAAAAGGCCGAAGCCGGAGTGATATTGCCGAGTCCAGGCCACAAAGACTTGATACGTTGCGCTTCTTTATCTTTCCATACGGCGAATTGCATTTGCAACAGCAATCAATCCCCAGCGCGAGGTTCTGCCCGCTTTGCCTTGACCACAACAAAAGCCCCCTGACCATATCCCGCACGCACGGGTTCGATCTCGCGAGTTCCTTCAAGCGTCTTCGACAGGGTCTGCACCCATACCGGTTCGGTGAAGCCCGCCGCGAGCAGCAGCTGTTCCACTTCGGCTGCCGCGAAGAAAGTCGCTTCACGATAAAATACATTCTCGCTTTGATGGGCTAGATAGTGTTGCCCGAGTTTGCTGGTGCGGTCGACAAAAGCGATCACCAGTGCACCGCCGGGCTTCAGAACAGGGAATGCCTCCAGCAGCATGGTGTCAACGTCATCCACAAAACAGATCGTGGTCACGCACAGCGCAGAGTCGAAGCGGCGATCGCCAGACGGCAACGCCTCGGCGACCGCCTGCACACTGGCTATACCTTGGTTTGCAGTGTAATCCAGCATCTCGCAGGCTGGATCGATGCCAATCTGGACACCCAGCGTGCCGGCGAAATGCCCAGTGCCAACACCGATGGCAAGGCCCAACCCCTGCCAGGGCATCTGGGCGCGGACAGCCAGCAACTCAGAATGGTAGGCAGCTGCATGGCGCACAAACCAGTCATCATAGCGGTGATGATAGGTCTTGAACGGCGCTGTTTTGGGCATAACTAGAGCAACTTCCGCAGGGCCTGCACCACGCGGGAGTTATCAGCGGGTAGCGCCGTGGTCACGCGCATGAATCCGGGGCCGAGCCGCGGGTCGCCGAGAGGTTTCACGAAAATACCACGCTCCCTGAGGTGGCCGGCCAACTCGCCCGCGTCATGCGGGGCAAAATCAGCCAGAAAAAAATAGGGCCTGGTGGGATAGGTGCGCAGTTCCGCGGCCAGTTCTTCCGTCCAACTGCGCAGCCGCTCGACCCGCGCCAGGATCTTGTCCTCGCCACCAGAAATCTGGTGTCGGGATGTTGCTGCAGAACTCGGGCAATTGCGACATATCAGAGATACCGCCACTAAGGGTTGTTGGGATTGATGATCACAGCCAGCGTAGTGCCTTGCGGAATTTGCAAGTCTGCCAGATCAAAGTCAAAGTCGTTATCCGGGTCCAGCGGGGTGTCGATGTAACGTTGCGCGATCTCCTTAAACAGCGGGTAGGTCGGTGTGAGCAGATGCACTTGCTGTCCCAGGCGCGCGAAGACCTGGCGCAGGATCAATTCCGAGCCCGCGTTGATGTGCACCAATCGCTGCGGGACGCCGATGCTGTCGGCGATGAAACGTCGCAACGGTTCCGAAAAAGGTTCAGTGTAGTAATTGCTGCGCGGCACCTCGGCCTGCGCGGCGGCAATCGCCTCTTCAATGGGCGGCAAGGGATTTTCGCACAGCAGCAGCTTAATACCCTCGAAGGTTCCACCACCTTTTTCATGTATCGATGTCATATGGCGCCTCTCCCTGGTTATCTTGCACAGGAGACTCAATTTCATATGAGCATGGACTTTGCTGAATGAGTCACAATCCGGGTTTCCTCTCATCTGTACGTGCCAATTCCCCACAACTTATTTCTTTCCCGACGCCAACTTGTATGAAATATTCACGGTATGCTTCTGCAAATATCTGCCTTGCCAAATCTCCCGAACAATGACATGGGCCGACATATATTATTCCCAGTCGTTTGAAGGCAGCAGCAATTTCTTTCAGCTCTGCCGGGTTGTTACCCGATAAATGAAACCCTCCCATGGCCAGGAGTACTTTATCAGCATGAAGCAGCTTCTTAGCCGCAATCAGGATCTCCACGATTCCCGGGTGCGAGCATCCCGTTATCACGATAATCCCTTGTCCGGTTTGCACCAGTAAAGATTGTTCTTTTATTCCGGTGCCAAGTTCGCCGGTTGAATAAACATTTTCACAAATCATTGTAAAATCGTGAACCTCTCTTGTTTTGATGCCGGCACTATGCAAGTTATCTTTTACCTGAGCGGGGAAAGACCGGGGCAGATAAACGGTGATCGCTGGATTCACTGCCAGCAATCTCTCCACCCCCCCGATATGGTCGCCATGAACATGAGAGAGCACTACTATATCTATCTCGTTTGGATGGATATCCAGTTTTTCCATATTGGCCAGTAATACTTCACCATCTCCACCGGTATCAAAAAGGATCGTTTTTCCAATGCCCCTTAAGAGGCAAGAAAAACCCCAGCCGGTTGCCAGCCCTTGCCTGTACGGATTATTGTCATAGATGACTGTTATGTTCAGGTTCTTCATGTCCGTCATTGAGCTCTTTTCCGGTTCATTTATCATGGCGGCCCTGCCCGTATCCCCTGCCGGCATGGCAGCAAAACCTATACCGACAAGGGTGGTAATTAATAAACATGAAAGAAAAACGTACGCAATAAAGGGGGGCTTCTTGTTTTTGCCTAAAATTCCGCAACGCTTCTTCCAGGTACTCAACAACGATATCCCTCAGTACTGATCAAGCCCTTGGCGTAATTCTCATGCCAGCCTGCGGGAACAGGCATTGCCTTATAAAGTTCGGACCTTTCTGCCTCGAGGAAAGCCCGCTTTCTCCCCATAAAATCAGCTGCACAGTATACCTGATTCCCGGCTGCCATCGATAAAGCGTCAAGCCATTCTGGGCCCTGATGGTCACGCATGAGATGATGATCAAGGATCAGGGTGTCCACATGTGCGGCCAGACGCAGACTATTCCGCCATGCCACTCTGCGCAGTTCATCCGGGAGTGTCCCGATATAAAGAGGCGGCCCACCTGCCAGAACTATATCCGCCTGCCAGGCGAGGATAAAATCAATAACCGTTTCGTCTAAAAGCTGGGTATCCGATGTATGCACGAAAACCTTATTCTCCAGCTCGATCCGGGTCATCATGACAGTACCTCGCGGACTGCCGTTGATGCCATGCGGCATGGCCGGCGAAAAGCTCATGGGGCCGTCTGACCCGTCTTCGGCCATTCGCAGGTTCGAGCCCAACAGTTCCGATAAGTCGCGGGCGCGGTGCTGCATTTCCTCTCCAGAATCGTCAGCCGCCTTACTCCATCCCCGAAGCTTGTGAAAGTTTGCCGGAAGCTGCCGAATAGCCAGTTGGTATGGATTCGCCTCGCGAAGGGGAACATGATCACCGTGGAAATGGCTGAACACGATATCCGTGGCATCTTCCAATGCCTCAATGATCCGTTGCCGCACCCGTTCACCTTCCGCAACCTGGCACGGGTGGGGAAGCAGGCCATGCCGCCAATAACCCAATGCCACCCCGGGATCAATGACGATCCGCCTGGTTCCTGCTGTAACCAGACAACTCAGGCCGCGGACCCCTAAAGATTCGGTGCCGATAATTTCAATGGCTGTGTTCACGTTTTTTCAGGTGCCTTCCTGCCATGAAGATAAATATTTCTCCTGTTCTTCCGTAAGGATATCAATGTCAATTTTCATCGCGCTCAGCTTCAAGCGGGCGATTTCCTGATCAATTTCATCCGGAACGGTATATACTTTGTTTTCCAGGCGTTCCGTGCTGTTGCAGATGAATTCGGCACAGAGAACCTGGTTGGCGAAACTCATGTCCATAACTGCGGAAGGATGGCCCTCGGCAGCCGCCAGATTGACTAAACGGCCTTCGGCAAGCAAACGGATAGTGCGGCCGGATTGTAAACGGTATTCATCAACATATTGTCTGGGCCGCTGTTTTTTATGCGCCAGACTCTCCAGAGCGGCAATATTGATCTCGACATTGAAATGTCCTGAATTTGCAAGGATGCAGCCATCCTTCATTACTTCAAAATGGGGTTGATCAATGACATGTTTATCGCCGGTGGCCGTGATGATGAAATCGGAAACAGCTGCAGCCTCCAGCATCGGCATGGCACGATAACCATCCATAACCGCTTCCAATGCCCTGACCGGATCAACTTCAGTGACAATTACATGAGCACCATGACCCCTGGCCCGCATGGCAATGCCGCGGCCACACCAGCCGTAACCCGCTACAGTGAAGACCTTGCCTGCCAATAAGATATTGGTGGATCGTATAATTCCATCAAGGGTGCTCTGGCCAGTGCCGTAACGGTTGTCAAATAAATGTTTGGTCATGGCGTCATTAACGGCAATAATGGGAAACTTTAACGCATCTTCACGAGCCATTGCCCGCAGCCTGATGACACCGGTCGTTGTCTCCTCCGTCCCGCCCAGCATGTTACTCAGCAGATCCTTTCTTTTTTTGTGCATTTCACTCACCAGATCAGCACCATCGTCCATTGTTATCTGGGGCCGGTGGGCCAGAGCGGCATCAATGTGCTGATAATAGGTCTGATTATCCTCTCCCTTAACGGCAAAGACAGGGATCTTGAAGTGGCCGACCAGGGCGGCCGCCACATCGTCCTGGGTGCTGAGGGGGTTACTGGCACAGAGGACCAGGTCGGCACCTCCTGAAACCAGAACGCGGGCCAGATTGGCTGTTTCGGTGGTAATATGCAGACAACCGCTCATGCGTAAGCCCTTCAGGGGTTTTTCCCGGGCAAAACGCTTTATAAGGACCTGCAGCACAGGCATTTCATTAAAAGCCCATTCAATACGGTTTAATCCATCGTCAGCCAGGGAGATGTCTTTAATATCATGAGTAATTATTGTCATATTTTCAGCTTTCCATGTTCATCTTTTGTTTTACAATAACCATAGCCGCCAACAGGTTTATTTAGTCTCTGACAGTTTTTTATTATCTTCTTCATGTCATCTTGAGTCTTACTCTTTCCAATCTGAGACCCCCTCAAACCGGCATTCATCAATTCATCATCGAAATGCACTACCCCCAGCGTCTCTATTTTTTTTGAGTTCGCTCAGCATGATTGATTCCATATCTTTTGACTGAACCTTGTTTAATATCGTCCATACCCGCGTCTTCCCCATCCCGGAACAAAGATGAGATATTTTCTCAGCAATCAGCAAAGACTCGAAGGTCGGATCAACCACGACAAGGATGAAGTGATAGGAATTTGCTTTTCGTGGTTTGCGCCGACATCGCCCTATTCTCCCCGCCGTGACTGCATCATCCGCCAAAATTGACTGTTCTTCCCTTCTACCCCACAGTCAAAACCATGTCAAACTCAAACCCCCGGCAGGGAAAGCATCTCAACACCTTAAAATCACATGAAAACCTTAGATTTTGCACGCACGCATCCCTTACCTCTGGCGGGGACACGTATCAAGGACATGTCCCCGTCGACCGTCAGTGCAACGTGCTCCCTGTTTCGTCGTAACGACCCCACCCGTCGTCAAACGCTTCGCAGACACCCCTTCAACCATGTCTTCGTGGTGTTGTGGTGGCGGCAGGCCCTTCGGAAGGCACTCCTGCCAGAGGTCGAGGTGCTCCAGGATGCGACGGACCAGCAGCGGCTCGTCGATGAAGCTGACGAGCTTCATCTCCCCGCCACACTTCGGGCAGGCCAGCGGATCAACTTCCCAGACCTTCTTGATGCATTCCCGCCAGGTTTTGGATGGAATCTTCTTCTGCGGCGGTTCGGTGAGGATCAGGACCTCGGTGGCGGCAGACGTAATGTCCGTACTGTCTTTTGCCGTCTTCTTTTTGCTGTCGCCTCTCGCCCGGTTCGAATACCAGCCGTAGTAGCGCACAAGCTGAAAGCTCTTCTCGGGAATATGCTGGGTGATCCGGGCGATGAATTCTTCCGTGCTGAAAATTTCGAAGTTCCTCTTGTTCTTACCATGACCCATCTTCGAGCGGTAGATCACCGTCCCCGAGTCTTCAATGTACTGCATCTTTTCCAAAGCGAAAGAACTGCGAATGATGTACTGCGCAAGCGCTTCACGGCCATTATTGTCCCGACGATCTATCTTGACGCCGTTGTGGATATTGAAACCGGACACATGCCGCCACTGCACCAGCATGCGGATGAATTCATCATCGATCTTCCCTTCCCTTTTCAACTTCTTCAGCACTGCATCGCGAAACAACTCCTGCAAGGGCTTGAGGCCAAGATCCGGCATGACGTGAAAGCTACCGTTCGGCATAAACAGCCCGTCGGCTACCAGCAGGTGCAGATGCGGATGCCAGCGCCCGTAATCGCCGAATATCTGAATCGCGGTCACGGTGCCGAGCTGACTGGTCTTCGCATTCAACGCTGCTTTGAAGTAGCGGTGCAGACAGCGGTTGGCGCATTGGCACAACTTGGTGAGCAGCTTGCGGTCGTAGCGGAAATAGACGCGCAGAATTTTTGGCAGGGTAAAAACGTACTGGCGATGCGGTAGGGGAGAAAGGATGGTGCTTCCCAACAGATCGCCGAACTGGACAACTTTCTTCGCATGACAACTTGAGCAGAACCAGCGCCCCTTGCAGCTGAAGGTGAGCAGGTACTCATGGCAGCAGTCTGGACAGCGAACGCGGGCAAAGCCTTCGCGCAGGTCACCGCATTTCAGATAATCCCGAACTACATAAGCGACAACCGCGCGTCGATAGCCATAACCCTTGCGGAACGTCTGCTCATAATCCCGTTCGAATGTGGCGTAGTGCGCATCGAGCAGTTTCCACAAGGTTGACTGCTGCGGCTGCCGCGGATGGTATACGGAAACATCCTCCCTCGACAGCATCCCCCCTCCAAGCCATAACATAGACCAGAAACCCAAGGAGGTTTCCGAGCCGTAAACAAGCTGCAAAAAACTTTGGGGACACGTAACTAAGTACATGTCCCCAATTGAGACGCAACTATTGCATCAGGTTTTTCAACACATAATTTAGAATGCCGCCACTCTGGAAATACTGCACTTCGTTAGCTGTGTCGATGCGACAGGTCACCACCAGCTCCCGGCTGCTGCCATCAGCACAATTTATGCGCAGAGTGATAGCCTGTCCGGGTTCGATCGGCGTATTCTGTCCTATCAGATCAAACGTTTCGCTGCCGTCAATGGCGAGAGTTTTACGATCGTCTCCCTTCTTGAACTGCAACGGCAGAATCCCCATGCCGAC
>JACZKE010000030.1 GCA_014860225.1 Desulfuromonadales bacterium
ACATGGGGCATTCGATCCAGAGACATTAAAGGGGGCGCTTGCTTTCAAGCGCCCCCTTTCCCAACGGTTTTCAGCGGCTTCACAATTCGATCTTTGTACCAAGGACCTCCAAGAATTTGGAGAGCCAGTCTGGATGAGCAGGCCAGGCCGGAGCAGTGACCAGATTTCCATCAACGTGAGCCTGATCAATGGGGATGTCGACGAACGTTCCTCCAGCAATCGTGACGTCCGGTCCAACCGCAGGATAACAGGAACAGGATCGGCCCTTGAGAACCCCGGCCGCGGCCAAGACCTGAGCACCATGACAAACGGCCGCGATCGGCTTGTTGCCTGAGGTAAAATGCCGCACGATCTTCAATACGGCTTCATTGAGGCGAATATACTCCGGGGCCCGACCTCCGGGGATAACCAGAGCGTCATAATCTGCAACCTTGATCTCGTCGAAGGTCGCATTCAAGGCAAAGTTATGACCAGGCTTTTCACTATAAGTCTGATCACCCTCGAAATCATGGACTGCCGTACGCACCGACTCGCCTGCATTCTTGCCCGGACAGACAGCATGGACGGTGTGGCCAATCATCAGCAGCGCCTGGAAGGGCACCATGGCCTCATAGTCTTCGACAAAATCACCTACCAGCATCAGGATTTTTTTGGCTGCCATCATGAATTCCTTTCAGGTTAGGGTAATCCCAGGATGAACCAATGACATTATTTGCCAATACTGGCAACCTGGAGGCTATCTTTCGCTTCCCTTTACCTCAACTGCACGAGGATAATGTTCTCAGAGCCATAAGGTATGCCGTAGATTTTATTATTAACAATGTCTCCCATGACCCACTTGCCTGCCACGGTCTCCTCTACACCATCAACCGGGGTACGAGAAGCCGTTCCAGACTCCGGGTCAATAATCAGAATGTCGGAAGCTGTATAAGGAACGGCATAGATCTTATTGTCTGGTCCAAGAATCGCCTCTGACCACCCTGACTCGGAAAGATCCGCGCCCATAGTGGTGAGAGTAGCAATGCTGGCAACCGGATCAATGATCAGGATGGCAGAGGAGTTGTTGTAGGGGATGGCATAGATATTCCCGTCCGGAGCTAAAATCCCGTCAGCATATCTGTGATCGCTTGATAAAGGAGCTCCCATAGTGTCACGAGAGGCACTCCCATTTAACGGCTGAATGATCAAAATGTCCTGAGAATCGCGGGGGACGCCAAAAATTTTTCCGTTTTTTGCTAAAATACCCCCGGACCATTTGTTGGAACCGGCAAGGTCGGCCCCCATAGAGCTACGCATGGCAGTGCCGGTGGACGGATCAATGATCAGGATGTCCGTTGAATCTCGAGGGATACAATAAATTTTGTTATCAGTCCCCAAAACCGCGCCAGCCCATTTGCTGGTATCGCTGAGATCCAATCCAAAGTTGGTGCGCGTAGCAGTTCCAGCGAATGTGTCAATAATTAGAACATCTGCAGCATTGTAAGGAACACAATAGATTTTTCCGTCAGTCCCGAGGCTTCCGTTCGCCCATTTGCCAGAACCGGAAAGGTCCGCCCCCATAGTGCTGTTGGTCGCTGTGTTCGTCACAGGATCTATAATCAAGATATCGTCTGCCGAGAATGGTACGCCGTAAATCTTACCGTCCGGTCCCTTAACTCCGCCCCACCACTTTGAATCTGCATCGGAGATGTTGGCACCAAGCTTCCCGATAGAAACGGAGATGTTCACTGTCGTTGGAGTGGAATCGTTGTCATCGCCATCACCGCCACTTCCGCAAGAGAATAGGCATAAAGTCATCAAGCAAATCGCCAAGGCCTTAGTTTTCATGCTTTGCTCCCAGGCTGAGGTCCGTTACAGGACTTTATAAATACTTAAGAACAGCGAATCTATTGTTTAATCGAAGGTGTTTCGTTCGCCGCGGAGTTATATTTCTCTGAATTTTCTGTTTGTTTTATCCCTGAACTTTGCCATCCTACTTGAATGAATTTAGCTCAAATTCTTTATTTGTCAAAGATTTAGCCCAATGGGATTCCCACTATAAATGCACCATGTGCGACATCGATAATTCCGACTTTGGAGTATGACGAGAGCATGTCAATTGAGCCGCCGGACTTGCACCGGACGTCCGCGAGCGATTGGCCTTGAGTGCCTTCTGGGACGTCCATTCAGGTGGTTCGTGGAGAGATTGGTTTCGGACACATGATCTTGGGAGTGAGATGACTTGTGATTGCCCGAAAATGAAGTTCACTGGCACGTGATACAGAAAACTAAAGGCCGATCCCCGAAGAGGACGGCCTTTTTGCTTTGCTTATTCAGAGCAAGATTAATCTGCTCGCGTGATTCCTTAGTTGAACATCTTGGCGCCGAGATAGGCGAGGGCTGGCCAAGCGATCAGAATAGCGGAGACAAAGGCGAAGACGCCAAGGACACCCATTACGGCGATTGTGTAGCTTGCTTTTACGGTGCTGACGATATTGGCTGCGGTTGTCATGGTGTTTCTCCTATGGTTTCTCTCACCGGATGAGAGGGTTGGTTGCCTAAGGCTAGTTAAAAAGTTTCGAGCCGATGTAAGCAAGTGCAGGCCACGCGATCAATACGGCCGAGATGAAAGCAAAGATTCCGAGTATGGCAATAACCAGAACCAGGTAACTGCTTTTCACATTATCCATAAAGCGGCTTTGAGTTTTCATGACGTCCTCCTATCGATTTTGTTTGTGACTTGTTCCTCACTGTTGATTAAACTTTTAACATTAAAATTAGTTCATGTCAACAAAAAAGTTAAGATATTCTCATCTTTAATTATTTAATTCCAAGCAGCTGTTATTAAAGAGATTTATTTATGGAGATTTTGATAGGCAAGGCGATCTAAGGATATCCATTCGAATTAGTTTTCGTCCGGAAACGGCCCTTTTCCACAATCTCTGCGTCAATCGGCGGATTTAATTGTGCGGCGTAAAGGACTACGCCTCCGCTCAAATCCTTGATTTCCTTGACCTTGCGAAAAATTGCTCGTTTCCAGATCGAAACTGTGACTGTTTTATCCGGAGTTTCCGGATGACAACATGCTAATTTCCGGGTTTATTAAAGCATTAGAACATGAGGGACTGTCCCCAACCACCTGGATGGCGTCGGTGATGGCTATGTGGCAGACGCTGGAGATTAGAAGCACAGGTGCAGATGTTGATACCGAAGACATAAAAAAGGGCCAGTGATTAGACTGGCCCTCTGATTTGATGGCTCCCCGAGCGCAACATCTTGGGCACTGGGGTGATGGCTTTGAAGTTTAAATCCTATCTAGTTTCCGGATGGAAACTAATTCGGGTAATTTGCATTGAGCTCAGATTGAATCAATTGATGCAATTGTTTGTAGCCAAAGTTCTGGAGAGGTTTCCCATTTGCAAAGTACCCTGGAGTTTTTTGTACATTCAGCGTTTTGGCATCGGCAAGGTCTTGCTCAATGATTTTTATAATAGCAGGGTCATTCATGTCTTTTTTTAATTGCTCAATATCGAGGCCTACTCTCGGAAGAAATTCCCATATCCTTTGCGGCTGAGGGTTGCTGTGACTGGCCCAGTAGGGTTGCGATTTAAACATGATATCCAAGGTTTCCCAGTATTTCCCCTGTTTCCTGGAGGCCTCAAGAATTTTGACGAAATAGTCGGCGCCATCATGAAAAGGGGCGTAACGCAGAACCAGTTTAATTTTACCTGGATTGTCGGCCATTATCTTCTTAATAAAAGGTGCAAAAGCTGCGCAGGTTTCACAGGCAGGGTCCATAAACTCTACCAGATAAACTTTCGCATCATCGCTGCCGAGCGTCTGAGAATGATCTCTTACGAAAAGTTCAGCATTTTCTTGGGCCAAAAATCCATACTTTTCAGCCTGTTGTCCTTTGTAATAGGAACTGCCGAACACAAAGGCCAAGACCAATACAAGACATGCGGCTCCAAACAGAACGTACTTCATTATGATGTTCTCCTTTTCAGGATAAGTAAAAGGGCTATAATTGTTGAAAACGCGAAGAATGAAAGCATTGGTATTGACACAACACCAAACAGCTCTATGTATTTTTCTGTACATGAGACACCCTGCGAGCAGGGCTGTAAGTTCGCCGGGATGACACCACCATACAGCAAGGTATGATAAAGGGCCGTTAGACCGCCTACGATTGCAAGAGGGAGAGCATATTTAACAACGCTTTTATCAAAGGGGAAAAGGCCTACCGCCAGAATCAAGACCAAAGGGAACAAACATATCCTCTGATACCAGCACAAGACACAGGGTGCAAAATCCAGCACAGAACTGAAAAAGACACTTATCGTGGTTGACACGCTGGCTAAAAGCCAACACAAAAAAAGCAGCGTCCAGTTTGCCTTGGCTGCCTGGTCAGACTGTGACATATCTATAGTCCTCTAAAATTAAAAGATAGGTTAATAAGGGCTGTTTCACCATACGAAAATCATCCCCGGACAGGAACCCACTGATAGAAAAACATAGTGATCTCCCCCAACAAATTGAACATGAGCATGATGCCGACAGTAATCAGCATAACGCCGGTGGCGATTTCAATCAGGCGAATGTACTTACGGAACCGTTTAAAGGCGGTCAGAAATTGGTGAAAAAGCAGACCCGAGAGCAAGAAAGGAACGCCCAGTCCCAAGGAGTAGACCGCAAGCAAACCGACACCTTCACCGACCTGACCTGAAGAGGCGGCTACCACCAGAATCGATGCGAGGATTGGGCCAATGCAAGGGGTCCAACCAGCCGCAAAAGCAATCCCAACCATGAAAGTCCCGATGAAACCACCCGGTTTCTTATGGAGTTGCACCCTTTTCTCGCCGAGGAGAGCTCCAAAATGAAACAAACCGGTCAGATGCACGCCAAACAGGATAATCAACAATCCGCCGATCTTTTCGATCCACTCCAGGCCCTCACGCAGGTAACCCTCAATTTGACTGGAAGCAATACCGGCAATTGCACCCAGCAGGATAAAAATGACGGAAAAACCGAAAATGAAGCAGAGAGAATGGAGAACAACCGTCAAGCGTACCTTGGCGTTTGGGTGCGCTTCGTCAAGTTGACTGAAGGACAACCCGGTAATGTAGGTCAGGTACGAGGGAATCAGCGGTAACACGCAGGGCGAGGCGAAAGATAGAGTTCCGGCGGTAAACGCAATCCAGTAGGTTATATCAGTAGTTTGTTGCAGCAATTTGATTATCCTTTGATCAGAGTCTTGAAATAGGCAATAGTGTCAGGACTGGCCCAGTCGAGCGGACCAATGATCTTCTCGGCAACAGTTCCGTCTTTCCGAATGATAAAAGATTCCGGGAACTTATAAACTCCATAAAGTTTCTGTACGACACCGTTGTCATCAAAAAAAATGGGAAAGGTATAGGGGGTCTTCTCCAGAAATGCTGGAACAACAGTTCGGCCATTACCCTCCGTATTTATCGCCAGCATGACAAAGTCGTTGCCAGCCATGACCTCATTGAGTTTCTCCATCGAAGGCATCTCTTCTATGCATGGTGGACACCAGGTTGCCCAGAAATTTACCAGCACAACCTTGCCACGCAAATCCGACAAGGACACCTGGTTGCCTTTTGTATCCTCAAGCTGAAAGTCAGGCGCCATATCACCAGAAACTACTGAGCTAACCAGCTCTTGAGATGGCTGAAAACTGCTTTTAGAACTAAGATAAACAGCACCACCAACCAACACGATTGCCACAATGAGTAACACCATTCGACGCATAACGAACCTTTCAATCAATTGTTAAAGGAGCAGTTTGGTTGTCTGGCTGTGTATTGATTCTCTTGCGGTTCCATTACCAACAGAGGTTGGTGCAGGGAACGGAACCGGTTCACATAACCAGAATATGGGCCGGTTAAAAGAACAATCGGTTTAAATGCCTACCATTTTGAGAAAACAGGGAGTTTCAGGAGGATAATCGATTGATCGTATACAACCGGATGAAGGTTCAGAAATCGGGGACCATTGCAATGTTTCTGGGTCTTTGGGCAAGGAGGTGAGTTGAGCATGACTGGTTAGAGTAAATGCATTACAGCAGGAGTGGCTACAGCTATGGTCTGTACAATCGTCATCAGTTACCGGAGCCTGCTGTTCGTCTGTAGAGTCGCAGCATAAATCAGCTACGGCACTAGATTTACCGACTGAAGCAGAGACAATGCCGGACAGAGACACCAGGGTTAGGAGTAGCATAAGGGGTACTGCGAATTTAACCAGAGATCTAAACATGGCGTGACATTATTCCATTCTCTGAAAATTGTCAACCGGTGACAACACCGGGAACAACGGGGAATAATGGGAAGGTCTGCTCCGGATTATATGTAGCTCAGCTCTTGATTGTTCAGGCAAGCCCCCCGGCGTTTTTCCCAAACATTCTGTTGCACATTGAAATTGTCTCAGGATGTTACGTCACCAATTCGTATGTATTCACAGCCAGGCAAATGCCGTCTGATTGACGCCTTACCAAGCTATGTCTCAGTCCATGCGAACACCCCTTGGTGGCTGATCCGTAAAGACCTGTTGCAACTTCGCATCGGCATCCGAGACAACCTTACTGACGGCTTCAGCGATATCTTTGGCTTGTTTTCTCGCGGCCGGATCATCTTGTTTCTTTATCGTCACAGTGAATGTCAGTTTGTACTCGTTCACAACTTTTCCCTGCGTATCATGTAGTTGGACGCCGTGAAAGGGTTGGAGCCCCGATAATCTTCGCAATGACTGATTTCAGATCCGCTAAGTTTATACCGATCTTCATACCGAAGACACAAAAAAGGGCCAGCCGTTAAGCTGACCCTCTGATTTGTTGGCTCCCCGAGCTGGACTCGAACCAGCGACAAGCGGATTAACAGTCCGCTGCTCTACCAACTGAGCTATCGGGGATCGGAATATTGCTTCGCTGTTACTGAAAACACAGAAGCAAGGCGACTTTATACACTTTGTTCCTCGTGGTGTCAATACAGATTAGACAAAAAATAGTGTCCAAACGCTGGACGTTGGTTGATAAATTTACATAACCGGAAACGATTGTTAATAAGACGTCCTCACCTGGATTAGCATGAATTTGGCGTGAGTTGATGGGACACTCCCTACTGTCGCCAAACATTTCTAAGTACCTGAAATTAATCTGAAAGGTCTTCTCAGCAAGTGCGTTGCGGGTCATTCTTGTGTAACAAATTGTGGCACAAATTTCAACGTAATTCGCTGTGTTTGGCCTAACATCTTTTGCAACAGCCAGGCCAATGTTGATGTTGCCGTCAAATATTCTTCGGTTCAGTTCTCAGGGGGCTTTAGAGGGGAATAGGATAATACTCGCATGCTGATTCTATGAATTGTCAATGAGGAACAACTTCATGTGAATACCCGAACCAACATCATATAAAAGTATATATATAAAAGTATATAGTAGATTGCCAGAATCCTTTAATTTCTTTGCGTGTTCAGCGAAGTGTTCCTTCCGATTTTCTTCGAGCCTTTTTTTCTGCCGTATTAGATATATAAAAGCCCAACACGTATTTCATTGGTAATGCTTTTCCCAAGCAATGTCACATGGAACTTCTTCCGCACAGCGGACATTCTGAGGATAATGGGTCTTTCATTTTCTCTCTCGTAACTTATTTTGAGTTCATGTCTGAATCATAATTGTCAATAAAATCTGCTAGTTTATGAAACTTAAATTTGAAGTCTTCTTTATATGCCCCGAAGATAACCAAATGGTTATCTTCTCGTCATGCCCCAGTCATATGCTCTCTCCATACTGACATAATCTTGGACGGCATAGATAGCCCTCCGGCCAAACTTAACTCACAACCTGCCCCGGTTGAAGTTTGGTTTTCTATGCCGTCTATTTTTGAATCATTTCAATCGAACCCCGTAATGACTCGTCTTTTTAGGCGGGGGTAATGTTGTCCGGTGACGAGTGATAAAGCATGCTCAAACGACAATTTGCAGTGAATTATACGGTACCATGCGTTGCTGCCCTGTTTGCCATCTGTTCCGAATATACCGGCTTGGATATCTGGATAAGTCAACATTTCTATGACTCCGCCCTGGGGAAGTGGACTTATAAGTCCCACTGGTTGACCCAAGACCTGCTCCATAACGGTGGGCGTTACCTGGTTGTCGCCATGGCTATCATCCTGCTGCTTCTGCTCGTGGGATCATTTTTTCTCCCCAAATTGAAGCCTTATCGTAGGGACCTGGCTTTTGCTTTGCTTGCCGGAATCAGTGGACCGGCCATTATTGGCGGGCTTAAAGCTGTGACACATATCTATTCACCCTGGGACCTGAAAATCTTCGGCGGTGCCCAGCCCTATATCCGCATCTTCGACCACGTGCCTCTTCACGCCTCGGTCGGGCATGCTTTTCCCGCAGCCCATTCAAGCGGCGGTTTTGCCTGGTTCAGCCTTTTTTTCGCCCTCCGTCGTCGTGCCGCCCCCTGGCCTCGGTTCAGTCTGCTGCTGCCCCTGTTCCTCGGGATTTTGTTCGGGTTTGCACAACAGGTTCGTGGCGCGCACTTCTTGAGTCATGACCTGACCACGCTGGCCATCTGCTGGATGAGTGCTGTTGTGTGGGCCCGATTGTTTTATGCCGACGCGTATTGCCCGATAATCACGGACCGGCTCACACCTGAAGCTTCAGGCACAATAACAAGGAATTAACATGAGATCCTCACGCTTCAACCTGTTGGTGATTATTGCTGTTGTTGCCATGACCTTGTCTTTTCTTACCCGCCTGGCGCTGCTCGCTTACAGTTGGTCGGAAGCGGATCTTTCCCTGGGTGGTTTTCTCCAGGTCTTCGGTCGAGGAATGCTCTTCGATTTTGGATTCTGCGCCTATGCGTTGATCTTGCCTGCTCTCTATCTATGGCTGGTCCCGGAACGGCTCTGGCGGTCACGCCTGCATCGTTACTGGGTTCAGTTTATGCTCTTCGCCGGCTTTTATGCCCTGACCTTTATCGCGATCGCCGAATACTTTTTTTGGGACGAATTCAGTGTCCGTTTCAATTTCATTGCCATCGATTATCTGATCTACCGGCGCGAGGTAACGGATAATATCTTTCAGTCCTACCCGGTCGTCCCGCTCTTGGCCGGGTTGGTGGTGGTGGCTGCGTTCGTCTACTACGGCCTGCGTCATCCCATCAAGAAGGCTCTGTTCACAGAGGAACGATTCTCCCGGCGCACCATGGCCGCTGGATTGGCGCTGCTGTTGCCTCTCGCCGTGTATGGCGGGCTCGATCAGTCAGTGTGCACTGTTTCCGCAAACGTCTACCAGAACGAACTTGCCGGCAATGGCCCTTACCAGTTCGTCGCTGCCTTTCGAAACAATGATCTCGATTACCTGCATTTCTACGAACATCTCCCCCCAGAGGAAGCTTCCGCTCTGTTGAAACAGGAAATTTCCGAACCGAACGCTACCTTTGTGGGTAGCAACCTTTTTGACATCAGACGCGATATTGTGCAGACCGGCCCGGAAAAAAAGCTGAATGTCATTCTGGTAATGGTGGAAAGTCTAAGTTCCGATTATCTTGCTTTTTTCGGTAATGATGAGCATCTGACCCCAAATCTCGACGCTCTCATCGCCCAGAGTTTGTTCTTCTCAAATTTCTACGCAACCGGCACCAGAACCACTCGCGGTCTTGAAGCGGTGACCCTGTCGATCCCACCAACACCGGGGCGTTCTATCGTCAAACGGATCGGGCGGGAGTCAGATCAATGGTCGCTCGGCAATGTCCTCAATAGCAAAGGTTACCAATCGTTTTTTATGTATGGTGGTCGTAGCTACTTTGACAACATGGGGGCGTTTTTCAGCGGCAATGGCTATCAGGTTGTGGATCAGTCAAGTGTACCGGATAGCGAAATTAGCTTTTCCAACGCCTGGGGTATGTCTGATGCCGATCTTTTCCAACAGGCGATCAAGGTGGCCGACCAATCAAATGCCGAGGGGCAACCCTTCTTCCTGCACCTGATGACGACTTCCAATCATCGCCCTTATTCCTATCCGGAAGGACAAATAGACATCCCCTCTGGCACGGGGCGTAACGGCGCAGTAAAATATACCGATCACGCTATCGGAGAGTTTCTGTCTAAAGCCAGGCAACAACCCTGGTTTGGTAACACCCTGTTCGTCATCGTTGCCGACCATCAGTCGGGTAGTGCCGGCAAACGTGCATTGCCGGTGGAACGCTACCATGTTCCACTTTGGATCTATGCTCCGAAATCCATCATCCCGGGACAAGTCGATCGCGTGTCAAGCCAGATCGATCTCGCTCCGACCCTGCTCAGCCTGCTTAATATGAGTTATCGCTCTGCATTCTTTGGCAAGGATATCCTTGCAATGGCGCCTGATCAGGGGCGGTCCTTGATTGGTAATTACCAGAACCTGGGTTTATTTGATGGTAAGTCCATGGCAATCCTCAGTCCTCAACATAAAATGCAGTTGCAGGAGGGGTTGGCTTCAGCTCAGGCCACCGAACATCCTGCACAAAAGTCAGAAATTCTGGTACAAAGGAATATTAGCTATTATCAGGGGGCGGACTATGTTTACCGGAACCGACTCAATGCCTGGCAGCCACCGGTCGCCGGCATGGCACATATCAAGGTAGCGGGCCAAAGATCCATCCCTGCCTTGTAAGAACTTACATCAATTTAATCTATTGTCTTTTTAAGTCCACGTCGGCTGTCTGAGGAATGAGAAGAGATGCGCATCCTGCTTGTGGAAGATGATGACCGGACGGCTCAGTTCGTCAAAAAGGGCTTTAGTCAGGCGGGCTATGCCGTAGATCGTGCCGGCGATGGTATAGAAGGGTTGTTCATGGCACAGAGTGCACCCTACGATGTTGCCGTGGTTGACATCATGTTGCCGAGGCTTGATGGCCTGTCTTTGATTGAGCGATTGCGCAAAGAGAAAATCAAACTCCCAATTATCGTTTTAAGTGCCAAAAAAACGGTTGATGACCGTATTGTTGGCCTTCAGACCGGTGGCGATGATTATCTTGTCAAACCGTTTGCTTTTTCAGAACTTTTGGCACGAGTCCAGGCCTTGTTGCGGCGTAGTCAGCTTCAAGAAGAACCGACCCGTTTGACGGTCAACAACCTAACTATGGACATTGTCCGGCGCAAGGTCTTTCGCGACGAGAGGGAAATTGAACTCCAGCAGCGTGAGTTCGCTTTGTTGGAATATCTGATGCGCAATGCCGGGCGGGTGGTCTCCAAGACAATGATCATGGAGCATGTCTGGGATTACAACTTCGATCCGGAAAGCAATGTGGTCGAATCAAGGATCTGCCGTTTACGCGAAAAAATCGACAAGTCCTTTTCGCACAAACTGATTCATACCATTCACGGTGTTGGTTACCTACTGGAGAAGAGAGACTGACATGTTTCGTAAACTATCCGTCCGTCTGACACTTCTCTACACCATCCTTTTTTCATCACTGTCCTTAGTTGTCTTCAGCATGGTTTATTACAGTTTGTCTAAAGACCTGATGTTGCGGATCGACACCGAACTGCTTGGGGATGCGCAGGAATTAGCTCGTATCTATCAAGAGGAGGGATTTGCTGATCTGCTTACCGAAGCTCAGAAAGAAGCCGATGAGGAGGGGAACGATAAGACCTTCTTTCGTATCTATTCACCGAAAAAAGAAAAAATCATGTCTTCGGACACTCCTGAATGGAACGTTCCAGCCCAACAAGATCTACTTAATGTCTCACAGGAAAGCCGTTATGAGACAATCAGAGACTCAATCCATGGCAACCGTGCACGGAGTATCTTCCATGATCTTGGTAAGGGTTCTATCGTGCAGATCGGGACTTCGTTGACTCAAGATGACCGTTTGCTAAAAAACTTCGTTGAAACCTTTCTCTTTGCATTTGCCCTGCTGCTGCTAAGTGGTGGCAGTATCGGATTTGCGATGGCTCGCCATGCCCTGACAGGCATTGAGAAAGTCCGCCAATCTGCCAATCGCATCAGCGCTGGGGATTTGTCACAACTGATCCCATCTAACGGCGGCAGCATGGAAATCAACAACCTGATCAGTTCGTTCAATAGAATGCAAGTGCGAATACAGGTTTTGCTCAGAGAACTTCAGGATGTTACCAACAACGTCGCCCATGATCTGCGCAGCCCTGTGACTCGCATACGCGGTCTGGCCGAGACAACTTTGACCGGTCCACAGACTCTGGAAGAATATCAAGAACTAGCCAGTGCTGTGATCGAGGAGAGCGACCGCTTGGTCGGCATTATCAACACAATGCTCGAAATTGCCGAAACTGATGCCGGAATTCGCCCGTTATCAGGAGAGACTGTCGATCTGAATGAAATTGTTCGTGACGTCAGCGACCTCTTTGCCACGGTAGCCGATGATAAAGACATCATTTTCACAACAGAGATCCCCACGCAGGCTCTAATTGTGGTCGGTGATCGCAGTCGTCTACAGCGTGCCTTTGCCAATCTGCTCGACAATGCCATAAAGTTCACTTCCAAAGGTGGCCGGGTTTCCATAACTTTACTCAAAAGCGATGACCGTGCCTTACTTATTTTTGATGATAGCGGCCCCGGCATACCTGTTGAACACTTGCCACGTATCTACGATCGTTTTTTTCGGGGAGAACGGAGCAGGACAACCACTGGCAGCGGTCTCGGCCTTAGCCTGGTCAAGTCGATTATTAATATTCACGGTGGTCAGGTCGATGTCGTGAGTGCCATTGATCAAGGTACTAGATTCACGATCAGCCTGCCGTTGCAGGAAAACCTTCTGTCGTAGGCGCTGCTTGTCAGTTAATCGTAAAAAACGGTATTTTATTAACCAGAATGAGGCACATTGTGAGCTATGACATTGATAGACCGGCAGAAGAACAACGTCGCGGTTTCGACCATTTCATACATGCATTTAGCTGGTCCATGAAGGGATTCGTTGCAACGTATCGCTTCGAAGCGGCTTTCAGACAGGAACTGTTTTTTTGTATTATTCTTGTTCCTGTAGCCCTTTGGCTGGGAGAAACAGGAACAGAACGGGCTCTAATGGTCGCGTCATTACTGCTGGTACTAATTGTTGAAATCATCAACAGTGCCATCGAATCCATTGTCAACCGTATTGGCATTGAACACCACCAGCTCTCAGGTCGTGCCAAAGATCAGGGTTCGGCAGCCGTATTCCTCAGCCTCCTGTTAGCCGCATTCCTTTGGGCGTTAATTCTCTTGCCAAAATTCGGTTCATGATTCGAGCATAGTCAGGTCTACTTCCCCGTTTAACCGTGCGACATAGTTCATAGATATACAGGTCGGCCAGGGGCTTTCATTAAAGATGAACGTCTCACGAATGCCCTTATCTATTTAT
Source organism: Desulfuromonadales bacterium (assembly GCA_014860225.1). Taxonomy (GTDB): domain Bacteria; phylum Desulfobacterota; class Desulfuromonadia; order Desulfuromonadales; family BM103; genus M0040. Next base: position 13,361 of record JACZKE010000030.1, read on the forward strand.
TGCTCATGAAACCCAGCCTGTCACTTGTAGGGAAAAGTAAATAGTGCTCCTTTACGCTGAAAAATGACAAAAAAGTTAACTTCCCGTCATGGTCTGGTCATCTGGTTTCCCTATGCTCTCTTCATTTAGTTTGTCAGGAACCACCTCAATAAAAGACCCCACTTATTAGGGCCTTTTCAGTCGATCTGGCACATATATAAGAGAATAAGGGTGAGCTCATGAAAAAGCAGGGCACTGGTTATGCTGTTCTAGCTATTGTGTTTTTTACTTTTTTTATTGTAGTAACCTGGGGTTTTTTAGAAGCAAAAGAAACAGGCAGTGTTTTAGAGAATAACGGGAAAGAGGCTTTCAACCTGACAGCACAATGGGCTCAGGGGAATGTTGTTGCTCTGGTAAGGCATGCTGAACGCTGCGATAGATCAGAGAACCAATGTTTGGATGGGGATAGCGGCATTACCGTGTCTGGAAAATCGATGAGCATAAAGCTTGGCAATGATTTCAGATCTCTGTTGGACGTTGGTAATGCAGATATCTACAACAGTCCGGTAAAGCGTACTCAACAAACAGCTCAATTCATGTTTGGGCGATCAAGTATCGATAAGAATTGGTTGGTTGATGATTGCCGCAGCAAACTCCTGGGCGACATATTCGATAATAAAGAGAATGGCAGAAACATGGTGCTGGTTACCCACTCCACTTGTATTAATAACCTGAAAGACCCGGACGGTAAAACATTGATCAATTTGCATGAGATCGAAAAAGAAACATATGGAATCACAATCTTTCTGGCAGTCAATAAACATTCCAAACAAGCGTATGTTTTAGGCTACCTTGGCCCTAATGATTGGTCAAAAGTGGCGAACTATGGTCTGCGGCATCATATCTAACCGCTTTATTTGCGCCGCTTGGAGCGGCGCGAAAGTTGAGTTATGAAGAAACCCCATGACATGAACACTAATAAAAACATCCATCGAAAGGCAGGGCTGTTACAATGTCTCCCGTTGCCTGAAATCCGTTTTGTGACAGGCGTCTACATGCTCCTTTTGCTGGTCTTCGCGGCATTGCGCGGCATGTTGTTATGGCGCAACAGCCTGCATGCCACCGGAATTGCGGCAGAGACTCTGACTGAAAGCTTCCTGGTCGGCATGCGCTTTGATGTGGCCATCAGCTCCTATCTGCTGATCCCTTTGTTTTTATGCCTTGTGTTGCTGCCGTTACGCTGTCGCAAAGTGCTGGTACAGGGGTTTTGCGCCCTGGTGGGGCTGGTTATCTTTTCCGGCCTGGCGGAGATCGAGTTTTATCGTGAACTCGAAATGCGTTTCAACACCCTGGTGTTTGAATACATGAGCCACCCGAAGATTGTTGCCGGAATGGTCTGGGAAGGATATCCGATCTTTCGATACCTGCTGGTCTGGGCGCTCCTGTTTGTGCTCTTCAGTTACGGCGTACGTTGGCTTTCGCGAAAGGTGGGCTTGCAAAGTCGGGACCCCGGTTCGACAGGGTTGCTGATACGTATAGTGACAGCAGTGGTTTTTATCGCGGTCATGATCATCGGTGCCCGGGGAGGATTGACGAATTCGCCATTACGCTGGGGGGATGCTTTCTTCTCGGAAGACGCTTTTGCCAACAATCTCGCTCTCAACGGCGTTTATACATTAGGCCGCAGTGCCCTGGAAAAGATCACCGGCGGACAGCAGTTCTGGATCACGGCAATGCCGCGGCAGGAAGCGCTACAGACAACAAAAGCCATGCTGTTCCAGTCGGATGAAAAAGATCTTTCGAGCTCTGAGTTTCCTCTTTTGCGCCAAGAAAACAATCTTTCTGGCGAGGGGCAGCAACCTCTTAACGTGGTGGTTATCCTGATCGAGAGCTTCTCGGGCCGGCACGTCGGCGCCCTCGGTGCGCCCTTTTCCCTGACTCCTGATTTCGATGCCTTGAGTCGTGAAGGGCTTCTGTTCGACCATGCGTTTTCCAATGGCACGCATACCCACCAGGGAGTGTTTGCCTCGTTGGCCGGGTTTCCCAATCTTCCCGGTTATGAATACCTGATGAAGACCATGGAAGCAAACCAGGAGTTTTCAGGGATCCCCAATCTTCTTGAACAAATGGGTTATGGGTCGGTCTTTCTCTACAACGGCCTCTTCTCGTGGGACAACAAGGAAGGGTTCTTCCGCCAACACGGCATTGATCGTTTTGTCGGTCGCTATGATTACGTGAATCCGACCTTTGTCGACCCGGTCTGGGGGGTCTCTGATTACGATGTCTTCATGCGCGCCAACGATGAATTTCGCGACCTGGCCGAGAAAGGTCCTTTCTTCGGCGCAATCTTGACCCTGACCAACCATTCGCCATTCAACCTGCCTGACCCGCTGCCCTTTGCAAAGATTGAAACCGGCAATAGTTTTGAGGGGCGGGCGAACTCCATGCGCTATGCCGATTGGGCACTCGGCGAGTTTTTCAGAAAGGCCAGCCAGGAAGACTATTTTGCCAACACCTTGTTCGTGGTCACCGGCGACCATGGCTTCGGATCCGCTCCGGCCATTACCGGCATGCAGCTAGACCGCTTCCATGTACCGCTGCTCTTTTACAGCCCCAAGCTTACAGCGCTGCGCGGACAGCAGCGCAGCATGATCGCCAGCCAGGTCGACATCGGGCCGACGATCCTGGGCTTGCTCGGTTCCAACGCCCCCCATCAGGCGTGGGGCCGCAACCTCTTGTCTGTCGATCCAACTGAAGCGGGCTTTGCCGTGGTTAAGCCTTCCGGTGGCAATGAGGAAGTCGCTCTTATCGAGGGCGATCTGCTGCTGATGCGCTCTCCCAAGGAGAAACCGGTCCTGTATCGATATTCCCTCGATTTCCCGCCCGTCTCCGAGCGTATTGATGACCCGGCCAAAGCCAGGGCGATGGAGCATCGACTCAAGGCTTATGTGGAAACGGGTCTGCTCACCCTAGGTGAAAGACACGTCGGCACACCTGCTAAACTCGGAAAACCCTAATGGAAAGGTTCTCTAATCCAACAAAAGGTTTAGTACGAAGTAGAAACCCCCGTCCTTTGGACGGGGTCAGAGTTCTTTGGCTTTGCCAAAAGGGCTCATGACAATCCATATTCAGAGGTTGTTCCCACAACCAACTGAAAAGAAAGGAAAGTCATGAGTTGTTTTCTGACCCATTGGTCAATATCTACAACAGTTTGGTAAAGCGTACTCTACAAACACGGCTCCATATATGGAGCAGGAAATACTTATGTTTAGACATGTCAATATAACGATATATTTCATATGCACATGGATATTTAGCCTGTTTTTATGCACGAATTTTTTAAACGGAATCCCAGTCGAGACCTTTCGAGATCAACTTCACACTCCTTTGATCTTGTTAACCTATGCAGCAATGTATCAAGCACCAGCCATAATAAGTTATGGGATATTCAGGCGATGGCGTGTCTTTGCGGTGTTCTTTGCAGTCTTATTGTCGATGCTTGGCCACCTGTTTGTCTTTTTTGATAGTCGCTTGTACGACTTGTATACATTTCATTTGAATGGTTTCGTCTGGAATTTAATCACAACACCAGGTGGCATCGAGTCATTGGGGGCTGACCAAACCAGTTTTCTGCTCGTTGCAGGCTACTCCTCGATGCTTATCGCTGTGCACGTTTTCAGCCTATCATTATCTGCCAAATTCCCCCGGATGCAAATTCACTTTGGCAGAATATTCATCTTGTTCCTTTTGGCAACAATTGCAGAACGTGGCATTTATGGCTACAGCAGGGCGAACATGTCCGGTCATGTGTTAGAGCGGGGTGATGCGATGCCCCTGTATCAGCCCATGAAGATGAACACTTTTTTGCAGCGGTTGGGGATGGATGTCAAAAAAACGTCGACAATCAAACTGGACCAATCGAACAGTCAGTTGGTGTACCCGAAACACCCCTTGGTATTTTCTGAAGTCGAAAAACCACTAAACATCATAATGCTTGTTTCAGAGTCAATGCGATGGGATCTGTTGACCTCGCAAATCATGCCCAATATGTCGAGCTTTGCCCAGAAAGCATGGGACTTCACCGAGCATTATTCCGGGGGAAACGGTACTCGCCAAGGCCTTTTTGCGCTCTTTTATGGAATTCATGGAAATTCGTGGGACATGTTTCTACGCAACAAGCAGGGCCCTGTTTTTTTTTGATGTTCTCAACAAATACGGTTACCAATACTTCATCTATTCCGGTGCCAGTTTCACGTATCCCGAGTTCGATCAAACCATTTTCAGTCAAATTCCCCGTGACAAGTTGATCGAAAACAATGAAGGTGAACCCTGGCAGCGTGATGAAACGAATACTACCGCTCTTATTCGAGATATAGAAAAACGGGATCGTTCGAAACCTTTTTTTGGTTTTCTGTTTTATGAATCAACCCATGCTCGCTATTCATTCCCGGAAAATGCCATTGTCCGTAAAGATTATCTGGAACAGGTTGATTATGCCGGATTATCAAGGGAAGAACTTGCCCCGCAGATTAATGGACTGAAGGCTCGTTACGACAATGCAGCCCGTGGCATCGATATCCAGCTACAGCGTGTCGTAGATGATTTGGAACAATCTGGTGATATCGATACTACTCTAATTATTATAACAGGCGATCACGGTGAAGAATTCATGGAGCGTGGCCGGTGGGGCCACAACTCGGCATTTAACGATTGGCAGGTCCGAGTACCCATGATTTTCTGGATGCCCAACAGTCTTCCAAGAACCATTACACAACGTACCAGCCATATGGATGTCGGGCCAACGATCCTGACCCGTCTGGGTGTGCAGAACCCCATCAAGGATTATAGCCTGGGTATTGATTTGGCGACACCACATGACCATCGCAACGTTACCGTTGCAAGTTGGAGTGACATAGGGTTAATCAATGATCATGGCAAGCTGGTTATCCCCTTCAAATCGACGACACAGCATCACAATTTGGCAACAGACCTTAATGACAACCCGATTGACGGCGGCGACTTAGCCACCAGAACGCAGGACGTGATCTTCCAGGTCCTTCGTGATACGCGCTACTACAGCAAATAGCTTAAATCTGATGGCCGTCCACATGACTTCTGAGAAGAAAAACAATGTAACCATCTGCCTCTGTTGGCACGCATCAAAACGCCCCCATTTTTCATCACCTGGGGGCATACTGCTAACACAAAAAGCTCAAAATGCATGTCGATTGAGCAAACCCCTCCCTCGGCCAGTGCAGTCAAGCATAGCATAGAATTTCACCGATACTGATACGGAATGTGTAAATTGGCATCTTGGATATCTCAATCAATAATACGCTCGTTTATGTCTCGGCAGTCGTGACATATAAGCCGTAAGAAATGTTGCGAGAAATCGTTCTCAATTCTTCTCTCAAAAGACCGTGCCACAGTGATACTCCGGAGGATGTCCCAAACTTCTGTAACTCGAATTGATTCTTGAGCTACTCTGATCAATTACCAACAACTCTTTGAGTCTATTGATAAGATATGTAAGGCTCGAACATCAAAGCCTTCATCCCAGAATCCAGTGTCCTTTCGCTCGCCCATGCCTGACTCAAGTATCATCTAATATTGCCTTCAATCAGGAATTAAAGAAGGTGATATGTGTAAACGCTACAAACGGTAAGTTATTGATAAATAGATGTTATTCCCAGTTTCTCTATATGACAAGAAAACGCGTTTGTAGCCCTGAATCAAACAAAAAGCCCGCTAAGTCGATGACTTGCGGGCTTTAATATTATCTTCGTGTCCACCTGCTCTACCAACTGAGCTATCGGGGATCGGAACATCATCTCAGTTGGTTACGAATAACGCCGAGACAGGGCGTTTTTATACACTTTGCGCTGTTTGATGTCAATAGATTTATGTGTAGTAGTCGCGACTTGATTGCTTGTGGACTACAAGCAGGACTTCACTTGTCTGTAATTATAAATCCCATGTTGCCAATCATTACTTTCTCGTTCTTGTCACCCAACCATAGCCGAACAGAACGTTCCCCAACCAGCTCAAACCTCATACTTTTATCTTCGATAGTTGCAACCTTGTTGCCTGCTTCGGTATAGACTTCAACAACTCGGTGTGTACCGATTGTATCTGCCTTCAGATCATAAGCCTTCTGTTGGGCGCTCTCACAGCCAACCAAAAACACAAGAATAACCATCAAGCCAAACACCAATATTTTTTTCATTGTCGTCCCTTTCTATGAGTCGATCCTGGCTTTAACCTAGCACAAGTTGAATCAACTTCAAGTTAAAGACCAGATGCTCCTGACAGAACAAAAAACAAAGTCAGAAAAGGCCACTCGATTCCTTCAATCGCATTGAAAGGTCTGGCATGATGTTTAGCCAAGTTGACCACGACAACACCCATGACCATTGAGGAAAGTAGAAAAGAGACTTCCATCCAGAAAGAGATGCCGGCACAAAGGAAGACGAATCCCAAGGCTTCCACCAGAGTCGGTTCCCCGGGTCGAACCCGGCCGCTTAGATTGGCCATAGGCATCCCCATCAAGATTCCCAGAATGATTGCGCCACCAACACCCCAAATTCCCGCAGCAAAAACCTCGGTAACGCCATGTGCGCCCGTGATTGCCATGGCAATGGACAGTATCATGGTGAATGACCGGCTTTAGATATTCGACTGAACAAAAATAGCGATCGCGGAGAGTCTTATATTAGCTGTTTCCGATTGAGTTAAACTCAAAAAAAAAACGCCTTGAGAGCGTTTACTAATTCATTGAGGGCGAACGACTGCCTTTATATTGAAATCCTTTAGCTAATGGGTTTTTTTCTCCTTTTGCTCACCTTCCGGACCTTCGATCAACACCTTGCGACCAGTAGTCAACTTCTTCTCAATAGGCATGCTGATGCGCAGGACGCCATCTTTGAATTTTGCGTGAATTTCGTCAGCATTTACTCCTTCTGGCAGAGTCAATCTCCGCAGGAAAGAGCCATAGTGGGATTCACGGATGAAATAATCATCTTCCTTTGTTTCCTTGTCCTCTTTGCGCTCACCGCTGATGGAGAGTATCCCGCCATCAATACTCACGTCCACTTCATCCTTGTTCACGCCGGGTAGTTCGGCCTCGACAAAATATTTATTTCCCTTCGTGTAGGTGTTAACTGCCGGCGCCATAGAGAAACCGGCTTGTTCCGGAGTTTCCTTGGTTAAGCCGAAGGTTCTCCTGAACAGATCATCCATCTCGCGGTGCAGGGAGCCCAACTCATGAGTCAGGTTACGGAACGGATCCCAACGGGTTGGCAACATAGTTTCTTCACCTCCTCTCGCTGTATCGTCCACCCTTCAAGTATTGCATTTCTAGTATTAAAATTTCTTACTTTTATTGTGGCACGATAATGTCCTCTGTCAAGATGAGGAAATATTAAAAGAGAATGTCGACGGCTGTTCGTTATCGTGACAAAGAATCTCAAAATGGACGTCATGTTCCCTTATAAATACATGGAGAGACAATTTTGAAAAACGTCTTCGTGACTTACTTGGACCACTACATTCATCAATATTGATAAAGCCAAACTGGCTTTGAAGTATTCGAGCAGAGCAGGCGGAGTTGGGTTGGCAACCACCAAACGCATTAACCTTGCAAAGAAATTTACGCTAATTGCTTACGCCCTTTTTCGCTGTAAAATGTGCTTAGTTGATTCAAGGTTCATACCTTTTATAGTCGAAAGGATCAGAAACATGAATACTCGTCGAAACAATATGATTTTGCAGTTTATTCTCCTGATCGGTCTTGTTTTCATTGGTGGTGTGATGGCGGAGGAGAATAAACCATTAAAACCTCTTGACGGGTTCAATATGGACCAAGTGGAGAGGGGCAGATATCTTTCGAAGATTGCAGGGTGCAATGATTGTCACACGCCGGGGTATTTACTTTCAGAGGGGAATGTCGCAGAGGAAAATTGGTTCACCGGCGATACCTTTGGATGGCGTGGCCCATGGGGGACAACCTACGGATCCAATTTGCGAATCTATATCAATGCCTTAACTGAAGATCAGTGGATCACGACTTCTCATGCTCTCCGTTCCAGGCCGCCGATGCCCTGGTTTAATTTGAACGCGATGCACGATGAGGACTTAAAAGACATTTACAAATTTATTAAATATCTTGGTCCACGCGGTGTGGCAGCTCCAGCATATTTGTCTCCGGATATTGAGCCAAAAACACCATATGCTTTGTTCCCACCACCGCCCAAATAGCATGCGACTGCTGCTTTTCCATAAATTAGCTAGTTGGACGCCTTAACATCGAGCGCGCAAGCTTGGCATGGCAATCGGAGGTGTTCTTTTGCGTCAGTTGAAACTGAGCAAGGCTTTTACTCTGATGGAATCAGGGCCTGTGGTCCTCGTGACAACCCATGATGGGGAGAAAGATAACATCATGACTATCTCCTGGACCATGGTGATGGATTTCACTCCGATATTTGCTATCACCACAGGCGAATGGAATCACTCCTTCGCGGCGTTGCAAAAGAATCGGGAGTGCGTCATTGCAATTCCCACCGTCGATTTGCTGGATAAGGCTGTTGGCATAGGGACGTGCTCAGGGGCAGACACAGACAAGTTTGCCAAGTTCAAGCTCACTCCGGTGCAGGCCAAGTTCGTCAGGCCGCCCTTGATCAAGGAGTGCCTCGCCAACATTGAGTGCAAGGTCATCGACATCGTTAAAAAGCACAATATTGTTGTGTTAGAGGCGGTTGCCGCATACGTCGATACCGCACGCAAGGAGAAGCGCACGGTTCACGCTGTTGGTGATGGAACTTTCATCGTCGACGGGCGCAAGATTGACCGGAAGAAGATGATGGCCTCCAAGCTTCCATCGGGCGTTTAGCGTTCATTGGCAGCCACGAAGAAGTTCTGGGAGCCAAAATGAAAAGCACAGCGGCGCCCAAAAAATTCGTCCAGGCAGACAGGCCCTGTCGGGCCTGCCGCTTAACTCAAATGTTATGCATTATCCCAAAAGTCACGATTGCCGAGACAAAAACGGGCGTGTTATTAATAGAGATACTTCGGACACCCTTTAATCCATGAAATGATGGCCAACTAGTGATTAACGGTTGGCCACTCTCTTTTTTAATTACTTGTGTTTCCCTTTGCCACCGCCCATGCTACCGCCTCTTGGAGGTGGCGTATCCGGCATGCTAAGACCTTGTGACTTGGCCCTCTCTCTCATGCGCTCATGGTGCTCCATGCGTATTTGCTCTCGCTCCTCATTAGTTTTTGCTGCTTGCATTTTTGCGCGATACTCATTTCGTTCCTGCTCTGTCATCATTTGGCTTCCATAGATATGCTCCTGCTCTTGTATTCTTTCCTGCTCGTTTGCTTGGTTAGCAGCCAAGGCAAAAGATGATGTCAACAAGAGTGAACATACCAATGCAACAAAGATTGCCAGCTTTCTCTTCATGGTCAAACTCCTTTCGTCATGGAAATGGGCTTTCTTAGTCATACAAATTAGACGAGGCTTAATATTTAAAGTTTACAGCTTGGTTGCAATTTGTCAGAGATTTTGCATAAATCACGAAAGCCCTCGATTTTGAATTGTGGGCTTTCTTGTTTGTCAGGGTCAGCAAGAAACACCAGTTCCAGGCATATTCACACCCTCCATACAATGCAGTAGCATAAATAAGAAACACATCTCTTTGAACTTGCACTTCGATTGTTGTAGATTGGCAAACATCTTATTTGTGTGGGTATCCGATAATGAAGGGGGTACGACGAAAGATGACTACAGGCCATCCGTAGAATAGCGGATGGGTCATTTATAACCCACCGAGGTGGGCACAGATCGCGTGACGTCAGAGACCAAGAAGGAATCATTTTCAGCAACTGCCATGATTTCCAGCTTGACTGGCCTTGAGAACGCAGCTCATCCCGGTATCACCGGGGCAACCTGTCCCAGGATCCGGTCTGCTGCCTCGCGAGCGGCATCGGCAAGCGGCACTAACACTAGGTCGGCGCCCGCCTGCTCCAATCTGGCAACCTCACCGGGGCCATGGACGGTTACGGCGATCCGGCCCGCATAACCCAAACTTCGCAGGGTGTGAATCAGCGCTTGATTGACCTGCCGTTCGCGCGCCGTGCTCACCACCCACTGGACATGGGCAAGCGGGAGTGAGGCTACAAACTCCGGATCTTCGGCATCTCCGTAAAGCACCGGATTGCCCATGGGCTCGGAGCTTACCAAGTCCGGGTTGTAGTCGACACTCAGCAATCGAGCACCACGCCCACGCAGTACCTGAGCGATACCAGAGCCGTAGCGCCCTAGGCCAAAAAGAATGATCTCCGCGCCGCCGCCCTCAGGCTCCACACCCAGTTCGATCTCCCTGTGGGGCCGCTGGCGCTCGAAGATTTTAAGCCAAGGGGCCAACCATTCATAAAGCGGATAGGAAAATATAATCATATAGGTCGAGGCGCAGATGGTGATGAGACCAACCAGGGTAATCAAACCCATGATCTCGGCATCTATATGACCGAGGCTCAGTCCCAACGCCCCAAGAATCAAGGAAAATTCGCTGATTTGCGCCACCGTGAGCCCGGCCAAAAAACCGGTACGCTTGCGGTATCCCAATAGCCCCATAATAATCATGACGATCAGCGGGTTGCCGATCAGCACGAATAAGGAGAACACCAAAGCCTCCCCGAGTTGAGCACCCAGCATTCCAAGGTCCAGGCGCGCCCCAAGGTCGATGAAGAAAAACAACAGCAGGAAATCCCGCAGGCTTACCAGGCGGGCCCCCAGCGCATCCCGGTAGGGTGTGGAAGCCAGCGATACCCCGGCCACGAAGGCGCCCACCTCCTTGCTGAGGCCCAGCGTGTCGCCCAGAATCGCCAGGCTTACGGCCCAGGCAATGCCAAACAGCACCAGCAGTTCCTGGGAGCGGGAAAGCACAAGGAGCAGACGCGGCAGGAGATAGCGCGTGATCAACACCACGACCACAAGAAACGCAATCCCCTTCCACAACACGGTAAGGGCCCCATGCGCCACAGAGGTCTCACCGGTTTCGCCCAAGGCATTGAGGCCAATCATGACCAACACGACGACCAGGTCCTGCACTATCAGGAAACCCAGGGCGATACGGCCGTGCAGCGTATCCACCTCGCGTTTGTCCGAAAGCAGCTTGACGATAATGATGGTGCTTGAGAAGGTTAATGCGACAGCCACATACAGGGCGGCAATCGGTGTCATACTCAGCGCCAAGGCAATCAGATAGCCAATGACGCTGGTAAAGAGGACCTGACCAAGTCCCGTCGCCAACGCCACAGGCCCCATGGTGCGGATAATGTGCAGGTCCAACTTGAGACCGACGACGAACAACAACAAGGTGATGCCAAATTTGGCCAGCAGATCGATCTGGTCATTCGCGCTCACCCAGCCCAGCACCGAGGGCCCGGCCAAAATTCCCACCGCAATAAAGGCAACAATCAGCGGTTGCCGCAGGCGCATACAGAGCGCACCCACACCGGCCGCCAACAGCAGAAGTACCGCCATTTCAGTGAAGATGTCGGGAAACACGCCCATTTAGTTGCCTTTCTCACCGTCGGCACGACGACGCAGCCACTTCTCGGTACCCACCATGCCGTAGATCGCCAATCCTCCGGTCAGAACCCAGGCCCATTCGGCGATTCCCATGGGGGCGGTTCCAAACAGCTGATTCATTACCGGGGAGTAAGTGAAGATAATTTGCAACAACGCCATTACAACCACACCAAGGAGGAGCCATCGGTTGGAAAAAACGCCCAGCTTGAACATCGAGTAACGCAGAGATCGGCAATTAAACAGATAGAAGAGCTCGCCGAACACGAACATATTGACTGCGACGGTGCGCGCCGTTTCGACACTCTGGCCATGCAGCAACGCCCATTCGAACAGACCAAAGGCGCCAAGCAATAACATCAGGCTCACAAGACCAATACGAAAACCGAGCACCCGGGTGAGTACTGGTGACCCCGGACGTCGCGGAGGGCGTTCCATGACTCCCGGCTCCTTCCCCTCGAAGGCCAACATCAGACCAAGCAACACGGCTGTTGTCATATTGATCCAGAGAATCTGGACCGGGGTAATGGGGAGTGTGGCACCGGCGAATACGGCAACAAGTATTACCAGGGCCTCACCGATGTTGGTAGGCAAGGTCCAAGTGATGAACTTAACGAGGTTGTCAAACACCGCCCTGCCTTCCTCGACGGCCGCTTCGATGCTTGAAAAATTGTCGTCGGTGAGTACCATATCAGCAGCCTCTTTAGCCACTTCGGTGCCACCTACACCCATAGCGACGCCGATATCGGCCTGCTTGAGCGCGGGCGCATCGTTGACACCATCGCCGGTCATCGCCACCACATGTCCTCTTGCCTGAAGCGCCTCTACCAGACGCAGCTTTTGTTCAGGGGAGACCCGTGCAAACACCACCGCCCGCTGGGCGACATCAACCAGCTCATGGTCGGCCAGTTGCGAGAGCCTATGCCCGCTGATTGCGAAACTGTCCGGATCGCTTTCAGCGGCACCGTTAAGACCGATCTGTCGAGCGATCGCCGCGGCGGTAACCACATGATCACCGGTGATCATCTTGACCTGGATTCCGGCCTTCTGACAGGCTCTGACGGCGGCTATCGCCTCCGGCCGCGGGGGATCCATCATGGCCTGAAACCCAAGAAAAATCAGGCCATCCGCCACGTCAGAATGTGCGACTGATTGGCTGGAGGCCGTAACAACCTTTCGGGCAAATGCCAGCACCCGAAGCCCTCTTGCTGCCATCTTCTCTACTTCGCGGTGGATACCTGCCTGATCAAGTAACTCGGGTTCAGGACCCGCCCCGTAGGCGTCGCGACAGCGGGACAACACACTTTCAACCGAACCTTTCATATAAATGACAGCCGCTGCGTCTGTTCCGGCGTCGTGTAGCGTCGCCATGTATTGATGCTGGGATTCGAACGGCAGCGTATCGATGCGGGGAAACTCCTGCTCAAGCGCCTCTCGTGAAAGCCCTGCCTTGGCTGCAGCGGTGATCAACGCGACCTCTGTTGGATCACCCTCGATGCCCCACTGCTCGCCGTTTTGGAGTAAACGTGAATCGTTGCATAACAGGCCTGCTTTCAGACATTCCATCAGGGCGGGATGCGATTTCGGATCGATCGCGGATCCGTCAAACCAAACCTCTCCTTGTGGCGCATAACCCACACCCGAGAAGTGGTAACCGCTGCCTCCGGTACAGATCTGCTGCACCGTCATCTGATTCTGGGTCAGTGTCCCGGTCTTGTCGGAACAGATAACTGTCGTGCTGCCCAAGGTTTCAACCGCGGGCATCTTGCGGATAATCGCGTTACGCCGCGCCATATTGCCCACGCCGATCGCCAGCATGATGGTCATCGCCGCAGGCAATCCTTCTGGTATCGCACCGACGGCCAGTGCCACCGCCGCCATAAAGGTGTCGAGCAGGGGTTCCCCGTGTAACCAGCCCGCCAGCAAGGTCAATCCGGCAAGGCCCAAAATGACCCAGAGCAAGATCCCACTGAAGTCCGCAACTTTCTTGGTCAGCGGAGTTGCCAGTGTCGCGGCGCCGGCGATCAGAGCGTTGATTCGTCCGATCTCCGTGCCGTCACCTGTCGCGACGGCAATCCCTGCACCGGTACCATAGGTAACCAGGGTGGACGAATACGCCATATTGCTGCGGTCGGCAAGCACCGTTTCCTGGGCCAGCCGTTCCGTCTGTTTCTGAACCGGGACGGATTCACCCGTCAACGCCGATTCATCGATTTGAAGCTCCCGGGAACGCAACAATCGCAGATCCGTCGGCACCTTATCCCCGGACTGTAGCAGCACGATGTCTCCAGGAACTAGGTCGAAGGCGGCGATTTTTTCTTTTTTTCCTGCCCTCACGACCGTCGCCACACCCTCCATGGCGCGCGCCAGTGCCTCAATGGCCTTTAACGCCTTGGATTCCTGGATGTAACCGATAACCGTATTGACCAGCACGACACCGAAGATGACTCCACTGTCTACCCATTCTTGCAATGCAAAAGTGACTACCGTGGCGGCCAACAGAATATAGATAAGCGGCTGATGAAACTGCAGCAGAAATAAAACTAGGGGGCTTTTGCCTTTCTTCAGCGTGAGGCGATTGGGCCCGAAATGCGTCTGCCGGTGGGCCACCTCAAACATATCGAGGCCCTTGGCGCCGTCCGACTCCAGGAGCGTTGCGACCTCGTCTTGCGGCAAATGATGCCAATGTCTTGAAAGTAAGGTATCCATATTGGTTCATCTGGATAGGCCATGGGTCGATCTCGAACGAACTCTACCCAAACGAAATTATATGTTAAATCGGATGTATTACAATCAGGCTGCGCTATCTGATGGATCGACTACCTGTGGCACTGCCTCCAGCCTCTTTCGGTTACCTTTTCCCGTGAATCAATACGGCGATCCTCAAACGTCGCTGGTTATGGCATCTCCGGTTCATCGTCCAACATTTCAACCCAGAACGTACAGCCGCCGATGCTTCGTTGTGACGCACCTTGCTCGTAAAGCCGGGAACTGCGTTCGGCGAAGCGTACCAGGGCTGCTTCAGAAACCCTACAGCCTTGGCGGTTAAACTGAATACCCAGAAAATCAAACCCCCGTTCGATCTTCCCGGTGAAAGTTTTGTCAGGGTGCTGCTCCAGTCCAAGCGAAGTCAGCACCCGGTTCATGACAGCGACCACCCTGCGCAAGCGGCCCCGATTAGCTGCAAGGATCACCCAGTCGTCCATGTAACGTACATAGACAACCTTGTGTTTCGCCATGGCACGATCGAGTGGCAACAGGTAGAGCGAACCATCAAGGGCGACAGGGACGAACGCAGCGGGATACCGCAACGGATATCCCGGTAGTTTTCACCCCGGCAAATTGTTCGGTGCAAGTATTGACGCAGCAGCCTGAGCAGCGCCAGGTCCGAAATGTAATCTGCCAGCATGGTCTCCAGTCGGTCATGGTCGATGTTGACATAATAACTACGGACATCACTGCGACAGACAAAGCGGGCTGCTGGCAAGAGACTCTGAACCCTGCGCAACGCCCCTGGCACCCCGCCTCGTCCTTTAAGGTGATGGCAGTTGATGGACAGTTCCGGCAGTAAGCTCCGTGTCAGGACGATAGCCAGCGATTTCATCACCAGAGCACCGCGGGCTGAGTAACATTCGATCACGTCTCCTTCCTCTGAAAGAAACCACTCCAGCGGTGAGAGTTGATAATTTCTACCCAACAGTTCCGCCTGGATAAGAGACTTCTCCGTTTTCCATCGCCAGCGCAGATCTCAGATGTCGGCGTTGTGGTGTTGTTTTCTTCGACTGTTGCATAACCAGGCATAAGCCGCATCGATCACGGCATCCGATGCGACGTCGTAGATGGCGGGCGGTTTGCTGAACAATCATGGGGTCTTTTCGAGGGCATGTTGCCAAGTATAGCAACGTGGGGAGTTCCTGAAAGTCACGACTGCCAGGACGGATTAAAGGCTGCATCCGGATTCTTGGATTGCAGGGTCAGCAAGAATCGCTCATTTCTGCCAATCTGTGAACGTCAAAACAATGCAAGATAATTTATAAGAAAGAAAAGGGCGATCCCGGGAAGGTCACACCTTGTAAATATTAGTTGGAATGACTGGATTCGAGACAGACGCCCCTTGCTCCCGAAGCTTTGGGAACGTTTATATGAACTTGTGCGCTTGCTCTTCTTCGGTATCTTCTGAATGAGGGTGAAGCGTGGTAATGATTGGTGAAGTTCTGGGGACAGAAACATATGGAACAGTCTCTTCCTTTTTGGGGGATTCAATTTGTATGTAAATGAGGACCGTTATACCGACTACAAATGAAATAACAGTGATGAAAGTATATAAGCCAATTGGCCCCATTATGGCCATGAACGATGCCGCTGCAATGGGCCCTATGCAGGCACCGAGGCCATAACAGAAAAGCAAGGCGGAACTCGCAGGAATAATTTCATGAGACTCCATTCTGTCGTTTGTATGAGCTACAGCAACGGGATAAAGAGTGAAGGCCATCCCACCATAAAAACCAGTCGATAAAAATATTAACCATACAGGCCCATCGGAGGTTAATAGGATAGAGCTGCAGGCAAGACTTATCATCAAGGCAATGCCTGCCAAAACATATTTACGATCTAATCGGTCAGAAAGACTTCCCACCGGCCACTGCATTAAAAAACCACAGATAATGGTCAGACTCATGTAATAGCCAATCATGTCAACATTTAGACCAATACGCTTAGCATATATTGGACCAAGGCTGTAAAATGCTCCAGAAATCATTCCAACAGTCAGCGAGCCTAATAGACCCATTGGAGCTTTATGAAGCAAATCAGACGTCTTTATTGATGTGATTTCTGGAAGAGTGGGCGAAATTGATCGGGTCAAGGCAACTGGGATAAGACTCAGTACAACAAAAATCGCTGCAACAAGAAAAAGCTCATTGCCGATAATTTTCCCTGTTTTTAAGAAAAGCTGACCGGTTCCCAGTCCAATAAACGACATGGCCATATAGACAGAAAAAACACGGCCGCGCATGTGAGTTTCAGTGCGATCATTGAGCCAGCTCTCAATAACCATGTACATTCCCATCATTGATAGGCCTGACATAATTCGACAGATGAACCAAAAAAAGGTTGATATAAACAATGGGTAAAAAAGGGTTGTCGCCGTATTTATTGCTGCGAAAACTGAAAAGGCCCTGATGTGACCGGCACGTTTAATAATTGAGGGACATAGGAAAGGGCCAATCAAAAGACCAATATAAAATCCGGATAATATTAATCCGGTCACTAGTTCTGAAAACCCTTCAGCATTCATGCGCAGGCTCAGAAGGCTCCCCAACAGGCCAGCACCAATCATCATGGTAAGTGTTGTTAAGAAAAGAGCAATAAATAAAGTAAGAGTCGTAATCATACGGTACAGGTTTTCATTTGAAAGAGGGGGAAGCTAAATCTTACTGCATCACTAGTTTTATGAGTTTATCAGTGCAGAGCCAGCGCACAAATAATTTGAAGACCACTACTGGCTATCAAACTTTTCCAGATGAATGAAGAAACATTGCGCTCCGGACATGATTCGGAGCAAAACTCCTGGACCGGAGAGAGAAGACTTGGCAAATATAGAGTTCTAAGTTGATGTAAATTTTGACGTGTGGACCGGAATAGGCCCGGAGGACAAAAAAGAATAGCGACCACGGGAAGGTCTCTCTAGGTAAATGCTGGTCGGAATGACTGGATTCAAATGCAAACCAGCGCCCCCTGCCCCCGAAACAGGTACGCTACCTAGTTACTCTATATTCTCAAATGTCACGATTAACAATAAGCAATGGACGCCCCTCTGGATGTATTCTTATTGATGCTCTCGCAACGGATTCTCGTATCTCCTGATATGTATGAGTCAAATTCCAAAGCAACCACCCGGTGGCCAGTAACGCCTTAAGCGCCATGCTGGACTCAGGTCACATCTCATTTTGCGTTCAAATCAGAAGCTGAAGGGGTATATCTGTAAACGCTACAAACAGTAGGTTGCTGATAAATAGAAATTATTTCCATTTTATCTATATGACAAGAAAACTCGTTTGTAGCCAAAAGGCAACAAAAAGCCCGTTAAGTTGATGACTTGCGGGCTTTAATATTATTTTCGTGTCCACCTGCTCTACCAACTGAGCTATCGGGGGATCGTAATATCATCTCAGTTGGTTACGAGTAACGCCCTTGTCTCATTCCATTATAGATCCCCTGGTTTCGGCAGTACGATGACTCTGATGGCCTGATGCTTGGTGGTGTGTGGCAAATATCATTTTATTCTTGACCAAACAGCGTTTTATGATAATGTTACCTAACAAACGTTAGGTAAGCGAGGGCCAATGGCGGACGATAAAATATCACGCAAGCAAATCATCCTCAAGGAAGCAGCCCGGCTGTTTCGCGAGAAGGGCTATATCGCATCCAACTTGCGTGAACTTGCCAAGCGGGCCGGAATTCAGGGTGGCAGCCTCTATCATCACTTTGGCTCCAAGCAGGACATCCTCTTCCAGTTAATGGATAACACCATGACCGATATGGTCACCAGTTTGTCAACCCTCCTTGCCGAAACGACTGACCCGGAAGAGAAACTGCGTCGTTTGCTGCGCTTCCACATCAGTTACACTGTCTGCGGACCTGATGAAACCTACATCACTGATGACGAGCTGCGTAATCTCAACGCAGACAACTACCTGCAGATAATTGCCAAGCGCGATGCGTATCAGAAATTGTTTGAAGAGGTCTTTCAGGACGGCTGCCAGCAGAAAGGTTGGATGGTTGTCGACTACAAGCTGGTCGCCCGTGCGGCGATTCAGATGGGAACGGGGGTGGCGAGCTGGTATCGCCCTGGTGGTCCGATGAGCATAGATCAGATCTCTGAACACTATGCCGAACTGCTCTGTAAAGGGTTGTTGCCGAGAAAAGCGGATTGACGAAATAGCAGGGAAATGTTGTTTGAGAACTGGCTGGAAAATATCGGTACGACATGGACAGAAAGTTAATTGGAATACAGAAAGGACGATACTGTGAACTTGCCAACACTTATTGATTCGGCCCTCGAAGTGACCAAGCAGGTTGCCACGCTGACCTTTCTACGGGACGATGTCCGTAATGCTCTCACCGGCACGTCTTTGGTCGAGGACATAATCAAGACCATCTGCTGGGTCAATCAATGTCAGGATGTTTCGGTACTGATACTGACTGGAGCAGGTTCGGCGTTTTGCTCCGGCGGCAATATCAAGGATATGGCGGAGAAGCAAGGTGTTTTCAGCGGCAGCGTGCTGGAAATCCAAGAACAATACCGTCGCGGGATACAACAGCTGCCGCTGGCATTGAATAAAGCCGAGATCCCCCTGATCGCTGCAGTTAACGGTCCGGCGGTTGGTGCCGGACTTGATCTGGCCTGTATGTGCGATCTGCGCATCGGTTCCAGTCGGGCGCGGGTGGGAGAGACCTTTATTAACCTGGGACTTGTTCCCGGAGATGGCGGTGCCTGGTTTTTGCAGCGACTGGTAGGTTATCAGCGTGCTGCCGAAATGACCTTGAGCGGTCGCCTGCTCGATGCAAGGGAAGCGCTTGAAATAGGGTTGTTCCTGGAGGTCGTGGAACCGGAGGAGTTACTGCCCCGCGCTCAGAGGCTAGCCGCAGATATAGCTGGCCGGCCGCCGCAGGCTTTGCGATTAACCAAGCGGCTGTTGAAACTGGCCCAACGCATGGAATTGCCGGATTTCCTGGACTTGTGCGCCAGTTTTCAGGGGATGGCACATCACACTGAAGAACACAGCGTTGCCGTGAACGATTTTTTGCAAAAAGCCAAGCAGCGGAAAGAATAAGGAGGCACGTCTTATGATCAGCTATCCGACACTCAATTTTGACATGGGTGACACCATTGACCTGCTACGCGGGTCTGTCAGGGATTTTGCCGCAAAGGAGGTTGCCCCACGGGCTGCGGATATCGATCGGGACAACCTGTTTCCTGCCGATCTCTGGCAAAAAATGGGAGCCCTCGGAGTACTCGGCATCACCGTTGACGAACAATACGGCGGTGCCGAAATGGGTTATCTGGAACATGTGGTCGCTATGGAAGAGATCAGCCGTGCTTCAGCGTCGGTAGGTTTGAGCTACGGTGCTCACTCCAACCTTTGTGTCAACCAGATCTACCGCAACGGCAATGACGCGCAAAAAGCACGCTACCTGCCTAAGCTGGTTTCCGGCGAACATGTTGGCGCCCTGGCAATGAGCGAGATCGGAGCCGGTTCCGACGTGGTCGGCATGAAGCTGCGGGCGGATAAAAAAGGCGATCATTACGTCCTGAACGGCCACAAAATGTGGATCACCAACGGGCCGGATGCCGATGTCCTGGTCGTCTATGCCAAGACCGACATGGCGGCCGGCGCGCACGGCATCACCGCTTTTTTGATCGAAAAAAGGTTTAAGGGGTTCTCCACGGCGCAGAAGCTCGACAAACTCGGCATGCGTGGCTCGAACACCTGCGAGCTGGTGTTTGAGAACTGCGAAGTTCCAGAAGAGAATGTCATGGGTCAGGTCAATCAGGGCGTCAAGGTGTTGATGAGCGGCCTTGATTACGAGCGCACGGTTCTCAGCGGCGGCCCCTTGGGGATCATGCAGGCCTGTCTGGACGTGGTTGTCCCCTACATTCATGATCGCAAGCAATTCGGCAAAGCAATCGGCGAGTTCCAGCTGATACAGGGCAAGGTTGCCGATATGTATACAACCATGAGCGCTTGCCGGGCTTACGCCTACACGGTTGCCAGGGCCTGCGACAAGAAACTCAAAGTCCGTAAGGACGCAGCCGGGGTCATCCTGTACTGTGCCGAAAAGGCGACCTGGATGGCGCTTGAAGCGATTCAGATCCTGGGCGGCAATGGCTATATCAACGAGTACCCCACCGGCCGGTTTCTGCGTGACGCCAAGCTCTACGAGATCGGTGCCGGGACCAGTGAAATCCGCCGGATGCTGATCGGTCGCGAACTGTTTAACGAGTCCGCTACCTGATCTCTGGGCGCCGATTTTCCCCTGCAAGTTTTACCCAGACGAAAAGGTAATGCATCATGACGATATACAAAAGTGCCCTCAACACAAACTCGGCAGAGTATGCGGCGAACATTGCGATGATGGATGGTCTGGTCAGCGACCTGCGCGAGAAGGTTGCGGTCATCATGCAGGGTGGCGGTGAAAAAGCCAGGGCCAAACATGCCTTCCGCGGCAAATTACTGCCCCGCGAACGGATTCGTCAACTGCTCGACGCCGGTTCACCTTTTCTTGAGCTTTCTCAGTTTGCCGCCTGGGACATGTATGGTGGTGACGTTCACGCTGCCGGCGTCATTACTGGCATCGGACGGGTATCGGGGCGCGAGTGCGTGATCGTCGCAAACGACGCCACGATCAAGGGCGGCACCTACTACCCGCTCACGGTCAAGAAACATCTGCGCGCACAGGAAATTGCCGAAGCCAACCATCTCCCCTGCATCTACCTGGTCGACTCGGGCGGTGTTTTTCTGCCCAGACAGGAGGAGGTCTTCCCCGATCGAGAGCACTTCGGCCGCATTTTCTATAACCAGGCCAACATGTCGAGCCAGGGGATTCCTCAGATTGCTGTAGTGATGGGCTCGTGTACAGCGGGCGGTGCATATGTTCCGGCTATGGCCGACGAGAGCATCATTGTCAAGCAGCAGGGGACGATCTTTTTGGGTGGACCGCCGCTGGTCAAGGCCGCCACCGGAGAAGTCGTCAGCGCCGAAGAACTGGGTGGTGCTGACGTGCACTGCCGTACTTCGGGAGTGACCGACCACTATGCCCAGAATGATGCCCATGCTCTGGGCCTGGCGCGCAAGGTCGTTGCGAATCTCAATCGGGTCAAGCTCCCATGTCTCGAGCTGCGTGAAATGCGCGAGCCGTATTATGATGCACAGGAGCTTCACGGCATCATTCCGACCGACAGCCGCAAGCCCTTTGATGTGCGCGAGGTGATTGCCCGGATTGTCGATGGTTCTGAGTTCGACGAGTTCAAGAAACTCTACGGCGAGACTCTGGTGTGCGTTTTTGCCCATATCTTCGGATATCCGGTAGGGATCGTCGCCAATAACGGTATCCTCTTTTCTGAATCAGCACAAAAAGGGGCACACTTCGTTGAGTTGTGCAGCCAGCGCGGCATACCGTTGATCTTCCTGCAGAACATCACCGGCTTCATGGTCGGCAGCAAGTATGAGAGGGGCGGAATTGCCAAGGATGGAGCCAAGATGGTCACCGCGGTGGCCTGCGCCAAGGTTCCCAGGCTTACGGTGATCATCGGCGGCAGCTTCGGCGCCGGCAACTATGGCATGTGTGGTCGGGCCTACAGCCCCAATTTCCTCTGGATGTGGCCAAACGCGCGCATCTCGGTCATGGGCGGCGAGCAGGCCGCCAGCGTCCTCTCGCAGATCCGACGTGACGGCATCGAAGCGAGGGGCGGCAGCTGGACCGCGGAGGAGGAAGAGGCGTTCAAGGCACCGTTGCGCGAGCAATATGAAACCGAGGGTCATCCCTACTATGCCAGCGCCCGGCTTTGGGATGACGGGATTATTGATCCGGCCGACACTCGCATGGTGCTGGGGCTGGGCCTCTCGGCAACCCTTAATGCACCCCGGCGCGAAACCAAATTCGGCGTCTTCAGGATGTGAACCATGAACAAAAACCTGCTGACAAAAATTGACGCACGGGGTCTGGCAACCGTGACCATGAATCGGCCCGCACTGCACAACGCCTTCGATGATCTGCTGATCACAGATTTGACCAGCGTACTGCAGCGGCTCGAGAGCGAGCCGTTGGTGCGTGTCGTGCTGCTTGCAGCCAGCGGCAAGAGCTTCTCAGCCGGAGCTGATCTGAACTGGATGCGGCGGATGGCCGACTACTCCCGGGAGGAGAATCTGGCAGACTCCATGGCCCTGGCAGGCTTGATGAGCACTCTGAACGGGCTCTCCAAACCGACCATAGCCCTGGTCCAGGGTGCGGCCTATGGCGGCGGAGTGGGATTGGTCGCCTGCTGTGACATTGCTCTGGCGACCGACCGGGCGGCCTTCTGCCTCTCGGAGGTGAAGCTCGGCCTGATTCCGGCGGTTATCTCTCCTTATGTGGTCGAGGCCATCGGCAGTCGCGCTGCCCGCCGTTATTTCCTGACTGCCGAGCGTTTTGACGCTGTCGAGGCGCGGCACCTCGGCCTGATCCATGAACTGGTGGCCGCAGACGACCTGCATCCACGGGGAGAAGCCCTGGCGGAATTGCTGATTCAAAATGGCCCTGCTGCCCTGGCAGCAGCCAAAAACCTGGTGGCGGTCCACGCCAAGGCCCCCATTGACGATGCCATGATCGCGGATACTGCCAGGCGCATTGCCGAGATTCGTTCCAGTGATGAAGGTAAGGATGGAGTGAGCGCCTTCCTGCAAAAACGTCCGCCCGCGTGGGTGAAAGGATAGCCGATCATGTTTGACAAGATACTTATCGCCAATCGCGGCGAAATTGCCTGTCGTATCATCCGTACTGCCAAACAGATGGGGATCCGTACCGTAGCGGTGTATTCCGATGCCGATGCCAGGGCCATGCACGTTGTCCTGGCCGACGAAGCTTATCATATCGGCCCGGCTCCGGCGCGCGAGAGTTACCTGCAGGCGGACCGGATCCTTGAGGTGGCACTTGCGAGTGGTGCCCAGGCGATTCACCCCGGCTATGGGTTTATGGCCGAAAATGCCGCGTTTGCCGCCGCCTGTGCCAAGGCAGGGGTCGTGTTCATCGGACCGCCCGTCGCCGCGATCGAGGCGATGGGATCGAAAAGCGCCGCCAAGGCCATCATGGCGCAAGTGAACGTGCCGTTGGTCCCCGGTTATCACGGTGACAACCAGGACCCCGGACTGCTGCAGGCTGAATCAGAAAAAATCGGTTACCCGCAGTTGATCAAGGCCTGTGCCGGCGGCGGTGGCAAAGGGATGCGTGTGGTGCAGAATGCCAGCGCGTTCATCACTGCCCTTGAGGCCGTCAAGCGCGAGGCGACCGCTTCTTTTGGTGATGACAATGTACTGCTAGAGCGCTACCTGACCAAGCCCCGCCATGTCGAGATCCAGGTCTTTGCCGACACGCAAGGCAACGTCTTGCACCTGTTTGAGCGAGATTGTTCGATTCAGCGCCGGCATCAAAAGATTCTGGAAGAGGCTCCGGCCCCAGGAATAACCAGCCGGTTGCGAGCCCGAATGGGGGAAACCGCGGTCGCTGCAGCCAAAGCCATTGGCTACGTCGGTGCCGGCACGGTAGAATTCTTGTTTGATGAGGACGATTCTTTTTACTTCATGGAGATGAACACCCGCTTGCAGGTAGAACATCCGGTCACCGAGATGATCACCGGTCAGGACCTGGTTGAATGGCAGCTGCTGGTCGCTTGCGGAGAACCACTGCCTTGTGGCCAAAAGGACCTCGCCATCGCTGGCCATGCCATCGAAACCCGTATTTACGCCGAAGATGCCGACCGTGACTTTCTGCCTTCAATTGGCCTGCTAAGACACCTGCGTACCCCTGCCGAGACTACCAACGTGCGCATCGACACCGGCGTTCGCCAGGGCGATGAGGTGAGCATGCATTACGACCCGATGATCGCCAAGTTGATCGTCTGGGATACAGACCGTGCCGCAGCGCTGCGTCGTTTGCGCCAGGCCCTGAGTGAATTTCAGATCGTCGGAGTGACCACCAACATTGAGTTCTTAAGTGCAATCGCAGCGCATTCGGCCTTTGCCGGGGCAGAGCTGCATACCGGTTTTATCGCCAATCACAGTGATGAGCTTTTCCCCGACACTGCGCCGGCCTCGGACAGGGTTCTGGCCCTGGCCGCTCTGGATATCCTGTTGCAGCGGGGTGAAGAGGCCAAGCGCGATGCCTTCGCGTCATCTGATCCATATTCACCCTGGAATCTGACCAATGGTTGGCAATTGAACGGTGACAACTTCCACGAACTGATATTCCTGGACGGTGATGAGGCTGTTCAGGTGGTGGCACACTACCGGGCCGACAGTTTCCTGCTTGATTTGCCTGGCGGTCCTCAGCTGGTGCGTGGCGAACGGGATGTTGCCGGCGATCTTTGCGCCGACCTCGGAGGAACACGCATCAAGGCAACCGTCGTCCGTCATGGTGCGGATTTAACGGTTATGAGCCATGGCTTCAGCCACCGTTTAACTTTGCACGATCCCCATGCCCTTGCAGGTGAACTCGATGAGGCAGGTGGCAAGCTGACCGCTCCGATGCCTGGTAAGGTCATTGCCGTCATGGTCAAGGTCGGCGACGAGGTTAAAAAAGGTACGCCGCTGGTGATTCTCGAAGCGATGAAAATGGAGCATACCATCGTCGCTCCCGTCGATGGTATCGTCAGCCAGGTGAACTTCAAGGTAGGGGGGCAGGTTAGTGATGGCGACGCCTTGCTCGCTTTCGAGGTTGTGGAGGTCTGCTGAGATGAAGCTGCCGAAACAGGTCAAAATTGTCGAGGTCGGACCGCGAGACGGCCTGCAAAACGAAGTGGCGATCATGCCGACTGCCGTCAAGATTGAATTCATCGACCTTTTGACCGCTGCCGGTTTGCCGTCCATTGAGGTCACCAGCTTTGTATCGCCCAAGTGGGTCCCGCAGATGGCAGATAATGCCCGTGTAATGGCCGGCATCAAACAGCGTGCCGGTGTCAGCTACCCGGTGCTGACTCCCAATCTTATGGGGCTGGATGCTGCGGTGACAGCCGGAGCGCAGGAAGTTGCCGTGTTCGGAGCCGCTTCCGAGAGTTTCTCACAAAAAAACATCAACTGTTCCATCGAGACAAGCTTGAGCCGTTTCGAAGAACTCGTGACTTCGGCCCACCGGCAGGGTCTCAAAGTGCGTGGCTATGTTTCCTGTGCCCTCGGCTGTCCTTACGAGGGTGAAATCAGCCCAAACAGGGTCGCGGGGGTGGCAGAGCGTTTATATCAGATGGGATGCTACGAAATCTCTCTGGGAGACACGATCGGTGTCGGCACTCCCGGTAAAGTCGAGAAGATGCTGCGGGCGGTTGCTGCAAAGATGCCGGTGGCGCAGATGGCAGTGCATTTTCACGACACCTACGGCCAGGCACTGGCCAATATCCTGACAGCCTTGCAATGTGGCGTTGCTGTTGTTGACAGTTCGGTGGCAGGTCTCGGTGGTTGCCCCTATGCCGTAGGCGCCTCCGGAAATGTAGCTAGCGAGGATTTGCTCTATATGCTTGATGGTCTCGGTATCGAGACAGGGGTTGATCTGGAAAAGCTCTTGGCGGCAGGGCAGTTCATCTGCACTCACCTTGGCCGTCGTTCCGGTTCCAGGGTCGCCCTGGCCCTTGGCTCCAGACATAAAAACGTATTATGATTAAGATCAGCTTCTAAGCGGCAGCCCCACCTCTTTTGAGTTCCATAAGAATCAGCTTTGCAACCGCTTTCAGGGTCTCGAAGACCCCCTCTCCGGTCTGGGCGCAGGCAGTGAATTCGGTTACGCCATTTGGGTTCAATAACTCACGCAACTCATCGAGCGGTGTACAGTTGGGCAGGTCCTGCTTGTTGTACTGAATGACGAAAGGAAGTTTCTCCAGTTCGTATCCTTGCTCTTCGAGGTTGTCCTTGAGGTTTTCCATGCTCTCGATGTTGGCATCGAGTCGCTCTTCTTGTGAGTCGGCAACAAAGACAACACCGTCAACACCTTTGAGGATCAGTTTGCGAGAAGCATCGTAAAAGACCTGACCGGGAACAGTATAAAGGTGGAAACGGGTTTTGAAGCCACGGATTTCACCAAGTGCCAGTGGTAGAAAGTCGAAAAAAAGAGTTCGCTCGGTTTCCGTTGCCAGCGAGATCATTTTCCCTTTGGCTTCAGGAGCGGTCTTCTGGTAGACAAACTGCAGGTTGGTTGTCTTGCCGCACAGTCCCGGACCATAGTAAACGATTTTGCAGTTTATTTCGCGGGATGCGTAGTTGATGAAAGACATGGTCCGGTATCCTCAGCTGAACAGGTTGTCTATGTCGTCGTCTGTGATCTCGGCAAAAGGACTATCGGCGTTGCCGGTTTTCTCCATTTCCGCCGCTTTAACCGCAAGATCGTGGAAAATCCCGGCCAGTTCATCGCTTGCCTTTTTGACGCGCAGCCTGACAAGACCAAGAGAGCTGCGATTGTCAAAAATGACGACCAGGATAACACGCTGGGCAATGATCGAAATGTGAATGTTGTCCTTTTCCCCCTCGTGGAACAGAATGGAAAATTCTTTCTCGCCGATCAGTTTGGCGAGCCCGCCAGTAGCCGCAATGTTGCCGGCCGTCAGTGATGCAAGGCTGGTGGTGTCGAGATTTTCGGTTTCGCCACAACCTGCGATCAGCTGCCCGTTTTTGTCAACCAGGAAGATGACTTTGGCGTTGGATTCGCGCAACAGTTTTTCAATGACTGCGCTGATCCTTTGAAATTCCTCTTCGTACATGACAAAGGAATTGTTCTGTGGCTCGAGCATTCGGGTTCTCCTTGATAGGGGGGTACACCAATAGCCCTTATAGCATTTCATCTGCCCCCTTATCAAGGGTTTTTGCCTTGCCTCTCAAGGGTGATCAAGGTTTGTCCCGTGGCTCCCCGGAGTAGAATTTTGCAAAAAAAAGCTCCCGACGCAAACGCCGGGAGCTTTTTCCATGACAGTAGGATTGCTTACTTGCTGCCTTTGCTTCCACAATCAGCAGACAGGTCTGCGAGTTTCTGATAAAGATCGAAGCGGGCGGCAAAGTCCTTCGCCGAAGCTTCCATCAGCTGTTTAGCCTGCTTAGGGTTGCTCTTTTTGAGCATGCGGAAACGGTTCTGCTTGCTGGCGAAATCCTCAAAGCTGATGCTCGGTGCCTTGCTGTCGAGCTGCAGAGGGTTCTTGCCTTCTGCGGCCAGGCGAGGATCGAAGCGGAACAGAGGCCAGTAGCCAGAGTTTACTGCTTCCTTGCAGCCGTCAACAGCTGAAGTCATGTCGATACCGTGGGCAATGCAGTGCGAGTAGGCAATGATCAATGACGGTCCGTCATAGGCATCGGCTTCAAGCATCGCCTTGACCACTTGACCCGGATTGGCCATCGAGACCCGGGCAACATAAATATTGCCGTAGGTCATGGCAATCATTGAGAGGTCCTTCTTCGGCATCTGCTTGCCGCCGGCAGCAAACTGGGCGACGGCTGCCATCGGAGTTGCCTTGGAAGCCTGCCCGCCGGTGTTGGAGTAAACCTCAGTGTCAAGCACCAGTACATTAACATTGCTGCCGGTGGCGAGAACGTGGTCGAGACCACCATAGCCGATGTCGTAGGCCCAACCGTCTCCACCATGGATCCAGACCGATTTTTTAGTCAGATAGTCGGCGTCAGAGAGTAATTGTGGAGCGGTCTCGTGGGTACACTTTGCAAGGACCTCTTTGAGTTGCTTGACCCGACCGCGTTGCTCTTCGAGCTGAATCTGGGTTGACTGATCGGCATCGAGGATCGCCTGTTTCAGCTCGCCCTTACCTTTGCATGCCGCACATCCGCAAGCCATATTTTTGACCAGAAGTTCGCGGGCATATTCGGTGGTCTTGTCAATGGCCAAGCGGAAACCGTAGCCGAACTCGGCGTTATCTTCGAACAGCGAGTTACTCCAGGCCGGTCCGAGACCATCTTTGCGCTTGGTCCAGGGTGTGCTCGGCAGGTTGCCGCCGTAGATCGAGGAGCAGCCGGTGGCGTTGGCGACCAGCATGCGGTCACCGAACAGCTGGGAACAGAGTTTGACGAATGGAGTCTCACCGCAGCCTGCGCAGGCGCCGGAAAATTCGAACATCGGCGGCAGCAACTGGCTGCCCTTGAGCGTGGCGCTGTTGAACAGGGCCGGATCGGTGTCAGGCAGGTTGAGGAAGAAGTCGAAGTTTTTCGACTCGGTAGCACGCAACGGTGGCTGGGGCTGCATGTTGATGGCTTTGTGATTCTCGTCTTCCTTGCTCTTGACCGGGCAGTTGTGGACACAGGCACCGCAGCCGGTACAGTCTTCCACGGCAACCTGCAGGGTGAACTTCTTGCCCTCCATTTCCTTGCCGCGAGCAGCGCATGACTTGAAGGTCGCAGGCGCTTTGTCGAGTTCCTTCTCGTCGTAGATTTTCATGCGGATTGTCGCGTGCGGACAGACGAATGAACAGATGCCGCACTGGATACAGATATTCTCGTCCCAAACCGGTGTTTCGACAGCGATGTTGCGTTTTTCAAACATGGCTGTACCCGTCGGGAACGTGCCATCGGCCGGCATAGCGGAGATCGGCAGATACTCACCGAGGCCGTCGATAATCGGGCCGAGGGTTTTCTGCACGGTTGCAGGGGTGCCGGCCCATTGGCCGATAGTCATCGTGATAGTGCTGTCGGCACTGGCCGGAACGGTGACTTCCTGAATGTTCTCCAGGGCGACGTCGACCGCCTGGTTGTTCATGTTGAGAACCTTCTCACCGGCCTTGCTGTAGGATTTGACGATAGCGCTCTTGATCTCGCGAACTGCCTGGTCGAGCGGAATGATATTGGAGATCTTGAAGAAGGCGGTCTGCATGATGACATTGATGCGCGGTCCGAGACCGATTTGGTTGCCGAGCTTCACGCCGTCGATGACGTAGAATTTAAGCTGCTTGTCGATGATGGTCTGTTGGACCTTCTGTGGCAGTTGCGACCAGACATCGTCCTTGTTGAACGGACTGTTGAGCAGAAATGTGGCGCCCTGCTTGGCGTTCTTCAGCATGTCATACTTCTCAAGGAAGGAGAAGTTGTGGCAGGCGATGAAGTCGGAGGTGGTGATCAGGTACGGCGCACGGATCTCTTTCTTGCCGAAACGCAGGTGTGATGTGGTCATGCTGCCGGCTTTCTTGGAGTCGTAAACGAAGTAAGCCTGCACGTTGTTATCGGTGCTGTCGCCGATGATCTTGATCGAGTTCTTGTTGGCGCCGACCGTACCGTCGGAACCGAGGCCGTAGAACATTGCCGAGTAACCGTCGAAAGGGACCCGGTAACCTGGATCAAACTCCAGGCTGCGACCGGTGACGTCATCCTTGATGCCGATCACGCAGTGGTTCATCGGCTTGTCTTTGGACAGATTGTCGAGAACCGCTTTGGCCATGCCGGGGCTGAACTCATAGGAGCCAAGGCCGTAGCGGGCGCCGACGATTTTCGGGTAGCCGGCGAAGGAGATCAGGCCATCGGCCATGGCCTCACCAAAGGCGGTGCGAACATTGTGGTAGAGCGGCTCGCCCATTGATCCCGGCTCCTTGGTGCGGTCGAGCACGGCAATCTTCTTGGCGGTTTTCGGCAGGACTTGGGCGAAGGCGGCGATATCGAAAGGCAGGAAGAAACGAACCTTGATCAGGCCGACTTTCTCGCCCTGGGCCACCAGGTGCTCGATCAACTCGTGCATGGTGTCGCAGGCTGAGCCCATCATCACCACGACGCGCTCGGCGTCGGGAGCGCCGACATAGTCGAACAGGTTGTACTGGCGACCGGTCTGCGTGGCGAACTTGTCGAACTGGGCCTGGAGGATGGCCGGCAACTTGTCGTAGTAGCTGTTGACGGTCTCGCGACCCTGGAAGTAGACATCAGGATTCTGGGCGGTGCCGCGCATCACCGGATGATCCGGAGACAGGCCGCGTGCCCGATGAGCGCGGACCAGCTCGTCGCTGATCATGAAGCGCATGTCGTTCTCCGAGAGCTCATGGACCTTCTGCACTTCACTCGACGTCCGAAAACCATCAAAGTAATGCAAAAAGGGGATGCGTGATTCGAGCGAAGTCGACTGGGCGATCAGCGCAAAGTCCATGACTTCCTGAACGTTGTTGGAACAGAGGAAAGCCCATCCTGTAGAGCGGCAGGCCATGACATCGGAATGATCGCCGAAGATCGACAGTGCCTGGGCAGCGATCGCACGGGCCGCAATATGGAAGACCGTAGGAGTCAGTTCGCCTGCGATCTTGAACATATTCGGGATCATCAGCAGCAGACCCTGGGACGCGGTGAAGGTGGTGGTCATGGCACCTGCTTGCAGGGCACCGTGAACGGCACCGGCCGCACCACCCTCCGACTGCATTTCAACTACTTTGGGGATAGTGCCCCAGATATTCTTGCCGCCGGCCGCACTTTTCGCGTCAGAGATTTCACCCATCACCGAAGAGGGTGTAATCGGGTATATGGCGATCACCTCGTTGGTCGCATGAGCTACATGCGCCGCGGCAGTATTGCCGTCAATACAGACCATTTTTTTGGACATCAGGCTTTCTCCTTGACTGGAATGTTGTATCGATAAATTGGTTCTATACGATATTCTGAAAAACGTTTGAACCAGTTCAGATGTCCCGCCGACCTTCGACGGCACGGTTCACGGTTGCCTCATCAACATACTCGAGTTCACTGCCCATCGGGATGCCATAAGCCAGGCGGGTCAGCCTGATGCCGAGGGGTTGAATCAGCTTGGTCAGATAGAGTGCTGTAGCGTCACCCTCAACAGTAAAATTGGTTGCTATGATAACCTCCTTGACATCGCTTTGTTGCAGACGCTTGATCAGAGGGGCGATCTTGAGATCTTCCGGGCCGATGCCGTCGAGCGGTGACAGTGCACCATGCAGCACATGGTAGCGACCTTTGAAAGATCGACTGCGCTCGATTGCCAATAATGCCTGAGGTTCTTCAACAATGCAGAGCAGGCTCTCGTCCCGCCCCGTGTCGCTGCAGAGGGAACAGGGATCCTGTTCCGTGATATGGAAACAGGTGGAGCAGAAACGCGTGTTGCGCCGAAGTTCCAGAATCGCCGATGCCAGGGCCTCGGTCTGAGTCGTGGGTTGACGGAGCAAAAAAAAGGCCAACCGGGTTGCCGTTTTGTTGCCGACACCTGGAAACTTGGCTAGTTCTGCCACTAATCGTGTGAAAGACGGAATGGAGTTTAACATAATTTTTCGCAGAGATTCAACAGTTTATGAGATTCCAGGGATATTTTAAGAGGGCCAAATATTTTTCGTATCACTGAAAAAACACCGTAAATAATTTTTACTTTTAATAAAAAAAATTATCATAACTTTAAATTTCTGCTGTTTGCAAGGATTAAGTTCAGTCTGATGGCTCACAGACAAGGCCGCGAGTTCAGCTAAATTATAAAATTTTCCTTCGTATGTGGCGGCTGTCCGCCGAATATTTTACTAAAAGAGGCCGGGAAGATTCATGCCGCCGGTAAGTTTGCTCATCTCTTCCTGAGCCATCTGCTGGCTCTGCTTGATTGCTTCGTTGACAGCTGCAGTCACCAGATCCTGGAGCATTTCCACATCGTCCGGATCAACAGCTGTGGGATCAATCTTTAACTCAAGCAGCAGCTGTTTGCCGTTGACAACGGCAGTGACCATGCCGCCTCCTGCAGACGCCTCAACCTGCTTATGCTCGAGTTCTTCCTGCAATTCTGCCATGCGACGTTGCATTTGCTGGGCCTGCTTCATGATGTTGCCGAGACCACCTTTAGACATAGTGATTCCTCCGATTATGGGTATTGACACGATCGCTGATATAGAAGAGCTGGCAATTCTGGAGCCAGCTCCCGGGTCTGACGTTTTTAAACAAACCCCTTGTCGATAGGGATGACTTTCTTGATTTTCCCGTCAAACACACTCTGAACCGCTTTCAGAGCAGGATGCTCCATGGCGTCCTCACGCAGGCGTCGCATGCGATCCGTTTCTTTGGCGTGACGGGCCTCTACAAGAGACGGTGGTGTATCCAGCTGCTTGACATCAATAGCAGACACTCGCAGCTTTATCGGTTGTCCAAAATATTCAGCCGCCAGGATTTCAAGGTCTTGACTGATCTCCTGCTCCTGCAGTTGGCTGATCATGAATGACTCTTTTGGGTAACCGATCTCCAGAACAGGCGGCTCCAGTTTAAGCAGGCGGCCATGTTCCATGACCGAACCGAGCATCGGCCGGCTTTGTTTGACTTTCTCAACCAGCCCCTGCCATCCCTTACTGTCAGTCGATACGGCGACGGGGGCTTCAGGCTTTTTTGGCGGTGGCGCTTCTGGGGTAGAACGTTGCGGTATTTCGGGTGTTGACTGCCGTGGAATGCTCTGGGCCTTCTGCAAAGGCATTGTGCTCAGGCGTTTTTCCAGATTTTCGATGTGGCTGATGAGTTTGCCGATCTCCTGCGAGGGGGCAAGAGTGGCCAGGCGAACCAGGCTCATCTCCAGGGTCAACAGAGGGTAACTGCTATGGACCAGCTCGCTTTGGGTCTTCATGAGCAAGGTGACGATACGCTGCAGATCCTCAAGAGAAGCCTCTTCTGCCAGAGCTTTCAGGTCCTTCAACTCATCACCGACCAGGTCGAGCATTTCTGCGGGTTCTTCAACTACTTTACAGATAACCATGCCGCGGAACATCTCGAGCAGGTCCTGGGTGAATTGACGCAGGGCCAGTCCGAGTTGATCAATCCGGCGCGCTGCATCGAGTGCCCGCCGACTGTCACGTTGAATTACTGCTTCAACAGTATCGATCAGCAGGCGACGATCAACCATGCCGAGCAGGGTTTGCACGGCTTCATCGTCGACCTCATCACCAGAAAAGGCAATCACCTGATCGAGAGTGGAGAGCGAATCGCGCATGCTCCCTTCGCCCTGACGAGCAACCAGGCTGAGGCTCCGGTCAGAAATCGTCAACTTTTCTGCGTCCGAAATTTCACGCAGGCGGGCAGCCACTCGAACCAACGGGATCTTGCGGAAATCGAAACGCTGGCAGCGTGACAGGATGGTGATCGGAATCTTGTGAGGTTCCGTGGTTGCAAAGATAAATTTAGCATGCTCAGGAGGCTCTTCAAGGGTCTTCAGCAACGCATTGAAGGCGTTGGTCGAGAGCATGTGGACTTCGTCGATGATGAAAATCTTGTAGCGCGATCGGTTGGGCAGGTAGCGGATGTTTTCGCGTAACTCGCGGACGTCGTCGACACCAGTATTTGAAGCACCGTCGATTTCGAGGACATCCAGGCCCTGCCCGGCTGTGATTTCAGTACAGGATGAACAGATGCCACAAGGCAGGTCGGAGAGTCCCTGATCACAGTTCAGCGCTTTGGCAAGGATGCGGGCCGCAGAAGTTTTGCCGACACCACGTGCGCCGGTGAAGAGGAAGGCATGATGAATACGACCGGAACGGATGGCGTTCGCCAAGGTCTGGCTGACATGTTCCTGGCCAATCAGATCGGTAAAATTTTGTGGTCGCCACTTACGGGCGAGAACCAGGTAGGCCATTGTCTCACAGTTCGGCAGAAGGGGAGCACAGCAACCGGCGACTTGCCGGCACAAGTGACAGCCAGGCGCTCCCGCGGCACACGGCTGAGACCGCTGCCGCTGCTCCCTTCCGGGCCTGACGGAGTTCACGGTCGTCCGTTGCGCGGGACCCGGCTGTCACTTCTGACGGCAAATACTTATCATGGCGAGAGTCAATTCTTAAATCCAAATGCCTCCTGTAACCGGAAAAAGAAATGGCGGAGAGGGGGGGATTCGAACCCCCGGTACCTTTCGGTACACCCGCTTTCCAGGCGAGCACCTTCGGCCGCTCGGTCACCTCTCCGCAGAACAGGGAAAGTACACTAAAGTGCGCTTTTCTGTAAAGGGTTTTCTCCGCAAGGCGAAACGTTGAAAATTGAGTGTACCCGGTTCCCTGGTTAGAAAAGCAGGAACAACCAGTGCTCGTATGGAAACTAATTAATCTGCACAATCGCGCCTTTCTGCACCTGCAGCAGGAAAAGGACCTTATCGGCCTCGCCGATCAAATCAAAGCGGGTTGCGCCGGTGACACCCGGATAATTCTGCAGCTGAGCCAGCGCGCGGCGCAGGTCTTCCCGGTTGCGTACGCTTGAATCGTTGAGAAGCGTCAACAGGATTCCGGCGATATCGTAGCCCTGGGCTTCGAGGATCGTCGGATCTTCACCATATCGGCTGAAATAGTGTTCAACAAATTCCTGGACGAAGGGGTAATCGCTGTGGCGGAAGAAGCCATCGGTAAAAACGGCGCCCTCTACGAACTCGCGGGTCTGTCGCGGTAAATCGGCATCGTTCCAGCCATTGGGACCAAGCAGTTGCACGCCTTCCAGGCCATAGAATGCCAATTGCGGAGCAATCAATTTGATACGGTCTGCGTAATCGGGAAGAAAGAGTGCTTGAAAAGGAGGCGGGTTGTTGTTTTCCTCCCCCTCGTCGGTTGTATTCGGATTCAGGCCTTGCAGCAGGCGAATCTGGTGACGGAAGTCCGTCTGGTCGCTGAGATAACTCTGTTCAGCAACGATCTTACCACCGCGCCTTGTCACCTCTTTGCGGAAGATTTCGGCGAATTGCTCGCCCTGACGGGTTTGCGGACTCATTATGCCGAATTGAGAAAAGCCACGAACGTCCATGGCATAGTTGATCAGCGTCCGAACCTGTAATTGCGGGGTCAGCGAATTGCGGAAAACATAGAGGCTGGAGGCCGCCAGGCCCTCCTTCTGTGACATTGTCAAAAGTGGAGTATGCTCCTGATTGGCACGTCTGACTGCACCCAGGGCGGCATTGCCGACCAATGGACCGGCGATACCCATGACACGGTCACTGATTGCCAGCTCGGCAACCTGTTGGGCGGCGACAGTTTCATCCCCGGCCGTATCACGAAAAATGAAACGAACCGGGATATGGGGCCGGAACGTCTCTTGTGCCAGTTCCATGCCGCGTTGGACCCGTTGCCCGAAAGCAGCGTAGCGGCCACTTAAAGGGAGTAGTACACCGATTGCGCGCTGTAGCTGTGTCTGGTCGGTCAGTTGCGACAGCAATGCCAGGACTTCATCACGGTAGGCGAAACCAGCCGGCGCAGCCATTGCCGCTGATGCCCATTTCTGGGCCAGATCCTTCTGGTCTGCGGCCAGAGCCCTCCAGCCAAGTTGCAGCATAGCCAGGTAGGCGACTGGTTTGTCACGATACATGAAAGCAGCTTCTGCGAGGTCTGCTTCATCGAAACGATCACTCTGGAGGGTATAGATACGGGTCAGAACATCGCGGGGCGATTCATCCCCTTCAACGACCAGGGCCTGCTGATAGAAATAAAGAGCTTTGTGAGGTTCATCAAGGGCGAGTAGCCCTTCAGCCAGAGTAAGATATCGCTCCTGACGCTCTTGCAAAGACCAGTTCTGCGTATCGGATTGCAGGAGTTGATCAATGGCGCGGACTGTGTCGCCCATCTTCAACAGCAATTCACTCTGCAAGAGTATACCGGCCGGGCTGTTAACTTTTCCAGCCATCTTTTCAAGATAGCCGATGGCTGTTACCGGGTCATCAAGGTCGCGATGGATGCGGGCCAGATAGTAGTAGGCCTGGTTGATCAGAGCAGAATCCGGCTGGCTGACGACGAAACCGCGCAAAAGGCCGGCCGCCTCATTCAGCTTGCCCGCATGATAATGATCGAGTGCCCGGCGAATGGCGCTGTCAGCCTGCGGTGCGCTTGTGTCATGCTGTTGTGCCAGGACATGCGATGCAGCTATACTCAAGAACATGAGTATAAAGAGACTGACGATCTTAAGGCGCATTAGCCGAACAACTCCTTGACTTTATCAATGAAGCCTTTGCCCATTGGATGGATATCTTCGCCAGCTTCCTTGGCAAACTCGCTGAGCAGTTCCTTCTGCCGGGTCGTTAAACTGGTTGGGGTTTCTACCCGTACAACCACCAGCTCATCACCGCGTCCATAGCCTTGCAGAACCGGTATCCCTTTGCCGGAAAGTTTGAATATTTTGCCGCTCTGGGTTCCTGCAGGAACCTTTAGTTTGACTTTGCCTTCCAGGGTCGGGACTTCAAGCTCACAACCCAGAGACGCCTGAGGGAAGGAGATAGGTATCTCACAAATGAGTTCATTCCCTTCCCGTTGGAAAATCGGGTGGTCTTTGACGGTGATGACAACATAAAGGTCGCCAGGAGGCCCACCTTTACTTCCCGGGTCCCCTTCACCGTTCATCTTGAGCCGGATGCCCGATTCTACGCCAGCCGGGATTTTCAGGGAAAGGGTCTTTTGTCCGCGTGTCAGACCGGAACCTCGACAGTCTTTACAGGGTTCGCTTATTTTTTTCCCCTCGCCGTTGCAGTCGGGGCACGTGCGGGTCATGGAGAAGAACCCTTGCTGGAAGCGAACCTGGCCGTTGCCGGAACAGGTCCTGCAGGTCTCGGCGTGGGTTCCCGGTTTGGCGCCGGAACCTTTACAGGTCTCGCATGGTTGATGGCGGGGCACCTGAATTTTGGTTTCGAGACCAAAGGCAGCCTCTTCAAAGCTGATTGTCAGGTTGTAGCGCAGGTCATCACCACGTCGTCCGCCGCCGCGTCGGCTGCCGCCGCCGAAAATATCGCCGAAAATATCCTCAAAAGGAGCGCTTCCAAAGCCGCCGGAAGAGAAGCCGCCTCCCTGCTGATCAACTCCGGCATGGCCATATTGGTCATAGAGTGCGCGCTTTTGACCATCTGAGAGGACAGTATAGGCTTCGGACAGTTCCTTGAAGCGATCTTCGGACTGTTTATCACCGGGATTTTTGTCTGGATGACATTTTAACGCCAGTTTGCGATAGGCTTTTTTGATTTCTGTTTCGCTGGCGTTTTTGTGGACTTCAAGAACTTCATAATAATCGCGTTTTGCCAAAATAAATATCCTTGCAATGAAAGGCTAAAGGCCAAGGGTGTTGGGGATACACACAGTACTCCCTTAAACCCTTGGCCTTATATCCTTCATTAATCTATTCTTTCTTCTCGTCGTCGACTTCTTCGAATTCTGCGTCGACAACATCGTCTTTCTGTTCGCCGCCAGCGGCAGCTCCACTGCCTGCTTCCGCTTCGCTCTGAGCCTTCTGATACATGGCTTCCGCCAGCTTGTGCGACGCAGTCGCCAGGGCTTCGGTTTTACTCTTGATCTCTGCCGAATCGTCGCCTTCTATGGATTTCTTGAGATCTTCAAGTGCAGTTTCTATAGTCTTTTTGGTCTCTTCATCGACCTTGTCGCCGTGTTCCTTAAGGGACTTTTCGGTCGTGTAGATCAAACCGTCAGCTTGATTACGGGCTTCGATCAACTCACGTTTTTTATGGTCCTCGGAGGCGTGTTGTTCAGCATCCTTGACCATTTTGTCGATTTCCTCCTGGGAGAGACCGCTTGATGCCGTGATGCGGATCGATTGTTCCTTGCCGGTGCCGAGATCCTTGGCGCCGACGTTGAGGATACCGTTGGCGTCGATGTCGAAGGTGACCTCAATCTGCGGTACTCCACGTGGGGCCGACGGGATGTCGGCCAACTCAAAACGACCAATCGTCTTGTTGTCATTGGCCATCTCACGCTCACCTTGCAGGACGTGCACCGACACCGCCGGCTGGTTGTCGGCAGCCGTGGAAAATACCTGGCTCTTCTTGCAGGGTATGGTGGTGTTCTTCTCGATCAGTTTGGTCATGATGCCGCCAAGGGTTTCGATCCCCAGTGAAAGCGGGGTGACGTCGAGCAGCAGCACATCCTTGACATCGCCCCTGAGAACGCCGCCCTGAATCGCCGCACCGATGGCCACGACTTCATCGGGGTTGACGCCCTTGTTGGGCACCTTGCCGAAGATCTCCTGAACTTTGGCCTGGACTGCCGGCATACGGGTCATGCCGCCGACCAGAATGACATCATCGATATCAGCCGCCGAGAGGCCTGCGTCCTTGATTGCCATCTTACAGGGGCCAGTCAGTTTGTTGAGCAGGCTGCTGCAGA
This sequence comes from Desulfuromonadales bacterium, assembly GCA_014860225.1. Classification (GTDB taxonomy): domain Bacteria; phylum Desulfobacterota; class Desulfuromonadia; order Desulfuromonadales; family BM103; genus M0040. The sequence continues at coordinate 51,730 of JACZKE010000030.1, forward strand.
TGCTCTCGAGCTTGGCGCGGGTCAGCTTGATATTAAGATGCTTTGGCCCGGAGGCGTCGGCCGTGATGAAGGGCAGATTGATGTCTGTCTCCACCGAGGAGGAGAGTTCGCACTTGGCTTTTTCTGCTCCCTCCTTGAGCCGTTGCAGCGCCATTTTGTCGTTGCGCAGGTCGATGCCCTGATCCTTCTTGAATTCATCGGCCACATAGTCGATGATCAGCTGATCGAAATCTTCACCACCGAGGAAGGTGTCGCCATTGGTCGACTTGACTTCGAAGACGCCATCACCGAGTTCCAGGATGGAAACATCAAAAGTGCCGCCGCCGAGGTCGAAAACAGCAATCTTTTCTTCTTTCTTCTTGTCGAGACCGTAAGCCAGCGCGGCCGCAGTCGGCTCGTTGATGATGCGCAGGACATTCAGACCGGAAATCTTGCCAGCGTCCTTGGTGGCCTGACGTTGCGAGTCGTTGAAGTAGGCTGGTACGGTAATGACCGCATCAGTGACCGTCTCTCCCAGGTAATCTTCGGCGGTTTTCTTCATCTTCTGCAGGATCATGGCCGAAATTTCCGGGGGACTGTATTTCTTGCCACGGACTTCAACCCAGGCATCGCCGTTGTCAGCCTTGATAATCTTGAACGGGCTGATCTCAATGTCTTTTCTGACAGCATCAGAGTCGAATTTGCGACCGATAAGGCGTTTGATGGCGAACAGGGTATTCTCGGGGTTGGTGACGGCCTGACGCTTGGCCTGTTGACCGACCAGACGCTCACCGCCTTCGGAAAAAGCCACCATCGACGGTGTGGTGCGGGTGCCTTCGGCGTTGGCGATAACCACCGGTTCACCACCTTCCATAATGGCGACACAGGAATTTGTCGTTCCCAGGTCGATACCAATAACTTTGCTCATGATAAGAATCCTCCTTAACTATTTCGAGTCGTTCACGGTTGTTATGCGGACAATCAGTTTACCGTCCGTCGCTTTATTCTTGAGTGTTTGTCGGCTCTTGAGTGTCTGAACCTGAGGCCGGGTCAGTCGGGGACTTGGCCACCATGACCAGCGACGGACGCAAGAGACGATCATGCAGCAGGTAACCTTTCTGGAACTCGGTGACAACGGTGTTCGGGGCTTGTTCTGCTGACTCGATATGACCCATCGCCTGATGCAGGTTCGGGTCAAAATCTGCACCGATAGCGTTGATCGGTTTGACGCCGAAGTCTTCCAGGGCTTTGCGAAACTGGCTGATCGTCATATTGACACCCTCCAGAAGCCCCTGATTGTTATCTCCAGCCTGTTCGGCATGAGCAACAGCGCGCTCGAGATTGTCCAGTACTGGGACCATCTCCTTGAGCAGGCGATCATTGGCATAACGGAGCGCGTCTTCCTTTTCGCGCTGATGACGTTTGCGGGCATTCTCAAGGTCGGCCCGTTCACGCAAATAAAGATCCCAGTTCTTGCTGGCCTCCGCCCTGGCAGCTTCCATTTCATTCTTGATTTTGGTCACAGGGTCGAGGGCTTCTTCAGTTACGAGATCTTCGGTTTTTTCAGCAGTCATTTCTTCCAGAATTTCGGAAGCGGATTCATGCTCCGGCTTCTCCTGATTCTTACGTTTCTTTACCAATGCTTTATTTTCTCCTAATCGTTGTCTGTATCCAGCAGGCGACTGATCAAATTTGCCGTGTAATCGACAATCGGAATGATGGTTGAATAGGGCATGCGGTTTGGACCGATGACACCGAGAGTGCCAAGGGTGCCGCGTTTGCCGGAATAGGCCGCTGTGATCAAGCTGCAGTCCGAGAGCTCGCTGCACTCGGTTTCGCTGCCGATGATGACCTGAACTCCCTCTGACTCGAGGCCGCGGTCGAGAAGATCGACAAGTATACTTTTCTGCTCAAAGGTCTGAACGATGCGCTTCATGCACTTGAGATCGGAAAATTCGGGCTGTTCGAGAAAATGGCTGGTTCCCTCAATAATGATATCACCTGAGGTTTCATCTATCAACGCGGCGCTGGAAAGGGCAAAGGCGCGCCGTAAGAGATGATCATAGAGGGCCTTCTCCTGGGCCATCTCGGTAACGACCCGAGCGCGCACTTCTTGAATGCTCAGGCCGGTCATGGTCTGGTTCAGGTAGTTGGTGATCTGCTCAAGATCGCGCGGGGTCAAATCCTCATCAATTTCTACCAGTTTGTTCTGTACCAATCCGGACTGGGTGACAAAGACTGCCAGGACCAGGCGTGGAGATAGCTTGATAAATTCGATATGTCGGAAAATAGTCGCCTTGAGGCGCGGCACCATGACCAGCCCGGTATAATGGGAGAATGATGACAGGGTGCGACTGGCTTCTCGCAGCATGTCTGCCATGTGCAGACCGTGATGCTGGTACTGTATTTCGATCTGGTCTTTCTGCTCGCTGTCCAGGTCGCTGATGTGCAGCAGGGTGTCTACGTAGAAGCGGTAGCCTTTTTCAGTCGGGATCCGTCCGGCAGAAGTGTGGGGCGAGGCAAGGTAACCGAGCTCTTCCAGTTCGGCCATGACATTGCGCACCGATGCCGGAGACAGCTTGATCCCCTGGTTCCGGGTCAGGGCCTTGGAGCCTACCGGTTGGGCGGTTGCAATATATTCCTCGATGATTGCTTCGAGGATTTTCTGACTGCGATCAGTCAGGGTGTCTGCCATGATGGACTCCGTGCTAAAAAGCTCAAGCCGGATAATCCGGCCCGGCGCGATATTTAGCACTCTTTTGCGGCGAGTGCTAAAAGCATGGTCAAGATAACAACGCCAAATATCTTTGTCAAGGGACGGAAGCTGATTTTCTGCGGGGAAAGGCTCTTAAAGAAAAGGGAGAATCAGGCGATTAAAGAGGAGCCAGCCGGAAGGTGTCAAAGACCAGCGGCCATCGTCATTAACCAGCCATTGAGCGCTGGCGGCAACCGCTTCAGGAAAAGCGTCCTGAAGAGTGCAGCCGAAATGTTGCAGCAGTTCGGTGTCGGCAATGCCGTGCCGGGTACGCAGGCCCAGATAAATGGTTTCAGACAACGCGGATTGGCGGTCAAACGTTTCAAGGCATTTCATCGGTTCCTGCCCGTCGAGCAGTGCTTGGCGATAAGCTGACAGGTCGGCCGGGACTTCCCAGCGACTGCCCCATTGGCTGTCGAAAAAAGAATGCGCTCCGGCACCTATGCCGAGGTAGGGGCGGCGTTGCCAATAGCCGAGATTGTGACGACAGGTATAGCCGTCGCGGGCATAGTTGGCGATTTCGTAATGTTCGTAGCCGGCTGTGGCCAGTTGTTCATGAATCAACATGAACGCATCAGCGTAGAACTCCCCGTCCGGCAGCGCCAGCTCACCTGAGGCGACTCTTTGTTGAAATGGCGTCTCCGGCTCAGCGGTCAGCCCATAGCAGGAAAGATGTTCGGGAGCGAGTTCGAGGTAGCGACAAAGATCATCTTCAAGGTCGCGAAGCGTTTGATCTGGCAGGGCAAACATCAAGTCAAGCGAGAGGTTGTCAAAGCCTGCCTCACGGGCCCAGTTGCAGGCATCAATCCCACCCTGGCGATTATGCAGGCGGCCAAGCAGGGTCAGCTGGTCGTTACTGCAGGTCTGCAGACCGAGGGAGAGGCGGTTGACACCGGCGTTACGATAACCGTTCAAGCTGTTCAGAGAAACAGTGCCCGGGTTGGCTTCGAGCGTGATCTCTGCGTTTATTGACAGATCAAAGGTCTGGTCGACGGTTTGAAGGATTCTTGCAATTGCCGTTGGCTCGAGCAGGGAAGGCGTCCCGCCACCAAAGTAGATTGTGTCGATCGGCTGAATCTCGCGGTGTTCGGCAGCCCAGGTAAGGTGCCGTTCGAGATAGCTCGGGTAATCAGAGATGGTCGCTGCACAGACTTCTCTGGAATAGAAGTCGCAATAGGGACATTTTTGCCGGCAAAAAGGGATGTGCAGATAAAGACCGGCCATTTAGTCTCGTCTTCGCGGCACAGCGTTACATGAGGAACAGGAGCATGGATGTCAGGGCAAGAATCAAGACAGCCAGAAGAACGCCGATTCCAACAGGATAGGACGCAGTGCGGCTGCGGATGGAAATTTTCCTGATAGTTTGCTCATGCTGGCCCTCGATGCCGCTGGTTTCGACCAAAAGCCGGTAGCCATGCTTCTGCAAGTTTGCGCCCGGGTCTTCGAAGAACTGGGCCAGCAGACTGGTAAATTGCTGGGCGAAGGTCCGATTGGCCCACTCGTTGATGCCATCGAAAGCCCATCGGCTGAAACGGTAAATCTGGCGACAGCCCTTGCGGTAAATCCAGTCGGCGTCAACATTGATTGATCGGATTTCTGCTGGATAGATTCCTGCGAGCAGCAGCAGGGTAAAGGCCAGTGCTGAGAAGAAGAGTAGCTGGGTCTGTGCCAGCACATGACTGGTTGTGTAGGGCTGGTAGTCGATGGTGTAAGGCAGCAAGCTGTATAGATATTGCGGGAAACACCCGATCAGGATACAGAGTGCTGCCGAGATGCCCATGGCCAGCAACATATGCGGAGGAGCCTCTTTGCAACGGATGCCGGAGTCGTGGGAGAAGAAGGCGAAAAACGGGATCTTGATGCCGGCATGATGGAAGACCCCTGCCGAGGCGAAGAGCAGGATAAACCAGACCCAGCGCATCTCACCGAGAGCTGCCGCCTCCATGACCATCGATTTGCTGACGAAGCCGGAAAAGAGCGGAAAGGCTGAGATCGAAGCAGCTCCGACAATACAGAAAGCGCAGGTCCAGGGCATCGATTTGTAAAGACCGCCGAGATCGGTGGCGTTAATTTTGCCGGTGCGGTACATAACTGCGCCCATGGTCATGAAGAGCAGCCCTTTAAAGAGGATGTCATTAAAAGCATGGGCAATGGCGCCGTTAATGGAAAGGGCCGTGCCGATACCGATACCGACCACCATGAAGCCGACCTGGTTGATCAGGCTGTAGGCGAGAACCCGGCGCAGGTCATTTTCGATAACGGCATAAAAGATCGGGAAAGCCGCCATGGTGGCGCCAATGAAGATCAACTCCTCGGTGCCGGGAAATGCTCTGGCCAGAGCGTAGATCGCTGTTTTCGTGGTGAAGGCTGAGAGGAAAACCGTGCCGGTAATAGTTGCTTCAGGGTAGGCATCGGTCAGCCAGGGATGCAGTACCGGCCAGGCACAGTTGACGCCGATGCCGATGAATATCAACCAGGATGCGATTGTTCCCAGTCCAATCAGGTCAAAGGCCGCTGAACCAGTCTGGGAGACGTGCATGATGATGCCGGCCAGCAGACAGAGGCCGCCGGCTACGTGGACCATAAAGTAGCGGAACCCGGCGCCGAGTGCCCGTTCGGTACGGCGTGCCAGGATCAGGAAGGTGGCGCTGATCGTCAGCAGTTCCCAGAAGACAAACAAGGTGAACATGTCACCAGCGAAGATTGCGCCAAGAGCCGCCCCGGCGTAAACGGTACCGGCGACGTTCTGCACGGTATCATCGACGTGCAGGGCATAGATTGCCGAGAGGAAGGCGATGAGATGGAAAATATAGCCGAAAATCAAGCTCAACTTGTCGACTCGGCCGAGTACGATCTGGTCGCTCAGGAACGGCAAGATCCAGTGGCTGCCGACCGGAATCTGCAGCAGGTTGATGAAGCTGATCACCGGCAGCAGCAGCAACAGGGCCTGGCGGGCCCGACCCTTGAAGAGCGGTACCAGCAGCCCGCCGAGAATCATGATCAGTGCCGGCGGCAGGGCGTTAATCATCATAGTGATCCTCTTTGCGCATGACCATTGGCCGCAGTACATATTTCGCCACGATGACCAGAATGACACAGGCGACAAAGCCGTAAACCGCGTAGAAACCGAAGTAGCCTTCCCAGGCGAAGATGGCATGTTTGTGATAGAAGATGTCGACGACCAGGAGTAGGACCACGCAGGTGTAGAATATTCTCAGCAGGCGCTTGACGTTCTCAGGCTTGTCAAACATTCCCAACTCTTCGTCTATGTCTATTGGTGGTTTTTCGTCTATGTCTATCGGTAGTTGGGACATCCGTTGCTCCTTACCAGGTCCGCCAGAAGACAAAGGCCAGATAGAAAATGCCTATAGTGATGCAGATATAAAAGATCGGCCGGTAGCCTTTTACCGCGTCGTGGGAGAGGACCATCGGGCCGTCTTCTGACTGGCCATGAGTGTTGTTTTGTTCGTCGGCTTTCATCTTGTATACTCTCTTGTTCCAGAAACTTAAAGCCATCGAAAGGTCAGATGCCAAGGGCCATGCGTGCCAGTTTCAGCAGCGTGTCGGGATAGAAAAACAGGGCCAGCGAAACAAGGGCCGTCACCGAAAGTGGTATCAGACAGAAGAGCGGTGCTTCTTTGATGCCATCGCCTTCACCGTCCGTTGCAGGTACAAAAAAACCGCGATAGATAATCGGGAAGAAATAGGCGGCATTCAGCAGGGAGCTGATCAGCAGAACGACAATCAGCACCAGTTGGTCACCCTCAACGGCGCCGATCAGCAGATTCCATTTGCTGATGAAGCCGCCAAGTGGCGGCATGCCTATGATACTCAGGGAACCGAGGAAAAAGGCCAGATAGGTGATCGGCATACGCCGCCCGAGACCGTCCATCTGGCTGATATTTTTTTTCTTGCTGGCGACGTAGATCGCCCCGGCACAAAAGAACAGCGTGATCTTGCCAAAGGCGTGCATCGCCAGGTGCATGACTCCACCAAGCATGCCGGTTGCCGAGAGCATGCCGGCGCCGAGCACCATGTAGGCAAGCTGGCCGATGGTCGAATAGGCCAACCGGCGTTTCAGGCTGTCTTGTGTCAAGGCCACCATGGATGCGATCAACAAAGTCACCGAAGCGATATACGTGATCAACGAACCGAGGTCGGCAGACTGTAGCGTCTCAGGTCCGAGGATGTCAAAGATGATCCGGAAGATTGAGAAGACTCCGGCCTTGACCACGGCCACGCCATGCAGGAAAGAGCTGACGGGCGTTGGCGCCACCATTGCTGCAGGCAGCCAGCCATGAAACGGCATCAATCCCGCCTTGGCAAAACCAAACAAAAAGAGCACCACCAGCAGTGCCAGCAATTCCGGAGAGGCCTTGCCTGCCAGGATGCCGCCAGAGGTAAAGTCGAGAGTTCCGGCCACAGAATAGGTGATCATCATGGCCGGCAAGGCCAGGCCGATGGATGTGCCGAGAATGTAAGTCAGATACTTGCGTCCCGAGGAGCGGGCTTCAGCATTCTGCTCATGGGTGACCAGTGGGTAGGTTGAGAGTGACAGCATCTCGTAGAAGAGATACATGGTCAGCAGGTTGCCGGCAAAGGCGACACCCAGGGTGGCCGAGATGGCCACGGCAAACGAGGCATAATACCGGGTCTGGGCGTGCTCGTCGAGCGCTCGCATGTAACCGATTGAATAGATCGAGGTAAACAGCCAGAGACTGGAGGCCACCAGGGCAAAGATCATTCCCAGGGCATCGACGCGCAGTTCGATCGGCACGCCCGGGATAACCTGGGCAATGGTGAAGACGTAGCTGTTGCCCTCCAGAACCCCCGGCAGCAGCGAGGCAACAATCATCAGCTTGACCAGGGCGATCAGGATGGTCCAGCTCTCGCGCAGGTTTGGCTGCCGATTAGCAAGGATAATCGGCAAGGCTCCCAGCAGGGAGACAAGAATTGCGGCCAGCGGCCAGATGGAAACAATCGGTGTCATATTTCTCTCAAAACGGGTTCTGGACAGAGTTGCCCGAATCCATCAAGTCGTAGTTAAAAACCGACCGGTATCATTAATCGGATGATATTGTTAACCAGGGGCCCGGTGCTTAAGCCAACCACAATCAGGAGTACAGCGGTCAGGGCCAGAGGACTGAGTATCCACCATGGCGCCTCTTGCGGTTCAGCGCTTGCATGTGCATGGTGCTCGCTGTCTTGCAGAGAACCAAAATATGCCAGCTCGATAATCCGGAAGAAGAGGACGGCGTTGACCAGGCTACTGAAGATCAGAGCGACGACAAATTCCCACTGGCCTGCTTCGATGCCACCGAGAAGCAGATACCACTTGCTGTAAAAGCCGCAGGTCGGTGGCACCCCGATCATAGCGAAAGCACCTATTGTGAAGAACGCCATAGTCCAGGGCATCCGGCGGTAAAGGCCTTTCAAGTTGTCGAAGTGGAGACTGCCGGTACGATATGCAATGGCGACGGCGGCCAGGAACAGACAAAGAGTCATCAGCGCGTCGTTGACGATATGCAGCAGGGTTCCTGTCATGCCCTGATCGTTGGCCAGCCAGGCGCCGCCGACCATGTAACCGACCTCGGCGATGATGATGTAGGTCAGCATCTGTTTAAGGTTGCGCTGCGCCAGTGCCAGTGATGATGCGCAAACAATGCCGATCGCCGCAGCCCATATAACAAGAGTGCGGACATCCATACTGATCAGTGGGAATGTCGGTGATTGAAAGGTGAGCATCAGGCGAACCATCAGATAGATGGTCACCTTGGTCATCAGCGGTGCGATGAGCACCCCGGCTCCGTCTGGTGCATCTGTGTAGGCTCTCGGCAGCCAACCGTGCAGGGGGAAAAAGGCCATCTTGATCCACAGGCCGATCAGGATGAAAGCCAGGGCGGTTGACAAGGCGGCAGTTCCCTGCAGGGCCGGCAGGTAACGGGCGATGTCGGCCATGTTGAGAGTGCCGGTCAGCAGATAGAGATAGCCGACTCCGAGCAGATAGAAGGAGGCTGCCACCGAACCCATGATGATGTAGTTGAAGCTCGACAGTGGTGCCCGCCCGCGGCCCAGAGCGATCAGGCCATAGGTGGTGATCGAGGTAATCTCGAGCATGACGTAGAGGTTGAAGGCATCGGCGGTCAACACCAGCCCCATCAATCCGGCGATCAGAATCAGATAAAGCGTGAAGAAGAGATGTTGCCGATCTTCCAGGTCGCGCTTGACGCAGGGCAGGGCGGCGAAGGTGGCGATGAAGGAGACTGCGGCGATGAGCAGCAGCATTAACGCCGAAAGTGGATCGACCAGCAGTTCGATCCCCCATGGCGGAGTCCAGGCTCCCGCGGTATAGCTCAGGTCACCGAGCATAAGTGTCCGTTTGAGCACGGCAATCGCCAACAGGCTCGAAAGCCCCAGAGCCCCCAACACCATCGGTGCAATGACCTTGCGGTTATTGCGGCCGAATATGTTGACCAGGAAGGCGGTCAACAACGGCGCCGCCATCACATACATGTGCAGGTTGGATTTCATTCGTTCTCAATCTTGTGCAGGATTTCGTCTTCTTCCAAGGTCCCGTACTTGCGGTAGATACGCTGCATGACCGCCAGGGCGACCCCGGTCACGCTAACCCCGACGACGATTGCAGTCAGCATGAGTACGTGGGGCAGGGGGTTGACCACCTGGTTCACATCCACTTGTCCCTGCAGTGCGGCGTACTTATCAAGAATCGGAATGCTGCCACCCTTCTTTGCCCCGGTAGAGATAAAAAACAGGATGATCGCTGTCTGAAAGATGTTCATGCCGAGCAGTTTCTTGACCAGATTGCGTTTGCCGATCATGGCATAAAAGCCGATCATCATCAGGACCACATAGATCCAGTAGTTATACTTGGCGATGACGTGATCCAGTATACTTTCCATTTACAAGCCCTCGTCGAGGCGGCCGGCAGAGGCCATGTCCCAGTAGATCGAGACCATTATTGTCGTAACTCCCATGCCAACGCCAACCTCGACCAGAAAGATTCCATGGGAATGCCAGGAGATCGGGTCGATCGGCAGAATTTTTGCGAGCGCGCTGTAATCGAGGAACATCCCGCCAAGCAGCGCACAGAGAGTGGCAATACCCGTGTAGATCAAGGCACCGGTGTTGGCAAGTATGATGTCCGTGCTTTCCGACAGATAGCGTTTGCTGGCCGGCAAACCAAAGGCAAGAGCGAACAGGATCACCGAAGCGCCGAGTACAACGCCACCTTGGAAGCCGCCACCCGGACTGTAGTGGCCATGGACGATGACATAAAGACCGTAGAGCTGGATGAAGGGGACCATCAGGCGCACTGTAGTTTCGAGAATGGTGTCGCGCTGCGGAATTCGATCCCGTGCCTCCTGTAAGCTGATCCTCATTAGTCTTCCCTCCGCCTCAGAATGCCCATGACTGCCATGCCGGCGCTGTAGATGACCACCAGCTCGAACATGGTGTCGTAGCCCCGGTAATCACCGAGAACGGCAGTGACGATATTCGGCACATGGGTTTCTTTGACCGCTTCTTCCACGTAACGCACCGAAATATTGCGGTTGGGCGGCGACTGCGGGTCGCCCCATGCAGCAAAATCAGCGGTACCGTAGAGCAGCAGCGCACCGGTGATCAGGGTTGCCAGTAAAGCCAGGGGTTTCAATCTTTACTCCTGCGTGTGGTGCGGAAAATAGCTGAGATAAAAAATATGGTACTGACACCAGCGCCGACTGTCGCTTCGGTAAAAGCGACGTCGACCGCCCCCATCTCCGCCCAGAGCAGGCACATGAGGAAACTGTAGGCACTGAAGATGATGGTTGCCGAGAGTAGATCTTTCACGGTGATCGTCGCTACAGCGCAGAAAACCACCAGCAACAGAAGAACCAGGTCGAGTTGCCAGATCATTTGCGCGTCCCCTTCCTCTGCCAAGGTTCGACACCGACGATCAGAGCGGCCTTGGTGATCGCATGGGTTGCTGTAGGACTGGCCATGAAAATAAAGAAAACAATGAAGAAAACTTTCCAGCTGACCAGTATGCTGGCAAAGCTCAGGTCGTGCAGATTGTACAGGGCAATGGCTGACACAGCGAGGGTCGCCGCCAGAGTGTCACACTTGCCGGCAGCATGGAGCCGTGAATAGAAATCCGGCAGACGCAGGATGCCGATGGTGCCTATGGCAAAAAAGAAGACCCCTGAGACCATGAGTAATGTCACAAGCCAATTCATGCCGAGGCCTCCTTTTCAATAGCCAGATCATCCTCGAGATGAACCCGCTTGCTGCGTCGGAAGTACTTGCAGGCGCCGATAGTTGCGATGAAATTGAGAAACGCATAAGCCAGGGCAATGTCGATGAACATCGGCATGTTTTCGTAGATTAAACCGATGAGCAGCAGCAACACGGTCGTTTTGGTGCCGATCATGTTCACGCCGACAATCCGGTCAAGGACCGTTGGCCCGCCGAGCGCCCGCACCAGGGTGAGAAAGATCAGCATCACCAGGGCCAGGGCAACCGAGAGGAACACCTGACTCATCATGCTTCCTCCGGTTCCAGAGCACGAGCGATGCGTCTTTCCATTTCACCGGGCAGACTTTCGGCGGCGCTCCTGGTAAGCGCGTAGACCGTCATTTCATCATCCTGCAAGCTGACCGTAATGGTACCGGGCGTCAAGGTGATTGACTGGGCAAAGGTCACTCGGGCAAAGTTCGATTTGAGCTTGGTCTTGAAACGGATCAACTGCGGTTCCATCTTGTCGAGCATCTGCGGATGCAGAACGATATATGCAACTTGCAGGCTGGACAGCACAATTGCCCACAACAGCCAGGGGAAGTAGGCGAGCATGCCGAAGATTTGCTTGACCCGCACTTCAACGCGCAGGCCCTCGAACAACATCTCCCCGGAGAAGAGCGCAACCAGCAGACAGCAGATCACCCCGAGGGATAGATGAAAGGCATCGAACATACCAGACAGGATGGCCCAGAAACTCAACATGACTGCAAACGTGGCAAGCTTCGCTTTCATAATCCTCTACAACCAGGTGAGCCTTTCAGTGAAGTTCGACTGCAAAGGCAGAATAAGAATGGAGAGATATAAAACATGAATCTAATTATCAAAACGCTACATGTCTTAGCATGACTGCTGCCGGTTGGTCAATAGTATCAGTGCATTGCAGAGATTTCTTGTATGCCTCCCCGGCCTCGCTTATAATTGTTCAAACGGCAGATTCCTCATTAGATTTGAAGTGACTGTAAAACCTTGTTTGTTTTGGGGCGCTAATGAAAAAAAAACTGTGTGCGGCAGCCATTCAATTCAATATCACTCTTGGCGAGATAGACCGGAACCTGATGACAGTTGAGGCGGCTCTGGACCGGGTTGCAAAACAGAACGTGCAGTTGGCTGTGCTTCCGGAAATGTGGAGTGTCGGTTACGATTACAAGCGATTGGCAAAACATGCTGCTCAAACTCCCCGGGTGATTGAGGCCCTCTGCCGACAAACGGCTGAGCTCAGCTTGGTGGTCGTCGGCAGCCTGCCCGAGGTTGATGAAGGCAAAATTTACAACACCGCTTATGTGATTGATCGGGGTATATTGGTTGGCAGCTATCGGAAACTCCACTTGTTTTCAACCATGGGTGAGGATCGGTTTCTCGCGGCGGGTGACCAGACTCTTGTCGTGTCAACCTCGGCGGGCCGTCTCGGCATCGCGATCTGTTATGATCTACGCTTTCCGGAGTTGTTTCGCAAGATGGCACTTGAGGGGGCCGAGATCGTCTGTCTGCCGGCAGAATGGCCCAAGCCCCGCCAGGAGCATTGGCGGACCCTGCTGCGCGCCCGGGCCATGGAAAACCAGTTCTTTGTGGTCGCGACCAACTGCTGTGGTATCCAAGGCAAATTTGATTTCTTCGGTATGAGCCTGTTGCTGTCCTCCCGGGGCGAAGTCCTCGCCGAAGGAGGCGAGACAGATAGCGAGTTGCTCGCAACCTTTGATTACCAGGAGATGCTTGACTACCGGGAGCAGATCCGTTGTTTCGATGATCGGCGGCCGGAGATTTACGGAACCTTGCTGTGATGCATGACGCGCAAGTTTTCGTCCGGAAACGGCCCTTTTCCGCAATCTCTGCGTCAATCGGCGGATTTGATTGTGCGGCGTAAAGGACTACGCCTCCGCTCAAACCCTTTATTTCCTTGACCTAGCAGCCTGTCGGACTATCCATGAGCCGGCTGCAAATCCGGCTGTTTGGCCCATATTTCAGCTCCTTTTTGGTCCATAGCTACGGCTATGAACCTGCAAATGAGCTAAAATCTGTTCTCAAACATCCAAATTTTCGCTTCG
>JACZKE010000031.1 GCA_014860225.1 Desulfuromonadales bacterium
ACAATTCTACAGGTCTTGAGTATAACTATTTTTGAACGAATGCCCTTATTACAGGCACTTGTAGAACAGGACGACACAACCGAAACTGACAGAAACAATAACCAACTGATATTATTCAGCTAAACGTTGGGACACTTGTGATTTTAGATATAGCATTAGATGGTCGCATCGGCCGGTATAGTCCGACAGATTGCTAGTGTCTTTTTATCAGCCAGGCAAAGGTACTCCCTTAGCTTTAAACCAATGAACAAAGCAGGCAGACTCGATGTGCAGGTGATTAACCGGCAGACGCCATGAGCACATCTACCGGCCTCATTCGGCAAGAGCGATCAACATCAATAGAGTAACGACTTCTTCTCGATTTCCTGTTTTCTTCGTTGATACTCATCTGCAGAGATTTTCCCGGACTCATAATCACTTTTCAGGTCATCCAGAGCTTTCTTGTTAGAATACTCGTAGACGGCTCCAGCCGCTCCGGCACCGAGTGCCGCGCCACCAACGGCTTGCCGGCTGCATCCGACGCTGAAGATCAGAGGGAGACTGACCAGCAATATAATGATGATTCGTGACATGATCTGCTACCTTTCCATCCATCGAGTGGATTAAATATTCAGACATTTTCACCTAAGAGCAAGATTGCGCTTTCATCTCTAGACTCAAGATTTTATCCGGTTGCTTCATCCCGGATGTCGATATGGGTACGGTTGCCTGATATATATTCTAGCAGCTTGCGGCCAAAGTGATAGAGGCTGTTTGCTATTTTTGTTGGGAGAACATTCGCACATTGCCCATGTACTCCCTCATGCAAAAACATGGATAGTTTTCTTTCAGTCCGCTGTATGCATCGGTTCCTCAACCCATGCCTGTTGCAGCGACAAATGACGGAGAAATTCGGCGACGTACAGAAAACGGTCGGGATGTACCGGTACGTTTAAATGCTCTTCGCCGCGTTGAACACTAAAAGCATAACCGCTCTTGCCGTTGCGCTCCCAGCGCTCCACCGTCAGACGCGTCTGCACCTCGCCATCGCGCCCTTCGAAAGAGTGATTAAGACTCTCCTGGCCGCCATCTCGCAGGACCTTGTGAATTTTGCCATGCAGGGCAAAAGCTTCGGCCGGTTCGGCAATGAAGCGGATGGCACTGCTGCCGCTGGTCAGCCGAAAAAAGCGCAGGGCAACCCGCCCTTCCGTCGCCCGACCTTCGCTGCGGCGTTCATGCGGAGTGATCGATACCCCGGCCTGTTTAGCGTAAATGGTGATTTGCGGAATGTTCTTCATGAGCCCCTCCTGTGGGTGAAATTGCCGCATGGCGGCGTAATTGCATCAATAATTTTCACACTATATCAGAAAATCAATCGAACAGCAGGAAACTATCAAGAAGAGACAACATCAGAGGGCAAGATGATCGACTCACCCTCTCAAGTCATTATGTCTAGCCAGGTCATAGATCAACATGTTTCAGGCGCAAGGCGTTACCGACGACCGAGACCGAGCTCATGCTCATGGCGGCGGCGGCGATCATGGGGCTGAGCAGCAGGCCGAAAAAGGGATAGAGGACGCCAGCCGCTATCGGCACGCCGAGACTGTTGTAAATGAAAGCAAAAAACAGGTTCTGTCGAATGTTGCGCATGGTGGCTCGGCTGAGCCTGACCGCCTTGACGATGCCGGTGAGATCGCCTTTGACCAGGGTGATGCCGGCGCTCTCCATCGCCACTTCGGTGCCGGAGCCCATGGCAATGCCGACATGGGCCTGTGCCAGCGCCGGGGCGTCGTTGATGCCGTCGCCGGCCATGGCCACGATGCGCCCCTCATCGCGCAGCTGCTTGACGATTTCGTTCTTGCGGTCAGGGGAGACCTCGGCCTCGACCTCGTCGATGCCCAGTTCCTCGGCAACGGCGCGGGCGGTGGTTTCATTGTCGCCGGTGAGCATGACCACCCGCAGCCCCATCTCGTGCAGCGCCTTGATCGCCTCGGGGGTTGATTTCTTGATCGGGTCGGAGACGCCGAGAATGCCCGCCGGTTTGCCGTCGATGGCGACGAACATGGCGGTGGCTCCATCCTTGCGCAGTTTTTCAGCCTGCTCGACCAGCTTGCCCGCATCGATGGACATTTGCTCGAACAGCTTGAGATTGCCCACCGCCACCTTGCGGCCGTCGGTCTTGCCAACCACGCCCTTGCCGGTTTCGGCTTCGAACTCTTCGGTGGATGAGAGTTTCAACCCTTTTTCCTTGGCTGCGGCGACGATCGACTCTGCCAGAGGATGCTCGCTCCCCTGCTCGAGGCTGGCGGCGAGACGCAGCAGATCGTCTTCGGAAAAATCCCCTTGCGCTTTGACGGCCGTCAGCTTCGGCTTGCCTTCGGTCAGCGTACCGGTCTTGTCAACCACCAGGGTGTCTATCTTTTCCATCGTCTCGAGAGCTTCGGCATTCTTGATCAGCACGCCCGAGGTCGCCCCCTTGCCGGTGCCGACCATAATCGACATGGGAGTGGCCAACCCCAGGGCGCAGGGACAGGCAATGATCAGCACCGCCACTGCGTTGACCAGAGCGTGGGTTAGCTGCGGCTCGGGACCAATCAGGGCCCAGATGATAAAAGTAAGGATGCTCACCACAACCACCGCCGGCACAAACCAGCCAGCCACTTTGTCAGCCAGTCCCTGAATTGGCGCCCGACTGCGCTGGGCATCACGCACCATCTGGACGATCTGTGCCAGCATGGTGTCGCGCCCGACCCGCTCGGCCTGCATGATGAAGGTACCACTCTTGTTCAGGGTGCCACCAGTGACCCCATCGCCCTCGCCTTTCTCTACAGGCAGAGGTTCGCCGGTCACCATCGCTTCGTCGAGGCTGCTCGAACCTTCGGCGATGGTTCCATCCACCGGCACTTTCTCGCCGGGGCGGACCCGCAGGCGGTCGCCCTTTTCCACCTCATCGAGGGGGATATCCTCTTCGCTGCCGTCGTCGCGCACGATGCGCGCGGTTTTCGGTGCCAAACCAAGCAGCGCCTTGATCGCGCCGCTGGTGCGCTGGCGGGCGCGCTGTTCAAGCACTTGGCCGAGAAGCACCAGGGTGATGATGACCGCCGCAGCCTCGAAATAGACCGCCACGTTACCGTCGGGGCCGCGAAAGGATGCGGGAAACATGCCGGGGAAGAAGGTCGCCACCAGGCTGTACAGAAAGGCGACGCCGGTGCCGATGGCAATCAGGGTGAACATGTTGAGGCTACGGTTGACGATTGATTTCCAGCCGCGCACAAAAAAGGGCTTGCCGCCCCAGAGTACCACCGGCGTCGCCAGAACCAGCTGAGCCCAGACCTGGGCCTTCTTCGACAGAAGACCGTGCAACGCGACACCAGGGATCATCTCGGACATGGCGATGACGAAAACCGGCAGGGTCAGCGCCAGGCACACCCAGAAACGCCGGGTCATGGCTTTGAGTTCAGGGCTGTCCTCTTTATCCGTACCTGTTTCTTTCGGCTCGAGATCCATGCCGCACTTGGGACAATCACCTGGACCCTGCTGCTCTACCTCGGGGTGCATCGGACAGGTGTAAATGCGCTGATCATCCTTGGCAGAGGATTCTTTTTCTGCTGTTTTTGCCTGCAGATACTTTTCCGGATCATCCTCGAACTTCGTGCGACATTTTTCCGAGCAGAAATAATAGGTTTCGCCTGCGTACCGGGCTTTCCCCACTGCTTTTTGCTCCGTGACATCCATACCACAGACAGGATCTTTCATGAGATACCCCTTGTCTGAATCAGCGTTGCGTTTTTAATAAGCTTTGGATTAAAGGGTAGCAATGTATTATTTGTTGGCAAGCAAACGGGCTGTTTAATTTGTTTGACCTCACACCCCACTCTGACCTTCCCCGGAAAACGTTTCACGCTGGCAATCAGGCAGCTGCACTGGCATTGGAAAGATCTTCCGTTATACTCATAAATAAGCTGTCTGACATGTCGTCGACAAAATTGCCAATCACCCCATGGCTTTACTTCATCAAGGAGGAAACATATGCCTGAGTTTGCCCACCCTTTCAGTGTGCTCAAAAACGACCGCCTTCTGACTCATGTAGAGCTGGTGCGCGCTATCCGTTTAATGGTTGCAGCTGAGTACGAAGCCATTCAGTTGTATCAACAGCTTGCTGAGTCGACAGACAACCTGCTGGCCCAGAAGGTTTTGCAGGATATCGCTGATGAAGAGAAGGTGCATGCGGGCGAATTTTTGCGCCTTCTCCATGAACTCGATCCCGATGAAATGGGATTTTATGATGAAGGAGCCCGGGAGGTCGAAGAAGAATTCCTGGGTGCGGGGCCCGGTACTGAGACTGAAGAGGAGAGCCAGGCGTCGCAGCCATCCGGGGGTTTGGGTTTGGGTATTGGCAGTCTCAAGAAATAATTCAAATACAAGGAGATTTGTATGGACTTACTACGTAGAGAACTTGCTCCAATCAGCCCGCAGGGTTGGCGAGAAATCGACACGATGGCAAAGGAGACCCTGATCGCCAACGTCTCAGGTCGGAAATTCATCAATGTTGACGGCCCCCATGGTATCGGGCATTCCTGCGTGACTCTCGGGCGACTGTCCATTCCGAAAGCCCAGAAAAGCGGAAAAGTGGGCTATGGCATCCACCAGATCCTGCCGTTGGTCGAAGCTCGCGTCAATTTCAACCTTCAAACCTGGGAATTGGACAATATCGAGCGCGGCGCCAAGGATATTCAGCTAGATTCTCTGGTTGAAGCCTGCCGCGAGATTGCCATGTTTGAAGAGAAGGCAATTTTCGGCGGTTTCGACCCGGGTAGCATCATTGGATTGCAGAAGACAGTCAAAGGGGATGAGCTTGCCCTGTCGCTGGAGATGGATTCCATAGTGGACGCTGTTTCCGAAGGCCAGACGAAAATGATGAAAGATGGCGTCGAGGGCCCCGCAAACCTCGTGGTCTCCGCTCCGCTTTGGAAGTTTTTGGCGCGTTCAACACCCGGAGGCACATTACGCTCCATTATTGAAACACAGATCGAAGGCAAGGTCATCCTGTCGGAGTTCGTACAGGATGCCTTGCTTGTCGCAAGCCGTGGCGGCGACCTCGAACTCACTGTCGGCCAGGATTTTGCCGTCGGTTACCACAGTCACACCTCAATCGAGATCAGCCTGTTCGTGACTGAATCTTTTACCTTCCGCGTGGTTGCACCGGAAGCGATCATCGGCTTTAAATTGAGTTAGTGCCCATCCGGAAACTCAGGGTGGCACAAGCGCTGTTTTCGATCTGGACCAACCCCGCAGATTAGATTGACTGCGGGGTTGGTGCTCTTCGTTCTCACAACCCCAAAGAAGATGAAGTACAAAGCCACACGACGATAGTAATTTTTAATATTGTTGAAAATTACCGGAGTATTTGTTACACAACCTGCAGGACAAATGAACCCCTTTAAATGCAAACAGGAAGTTCGACAACTGATGCTGCCACCTGAACAACACAAGTCCTACTGCAACTTCTACGATTCCGTTCGCGATACGGAGCAGCTCGATGCCCGCACCATGGCAATGATCGGGCTGGCCGCGGCCATGGCACGGGAATGCCAGCCATGAATCGAGCATTACCTTGGCGTGGCCAGGGCACAGAATATCCAGGACGCAGAAATCGGCGCCATCCAGGGGATTGTCATGGCTGTTGCTGCCGGAAAAATCAACGCTATGATGCGCGAACTCACCTCACCCTCGCAAGCCTGACTTTCACTTACAAACAGCTTTGGGTAACGAACCGGGAGGGGATCCATGTCTGATCGCCGTGCGCTCTTGCGTACTCTGCCCGCCATTGACCGGCTGTTGGGTTCCCCGCTGCTGGTCAAGCTGGAGCAGACACAACCACACATCCTTATCCGTGAAGCGGCCCAGACAATAGTCGACGACCTGCGTCGCCAGATCCTCGATGAGCAGGCCACTTTGCCTGATCTCGATCTCGAGGCCGTTGCCCGCCTGGTGACGAAGCAGGTTGCAGAAATGGCCAGGCCATCGCTACGAAGAGTCATCAACGTCACCGGTACCCTGCTGCACACCAATCTCGGTCGGGCACCGCTCTGCAGCGACGCATTGCAGGCGATCAACGCTATCGCCCGAGGTTATTCCAACCTCGAATATGATCTTGAAAAAGGTCAACGGGGAAAGCGGTTCACTCATATTGAGGAACTGATCTGCAGATTGACCGGCGGCGAAGCAGCCACGGTAGTCAACAATAACGCAGGGGCGGTCATGCTCGCCCTGGCTGCCCTGGCTGGCGGGCGCAGCGCCCTGGTCTCCCGCGGTGAGCTTATCGAGATCGGCGGGTCTTTCCGCATACCCGATATTATGGCCGCCAGCGGTGTCGATCTGGTCGAAGTCGGCACCACCAACAAGACCCATTTCAAAGATTACGCCGAAGCGATCAACAGCGAGATCGCGTTGATTCTCAAAGTTCATACCAGCAACTACCGCATTCTCGGTTTCACCGAAGCGGTCAGCGGCGAAGAGCTGGCCAGCCTGGCCCACAGACACAGCATGCCGGTCCTCGAGGATCTCGGCAGCGGCCTGCTGATTGACTTGACACCTTACGGCCTGCCTCGCGAACCGACAGTCCGGGAAGTGTTGAAAACAGGTATTGATCTGGTCACTTTTAGTGGCGACAAGCTGCTCGGCGGGCCCCAGGCTGGTATCATTGTCGGCAAACGCGACGTGATTGACAAGCTGCGTAAACATCCCATGGCCCGCGCGCTGCGTATCGACAAGTTGACACTGGCTGCTCTCGAAGCGACGCTCAGGCTTTATCTTGACCCGCAGCAGGCACTGGCACAGATTCCCACCCTGAAGATGCTTGCGCTGCCGGCCTCTGAACTCCAACGTCGCTGCGATGCGTTACTGCCAAAGTTGACGGTATCGATCGGCGATGCTGTTGATTGTACAATCATCGCCGCCACTGCCACCGTCGGCGGAGGCGCCCTGCCGCTGGCTGAGCTGCCGGGATGGGTCATTGCCCTCGCACCGAAAACCATGTCAGTGAACACGTTGGTCACCCGGCTGCGTCACAGCCAACCGCCGGTCATCGGCCGCGTTCAGGACAATCAGTTCCTGATTGACCCGCGCACCCTCAATAACGATGACGAAGCTCTGCTGCTGCAAGCCATGCGGCAGGTTCTGAATCAGGACTAGATTATGAGTCATGCCACCCGCTACCATATTATCGGCACGGCCGGACACGTCGACCACGGCAAAACCGTCCTGATCAACAAGCTCACCGGTATCAATACCGACCGCCTCAAAGAGGAGCAGGAGCGCGGTATCTCTATCGAACTCGGCTTTGCCCCCTTCAGGTTGGCCGATGGCAGCATGGTCGGTGTGGTCGATGTGCCGGGCCATGAGAAGTTTATCCATAATATGCTCGCCGGGATCGGCGGCATCGACCTGGTCCTGCTGGTGGTCGATGTCAACGAAGGCGTCATGCCGCAGACCCGCGAGCATCTGCAGATTCTGCAACTGCTGCAGATTCCGCGCGGCATCCTTGTGCTGACCAAGTGCGACCTGGCTGAAGATGACTGGATCGATATCGTCGAGGAAGAAGTGCGTGAAACCCTCGCCGGAACCTTCCTTGCCGAGGCACCCTGTTGCAGAGTCTCGGCAATTCAGGGTGACGGCATCGAAGAGCTTAAGCAGACCATCCAACGAATCCTCACAGAGCTGCCACCGCGCGACGAAGACGGCCCTACCCGCCTGCCGATCGACCGTCATTTTACCATCAGTGGCTTTGGCACGGTGGTCACCGGCACGCTCCTCTCCGGTCGTATCAAGATCGGCGATACCGTCGAAGTCATGCCACCGGGCGAGACGGTCAGAGTCCGCGAGATCCAGGTGCATGGAGAGAAAGCAGCGGTTGCCCGCGCCGGGCAACGGGTCGCCCTTAACCTGGCCGGATTGGAACGCAGCAATCTTACCCGCGGCGCAGTGGCTGCAACACCGGGCTTTTTCACCATGACCGATCGCTTCGACGCCCGTTTCAACCTGTTGCCAGAGGCACCACGACCGATCAAGTTCCGCGACCCTGTTCATCTGCACATGGGCACTGCAAAAGTCACAGCCCGGGTGGTTCTGCTCGACCGCGACGAAATGAAGCCGGGAGAGAGCGTGTTGGCACAGTTTCACCTCGACAGTCCGCTGGTCGCGCATCGTCAGGACCGCTTCATCGTGCGTTCCTACTCGCCGATGACCACCATCGGCGGCGGCCAGATCATCGACCCGACCCCGGCCAAGCACAAGCGCTTCCGTGCTGAAGTCATGCATGCTCTCAAGGAACTGGAGTCAGGCGAAGGCTCATTCATCGTGCAGAAACTCGCTGAACTCGGTTGTGTCAAGTTGAAGGAGCTGGAGCAAGCCTCAGGGATGGGCCGCGAGCGCATCACGACGTTGCTGGAAGATTTGACCAGGGCCGAGCAGGTCCGTCGCATCGGCGACCAATGGGTGACCAGTGAGACGGCCCGCGCCTGGCAACGCGTTCTGGTAGAAACGGTCAACAACTTTCATCGTGACAATGCCCTGCAACCCGGAATTTTCCACGCCACCCTCAAAGCGGCCCTGCCTGCCAAGGTTGCCCCCAAAGCCTTTGAACAACTCCTCGGCGACCTGATCGCAGACGGTCAACTGGTGCAGCGGAGCGAATGGGTCGCCCGCACCGATTTCACCCCGACGCCAACCGCAGAGCAATCACAGCTGCTGCAAACGCTTGAGAAGGTTTACCTGGACGCCGGTGTTGAGGCAAAAGGACGTGTCGACATGCTCGCTCTGGCTAAAGTACCAGACATGCAGGTTGAATCACTGCTCACCTTCCTGTTTGCCAATGGCACCCTGGTCCGACTCAACGATGACACTTTCCTGCACAGGCAGGCTTATCAGAAGGCGTTTACGGCCATGAAAGCTCACTTTGCCGAGAAAGAAACCCTGACCCTCGCCGAATTCCGCGATTGTATCGGCAGTGCCCGCAAACAGACTCAGGCAATTCTGGAACTCTTTGACAGCCTCAAGTACACGATGCGCAAGGGCGACGAGCGGGTGGCCTGGCAATTGAACCGTGAGGAGTAAGGCGTGAGGTGTCAGGGAATCAGTAAAAAAACTCAACCGGTGTTTATTTCACAACTCACTCCCTTGGAAAAAACGACATGAGCATAAAACTGACACATCTGTCCAAAACCAGCGGTTGAGCCGCCAAGATGGCCCCCGGGCCATTGGCGCAGGTACTGCGCCAGCTACCGACCGTTGCAGATGAGAATTTCCTGACCGCTGCGATCCACTTCGCCGATGCCGGGGTTTATCGTATTTCTGCGGATTGCGCGCTGGTGCAGTCAGTCGATTTCTTTACGCCGATCGTCAACGATCCGCGCACTTTTGGCCGAATTGCCGCAGCCAACGCTCTCTCCGACATCTATGCCATGGGCGCCAGGCCGCTCACGGTCATGAACCTGGTCGGCTTTCCTGCCTGCCTAGATCACGATGTCCTAGTGGAGATCCTAAAGGGCGGCGCCGAGAAGGTCCATGAAGCCGGGGCTGTTGTTGTCGGCGGACACACGGTTGAGGATGATGAACCAAAATACGGCCTGGCCGTCACCGGACTGGTTGACCCGCAAAAGCTGGTCACCACTGCAGGAGCAAAACCCGGCGATGTACTGGTTTTGACCAAACCGCTCGGCGTCGGTATCCTGGCAACAGCGTTAAAGGGAGAAGTGATTGAAGAGGAGCAGATGGCCGAAGCCATCCTCGGTATGGAAACTTTGAACCGGGTAGCATCGCAAGTTATGCTCGAGGTCGGCGTTAATGCCTGTACTGACATAACCGGCTTCGGCCTGCTCGGGCATGCTCTGGAGCTGGCCGAAGCCAGCCAGATCGGTATCATAATAGATGCATCTGCCCTGCATATTTACCCTCAGGTGCTGGAGCTGGCAGCGATCGGCCTGGTGCCGGCCGGAAGCTACCGCAATCGCGAGCACTACATGCCGAAAGTGGTCAATCGTGAACAGGTGGCGCCGGAGATCGTCGATATCCTTGCCGATCCACAGACTTCAGGTGGGCTGTTGATTGTGGTTGCAGCAGAGAAACTAAAGCAGCTTACCGCGCAACTTGAAGCCGCCGGATGCGATGCCGTCAACATCGGCCGGGTTGTTGTCGAGCATCCCGGGCAGATGACTGTCGAATAAAGTGTCAGCTTCCAGGAGTTTTTCGGCCCATCCTCGTGAGCATCGACCTCCTCACCCTTCCCCTATCAGCCTGTCGGACTATCCATGAGCCAGCTGCAAATCCGGCTGTTTGGCCCATATTTCAGCTCCTTTTTGGTCCATAGCTACGGCTATGATCCTGCAAACGAGCTAAAATCTGTTCTCAAACATCCAAATTTTCGCTTAGGCCCGTATAATCCGACAGACTGCGAGGACACGTCATTACGGTTAAATGCAGGTGGTAGATCAGCCAAAGTTCAGAGATAGGGCGACATCAACTTGGCAAAGGCGTCGCGCAGCTTGACCGGCAGTGGCCGGGAATCCATTTCTTCCAGGGAAATCTCCCGGCAACGGGCATGCACCGCGTCGAAATGACGGCCAAGGGCCGTTGTCGTTTGCCGATCGTAGACTTCCAGATTGAATTCGAAGTTGAGACGCAGGCTGCGCGGGTCGATGTTGGCCGAACCAATCAGGGCATAGTGGTCGTCCATCAGCAGCAGTTTGCTGTGTACGAAGGGAGGGGGCTGCAAGAAGATACGGGTGCCGTAGCGGAGGAACTCCCACAGGTAGGCGCGGGAAGCCCAGGCCAGAAAGGGTAGATTGTTTTTCCCGGGCAGCACAATTTCAACCTTCACCCCGCGAAGGGTTGCGGCGTTGATAGCCGAGATCAGCGGCCGGTCGGGAATAAAGTAGGGAGTCATGATCCGCACCCGGCGGCGGGCGCAGTTGAGGATGCCGATCAAAATCCAGGTGAGCTTGTCGAATTCCTCGTTCGGACCGATGCTGAGGCCCCGGCAAAGGGCAGTGCCGTCATCGAGAGGTGCTGGAGGTGGATCGGGTTGATCGGTCCCGCGGGTAACGAAGTGCCAGTCCTCTAAAAAAGCCTGTTGCATCTGGCTGACCACCGGTCCTTCCACCAGAAAATGGATATCCACCACACGTCGCGGATTCTCTTGCGCTGCCAAATGCCGGTCGCCGATGTTCATACCACCGGTAAAACCGAGGGTGCCGTCGACAATGAGCAGTTTGCGATGGTTGCGAAGATTGAAGTGGAGGCCGTTATCCGCCAGCAAGGGTAGAAAGCGGGCGACCTGAACCCTGCTCCCCCTCAGAAGACGCCGTGCAGGAGGAAAGGAATAGCGCTCCCCCAAGGCATCAATCAGGATCCGGACATCGACATTTCTTTCGCTGGCCTGACGCAAGGCCTCAACAAACTGGCGACCGGTAGCGTCCGAATCGAAAATGTAAGTGGACAGAAAAATTGAGCGTTTAGCACCTTCGATCGCCGCCAGCATGGCCGGGTAGGCTTCCTCCCCATTGTGCAGAATCTTCAGACGATTGCCTGGCAACAGAGGACGGCGGCTCACAGCGTCGGACAATCGCTGCAGAGGAGCGAGTGACTTGACCGGTAGGGTGACTTCGGGACCATTCAGGGGGCTGATTCCGGAATTCTGCCAGAAAAGCCCGGTCCCCCGGGTTTGCCAGTCACGAGCCCGGGCATGGATGCGGTTCACGCCCAGCAGCCAGTACAGGCTTGCGCCCAAAGCCGGCAGCGCCAGGCAAAGAACGATCCAGCCCAGAGCCGCCCGCGGATCTCTTTTGTACAGCAGGGCATGTCCGGCAGTCAACAGACCGGCCAGGGTCAAAAGGCTACCAGCGATCCAGAGCAGCACAGAGTCCTCCCGAACGGTCACTGGAGACCCAAAGTACAGTTGCAGCCTCAGGGGTTAGTTTTCGACAGGCTGGTGACATCGACGAGATCAATATGTTCATGTTCGGCAGAGCCGTCAATCCGGGGAGGATTGCTCTTCAGGTTTCCAGAACAAGGGAGAGGCCAGGTAGGCCAGGGCCGCGACAAAAGAGATGATTAAAGGGATAGTATATTGATCGCGACGTACACCCAGGGCCAGCAGGAAGAGGAATATGCCCAGGAAGAGGACCCTTACCACCTTGGGTATTTTCGGCAGGACGGTGCGGCCAAAGTGTGCATACGGCACCCGGGATACCATCAATAGCGCGGTGGCAACCACGATCAGTCCGGAGGCCAGTCCGGGCATCAGCACGCAGGTGGTCCCGGCCAGGAGGGCCCCACCGGGTGAAGGCATGCCGGAAAAAGCCGTCACGCCACCGGCGATGCCAGCCTTGCGTTTTTCCAGGACGAAGCGAACCAGCCGGTAAACCACCGCCGCCAGGTAAAAAACACCGATTGCCGTACCGATCCAAATGTTCGCGAAAGAGGTGGCAACGATCAGCCCGACGGTGAGCCCGAAGCTCGTCCCATCAGCCACGTCGTCGAATATTTCACCTCTGGGGGTGGAGCCCCAGCGTTCTGCAGCACGGCCGTCGAAGAGATCCAGAAACTGCCCCAAAAAAACCAGCCCCAGCGCGTAGACCGGCGGCTTTCCGGTGAGGATCACCCAGCAGCCTGCGAGCCCGCAGACCAGGTTCATCAGGCTCAGGATATTCGCATACCAGTAGTTGGGGATCAGCTTGAAGGCCGTTGAGCAGAAGGCCAGGAAGGCGCACATACCCAGAAGCGGTTGAATGGATCGCCCCAGCAGGGGCAACGGACCATAGATCCATTCCAGGCCAAGGACGATCAGCAGCACTACCACCAGGAAGGTCTTGGCCTTGCCGAACAGGTTAGCTGCCTTGATCGGCAGGAAGTAGCGGGAAGCCTGCCCGACGATGTCGAAGACCAGGAACAGACCCACCAGCAGTGGGTTGAACCAGCCGATCCATGCGAGGTAGACCATCAGGGGAATGTACATGAGTTTGTCCGAGAGCGGGTCGATGGTCTCCCCCTCCTCGGTGTGCAGATCGCACTTGCGGGCGATATCGCCGTCGGTGATGTCGGTGATCATCCAGAAGGTGAAAAACAGAAAACAGGTTCGGGGAAAGCCCATATGCAGAAGGATCACGGAGATAACGCCCATGGGGTAGCGGGCTCTGCTGATGGCGTTGGGATGAAGCCAGGAATGATCACGCACCCAGGCAATCTGTTCGGGTTTTCGCAGAAACCAGTAGACCGCAAACCGCTCGGCACCAAGCATCAGCAAAACAGGGAGGGCGATCTCGACCAGAATGGAGGTATATTGTGTCATAATGTTCCGCTAGTTGAGGTTGCAGCGTCACCCTGAGCCATCTCCGCTCAGGCATTGGCTGCGGGTGAGCCGTCGATTTACCGGCCGGGTCCTTACCGCACACAATCCTCTGCATTGGCGGTGAAGTCGGTTGCTGTCAAGAAGTAACAGGAATTTGCTTCCGTCAGGTAGGCGGCTGCACCATAAATAACCCCTCCTGCCTTATATGAACTTTTAAACTTCTATATCATGCCAAGGACCTTGTCAAACCCAAAACCCGGAGGAGGGACATCTCTCAATCGCATAAAAACCACTCTAATCTTTGCGTTATTTTGCAAAGTTGTCTCTCTGCACCGCCATCCGGGTCAACACACGGCGACATACATTTTATCCCTATGCCCCCGGTTGTTGTCGGATTCTTCACAGACAACTGTTGAAACGTCTGAACTTCAGCACAGCCGTTCGCATTAATAATTTTTTGTCGATACCATGAATGCGAGCCAAATGACAGAAATGCCAACCTTCACCATGGTTCATCGTTGACTTCCTGCTCCTCGATGCAAACTTCTCAGAGCCGTTCACCACTGTCTGACGGCAGCAAAGATTTCTCTATACATCATCACCGGCAGTCCTCGCGGAACCTTTGCTAATAAAGCAGAACAAAGCCTTGGGAGATTGCTCACTAAATTTCAATATGCATCTCTGGAAGAAATTTTTGAACACGGGCTGCATCAGTATCTCGACAGCACCCAGACCAGGATCAATGCCGTCGACTCTGCAATTCAGGATGTTTTTTTCAGCCCTAAACTTTCTGACGCAACGACCGCCATACGAACGATGGAGTAATCGCAGCATATTTTCATTGCGTAAAGCAATAAGGGATGAGCACCTTGTTTATACAGTCATTTGTCGAACCATTGATAGCAGAGACTTTGCTTATACTTTGAAAGATTGAAGCGGCTCGGGAATGAGCACATTTTCAATCCCAAAGTTATCACTCAATGCCTTGAGCAAGTTCTCGGCAGATTCTACTTCACCATGAACGATGAAGGTGTGATGTGGTTTCTTCTTCATGACCCGCACGAAATCAATCAGGCCGTCCCGGTCGGCGTGACCGGAGAAACCAGTCAGAATTTCCAGCTTGGCCCTCACCCGGTATTCTTCGCCGTAGATGCGAACGGTCTTCTCATTATCCACAAGACGGCGGCCGAGGGTGTTGGGCGCCTGCCAACTGGTTAAAAGAATGGTGTTACGTGGGTCCTCTATGCGATTTCTCAGATGATGAAGGATGCGACCACCCTCCAGCATACCGCTGGCGCTGATAATCACAGCCGGGACTTTCAAGTTGTTGAGCGCCTTGGATTGCTCCACTGACTGGGTATACTGAAGGCGGCCGAATCCAAAAGGATTGTTGTTGTCATCGGTCAGCAGGAACTCGCGGATCTCGGCGTCATAGGCCTCCGGGTGCAACCGGAAGACATCTGTGATGCGGGTAGCCAGCGGGCTATCAATAAAAACAGGGAGGTCAGGGATGGCCCGGTCATTGTGTAGTTTATGCAGGGCATAGACGAGCTGCTGAGTTCTGCCGACGGCAAAAGCCGGGATCAGCAACGACCCGCCACGACTGACGGTTTCATTGACGATACGCTCCAGTTCCTTTTCTGACTCGGGATAAGGGGGGTGAAGCCGGTTACCGTAAGTGCTCTCCATAATAAGGATATCGGCGCCGTCGCTGATCGGTACAGGGTCACGAATAATGGGAATATCGGGCCTGCCGATATCACCGCTGAACACCAGGCGTCGTTCCTGCCCGGAATCCCGGTCATCGATGTCAAGGATGACATGGGCGCTGCCCAGCATGTGTCCGGCATCTACCAGGGTAAGATAAACCCCTGAACAAAGTTGGTGGCGCCGATTGTAGCTTAAACCCACGAACTGCTTCATGGCCGTGGCCACATCGGCCTTGGTATACAGGGGTTCAAAGGGGTGTTGACCCTGTTTTTTTCGACGACGATTGACGAACTCCACGTCCTTCTCCTGGATAAAAGCGCTATCCATGAGCATAACCGCGCACAGGTCCCTGGTTGCTGACGTACAGAAGATGTCACCGTTAAAACCATTTTTGACGAGACAGGGGATACGGCCAGAATGATCAATGTGGGCGTGGGAAAGCACCAGGCAGTCGATTGTTTCACCCTGGCAGAACTCGCTGCGGTTCCGCTCAAAGGCCTCTTTGCGCTTGCCCTGGAACAGGCCACAGTCGAGCAGGATCCTTTTGTTGTTCACCTCTATCAAGTGTTCGGAGCCGGTGACGGTTCGGGCGGCACCATGGAAGGTGATTTTCATAGATATCAATTCTTCTCAAGTTGAACAGAGACTGGAGCTGACTTTGTAATTGTATTGTATACAGGAGAATATTTTTGAGCCATGCGTATCATTTCCTTCTTCTGGTCCTCCGATACATCAGCCTCAATAGTGAAGAAAATACGGATTTCCTTATATCCAACAGGGATCTCTTCCGACAAGCCCAGGAACCCGCGCAGATCTATGTCGCCTTCATACCGGGAACTAACTGCATTTATTTTGATTCCTTTGGCTGATGAATGGGCGACGAGGCTGGTAGTGAGACAGCCCGAAAGGGCGACAAGAAGATACTCGACAGGGTTTCTACCCTCATTATGTCCAAGCAATACCGGGGGCTCATCCATATCGTAATCCACTGGAGGGCGAGTGTCATCGTTCTCCAGAGCTCCGTAAAAGTCCCTGATCGTCGCGCGACAGTGAGTACCGTTGATCCACTGGTTGGTCGCGCGAAATTTGAAAAGGGCAATTTCAGGGTTTTCCTTTATTTGTTCGAGTGTGTTGACGAGTTGACTGACATTAACGCCATTGATTATCTTTTCTTGTACCATTTGAACGCTCCTTTCGTTGTAAAGTTTATAGTTATCCTCCTTGAAAAATTGAGTGCGTAATTTACATACAAAGATGACTGCCAGGATCTTCCCAAATGGCCATTTGCTATTTGTCAGGACAGGTGGGAAAGACCCGCTCATCGTCCGGAAACAGAACTTGACGGCCGCACGAGTGCGTTCTTCCCGCTTTATTTGCCAGCGTTAACGGTGGCGTAGCTGGTCATAAGATTGCGGTAATCCGGGATATGGTTGGAGAAAAGAGTTCCCAGACCCTTGATGTCATTACGCCAATCGCGATGCAGTTCGCATGCAACGCCGAACCAGGTCATAAGTTGAGCACCGGCTACCGACATACGGTCCCAGGCAGAATGCCTTGTGACATCGGTGAAGGTCCCCGAGGCGTCGGTCACCACGAAGACTTCGAAACCTTCCTCGATAGCCGATAGCGCAGGAAAGGCGACACAAACCTCGGTGACTACCCCGGCGATGATAAGTTGCTTCCTGCCTGTCTCCTTTACGGCTTTCACAAAGTCTTCATTGTCCCAGGCGTTGATCTGGCCAGGTCTCGCAATATATGGTGCGTCCGGAAAATTATTCTTGAGTTCTGGTACCAATGGGCCGTTCGGACCGTCTTCGAAGCTGGTGGTGAGTATGGTCGGGAGGTCAAAATACTTTGCCAGGTCGGCAAGTGCAAGTACGTTGTTTTTGAAGCTGTCCGGACCAATGTCCCGGACAAGTGACAGAAGTCCGGTTTGGTGATCTACGAGCAGGACAGCCGCATTCTGTTTGTCAAGACGAACATATGGCTTGTTCATGATCCTTGCCCTTTCACTGAAATCGGTAGGATGCCAGTGCCAATTGCCATCTATTAAAAATGGAATGGCTCACTTATCAACTTTACTATTAAGTTTAAATTTTATCATAATCCGATTCCTTTGCTCAATTTGCGGCCAGATGTCTGAGAAAGGAAGTTCTCCGGAAAAAACTATGGAAAGAGAGTGTGGCGACCTTGATTTACAGACACCTTTGACACAGTGCAGTAGGATCACATATGTCAGCCATTATAAGGCAGGCAAATACAGATATGACCAAGATCTGTCAGCAGAACTTGAAATGCGATGAATCGCTGCTAAACTTCCACTCGGCTTTCAAAACTTGGCAATCAGTTAATAACAATTGGAGGACTCATAACATGAAGGGTGACAAGAAATTAATTGATGCACTGAACGATCGACTCGCTGAGGAACTGGGGGCAATTAACCAGTATTTCGTACATGCGGAAATGTGTGAAGACTGGGGATATAGTTCCTTGCAATCTGCAATCAAGCAGCGCTCGATCCAGGAAATGAAGCATGCTGAAAAGTTGATTGAACGCATTCTTTTTCTTGATGGCCAACCGACTGTTAGCAAGCTTGGTCCCATTACCATCGGCAAGAAGGTTGAAGAAATCCATCAAAAGGACTGGAATGCTGAGGATGATGCAATCAAAAAATACAATGCAACCATTCGACTTGCTGCTGAAGTCGGTGACAATGGCACCAAGACAATGCTTGAAGAGATTTTGAAGGACGAGGAAAACCATATTGATTGGCTGGAAGAGCAGCAGGATCAAATCGACCAAAT
>JACZKE010000032.1 GCA_014860225.1 Desulfuromonadales bacterium
ACAATTCTACAGGTCTTGAGTATAACTATTTTTGAACGAATGCCCTTATTACAGGCACTTGTAGAACAGGACGACACAACCGAAACTGACAGAAACAATAACCAACTGATATTATTCAGCTAAACGTTGGGACACTTGTGAGGAGAAGGTAATGGAAAAAGTCCGCAACCCCATTTCAGTCGAAACGGTGAAGGTCCCCGTCCAGATGGACAAGATAGCCCCTCTTGGCCGCATTGGTCTGCTTGCTTTGGCAACGGACTTCAACAGTGAGCAGGATTTGCGACGCATGCTTCCTGAAGGTCTGGAGATTTTCACTAACCGAATAAAAAATGCCAACCCGACAACCATTGAAAACCTGCGGACAATGGCCGGAGACATTACCCGGGCAGCGGCAGGGATTCTTCCGGAACTTGGTGTGGACGCCATGATCTATGGTTGCACCTCTGGAACGATTGCAATCGGAACGGAGAAGTTGAACGAACTGATTCATGCCGCCTGGCCTGGAATCCCTACGACAAATCCGATTGTTGCGGCACAGGCGGCATTTGATGCATTTGGTGCCTCGCGGCTCTCGGTGCTTACCCCTTACATTGACGAAGTGAACGAGGAAATGGCCAGGTATTTTCTGGCACAGGGGCACGATTTGTTAAACATAGCGGGGTTTGGTTTTGAAAATGATATTGAAATGACATCTATCTCGCCGGAAACACTTTTACAGGCGGCTCAGGAGGTTTGTGACGAACGTGCAGATCTACTGTTTATTTCCTGCACGGCACTGAGGGCATCACTGGCTATAGAGCGGATCGAACAAGCTCTTGGCAAGCCGGTTGTGACTAGCAATCAAGCCTTGTGTTGGCACGTTCTGCAGCTGCTTGGTCACGAGCTTCAGGTCCCAGGATTCGGGAGCCTTTTCACGAAAGGCCTGAAGACCGGGTGAGGTTGTAACTCTGTTTGTCCGATGTGAGTACAGATTGTTCACGCGGGTAATTTTAAAACGGGAAATCGACCGTTCGGTATCCCTCAACAAAGGAGATTCGTTATGTTAAAAAAATCCATTGGTTTGGCGGTTGTTCTGGTCTTACTGGTCAGCGCCGGGGTGGTTTCCGCAGGCGAATACACTGGCAAAGAGCTCAAGGCAAAGCTAACGACCGCAGATCTTGAAGGTGATTTTATCACTGTCTGGTCGAACAAGTTTTCTGATGAGATGAAGGCCTGGTCCGACGACAAGATCGACATTGAAGTTTACCCTTATGGTTCTTTGGGCGATACCCGTGATATCGCCGAACTCACCCAACTTGGCATCACGGAGTTCGTCGTCACTGATTATGCCTGGATCAGTTCCTTTGTCCCGGAGGCGCAGGTGCTCGGCCTACACTATCTCTGGCCGCGGGAAAGAGCCCCGGAAATTCTGGCCTGGGTCGTTGAAAACGGCAAGTTCATGGACGTGCTGGAAGCGGCTTTCCGCAGAAACGGCATGGTTCCCTTGGGCCTGGTCTGGCAGGACTGGATGTGGGTCACTTCCAAGAAGCCGATCAATTCTATGGCCGATCTAAAGGGATTGAAATTGAGGCTCATGTCCTCCAAGGTTCTGGTTGACCAGTACAGGGCTTATGGGGCCAGCCCGACACCGATGAGCTTCGGAGAAGTCTACGGCGGGCTGCAAATGGGTTTGATCGACGCCCAGATGAATCCGATCTTCGCTGATTACAGCATGAAGTTTTTTGAAGTAACCGATTACCTTGTCCAGATGTATAACGAAGCCTATCTCGGCATCCCGACTATCAACGCCAAGGTGTTTGATTCACTCCCGGAAAATGCACAGCAGAAAATGCGTGATTTCTGGACGAAGGCGACAATTGCCTCCGCGGAGTGGATCGCCGAGCGGAATGCTGCGGATATGCAGAAAATCAAGGCTGAAAAGCCATCCATTGAATTTGTCGAGTTTGATGATGCAAAAATCGCTGAATTGAAAAAAATTGCCGAAGCGAACTATCCTAATTTTGCAAGGATCGGGGGCCCGGATGGCCAGAAAGCGCTTGATACCTTGCTGAAAGATCTAGCGGATGCAAAAAAAGCGCTGGGAATCTGAGGTGAAATAGGTGTTTGCCCCGTGGCTGGCTATTCTGGTTGGGCCGCGGGGTTGACGCTTTCTTGATGAGGTCGGTTGTTATGGACAAGGATAAAAGTACTTCCGGAAAATCGTCTCTCGCAAAAATCAATCATGCGATCGGCGAGGTTATCAACTGGTTTGAAGTCGGCAGCCTGATCGTTTGCGTGACGGCACTGTCTACGCTTCTCATCGTTAATTTTATCGCAAGGAATTTTTTTACAAGCATCTATTTCGCTGAGGAAATTTCGGAGTTCTTGGTAATTTTCACAACTTTCGTGGGGCTAAGTTACGGGGTCCGCAAAGGAAGACACGTTAGGATGGGGGCCTTTCTCGAAATGATGAGCCCTGCCGTTGAAAAGGTCTTTATCATCATCATTTCCTTAATCAGTTGCGGGGTCATGTTCTATATGACAAACGCTTCTTATGAATACCTGATGAACAGCATCAACCGTGGACATCTGACACCGGCCCTACGTCTACCATTCTGGCTGTACTACGTCATTATCCCGGTCGGCTTTTTCATGGCCGGAGTGCAGTTCCTGCGTACCATTGTCAAGAATCTGACTGAAAAAGACACCTGGATGTCGCCAGAGCAGCAAAGTGAATACGAGGATGAAGAAATCTTTACCGGAGAATGATCAATGGCTCTTTTTACAATCAGCATGATAACCATGTTACTGCTCGGCTTCCCGTTTATGGTGGTGCTTCTGGGGTCGCTGATTTTGCATATCAGCATCTATATGCCAAACATGAGCTCATCATTTCTCGTGCAACAGGTTCTCACAGGGGTGACTCCCGCCGCTCTGGTTTGCGTACCAATGTTCATTCTGTCCGCAAACTTGATTACGTCCGGAAAATCAGCACAGAAGCTGATACGCATGGTGCAAACGTTTGTCGGTCACCTTCCTGGCGGGTTGCCGATAACGGCGAATGCCAGTTGTACTTTGTTCGGAGCCGTTTCCGGTTCCACGCAGGCAACGGTCGCGGCTATAGGTGGGACCATGAGGCCTATGCTGCAAAAGGCAGGCTATCCCAGCTCTTTCAGTATTGGTCTGATCATCAATGCCAGCGATATTGCCTACATGATTCCTCCCAGCATTGGCTTTATCGTTTACGGTGTTGCAACCAGCACCTCAATCGGCAAGCTGTTCCTGGCCGGGATTCTGCCGGGAATTCTGATTTTTCTTTTATTCTCGCTCTACTCATATTTTTATTCGAAGTCAAAAAAGATCGGCCAGCTCCCCAAGGCAAGCTGGCGGGAAAGAATTGATGCCCTCAAAGAGGGGCTGCCGGTCATGGGTTTTCCTGTTGTTATTATTGGTGGAATCTATTCCGGAATATTCAGCCCTACCGAAGCCTCGGCCGCGGCAGTGGCCTATGCCCTGATCCTGGAAGTCGTTGTCTACAGGAGCCTGACATTTCATAAGATTCACGATGCCCTGTTGCAGACCGGCGTCATTACCGGCGTGGTTTTCATTCTGGTTGGAGCCGGTCAAGCCCTGTCGTGGATGCTCAGTTTCCTGCGCATCCCGCAATCGGTCATGCCCACCCTGCTGGGGGCAGACCCGACCGCGCTCAAGGTCATCCTGGTGGTGATCATTGCCTATTTTATCGCCTGCATGTTCGTCGACCCGATTGTGGCCATCTATGTACTGAGCCCGATTTTTCAGCCCTATGTGGTCAAGGCAGGAGTCGATCCCGTCCTGCTCGGCACCCTGGTCTGTCTGCAGACGGCCATCGGTTCCGCGACGCCACCATTCGGTTGTGACATTTTCACCGCTCAGCTGATATTTAAAAGACCGTATCTCGAGGTTATTGGACATACCCCGCCGTTTATCCTCATCTTGTTTTTCGTTACGGCGATGCTGGTTATTTTCCCGGACATCGCACTGTTTTTACCAAATTCCGCTTTGGCAAAGTAGGTATTCTATGCGCCCAAAGGGTCCGAAAGTACAGATTGGGCCGATATGGCGACTTTGAATTTGGCAGAGCCATTGGTCGTTGCCGTTCTAGCGGCGGTTGTTGTTGGAGAGCACCTCAAAGGCTCATCGATTATCGGGATGAGCTTACTGCTCTGCGGATTGGCTTATCTCTCACTGAAAGTCAGACCTTCACCACAATCAGTGAGGTTCCTAGGAACAATTTTTTGAGATTCACTTGCTAAGATCTTTGTTTGCTGGAGTCTCTTGGTCGTCGGCGATAATGGGAATCGACAGCCCCACCTTAACGTGATCCATAACAACGCTTGTCTCAAAATGCCTGATATTCGGGTTATCGAAAAAGAATTGCCTGGTAAATCTTTCGTAATCCTTCATGTCTTTTGCGGTCAAAATCAGAATAAAGTCCGCACTTCCCGTCACGTAATAACATTGCATGACCTCATGGGTTGATAGCATGGACTTTTTGAATCTGTCCAGGTGTTCTGGTTGCTCCCGCTCGAGAGAAACCTGAACTATCATTGTCATCCGTCGTCCAACCGATTCAGGGGAAATCACTGCAATGTCAGCTGAAATGGTACCATTGTCGCGAAACTTTTTCAGACGCCTTTGGCATGCCGTTGGTGACAGACCCACTGCATCACTTATCTGCTCGATCGTGAGACGGTTGTTTTGTTGGATGACATTAAGGAGTTTGGCGTCAAAGGTGTCCATCGCATATTCCTTCTGGGAGTGTGAACTCCTACATGTGAGCCAAGTGAAGTCCTGAGTTTTTTCGAGCATTCCTCACGGCCTTTTAAATGTTTTGCTAAGTGCTAATAGAGGTTGTAAGTAGGAAAAAAGTAAAAAATCCTGATGGTGAAATATAACGCAAAACATGCGATTTTTGCAAAAATAAGCCTTTAAAAAAGTGTTGTTTGCAAATTTTCCCTACAATAGATGGAATATAATTCACATCGACGATTAAAGCTTCTCCATTTTTATGCAGTCAATCCCTGCTGGTTTGACCTCATGATCGAATACCTAAGTCAGCTTTACTGAGATGTTCAAAACTAACCAAGGGCAGGACACCATCGCTTAGCGATAATTCAAACTGGAGGGGATTTCCAGAGAAGTTCGTCCATTTATCGTAGCCTTGGTCATTAGCCGTCCTTTTTGTGACCTACGTTTCAGCTTTGACTTTGATGAGTCTCAATTCTCTGAGCTTCGTGTCGTGCTGCGCAATGCTAATAGCCTGAAAAGTACAAGTTCTCATATACAGGAGATAATCACCAATGATCGACCTGACCCTCAACGAAGAGCAAATTGCCAGAACTGTAGATTTGGTTCGCGAACGGAACATCATCATTCCCACCTTGGCGCAACAGAAGAATCCAGACCTCATTCCAGAAAAAATTAAGAATGAATTGAAGCAAATTGGTCTTTGGGACTTCAATCCGGCCAACTTGTTTCGCATCACATGGAAAAATGAGCCGATAGAATCTGGTGGAGGCTTTGATGG
The DNA here is from genome assembly GCA_014860225.1 of Desulfuromonadales bacterium. Classification (GTDB taxonomy): domain Bacteria; phylum Desulfobacterota; class Desulfuromonadia; order Desulfuromonadales; family BM103; genus M0040. The sequence goes on from JACZKE010000032.1 coordinate 5,549, forward strand.
AGTCAATTATATTGAAATTCCAACAGAACTTTCAGGAGTTGATGCCAAAATTGTCGCAATCGTCGGTAAATGGTTTCCCACAGGCGCACACAAGGTCGGAGCAACTTTCGGTTGTCTCGTCCCCCGACTGGTTACTGGCCAGTTTGATCCGATCAATCAGAAAGCCGTCTGGCCCTCCACCGGTAATTTCTGTCGGGGTGGAGCCTACGATGCGGCTCTGCTTGGCTGTGAATCAATCGCAATCCTCCCTGAAGAAATGAGCAGGGAACGCTTTGACTGGCTCTCCAAAGTTGCCGGCGAGGTGATTGTCACAACAGGATGTGAGAGCAACGTTAAAGAGATTTTCGATAAATGCTGGGAGCTGAGAGCGACCCGAGATGATATTCACATCTTCAATCAGTTCGAGGAAGCTGGAAATCACTTGTGGCACTATGAGGTGACTGGCCATGCCATGGAAGAGGTCATTCGTGCTGTCATGCCGGAGAAGGGTCGTTTTGCGGCTTACGTTTCGCAGACCGGTTCAGGCGGAACGATTGCTGCGGGAGACTACTTGAAAGAAGTTTTCCCGAACAGCAAGATAGTCGCAAGCGAAGCGCTGCAATGTCCAACTTTACTTAATTGTGGTTATGGTGGACACCGTATAGAAGGGATTGGTGACAAGCACGTCCCGTGGATACACAACGTGAGAAATACTGACTTCGTAACGGCTATTGATGACAACGCCTGTATGAATCTGGTCCGCCTGTTCAACGAACCGGCAGGCAAAGCATATCTTGCCAAACAAGGTGTAAGCGAAGACCTAATCTTGCAGCTTGATGTTATTGGGATTTCAGGTATCGGCAATCTGCTAAGTGTCATTAAATTGGCTAAGTACTACGAGCTTACCAGTGATGACGTCGTGATGACGGTCTGTACAGATTCGATGGAAATGTACCAGACTCGCCTCAAGGAAATGGAGAACGTTCATGGGGTATACTCTGAACTCGATGCAATCAAAGATTACAACCGGTACCTGATGGGCGAATCCCTTGCCAACATGCGTGAATTGAGCCACCAGGACAAGCGACAGATCCATAACCTGAAATACTTTACTTGGGTAGAGCAGCAGGGCAAGGATGTCAAAGAACTGGACTCACAATGGTACGATCCTGAATACTGGGACTGCATACATCAGCAGGGCAAGCAAATTGATCGACTGATCGAGCAATTTAACGAGCGTGTTGGTCTGCAGAAATAGAATTTTATTGTATAGAGAATCCTCCATCTCCCTTGATTTTTAGAGCCTCTGTGGGAAAGTAGCAGTAAAATATTTTAGTAGCAAAAAATCGTACAATAAGGCCACCTGACTGGTTATCAGGTGGCTTTTGTTATGGGCTATTCAAAACTACCTGGCCGCATAACCCTTGAAACGCTTCAGCCGGAAATAGGTCTCCCGCTCCCGCTCCGCCAGATATTGGCTCATGGCATGAATCGCTACATTCAGTTCCGGTGTGATCCGTTCTTCGAGAATGCGGATGCGCCGGGTCAGGCGCACCAGCTCCTCGGCCAGGCGGCGGAACTTCCCCTCGAAATTCGCCAACGACAGCATCTCCTCGACAATGCCCTCGAATTCCTCGATCGCTTCATCAAGCCAGGGTGAACTGCCGTGCACGTCGTAGGGTCGCTCTTCAAAGCTGCGCGCTACGGTCTCGTGCATGGTCAGGTCGCGGAAGCGCAGGCCGAGCAGGTTCCCTTCGGCAATCTCCACTGCGATCTTGCGGCGATTGATAGCTGCCAGGGCATTGATCGCCACTGAACTTTCGCGGGCTTTACTGATCTGTAAAGCGTCGATGGCCCGTGCATAGGCCTGACTGACCTCTTCGCGAGACTGCATCAGCGGCCGCGTGATCTTGAGGAACTCCTTGATCAGCGCCTGCCGCCGACCTTTCAGTATGGTCGTGCAGTTAACCACCGCATGCAGACGATCCTTGAGCAGCAGCAAATTGGTGCGGGTTGGCTGGATCATAGTGACACCTCCCGGAATGAATCGAGCAATGTCTTCGCGGTATCGAGGGTTGCATCTATGGTCCGACGCTTTTTGCCCTGATGGACAAACTCGGTCTCGAAGCGATCTGCGAAATCGAGCAGCCGTCGATCGTCGGCGAGCATGCCGTCACGGCCGACCACCGCCTCGAGGCGGCGCAGGTCACAACCCTTGGCGTAGGCACGGTAAAGGCGGTTGGCCACATCGCGATGGTCCTTGCGGGTCTGTCCCTTGCCGATACCGTGCTGCATCAGGCGTGACAGGCTCGGCAAAACATCCACCGGCGGATAAATGCCTTTCTGGTGCAGCTCCCGGGAGAGTACGATCTGTCCTTCTGTGATATAGCCTGTCAAATCGGGGATCGGGTGGGTGATGTCGTCTTCCGGCATGGTGACGGTGGGGAGCAGGGTGATTGAGCCCTTACGCCCGTGGATGCGTCCGGCGCGCTCGTAGAGTGAGGCCAGATCGGAATACATGTGGCCGGGGTAGCCGCGCCGGCCAGGTAGTTCCTCGCGGGCAGTGGAAATCTCGCGCAGAGCGTCGCAGTAGTTGGTCATGTCGGTGATAATCACCAGCACGTCCATCTCCCGGCGAAAAGCCAAGTCCTCGGCAACGGTCAGGGCCAGGCGCGGGGCCAGCAGGCGTTCGACGACCGGGTCATCGGCCAGGTTGATGAAGGCGACGAAGCGGCTCTGCATGTGCTCGAGCGTCTGGCGATAAAACTGATATTCGAAATGCGTCAGACCGAGAGCGACGAAGACCAATACGAAAGGTCCGCCATCGGGGAGCCGGGCCTGACGCAAAAGTTGGTCGGTCATCTCCCGCGCCGGTAATCCGGCACAGGTAAAGATTGGCAGTTTCTGCCCCTTGACCAGGGTATTCAGACCGTCAATGGTCGAGAAGCCGGTTTCGATGAATTCCACCGGATGGGCCCGCGCCACCGGGTTGATCGGCGCGCCGGTCACCGGCATGCGGAACTCCGGGATGAACATGGGCAGATCGTCAAGCGGCCGGAAGGAGCCGTCAAAGACCCGGCCAAGCACGCCGTCACCGAGGGGCGCGCGCATTACAGCATCGCTGAAACTGACGGTCGTATGCCGGGTGTCCAGTCCGTGGGTGCCGCCGAAAACCTGGATGAGGACCTCCCCGCCAGAAATTTTGAGCACCTCGCCGGACAGAGAGCGGCCATCAGGAGATTCAATCCTAACCAGTTCGCCAAGCCGGGAGGCGAAGACCCGTTCAAGAAAGAGCAACGGGCCGCGGATGGCGCTGACCGAACGATATTGATGTTCAGAGAGACGCATCGGCAGCCTCCTTGAGCAAGTCGTCGAGCAGGGCGCCGTCATCCAGAGCCGTGGCGAGACGGTCGTGTTCGGCGACCAGTGTGACAATATGCTCGATTGTGCTCTGCGGTGTGGCATAGGCGTCCTCGGTGAAGCTGTTCTGGCAGAGAAAATCGAGGCGAATCTTTTCGGCGGTACGCATCAACAGGCGGTCGCCATCCTGCAAGCCCTCCATGCCGACCACTTCGGCAACTTCGCGCAGGGCATCTTCGCGTTGCAGAAGATCCCGGCAGCGTGCCTGGAGTTTGGCCCATTCTTCATGCAACTCACTGAAATGGGCCATGGCAGTATCACTGTAGAGAGAAAAACTCTGGTTCCAGTTGATCGCCGGGAAGTGGCGGCGGTGAGCCAGCTGCGAGTCGAGCATGTAAAGTGCCCCGGCGACGCGCAGGCAAGCCTGGGTCACCGGCTCGGAGAAATCACCGCCAGGCGGCGAAACCGCCAGAATCATGCTTAGCGAACCCTGTGTACCAGAAAGGGTTTCTACTGCACCGGCTCGTTCGATAAAGCCTGACAGACGCGAACCGAGGTAGGTCGGGTAGCCGTCCTCACCAGGCATTTCCTCGAGGGCCGCAGAAATTTCGCGGAGCGCTTCGGCCCAGCGCGACAGGCTGTCGGCGAGAAAGAGAACGTCGAGGCCCATGTCGCGGTAATATTCCGCCATGGTCACGGCGGTAAAGATCGACGATTCGCGGGCGGCGACCGGCATGTTCGAGGTGTTTGCCACAATGATAGTGCGTTCCATGAGCGGGCGCTTGCTGCGCGGATCCTCAAGTTCGGCGAACTCGTCGAGCAGGCCGGCCATTTCGTTGCCGCGTTCGCCGCAGCCGACATAGACCACCACGTCGACATCGGCGAACTTGGCGATAGTCTGTTCAAGGACGGTCTTGCCGGTTCCGAAGCCGCCAGGCACGATGGCGACGCCACCTTTTAGCAGGGGGAAGAGAAAGTCGAGACAGCGCTGACCGGTGATCAGCGGCGTGGTTGGTGGCAGTTTCCGTCGGTAGGGGCGTGCGTTGCGTACCGGCCAGCTGTGCCAGCCATGCAGGGGCTGATTGCCCTCGAGTATAGCCGCAGGATGTTCAAGCTGCAGCTCACCGGTGTTCAGCTGCTCCAGTATGCCGGCATGTGGTGACAGCAAGTGGTGTTGTATATGCCCTTCCCTGACCTTGCCGAAGGTTTCACCGGCGAGCAATTTATCGCCTGCTTTGTGCGCGGAACGAAAATCCCAGGATCGCGTGCAATCGAGTGGAAAAGGATTTTGTCCGCCGGTAATGAAATCTCCGCTGCTTTCCTGGAGCAGCGGAAGTGGGCGCTGCAGGCCGTCGAAAATTCCGCCGAGCAGGCCGGGGCCGAGGTGGACGGTCAACGGTCCTTTGGCGGTAGTCACCGGTTCGCCGATGCCGAGGCCGCGATTCTCTTCAAAAACCTGCACGGTGGCAACGCTGCCGTCGAGGCGCACCACTTCGCCGGTCAGGCGGTTTACACCGACGGAGATGCGGTCGCCGATTTTCAGATCGGGGAAGTCGACGCATACAGTCGCGCCGCTGATGCTTGTGACTTTGCCGCTCATTGCTGCAACCTCACATGATAGCCGAGCGCTCTTTGCACCAGCCGCTGCAATTCATCGCTCGGCGGAGTGCGTTTGCCGGCAGGGGGTGGCAAAGTAACCAGAACCCCTGCCCAGCGGTTGGTTAACTCGCGCAACCGGATTTGATCGAGCTTTTCAAGCAGACGGGCGTCGGCGGCAATGACTCCCACTTCGGGATCGGCGCAGGCCTGCTCGATCGTTGACCAGGCCTGCGCCGGAGTCAACGTCTGCTGGCGTACGCCGGTGAGGGCGAAACCTGGAGCGCTGTCTTGCATGGTCAGAAAGAGGATCTCCTTCATAGCAGCAGAACCTCCTCAAGCAGTTCCTCCCGGTCTGCAGCGAGAGCTTGCCGCAGCAGCTGATTATGCACGGCGAGCTGAGCCAGCCAGAGATATTCAATGATCACGGCCAGCCCAAGCGGGTCGCGCCCGGCCAACCGCAAAAATCTGGTCAAGCCGCTCAAAAGGCACTGTTCCATGCCGACTACATCTGTGGAGGTTAATGGCTTTCCAGCCAGTCGCGTTACCAGCCTGGCAAGACGGTCGCTGTCATGTTTCGCCCAGATGCGCTGCAGGCTTGAAGTTGCATACCTGCCGCCGGGGGTCAATGGTGGCGCTTTGCTGACCTGCCATCGCCAGAGTTTATTAATCATCAAACAGTTGCGCATGTCGACCAGGTAGCGCAGTGTTGCTTTGAGAAGATTGTTGCCGGTCCGGGCCAGACCATGCTGCAGGATGCCGTCGGCAAGCTGCTGCTCAACGCCGCCAGGACCCTGGCGGCGGTAGGTGGCGGTCAGCCCGGCGACAAACGGATAGTCTTTGGCAAGCACAGCTTCGAGCTGTGCGATAGTGGCTTCGGACTCTTCTGTCATCGTGATCAGTCGCTTCAGCGGTCCAGCAAGCAGGGAAGGGTTCAATACTGCGGCAGGCGGTGTCTCGCCAGCCAGGGTATAACGCAAGGCCAGAATCAGGCTGCGCATGGCGAGCAGGTCGAGAAACGGCTCAAGACGTGTGCGCAGACGTCTGTTGAGCCGCCGATAAACCCAGAGAACAACGTCCGCAGGCGGTGCCTCTGTGGCATGATTCGCAGCCCTCAGATCGATGGCGGCGCGACGGCAGCGAAGCCGTGCCAGCAGAGCCTCTTTTGGGAGTTCAGCCGGCTGTGTCGGGGTGAGCAGTTTCATCGTTGTCCACCTGTTTGCGCAGTTCGTCCAGAAGTTTCGGCAGCAGCTCGGGCCAGGCGCGCAGCAAACGACAGCTCAGTGAATTGTCGATGCGGATCATGCCGTCGGCGGTGGTCACGATCATGCCGCCGCCAAGGGTCTCATCGCACGCGATATCGGCCGCCGGAAAATCGCGATCTGCCATCTGCTGGTCTGCAGAATGAATTTTGCAGACTGTCCATTCTGCCGCCGGCAACTCTTCGAGGAGCGATTTCCACAGCGTTGAACGATCGACGTTTGCCAGCATCGGCAGCATCTGTTGAGCCAGCATCCGCAGGCGTTCTTCTAGTGCCATTTCTGCGTGCAGTCGACATCCCATGGCGCGGGCCTGGGCTTCGAAGAGCAGGCTGATGCTCAGTTCGGCGGCTTCAGCCTGCAACCTGCGGTCAGTCTCAGCGCGTATTTGCACCAGTTGTGTTTCAAGCTCCTCGCGCCGTGATGCCACGACACTCTCGGACTGTTGCCAGAAGTCACGAATCTGCGCCTCACCTTCGCGCTGCAGGGCTGCTTTCAGCTCTGGTTCACCCATAGTCTGGCTACATGAGCAGGATCATTGCGGCGACGACAAAGCCGAGAATGACCATAGTTTCCGGAATTGCGACCAGGATGATGATAACGCCGGTCAGTTCCGGTTTTTCCGCCAGAGTTCCGGCTCCGGCGGCACCGATGCGAGACTGGGCCCAGGCAGTGGCAATCGCCGGCAGGCCGATTGCCAGTGCGGCAGCAAATGCAATCCAGACTTTTTCCATGATCTTCTCCTCGTTGATGACCTACTTAAGAGGGTCGCTTGTGCCAGGGTTCGAAGCGGCGCCCGCCCAGATCGAGAAACTTACTGAAAAATTCCACATAATGCAGACGCAGAGCGTGAACAGTGGGGGCAAAGACCCCCAACAGCAGATTGAATGCGTGCAGCATCGTCGCAACCAGAATGCCGACCATGATACTGCCGCTCATGCCGCCCAGTCGGTTGGCGACCACGGCCAGCAGCACGGAACTGAAGCCGATGGCCATGATCCGGACGTAAGAGATAATATTGCCCATGGTTTTAAGCAGTTCGAGCGGTGCAAGCAGGCCTTCGGCGGCAATCATGACCGGCATGAGAATGGCGACGCCGATCAGCAGTGGACCGGTATTCAACCATGATTGCGGATAAAGCCAGCTCACCACGGCCAGTAATGACAACAGGACGACGATCAACATGGCGAGCTTAAGCAGGGCCTTGCGTGGTTGGTGGCGTCGTAGGTCGGCAAGAGCGCCGAGGGTGATACCAAGCAGAATGTGCACAACACCTACGGTCAAGGCAAAGACGGCCATAGGCAGGATGTCTTTGCTGCGATCAAACCAGAAAGCGTGCAGTCCCAGCCAGGTTTCACCCATATTCCCGAACAGCTCGCCGTAGAGAAAGCCGAAAAAGATCGTGTAGAGCGACGCTACACCGAGCACCTTGCCAATATCGCTGGCCATTTGCTGCGGAGCAAAGCGCTTGGCGAGAAAAACAGAAATGATCAACAGAATCAGCCCGTAGCCAATATCGCCAAGGATCATGCCGAAAAAAACGGGGAAGAACAGGCCGAGCAGCGGCGTTGGATCGTAGGAGGAATATTTAGGTAAGGGGAGCAGGCGCGACAGAATTTCGAAAGGTGCAAAATAGCCCGGATTACGCAACATGACCGGAACCTGGTCGAGGTCTTCCTCAAGAATCGCCAGTTGTTCGAGCACCACCCTGCCTGCAAAAGCCTGACTGATGTCGATTTGCAGGGCGGGAACTTCGGACTGCTCCATCCACCCCTGGATGATGAAGCAGAGGCGGGTCGTATAAGCAGTGGCGGTGGCGCGATAGAGGGTAAGACGTTCTTCCAGCCAAACCAGGGCGCGGCGATAGACCGGCCGCCAGCGGCGGGAAAGCTCCAACAGCTGTGTCTCGATCTTGCGGCAGTTGGCTGTCGCCGTTTTCAGGCGTTCATGTAACGCGGCGATGCGCTCCGCTAGCGTCAGGTTGGCCAACTCTGCAGGCAATGACATTTCGGGAATCCGTTCATCAGTCAACGCCTGACGCAGATCACCGGCTATCCGCCGATCTGTGGCAACCAATCCGATCAATACGCCGTCGGTTGTGGTTGTGCTGCTGATGTGGCAACGTCCCCCGGTGCGTTGCTGCAGCAGTTCTTCTAGGGCCTGCAGCTGCCGGGTGTCGCGAATGGTAATGCCCAGGAGCTCCAGGTTGGAATCCTGCGGCAAGTCAGCCAGTAATGGTTCCAGTGCCTGCCAGAAAGCCAGGTCGCGCTGCAGGTCTTCGACCTCCTTGCGATATTCAGTCAGAATACGATCCTGGTCGCTGACCTTGGCCAAGTGTTGATCGACAAGCTCATCGACAAGATCCATTACTGGCAGAGACTGTAATGGCGAGATAGCATCAGTCGCTTCAGGGAGAAGTTCCAGAAGGATAGAGACGCGTTCGTAAAGGCCCTGAAAGTAGCTGCGTTCGTGCAGCTCATGTTCATTAAGAACGAGAGTATTCAGGCGATCATCGCGAGCCAGTTCAACCCGCTCCAGCAGCTGCGGGTCTGGTTGAAAAATGCCCCGGTTATGCAGGAGGTCGAGAGTGGCCAGTAGATCCTGTTTGGGGCCGACGATTTCAACTTTGGCCATGCGGATGATCATGGTCACCCCCTGGCAGTATCGCTGCCAGATGCTGTTTTAATGCGTCTTGCAGCGTTGCATCGTTAAGGTCTAACAAGCGCTGGCACCATGCGGACGATGCGGATTCCAGGGCTGCGCCTTTATTTTTTAACTCGGCCTTTTTCACGGCCAGCATTTGCCGGCCGCGCTCCTTCTCGGCGGTCAACACTGCAGCAAAGGAGCTCTCCATGGCAGCCAGTTCGCGTTGTTGCCATTCTTTGGCACGCGCATGCTCTGCAGCAGCCTCGGTCTGGATGCGTTTTTCCAGTTGAATGATACTTTGCAGCAACCCGTCAGCCATGATAAACCACTCTATGATGTTAATGTTTTCAGTATATCAGAGTGCTTACGCTTTGCAGAACCTCTGGATGAATCGAAATTCGTGACCTCGTATGAAAAGCATGATAAATTATCAATGTTGATCTTGAACATTTTTCTGAGCAATGGAATTCAGGTTTAGCTGACAATCAGGGGCTCTCTTTGTCAACAGACAAGCATCTGCTGAAAACCCTGGAAAGACGTAATCGGGAGCTTGAAGTTCTCATAGAGATCGGCAAAGCTCTGACATCGACCGTCGACCTTGAGAATGTGCTCACCTTGATCATGGATCAGGTCAGCCGTCTGCTCAAGGCCCAGGCCTGGTCGCTGCTGCTGCGTGACGAGCGGAGTGGTGAGCTGACCTTTGAGATTGCTGTTTCTCCGGCGGCATCAAAGCTCAAGGGGATGAAAGTCGCTGCCGGCCAAGGTATAGCCGGCTGGGTGACTGAACACGGCAAGCCTCTGGTGATCGCTGACGTCAGAGAAGATGAACGATTCTCTGACCATTTCGACAAGGCCTCCTTCTTTATTACCCAGTCGGTACTTTGCGTGCCGGTGTGCTGCAAAGACCAAGTCCTCGGTGTCATCGAACTGGTGAACGGGCCCAACGAAAAGGTTTTTAAAGAAGCTGACCTGCAGATCCTCTCCACGATTGCCGATTACGCGGCGATCGCCATCGAAAATGCACGCAACTTCAAGCGTGTCAATGAACTGGTGATAACCGATGATTTGACCGGGTTGTACAATGGCCGCTATCTGCATGTTTTGATCGAAGAGGAGATTGAGAGGGTGCGCCGTTTCGGCGGCAAACTTTCGTTGATCTTCATTGATCTCGATTTCTTCAAAAAAGTCAACGATACCCGTGGTCACCTGGTGGGCAGTCGCACCCTTGCAGAGGTCGGAAACCTGATTAAGGATAACGTCCGCAAGATCTGCAAATCGGCCCGATACGGTGGCGATGAATTTGTCATCGTCCTACCGAACACCAATAAAAATGGCGCAATGACCCTGGCCACAAAACTCTGTGAACTTTTCCGGGCCTATGATTTCCGTGACGACAACGATGTCTCTTTCAGGATGACAGCCAGCTTCGGCATCGCCACTTTTCCTGACGATGCAAAATCCAAGGATGATTTGATCCGCCTGGCAGACCAGGCAATGTATCGCGTCAAGGAAACCTCCCGAGACGCTGTCCTGTCGGCGTGATACACTTCTTTTTTGAGGTAACCTGTGGCCCACCGCACCCCTCGCTCCAGTTATGAGAAACTGACCGGTCGCCTGAATCTTTTCACCCAGGGCGCACCCCCCGCCAAACTCCTATACCGAATCCTTGCTCTGCTGTTTACCGAACAGGAAGCCGAACTGGTCGCGAGCCTGCCGCTCAGGCCATTCACTGTGGAGAAAGCCGCTAAAAACTGGCGAGTCTCCCTTGATGAAGCTCAGAAAACCCTGCAACGCCTGGCAGGCCGGGCGCTGCTGGTGGATATTCAGCTCAATGGCAAAACCGAATATGTCTTGCCGCCGCCGATGGCAGGCTTCTTCGAATTTGCCCTGATGCGCACCCGCGGCGATATTGACCAGAAACTGCTGAGCGAACTCTATGAACAGTACATTACCGTCGAGGAAGATTTTATCCGGCAGCTTTTCTTGACCGGCAAGACCCAGCTTGGCCGGGTCTTTGTCCAGGAGGAGGTCCTCAGCAGCGAGCATGCCCTGCATGTCCTCGATTACGAAAAAGCCACGTTGGTCATCGAAACAGCCAGCGATATCGGCGTCGGTCTTTGCTACTGCCGTCATAAGCGCCAGCACCAGGGACGAGCCTGCGACGCCGAGATGGAAATCTGCATGACTTTTAACACCGTTGCAAGTTCACTGATCCGCAACGAATATGCACGACGCATAGAGCGTAGCGAATGCAAGGAACTTCTGCACAAAGCCTGGGAGCAGAATCTGGTCCAGTTTGGTGAAAATGTTCAGAACGGTGTCAACTTCATCTGTAATTGCTGTTCCTGCTGCTGCGAGGCGATGCTTGCCGCTCAGCGTTTCGGCCATGAACGCCCGGTCCACACCAGTAATTTCATTGCCCGGGTGGAGCCTAACTGCAGCGGCTGCGGCCGCTGCCTGGTCGTCTGCCCGGTCAAGGTGATCTCCCTCGAGGTCGAGCGCGCCGATGGCTTCGGCCGCAAGCAGGCACACATTGACGAAAACTTCTGCCTTGGCTGCGGGGTCTGCGCCCGTAACTGCCGGGTCAGCGCCCTGACCATGCAACCACGGCAAAAGCGCGTCATCACGCCGGTCAACTCGACGCACAAGGTTGTGCTCATGGCGATCGAGCGGGGCAAACTGCAGAACCTGATTTTCGACAACCAGGTGCTCTGGAGCCACCGTGCCCTGGCGGCGCTGCTCGGCGTGATCCTTAAGCTGCCGCCGGTCAAAAGAGCCCTGGCCAGTGAACAGATCGGTTCACGCTACCTGGGCGCCCTGTGCGCGCATTACGATGTCGGGACGAATACCTGACCCTCCTTTATAACCATTCTCCTGCCATAACCGCGGATCAGCTCTTTTTTTATTGAAATGTAACCTGGATGATATTGTCGTGGTAGCAAGTGGTGAATAATTCAAGCATGTTGTGATAATGCGGTATTAACACCAACCTTAAAGGAGCTCTGTAATGAAAAAACTGGTCATTCTTTTATCGGCAGTTTTATTGGTTCTCTCGCTTTCAGCATGCGCTGCGACTAGTTCCGCCGGTGGCGCTAAAGTGAAATGCCCTGCTTGCGGCCATGGGTTTAATTATGTGGCACCAAGCGAACTAAGTTAAAGGCGTATAATTTCAAACAACAGCCTCCTGGTTGTAAAATTTGAAGGTTGTTTTTCAGGTTATTTACATAATCCCCGCCATTGGCGGGGATTATGTCTCTCACGGGTTCTCGCAGGATTATGATGAAGGCTGACAGGATAAAACAGCATAAGAGAAAAGGTCGACATCAACTTTATCCGCGCAAAGTTCTGGTCTCCAAAATTCTAACCTTTGACAAGGACGCAGGCTGTGGTATTTTTTAAAAAAAGCAAACCGAACGGTCTGTTTTTTTTAAAGGAGTTGACTTATGGGAACCAAAGGCGAAATGACCAGACAGAAAATTATTGACGATGCCACCGGGATTTTTCAACGCAAGGGCTTCGGAACGACCAGCGTCAACGACCTGCTCAGTATTTCCGGGGTTACCAAAGGAAGCCTCTACTTCCATTTTCCGGGCAAGGAAGCTCTCGGTATCGCCGTACTGAAAAAAGAGGCGGAAACGTTCATGATGTTTCTTGATGATGTTTTGATCGGGGAAACACCGGCTGCATGCCTGGATAATTTTTTTAATGCGGCATTGCGCAAACATCAGGGAACCGGTTTTGTTGGTGGATGCCTGTTCGGCAATACCGCTCTGGAAGCAAGTGACTCCTCCCCCGTGTATGCGCGAGTGGTTGCAGAGGTCTTCAACGAATGGACCGAGAAACTCCGGAAAATCATAGCACAGGCGCAAGCCCTGGAATTAATGCGTCAGGATATGCCCGCAGAGCAACTGGCGCAAACGGTCATTGCTACTATCGAGGGAGCGATCATGCAGTCGCGCCTGCACAAATCGGCAGAACCGATGACGCGTGCCCTCAAGACATTGCGCATCTTTCTTGAGTTGAAGATAGATCGCTCGGACAATCCATGAACCGGCTGGAAATGCGCTTGGAAGATCTGATCTTCCCGCCGGTCGCCAACCGCCTGGTTCTCACCTTGCTGTGGCAGGCTCGTCGCCATGGAACCAAGGAGGCTGATGGTGGCATCAACCTGCCGCTGACTCAAAAAGATCTGGCACACCTGGTCGGCGCCTCGCGTGAGGCAGTCGCTGACCAGATTGCCGTATTTAAACAGGCGGGGCTGCTGCTTCCCGGCTATCGCAGCATCAAACTGACTAACCCGAAAGGTCTGATGCAGACATTAACCACCGAAACCGAATGCGATTTTCCTGAGCTGTTATAATGTTAAGTCAATCTCATCCTGACAGGAACCTGAGCCGCTGATGCATACCTTGACCGTCCACAATGTTATTTTTCTTCAAGACAAGTGCCTGGCTCGAATCTCATGGCGTTGTCTACACGCAAATTCACCGGGAGATCTTTTTTTATGAAGATGAATCGCTCTGATGCATGGCAGTGCACCAGCCAGAATGAACCGCGTGGTTACATCCAGCCGCAAAGTCTCGATGAACTCTGGTTTCACACTGGGACCAACTGTAATCTGCGTTGCCCTTTCTGTTTTGAAGGGTCCAAACCGGGAGACAACCGACTCGAATTCCTGACCCTGGCCGACGCTCGACGCTTTATCGACGAGGCCCTGGAGTGTGGTGTCAAAAAGTTTTCCTTCACCGGTGGCGAGCCCTTTGTCAATCCCGAGTTCATCTCGATTCTCGACTATGCACTGGAGCACCGTCCCTGTCTGGTACTGACCAACGCCACCGAACCGCTGATGAACCAGATGACGGCGGTGCTCCCCTTAAGGAATAAACCTAACGCCTTGAAATTCCGGGTCAGCCTCGATCATCCGGATCCAGACAGGCACGATGAATCGCGTGGCAAGGGGAACTTCAGAAAAGCGCTCGCGACATTGGGTCGGCTCAGCCGGGAAGGCTTCGGCGTGTCGATCGCCCGATTGATGCTGCCCGGTGAGAACATTGCCGCCGTAGACCGGGCTTATGCGCCGTATTTCAATACTGCCGGCGTGTCGGAAGACATCACCATCATCAAATTCCCCGAGTTTCATCTGCCCGGCTCGTTCCCCGATGTCCCTGAGATCAGCGAAACCTGTATGACCCGTTACCTGAACGCCGAGCAGCGTGCCGCCTTCATGTGCAATTTCAGCAAGATGATCGTCCGCATGGATGGCCAGTGCGGAGTCTACGCCTGCACTCTGGTCGATGACGTCGCCGGTTACGATCTCGGCAAAACTCTGCGCGAGGCGATGACGCAGCGTGTCCTGCTCGGGCATCACCGTTGCTACTCCTGTTTCGCCTGCGGCGCCAATTGCTCCGAGAAGGGCTGAAACTGCCGCCAAGTGGCGATGTTAAAGGGGATACGGGATAAGCCTGGTACCCCACAACCTTAAAGAAAAGGAGAAGAAGACGATGCAAAAAAAACTGACGATTATCGCAGTGGTGTGTGGATTTCTGGTCGGAACCTGGGCGATGGCTGTGGCAGGCGACGTCGCTTTGCCGAAAGCTGACGGCAAAGCGGTTTACGACTACATCACCAAGACCAGCCCTTACCAGCAATGGGCGCTCTATCCGGGAAAAGGCAAGCTTTACAAGGGACAGCATCCGCATGGCGCCTTACTGACCACCTATGTGTCCGAAAAAGCCGAAATGGCACTCAATGCCCGTGCCGGACAATTCCCCGATGGCAGCCTCATCGTCAAGGAAAACTACATGCCTGACAAGTTGCTCGGTGCTGTCACGGTCATGTATCGGGTCAATGGCTACAATCCTGATGCCGGCGACTGGTTCTGGGCGAAGTACAAAGCAGACGGCGCCATTGAAGCCGAAGGCAAGGTCGCTGGATGTATCGGTTGTCATACGGCAGCCATCGGCAACGACTGGGTTTTCACTGGGCCGATAAAGTAGTACAGGATGTGATGATCATTTTTTTTGGGGGGGGCAGCCACCCCCCCAAGCACCACGGGAGTGAGCATGTCAGGTCGTTGGAAAAAAATTCTCGTCATTGTCGCCATTGCGGTGCTGTTCGCATTGTTCTTTGCCTTCGATCTGCAGCGTTATCTGACTCTTGCCGAACTCAAGGCGCGACAGGAAGCGTTTCATCAATTCTACGCCGCCAATCGCCTGTTGACCCTGGGGCTCTACTTCGTCATGTATGTTGTGGTCACGGCCCTGTCGCTGCCCGGCGCCGCGGTCATGACCCTGGCCGGTGGTGCTCTGTTCGGCTTTTTGCCGGCGATGATCGTGGTTTCCTTCGCCAGCAGCATCGGCGCGACCCTGGCCTTTCTGGTCAGCCGCTTTCTACTGCGCGACTGGGTGCAGAAGCGTTTCCGCGACCGGCTTAAAGCGCTCAACACAGGCATCGAGCGGGAAGGCGCCTTCTACCTGTTCACCTTGCGGCTGGTGCCGGTCTTCCCGTTTTTCGTCATCAACCTGGTGATGGGCCTGACTCCCATGCGCACCCTGACCTTCTACTGGGTCAGTCAGGTCGGCATGCTGGCGGGCACCGCGGTCTACGTCAACGCCGGCACCCAGCTCGGCCAGCTAGAAAGCTTGAGCGGGATTCTCTCTCCGGGCTTGCTGTTCTCCTTCATCCTGCTCGGCATCTTCCCGCTCATTGCCCGCAAGGGAGTCGATATCATGAAGAAGCGCCAGACCCTCAAAGCTTTTCCGAAACCGAAAAGCTTTGATTATAACCTGGTCGTGCTCGGGGCCGGGTCGGCCGGGCTGGTTTCAAGCTACATCGCCGCCGCAGTCAAGGCCAAGGTGGCGCTGATCGAGAAGCACAAGATGGGCGGGGACTGCCTCAATACCGGCTGCGTACCGAGCAAGGCGTTGATCCGTTCCGCCAAGCTGCTTGCCTATGGCCGGCGCGCAAGCGAGTTCGGCTTTCGCAAAACCGAGACCGAGTTCGAATTCGGCGAGGTGATGGAGCGCGTGCAGCGCGTGGTCGGCAAAGTGGAACCGCACGATTCCGTCGAGCGCTACAGCGACCTAGGTGTCGAGTGTTTCCAGGGGGAAGCGCGGATTACCTCTCCCTACTCGGTCGAAGTCAATGGTCGGACCTTGACCACCCGCAGCATCATTATCGCTACCGGAGCCTCGCCGCTTGTGCCGCCGATTCCGGGGCTGGACCAGGTCGACTACCTGACCTCCGACAACCTCTGGCAGTTGCGCGAATTGCCGCGGCGACTGGTGGTGCTCGGCGGCGGGCCGATCGGCTGTGAAATGACCCAGGCGTTCGCCCGCTTCGGCGCCGAAGTGACCCAGGTGGAGATGGCGCCGCAGCTCATGGGGCGCGAAGATCCGGAAGTGGCTGAATTCATCCGCGGCCGCTTGGAGGCCGAAGGGGTCCGGGTGCTGACTGCATATACCGCCAAACAAGTCATTGTCGGGGAGAATGAAAAAATCCTGATCTGTGAGCATCAGGAACAAGACGTCAGAATTCCCTTTGACCAGATCCTTGTGGCGGTCGGCCGCCGTCCCAACATCACGGGTTTTGGCCTTGAAGAACTCGGAGTACGCATAAGCGAACGTGGAACGATAGACACGGATCCCTTTCTGCGAACCAACTTCCCCAACATCTTCTGTGCAGGGGATGTCGCTGGTCCTTACCAGTTTACCCACACCGCGGGTCATCAGGCTTGGTATGCCGCGGTCAACGCCCTGTTCGGCGACTTTAAAAAATTCCGTGTCGACTACCGTGTGATCCCCTGGTGTACCTTCACCGACCCGGAGGTGGCGCGGGTCGGACTCAACGAGGTGGATGCGCGGCAGCAGAATATAGACCATGAGGTCACCGTTTTTCAGCTGGCCGAACTCGATCGCGCTATCGCCGAAAGTGAGACCCATGGCTGGATCAAGATCATCACGCCGCCTGGCAAGGACAAGATCCTCGGTGTCACCATCGTCGGCAGCCATGCAGGCGACCTGATCGCCGAATATATCCTGGCCATGAAGCACGGCCTCGGCCTCAACAAGATCCTCGGTACCATCCACCCCTACCCGACCCTGGCCGAGGCCAACAAGATGGCGGCCGGCGAGTGGAAAAAGGCTCATGTACCGGAAAAGCTGCTGGTCTGGATCGAGAAACTGCACACCTGGCGGCGTGGCTGATTGCGGGAGATATACATGCAGGAGATCAGCCAATGAAGATGGCGTCGCAAAAAGTCCACCCTACGGCGTTATGGCGTTTTTTCAGGACCTCGACATACCATATGTATGCCTTCGCCCCTGAAAAAACACCAAGCCTTGTAGGATGAAATTTTTTGCTTAGCCATCCCATGAGTTTTTGCGAGTGCATCAATGAAGACAGCATTCATTTTCGCAGGCGGCGGCAGTCTCGGCGCCATCCGGCTCGGGGCATTACGACTGATCGTTCTGCCCACCGGGCATGCCGCTGACCGGTGGCCTGTTCCGGCTTGCAGATTATGAGGCGGCGGGTAACATTGAATCTGCTGATACAGAACCGGATCTGACAAGATTGTTGCAAAACAATACCAAGGAGAGCAGCTCATGACCACAACGCCTGCACCCGGATTACCGCTGACCGAACTCCCGGCCTGGTCGAGACTGGCCGCGCATTACCAAGAGATCAAGGATATCCACCTGCGAACTCTCATGGCTGAAAATCCTGAACGCGCAGCGCGGTTCAGTGCGGAAGGAGTCGGCCTTTTTTTCGACTATTCGAAGCATCGCATAACGGAAAAAACCCTCGAACTACTGATCTGTCTCGCCAGGGAATCCGGTCTTCAGGAGCAAATCGACGCCATGTTTAGCGGCGAGCGGATAAATCCGACGGAGGACCGGGCCGTGCTCCACGTGGCTTTACGTGCGCAACGGGAGGCATCGATCCAGCTCGATGGTGAGGACGTGGTCCCGATGGTCCATGCGGTGCTCGACCGAATGGCAGCTTTTGCCGAGCAGGTGCGTAGCGGTGCCTGGACCGGGCAAACCGGCAAACGCATACGCAACGTGGTCAATATCGGCATCGGCGGCTCCGATCTTGGCCCGGTCATGGCCTTTGAAGCGCTGCGTCACTACACTCTGCGCGACATGACCTTCCGTTTTGTCTCCAACGTCGATGGCACCGATTTCGCGGAAGCCACTTGGGACCTCGATCCTGCGGAAACCCTGTTTATCATTGCTTCCAAGACCTTCACGACCCTGGAAACCATGACCAATGCCCGCACGGCCCGTGCCTGGCTGGTGCAGGCGCTGGGGAACGAAGATGCTGTGGCGCGCCATTTCGTGGCGGTTTCCACCAACACCGGTGACGTTGCTGAATTTGGCATCGACACGGCCAACATGTTCGGTTTCTGGGATTGGGTAGGAGGTCGCTATTCCATGACTTCGGCAATCGGCCTCTCCACAATGATTGCTATCGGCCCTGACAATTTCCGGGCAATGCTGGCCGGCTTCAGGGCAATGGACGAACATTTCCGCACCACACCCTTTGAGCGGAATATGCCGGTGCTGATGGGGCTGCTTACGCTCTGGTATGTCAACTTTTTCGGTGTCCAGACAGTCGCGGTGCTTCCCTACGATCAATATCTGAAGCGGTTTCCCGCCTATCTGCAGCAACTGGCCATGGAAAGTAACGGCAAGCGGGTGGACCTGGCCGGCAATGCGGTCGACTACCAGACCGGGCCGATCTTCTGGGGTGAACCGGGCACCAACGGTCAGCACTCCTTCTACCAGCTCCTCCATCAAGGCACAAAACTGGTCCCGTGCGATTTCATCGGTTTCTGCCGATCGCTCAATCCGCTCGGTCCCCACCATGACATCTTGATGGCCAACCTGTTCGCCCAGGGCGAGGCGTTGGCTTTCGGCAAAACTTCAGACGAAGTGCGCAAAGAGGGTGTGCCGGAGTGGCTCGTGCCCCACCGCACCTTTCCCGGCAACCGCCCATCCAGCACCATCCTTGCCGAACAGCTGACCCCTGAAGTTTTAGGAGCGTTAATCGCACTCTATGAACACAGCGTGTTTACCCAGGGAGTCATCTGGCAGATCGATTCTTTTGACCAGTGGGGCGTGGAGCTCGGTAAGGTTCTGGCGCAGCGGATCATCCCGGAGCTGTCTCGGACTACCGTGAAGCCTCTTACTCACGATAGCTCTACCAACTTGTTGATAGAACGCTATCGAACTTATAAAAGCGATAGCAGCCGGCTCATGGATAGTCCGACAGACTGCTAGCACTGAATGAATGGAGACTGTCATGACCTTGCTGATCTTCTTCGCAGTTTTTTTATCCTTGGCCTATTTCCGTGTCAAGCTACGGACCTGGTCGGTCGTGATGGTTCTTCTAACCGCAGTCGGCAGCTTTTGGGGAAGTACCACGACGGGTCTTGCCGTATTCCTGGCAACCTTGGCTCTGGTCGCTATCCTCAATTTAGAGCCAATCCGGCGGGTAATGCTCACCCGCCCGCTCTTCAGCCTGTTCAAGCGCATGCTGCCGTCGCTTTCTGATACCGAACGCGAGGCGCTTGAGGCGGGCACGGTCGGCTGGGACGGCGAGCTGTTCAGCGGTGACCCGAACTGGCAAAAACTGCTCGACCTGCCTCAGCCGGCCCTGACCGAAGCCGAGCAGGCATTTCTCGATGGTCCGGTCGAAGAGCTCTGCCGGATGCTCGACGACTGGCTGATCGTGGAATTTGACAAGGATCTGTCGTCCGAGGTCTGGCAATACCTCAAAGAGCAGCGCTTCTTCGGCATGATCATCCCGCCGGAATACGGCGGGCACGGTTTTTCTGCCCTGGCACACTCGGCGGTGATCATGAAGATCTCCAGCCGTAGCATCACTGCCGCGGTCACCGCCATGGTTCCCAATTCCCTGGGTCCGGCGGAACTGCTGCTGCATTACGGCACCCAGGCTCAGAAGGACCACTACCTGCCGCGCCTGGCGCGCGGCGAGGAGATCCCCTGCTTTGCCTTGACCGGTCCCGAAGCGGGCAGCGATGCGGCGGCCATGCCCGACCGCGGCGTGGTCTGCAAGGGAGTGTTCGACGGACGCGAGGTCGTCGGCATCCGCCTCAACTGGGAAAAGCGCTACATCACCCTCGGTCCGGTGGCGACCCTGCTCGGCCTGGCCTTCAAGCTCTATGATCCGGAGCATCTGCTCGGCGACCGCGAGGAGCTCGGCATCACTCTGGCGCTGATCCCCACCGACACCCCGGGCGTCACCATTGGCAGCCGCCACGTCCCCCTCGATATGCCGTTCATGAACGGTCCCAACTGGGGCAAGGATGTGTTCATCCCGCTCGACTGGATCATCGGCGGCGCCGAGCGCGCCGGCCAGGGGTGGCGCATGCTCATGGAAAGCCTCGGCGTCGGTCGCTCGATCTCCCTGCCGGCGCTCAGCACCGGCGCCGGCAAGCTGGCCTGCCGCGCCACCGGCGCCTACGGCCGCATCCGCCGCCAGTTCCGTATTCCCATCGGCCAGATGGAAGGGGTCGAGGAAGCCATGGCGCGCATCGCCGGCCTGACTTACCAGATGGAAGCGGTGCGCAGCCTGACCTGCGCGGCGGTCGATCGCGGCGAGAAACCGGCGGTGCTTTCGGCCATCGTCAAGTACAATGCCACCGAACGCATGCGCCAGGTGCTCAACGACGCCATGGACGTGCAGGGCGGCAGCGGCATCTGCCTCGGCCCGCGCAACATTCTCGGTCGGCCCTATCAGGCCATCCCGATCGGCATCACCGTGGAAGGCGCCAATATCCTCACCCGCACCCTGATCGTCTTCGGCCAGGGGGCGATCCGCAGTCATCCATATGTCCTCAAGGAGATGCAGGCGGTCGCCAACCCAGACCGTGCTGCCGGGCTGCGTGCCTTCGACGAAAACTTTTTCACTCATGCCGGCTTTACCATCAGCACTGGCGCCCGTGCCTTCGTTTCCGGGCTGACCGGCGGCCGGCTGCTGTCGGTTCCCGGCGGTCCAACGCAACACCTGCTGCAGCGCGCCAGCCGGTTGTGCAGCGCATTTGTGCTGACCGCTGAAACCGCCATGCTGATTCTCGGTGGTAATCTCAAGCGCAAGGAGAAACTGTCCGGCCGGCTCGCCGACATTCTCTCCAACCTCTACCTGGTCTCGGCCGTGATCAAGCAGTTCGAGGATCGCGGCCGACCCGAGGAGGAGCGGCCACTGGTCGACTGGGCCTGTGCCGAGAGCTTCCGTGTCATCGAGACCGCCTTTGCCGAGTTTTTCCGCAACTTCCCCAACCGCCCGGTGGCCTGGCTGCTGCGGTTGGCGACCTTCCCGCTTGGCATCCGCCCGACCGCACCGAACGACCGTCTTGGTCACCGCGTTGCGTCACTTTTGATGGCACCATCATCGACCCGTGATCGCTTGACGGCAGGAATTTTTGTTCCAACAGACATCGATGATCCGCTCGGCAGGATCGAGGATGCCCTGCCGAAAGTGATCGCCGCCGAAGCCGTGGAAAAGAAACTGCGCACGGCACAGCGCAAGCGGACGATCGTCGTCGGCGACGAGTCCCAGCTGATGGCCGCTGCCGTTGCAGCAGGAATTATCTCAGCTCAGGAGGCGGAGATCGTTGAGCAGGCCAACGCCGCCCGCAGCGAGGTCATTCGCGTCGACGATTTCCCGCCTGATTACTGGTGCAAAGGAGACGAGCATGAGTGAGCAGGTGGCCTATACCGGGGCATCAGGTGGGTGGCCGGTCCACCGCACCTTGCAGGAAGCGGTCAAAATCTCCACTCACCTGCGAGAGCCCGGACTAACCTGAAGGTGTGTTTGAACATAGTCCTGTAAATGAATTCTCACAAAATAGGCCGACCGGTCGGTTCAAAGCAAAGGAGTCCAAACCATGTCCCGTATTCCTGCAGCAGCGCCGCAAACCCAGAGCGTATCCGCCATCTTCACAGAAATCGAGGGAGCTTTCGGCCGGGTGCCGAATCTCTTCAAAGCTTATGCTCATCACCCGCCCCTGCTTCTGGCTAACTGGAATAAGGTCAAGGCAGTCATGATGGAAGGGAGCCTGAGCCGTAAGGTTAAGGAGACGATCGCTGTCCAGGTTTCCAGAGACAATAGCTGCTCCTACTGCGTGGCGGCACACACAGGCGCGTTGCGCGCAATCGGTGTAACGGAAGAAGAGATCTCTGTCATCGAAGAGGACCTGGACAAGGCCGATTTTTCCAGCAGGGAAAAGGCCCTGATCAACTTTGCCCGGCAAGCCAATCGTGAGCCATTGCGGATCCCCGATGAAGAGTTCGCGGTACTTGGCCAACTTGGTGCCAGCGACGCCGAAATCGTTGAAGCTCTCGGCGTGATGGAGTTGTTTACCGCCTTCAACAAATTCCTCGACTCATTACAGGTTGAGATCGACTATTGATGCTCTTGTCCCCTGTTGGTCCGCCAAACACATCTCGGCCATAACCATGGAACGACATTTTTGAGCCCGGCATTTTAAAAAATGGACTTATAACCAAAACAAAGGTTAGCCATCGAGTCACCAAGACACGAAATAAGCACTTGTATGTTTCTGCAAACATCAAATTCCGAGATCGAGATGAACGACGTTTACCTTATAGAACAAATTTCCTGATGCCTTTGTGGCAGCGGCAAGTCCGACCTTCTATGGGCTATAGAACCGTTAAAAAGGTGGCCTCATTTACTGAACAAGGGTCATCTCTTAATGGAATAGCCGGTCGATCAACTCCCGATATTTGCGCTCGATGACATGACGGCGCTTTTTAAAGGTATTGGTCAATTCCTCACCAACCGTAAATTCATGTTTGAGAAAATCTATCTTCTGTAGTTTCTCATAGGGTTTGAAACCGTTTTTGGCCTGCAGCAAGCGGTTGATTTCATTTTTAATACGTTCTCGCATGGCGCTGTCTTCATGCAGATCTTCTGCTGTTTCGGTCGTCTGGCCAAAACGGTCGGCAATATAATCTTTCAGCTTGTCCCAATCCGGTACGATCAGGGCTGCCAACCCTTTGCGATCCTGACCGACCAGCATGGCATCGTTGACAAAGGGTAATTGACTGATGGCGGCCTCAATACGCGAGGGGTCGACATTCTCACCGCTGGCAAGAACGATAATCTCCTTGGATCGTCCGGTCAGGATCAGTTCCCCGGTCATTGTCATCTTGCCCAGGTCGCCGGTGCGGAAAAAGCCGTCAGCGGTGAAGGCTTTGCGGTTTTCCTCATCGTTGTCAATGTAGCCGTCGAAGACTTGCGGTCCTCTGACTTCGATTTCACCTTCAACCCCCGGAGCCACCGGATTGCCGTCGCTGTCGACGATGCGCAGACCCGTCATGGCTATCGGTGGACCCAATGTACCGAAAATCTTGCTGTTGTAGCCGCGACCGGCGATGGCCGGAGCGCATTCGGTCATGCCGTAGGCGTTCGCAATGCGGATACCCACTGCGTCGAGCCAGCCTTCCAGGTAAGCGGGCAGAGTACCACCGCCGCTCACGGCCATGCGCAGCCGGCCACCAAACTTCTGCCGTAGTGGTGCGAGTTTTTTCTGCGCCAGCCAATAAGGCAGAGCCAGGACGCTCATCTCGGCCAGCGCGATCAGTTTTTGGCCGCAACGCACCGGCAGGCTGACCCGTGTGTACTGAGGCAGGTGTCCCCGCAACCGACGCCGTGCACGCCTGAAGCGGATCGACGTTTTGATCAACAGGCTGAAAATCGCGTGTGCACGGTGGCCGCGCTCCATAACGGATGCGATGACCTTGCTGTATAGAGATTCCCACAGCCTCGGCACGGTCGCCACCAGGGTCGGTCGATAGGTCTCCAGGTCGTTGGCAAAGGTTTTAAGGCTCGAATAGACGACGCAGCTGCCGCAGCTCAAGGACAGAAGCTCTAGCGCACGCTCGAAAATGTGCCAGCTGGGAAGGATGGACACCCACAAATCCTTTTCCGTAATAGCGATGAGTGGTGGCAGCATTTCAGTATTAAAAAGTATGTTGCGATGATTAAGCATCACCCCCTTGGGATTGCCGGTGGTCCCTGAGGTAAAGATGATAGTCACCAGGTCATTCTGGGTGATTGCCGCCACCATGCGGTCGAAGCGCTCGAAATCGTTGTCACTGAGAATGCGGTCCTTGAGAATGTCGTTGTATGCGTAGATGCGATTGAAAAGCGTGTGCTTCCCGGTGCCCTCGATAACAAAAATGGTTTTTACTTCCCTGTGAGCGTTGATCACCTCCAGGTGGCGGGCCAGCAGGGCATCGTTTTCGACAACCATGAACGTGCAGCTTGCATGCTTGAGGATAAATTCCAGCTCCTGCGAGGGCGCTTCACTGCCACGCGGCACACTGACAGCACCGATAGCCATGAGCGCCAGGTCAGTGACGATCCAGGCGTAGCGATTGTCGGAGAGCAGCAGGACCCGACTGCCCCGTTTGATTTTGCGTTCCTGGAATGCCCTGGCCAGAAGGATGACGTCTTCGCGTAATTTGGCATAATCAACGGTGAATTCCTGCTTGGCAACCCGATAGATGAAGGCCGGACGGTCGGCAAACTTCCGGCACGTCGCCATAATGGCGGCAATTACAGAAGGGGATTGTGGTTGCCAGCTGGAAGTGTTTGCCATCAAGAGCTCCCGTAAACAGCCTGTTGGGTCGTTATCAGCCGCGCCGACTGAGCCTGAGCAGCCAGCTCGCCAATGCCGGCAACAGAAGCAGGGCACCGAGCATGTTAAGCAGGAACATGAAGGTCAGCAGGATGCCCATATCCGCCTGAAACTGCAGCGGCGAGAAGATCCAGGTTGCCGTACCGATCGCCAGGGTAACGCCGGTGATAAGGACGCCGCTGCCGGTGACTTTAAGTGTTTCGTGGTAGGCCTGGTAGATGGTCATCCCTTCATTGAGATGGGCCTGGAAGCGGCTGTAAATGTAGATTCCGTAATCAACGCCGACGCCGACTCCGAGAGCGACAACCGGCAGGGTCGAGACTTTGAGCCCAATCTCCAGTTTGGTCATCAGTGCGTAGGACAGCAGCGAAACCAGACCCAGCGGCAGGGTTATCGCCAGGGTTGCCCTGAGTGAGCGGAAAGTCAACAGACAGAGGATGATGATCGCGGCAAAGACGTAGATGAGGATCGGGAATTGTGCAGCAGAGACTTCCTCGTTGGTCGCTGCCATAACTCCGACGTTGCCGGTTGCCAGGCGGAACCGGATCTGGTCTGTACCATTCTTATCCTGGTAGGCTTTAACCGTATCGACCACGTGGGTGATGGTTTCGGCCTTGTGATCAGTGGTGAAGATCATGACAGGCATAGTCGAGCAGTCGGCGTTGAGCAGGCCGCTGCTGGTGGGAATGTACTGCACAGCTTCGACCAGCACCTGACGGTCGCGCGGCAGCACCCGCCATTTGAGCGCGCCCTCACTCCAGCCGGAATTGATGACTTTGGCAATCCCAGGCAGACTGACCACCGATTGAACGCCTTGCGTGTTCGCCAGTTGCCAGGCGAAGCGGTCAATATTTTCCATGATGGTGTAGTCGATGCAGCCGTCGGGAATGGTTTCAACGATGACGCTAAGCATGTCGACGCCAATGGAAAAATGCTCGGTAATCGCTTTACTGTCAAGGTTGTATCGCGAGGTCGGCCGTAACTCGGGAACGCCCTGGTGCAGATCACCGATCTTGATCCTGCTGGCGTGCATGGCACCGAAGATCAGCAACACCAGTGCCAGCAGGATGATGGCTGCCGCTGGCCACGGCTTGGCGGTCCGTGAAACATGCATCCAGAAGCGGTCCAGGCGTTCAATACTGTCGTGCAGGCGTTGACGATAATCGTTGGGGAAGCCGATATAAGAGAGCAGGATCGGCAAAAGGATCAGGTTGGTGAAAATGATGGTCGCCACACCGAGGCTGGCAGTGATCGCCATCTGTTGGATGACCTCGATATCGATCAGCATAATGGTGATAAAGCCGATGGTGTCGGAGATCAGGGCCACACCGCCAGGTACCAACAGGCCGCGAAAGCTGGCGCGGGCGGCAGCCAGACTGTCGGCGCCACTGAAAACGGCAGCCCGGTTGGCAGTAATCATCTGTACGCCATGACTGATAGCGATGGCAAAGATCAAAAAAGGCACCAGAATTCCCATCGGATCGATGCCGAAGCCAAGGTAGGTGAGCAGACCGAGCTGCCAGACCACGGCAATCAGGGAGCAGATCAGAGCCATTGCGGTCACCCGGTGCGATCGGGTGAAGAGGTAAACCAGCAGGCCGCTGACGAAGAAAGCGACCAGAAAAAAGAGCATAACGCGCTTGGCCCCGTTGGCAATATCGGAGATCACCTTGGCGTAGCCGATAATGTTCACTTCGATCTGATCATTTTCGATTTTATTACGCAGGGCCTCAAGCTGGTGACCGATATCAATAATATCTATCTTTTCGCCAGTTTGCGGGTCGAATTCGATCAGCTCGGCACTGATGATGGCTGCCGTGAAATCATTGGCCACCAAGCGACCGACAATTCCCGACTTGAGGATATTTTTCCGGACCTGCTCCAAACCTTCTTCGGTAGGTTGAAAATCAGCCGGCACCACGTTGCCACCGGCAATCCCGTCTTCGACCACTTCGGTAAAACGCACGTTGGGGGTGAACAGTGAACTGACCCGGCTGCGATCGACCCCGGAGATAAAGAAGACCTCGTCGGTGGCCTGACGCAGAGCATTGAAAAACTCAGGGGTGAACATATTGCCGTCACGGGCGCGCAAGGCCACCAGCACCCGGTTAGCACCGCCGAATTCGTTGCGGTACTCCATGAAGGTCTGCATGTATTCGTGTTGCAGCGGCAGTTGCTTGGAGAAACTGGCATCGACGCGCAGGTTGGTCAGGCCATAACCCATAATCACCGTGATGATCAGAAAGACGGCAATAATCAGGGGACGTGCACCGAAGATTATATTTTCAATAAGGTCGAGGAGTTTCGCGATCATTGCCTCGCCTCCTTGGTTGTGCCTGGAAGGTTTAGACGTTTAACGCCATGTTCGCCGATCAGGATCAACGCGTTGTCGTCAGCCTGCAGGATTCTGGCGATGCCGGCACGATCTGTCTGAGCAAAAAGTTCAAAGCTGTGACCGTCATCGCTGCTGATCAACAGGGTTCCGGCCAAACCAGCCAGGGCAATCCTTCCGTCACGCAGGCGGATGCCGTCGTTGAGGGTCGCTTGGGTGCCCGAATCAATCGATGTCCACTTGATTCCTGCATCTTCCGACCGGAACAGGTGCCCGCGCAGGCCGAAGGCTAGCAGGCTGGCCTGCTTGAGAGGCAGAGTACCGTAAAATGAGCCTTCGTAAGGTGACGGCAGGCTGACCCAGGAGCGACAGCCATCATCTGATCGATACAGATTGCCTGCTTCGGCGGCAATATAGACCCGGCCGCTTTCTGTTGCAGCAATCTGGTTGAGGTGAAAATCAATTCCCCAAGCTTCTGCTTCCGGCTCTTCCTCCCGCGAGTCATCCATGCTTGCGTCGTCAACTTTCAGGGTTGCCGGATTAAAATCGAGAGGGTCCCAGGTCTCGCCGGCGTCTTTCGTTGCCATGATAAGCCCGTATGCGCCCACGGCATAGCCATGATTCGGGCCACGGAACCAGATGTCGAGAATCGGCCGCCCATCCTCTTCGTTGGCGTAGACCTCTTGCCAGCGTTGACCGCCATCACGGGTACGAAGAATGATGCCGGCGTGACCTGCCGCCCAGCCATTGGCAGGGTCTATAAAGTACACACTGGTGAGGGTTGCGCGCGTTGGGATCTGTTGCTGTTGCCAGGAGAAGCCATGATCTTCGGAAATCAGGATATGACCGCGTTCGCCAACAACGACAATTTTGTCGCCGACGACCTGACCATCGAGCAGCAGTGATTTCTCAGCCAAGGCCATGATCTGGCTGTCTGCAGCCAGAGCGCAGTCCGGAGTTGTCAAGATCGATAGGGTAAACAGGATCAATCCTGCCAGCAGGGTTGAGCGGAGGCGTGAATGCAAAAGTATTGAGCAAAGATTTTGCACGTAAATCCCATTCAAGACGAAACGGCCGGGCCTGAGCCCGGCCGTTTCAGTTAACGTTACTTTGATGCTATCGTTTGCCGGAACGACGCAGATCCGCTGGCGTGAATTCCGTGTTATCGAACTTCACGTCAAAATCATACATGGAATGTTCATTGTTGAGGTTGATGGCAATATAACGGCCGGATTGCAGGTCGTAATGGGTTTCGACAGTCGACCAGAAGGTCGGAACTTCGTAGTAGTTGATGCAATGTCCTTCGGAAACCCGCCAGAGCTGGTCACGGCTGTCATACTGGTCCATGGCGAGGATCTGCCAGCTGTCTTCGTCGATGTAGAAGGTACGCCGTTTGTAGATGTGGCGCATGCCGTCTTTGAGGTTTGCTTCCACCACCCAGACGCGGTGCAGTTCGTAGCGCAGATAGTCGGGGTTCAGGTGCAGCGGCGTCAGAATGTCCTTGTACTTGAGCTTATCGCTGTGCAGCAGATAGCTGTTGTAAGGGACGTAGAGTTCTTTTTTGCCGACCAGAGTCCAGTCGTAGCGCTCTGGGCTGCCGTTGTACATATCGACGGTGTCGCTGGTGGTCAGGCCGTCGCCACCTTCCTTGGGATTGTCGAAAGCGACGTTCGGTGCGCGGCGTACGCGGCGCTGGCCCGGATTGTAGAGCCAGGCGCGGCGATTCTCCTTGTTCTGATCGAGAGTCTCATGAACCAGCAGGATGCGGCCGGCAACGCGGGCCGGGGCGAAAATCTCCTGCTTGAACATGGCGATGATGTTTTCAAGATTCTCTTCGGTTATTCCTTCCTTATTGTAGCGGAAGTCGCCTTTTTCGTTGAATTCAACCATGGTGAAATCACCGTTCCGGGTCAGCGGCGCCAGACCGAAGTTGCGATCGAAGGCGTTGCCGCGCCATCGCAGGATATGGTTCCAGATTACCTCGACGCCGGTTTCCGGGAGTGGGAACGGAATCCCTGCGGTTACCCCGATCACGCCGTTGCCTCCCGGAGCCAGCTGGGCCTTCTGTGCGGCCTCGCGGGTCGCATCGTAGATTCGCTGCGGCGCCGCGGCGCTGCGGTGAGTCGGGTAAACGTTCATCTTGTACGTCGGATAAGCCTTGAGCATTGCCTGCTGACCGGCAGTCAGCTTGTCGGAATACTTTCCCATGTTGTCTGCGGTTACGGTGAGAAGCACCTGGTCAGCGGCATAGGGATCGGGATGGTGCATCCCTTTCTGATAACCGGCCGGCGGTGTGGTGATGCCGCCATCCCAGGAAGGAATCGAACCGTCGGCGCTACCGGCTTTTTCGCCGCCCATCGGCGTGAGGTCTTTGCCAAGGCGTCCTGCCTGGTCAGCCGTAATGGCTGCGAAACCCTGACCTGATATGAGCAGGCCGACGAGAAGAAGTAGCGGTAACTTGGAAATTTGCTTTTTCATAATTCTCCCCATTCGGATTAGAAGGAATATTTAATATTGAAGGCCACGAAATCCCGGTCGTTGATCAGATTGTAGCGATCGGCGCCGAAGAAGTCGGTATAGCTCAGGTCTGCCGCCCAAGTGTTCTGGTAATCGGCGCCGATGCCGATGGTGATCGCCTTGCGATGTTCTACGAAGTTGCCGCCGGGTCCGGGGGTGGTGCCGTCGACGTCATGTGACCAGGCGATGCGCGGCGACAACGTGACGGCGCCGATGGCGTCGTTGAAGTCGAGCTTGCCCACCAGGCGGTAGCCCCAGGAGGTGGCGTCTGCGAAGGCACCGGAGGGTTCAGCTGGTTTGCCGGGATGCGCTGCCAGGGGATAGGCCGGGTTGGCGTGATTCGGGTTGCCGGAGACGGGTGTTCCCGGGCCATCGAACCGTAGTTCGCTTTTGCTTGGCATGTTGTGGACATGGGTGACTCCGACTTCACCGACCATAGTGAACTGGTCAGCACCGAAGATGGGCCCGAACAGCTTGGTCGCGGTGGTCTGCGCCTGGGTGACATCAAGCAGTTCGTAGCCGGCAATGTACACGGAGCTGCCACCATTTGCCACGTTGATGTCAAAGGGGGTGACGGTGCCGAGCTGGGAGTAGGTTGGATCAAGGGGAGCGTTCGCCAGAGGACTGCCGGTTCCGGAAAGAATTGTGAGCGGCTCGAGGGTTGCGAGCAGCAACTCCAGATCATCAACCTGCAGAGGCACATCCTGGCGATGCGATATTTCTCCTTGCAGTGCGACGCCTGTGCTCGGCAAAACAGTATTGAAGCTCATGCCGAACAACTTTATGTCCTCAGGATATTCGATCTGATAGCGTGCTGTTTTCGCGTATGCGTCCTGAGCTGCGGCTCTGGCAATGCCGGTTGTGAGAGCAACCGCGTTTGCCCCTACCGCCGCCTGGGCGGCGGCCAGTCCGGCGGCACCGCCGCCAGCTGCAGAATAAGCTGAAGTCGCAACATCGAGGGTTTTAATAGCCAGGGCTTCGCCGGCCATTGACGATGCCTGGTTGACTGCGTCGGTACCGGCGACAACCCCTTCGGCGTAGGCCCCTTGCTCATCGCTAAAGCCTGAGGTGACAAGCACATTGGCCCATGTCCCTACTGCGGTTGGGATGATAACCCCCGCATCTGCAGCGACGGCGTTGGCAGCCGGTGTTGCTGCGGCAAAGCCGGCCGAGTTGCCCGTCCAGGAGCTGATCACCGGCAGGCGGCTGTGGTAATTCATGAAATAGAAGCCGAATTCGGTGTCATTAAGTCCGGGAGCATAGACACGCATGGCGATACCATACTGGCCGTCGTTGTCCGCGTAGATATCAGGGGCTCTTGGTACGCCGAGAAGAGTGTCTGCCACAGGCCTGTCACCCATGTCGGAGAAGTCACCAAAGCCGAGCATGACTTTCTCGCCGCCATCACCGGCAAAATCATTAGTGCTCCAGTAAGAGCCGGTCGGGTCGATTTCGACCTGTTCCCAATCATACTGGTAGAAGGCTTCAAAGGTCAGGTTCTCGGTGGGGCTGATCGATGCCGAAACCATGCCGACCGGCACGAGGCCCTCCTTGAGCTCAGCGCCGGGCACGCGCAGCTTGCTGACATCGAAAGGGTTGATGACGTTGATGCCGTTCTGGATGAAGGTGCTCTCCCCCCAGCTCAACACCTGGTCGCCGACCCGGAGCTGGCCAGGCATATCGCCTGCATGGAAGTTCCACCAGAGGTAGGCGTCGAGCAGCTCGGCGTCCTTGCCGACCAGATCGAGTGCTTCATCGCTTAATTCCGTGCGCTCACGGTCCTGATCCATATTCTCGAAGTCGTAGAAGGCTGAGCCGCGGACAAACAGGCCGAAGTTCCTGTAATCGAGGGCCAGTTCACTGGTAATCTTGGCGGTGTTGCTGATCAGTTCGCCCTGGTCGTAGTTGAGGTTGCCGTCGTCATAATTGTGAGAGTAAGCCCTGCCGCCTTCCTGTAACCCGATCAGGTTCTTGTCGCGATCAGCCACCCGCCAGCTCAGGCCATAGGAGAGCGTGCTGTCGAAGCTCCCATTGACCTCGCCGAGGTTGAACTGGAACGCCGACACCGGAGCCCCCCAAAGCATTGCCAACAGGACAGGCAGAACAACGCCCAACCGGCCGTGACTCTTCAAACCATGCAGATTCATCGTGTCACCTCCTAGAATGTGCTGAGACAGCTACCCCATAGAAACCAAACACAACTCCCTCTCAGAATGCAGAAGCAATGTCCTTTATACAACAATCCTTAACGAAAACAAACGCTATTTTATAGGTGATGACTCAGATGATACACGTTATAAGTAAAGAGATTTATTGAAATTGGCTGCGCTGAAGAGGTGCTGTTGTAAGCATCCGGGATGTGGATAAACAGGTGCAGTGTCGGCCGTTCGCCTTACCGTTGCGGTAAGTGAATTCATGTTCCACCAGCGAAAACGGATAAATGCTCGGGAGGGAGGACCCCTGAAACGCCCGGGCGGCAGGCGACGACTTGCTTCGCCTTGACCATCGGCGAAGCAGATCAGAGAACCAACTGTCCTGACCTCAGGTGGAATTCAAGTTTTGCCGACCTTGTTCCAGAGATGTCGAAACAGGTCAGCCCGGCATTCTCGATAAGCAGTTCTCCCCCCCGCAACAGATCGCTGGCAAGTTTTGCCAGGTGTGGCAGGTGACCTACTACCAGGACCCGGCTTTCTGCTGATTCTTTCTGCAGCAGTGCAAACAAGTCGTGCGGCGTAGAGTCTGGAAGAATTGCCTCGGTCGTCAGGATGTCGCTGTAGGGAAAGCGCACTCCTTCAGCGATCAAGGCTGCAGTCTGTTGCGCGCGTCGTTTCGGGCTGGCGATGATCAGGTCGAAGCTCAAGCCAAGCCGTTTTATCCCGCGGGCGGCCGCTTTTGCCTGTTCGACGCCGGCCGGACTGAGAGGTCTTTCTGCGTTCTCTTCTGCGGAGTAGGCAAGGGCGTGCTGCATAAGATATAATTTCATAAACAAGGATACTTTCCACGTAAAGAGCGTCAGAACAATTCAAAGGAACAGCTTAACCTGTTTGATAAGCCTGTCCAGTTGCAATCTTGCATGGCTGCAGGCTGTCAGCCCGGGTAAAGGATTGCATGAGAGTGACGGTGAACAAGTTGTTCAAACAGATTCCCTGGGCAGTCCTGATCCCCGTAGCCGTTTTGCTTGGCTTGGCACCCTTTCGGCCTGAGCCGCACCTGCTGGAAAAACTGCGCATGCTGGCTGAAGGCCAGTTGATACGGCCGGTGGATATTTTTGATCTCATCCTCCATGGAGCACCGTTGCTGCTTGTCCTTGGTAAGTTGCTGTTCGGCCGTGACGCACCACGATCAACAAAGCCTTGAGAGTAGCGGTTCCTTTGGCTGATCGTTTGTGGCATGAAATGCCAGTACCCTGTAACCCATAAACTAACGCATCTTGCTGGTTCTTTGCCGCGTCAGCGGCGTTGCACCTTCAGCTGAGTAGCTACGGCTGGGCAGCTGAAGGCGCGCCTTGCTGACCCGGCAAATCCCTGCGCAATCTTGCGCAATCCTATAGGTTACAGGGTACTATCGCTGTCTGGCCGCGGGCCGTAGCGATAAGGTATGCCTCTAGCGATACTGGCAATCTGCTTTTTGAGAACTCTGAACAGGCCGGTTTACTTTTGCACGTGTTTCTGCCAGTCAGCCAGAAATTTCTCCAGGCCGATATCGGTCAACGGATGCTTGGCCAGTTGCAACATGACGCTGTAGGGGATGGTGCAGATGTCGGCGCCCATCAGGCCGGCCTGCAGAACGTGCTGTGGACTGCGCACCGAAGCAACGATGATCTCGGCAGTATAGCCGTAGTTGTCAAAAATCGTACCGATCTGATCAACGATGTCCATGCCATCGTGACCTATATCGTCGAGACGGCCGACGAAAGGCGACACGTAGGTGGCGCCGGCCTTGGCCGCGAGTAGCGCCTGTAGCGGTGAGAATATCAGTGTCAGGTTGGTCTTCAGTCCCTTTTTGCTTAAGATCTTGGTCGCTTTCAGGCCTTCTTCGGTGAGCGGCAGCTTGATGACGATCTTATCCGGTGCAAGTTTTGCCAGCACTTCACCTTCACTGACCATGCCGGCGGCGTCGGTTGCGACCACTTCAGCGGAAATCGGCCCGTCGACCAGGATGATGATCTCTTTGAGGACTTCATGGAAATCCCGGCCGCCTTTAGCGACCAGCGACGGGTTGGTGGTGACGCCGTCAACCAATCCCAGTTCACTTGCAGCGGCGATTTCTTTAACGTCAGCGGTATCGATGAAGAATTTCATGTATCTGCTCCTTGAATGTTAAGCGCATATTATGCGGCAGTCAGTTGCGTAGCTGATATTTGTCCCGGCACTCGGTCGAACAGAAATAGTGAGTCGTCCCTTTGAACTGGGCCGATACAGCGTCGTTGCGCGGCACGTAGGTCCCGCACTCCGGATCCTGGACCATCTCTTCGCCGCGAGAGGTCTTCTCCCGGGGCGGCGCAGGTGGCTTCAACAGGGCCTGTTTGATGATCTGGAAAGCCGTGTAAATCAGAAAAAAGGCAATGAGCCAGAGAAGCAGACGAACCAGCATAGCAATTACCAGGTTGTGCGCAACGGCACAAGTTCTGCGACACCGGCACTACCTGCAGCCAGTTCGACGATGGTTTGGTCAAGCAATGGGTGCTTGAAGTCAGGGGCGATTTCCACCAGGGGGGCGAGTACAAAAGCCCGCTCCTGGAGTCTGGGGTGTGGTATCTTCAAGTGCTCTTCGCTGATGACCCGGTCGGCATAAAAGAGGATATCGATATCAAGTGTCCGTGGAGCCCATCTTGCCGGCCGGGAGCGGCCAAATTCATTCTCAGTCGCCAGGCAGGCTGCAAGCAGCTGAGCGGGTTCGAGCGAGGTTTGAATTTGTATGACAGCGTTCAGAAAGTGAGGATTGTCAGGCGGACCACCAATCGCTTCGGTTTCATACACTCCGGATGTCCGGATGAGCTCAATTCCGGGTTGTTTGACCAGCGTGTCGCGGCCACCGCGCAAGAAGGCCAGGCGATTACCGAGGTTGCTGCCAAGCCCAAGGTAGGCTGTATCCATAGCGTATAAAACTCCCACACAGGAGACCATTTCAGCAACAGACTCCTTGGAATCTGTCGAACTATACGGGCCGAAGCGAAAATTTGGATGTTTGAGAACAGATTTCAGCTCGTTTGCAGGTTCATAGCCGTAGCTATGGTCCAAAAAGGAGATGAAATATGGGCCAAACAGCCGGATTTGCAGCCGGCTCATGGATAGTCCGATAGATTCCTTGTGAGGTTGAATTTAAACATAGTGGCCGGCGGGCGTCAACCACGCTTAACACTACGCTGAACAGCTTTGTTGCCAGAAGCGGTCTCCTCCCTCGCCAATCAGGGTCATGGGGTACTCTGCTGCGGGAAACTTTGTGCTATTATTAAGAACATTGCAGGAGAGCATTATGCATTTTCAACCCGACGAAGATCTCGTCAGCAGCTTGGATGCTGACTTATAAACTGTCAAGGAGCTTATAGCGTTATGGCCAATGACCCACGTCTTCCGGTCTTGAATGTGATCGAAACCCTGGCTGATCGCTATCTGAAAGGCAAGGTCAAGGCCGTCAAGCTGGCCATGCTGACGCTGCTCTCCGGAGGCCATCTGCTGCTCGAAGATATCCCCGGTCTCGGCAAGACAACCCTGGCACTGGCTCTTTCCAACGCGTTGGGTTTGTCTTTCGGGCGCATCCAGTGTACCAGCGACTTGCTGCCGTCGGACATTACCGGTCTGTCGATCTACGATCGCAACCAGAACCAGTTCAGTTTCATTGAAGGGCCGGTTTTCAATAATTTGCTGTTGGTTGACGAGATCAACCGGGCCATGCCGAAAACCCAGAGTGCGCTGCTCGAAGCAATGGAAGAACACCGGGTGACCATTGAAGGCAAGACCTACCGCCTACCTGACCCATTTATGGTGATTGCCACGCAGAACCCGGTGGAGCAGGTTGGCACCTACCCTCTGCCGGAATCCCAGCTCGACCGATTCCTGATTACTACCGGCATCGGCTACCCGCCGGAAGAGATGGAGAAGAAAATTATCCAGACCGGCAGTATTCGTGAGGGGATTCGTGACATTGAGCCGCTGATCACTCGTGAGCAGCTACTGCGGGCACGTCAGGCGATTCGCGAAGGTGTCCAGCTCTCGGAGAAGGTCACGGAATATATTTACCGCCTGGTAGCGGCGACCCGTGAACACCCGATGATGCTGGCAGGGATTTCAACCCGCGGCGCCATCAGCCTGGCAGACACCGCACGCAGCCATGCCTTTCTCGCCGGTCGCGACCATGTTATCCCGGAGGATGTCAAAACTCTCTATGTGCCGGTATGCGCACATCGCCTGATCCTGCGCCCGGAAAATGAAGCCCTTGATCGTAAGGAGATCCTGCTTTCGCTGCTCGACGAAAATCCGGTGCCTTTGGTCTGAAGCTGACCCGTGCCGGGTTCATTTACATCCTCATTACCCTGTTACTCGGTTTCGCTGCAGTCAACACCGGTAATAACCTTCTTTATCTGCTGGTTTCCGCGCTGCTTGGTTTCATGTCTGTTTCTGGCGTGCTGGGCAAGTGGAATCTGGATAGGATTGATCTGCGCTATCTTCCTCCTGATGAAATCTACGACGGTCTGCCGACACTACTTGGTATCGAGCTGGTCAACCGGCGACGCTGGTTGCCGATCTTTCTCATGGAAGTTATCGTCGCTGAGCATACAGTCTTTTTCCCGCTGGTGGATCTAGGCCAGAGTCGCCAGAAAAGTGTGGAAATCACGCTCTTCGGGCGTGGTTGCCAGCAACTGCCTGCGGCTGCTGTTCGTTCGCGGTTTCCGGTCAATTTTTTCATTCGTTCGAAGGGCATGATCATCACTCAGGACGTCACGGTTTTCCCGACCCCGCAAGCTTGCGCCGATCTTCGTCAGGTCGATCCTGGCGGTGGACAAGGGACGCTGCAGAACTGGCAAAAAGGCTACGAAGGCGATATTAACCGCATCAGCGATTACCAGGGTGGCGAGCCGCTCAAAGCCATACACTGGAAACTCACAGCCCGTCATGACCGCCTTAAAGTCAAGGAGCTCTCGGCGGCTACCCGAAAGCCAGTGATCCTCGATCTGGCGGAACTGCCCGGGCCAGGTCTCGAACTGCGCCTGCGCCATGCCAGCTACCTTGTGACCCGATGGCTACGTGACGGTTGGCCAGTCGGTCTAAAAGCCGGCAGCCTGGAACTTGCCGCCGGGGTCGGCCAGCGACAAAAGCTCCTTTTGCTACAGGCATTGGCTCATTATGGTCAGGATCAAAAGACTACTTGATCTGTTCTCCGGTGTCGTTGCCCTGCTCAGCATGGGGCCGGTACTGGCTTACCTCGATCGTCTGCTGCTACCGGTCGTGTTGCTCGCTATCCCGGCAGGCTACTGGTGTGATCGCCGCGAGCAGTATCCGCTGCCGACCTGGCTGGCCACCCTGGTCGCGTTAAGCGGCATGTTTTTTTATGCCCTGCAGATTACCCGGGCAGAAGTTGCCATACCGGTCGTTCACGCCATGGTGGTCCTGCTGACCGTGCGCCTGTTGACCCCCAAAGCCGGTCGGGACTATCTGCAGATTTTTGTCCTGGCGCTCTTTATCCTGGCCGGATCTTCCTTGATCCATCTGGAGATCAGCTTTGTTGTTTACCTGGTGTTGCTGGTTTTCAGCGTGACGCTTGGGCTGGTTTTTTTGACTGTTTATGTCACTGATCAAAAGTTGGTTATGTCACGCCAGGACCTGATGAAACTGGTCAAGGTCGGCTTTGTCATTCCCGCGATCTCCCTGCTTCTGATGATGATTTTTTTCGTTGTCCTGCCCAGGACCCGTCATCCCCTGTGGAATTTTCTCAATCCTTCGGACAAAGGAGTGGTTGGCCTAGCGGAGACAGTACAGCCGGGAAGCTTTGCGAAGATTTCTGGGACCAAGGAGCTGGCATTTCGTGCAGAAGGCCCTGAACTGGCGCCGGAAGACCGTTACTGGCGGGCGCTGGTTCTCAACCAATCAAAAGAGGGCCGCTGGGTGCGCAGTGACCCTCCCGGTGAAGGGGCTCCGCGTATTGAAGGCCCTGCACCGGTCATATTCATGATCTACCCGGAGCCGCGCAGCGATCGTTATCTGATGACCCTTGATCGAGCGACTCTTGTCACGGGAGTGCGTCACGAGCAAACCGTTGACCAGATGTATATTGCCCGCAGCGCTCTCGATCGCCGTTTTCGTTTTGAAGTGCGCGCTAGTCCCGGCGCCAGGTTGCGGGTGGCCGGTAATGTGAACCGCGAGTTTTATCTGCAGACGCCTGCGGAGATTTCACAGCGCATGCGCCAGGTATCTGCCGACATTCATGATGGCAGCATAGATGTCACTGTGCGGATTGATGCTCTGGCGGAGTTCTTCCGTGATCAGGAGCTCAGCTACGCTGAGGATGATCTGCCCTCCGGGCCTGATCCGATAGATGCTTTCCTCTTTGTAAACAAGCGCGGCTACTGTGAGTTTTTCGCTTCGGCATATATGACTCTGGCCCGGCTTGCAGGAATCCCGGCGCGACTGGTTGGCGGTTATTACGGTGGAGATTACAATCCGATGGGCGGTTATTACCTGGTGACGGAAGCAACCGCTCATGTCTGGGTCGAAGTCCTGGCCGGTGACAACAGCTGGCAGCGCATCGATCCCAGCCAGTGGGCAACCAACGCGGCGACAACCCTGGGAGCGCGTGACCGTGATCAGTTGAGTGCCTTGCGGCAACTGGCTGACAGCCTCAATTATCACTGGGTGCAGGCAGTGGTTGTCTTTGATCTGGGACAGCAGATGTCGCTTTTCCGTGAAGCTGGTGACCGTTTGCGCAGTTTGCGCACGTTGCGTGCACCGGATGGGTGGTGGAAGGTTGCCGGTGGATTGCTCGTCGGCGTGACTCTGCTCGCGGGTGTTCTCTCGCTGCGACGTAAATCAAAAGAGGCGCGTCTGCTCGAAGAATTTCGTTCAAGGGTCAAGAAGCGCTACGGTCATGAGGTCTTGTCCCCGGGATCTGGACTGGCTGAGCTTGGTGATCAGCTTGATAATGAGAATTGCCGTGAGTTCGCGCGGATCTATTACGGCGCGATTTTCCGCGACCGGTTGTTGACCCGGCCGGAAAGAGTCCGGCTGAAGGGGCTGCTGAGGAGGATTTAGACCTGGGCCGGTTTGCTCTGTCGCCGCCTGCGGGGGCGACGATGGGTGCGCCGGGTCGGTTGGCTGGCTGGTTTGTCTGCTGGTTCGTGGCGTGTGTGCAGATTTTTCTCCCAGATTTCCACCAATTCCGGGTCTCCGCCACTTGCCTGGGTCCAGAGGCGGAACAGCTGAAGGCTGCGTGGTGTCTCAGGATTGTGCAGGAAACGTTTCTGTCCTCGGTGGCCCAGGCCGCGGGCGAACCGGTAACAGCCGACCAGCAGTTCCCGGGCCTGATGGCGCAGACCGTGAGACAGGTGGAAATGGGTACTGTAGGGAGTCAGCAGATGTCCGGCGGACTGTAAGACTTCGCTGATCGGCAGTGAAGCGTTTAGCGGGCATTTTTGCCAGAAACGATCGATAAACAGGGCCGCCAGCAGCATGCCTTCATCAACGCCTCCGGATTTTTTGAAGTGCTGGTTGAGTCTCTCCAGCAGTTTGAAGGTTGTTGCCCCGGGCTGGTAGCCGGCCAGCATCGGCTGCAACAGTCCCAGCGTTTGCGCCCGTTGCAGCACGTCGGTGCCGACACCGAGCCGAAAGAATTGCATCAGCTTTTCGCGTACCCTTGCCGGTGCCGCCCCGGCAATCAATGGCGCTTTCTCGCGAATCCCTTCGAGGGTCTGTGCATCGAGAGAAAAATCGAGACGGGCACTGAATTCCAGAGCCCTCAGCATGCGCACCGGATCCTCGGCAAAACGCAGCTGGGGATCACCGATCACACGCAACTGCCGGTTCTCCAGATCCTGCAGGCCGCCGACATGGTCGACTATTGAAAAGTCGGCGATGTTGTAGAAAAGCGCATTGATGGTGAAATCGCGGCGGAAAGCATCTTCGCGGGGTGTACCGAATTGGTTCTGCACAAAAAAGCTGTGTTCATCCGGGTCTTCCGGAAACTCATCAGGACGGGGGTGGCGGCGGAAAGTGGCGACCTCGATGACCTCGTCGCGACCGAATCTTACATGGGCCAGGCGAAACCGGCGGCCGACCAGAAAGCAGTTGCGAAACAGCTTTTTGACCTGTTGCGGTGTCGCGTCGGTGCCGATGTCAAAATCTTTGGGTGCCCTGTTCAGCAGCAGGTCACGGACGCTGCCGCCGACCAGAAAAGCCTGATAGCCGTTCCGATGCAGTCGATAGAGCACTTTGAGAGTGTTTTCGTCAATTTGGCTGCGGGATATGCTGTGTGCCGAACGGGGCAGTATCACCGGACTATCAGATGAGGTGTTTGCATTTGGAGAGGGTATGGCCATGAAAAATCAGATGTCCTTGTCGCCTTGGGAAAACCAGGCTTTCCTTAGTTTCTACTTTATAGCAGATATCGGCCTGAGAGGGAAGCTTGGCAGCAATGCACATTGTCATCTGCTATTGATCCGGTTATAACTTGATATCGTCAGAAACGGCCCTTTTCCGCAATCTCAGCGTCAATCGGCGGATTTGATTGTGCGGCGTAAAGGACTACGCCTCCGCTCAAATCCTTGATTTCCTTGACCTTGCGAAAAATTGCTCGTTTCCAGATCGAAAACTGCGTATTAACCATCCGGAGTTACCGGATGGCACGGACTTGAAACTTGGTGTTGTCTACCATCCTTTGTCAGGAGCATTTACTTACATGAATCTCCTTGTTGTGCTCGGACCAACGGCCTCGGGCAAAACCCATCTGGCCGTTCAGGCTGCCCGGCAACTCAATGGCGAAATCATTTCAGCGGATTCCCGGCAAGTCTACCGTGGGCTGGATATCGGCAGTGGCAAGGACCTGGATGAATATGGCACAACCCCGTACCATCTAATTGATGTCGTTGATCCCGGCTGCGGGTTCAGCCTGTTTGATTTTGCCCATGCATTCAGCCAGGCTTTCAGCGAGGTCTGTGGTCGCAGGCGATTGCCGATACTGGCTGGAGGAACCGGTCTCTATCTCGACGCGGTACTGCGCGGTTATGAGCTTGTGGCGGTGGGTGAAAACCGGTCCTTGCGTCAGGAACTGGAACCGCTCTCTCTCGATGCCCTCAGAAAGAGATTGCAGGCATTGCGGCCGGAGCAACACAACACCAGCGATCTTAATGATCGCTCCCGGTTGCTCAGGGCCATAGAAATAGCCGAAGGTGAACAGCACGCTGATGCAAGGCCACTTGCTATGCCGCAGGTGACCCCGCTGGTATTCGGCTTGCGTTGGCCGCGGGAGGTGCTGCGACAACGTATTACCAAAAGGTTGCGTGAACGCCTTGATCATGGTCTGATCGAAGAGGTGGCGAACCTGCATGCGGCTGGCGTTACCTGGGAAACCCTCGACTATTACGGCCTGGAATATCGTTTCGTTGCCCGACATCTGCAGGGACAGCTCAATCGCAACGATTTGTTCCAGAAGTTGAACAGCGCCATCCACCAGTTTGCCAAACGTCAGGAAACCTGGTTCCGCCGCATGGAGCGTCAGGGTGTGACCATTCATTGGCTTGATGGCGAGGTTGATCCGGTCGTCGTGCTGCTTGCCACATGTCAGGAGCTGAAGGAATGAGTCTTTTGCCAGGCGCGGTGCAGCGATATCTCGACAAGAGTGCCTTCAAGGGGCCATGGACCCTTGAGGGATCTGAGCGCAGCGATTTTGCCGGTGCCGTTGTGATCCCGTCGCTGGCAGAAGGTGACAGCCTGTTTGCAACCTTGCAAAGCCTTGCAGACAATCCACCGCTATTGACCGCTTGTTTTCTGGTTCTTATCGTTGTGAACCATGGTGAGCACGCTTCTGCCGCGGATCGACTGCAGAGCAGTATCGATCTTACAAGATTGGCCGCTCTGGCCGAACGATCGGAGCTCTGCATCACCTGGGTCGATGCCGCCAGCCCGGGTGCTGAAGTCCCGACTAAACAGGCGGGGGTAGGTTTCGCCCGCAAGCTCGGCATGGACTTAGCGCTGCCGCTTCTGAGCTGGAAAGAGGACCCACTACTGGTCTGCCTTGACGCGGACACCCTGGTGGAAGCAAATTACCTGCAGTCGATAGTCTCTCATTTCCGTCAGTCAGCTTTGGGCGCGGCAACCTTGCCGTTCCGGCATCAACCAGGAAACGATACCGCGCAGCAGGCTGCAATCGATCGCTACGAACTCTTCCTACGCAGTTATGTTTATGGCCTGCGTTTGGCGGGATCACCTTACGCCTTCAATACCGTTGGCAGTGCCATGGCATGTCGAGCCTCAGCCTATGTGCGTTGCGGTGGAATGAATTGTCGCAAAGCAGGTGAGGACTTTTACTTTCTGCAGAAACTGGCAAAAACCGATGGCGTTGCTCTGTTGTCGGGAACCACTGTGTTCCCCGAGC
Source organism: Desulfuromonadales bacterium (assembly GCA_014860225.1). Lineage (GTDB taxonomy): Bacteria > Desulfobacterota > Desulfuromonadia > Desulfuromonadales > BM103 > M0040. The sequence goes on from JACZKE010000032.1 coordinate 47,511, forward strand.
CGCGTATATCGACGCGGGTTCCTTTCGGCACCGGACGCAGTATGAGCCGTCTGCTCGACGGCGACGCACAGGCCGTGCTTTTTTACCCGGCAAAAGCCTTCCAGGTTTTGTCTGACTGGTTACGCACTGTAGAGCAGGAACTATCCGTTGATGCGGAAACGCTTTTGACTTATGCTGAAAAAATCTCCCCGGTTTTGGCTGATTATCTTGAACAGGCAAACTGGCGAACTGTCTGGCCACGATTACAGTCAACACACCGAACCGGGTCGCGTCGCCTGCAGGCTTTCCATGTCTGGTTTGATGGCTTCAAAACGATGCGCATGATTCACCTGCTGTGCGATGCCGGGCTCAGTCGCGGCGAGCCAGAAGATGTTCTCCCGGATTACTTCTTCTGGGATGGACGTGATTGTCCGGAAGTCCAGGCGGAGATGCTGGAGGCGCTGCGTTCGCAAGATGGCGTGCAGCAATCGATAAGTGTGTCGAAAATCTAAAAAGCTGTGCTACTATAAACGCTGATGTTACTGAACCCGTCCAATACAATTGTGGAAGAAAGTGATGCCGATGAGTTTGTCTGACAGCCCTGAGTATGCGGAAGAGCAGAAGAATAAACGTCATGCTACACGCTCTCCACTGATTGTAGAGAAGGTCCCCTGTGGCGATGGCCACAAAACCTTGTTCGGGTACGCCAAGAATCTCAGCCGTGGCGGGTTGTTTATTGCGACGGTTAAGCCGCGCGAACCAGGTGAAGAGTTTGTGATTGAGTTGACCCTGCCGACGAAACCCCCATATACCTTTCGTTGCCGGTGTGAAGTCGTCTGGAAGCGTCACTTTCAACGGAAAAGTTCTCATGAGCCTGGTATGGGACTACGCTTTCTGGACATCACCGATGCTGATGGCGGCAGGGTTGATGAGTGGGTAATGCAACAGGCGACAACGTTTTCGGGATAGTTTGGCTTGATAAAGACGGATGCCCGTTTCTATCGGTCACACTGAATTTGTTTTCTATGACCGGCCATTTCGGATGCCGTGAGGAAAGGAGAGTACCATGCCCCAGGAACTGAAGCTGCTCGAGGCGATCAAGCTTGCCATCCAGACAGAAAAGGATGTGATGGATTTCTATCTCAAGGCGGCGGCGTTGACCAACAATGAACGCGGTAAAAAGGTCTTTGAACTACTTGCCAAAGAAGAGCGTGAGCATGCCGGACACTTTTTTAAAATCTACACCGGAAGTGACCTTGGCTCCTTTGAAGACTTTATGGCACAACCTCCCAGTTCCAACCATGCCATGCTTAAGCAGTTAGAAAAGGCCCTTGATGAAAATACGCATGAACGCAAGGCAATGGAGCTGGCGTTGCAAGAGGAAGAAGACCTCGTCAAGAATCTGCGCATGACAGCCTCTCATATTGTTGACCCTACCGTGCGAGCTGTGTTCGATCGCATGGCAGAGGAAACCGAAACCCATTATGCAATTATTGAGTCGGAATACGCCCACTTGATGGCTATGGTGCATGAAACGGATATTGATATCTATGTACGTGAATAACAGAGCGAAAAGAATTTTGTTGCTGACGGGGCTATGCTTGCTGCCTGGCTCTGCGCTTGCTGCTTCCGGCGCTGTTCACGATGTCCATCGTATTCCGGGAAAAGACGAATTCCAGGCCACGATTGAGGCCCGTTGTACAATCTGCCATACTCGGGACCGGGTTGATGAAGCCATAGGCCAAAATATTGAACCGGAGGCTCTCCTGCAACGCATGATTGAGCGCGGCGCCATTCTCAGCGAAGGTGATCAGAAAGTTCTGGGTACTTTTTGGGGTTCGCCCATGAAGGAGAATGAGCAGCAACCTTCCAGTCCGGAATAACGTCTGCACTTATCACAGTCAAACATAGAAAGGACCGGCCTGCAGGCCGGTCCTTTCTATGTTGTGCCTTCGGTAAATCGCAATTTTCAAGGTTGCCAGATTTTCAGAAGTGCTTCAGCCATCTCGGCCGGACTGTCGGCAACGCTCACGCCGCACTCGCGCAAGAACGCTTTCTTGCTGGCAGCGTCGCCTTTGCCGCCGGAGATGATGGCGCCGGCATGGCCCATGCGC
>JACZKE010000033.1 GCA_014860225.1 Desulfuromonadales bacterium
ATCCATGAGCCGGCTGCAAATCCGGCTGTTTGGCCCATATTTCAGCTCCTTTTTGGTCCATAGCTACGGCTATGAACCTGCAAACGAGCTAAAATCTGTTCTCAAACATCCAAATTTTCGCTTCGGCCCGTATAGTCCGACAGACTGCTAGATAAAAACCTTTAACAGAAGGAAACCGGTATAGTTTTATCCCGGTGCATTGCCATTGATGCCGATCTACCTCGACAACGCTGCTACCTCTTTTCCAAAGCCGCCCTCTGTCATTGAAGCGGTTGAAAGAACTTTGCGGCAGAATGCCGCCAACCCTGGCCGTGGCGGGCACCAGCTCTCCCTTCAGGCCGGTCGTCTTGTCATGGAGTGCCGCGAAACAGTGGCAAGGTTTTTCGGTGTCGACGATTCAAGCCGCATTGCATTCACTGCCAATGCAACCGAAGCCATTAATCTCGGTCTCTTCGGCCTTCTCCTGCCCGGTGACAGGGTCGTTACCACGTCGATGGAACATAACGCCGTCGTCCGTCCGTTAAGGGCATTAAACGACCAGGGCGTTGAAGTCGTTCGCGTCATGGCAGATTTACTCGGCTTTGTCGATCCGGCAGCGATTCGGGAGGCTTGCATTCCCGGTACACGTTTGTTGGTGATGAATCATTGCTCCAATGTGACCGGCACCCTCCAGGCAATCGAGCAGATTGGGCCATGGTGTCGTCAGCAAGGGATCATTTTCATGGTCGACGCCGCACAGAGCGCCGGGATCTTCCCGATCAAAGTCGAAGAAATGGCAATCGACCTGCTCGCGGTTCCCGGGCACAAATCGTTGCTCGGCCCACCGGGGACAGGTTTCCTCTATGTTCGCAATGGATTGAATCTGCGTCCTCTGCTGTATGGCGGAACGGGCAACTTCTCCCAATCTGCAACCCAGCCGTCCGAGATGCCCGAGCGTCTGGAAAGCGGTACCCTCAACACGATCGGTCTGGCCGGTCTCAAAGCGGGTGTGGAATTTATCGAAGCCGTCGGTCTTGATCTTCTCCGATCCCATGAACAGAATCTCTTAAGGCAGCTGATCGATGGTTTAGGCTCCCTTGATGATGTGACTCTGTATGGGCCTCTCGATTCATCGTCGCATGGTGGTGCCCTTTCGTTTAATATCAAAAACATGGACCCGTCAATGCTGGGGTTTCGTTTGGATCGCGAATATGGTATCTGTTGTCGTGTTGGTCTGCACTGTGCTCCCGAAGTACACGGCAGTATAGGAACTCTCCCCGAGGGCACTGTTCGTCTTAGTCCCGGTTATTTCAATACCTCTGACGATATCGAACAAACACTGACAGCGATTCGTGCAATCATTTCAGCAGAATGTTGAACGAACTTCGAAGGCAGTCATTAAGGAGTTGGTATGAAAAAAACCTTCGTTCTCGATACCAACGTGCTTCTGCACGATCCCCAGGCGTTGTTCCACTTTGAAGACAACGATCTGGTCATCCCGATGACGGTTATCGAGGAAATCGATCGTTTCAAAAAGGAGCTCAGTGAAACCGGCCGCAACGCGCGGCAGTTTTCCCGTATCATGGACGGGTTGCGTAGCAAAGCCAAGCTGGTCGAAGGTGCCAAACTGGAAACCGGTGGCCATCTGCGCGTCGATCTTTATACTGAAGAGCATATGAAAGGTCTGCCGCCCGAGTTGCGCACAGATCAAGGCGACAATCGCATTCTGGCCGTGGCACTCGATGTTATGAGTAGTTCCGATTCACCGGTGATTTTTGTCACCAAAGACACTAACCTGCGCATCAAGGCGGATGTTCTTGGCCTGACAGCACAGGACTACGAGTCTGATAAGGTTTCTCTGGATGAGCTTTATTCAGGGACTGCCGAAGTCCTTGTCTCGCGTGATGACGTTGACCTCTTCTACAGCCAGGGTTTTTTGTCCATCGAGGAGGAGTTTCTTGCCAACCAGTGCCTGACCCTGATTGATGCGGCAAATCCTTCGCATACTGCCCTGGCGCGTTACAATCGCTCCCTGCGCCAGGCCGAGCCACTGCTGCGCACGCCAAAAGAGGGCCTGTGGGGGATCCATCCACGCAATCGCGAGCAGCAGTTTGCCTTTGATATGTTGTTAAATGAAGATATCCAATTGGTAACTCTGGTCGGTAAAGCAGGAACCGGCAAGACCTTGCTGGCGATTGCAGCGGGTCTTTACAAATCAGCCGATGAAGGTCAGTACAGCCGTTTGCTTGTTTCTCGCCCTATTTTCCCACTCGGGCGGGACCTGGGGTATCTGCCGGGAGATATCGAGGAGAAGCTGTCACCATGGATGCAGCCGATTTTTGATAACGTTGAGCTGCTTCTCGGTGCCGTGGAAGAGGGGAGCAAGCGCAAACGCGGATACAAGGAACTGGTTGATCTCGGTCTTCTTGAAATTGAGCCACTGACCTACATCCGCGGTCGTTCCATTCCGAAACAATATATGATTGTCGATGAGGCGCAGAACCTCACGCCACATGAAATCAAAACTATCATTACCCGTGCCGGTGAAGGGACGAAGATTGTTTTGACCGGCGATCCCTACCAGATCGATAACCCATATATTGATTCCTCCAGCAACGGTCTGACTTATGTGGTCGATAAGTTCAAGGGCGAAGACATCGCCGGCCATGTTACCCTTGACAAGGGAGAACGGTCTTGTCTGGCCGAACTTGCGGCAAATCTTCTTTAAAGGCAGAGGTTGAGGCTCCGGGATTGGGGGCTGGAGATTCCTGCCCCAACCCCGGTCCCCGGACCCCAGGTAATTATGCTGATTCTCTGTATCGAATCTTCCTGTGATGAAACCGCCGCGGCAGTCATTCGCGATGGCCGCGAGATGCTTTCAAATGTTGTCGCTTCACAGGTCGACGTTCACGCCCGCTATGGCGGCGTTGTTCCTGAATTGGCCTCACGAAAACATGTCGAGGCTATTTCTGTGGTCATCAACTCGGCGCTGGAGGAAGCCGGTGTGAGTATTGACCAGATCGAAGGGATCGGCGTTACTCGTGGTCCTGGTTTGATCGGCGCTTTACTGGTGGGGCTTTCCACGGCCAAGGCGATGGCCTGGATGCTCGATGTGCCACTGGCAGTGGTACATCATATGGAAGGACATATCCTGGCGCCATTGCTGGAAGATGCTCCGGACTTTCCTTTTCTGGCGTTGGCCGTATCAGGTGGCCACAGTCACCTCTACCGGGTCGATGGCATCGGCAGATACCGGACGCTGGGTCAGACCTTGGACGATGCTGCCGGCGAGGCCTTTGACAAAGTCGCCAAACTTCTGGGTATCGGCTATCCCGGCGGAGCAGCGATCGATCGTCTGGCCGCTCTTGGTAATCCCAAAGCGATCGTTTTCCCGCGGCCAATGCTGCATAGGCCCAACTTCGACTTCAGCTTCAGCGGGATCAAAACGGCCGTCATGCAACATGTCAAGACCTGCCAGGATCCAATTGATGATCAGCACAGAGCTGATATTGCCGCCAGTTTCCAGGCCGCCGTGGTTGAGGTCTTGACCCGTAAAACCCTACGTGCCGCCGCCGCAGAGGGGTTGGAACGTATCGTCGTCGCTGGCGGAGTCGCCTGTAATTCCGGTCTACGAAGCCGTTTCAGCGAACTTTCTGAAAAGCATGGCGTCAAGGTGTATTTCCCGAGCCCCGCCCTTTGCGGTGATAATGCCGCGATGCTTGGAGTACCGGCGGATTATTACCTGGAAAATGGCGTTCATGCTGATAACAAAATAAATGCTGTGTCGAACTGGACGCTTGATACGGTAGGCGCAGACTGAAATACATCTGATGGTGGAGTGACTTAGGTCGATGTGGCGTGGAGTCGGGTTCATTCGGCAGGTTAAATTAATGGTGGTGCGGTTTGTACGTCTGCGCGGCTTGCCGGAAGAGATTGCCAGGGGCGTTGCCCTCGGTATTTTTATCGGTATGACTCCCACCTTTGGCTTCCAGATGGTCATCGCGCTGTTCCTGGCATATCTGCTACGTGAAAATCGCCTTGCGGCAATCCTTGGTGTATGGATAACCAACCCGGTGACAGCACCGTTCATCTATGCCATCGAATATGAGATGGGGCGTCTCCTGCTCAATCTGGAGCGAGCTCGTTTACCGCAGGAATTCACCTTGCAGGCTTATACAAGCCTGGGATGGCATGTTCTGTCTCCACTATGGGTTGGCGGAGTCCTTGCCGGTCTCATCCTTGGTGCACTCTCCTATTTCCTTACCCTGAGAATACTGCCGATCGTTAAAAATTGGCGTGTACCCCGATGGCCACGCCGACATTGGCATAAGAAGATTAAAAAGCGGAATGCGGAACGCGGGACGCAGGACGAGCCATGACAAAACATCAAATTTTCACAGGTTATTCCATTACACTTTTTGATACTGCGACTTGCCGGTTTTTACGGTTGAGGTTGGTCCGTCCCGCGTGTCGCATGTCGTATCCCGATGAGTAGTCATCGACCCAGAAAGCGTTTTGGTCAGAACTTCTTGCGTGATCAGCATGTTCTGGACCGCATTATTGCCGCTGCTGATTTACAGGAGGATGATCGGATCCTGGAAATCGGGCCGGGGCCGGGTGCCTTAACCTCACGCCTGCTGGCAAGCGGTTTGCCGGTGCTTGCAGTTGAGATCGATCGTGATCTCGGGGCTGCATTGCAGGCTCGCGATGTGAAGAACCTTGATGTTATCATCGGCGACGTGCTCCGACTTGACTGGGCGGAGTTGCTGCAGAATCCGCCTTACAAACTGATTGCCAACCTGCCTTACAACATCTCCAGCCAGGTTCTGTTCAAAGTCCTCGATCATCGTCACGCTTTCCGCCGGCTGGTTCTGATGTTCCAGAAAGAAGTCGGCGATCGTCTGGTAGCAGAAGAGGGCACCCGCAATTACGGCATTCTCCCTGCTCTGATTCAACCCTGGTTTCAGATTGTCCGGGTTGCCAAGGTGCCTCCGGGAGCTTTTCATCCACCGCCAAAAGTTGATTCTGTGGTCCTCTGCCTGGAACCTCTGTCAGAACCCCGGCTGACGCTGCATGATGAAGCCTTGTACCGGAAACTGGTGCGGGGGGCTTTTGCCCAACGACGCAAAACTCTGCGCAACAGTCTGCTTGGCTCCGGATGGGGTGCAGAAGAGATCGACCGGGCTTTCTCCGCGGCAGGGATTGAGCCTTCCCGGCGCGGTGAGACGCTTAAGATAGAAGAATTCGCTACTCTGGCCAATCTTTTAAGTACATACGACAGGGAAGAATAATGATGGATCCGCTGGTAGCAACCGTCAATGGTGCGCCGATCGACATAAGAGCCCTCAGCGCTGCCATGCAGAGTCTGGCGCAGGAACATTTTCATGCTACCCTCGATGAAGTCCCGCAGGCATCACATGCCGAGTTGAGATCCATGGCGCTGGAAAGACTCATTGCCCGCGAGCTGATTTTTCAGGCTGCGCTGGCAGAAGGGATTGTAGCTGATGAAACGGCTGTCGAAGAGGAGTCCGCCAGGATCCTGCGCATGATGGGCAACCCGGCAGATTTCTGGAAACGTCTGGCTGACCGGGGGATGGACGAAATATCTTTCCTGCGGATGGTACGCAAGGATGTCACAGTAGACCTGATGACAGCGCGCAAGCTTGAAGATGTGGGTGAACCGGGCGAAGACGAGATCAGACAATTCTTTTCCGCCTACCCGGATAAGTTGCGCGAGCATGAACGTGTACGCGCCAGTCATATTTTGATTCCTCTCGAGCCGGATGACCCGGCCAGGGCGCTGGACTATGCTAAAGCTCTCAAGGCAAGAGCCGGGCAGGAGGGTTTTGCGGAAATTGCCCGATTACATTCTGTTTGCAGCAGTGCCGCAGGAGGCGGCGAACTCGGTTTCATCCGGCGAGAGGATGTTGATCCGACTTTTGCCGATGCGGCCTTCAGTCAAATCGTCGGCGAAGTTGGCGAGCCTGTAAAAACACCATTCGGTTATCATCTTATCAAGGTGACCGCCCATGAAATTCCATCACCGCCCACATTCGATGAAGCCCGTGGCAGAATAATCGGTTTTCTCAAAAAGGCCCATGGTGCCAGGCTCCTTGACGAGTGGGTTGCCGGTTTGCGCCATGATGCGAATATCGTAATACATGATAATTATCTGCAATGATTCGTTTTTTTTTGTTGTCAGGGGTTGAAATATAAACGCCAGGTCATAGACTTGTTGCACTGGTAAAAAGCTATGCGATGGCGTCGCTATCGGACTTTAACCGCACAATTTAACCATCGCTAAGAGGTTGCCAATGGAACTGGTCATTGAAGAACGCGGTAAAAGTTTCGGCAAAGTGCACCATGCCAGAATTGCGGAAATTCATCGACATCTCAAGTCTGCGTCTTCGCGGGAAGATGCGGAGTCGTTGCTGGCTCTTGCTGATGCCCTGCTGACCTACAGCCATTCCCATGCATTACTCAAACTCACCAGTAAGGAATTACTGGGATGGCTAGAGGCTTTCCTTGATTTTCTTCGCCGCCGTGATGAAGAGGTCATGATCTCTACTTTTCAGCCAGAAAACTCCAGTTCCTCATTTCTTCTGGTTAACACGCCGGATGTCCCTTACCTGGTCGATTCTTTGAAAAATATTTTGCAGCAACTGCCCCAGCGGGCCATGGTCATTTCACATCCGGTTCTTACTGTCCATCGTAGCAATGGGCGGCTGGAATCGTTGGGTAAAAAAACTGATTCAGGGACCAGGGAATCGTTCATGCTGGTTCAGTTCGAGGGGGTTCGCGACCTGGATACGGCTGATATTGAAGAGGATATCCGCAGGGTTCTTCTGGTCGCACAGACAGTTGGTCGTCAGCGTAAAGAACTTGAGGAGAAACTTGGCAATCTTGCGCAGATAGCGGAAAACCAGGAGCAGAAGGATTTTGTCGAATGGCTTCTGGAGGGAAATTTCATCTGCTTCGGTTATGCTGCTGTTGAAGTTTCAGTGACCAAGAATGCCGTGATCAATTCCCGACTCCTGGAAGACCCTGTCGGTTGGCTGCCTGAGTCGCTGGTTACCCGGGGCAAAGGGCCTCAGAAGTCCCTGCAGTTGATGGCGGGGGCAAAAGAGTTTTTTGCACGTAAAAATCCCCTGGTTGTCGATGCCCTTGATGAAGAAAGCCCTATTTATCAACAGGACAACCTGATTTATCTCGGTTTCCGTGAATGCAGCAAAACCGACCATAGGCTGGAACATCTGTTTGTCGGCCTGTTCTCGCAAAACAGCATCAATGAGCTGGCCAGCAACGTTCCACCGTTGAAAAATAAACTTCTGGCCGCATTGTCGCGCCAGCATGTGCTGGACGAGAGTTACGACTATCGCAAGGTTATTGAGATTTTCAATACTTTTCCGAAGGTGGAAATGTTCTTTCTTTCCGGGGAAGAGCTCGACAGGCTGGTGCAATCCTTTGTTACTCTGCAGCGGCAACAGTCGGTCAAGCTGGTGGTGACTCGCAGTCTCAGTTTGCGAGGAGTAACGCTGCTGGTCATTATGCCCCGTGACTACTACAGCCGTGATTCGGTCCGGCGCATGGAAGCCTATCTCCGCCGATTCCTCTCTGCCGAGCATATTTCTTCGAGGATTATCCACTTTTATTCTGAATATGTCAGTCTGCATTTCCGTGTCGTTCCTCACGGTGATCGTGTCAGAATCGATGTTGAAGCTCTGGAAAAAGTCTTGACGGACCTGTCACGGCCCTGGGACGAAAAGCTGCGACTGCTTGTCTTGCGTGGAGCAATAAACAGCAGCGATTCGTTGTTGTGGCATCGTTATACCAACGCTTTCCCGCATGAATACAAGGACCTGATCCATCCCCGTTTTGCAGTCAGGGATGTACGTGCTATCGAACAGGTACTCAAAACCGGAGAGGAGGGATTTGATCTCTGGGGACCTTTCCATGAGCGCCATGAGTTTTACCGCCTGCAGTTCTACAGTCTCAAGGAAAGTTGTCTCAATGAACTGATGCCGTTTCTGGAGAACCTCAATCTCACGGTTGTCGATGAAGTTGATTTTAATATTGAGATCGACGAGCGTCTGGTCTCTGTGAAAAGTTTTTCGGTTCGCAACAGTCATCCAGAGGCAAAATCACTGTCGTCTCAACGTGACAAGCTGCTGGAAATACTTGTCGGCCTGCGCAACGGCACCGTTGAAGATGATTATCTCAACCGCCTTATGGTGCTGACCGAACTCGATTGGCAGGAGATTGATGTTTTCAGGGCCTACCGCAATTACTACTTCCAGCTGGGCAACCCGTTCACCAAGCGCCGTGTCGCCTTCGCCCTGATCAACAACCCACAGGCTGCGCTACTCCTCTACCGTTATTTTGAAGCGCGATTTCAGCCCAATCCGGCCTGGCAGGATCCGCTGCGGCGTGAGGAAGAGGCGCTCATGCCGATCCGCATGCAGCTGTCTGAAGCTCTCGACAAGATTCGGGATATTAACGAAGACCGCATCCTGCGAAGCATTTTCAATCTCATCGACTCGACGATCCGCACCAATTTTTTCCTGCGGCGCGACGACCCTGATTACTTCCTCTCTTTTAAAATCAGCGCCATCGGCATCATTGATATGCCGTTCCCTCGCCCGATGTACGAAACCTACGTCCATTCCGCAACGATGGAAGGGATTCATCTGCGTGGCGGCAAGGTCGCCCGCGGTGGTATTCGCTGGTCGGATCGTCCAGACGATTTTCGTACTGAAGTGCTCGGCCTGATGAAAACCCAGATGACCAAGAACGCTTTGATCGTCCCGGTCGGTTCCAAAGGTGGTTTTGTGGTCAAAACACCTTTTACCACCCGCGAAGAAGGAGGAGAACTCTCCCGCCAGGCATATATCACCCTGATGCGAGGTCTGCTTGATCTGGTGGACAACCGGGTCGCAGGACAGGTCACAAGGCCCAAGGGTGTGGTGGTCTATGATGACGACGACCCTTATCTGGTGGTTGCTGCCGACAAGGGCACTGCACATCTGCCGGACACCGCAAACAGCGTCAGCCTCGCATACAACTTCTGGCTGGGAGATGCTTTCGCCAGCGGTGGCTCGGTTGGCTATGACCACAAAAAGCTGGGGATCACGGCGCGTGGCACCTGGGAGTGTGTTAAACGGCATTTCCGTGAGTTGGGCAAAAACATTCAGAAAGAAGATTTCACAGCTGTCGGCATCGGTGATATGAGCGGCGACGTCTTTGGTAACGGTATGCTTCTGTCAAAGCACACCCGTCTCTTGGCCGCGTTCAATCATGTGCATATCTTCCTCGATCCCGATCCGGACCCGGAGAGATCCTGGCGGGAGCGCAAGCGGCTGTTCGACAAGCCAAGATCGAGTTGGACAGATTACAACGCAGACTTGATCTCAACAGGCGGTGGAATCTGGGAAAGATCGTCCAAGAATATTCCTCTTTCACCTGCTGTACGGAAGTGGCTCGGCGTTCGTCATAACACCATGGAAGGGGAAGAGTTGATCCGGCGCATCCTCGTTGCCGAGGTTGAACTGCTCTGGAACGGCGGCATCGGTACGTACGTCAAATCCTCACTGGAAAAGCATGCCGATGTCGGCGACCGGGCCAATGACAATGTCCGCGTGAATGCCTCACAAATAAAAGCAAAGGTCATCGGCGAGGGTGGCAACCTCGGATTAACCCAGGCTGCGCGCATTGAGTATGCCATGGCTGGCGGCTTGATCAATACCGATGCGATAGACAACTCCGCAGGTGTTGATACCTCCGATCACGAGGTCAATCTGAAAATATTCTTCCAGGTTCTGCGCGAAGCCGGCGTGATCAAGTCTGATCGCACCCGTAACCGGCAGATGCAGGAAGTGGAAAATGATGTATGCGACAAGGTTCTGGCCAACAACTATACGCAGAGCCTCTGCCTTTCACTCGACCTTTTGCGCTGCACTGCCGATAGTGATCCTTTCATCGATTTGACAGAGCGTCTGGCAAACGCCGGACTTCTCGACCGCCAGGGGGAATCACTTCCTTCACGCAAAGAACTTGCGGCCCGAAGCCAGGGTTACCAGCGCCCGGAATTGTCGATTCTGCTGGCATACAGCAAGATGCAGCTTTATCAGGCGCTGCTCGAAAGTGATCTGCCCGACCAGGAATCAGCCCAGAGTTTCCTGCATCAATATTTTCCTGAGAAAATCCAGCAACGTCACAGTGCTCATATAAAAGATCATCCGTTGCGGCGTGAAATCATTGCCACCATGATTACCAATCGCCTGGTTGATCAGGCCGGATGTTCCTTTGTAAATACCCTGGTTCGACAGGCCGGTGCGACCATTCTCGGGAGTGTCGCGGCCTACCTGGTTTTCGATGAAGTGCTGGATGGCCCCGCGATTCGCAAACAGATCGCGATTGCTGACAACAAAATGCCATCGGCACGTCAATACGAAATTCTTCTTAGCCTGGAGAAAGCTCTGGAAGGCCTTTGTCGCCAGGTCGCTGAGCAAGGGCTGCCGATGAGTCTCGACAAAGAATGCGCCAAAAACTACCGGCAGCGACTGATCACCTTCCGCACCCACCTTCAGGAGCTGCTGCCGGAAGCCGAATGGCAGCTTTGCAAGGATGCCGCGGTGGTCCTTGTCGACGAGGGATTCAACAAACAAATGGCGCTCGATATGGCCAGTTTCCGCTACCTGGTCGGCTTCCTGCCCGCTGTCCATATTGCCGAGATGACCGGTGCCGACCTGCTGGTAGTTACTTCAGCCATGGGCGAAATGCGTCAGCAATTGAAGATCTCCCAGGTGATGGCATGCCTCAACGAATATATCCCTCATGATCGATGGGACCGGATGGCTCTGGCCAGTCTGCGCAGTGCATTTATCAAACAGGTCGTCAAACTGACCGGAATCGTCGTAGCCGAAGGACGGGGGACCTCTGCCTTCCTTGCCGCGAAACGGCAGAGGCTCGATTATTTCCTCGGCCTGGTTGAGACGCTGCGTGCAAGTCCGCCAGGCAGCATCAGCCCCTACGTGGTTCTGTTGCGGGCGCTAGAGGCGGTTGAGGACTAAAGGGGTCGTGATGATGGAACCGTGATGATGGAACCGTGATGATGGGGCCGTGATGATGGGGCCGTGATGATGGGGCTGTGATGATGGGGCCGTGATGATGGGGCCGTGATGATGGGGCTGTGATGATG
>JACZKE010000034.1 GCA_014860225.1 Desulfuromonadales bacterium
GTTCTGCTCGATAACCGTGCCGATGATCGAGGTCGTCGCGAGCAGAATCAGGATACTGATCGCCAGTTTCAGGGAACAGAAAAAATCCCACAACCGGTCAGTGAAGCTCTGTTCTTTACTCAAATTATTTACTCCTGAAAAGGTAAGTTAGCATCAAGCAGCCACAGTCGCTGAGCACAGTTGGCCATGAAATCCGATTAAGAGCACCTTCCTGATTCTATTGATGTGCAGAAGGTTGGTTGTTCAGTTTTGGAATCGATTAAAATACCGGATAAAACGTCTGAGGGATTCAGTTGTTTACTACAACAAGAACCATCAATTACGAAGGACAATGGTGCGGTGGGCAAGAATGGTTTGAGAAACTCTTGGTTGAGGTTGAGGTATAAGATTGCCGGCAACCGTGTCGACCTTATTTACAGCAATCCGGGCCACTCCTCCGGGGGATACCGTAACCTTAGAGACAGGTGTGATTCTTTTTAGACGCTTAAGAAAGACAACGTCAACCGGTTGAGCAGAATAATTGAGACATAGACTACAGTGTTCACTTGATTGGTTGGTTGCAGGTACATCGTACCTGCCGAGTTTGTCGCTTTTGCACACATCGGCGCAATAACCTTTGTCAGTGACGTAATCACTTCCTGCATGGCTACCGTTGCCCACACACCAGGCATAGCTGAACACATTGCCGACACTCGTTGCCAGGAATGTCAGCATGAGCAGAAGAGCCCTTATTTTCGAGGAAGATATCAGTTTCATGGAGACGGAAGATAACACAAACAGCCCAAAGGATACAATTCCCAGATTAACTTTATCTCGTAAAACAATCAGCTTTCGTGAAGCGAAGAACGCCTGCAGGGAGAACCTTATAATAACCTGAATCAGTGAAGTGTAAGGTGTGAGGATCACCGATTAAATGAGTCAATAAAACTTTAAATCGACTGAACAAGTCACATCTTTTGTTCAACAGAGATCTAAAGACAACGTTCACTACCACAACTCGGGCAATAAACCCAGGTGTCGCGCAGCCTTGTCCGACAGTTGCCGCAAGAATCAACATCAGGTTTGATGTTATTATGTCGCTTAATCAGAAATAGAGTCATACCGGCAATCAGGTTGGCAGCGATAATCCCCCAGCCGATAGGAGGAATGTGCAGGTAATCATTTATCACACAACGACCGCAGCAGAGCAGCCAGAGATTGCACGCTAGAATTGCCAGGATCGCCGCTGAACAAAAAACAGCAAACCAGGAATACCTGTGTTTTCTGAATCCTATTTTCATGTGCTCGCCGTGGCGTTCAAATACCTGCACCAGGGACAGTACTTCACCCAACGGTCATGCACCTTGCCACATCCTTGACAGGTCTCGCGCAGAACCACCCGACACTGCGGGCATACCAGCCAACCCGACTCGACTTTCTCTGAGCAATCAGGGCATTCACCCATCAAAGGGTTCTCTGTAGGGGTCGGCTTGTCTATCTCCATACAGATAAAGTAGAAGATGATCGAGAGACTGATAATAAATATCATGAACATAGTGCCTCACATCGCTTGTGGAAATGTCCCGATGGAACCATCAACCGTATCCTTCTCAATCAAGCCATCACGCAGATAAACAGTACGATCGACCCACTCGAGGTTCTCTCGGTTATGGGTCACCATGACAATGGTCTGCCCTCCCTGATGCAGCTCAGCAAGCAGGTTCATCACCTGCAGACTGGTTGCTGAATCGAGGCTACCGGTCGGTTCATCAGCCAAAAGTAATGGCGGATTATTGACTAGAGATCTGGCAATTGCCACCCGCTCCTGCTCACCTCCGGATAGCTGTTGCGGTAAATGCAGCATGCGGTCCGGCAGGCCAACCTTCTCCAGCATTGAGCTGGCACGCTGGCGTTTTTCAGTGGAAGAAAGTTTGGTTACGACCAGCGGCAGCATGACATTTTCCAGAGCATTCAGATAAGGAATCAAGTTATGTGACTGGAAGATAAAACCGAGGTATTCACGCCGGAAATCTGCCTGCTTTTCGTGTGAGAGTCCATAGACGTCAATACCGTCGATATTGACCGTGCCGGAGGATGGGCTGGTCAAGCCGCCCAGCGCACTCAACAGTGTGCTTTTGCCGCTCCCTGAAGGCCCCATAATGCCCAAAAAAGTACCCTCATCAACATCGATGGAGATCTCCTGGAGGGCGGTCACACAATCAGCGCCATTGATGTAACGCTTGGTCACCTGTTTCAGATTAATCAGATTCATTCTTTTATCCCTGTTTATAATGCACGGAGCGCTTCGTTTGGTTCAAGACGACTGGCACGCAAAGCCGGCTGCAGCGAAGCCAGCAGGCCAACAAGCACTGCAGCGAAAACAGCGGCAACGGCAAGAGTCGGATTCCATTGCCAATGGATTTCGCCGCCATCGAGTAAGGGCAGAGCAATCAGGGTCGCAAGCACCCCGGTCAGATATCCCAGCACTCCGGCTACCGCACTGACGATAGCCGCTTCCATCAGCACCAGATGCAGCACATGACGACGACGATAACCAATAGCCCGGAAAATCCCGATTTCACGGGTTCTTTCACTGATCGCTCCCATCATGGTAACGAAAACCAGCAAGGCACCGATGATGACAACCGTCACGGCAACGCCCCATGCCAACATGCGAAACTGTCCGAGTGCATGCATGCGGGTTTTCACAACCTGCTGAACAGCCTGCACATCCACCCCCGGCAAAACCTGCTGAAGTTGGTTGACCATATCGGCAACCGGGCAGTCATGACAGAGCGCAGCAATTTCGACCATGCTGACGAGACCTTGTTTGCCGAGCACTTCCTGGGCAACCGGCAACGGTGTGATCAGAAGATGGTCATCCTGCGAACCGGTTTTATCCAGCAGGCCAACCACTGTGAAGCTTTGGCCAGCGATTTCCAGAGTGTCACCCATGGTCAGATTGAAGCGCCGGGCAACCGTGTCACCAACAACCAGCTCGGGCCCCTGCTGGACATGGCGGCCAGCAATCGACCACCAGCGTTTCAATTTGAACTCCGCCTCAGGATCAACCCCCATCAGCATGGCGCGTTGACCTTTAACATCTATCGCGCCGAGCACCTTGGGAGCAATCATGGCGATATTGCGTCGGTTCGGTATTGAATCAATATTGACCAGGCTGCTCTGCTGAAGCTCCTCGGCAACCAGATTGACGCCGGCAAGCTGGACTCCGCCGTAGCTCAAGGCCATTTGCTCGCTATGGGGTGTGATAATGATATTTGCTCCGAACTTCTCCAGCTCGTGCTGGGCACGCATGCCGAGTGCATCCGTCAACGAAATCAGGGTAACCACAGTAGCGACGCCGATCAAGAGGCCGACCACAAGAAAGATCGCCCGCCCTTTACGGCGCCTCAGGTTATGCATAACAATATGCTCCAGTCGCACGTTTAATCTCCTTCGTTAGTTTTCGTCCGGAAACTAGTTAACTGCAACTTTGAAGTAACCGATACCGCGCTCGATATCGCTCGCAGCGATAACCAGAGATTCACCAATCTGCTCCCGTTCTAACGGTGCCGGATTGCAGCCGCCCTTGACCACGTTCACCAGATCCGTACGGAAATGCTGGTCGCAATTATTACAGACCATGTCGTTGCCTTCCTGACGGTAGCCTTTGCGTTCACGGTAGCAAACGTCGCAGGTATCGAAAGCCGCGCGGATGACGCCATCCTGGCTGCGGACAATAAAGAAATCGATTGACCCTGAATTTCCTTCGAAACGGTAAAATCTGGCCTTTCCGTCAGCAAAGTCTGCCGAAGCAAAGCGAAGCTTGCCATCCTGGCCAGCCTGAACCGCTTCATGGCCGCCAAAGGTCTTTTGGCCAGAAAGAACCCAGCCGCCGCCTGCAACAACAGCTAGCACCAACACGACGATGGGGATGAGAAATCTTTTTCTGGAAGATGCTTTTTCGTTAAACTGTGCTCGTTTTTCTTGGCGCTCAGACATTGGTTTTTCTCCTCTTATTTTTAGTCTACGTCTCCCGGATATCCTGGAAGGAACAATCGCAGTTTTCGATCCGGAAACAACTGGTGTCCATCCGGAAACTCCGGACAACACAGGCACAGTTTTCAATCTGGAAACGAGCAATTTTTCGCAAGGTCAAGGAAATTAAGGATTTGAGCGGAGGCGTAGTACTTATACGCCGCACAATCAAATCCGCCGATTGACTCAGAGATTGCGGAAAAGGGCCGTTTCCTGACGAAAACTAACTATTGCAGCAGGCACAGCCGCTACCACCCTGCCCGAGTGATTTGAGGCGCGGGTCAAAAATGATGACTTCGGTATTTTTCTGCAGTTCCGCATACCATCCCTGAAACCTGGCCTGCCGTTCGCCAGGGCTGTTAATGCCTGCATAAACATGGTCATCGATATTACGATTGATAATCATGTCCTCACGTAGACGTTCACGAAAACTGTCCATGCTGCCATAACGCTCCATCACCAGCTGGTCAAGACCTTGATGTTCTTGCCGCAGTTCATCCAGGCGAACGTCAACCTCACCAGCCTGAATGATGATCTGATTCTGTTCGGCAGCAGCAAGCAAAAGTTCTCGCTGCAGAACATCTTTCCAGACGGCCTGCCAGAGTTGATCATTCTGCTCGGGCTCCACAGCACCCGCGGAACGTTGCTGGACAAGTTTCTCAAAATCGCTGCGGGCGAGCAGACGATCACCGATACGCGCCAGATACTGCTGGCCGAGCCGGGATTGCTCCTGCTGCAATGCGGCATAATCTTGAGGCTCCAGTTCCAGGCGCAGGCTCGCAGGATAACCGGCATCCGTTATAGCCTTGGCGATCACCCGACTGTCGATCTCATTGGGATCATAAGTCACGCGGCCACGGTTGCTGGTCAGGTTGATCTCAACAGAAACGACGCCATCGAGTCCTGACAAAGCCTTTTTAATGTTGCCGACACAGGAGCCACAGGTCATCTTTGCGATCTGATACTCGGCCAATGCAGCGTTGGCCGGATTGACACCTGAGGGGTAGAACATCCAGACAGCGGCAACAAAAGCTACACCTACCAGGCTGATCGACACGTAAAGTTTTGGGCGTTTAATCATTGGTCACCACTCGTCTTAGTTGATGGTTACTGTTTGACAACAGCGGATAGAATTCTGATTAACAGATCAACTTTCATGCCAAACCGCGCAAAACATGCCAATGCCTTGAAATCTCATCATTGCACGGTTTTTGGGCAGATATACCCTTAGTTCAGACCAAGCGATTTGTAGGATATCAGACAGTACAAAGCGGATTATTCTGCACATATCAGCTGTTTTCGATCTGGAAATGAACAATTTTTGACAAGACCAAGGAAGTCAAGGATTTGAGCGGAGGCATAGCCCTTTACGGCGCACAATCAAATCCGCACATTGAAACAGAGATTAAAGAAAAGGGCCGTTTCCGGATGAAAACTAGTACCCTGTAACCTATAGGATTTCGCAATATTGCGAAGGGATTTGGTGGGTCAGCAAGGCGCGCCTTCAGCTGCCCAGCCGTAGTTACTCAGCTGAAGGCGCAACGCCGCTGACGCGGCAAAGAACCAGCAAGATGCGATAGTTTATGGGTTACAGGGTACTAGAAACAAATCCTGGCAAGAATAAAGGCCTCCGCGTTGCCGGGGAGGCCCATAAACATTTTATACGTAATCTTTCTCAGAGAACGATCAGCTCCTGATTCGAGAAAGTCAGATGTTTGAGGCCATTCTCGCCGACCCGGAAAGTGTTCTCGATACCAACAGCTCCCAGCCCGGGAAAGACGGCCTTTGGCTCAAAAGCAAACGTCATGTTTTCCTTTAACTTTTGGTCATTAAGTCCCCTGGCTATAAAAGGGTATTCATCAAGTTCCACGCCGACACCATGTCCGACAAAGGACACCTGGGCACCTTTCGAGCCCATGAAGTTGTCCCCGTAACCCATATCACACGCCATTGCCAGGCATTCGTCATACAAGTCCCCCCAAGCCACGCCCGGCTTGGCTGCCTGTTTGGCATGCTCCTGAATGACAACCATGTCAACGTAAGCCTTCATCAGCTTTTCCGGCAATTCACCAATGCTGAACATGCGAGTCTGGTCAACAATGTAGCCGTCAAAAACGCCTACAAAATCGACAGTTATCGGCTCATTCCTGTGTATTTTCTTATAACTCGCTCCCTGCGGAAAAGAGGGGTTCAAGCCGACGCCGCCCAACGGCGTGTCCGAATAGGTTGGGACTGCACTGTCGGTCCCGGAAAAAGTATGGCCAAAAAATATTTCGTTGTTAAAACCACGCATACGAACCAACCCTTGATGACCGGCTTTTCTGGCAACGAATTCCAGTTCTGCGGCCAGTTCAAGATCTGTCAGACCCTCACAGAGCACATCAGGCACCCGCTTACAGACTTTATCGAGGATCAGTGCAGCATCCTTCATAATGTTGATTTCGTAGGCTGACTTAACAGCACGCACATTACGAATCAGAGGCGTCGCATCAAAGACGGCACACCCGCCAAGTCCTGCCTGGAATCTCTGCATCACGGCTACAGGAATGACGTCCAGCTCCATGCCGACCGTCTCCGGCATGGCATAACCGAAGCCTGCGAGGACACCCGGGATATCACGAGGACTTTTGAAAGGGATTATTTCCTTCAAACCCGACTCCATTCTCGCCCGTGCGTAATCCTTGCGCACCAGATAGAGCGCCTCACCTTCGGCCGGAACATACAGCGCACCCTGTTGAATTGCACCGGTGAAGTAAAAGAGATCAGCATTCTGCACCATAAGAACCGCTTTCAGGCTGTGGATAACCATTTCATTTTGCAGCTTTGCAATACGAGTCTTCAGTTCTGAAGCAGGGGTTATACGCATTTTCCATTCTCCTTGGAAGGTGTCAGCGGCAGCAGAGGCATAAAGCATAAACTATACATTAGATACAGAGTAAAACCCATTGATTTACAAGGTACAATTTGAAGATAAATGCCTGCGTGCAAAAAAAACGAAAACCAGCCCTGGAAACATACCAAAATAACGACATAGGAATAAGCCATTGTTATTTATAGACTTTTATACAAACCAATGACAACACCATAGTTATCAAACACAAATAAATCCGAGCAATCACCAAGAAAAGACCTTGCAGACAAATAAATTTATCACAGCTGCCGCTTGTTTATTCGATCTGATCTGGTTATGATTTATTTCTGTGCAAAATGCTAAAAAGGTATACCTCTAAGGTGTTTCACTCGTACTCTCCCTCTCTTTCCACATATCTATCCACAGGCAGCTGTGGACTGTATACAATTCCTCACAAATATCTTACAAAAAAACCGGCCGGGGAAATACCCGGCAAGATCATTGTCATGGATATCAATCATGAAGATTCCGTTTGCAGGAACTGTTCGATATCATCAGAAAATAGAATATTATGACTCTAACCATCGCGTTGCCCTCACATAAATCATAACAGAGTCTCTGGACACACTTGCCCTCGATAGACTTTGATCCTATACTGCGGCATTTATTCACCAAGGGAGAAGTATTGATGTCTGGACAATGGTGGCAAGTATTATTTGCTGGGAGCTTTGCGGGAGCCGCCACATTAGCGGGGATGTCGATGGTCCTTGCCTGCGAGACGTGGAGCCGCCGTTACTCTGCAGTCCTGGTTTCTTTCTCGGCAGGTGTTCTCCTCGGCGTTGGAGTTCTTCATATTCTCCCGGAAGCCATGGAGATGACCACCAGGGCGCCCTTTTTTATCCTCCTCGCTTTCATTCTTTTCTACTTCTTTGAGCACCACCTGTTGATCCACGCGGGACATGAAGAGCAGCACCATGTCAACCTGGAGATTGCTGATTGTCACGACGGTTGCTGCTTGCGCCCCCATCCTATGGGCTGGGTGGCATTTGTCGGCATGGGGCTTCATTCATTGATTGACGGTGTGATCATCGGGACCAGCTTTGAAGTCAGTCAGGACCTTGGCTTGCTTGCTGCGCTGGGGGTCATCGCGCATGAAGTCCCTGAAGGAATCGCGATGGTCGCCATTTTGCTGCACTACGGCTGGCAGCGCCGGAGAGCTATTCAACTAACAGCCTTCGTCGCACTGGCGACTCCGGGAGCCGCCTTCCTTACCTTTGCTATGGTCAACAACCTTTCAGAACCACTTCTCGGCGACCTGCTCGCTACAGCCGGCGGCTCTTTCATCTACATCGCCGCATCAGACCTGATTCCGGAATCCCATCGCAGCCGTGGCCTGTCGGCGACTTTAGCCCTTTGTGGCGGCATCCTGCTTGCATGGTTGGCCGGTCATCTCGCCCACTAACGTTCGGTAAATCGCATTAGCTAGTGTCCATCTGGAAACTCCGGATGGCACGACCGCAGTTTCCGGACGACTAGCTAGTGGCAAGGCAGAAAGAGAAATAGCTTTGGAATTTGTTTTTTAGATTTTGTTCTATGCCTCGCTACCTGTAGCAATTCGCAGCTGAATGGTTGCTTATGCTTGGCCACAATCACTCGGATCCCCTGCCAACTTGGCCAGAGCATGTGGTAATGCCGGTAATACGGCTTCCAGGTTTTCCCTCGCGGCTCTGGGGCTTCCGGGCAGATTAACAATCAGTGTCTGACCTCGCACACCGACGACTGCACGTGAAAGCATCGCATGCGGCGTTTTACGGAGACTCTGCATACGCATCACTTCCGCCATCCCTGGAATTTCGTAATCAATCACCTGCAAGGTTGCCTGGGGTGTCACGTCACGAGGTGTCAGACCTGTACCTCCCGTCGTCACAATCAGGCTGAGCTGCTCCTGATCAGCCCAGGCAGTCAGAATTTCGACAATTGATTTGATATCGTCAGGAAGGATAATAACATGAGTCACCTGGCCAACGGTATCGAGCAATTCGCGAACCACAGGGCCGCTCTCATCAACCCGTTGGCCCTGGGCGCCTTTATCTGACAGCGTCAGGACACCGATACGAAACGCATCTGTTGCTTTCATTGGCTACCTTCACCGGCAATTGGCTCAAGAATTTCTACAGCATCACCTGTTTTCACCGGGCCGCCCTCTAACACGATGGCAAAGATCCCTTCCCGCGGCATGACACAATCTCCGGCCTGATGGTAGATGGCACAGCGATCATGACAAACCTTGCCGATCTGGGTGATCTCCAGCAATGCACTCGCCCCGACCCGTAACCTTGTGCCTATAGGCAGGGAATACAGGTGAATCCCTCGTGTTGTGAGATTCTCGGCAAAATCACCGGCACCGACATCCAGTCCGGCGGCACGCATTTTTTCTATGCTCTCATCGGCCAGCAGACTGACCTGACGATGCCAGTCGCCACCATGGGCATCACCGACCAGGCCAAAGCCTTGTTGTAACTCCCCCTGACCAACATCGGTTTTGCGTTCACCCTTGGCCTTGCTGACACAAACAGCAATAATTTCTTTTTTGATTGTTTTCATTTATCCACCGGTTTTCTTGATTCGATGTTCCAGTTCCTTGCGTGCGGCAGTCGCAACGATATTGGAGACCTGACGACTCTTAGCCAACTCCTTGATATCCTTCATCGTCAGGTAGCTGATAAAGCGTAAAGCCTTTGGAGGCGGTGTCTTCGGATGTACGATCAGAGCTTTCTTGATTTCGTAGTTTTTCACCCAGTCTTTGTTTAGCAGGATCATACGGATCAACTCATCGCTGGAAGTCTTGTTCTTGGCCACCATGAGAACCTCTCCGTCGCTGATTCTTGGATTCTTCATGACCGCACCCTGTATCAGTTTGTTCGACTCCTTCATCATAATGGTACGCCATTCCTTATCACCGGTCAGCCCCATCTTGATTTTTTCAGCCACTTTAAGCTCGAGGGCGATCTGATATTTCGAGAGACCACTCCGCTCCGCCTCTTCCATCAACGACTCTATCTCTGTTTGTTCGGGACTCTCATCATCGGCATCCGCGTCTGCCTCAGCGCCAACTTCCTGGCATAACTCCTGAGATGAGTATTCCTGGTCGGCTTGATCAGGCTCCCGCCACCCCAACTTGACCTTCAAGTCCTTTTCTGCAGAGGGGTTGGCAATAATGGCCTCAACGAGCTGAGGGTGCTGAGACAGCAGTTCCTGATGGCCGGCAAGACACTCTAGCACATCAGATGGTGCTTTCCCGGCAAGATAGAGGAGTGTATTCAGAGTGGTTGCCGGATGCATGACGACCGCTCTCATCAGTTCGTCATCAGTCATTCTGGCTCTGACGAGCAGATCGAGCAGCTGCGGATGCAGCAAATCATCTTTGAGAATCTCAATCAGGGTCGCTACAGGTGCCTCCCGTAAATTTTTCACAGCTGACGTCCTGATCTCGACATCGCTACTGCGACAAAGGAAGAAGAGAACGGTCAAAAAATCTTTTCCGGCAAGGGGAAGAGTACCGCGCGCGGCCGCTAGCTGGAGGTCACGGGGGGCTCCCGGTGTTACAATCCGTGCGCTTTCGGGTGAGACTTTCAAACGCACTGTGGTTGGCTGAACTTGTGCCATAAATCAATACAACTCCACCAGGAGAATGACCGACGATACAGGCCTTAGCGAACATCTGGATGTTTGAGGATAGATTTCAGCTCATATGAAGGTTCATAGCCGTAGCTATGGACCAAAAAGAAGCTGGAACATGAACCAAACAGCCGGACTTGCAGCCGGCTCATGGATGGTCCGACAGTCGTTTCATTCAGAGTTTCCGGACGGGCATTATCTGGACTTAACAATGGCTGCCTTCAACCCTGTCTCGCCAGCCTCTCGGGCAGCGGTATCCGCCTCATCTTTCGTTGCAAAACTGCCGAATCGAACCCGACTCAAGGTTTTTACAACCTGAACCGGCTCGGGGTAGACCTTAACCCCCTGCTCGAGAAAACGTTGACTCAGTTTCTTGACACTGTTTGCTTCCAGAAACGTCCCTGCATAGATAACGAACCGATCTCCGGCAGGAGCGCTATAAGCTCCCGGCTCAATCGATCGTGCCAAATCAAGGGCTTCCTGAACGTCAATACTGCTATAGGTCCCAAGACGCAGACGCGTCATGTTCAGGGTTACATCGACCGGTGTGATGAGAGGTTCATAGCCAAGCTTTCTGATTTTCATCACCAGCGCATCCCGGTTTGCCTCCAGCAGATAGGAACCGGCGTCCAGAGCAAAATTGCCTCCTGCCGTTTGCAGGACTGGTCCATCAGGGTTTGCCGAATCGGCGGGTTGAGACACCGCGCTAACAGTTGCTGCAACGTTCTGCTGAGTTGAACCAGCTTCGGCTGTTTGCCTGGCATCTGCAACCTTGGTCGACGATTGTTCAACTGGCTCCTCTTGCGGCTTTGCTTCAACCACCTTGTCCTCAGATCCCGTCGCAGGAATAGTCGGTGGGTTTATCACAGCTCCCGGCTGTTTGTCGGCAGAAATCCTGGCAACTGGCTCAGCAGGTGGCGGCGGCAAAGCAACAGTCTTTATGTTAGTCTGAGCAGCAGCCGGTATAGTCGGGGCCGGAGGCTTTGTACCACCCAGGCCAATGAAATAATAAGCGCCCGCTCCAACAACCAGCAACAGAACCATCAGAAGCATCCGTGTTCTGGGATTGCCGTCGCTGTTAATTTTAAGCTCAGCCTCATCCTGCACTGACTCTTCAACTGTGTGCTCACCATCTACAAACACTGCGTTCAAATCCGTTTCCGGAAAGTCGTCATTATCATTCAAGTCCAACCCTTGAGACTTATTCTGACTGTCCAGACTGGTCCCCGGGAAATCATCATCACTCAAAGCTGATTCTGGAGGCTCATTCTGGTCGTCAGGATTGATTACCGGAAAATCATCGTCGCCATCAAAAGTAAACTTGTTCTTTTCATGCATATAAAAGTCTCCCGTCCCACTATGCAACCAGCCCTGAGAGGCCAATGAATTTGCAACGCACTTGCAAAAATACAAATAGCAGAGGGTTCACCCGGGATTTACCGGGCGAACCCTGGCTCGGCAACTATTCGTCGTTCTTTTTAAACTGCTCCAGCAATTTCGCCATCATATGCGAAGGAACTTCTTCATAATGTGAGAACTCCATGGTAAAGAGCCCACGGTCAGATGTCATGGAACGGAGTTCAGGAGCGTATTTAAGCACTTCAGACATTGGCACCTGCGCCTTGACCACCTGGCTGCCTGCTTGCGGTTCCATGCCAAGGACTTTGCCGCGGCGCGAGTTCATATCTCCGATGACATCACCAACGCATTCGTCAGGGATGGTGATTGTCATTTCCATAACCGGCTCAAGCAAGACCGGACTAGCTGCCTCGCACGCTTTTTTGAAAGCCATGGAGCCAGCAATTTTGAAGGCCATCTCCGACGAGTCAACAGAGTGATGGGACCCGTCATAGAGCGTAACACTGAAGTCCTGAACAGGGAAACCTGCCAGAGTGCCCTTATGCATTGTCTCCTGAATACCTTTGTCGACCGCAGGAATATATTGGCGAGGCACCACTCCGCCGACAACCTTGTCTATAAAGAGATAGCCTTCACCGCGTTTTCTGGGTTCCAGACGAATATGCACATCGGCAAACTGACCGCGGCCGCCCGACTGCTTTTTGTGACGATAGTGCTGATCGACACTCTTTTTGATTGCTTCGCGATAAGGGACCTTCGGCTCCTTGAGAATAACGTCAGCACCAAACTTACGCTTCAGCTTTTCAATAGCAACCTCAACATGGACTTGGCCCATGCCCGAGATGATCATCTCTTTGGTTTCTTCATCCCGCTGGATATGCAGGGCCGGATCTTCTTCTGTCAATCGTGAAAGTCCGCTGAAGATTTTTTCTTCATCGCCTTTGCTTTTTGGCTCCAGAGCAAAGGAGATAACCGGTTTCATGGTCATTGGACATTCGTAAATGATTGGCTTGCCCGCATCGCACAGAGTATCGCCAGTCGTCGTCTCCTTCAACTTGGCAACTGCAACAATGTCTCCAGCCACGGCTTCGCTGACTGCCTTCTGTTTTTTGCCTTCCGGCAACAGGATCTGGCCAATTCTTTCGCTACAGCCTTTATTGGGGTTATAAACGGTGGAATCCGACTTGACGGTCCCGGAATAGACCCTGAAGAGACTCAACCTTCCGGTAAACGGGTCACTGACGGTTTTGAAAACCATCGCCGAAAAGGGTTCTTTCGGATCGGGACGACGTTCTTCCGGCTCATCGGTCTTGGGATTGGTCCCGTACTGGATACCTTTGTCGATCGGTGAAGGCATACAGATAACAATATAATCAAGCAGTTGGCGAATGCCGATATTGGCGGTGGCACTGCCGCAGAAAACAGGGGTAAAGACTCCCGTCAGAGTTCCCTCGCGCAAGCCACGCAGAATCTCCTCCTGGGACAATTCTTCGGTTTCAAGATACTTTTCCATCAGCTCGTCATCAGCTTCCGCACAGGCTTCCATCAGCATCATATGCAGCCGATCAGCCTCAGAGCGATATTCTTCAGGGATTTCGATTTCGTCATAAGTGCCCTTATCATCAAATGTAAAGAGCCGGGCCTTCATCGTGATCAGATCGATGACCCCTTTAAAGTTCTCCTCCTGACCGATTGGCATGTTGACCGCCACCGGGCGACATCCCAGGGAAGTTTCCATGTCGTCGACAGCCTTAAGGTAGTTAGCACGCTCACGATCAATTTTATTGATAAAGGCGATGCGCGGAACTTCGAATTCATCAGCCCACTTCCAGAGAGTCTGGGTCTGGGCCTTGACACCATCTACGGCTGAGATCAGCAGTACGACACCACCGAGCACGCGCATGCAGCCACGGGTGTCATGCAGGAAATTGGTGTAACCGGGAGTATCAACGATATGCAGTTCATGGTCGTTCCACTCGCAGTGATGCAGTTTTGAGGAAATCGTGATTTTGCGCTTGGTCTCTTCGGGTTCAAAGTCCATGTTGGACGAGCCATCGTCAACCTTGCCGAGTCGATCGGTCATGCCGGTGTTAAACAGTATCGCTTCGACCAGAGAGGTTTTCCCTGCATCCCCTTGTCCGACGATGCCCAGATTCCGCAACTTTTCAGTTTCGAACTTTGCCATAATCTCTCCTTTTAGTGCTCCACATGATTTCCGATAGTCAGTTGATCACAATGAATTCTGTGTTTATTGAATTGCCGCTACGCAACCACATTGCGCTCATAGATGATCCGCAAACCTTCCAGTGTGAGACAATTATCAACTTCATCGATGGCCTGGCTGTAGGGTGCAATCAGGTTGGCCAACCCCCCTGTGGCAATGACATAGGGGTTCTCCCGCGTTTCCTGCTTCATGCGGCCGACGATGCCGTCAACCAGGCCGACATAACCGTAAAACAGTCCGGACTGCATACTGTTGACCGTATTCTTGGCAACCACCTGTGGCGGACAGCAGATCTCGACTCTGGGCAGCTTGCTGGCCCGCTCATAGAGAGCCTCAGCAGAGATGCTCAACCCCGGCGCAATGGCACCGCCCAGGTATTCACCCCGTTTCGAAAGATAATCGAAGGTTGTGGCCGTTCCGAAGTCCACCACAATCAGACTGGAGGGCTTCTTGGCATAAGCAGCCACGGCATTGACGATGCGGTCGGCGCCCACCTCACGGGGATTGTCATACATGATCGGCATACCGGTTTTGATCCCCGGACCAACCACGAGAGGCCGCAACTTGAAATATGTGTCGCAGAGGGATTCCAGAGTATTCAGCAATGGAGGTACGACACAGGAAATGATCACGTTGTCAATATCAGGGAAATGCAACCCGCTGATACTGAACAATTCATGCGTCACAAGAGCCCATTCATCCGTGGTACGAGCCTTGTCAGTCGTCAGTCGCCAACTGCGCACAAGTTCTTTACCCCGATACAAGCCGAGAACCGTATTGGTATTGCCGACATCTATGACTAAAAGCATAAAAATCCGTGAGTCCTGAGGTGTGAAGCGTGAGGCGTGAACACTCTATATGCAGCAGACATCATAAGTAAACTTCCTGCAAGCGAGCTAGATGACTCTGTTTTTCTCGACTCAGGCCTCATCTTTCTCAAACGAGAGCGGCCGCACATCGCCGGCATAAATGATCTCTACCTTACCGGTCGCAGTCTTGACCAGCAAGGCTCCGTCTTCGGCAAGTCCGATCATGGTCCCGCTGATCTGCCGTTCATTGCAATCCACCTGCACTGTATTACCGGTCAAATCACAGAGCTCCTCCCAGGCGGACATGATCGGTGCGCTGCCCTGTTCCAGGTAAGTTTGGTACAAGGCATCAATTTCCTGCAAAAGGGTTCGGGTAAAATCAAGCCGCGAAACGATCTGACCTGAAACCATAAAAAGCGATGTTGCCGGGTAACGCAGATCATCAGGAAACTGTTCCTGGCGCATATTCAGGTTAACGCCAATCCCCAGGACAACGTAATGAACCTGATCGGTTTCCGAACTCATCTCATTAAGAAGTCCTGCAACCTTGGCGCCATGCAAGAGAATGTCATTGGGCCATTTGACTGTCGGTTGCAGACCGGTGCAATGCATGATGGCACGGCAAACAGCAACGGCCGAAAGGAATGTCAGCTTGGGTGCTTCAAAAGGAAGGACAGGTGGGCGCAAAAGAATCGAAGCATAAAGATTGACACCGCCGGGAGACTCCCATTGGCGCCCCATCCGACCTTTACCTGAAGTTTGACGGTCCGCAATCACCACCAGGCCATCAACGCCTCCCTCATCACCCATACGACAGGCTTGCATATTGGTGGAATCGGTCTCATCGAAGCAGCGCACCCGGGAGCCAACCAATCGGCTGTCAAGGCCGGTCTGAATAGATTCCGGCATCAGGACATCAGGTGACTTGAGTAATTGATAACCACGTGAAGGTATCGCTTCAATCAGATAACCTGCTTGACGCAGATTGCGAATATGCTTCCAGACCGCTGCCCGCGAAATCCCCAAGTTTGTACTGATGCGTTCACCGGAGACAAAGCCGTCAGGAGTCTGGCTGAAAAGAGACAGTATGGTTTCGCGCGGCGCGGGATTCTTCATCACTTACAGATTGCAGCTCCTTGAGTCGTTTCCCATACTAAACTAATGAATGCTTGTCCGGTGTTTCCGGCTGGAGGCTAAGTAAACAGCATTGAGATATCAACAGCACGACAGGAGTGGGTCAGTGCACCGACAGAAATCAGCTGGACACCTGTTTCGGCGATTTCACGAACAGTTTCAAGGTTGACGCCGCCGGAAGCTTCCGTAATCGCCTGATCGCCAACCAGTTCAACCGCTGCAGTCAATTCTGTCAATGACATGTTGTCGAGGAGCAGAATATCGGCGCCGGCTGCAAGAGCTTCTGCGACCTCATCCTGATTGCGGACCTCGACTTCTATTTTCTGAGTATGTGGGACACGTTGCCTGGCACGACTGACAGCTGCCGTAATCCCGCCGGCTGCGGCAACGTGGTTTTCCTTGATCAAGACAGCATCATACAGTGCCATCCGGTGGTTGCCACCACCCCCCATGCGCACCGCATACTTTTCCAGAACGCGCAACCCCGGAGTCGTTTTACGGGTATCAACAACAACGGCCCGGGTACCTGCAATTTCTTGCACAAAAGTCGAGGTGAGCGTGGCGACACCACACATCCGCTGCAATAGATTCAAGGCCACTCGTTCACCCTGAAGCAATGTGGCAGCATCACCTTTGATCCAGGCGATTACATCACCGCGTTTAGCGGTCTGGCCGTCAGAGATAAGTTTTTCGAAAGCGGTTTCTGCAGAAAGCAATTGAAAGACACGCCGGGCAACATCGATACCGGCCAGGACAAAATCTTCCTTGGCCACCAACTCGGCACCTGCCTGGGTACCGGGCTCGATAGTTGCCATAGTGGTCACATCGCCGGTGCCGATATCCTCTTCAAGGGCACGGCGCAGAATGGGGTCAAGGATAAATGGGTTCATAGTA
This sequence comes from Desulfuromonadales bacterium, assembly GCA_014860225.1. GTDB lineage: Bacteria > Desulfobacterota > Desulfuromonadia > Desulfuromonadales > BM103 > M0040. The sequence goes on from JACZKE010000034.1 coordinate 16,967, forward strand.
TTAGATTCCGGCTGGCTTCCGAATGGTGACTTCATTGCGACCATCTAAATGATCTTCGAATGGATGCTGACACGTTTAAAGTAATTTTTTATAACATAGCGAAACTTAGACAAGCAACTGAAAACCCTGTAACCATGCCTATTTCAGTACCAATACATTTGTGCTAAGATCACCAACAATGGCTGTTGACACGCATCCTCAATTTCTCTTTCTATCAAGGAGCTCCTTGTGAAATCCTACATCAAATTCTGTCTGATTCTCATGGTAACGCAGGCACTGTCCGCCTGCGTCAGCCAGTCTGCACACCAGCTGAAACTCGATGAAAACCAGCACCTCCAATCGGTCATTAATAGTCTCAAGAACGATTACGAACGCTTGAAAGCCGACAAAAACCAGTTAGCAGAACGCAACGACAGCCTCAACCAACGCCTGCTCGAAGCGATTGATCGCAACAAACAGCTGCAAGAGGATCTCATGCGTGCCCGGGCAGATCTGGATCGGGTAGAGAAAGTCCTTGCTGACCGCAGTGCCGAGACCGGTGCCGCCATGACTGAAATGCGTCAGGAGGTTGATCGCCTCACGACAGAGAGCAACCTGCTGGAACAGCAGCTAGAGGTTGAACGTCAGGCGCGTGAAGCTCGCCTCGCAGAAGTTCAAGGTACATATGATGAGCTGGTCGGCAAGCTTGAGGAGGAGATTCAACGGGGCGAAATAAAGATATCAGATCTCAAAGGAAAGCTGACAGTGAACGTTGTCGACAAAATCCTCTTCGACTCCGGCAAAGCTGTTCTCAAGCCGGCCGGCATCAGGGTATTGCAACAGATCGGCGACATACTCAAGTCAACAGCCGACAAAGATATTCAGGTCGAAGGGCACACCGATAATGTACCTATTCGCGGTACGCTTACCGAAAAATACCCGACTAACTGGGAGCTCTCAACAGCACGGGCGACCACAGTTCTGCACTTTCTCCAGGGTGAAGTCGACATCCCTGGCGAACGACTCTCAGCTGTCGGCTATGGCGAGTACCGGCCCATCGCTACCAACAGTACACCAGAAGGTCGCGCCCAGAACCGCCGCATCCAGATTGTACTGACTGCGACCAAAGACCGTTAGAAAAACAGATAACGGGAGCGTTGCTGTTAAGTGTTCATCCGGAGTTTCCGGATGAACACGAGCTAAAATCTGTTCTCTAACATCCAGATTTTCGCTTCAGCCCGTATAGTCCGGCAAGCTTCTAGAATAATCCTGCATCGCGAAGTTCTCTCGCAATCTGTCGGCGCCGAAGCGAAAAGTGACGATAAGCACTATCAGCCAACTGGGCAGCGGCATTCTGGGCGACACGGTCCACCAGAATGAATTCACGGTAAGCCACATCCAGCGATCGACCGGTTATCATCGACAACAAGTCGACCAGAAACTGCCGGCCGCTGAGGTCTACTTCCTCGCTGTCAATCAAGCTTCCTTCGCTGTCAAACATGTGAGCCGTCAGTCGACATTCAGGTGCAACCAGTCCCTGCCCCTCAATCGTCAAAGCAAACAGATGATCCGGATCATCAGTATCACCCAGATTGAGATCATCGGATATCTGCTCGAAACAGTCCGGATGAATGAAGCCTCGTCTGCGGCTGCGCAGATCGAAGTAAAAATGGCCGGCATCCGGCAGGGACAGTCGACAGCAGAGTGGGCACTCAAGAACCAGGCGACGACGATGCCCGACTGACATTTCAGTGAGATCGGCCGGCATCATTCCGGACCGGAAGCCGCTTCCATGTCTGGACTTTACGCCAGATCGGGACAGGGCAAATTCTGCCAGTTGTTTTAACTGGCCATGCACTGCGGTGTTGCGGGCGTGCGTGAGAACCGGCCGGATACTACTGGAAAAACCGGAGGACAGGCTCTCCACCTTGGGACTTTTGCTGATACAGATATCCAGAACCTGATAATCGCGTTCTCGAGCAGCATAGACAAGAAATTCGTGGACACGCACTTCAGCGTTTAGCCGGGCGCGGGAGTCAACCAGGCTGGGAAGCAACCAGAGCCGGTCGGAGTGCTCAACCGCGGTAAGAACTTGCCGCAAAGCGTCCGCGTTGACCAGCGACGCACGATCCTTGACCGGCACCAGCACCAGGTCAGCGGCCAGCAATGCTGCTTCGGTAAACCAATCGAGAATCGGCCGCGTATCAAGGATCAAGATGCCCGGGAGTACAGCTGCGTGTAATTGCTGACTTAACCAGCCCGGGGAATGCGATGGTGCCTGCATCTGACGGGACGAGGCGATATATTGCACACCGTACTGGCCGAGAACAGCGAGTTCATCAGAAGAATCTCCTACGAGGAGATCAGCAACGCTGTTTTTTGGACGTGGGCCAAGAGCAAACATCTGGTCGACACTAAAATGGTTGTCGAAGGAAGCTATCGTTACCGGCAGGTCTTCACGCAAAGCCTTAAGGTAAACCGCGAGGTTGGTGGCAATCGTTGTCTTTCCCACCCCGCCTTTTTCGCTGGCGATGGTCACCACAAATGGACGGTTCACGAAGCATCATCCTCAGTCAATAACTCCTGCAGGACCTCCCAGCGTTCCAGGCAGTCATCCAGCTCCGTCTGCAGGTTGGTATGCTTGTCGATCAGCTTGCCGAGACGGCTATGATCGACAGCCATAGCCGGATCCTGCATTTCATTTGTCAGCTCAGCCAGCGCCTGTTCAAGATCCTCAATGCGTTTTTCAACCTCGGCCAACTGCTTTTGCCGTTTTTGCTCTTCTCTTCGTTCCGCCTTGCGTTCCGCATGGGAGATACTGCGGGAGTTTTTGTCATTTACCTTTGCAGAAGTCTTCTTCGCGTTAACTTGTTCAACTCGCAACGTCGAGTGGCTGGCATCGCCTTCGCCACTTTTGGACCTTAGAAAATCAGCGTAATTGCCGGGATAAGAAGTCGCCCGGTGTGCAGCGACCTCAACAACCCGACTGGCCAGTGCATCGACAAAATAACGATCATGGGAAACGAACACCAGGGTCCCCTGATAACCTTTCAATGCCTGCAGGAGAACTTCCTTGGAGGCAAGGTCAAGATGGTTGGTCGGCTCATCCAGCAACAACAGGTTGGCCGGTTTAAGCAGCAGAATCGCCAGGGCCAGCCGATTGCGTTCACCTCCGGAGAGGACTGCAACTTTCTTGTGTACATCATCACCATGAAACAGGAAGGCACCGAGCAGGTTGCGGACTTTAGGTACCATATCGTAAGGCGCTACCCGGGTGATCTGCTCAAGGACCGTCAGACTCGAGTCCAAAGTACGCGCCTGGTCCTGAGCAAAATAAGCCATGTTCAGGTTATGCCCTTCCTCACGTTCACCTTTGAGAGGGGTCTCCACACCGGCCAACAGTCGCATCATGGTCGACTTACCGGCGCCATTGGCGCCAACCAGAGCGATGCGTTCTCCGCGCTCGATGACAAGATCGACCTCTTCGATGACTGACACGTCACCGTAGCCATGTGACACCCCGGAGAGGCTGAGCGAGAGACGCCCGCTTTTGGGTGGGATCGGGAAAGAGAACCCGATCTTTTTACGTTCCGGCGGAAGTTCGATGCGTTCGATTTTTTCCAACTGTTTGACCCTGCTCTGCACCAGAGACGCCTTGTTGGCATTGTAGCGAAACTTGTTGATGAACGCTTCAAGGCGGGCGATTTCTTCGTCCTGACGACTTTTGAGCTCCCGCAAAGCCGTGACGCGCTCATCGCGGGCGATCAGGTATCGGGAATAGTTGCCGGGATAATCCGTGAGTTTGGCATGCCAGATTTCGACAATGCGCGTCACCACCTGGTCCAGGAAGAAACGGTCATGGGAAACCAGCACTACGGCATGCGGATAGGTAGCCAAATAACTTTCAAGCCAGTCACGAGCCGGCAGATCAAGGTGGTTGGTCGGCTCATCAAGGAGCAGTAGGTTTGGTTTTTGCAGCAACAGCTTGGCCAGGGCGATACGCATCTGCCATCCGCCGGAAAACTGTTCACACGGTTTGTGCCAGTCCTGTTCCTCAAAACCCAGGCCTTTAAGGACACGGCCGATTTCAGCCTCGATGGTATAGCCACCGCGCTGACGGAAGAATTCCTGCAACTCGGAGTAGCGATCGAGGTCTGCCTGCTCTGCTCCACGGCTGATCTGTTCTTCAAGCATCCGCAGCTCGTTTTCAACAGACAGAAGTTCCGCGAGCGCCGAACGCACCTCGGTAAACAGGTTCCTGCCGCGGTGCTCCAGGCCTTCCTGTGGCAGATAGCCGATAGTGGTTCCGCGTGCAATCTGAATCTTGCCGGAATCAACCTCTGATTGCCCGGCCAGCAAGCGCAACAGGGTGGTTTTGCCGGCACCATTCTCACCACAAAGGCCGATGCGGTCTGTCGGACGGACATGCCAGTCAACGTGACGCAGAACCACCTGGTCGGCGAACTGTTTGATAACATCTTTAAGTTGCAACATGGGGCTGTTATAGCACATTTGTATGACTGCGAGAATCTCCATTGTTGATATTACCTTCATCACCTTCATCATTGACAGAGGCAGCCAACACTTGCAGAATGAGTGTGCGTTCATCCGGAAGAAGACCAGCAGCAGGCAAGCATAATGGAGTTTAAAATGGCACGAAAAGTATTTATTGCAGCAACCGGCCAGGATTGCGGCAAAACGACCACCAGCCTCTCCCTTCTCCACCTCGCACGCAAAAAATATCGCCGGGTTGGATTTATCAAGCCGGTTGGTCCGAAACCTACCCGTCATGAAGACTTCTGGATCGACAAGGACGCTGCACTGGTCGCCAGGGTCTTCGATCTTGAAGACAATATCCGGCTGATGTCGCCGGTAGTAGTACAACCCGGGGATACACGCAAGGTTCTCGATGGCGTGATAACCAGAGCACAACTGGAGGTGCAGCTGCTCGAAGCCTGTCGAGAACTCGATAAATGTTGCGATTTTCTGATCATCGAAGGTGCCGGGCACAGTGGTGTCGGGTCAGTACTCGGCCTGAGCAACGCCCGGGTGGCGAAGCTTCTTGATGCACCGGTATTGATGGTCAGTGGTGGCGGCATCGGTCACGTGATTGACGACGTGAGTATGAATCTTGCCCTGTACAAGATGGAAGGGGCGAACGTACGCATCGTCATGCCGAACAAGTTGATTGCCGAAAAGCGCGCTCAAACTCTCGGCTATATGACCAAAGCATTTGCCGGGCAGGACTTCATCGTTCATGGCGGCTTCAACTATTCACCGATCCTCGCAGGTCCTACCCTGCTACACATCGCCAAGCTCTTCGACCAGCCGCTACGGGCAACCCATGATCAGGCGATGCACATTATCAAGCACATCCAGCTTGCAGCAGCATCCACCGAAAAGGTTGTCGAATATCTCAAGGACTCGACCCTCCTGCTGGTCAACAGCAGCCGGGACGAACTTCTGGTCATGCTCGCTTCGCTCTACCATATCCACGAGTATCGTGAAAAGCTCTCCGGGGTTCTGATCTCCGGTGTCAACCCGATCGCGAGACTGACCCAGCAGGTCCTTGATGACAGCGAGCTGCCATTCATACGAACCGCACAGCTGACATCGACAGTTTTTCAGACGGTTACGCGGGATGTTTCCAAGATTACTGCTGATGATCAGGAGAAGATCAACCTGGTCAAAGAACTTGCCGAGCAGGATCTCGATTTTGACCTGATCGACAGCATGCTGGACTAGAACTTAACGCTACTGTCTCGCTCAGCTTCGACAAATACTACGCGCTCCTGAAAAGTGGCCTCGTGGTATTTTTCTGTGCAAACCTTGCTGTTTTTGTTATAGTTTGCCTATATACCTTTTTTAAAAAGGCTTTTTCGATCTTAAGGGTCATGATGACCCCGTGGATATACAGTTTCGGCATTTGTTCTTCCCCTGAGTGAGCTCCCAATTCCGGTTGAGCCAAAAACTCGGGTCAGGATATATGCCCCCAACAGATCAAGGTTGTCGTTCACGACAACCGGAAAGTTTTACATGTCTAAAAAGATGCTGGTTAACGCCACCCTTCCAGAAGAAAACCGGGTGGCTATTGTAGAAGACGGTATCCTCACTGAGCTAGATATCGAGGTCGCCGGAAGGGAACCCTCCAAAGGGAACATCTACAAAGCGGTTGTCGTCCGGGTTGAGACCGGCCTGCAGGCCGCTTTCGTCGATTACGGGGCTGAAAGACTCGGCTTTTTGCAGATCGACGAGATCAATTACACCACTGTCAAGCCTGACTACAAGCCAGCGGAAGATGTCCGCCGGCCACGCATCAACGACCTGTTGCACCGCGGTCAGGAACTTCTGGTGCAGATCACCAAGGAAGAGCGTGGCACCAAGGGTGCTGCCCTGACCACCTACCTCTCACTGGCCGGACGCTACATGGTCCTCATGCCCGGCAGTCAGACACGTGGTGTCTCCCGCAAAGCCGAGAGCGATTCGCAGCGTAAAGAGCTGAAAAAGGCGATGTCATCGCTCGATCTGGCTGAAGGCATCGGCTATATCGTTCGAACGGCCGCTCTTGACCAAACCCGCGAGGAGTTGGAGCGCGACTATCTCTATCTGATCCGCCTCTATGAAAGCATCAAAGAACTTGAACAGAAATCCAAAGCCCCTGCCCTGATCTATAAAGAATCCAACCTGATGATCCGGTCGATTCGGGATTACTTCACCACGGACATGGATGAAGTCATGATCGATGATCCTCTGGTATTCAAGGAAGCCAAAGATTTCTTTCAGATGGTCATGCCTGATCAGGTTAAGCTGGTCAAACTCCATCAGGAGCGCCGACCAATCTTCTCCCGTTACCAGATTGAAGATCAGATCGAAACCTTGAACCACAACAAGGTGAACCTTCCCTCGGGTGGTTCGATTGTTATCGACCCGACAGAAGCCTTGGTTGCCATAGATGTCAACAGTGGCAAGATGGCGTCTGAACAGGGGGTTGAAGCCACGGCGACCAAAACCAACCTGGAAGCCGCTACGGAAATCGGACGACAACTGCGCCTCCGGGACCTCGGCGGGCTGATTGTCATTGACTTCATCGACATGCGCGAACGCAAAAATATGCGTCAGGTCGAGAACCAGGTCAAGAAATCTCTGGAAAACGACAAAGCGCGGGTTAATGTCGGACGTATCAGCAAGTTCGGGCTGCTGGAGTTGAGCCGCCAACGGATTAAAGCTGCCTTGACTCAAGGCTCCTACCTGCCATGCCCGCACTGTCATGGGTCCGGTCACCTGAAAAGTCCGGAGAGTCAGGCTGTCTCTCTCTTGAGAAAAATTCACGCCAGCGCCGCCAAGGGGCAAGTCAGCCGGATCGATGCCAAGTTGCCCATGGAAGTTGCAGCCTATCTGCTGAACAACAACCGTGAAGAACTCGTTGACATGGAGCGACGCTACCAACTTCAGATTCATATCCACGGCAACCGGGATTTCCTGGCTGATCAGGTCGAGATCGAAATCCAGAAGAAAGAGAAAGAAAAAGCGCCTCAACTTGAATATGTAGAAGCCGGTACCCTGCCAATGGCCATTGAAGAGGCCGTTATGGAAGAGGACATCGTAACTGAACAGCCTGATACAGCGGCAACCGAAGCCGAACCGGGCAAAAAGCGCCGTCGCAGGAGACGGCGCAAACCTGTAGCAGCGGAGGCTTCAGAGGCGCCACCGTTGTCTGAACAGAGCCCCGCAGAATCTCAGGAATCAATATTGGAAGCCGGCAACACTGATCTAGCTGATGCTCCTGACGAGACAACAGCAGAACAAACAGACAATGAGTCTTCGGCGAAGAAACCACAAAAACGTCGTCGCTCTAGCAGCAGGGCAAAGACCGCCGCGAAGAGTAGCGAAACAATTGTAGAGGTTCCTCTGACAGATGTCCCTGCAGCAGCAGGCGAAGCAGAAGAAGCAACAGCAGAGGGACAAGACGTTGTGGCAACAAAACCGAAGCGCCGCAGAAGTCGCCGCAAGACCAGGGCTACCGGTGACACAGCACAAACAGAAACACTTTCAGACACAACGGAGCAAGCGCAACCCGACTCGATAACCAAGCCAGCTGAACAGCCCGGGGCAGAGCCGATTGCAGAAGAAAAGACCACGGCAGAAGCCGGGCCCAAACCGAAGCGTCCTCGCCGCACCACCAAAAAGTCTGAATCGATTGTCGAAATGCCGGAGATGGCACAAGACAAAGTCGTTACGGAAACCATGCCAGACGTCGCGCAAGCATCCCAGCCTGCAGCCTTGTCGACAGAGAAGCCGAAGCGCCGCCAAGCCAGTCGAGGAAAGCCAAAACCGGAAACGACCGGGGAAGAAAACGAAACACCGGCAGCAACAGTAGCCAAACCTGCAGAGAAGAAGCCTGCCCGAAAGGCGCCTGCCAAAAAAACCACGGTAACCGACAAGACAGCCGAAGCAACGGCAGTAAAGATCAGCTTTTCCGAGAGTCCTTTGGATGAGAAAGACAAATCAAAACGAACCAGAGCTGTCAAAAAGAAGCCGGCGGAAGCGGATCCTGCTACGAATGCTTGATAGTCGTATCATAGGATAAAGCATTAAAAGGGCTGGCATTGAAAATCAACGCCAGCCCTTTTAGATCGTAGCTAGTGCCCATCCGCAAACCTGCACGCATCAAGTTTCTGCAGCTACCTGACGCAAAAAGACCATCAATGCCCCATCCCCACCGAAGCGTCGCGGTGCCACGCTCCATTCAAGTACGTGTTCGCGTTGCTGATTCAGCAGTTTCTCCATCGCCTGACGCAACACCGGGCCATCGCTTGAATGCAAGCCTTTGCCGGTTATGATCAAAACCGTCAGAAAACCCTGATAGCGAACATCCCGCAGGAAGAATTTGACTTTTGCTGAGGCCTCATCAACAGTCAGACCGTGCAGGTCAAGCTCGGCCTCCGGCTTGAGTTGGCCACGCTCCACCTGTTTCATGCGTCGGGGAACAGCCTGTTTGACAGGTCCGTCTTCAGGCCACTCATCTTTAAAGACCTTTTCCACGCAGCCGACAGCATCAAGAAAAACAGCCGTTTCGCGCTCTTCACGGGACATAGTCGCTGACGGCGGCACCATTCTCTCAGGTCCCCGTGCAGAAACCGGTTCCTGAACAACACGCTCTGCCAACGGCTTGACACCAAGAAAACTCATTTCTTCAGCAAAGACATCGTAGCCGCTGGATGAGGCTGGCGGTTCTTTGACGTCAGCGGTCGCTTGTCTGACCGCAGGACCATGCGTCAGAGGCTTCGGCTCCACCAACGCAGACAACCCCTTCAAATCCTTGAAGGGGCTGCTGGAGAATTCTTGTGGTGACGCGACTTTCTGTTTCGAAGATTTCTTTCTGGCCATGGTTTGCTGCCCTCAATAAACACAACTGGCTAAGCCATTATCTTCTGACCATCTTGCGCCGACCCTGCATTGCCTTGGTATGCTTGCGGATCAGATCGCCCTGCTTCTCAAGCTGGAACTGATGCCAGAGATCGCCGTAACCCTGCATTTTCATTTTCCCGCCTGCCTTGAGTGATTCAAGATTGGCTTTCATCAGATCGTCATTTCCGACCTTTTTCAAGCCTTTCTCCATGACACTGACCGCCTTGTTGCGATCACCGATCTTCTCCAGGCAGAAAGCATAGAGGCTCCAGAGGAGTGCTTCTTTGCGGGTGGCTGCCAACGTCTTCTCAAAAGTGGCGATCATCTTTTTCGGCTGGTTGCGTTTCATGTGAATAATGGCCAGCATCGCCATAGCGATCCAATGACGGACGAACCCCTGATCGAGATATTCATAAGCCTTGTTGAAGTCCCGACGCATGTAGTAGATCATGCCGATCTGGGCGTTCATTTGCTTTTTGATGAAAAATTGCCAGTAAGCATACTTTTTCTGCACCGCTTCCAGTTTATGGATCGCCGCTTCCGGACGGTTCGCCATGAGGTCTTTCTGCACCGTATCCATGGACTCTCCAACTCGCTTCATGACCTGTTTCAGCAAAAGGATATAGATAAGCGTGAAAGCGGCCAGGCCGGTAACGACAGGAACGACGGGGTGCAGACTGGTGGTAAAGAAAATTGCGGCGCCAAAGACAGCGGCGATAATAAATGAAATAAGTGCAGACAACATGAGAACAAAGTCCTTTCAAGTGATGAGAAGCGGCGTATTCTATCAGCCTGTCCCGGTGTTGTCAAAACAAACCAAGGTCTTGATCAGGGGCCTTTTGCCTGGTTCAACAGTTCATGAGAGAATGCGCACCCAAACTCTGGCCGCAATGATCTTTTCGATAGACCGCAAGCGCCAGGAGCAGAGCCCGGCAGCACCATAGAGGCGGGAACAGCCGACAGGCGTTTCCCTGGGGAGAACCGTTCAGGCAACAGTCTTGTTCAAGTTCAGCTGCGACTGCCGCTACTCACATGCAACGTCAGCTGTTCACCCGGTTGCAGCACATGGTTTTCAGCCAGATTGTTCCAGTTGCGAATCTGACCTGTCTCCACGGCAAACTCACGACCGATCGCCCAGAGGGTGTCGCCGGGGCGCACCTTGTAGACTACTTGTCTTAAAGATTTCGTTCTCTGGGCAGACGTGGCTTTAACAGCCGCCGTTTTAACCGGGGCGGCTTTAGAAGAAACAATCAGATGCTGGCCAGGGCGAATGACGTTGCTCCAGCCGAGCCGATTCCAGACCCGTAATTGCTTTTCTGTGACATTGAACTTCTGGGAGATCTTCCAGAGGGAGTCGCCTGAACGCACCTTGTAGGAGACTTTCCGCGAACGCTTAAAATCATCTTTAAGTTCAGCAAGGGCATTAGTTCCGTTTGCATCCGGATTCAGCGGTACAATCAGATCGGTGCCGATCTGCAAAGCCCGCGCGTTACGAATCCCGTTGAGACGCTGGATGTCCTGCACACGGACACCATGACGTTTCGCCAGGGCCAGCAAAGTGTCCCCCGACTTGACCTTATGACGGGCATAATTGGCCCGTTGCCGCTTGGGCAATCTGGAATATGCTTCCCAAAAAACATCCTTGCTGCCAACAGGCAGGCGCACCAGGTAGTCTTTTGCTTCAGGTGGCGTGGACCAGCGTTTAAGCTCCGGATTGAGCTTTTTAATCAACTGATAATCGGAAGCGCTCAGCCGCGCAATAACTTCAAGATCAGTATTGCTCGGCAGGGGCACTGTGTCATAAGCGATCGGCTCATGATACTCGAGATCGGCAAAACCGTACTTGTCCGCTTGTTTGGCGATCATCAGCACTGCCAACAGCTTGGGCAGGTAGTTCTTGGTCTCTTCCTGCAGGTATTCGCCGCGGCACAGCTCCCAGAAATCCCTGGAATTGTAGCGTTTTACAGCTTGACGAAGCTTGCCGGGACCAGCATTGTAGGAAGCCACCGCCAAGTACCAGTCACCATCAAAAGCGGCATAAAGATCCGAGAGAAAATGGGCAGCGGCACGCGTTGCTTTCTCCGGGTCACGACGCTCATCGTGCCACCAATCATTCTGCAGACCATAATGACGCCCGGTACTTTCGATAAACTGCCAGGGGCCCACCGCGTGAGCCCAACTGTAAGCCTTGTCGTTGAAACCGGATTCGACCATCGCCAGGTATGCAAGGTCCTTGGGCAGACCGGCCTCGGCAAAGATAGCACGCATCATCGGCAGATAACGACCGGAGCGCTCCAGCCAGGTTCTGAAGGTGTTTTTAGCCTGGCCGCTGTAATAATCGACAAAATAACGAACCTTGTCGTTCTCCACAACCGGGAAATCGTAGATTGGCTCCTCGTGAGCAAGCACTTGACCTGGATCCTCGGGTGGCAGCTGATCTTCACCTTGCAGCAGCTGGTTGTCAGCCAACGTCTCTGCATCGAGAGGTTCGACATCCTCGAGCATGACTTCAGCTTCAATGCCCTGCGTGAGCGAATCGGCCAGGAGAACCTCGGCTCTTTCCTCTTCATTCACGGGAGCGGCTGGATCTTGTGCATCTGCAACCTCTTGCTGAAATGCCGACGATGGTACAAAGGCATGATCAGACGATGTGGACCAGGGAGCACCCGAAAAACAGCCTGTCAGGATAATCCCGGACAGCAGACAAATAAGGAGCTGGAAGAGCCGCATAAATAAACCTCCAAAAGCGCGCACAAATTACAAGAAAAAAGCAGTGAGTGTCAATTATCCTGAGCGGTAGTCACTGATGGATCCAAGGTTCCCCGGGCCTCTTCACCCCAGCAACGCTCTTCCATTTCACGTAAAAGATCGGTAAAGGTTGCCCGCTGGAAGGCACTGACTGCAATTGCATCGAAACGCCGACATAGCGGAGCGACCTCTTCAGCAGGAATCAGGTCGATCTTATTAAAAACCAGAATCCGGTCAATTTCATGAAGATCAAGATCCTGCAGGATGCGGTCAACAGCGCGAATCTGCTCTTCGAAACGCGGGTTGGAAATATCGACTATGTGCAGAAGAAGATGAGCGTCAACCAGTTCTTCCAGAGTTGCCTTGAAAGCCCCCAGCAGGCTTTTCGGCAGTTCTCTGATAAATCCAACTGTATCGGTAATAATCACCTCGCGTTCCCTGGGGAAGCGCAGGCGGCGGGTCGAAGTGTCCAGAGTGGCGAAAAGCAGATCTTCGGTAAAAACCTTGCTCTGGGTTAAGGCATTGAGAAGTGTTGACTTACCGGCATTGGTATAACCGACGATAGAGACAATAGGCACACCGGTTTTAATGCGTTTCTGTCGCCGCTGCAAACGCCCCTTACTGAGTGTAGTGAGCTGCCTTTCCAGACGGCTGATCCGATCACGAATCCGTCGCCGGTCGGTTTCCAACTTGGTTTCGCCGGGACCACGGCCACCGATGCCGCCCATCAGACGTGACATGGCCGTTCCCTTGCCGCTCAGGCGTGGCAAAATGTACTTGAGCTGAGCCAGCTCAACCTGAACTTTGCCGTCCAGGGTATGCGCTCGACGGGCAAAAATATCGAGGATCAACTGGCTGCGGTCAACTACTTTCAAATCAGTCATAGCCGCAATTGTACGCACCTGAACCGGACTGAGGTCCTGGTCAAACACCAGCAGGGTCGCCCCTTTGTGTAAGGCGCTGATGACAACTTCCTTGAGCTTGCCCTCGCCGATCAGGGTACGCGGATTCAACTTGCGTGAACGCTGCATGATACGGTCGAGGACGACCACGTCGGCAGTGCGGGCCAGCTCAATCAATTCGTCCATTGAATCTTCGGCTTCACGGTGTGGCGCCTGGGTTACGGAAAGCAGAATCGCTTTTTCCCGGTTATCACCCAGGTCGACTGTTTCCGAGCGCGATTGTTCCAACTCCGCATCGAGAGCACGGATGAATGCAGTAAAATCAAGGTCCCAAGCGTATATTGACGGTATTTTCTGCAGCAGGTAAATTTGTCCATCAGGATTGGGTGGTATCAGATGGGCGTAATGCAACGGGCCGGGCAGTCCATCCTCACCAACGGCCAGGCTAACCATCATGTCAAGCCGCAAAAGCGCCAGGTCATTGAGGTCGTCCTGAGACAAGGGTTCGCCCTTGAGGTGAGTATGAATACAGCGCAAGCCGCGCAAGCCGCTGCGTCCAAGACCAAAGCCGGTCAGATCGGGGATGACAAGTTCACGATCATCGCCAAGGATGACAAATTTCACCTCGCCGCTCCGATCGACAATCAGGCCGATCTGGCGACGCAGAGCGCGGGACTGCTCCGTCAGGTAGCGGGCCAACTCAGGGGTAATCACCACACCAGCCGGTATACGGCGATGGTAGATTCTTTCTAGAGCCTTGATTAGACTGGATTTCAGCCCTGTTGTACTGCCGTAGATCATATTTGATCATCCATGAACGCAGAATTCTGTCTTAGATATTCAGTCTGATGCATTCTGTGTTCCAAACTGCTCTGTCCAAACAAATTATCATTGTTTATCATACGCAAAAAAGGCCCTACAAGGGGCCTTTTTTACGTACTGTATATGCAATAAGAATAATCATTCCGCTGAGATATTGAAGCCGCCATCGACATAATGGATTTCACCAGTGACCCCGGTAGAAAGATCTGAGAGAAGATAGAGGCTTGCCTTGCCAACTTCCTCCTGGGTGACTGTCCGCCGCAATGGACTACGCACCTCCATGATGTGCAGCTTTTCTTTGAAATTACCGACACCGGATGCTGCCAGTGTTTTGATCGGTCCCGCAGAGACGGCGTTGACCCGGATTTTTTGCGGACCAAGCTCGGCAGCCAGGTAGCGAACCGAGGCTTCCAAAGCAGCCTTGGCTACTCCCATCACGTTATAGCCGGGAACGGCCAGCACGGCACCGAGGTAGGTCATAGTGACGATACTGCCACCTTCCGGCATCAAGGGCAGGGCGTAACGGGTCATGGCGACCAGCGAATAGGCGCTGACGTCCAGTGCCAGGGCGAAACCTTCGCGACTGGTCTGGGTGAAGGGGTTTTTCAGCTCCTCACGATTGGCAAAGGCAACCGCATGAACGACAAAGTCGATTGTTCCCCACTGCTGCTCAAGCTCTTTAAAAACCGCAGCAATCTCATCATCAGAGCCAACATCGCACGGCAGGATAACCGTGGATCCCATACTCGCAGCCAAAGGGCGAACACGTTTTTCCAGCGCCCCGTTTAAATAGGTAAAAGCCAGTTCGGCACCGGCAGCGTGCAACTGCTGGGCAATACCCCAAGCAATGCTCTTGTCGTTAGCGACCCCGAAAATAACGCCACGCTTGCCATCCATCAAGCCCATGAATCTTGCCTCCCGAGAGAAAAATAGAACATCTAAACGTACCCGTCCAAAGTCTATACACGGATACTTTGGTAGGTTGTCATATCAGATAGACGGACTAAAGGCAAGGGGCAGCACATTTTTTATTGCACAGCCGCTTGTGCGACATTCACACCTATCAGCGTCAAGAGTGCTTCAGCCGTTTTGTAGCCAGGGACAATCAGGCCGTCAGGCAGCACCAGAGTCGGGGTTGAACTGATGCCCAGATCAGCGGCCAGGGCCAACGTTTGATCGACCGCAGAAGTATCGCAATTTGCCGGCGGCACCGGCTTGCCGGCAAAGCTGATTTCAAGGAGTTCCATGGAATTATTGCAGACAATACTCCTGGAGATTTCATAGGCATTGGGATGCATTTTGAGTGGGTAGAGTTTGATCAGAAAAGCAATCTCAGGATCACGCCGCACAACGTCTTTGAGCTCCTCATGAAGTTTCTTACAGTAGGGGCATTCCGGATCAGTGAAGACAATCACCTTGGTTCTGGCCGACGGCTTGCCAAGAAGCAGCGCATCTGCCAATGGAATCTTACTAACATCGACCCTATTCATCCGGGCACTGTACTCGCTTGTAATATTTTCCTTGTTATTTAGACGGATCACATTGCCCGAGACCAGATATTGCTTGGAAAAATCGATATAGACCGGTAACTTCCTCTTGTCCTTTTCAACCTCCGCCACCCACAAGCCAGGGACTTCTGAAAACTCTACGCTGTTGACCTTGTCAACCATACTGCCGAGCAGTTGTTCGGTTTCGGTCTTGCTAAGGCTGTGGCAATCGACACAGGAACCGGCGCCGCACCCGTCAGAAGACATAGCAAGAGCATTAGTCGCTGCGAAAAGGACCGCAATAAGGATAAGTAAAGAACGCATAAGTTCATCTATCTCCAACATTGTTACCGGCAGACATTTGCCATATAATTCTTCCCCAAAATAAAAAGCCAGGATGTATTCTAACGGATACAACCGGCATTAGACAAGGGTGGGATTACGAAAAATTCAAATTATTGAAATACTGGTCTGTCTTTCATAATAACTCGCCTTATGCTCGACAACAGATCACTGAAAGCTCTGAAGTGGAAAAAAAATGGATACCATTACCCTTTTAGGACTAGCATTGGCGTTGGCAATGGATGCCTTTGCCGTCGCCCTCGGTACCGGGGCTGTGCTGTCGCGTCTGACGGGACGCCACCTGTTTCGCCTTGGTTTCCACTTCGGACTTTTCCAGGCCATGATGCCGGTGATCGGCTGGCTGGCCGGACTGACTATCATTCAGTGGGTCTCGGCCTGGGATCACTGGATTGCCTTCGGTTTACTGGCACTGATCGGCGGACGCATGATTCACGAGGCATGCAGTAATGAAGAAAAGTCTGCTGACCGTGATCCGACCAGAGGTTTAAGACTGGTTCTGCTCTCCATTGCCACCAGCATTGATGCCCTTGCAGTCGGCTTTTCTCTGAGCGTTATCGGCGTGTCGATCTGGATACCGGCTCTGGTCATTGGCCTGGTTGCTGGATCGCTGACCATCGCCGGCATGTTGATGGGCGGTCGCATCGGTAATCGATGGGGCTCCAGAGTGGAAATATTGGGGGGGTGCATTCTGATTGGCATCGGTTTCAAAATTCTTGCCGAACATCTGCTGATGGCATCGTAAAAAGCAACCCTATGGCGTCATAGTGCTTTTTCAGGACTTCGACATTTTCATATGCCATCATCCCTGAAAGTCACCATGACACGAAAAAAACACTTGTTCCTGCAAACATCAAAATTCGAGATCTAGAAGCCTGCCGGACTATACGGGCCGAAGCGAAATTCCGGCTCATGGATAGTCCGACAGGCTTCTAGGAAAATTTTATCAGGAAAGACTCTCAAGGAAAGCATCGCAACTGAACGGGTTACTGTTTCTTACTCACTTTGGGTCTCAGTTTGATGATCATCATTCCCTGCTTCGCCTGTATATCAACCAACTTCAGATTGATAGGTATGTCACGGTTGCCCACCCGGGCCAGTAGTGGCTTAATCGCATCAAACTCGACCGGGTGTTCCCTGTCCGCAAAGGCCGTGAGAACCGGCAGGAGCACATCGCCGAGCTCGGCCCCACCTCCGGCTTCATCCGGTTTAGAAAATCGGGGGGTCAGGTACAGGATCTTCCCGATTTTATCAAAACGCATGAGAAGCTCACAGGTCACCGGCAAAATGGCGGTTCCCAGTTTCATGTTGAGATCCCTCCCTGCAATTCTGGTGCTCATGGACAGATTTTCACCCTTGACCACTCCCTGCAGAACGATTGAATTATTTTTCACTTGAAGTTTGTCCAGAGTAACTATCGTGATATTTCCATTCACCAGCTCCTGGTTCCCCTCAAGCGGTATCGGCAGTGCATCGCTGATGATCTCGTAGAGGATTTCTGCGGGCAGTGATATGTTGATGGCCATCTCTTCCGAGGCGAATGTGTTTTCACAAACCGGGGCTGCGACTAACAGGGTCAAAAAAAAGACCGACAGAAACATCTTTTGAATCGATTTCATAAATTTTTCCTTGTAAACAGGAGAATCATGCGGGAGTCTTGCAGAAATGCCCGGAATTACTCCTTCCCGGACACGGCGGTTGCAGCGCCTCATATCAACCGGATCATATCAACCGGATCATATCAACCGGAGAGAAGTTGAACGGAGACTACAAATCATTACTTTGTTGATCGACTCTTCGTGCAACTGCCTCCCGAATCTCCTCAACACAGCGATAGGGAATCTTCAGGTTGCCTCGGCCAGCCCCCATGACAATACCACCTTTGACCGGCTGATGGAAATCAGAGCCGCCAGTCACGATCAGGTTCTTCCTGCGAGCCATGGTGATGTAGCGATCGATGCCATCATTGCCAGCCCCGGAGCTGTGTGCTTCCAGGCCATCAAGGCCTAATGCGATGAATTCGTCGAGTAACTCCGACAGGCGATTATCGCTGACGTTGATAAATGGCGGATGGGCAAGCACCGAACAACCACCGGCGGTATGAATCAGGCTGATTGCCTCCGCTAGAGGAAAAAATCGTTTCGGCTCATTGCAGGGGACAAGATAGCGGATGAAAGCTTCCTCCATATCGCGTACATAACCTCCTGCAACCAGTGCCTGACCGATATGAGGACGCCCGAGGGTTCCCCCGGCCCGTCGGCTGACATCCATGAAATCAAGAGGCTGTCGACCCTCGGCCATGAGTCGCAGGTTAATATTAGCGAGGATGCGTTGATTACGTCCGGCCCGGAAATCACGAAACTCGCCGAGGGCCTTTTGCAGTGCAGCGTTTTCGTGATCGAAGGCGTAACCGAGCAGGTGCAGATCGTTTTGGTCCTGCCAGTGGACCGAAAGCTCAACGGCCGGAATTATCTCGACACCATACTTTCTTCCGGCAGCGAGTGCTTCAGGGATGCCGTCCACATTGTCGTGATCAGCCAGGGCAATCGCCCGCAAACCAAGGTCTGCGGCTCCGGCGACCAGTTCGGTCGGAGTCAGAACACCATCAGAAAAGGTGCTGTGAAGATGAAGATCGACATAATTATTCATAGAGTGCCTGTCAGCAGATAATAATGTCACTTTAACATGAAGCGCTGCGAAGAGGCGAGAAACAAGGAATGCGTAAAATCAAGCTCTCAGATTTCTCGACTTTCTCACTCTGTATCCCTCACTTCGTGCCGGCGTTTCTAGCCGTTTTTAGCAGCTTTAAGATTGACATCCCTTGCCGGGCATGCTTCCATTTACACACAATCTGAGCCCTTCAACAGGACATCATGAGTACACTTCTCGAAGTCAGCAATCTGCAGACCTTTTTCTTTACCCGCGATGGCCTGGTCAAGGCAATTGCCGGTATCGATTTCATCATTAACCGGGGTGAGACCCTGGCGTTGGTGGGTGAATCCGGCTGTGGTAAATCAATGACCGCCCTCTCCCTGCTGCGTCTGGTCCCCGAACCGGGACGCATCGTTCAGGGAAATATCCGCTTTGATGGTCTCGATCTGCTGCATATGCCTGAGGCTGAGATCCGACGGGTTCGCGGCAACCGCATCGGCATGATCTTCCAGGAACCGATGACCTCACTCAACCCGGTCTTTCGCATCGGCGACCAGATTATGGAAAGCCTGCGATTACATCGCGGCCACAACAAACGAGAGGCAACTGAAATCGCAACAGAACTGTTGCACAAGGTAGGTATCCCGGCAGCGGGACAAAGGTTTAAGGATTATCCTCATCAACTTTCCGGCGGCATGCGCCAGAGGGTCATGATCGCCATGGCCCTGGCCTGCGATCCGCAATTGCTGATCGCCGACGAACCTACCACCGCTCTTGATGTCACCATACAGGCGCAGATCATGGACCTGCTTGGTCAGATCAAGGCAGATCACAATATGGCAACCCTGTTGATCACCCACGACCTGGGCGTAGTTGCCGAGAATGCAGACCGGGTGGCCATTATGTACGCCGGATTAATCCTCGAAACTGCACCTGTGAAAGAACTCTACGCAAATCCACGGCATCCTTACACACGGGGCCTTTTAGCCTGCATCCCTGTTGTCGGTGAACGCCGCAAACGGCTGGTGCCCATCGAAGGGAGTGTTCCCAGAATCGGCGCCACAGATCATGGTTGCTCTTTTCTTGAACGTTGTCCTGAAACCTTTGCCCCATGCCGCGGTGAGTTGCCGTCACTCAAGGAAGTGCAGCCAGGTCACTGGGTACGCTGTTGGCAGGTACAATGATGACAGTCCTCCTAACGGTTCAAAATCTGCGCAAAGCATTTAAAGTCAGCGCCAATCGTCCCGGCGCGGCAAGGCAACTGCTCAAGGCTGTAGACGGTGTATCTTTTGAACTTAAAGCCGGTGAGACCCTCGGACTTGTAGGTGAATCCGGTTGCGGCAAATCGACCACGGGCAAACTTCTGCTGCGCCTGATCGAGCCGGACAGTGGCACGATCCTCTTCGACGGTCAGCCGGTCACCGGTTTGCCGAAGCGCAAACTGACCGCCCTTCGCCGCGACATGCAGATAATCTTTCAGGACCCCTATTCATCGCTCAATCCGCGCATGCGGGTTGGCGAGATCATCGGTGAGCCGCTGGTGATTCATGGCTTGGCCCGCGGCAAACAGATCCGCGAGCAGGTTCTTACGCTGATGAACAAAGTCGGTCTTTCTCCTGAACACTACGACCGCTACCCCCATGAATTCTCTGGGGGCCAGCGTCAGCGGATCGGCATCGCCCGCACCCTGGCAGTGCAACCGCGCCTGGTTGTCGCCGACGAGCCGGTCTCAGCCCTGGATCTGTCCATCCAGGCCCAGATCGTCAACCTGCTCAAAGACCTTCAGCAGGAATTCGGCTTGACTTACCTTTTTATCTCCCATGATCTGGGTGTAATCGAGCATGTCTGTGACAGAGTGGCAGTGATGTACCTGGGTAAGATCGTCGAAGTGGCTGATGCCGATCAGCTTTATCAAAAACCGCGCCACCCCTATACCGAGGCTCTGCTTAATGCAGTGCCGATTCCCGATCCGCAACGGGTCCGCAAGCATCAGGTTTTAAGCGGCGAGATCCCCTCACCGATCGATCCGCCGGATGGCTGCCATTTTCATCCACGCTGTCCCTATATGCAAGAGATCTGTCGGCAGGAATATCCTCCGCTGCTCGAGCAGGCACCGGGGCATCAGGCGGCTTGCCATTTCAGCAGGGAGGTCGGACGATTTCGCAACCCCGGGAATTAACAGGGCCACATTAAGCTATCTATCAGCGACACAAACGATATGACAGGAGAAATATGATATGCCGAGTTTTGATATTGTTTTCAAGGTTGACCTGCAGGAAGTCGACAATGCCGTGAATCTGGCCCGCAAGGAAGTCGGTCAACGCTACGATTTCAAAGGCACGCACAACGAAATCGATCTGGAAAAGGACTGCATCGTCATCCTCGCCGCCGACGACTACAAACTGACTGCTGTAGTCGATATCCTGCGCGGCAAACTGGCACAACGCAGCGTCTCTCCCACCTGTCTCGACTTCGGCAAGAAGGAGCCCGCCTCGCACGGCGCCATGCGCCAACGGATCGACCTTCTACAGGGGATCGACAAGGAGCGCGGCAAGGAGATCGTCAAGGCTATCAAGGAAAGCAAGCTCAAGGTTCAGGCGCAGATCATGGAGGACCAGGTGCGCGTAAGCGGCAAGAAAATCGACGATCTGCAGGATGTTATTCAATTGCTCAAAAGCAAGGAATTTGGTATCGATCTTCAATTCATCAATATGCGCAGCTGAGACAACTTAACCATGGGCCAGATACTGACCATCAGGGAAAACTGCAGAAAATGCTACGCCTGTGTCCGCAATTGTCCGGTCAAGGCGATTCGCGTCCACCGCAATCATGCTGAAGTCATCGACGACCGCTGCATCGGCTGCGGCAAATGCATCAAAAGCTGCTCGCAGAAGGCCAAGGTTATCGCCGATCATGTCAGCGAGTGCCGTCACCTGCTTGCAGCCGACAAACCACCTATTGCCATCCTCGGCTGCTCACACCCGGCCTTCTTCCACGACCTTCGCTCGGGCCAACTGGTCACAGGTCTGCGCCGGCTCGGTTTTGCCGAAGTCCATGAGGGAGCTGCCGGTGTCGACCTGCTTCGCGACAGTTACCGTACGTATCTGGAAAAGAACCGGTCCTACCCGCTGATTACAACTCACTGCCCGACAATCGTCGACCTGATTCAAAGACACTACCCGCAGCTGCTCAAGAATCTGATCGGTCTGGTCTCACCGATGGTTGCCATCGGTCGCTTCATCAAGAGTCGAACCACGACCGACACCCCGGTTGTCTACATCAGCTCCTGCATTGCCGGAAAATTCGAGATCACTGCCGAGCAGACCGAAGGCGCTATTGACTGTGTCATCTCCTACCAGGAACTCAGCGAGTTGTTCAAAGGCCGCAATCTCGACTTGAAGCGTCTTGGCGAAACAGCCTTTGATGGCATGCAGCCGCAACGTGGCCGGCTCTTTGCGATTTCCGGAGGTCCATTCAAGTCTTTTGATATCGCCAGTGAAATCACCAATCAGGATTACGTGGAAACCGAAGGTGAAGAAAATGCCATGGAGGTGATAAAAGACCTTGCGGCAGGCCGAATTTCACCGAAAGTGGTTGATATCCGCTTCTGCAACGGCGGTTGCATCGGAGGACCAGGCAAGAACAATCGTCTGACCACCTTCTCCAAACGCAACCTGATTATCGAGCAGCACCTGAACCAGAACCTTTACTACCGGACCAAATCGAATTACCTGGCCGATACGCAATTACCAGCCTTTAGCAAAACTTTTATCAACAAACATGTACGTCCCAAAACGCCAAGCAGTGAACGTCTACGGCAAATTCTCCAGGCAACCGACAAGTATGAGACAAAAGACGAACTGAACTGCGGCGCCTGTGGTTACACAACCTGTCGTGAACATGCCGTTGCAGTATACCGGGAATTGGCTGATGGCGACATGTGTCTTCCATACTCGCTAAAGCGTCTCAAAGAAGACAACATCAAGCTCACCCAGAAATACGAGCTTGCCCAACACGCTTTGAAGCAGGAATTTGGCGCGACGGTGATCATAGGCAATGACCAGCGTACGAGAGAAGTTATCAAGCTGATCCATCAGGTTGGACCAACACCAACGACAGTACTGATTCGAGGTGAAAGCGGCACTGGCAAAGAGCTGACTGCACGCGCAATCCATGCCCAGAGTCAACGGTCCGATAAGCCGCTGGTCTCGGTCAATTGCACAACCTTGACAGACAGCCTTCTTGAAAGTGAACTGTTTGGGCATAAGAGAGGTGCGTTTACTGGAGCAATCAGTGAGAAACGCGGCCTCTTCGAAGCAGCCGATGGCGGCACAATTTTTCTCGATGAAGTCGGTGACATCACACCCAAGCTTCAAGCTGAACTCCTGCGCGTTCTCGACAGTGGCGAAATTCGTCCGGTCGGCGACACAGCTTCAGCCAAAGTAGACGTACGCCTGATTGCAGCGACCAATCGTAACCTCGAACAAGGTGTAGAAGAAGGCTGGTTT
This sequence comes from Desulfuromonadales bacterium, assembly GCA_014860225.1. Classification (GTDB taxonomy): domain Bacteria; phylum Desulfobacterota; class Desulfuromonadia; order Desulfuromonadales; family BM103; genus M0040. The sequence continues at coordinate 39,833 of JACZKE010000034.1, forward strand.
CGCGAGGACCTTTTTTACCGATTAAACGTATTCACCATTACCATGCCGCCATTGCGCAGTCGGCTCGAATCCCTTGATGAACTGCTGCAGACTTTTATTGCCAAAGCCAGCACTCGTGTCAACAAGACCCTATTGGGAATTGAAGATCGAGCCGTTCAGGCCATGCGCCAGTACCATTGGCCCGGCAATGTCCGTGAATTGCAGAACATAATCGAGCGGGCCGCGGTACTGACTCACGACAAAATTGTCAGGTTGGAGAATCTTCCCGTGATTTTTGCAGATCTGGTCTTGCAGTCGCCGGATCGAACGAATCAAGACAACTTGCGCAGTCAACGTCAGCAACATGTTAACCAGATCGAAAAGAATTTGCTGACTCGCTACCTGCGTGAAGCTGAAGGCAACGTCTCTGCAGCAGCACGTTTGTCCGGAATCCCCAGACGCAGCTTTTATCGAATGCTTAATCGCAACGGCCTTAACGGGACAAACTTCAAGCAATAAAACAACATGAAATTATTTTAAGACAATTCTCGTCATAAATCGTCAGCGCCATGTGACAATAATGGCACAGTCATTTTTCCAGGTTTTTCAGTACCTTCCCCGCTGTCGTCAATATTGCGTGCCAATTTCGGCACATACCCCTCAAAACACATCAGGTCACCAGCACCAGAAAAGCCTTCAGCAACAAGGGGTTTACAGATTTTCCGTCAGCCATGAATCTTGGCACATTAGTTGCTAACATACTTGACTAACTGTCTAGGGACACCAGTTTCCGATCCAAGGATTCCCGCTCCCTTGTTTGCGCCGCCAGGGACCTCTCTCCCCCGGGCGGCGTTTTTTTATCCAGCACCGGACGCCACCCCCTGATTTTTTACTCCTGCACTTTTCCTGAATTTTTTGTTCGCCAAAAAAACTTCCGTCAGCTATCATACCTGCGTCAACAACAACTAACTCCGACAATCCCATGCCACGCAATCCAAACTCAAAAATAGGCATTACCACTCTTGAGGATATCAGTGCACTGATTCTCCAGTCACATGATCTCGATGAGACCTTGCGCAACATTGTAAATCTTGTTGCACGCCGCATGCATACGGATGTCTGTTCGATCTATCTCCTCGATGCTGACAATGAAACCTTACGTTTGCAGGCCTCCAAAGGACTTTCCCGCAAAGCAGTGGGCAAGGTAACTCTGCGCATCGGCGAAGGGCTCACAGGCATGGCCGCCCAGAAGCGTCATGCAATAGCCATTGAGGAACCCCATGAGCACCCCAGCTATCGTTACTTTAAAGAGACAGGCGAGGAGCGTTTTCACTCGTTCCTCGGCATCCCTCTCTTTGATCGCAATAACCCTCTTGGCGTCATAGTACTGCAGACCAAAGACCCCCGACAGTTCAGCAAAGAAGAAATCAGTGCCCTGTCGACGATAGCCTTTCAGATCACCTCAATTGTCGTCAACGCGCGACTGCTGGATTCCATTCGCCTGCATCAGGAAGAAAGTCAACGTGTCAACAACGCCCTTGCCCAGGCACAACAGACCTTAACAACACAGGGAAGAGTAACCGAACCCCTTCCGCAGAATGTTTTGACAGGTTGCGTCGCCTACCCCGGCGTCGCCATTGGACCAGCAGCAATCCTCGAAGAGCGGCTCGGCTTCACTGATATTCTTCACGAAGAAGAAGTCGACATAAAAGCGGAACTAAGCAACCTTGAAAGCGCTCTGGAAAAGACCTGTATCCAGACGATCTTCCTTGAGAAGCGCGTAGCAGAGCGCCTCAGCGAGAGCGATGCAGCAATTTTTCATACGCACCTGATGATTCTTGAAGACCGCAGTTTTATCAACAAACTTCAAAATGAGATATCAAACGGCCACAGTGCTGCTTATGCGCTGGGCAAAATCGTTTCTGACTACATTGAAGTTTTCCATAAAATGGAAGACCCCTACCTCCGCGAGCGTGCGTCGGACATGGAAGATATCGGGCGCCGCATCCTCGCCAACCTGATCGGCAATTCTTCAGAACAGAATCTGCATTTGAAGCATCCAGGCATCCTGGTTGCCAGACAGATTCTGCCCTCGGATATGGCCGCACTGGATAATGAGCAGATCCTCGGTATCATCACCGAGGCCGGAGAGATGAATGCTCATGCTGTCATCATGGCAAAATCTATGGGTATCCCTGCGCTTGTTGCTGTGCAGGGAGCCCTTAAGCACATTGCCCCGGATGACAACCTGATCATCGATGCCAACACCGGACGTATCTATATCAATCCATTGGAGACAGTCAAGGAAGAGTACCGACGACTGCTGCAGGATCAGACCCGTGAACTCAACCGCCTCGATGAGTACCGCGACCATCCGGCCATGACTAGCGATGGCGTACGCATCACCTTGCGTGCCAACATCGGTCTGATCAGCGACATCAGCGTTGCCAAGCGCTTTGGTGCCGAGGGTGTCGGTCTCTACCGGACGGAATTCCCCTACATGGCTCGCGGTGACTTTCCCGGCCGCAATGACCAGTACGAGCTCTACAGTCGGGTGGTTAAAGAATTCGATGGCCAGCCGGTAACCATTCGCACACTGGATATCGGTGGCGACAAGGCGTTGCCTTATTTCAGCCCTCCGAAAGAGGACAACCCCTTCATGGGTTGGCGTTCCGTGAGAGTCTCTCTCGATAATCGTGACATTTTCCGCACCCAGATCGAAGCCATCCTCATGGCAGGCATGCACGGCCCGGTCAAATTACTCTTTCCGATGATCTCCAGCATGGATGAGACCCGCGATTGCCTGGAAGTGATCAAAGAGGCTCGACAAAATCTTTTGAATGAAGGTATCGATTGTCCCGCCAAGGTTCCCGTCGGCGTCATGATCGAAGTCCCCGCTGCGGTACGCCTGGTTCCACAGCTGGCAAACCTGGTTGATTTCTTTGCTCTTGGCACCAACGACCTGATTCAATACCTGTTGGCCGCCGACCGCAACAACCCTCTGGTCAGCAAGTATTATGACCCACTGCATCCCGCTGTCCTGCAGGTTCTCAACGAGGTGACCAGGACGGCTCATTCGATGGGCAAGGGAGTCAGTCTGTGCGGCGAAATGGCAACAGATCCTCTGACTCTGCTGTTACTGATCGGCATGGGTTTGCGTGAATTCTCAATGCCTGCTCCCTTTATTCCTCGGACCAAGGCATTTCTCAAGGGCGTTTCCATGGAAATTGCTTGCCGGCGTTATGCTCAGATTGACAGTATGGACAGCAGCATACAAATCCGCAAACACCTTGCAGAGGTTCTTGAAGAGGTTGAGTTGGGACATTAAAAGCTGATCAATTGAGACGACAAAGGGCGGCAGATATAAAATCTGCCGCCCTTTGTCGTCAACTACTTCCGGTATCTACTTTAAAGTCTGAATCTTCTTCAAGCTTTCCTTGAGAACCATCATCTTCTCCTCAGCGTCCTTCAATTTACCACGATCCTTTTCCAGAACATGTTCAGGGGCATTTGCGACAAATTTTTCGTTGGAGAGCTTTCTGGTGAAGAGATCGACATCTTTCTGCCCTTTGGCGATCTCTTTCTGAAGACGTTTTTCTTCTTCAGCGACATCCACCAAGCCGGCCAGCGGCAGAGAAATCTCTACATCACCGGCAACCTGAGTCGCTGATTGCTCTGCCCGGTCAAGGACCTGACCAATGACCAGTTTCCCGACCTTGCCAAGGACCCGGATTGCCGCAGCCCCTTCTTCGAGAATTTTCTGGGCTTTATCGGACTTACAATCCAACAACGCAGTGATCTGCTTGCCGGGTGGCACATCCATCTCACCACGGATATTCCTTATCGCCCTGATGACCTCCATGACCAGTTCCATCCGTTCGGCACCGACGACATCAGTCGGAAGCCCTGACCCATCAGGGTAATCGGCCCGCATGATCGATGCGCATGGACGCTCACCGGGCAGAGCCTGCCAGATCTCTTCGGTAACAAACGGCATGAACGGATGCAGCAGGCGCAGCAACACTTCCAGCACAGTAAAAAGGACACTTTGTACGCGCACCCTGGCCTGGAGATCTTCGCCGTAGAGATCATCCTTGGCCATCTCGATATACCAGTCGCAGAAGTTATGCCAGGTAAACGCGTAAAGAGTGCTGGCAGCCTCGTTGAATTTATAGTCTTCAAGAGCCTGACTGGTCTGGCGAATTGTTTCTTCAAGCCGCGTCAGGATCCAGCGATCGGCATCAGAGAGTTCGAGAGTTTTCAGATCGATCCCGTCTGGATCGAATCCTTCGAGGTTCATTAAGGTAAAGCGACTTGCATTCCAGAGCTTGTTACAGAAATTACGATAACCGGCAATGCGGTCCGTAGAGAGCTTGATGTCGCGTCCCATGGCGGCAAATGATGCCAGGGTGAAGCGAAAGGCATCGGCCCCGTACTCATCAATCACGTGCAGGGGGTCTATGACATTCCCCTTGCTTTTGCTCATCTTCTGTCCCTGGGCGTCGCGTACCAGAGCATGGATATAGACATCCTTGAACGGCACATCCTTCATGAATTTGAGCCCCATCATCATCATGCGGGCCACCCAGAAAAACAGAATATCAAACCCGGTCACCAAACAGGATGTCGGGTAAAACTTTTCCAGAGTCTCAGTCTGCTCGGGCCATCCCATGGTCGAGAATGGCCAGAGTGCCGAAGAGAACCAGGTGTCGAGGACATCCGTTTCCTGACAGATATCGTTGCTGCCGCAGTGGCTACAAGCGGTTGCATCTTCACGGCTGACGGTCAGCTCACCACAGGCGGCACAATACCACACCGGTATGCGGTGTCCCCACCAGATCTGTCGACTGATGCACCAGTCCTGGAGGTTGAACATCCATTCAAAGTAGGTCTTCTCCCATTGCTGCGGGATAATACGGGTATCCCCGTTCTGAACAGCCTTGATAGCCTCTTCAGCCAGGGGTCCGACCTTGACATACCATTGCAGTGACAGATAAGGTTCAATCACAGTTCTGCAGCGATAGCACTCGCCGACGGCATTGGCATAGTCGTCAATTTTTTCCAGCAGGCCCTGGTTTTCCAGATCGGCAATCACATTGGCACGCGCCTCATAGCGCTCCTGCCCCTGGTAGGGGCCGCCATTTTCATTGACAATACCCGATTCATCTAAAACATTGATCGTCTCGAGGTTGTGCCGCTTGCCGAGCTCGAAGTCGTTGAAATCATGGGCCGGCGTGATTTTCACCGCACCACTACCGAACTCCTTGTCAACGTAATCATCGGCAACAATCGGAATCTCGCGATTAAGCAGTGGTAAAAGAATCTTCTTCCCAATCAGGTCCTGATAACGTTCATCTTCGGGGTGCACCGCAACAGCCGTATCACCGAGCATGGTTTCTGGACGGGTGGTCGCCACCACCAGATAACGATTTGTGCCGACAACCGGATAGCGCAGGTGCCAGAGATGCCCCCTCTTGTCCTCATGTTCAACCTCAAGATCAGACAATGCGGTATGACAGCGCGGACACCAGTTAATCAAACGATTGGCCCGATAGATCAAGCCATCCTCATAAAGACGAACGAAGACTTCGCGCACTGCAGTGGAGAGACCCTCGTCCATGGTAAAACGTTCACGCTGCCAATCACAGGAGGCACCCAGGCGCTTCAACTGTTCGATAATCTGCCCGCCTGACTCTTCACGCCATTTCCAGACACGCGCGACAAACTCTTCCCGGCCGATGGCGTGGCGATCAAACCCTTCTGAGGCCAATTGCTTCTCAACAACATTCTGCGTGGCGATCCCTGCATGGTCGGTACCTGGCATCCAAAGAACTTCATAGCCGCACATCCGCTTCCAGCGGGCCAGGATATCTTGTATGGTGTTATTAAGAGCGTGCCCCATGTGCAACACGCCGGTAACGTTCGGCGGAGGGATGACGATCGAGTAATGTGGCTTAGCAGACTTTTCATCGGCACAGAAATATCCATCTTCTTCCCATTTCCGGTACCACTTGCGCTCAACAGCATGCGGTTCATATCCCTTGTTCAACTTCTGTTCCATCGGTGTCGCATCCTTCCAGTATGGCAATTTCGGTGTTTTTGTGAACCCGGACAAAAGGAAATGGGGATTTTCGCAATCCCCATTACACACGTTAATCTATTGGCTGCAAGCCATTATCAGGCCGCGGCATCCTTGATTTTGCGAATTTCTTCACGAATCAGATTTTCGGCCAGATCAGGAACAACCTCCCAAGCGACACGTTCAAGGATCGACCCGGCCAGATTTTCCACGACCCGGGTAACAATCTTTTCAATAATTTTCTCAACATCTTCCTCGCTCAATGCAGACGCTTGTGCCTCAAATTTCTCGATGGACGCGGCGGCTGCAGCAGGCTCCGGCTTCTCAACGACAGGCGCTGACTCCTCCACAGGAGCGGGCGCTGCAACCGGGACCGGGGAAAACGGGGTCTCTCCTGCGACAGGTTCATCATCGAAAAAGACGGGAGCTTCTTCTGCTGAGGCAGGTTCAACGGGAGTCGCAAAATCTGGTTCACTTTCGAAAGCAGGCTCTTCCTCGAGAGGCCCGGCGAAGATATCCTCGACAGCGGCTTCATCTCGTGACCAGGCAGCAAGCGTCTGCTCCGGCATTATTGGTTCAAGGTCTTCTTCACCAAGGATATCTTCGTCACCAAGGGACATAATTTCGTCATCATCCATTTCGAAATCATCGAAGGCAGTCTCAGCAAATGGAACCTCTTTTACAGATGCGAAGTCATCAGCAGTTGCCGAGGCCTCTTCTGTATAACCGAAATTATCGATAACCTCTGTATCAGCATCTTCTGCAAAGTTGAAATCATCAGCAATAGCAAAAGCATCTTCAGCAACAGGTGCGGTAGTAGCAGGCTCTTCAGCAACATCACTCCAGTCATCAGTAACAGCGAAGTCACTCCATTCATCTGCAACAGCAGCCGACTCTGCTTCTAATTCTGGCTCTATCTCTGGTTCTGCGACCGGGACCTCTTCTTCAAAAGAAATATCAGCAAAAGGGTCTTCTACAGATGCAGCTATATCAGGCTCGGCACTGACAGACACATCGAAAGCTGTCACAGGCATTTCGAAAGCAGCGTCGTCTGCAACACCTGCCGGCTCAACAGCAGCAAACGGCTCCGGCTCTGCAACAGGCGCCGGGATTTCAGCTGCCGGTCGGGCTGCATTGAGCAGTTCTGCAACCTTATCGATCAGGCTCTGGGACTCAAAAGGTTTTTCAATCCAGGCATCAGCGTTACAGCTCCGGGCCTTATCTTCGTCAAAAGGTTCGAATGAACCGACCAGCAGCAACACGGGAACATGACGGAGGGCAGGATCCTGTTTGATGGCACTGGTCAATTCGTAGCCATTTTTACCTGGCATATAGATATCCGTCATAATCAGATCAGGCTTGATTTCCCGGGCCTTGACCAGAGCGGCATCACCATTGTCAGTAATGGTCAGTTCATAATCTTCATGCGCAAAGGTGATCTGAATAACTTTTTGAATCGTTATACTGTCATCGGCCAACAGCAGCTTCTTGCTCATGCCAATCTCCTTAGTCCTTCAACCCGCAAACCGTATATTTGGGATCTTTCAATACTCGAGTCACCAACCCACACGTCAGTTCCGCAGCAGGATAAAGAGGAGTTGAAGTGCATTGGAAGATTGAACTTGCGGGGTCGAGTCTTCCCCTCCAAGCTTCGGATTGCCAGCGGAACAGCGCCAACATGATGACATCGACACCGTTCACTCGAGAAACGGTACGCAAGCGATCAGCTTCAACCGTCATTTCTCCGGTCACCGGTGCTGGCAAATAGCTGTAAAGGCGCTAAAAAACTATCATATTGCCTTCTCGGGTGTCAAGCATCCCGGCAGATGCTGCATCATTTGCAAGCGCCCTTCTAAAGAGTCTTCCAGGGTTGAGGGAAAAACAGCTTCTGGTAAAGGTTCATGGCATAGCGATCCGTCATCCCGGCAATGAAATCAGCAACCACAATTTCAATATTCTCGTTATCCACACAGTCGCCACCGCACGCGATGAGTTCCTGTGGTTTTTCAATAAAATACGCAAAAATCTCCCTGAGTACCCGACTGGCCTTGCGAAATTCATCCTCGACCGCTTCTGCACAATAGACATTGGTGTACAGCCAGTTACGGAGCTCGGTGACATGCTCGGCAACTGAAGTCGAGAGTTGCACGACAGCATATTCCTTTGCCAAAGTTGTCTCAATCAGGTCGGTAATCATGACATTCAGCCGTTGCGAGGAATTATCGCCTAAAGCATTACGCAATGTTGATGGTACGTCCTCGTTACAGATCAATCCGCCGCGAATTGCATCGTCCAGGTCGTGATTAACATACGCAATTACATCGGAAAGGCGCACAAGCTGGCCTTCAAGTGTTGCGGGAAGGTCGTTGCAACTCCGGCCCTGCAATGCACCCTTCCCTTTGGAATGCCTTAGAATTCCATCACGGACTTCCCAGGAGAGGTTGAGTCCGGCACCATTTTTTTCAAGCAGAGTAACCACTCTCAAGCTTTGATTTACATGATGGAACCCGTCAGGCAGCAGCTCAGCAAGGACGCGTTCGCCAGCATGTCCGAATGGTGTATGTCCAAGATCGTGTCCAAGCGCGATCGCTTCGGTAAGGTCTTCATTCAATCGCAGAGCCCGAGCCATGGTCCTGGCAACCTGACTGACTTCCAGGGTGTGGGTGAGACGTGTACGATAATGGTCTCCCTCTGGCGCCAGAAAAACCTGGGTTTTATATTTCAGGCGTCGGAAAGCCTTGCTATGCAGTATGCGATCACGATCGACCTGAAAGATCGTGCGAACCGAGCAGGCATCTTCAGCAATACGTCGACCCTTTGAAGTCTGACTGTGAGAAGCATATTCACTCAGTAGACTGGCTTCAGAAGACTCAATAGCATGTCTTATATGCATATAGTCTTTCCTTCTTATACAAAACAAACAATTCCAAGAGACGAATAATGGCTACATTTGATTTTATGCGACAAAAAACACAGAAAGATGGTTCATAGAATGAAAGATCACCTTTTCAACGTTTGGGTTTAATGCTGTCCGTAAAAGTCAAATATTTCTTGCTTCTTGGTAACTTGATAGCTAACCTTTATTTGTGTTAAGGGATTTGGAAATGCTATAAGAGTTAAGTTTTGAAAAAACGATTTTTTATATTTATGGTATGTGCAGCAGCAGTTTTATGTTTTTTTTCTTGATTATACAAAAATAACTTGTATTACTAAAGCTTCTTCAAACAAATATAATTTAAATGATCAACATCATAACAAAATTCGGAGGAACAGATGGCAACAATCTTGGAAATGGCAGCTGAAATCGTTGCGGCACACGCATCGACAACCAATATGACTGGAGAGGAACTCATTTCTGAGCTTTCTGATGTCTACAACGCACTCAGCAACCTGGACAAAGGTGAAGCTGTCACAGAAACTTTACCCGAAGAGCAGGGTCCGGCAGTTTCGCGAAAAAAAGCTTTTGGTAAAGACAAAATTTTCTGCATGATTTGTGGCAAAGGCATGAAAACCTTGTCGCGCCACCTCAAAACATCACACGATATGACAGCATCTGAGTATCGTAAACAGTTTGACATCCCCCGTTCACAGTCGCTTGCATCAAAAAGTTACTCAGAGACTCGCCGTCAGATGGCAATCGATCGTGGCCTCGGCGAAAAACTTGCAATGGCCCGAGCAGCACAAAGCAAAGGAAGAAGTAAAAAGAAAGCATAATCCTGTTCCCGCCAGAAACAGCAAAGAGCCGTCTGAGTATTTCAGGCGGCCCTTTAGTCAGTAATTCAGACAGTCTTTTGGTGACAAGTGCATTCACCAGCAACATAACGCCCGAACCGCAGACAGCATTCAACACAACCGGAGTTGAACTTTCTGCAGTAAGTTAATTTCCACAATCTGAAGGATTTGCCAGGAAATTTGCATGTAGGGCACTTACGCTCACCTGCAGAGAGCAATCGTGCATTTTTCTCCTTTGATCATTTTGGTGAATAAGTTAAATTACTGCCACTTTGTCGCAAAAGGCAATAACAGATAACAAGCATAGAAATCATCGCAAAGAAACTGAACGAAAACATGAAAAGTATTTTAGTTGCCGACAATCGCCACGACCTGCTGGCAACGCTGGAACCGATTCTCAAACACTGGGGATATCGTGTTTTATCAGCCCGCAAAGCCGACCAGGCAATGGCTTTTCTTCGGGAAAGTTCGCCCTGCCTGTTGATCATCGGTGAGGGCATTTTTAACACCCCAAGTCTGGTTTTTAATGCAGAGACGACACAAAGAGTCCAATCGGGAGATTTGCCCGTTATCACCCTCAAACAGGAGTCCGCAGGGGTTACCCGGCTGGATCGCAGCGAAACAATTGAAGTCCCTGTCGAACTTTTTGAGCTTTTCTCTTTCATTCAACGTCACGTCGAAAAACATCCGCGACAAAACCTGCGGCTTCGTTTGAAACTCCCCGGGATGTACTGCATTGAAGACAACGAATTTATCCTCGCAGACATCCTTAATCTCAGCATGCACGGCCTTTTTTTCAAAGCACCGACAAGAGTCAAAGAAGGTGATCGGGTTACCGTTGTCTTCCCCCTGTTTGGTCATTGCAAGGAGATCGAAGTCAAAGCAACGGTTCTATACATGATTCAACCGGACGCTGAGAACAATTTTTTCCAGGGGTTCGGCGTCGGCTTTGATAATCTCCCCGATGACCATAGAGGACACCTGCAAAAGTTTATCAGGGAACATTTTCTCAGAGAGGTCTCGGCCTGTAACGATGGCGTCGGCGACTTTGCAGAAGCACAACTCAAAAGCTGAATCTGCCACGCAGATCCAGTGCATCGAGAAAACTCTCACCAGCCGACAACGGGACGCCGAAATATGCAGCCAGAGTTGCGCCTAGATCGGCGAAGGACTGACGATCACCCAGAGCAGCCCCCTCCTGCATCGACTTGGACCAGACCAGAACCGGTACATACTCACGGGTATGATCCGTACCCGGCGTTGTAGGATCACAACCATGGTCTGCACTGATCACAAGAATATCATCTGATTGCATTTGCTCGTACAGTCGTGGCAACCAGGTGTCGAACGCCTCAAGGGCCCGACCGAAGCCAACGGCATCATTACGATGTCCATAAGCCATATCGAAATCAATCAGGTTGACCAGCAACAGTCCCTTGTCCAGGGCGTTCAGCTCTGTCAGAGTTTTACTCATGCCATCGGCATTATCAAATGTTGTTGTGCTGCGTGAGATTCCCCGCCCGGCAAAAAGATCACTGATCTTGCCCACAGCCGAGACCGTATAGTCCTGCGCGATCAAAGCTTCCAGAAGAGTCGTCCGGGGTGGCGGTACAGTGAAATCCTTGCGGTGCGGTGTACGACGAAAGCCTTGCTGTTCACTACCAACAAAGGGCCTGGCAATCACCCGTGCTATATTGTATTCAGCAACGAGAGATTTTGCGGCCTGGCACAGTTCATATAACCTTTCCCGCGGCAAAACCTCTTCATGTGCGGCAACCTGAAACACTGAATCAACGCTGGTGTAAAGTATCGGTCGGCCTGTTCTGACATGCTCAGCCCCATACTCTTTGAGAATCGAAATACCACCTGCCGGTACGTTGCCGAGAGGTTGCACTCCGGCAACTTCAGCAAACGCCGCAACCAGCTTATCCGGAAAACCCTGTGGAAAAATTGCAAAAGGTTTCTCGACAACAATCCCGGCAAGTTCCCAGTGACCAACGATGCTATCCTTGCCCGCCGAACGCTCGGCAAGACGCCCATAAGCACCGCAAGGGTTCACAAGGAGAGGTACACCCTTTATCTCTACCAGGTTTCCGATTCCGAGACGCTGAAGATTCGGCAGATTCAAGCCACCACACACTGATGCCACGTGGGGCAAGGTAGCAGCACCTTCATCACCATAGTCTTTCGCGTCCGGCAAGGCTTCAAGCCCGACACCGTCGAGAATTATCCAGACAACACGCCCTCTGTTCATCGACACGGCAACTCTGCGTTCTCATTTTGCCACTGCTGCATGATGATCACTCCGGCGCTGGTACCGATACGGCTGGCACCGGCCGTCAGCATAGCCTTGCAAGTCGGCCAGTCTCGGATACCTCCTGCTGCCTTGACTTTGACCCTTGCAGATGCTGTCTGATATAAAAGGCTGACATCCTCAACAGTGGCCCCCGAGGCTGCAAAACCGGTTGAGGTCTTAACATAGCCAGCACCGCTCAAAGCAACAATTTCAGTTAATCTGCGATTAGCCTCATCGCCGAACAAGCAGCATTCGATAATCACCTTGATCAAAGCTGTCTCTGCGACTGCAATAACCCGGCGAATATCCTCCATAACATATTCATAATCTGCCGCCCGGGCTGCACCAAGGTTGATGACCATATCAATTTCGTCGGCACCCAGCTCAATTGCCTGGTGTGCTTCAAATACCTTAGTTGCCGTTGTCTGATAGCCGAAGGGAAACCCGATCACGCTACCGACCGCTATTTCAGAGCCGTAGAGCAGCCTGTTTGCTTGAGCGACGAAGCAAGGGGGAATGCAAACCGAGGCAAATCCGCATTCGACAGCCTCTTCGCAAAGCCTGGCAATATCCTCACCTGTGGCGTCAGCCCTTAACAGGGTATGATCTATAAACTTTGCGGGAGAATTCATCAAGGGGACTTCAGAGACTGCCTGTTTATAAACGATCACTCCGGTAGATTGTCATCAGGAGCGATAATCTGCGTTGATCCGCACATAATCGTATGTGAGATCAGAGGTATAGTAATACGCGCTGCCTTCGCCCAGGGCGAGATCGATTGTTACTGTAAACTCAGGCTGTTTCAGTATCTCGCTGGCTTTGGCTTCCTGTTCAGAGCCGAGGCCAAGACCTTTGGAAACCATTGCGACATTGTCAAACATTATGCTCACCTGGTCAGGGTCCACATCGGCGCCCGAATAACCGACCGCAGCAATGATCCGGCCCCAGTTGGCGTCTTCACCGAAGAAAGCCGTCTTAACCAGCTGCGACGTTGCCACACTGCGGGCAGCAATCAGCGCATCGTTACCGTTTGCGGCACCGTTTATCTGGATGCGCACGAGCTTTGTCGCGCCTTCGCCATCACGCGCAATCATCTTTGCCAGATCCAGCATGATTTCATTCAGGGCGCCATTGAATTGTTCCGACGCTGAAGTACCTTCGGTAATCTCCTGATTTTCCGCTTCACCACTGGCAAGCAGCAGAGCCATATCATTCGTCGAGGTATCACGATCAACAGTAATCCGGTTAAATGATCCGTTTACTGCCTGTCGCAAAGATTGCTCCAGTAAACCATCAGCAAGCAACGCGTCAGTAATGACAAAGGCAAGCATGGTTGCCATATCAGGGTGAATCATCCCTGCACCCTTGGCCAGTCCCAACAGGCGAACTTCCTGACCGTCGACAATTATCGTGCGACCGCTCATTTTCGGAAACGCGTCAGTTGTCATCATGGCTCTGGACACCCCATCAAACTGATCATGCTTCAACATCCTGCAGAGGGTCGGCACATGGTCCTCGAAACAGTACATCGGCAAAGGGACACCGATCACCCCTGTCGAGGAAACGGCGACCAGTGCTGGTGCGATATCGAGACTTTCCGCAACCAGATCACCACAGCGCCGCGCGTCCCGAAGACCCTGGGCGCCGGTACATGCGTTCGCATTACCACTGTTGATCAGAATCGCCTGGCAGAGACCTTGGCGCACCCGGGACTCGGTAATTTTGACCGGTGCCGCAACGACTTTGTTAGTCGTAAAAACTCCAGCGCACTCTAACGGTTTGTCAGCACAGATCAGAGCCAGATCAAGTTTCCCGGACTTTTTGATCCCGGCACTGCATGCTGCGGCCTTAAAACCTTTTGGTATAGCAAAAGCTTCAGCCATTGGTCGACTCCATAAGTGTTTGCCTGGTTGGCAATCAGCAGTTAAACGGCAGGGAATCTAGCAACCCCGCCCGGTTCCTTATCGCAGGCCTATTGCCCGCAACATCGCTTATATTTCTTGCCACTGCCACAGGAGCAGGCTTCGTTACGACCAACCTTGTCCACATCACGCTTGGTCGGCTCCTTGGCCGCAGGCTGCGGCCCTGCCTGACGGGCCAGAGCAAGACGCTCACGGCGCTGCTCAGCTTCCATTTCAGCAACTTCTTCCTCACGAGCCAGCTGGACGCGGAACAGCTTCTGCGCTACCTCCTGACGGATACGGCCCATCATCTCCATAAAGAGGGCGTAAGCTTCACGCTTGTACTCTTCTTTCGGGTTGCGTTGTGCATAAGCACGCATGCCGATGCCTTCTTTGAGATGGTCGATCGACAGCAGGTGATCCTTCCACTTGTTATCAATGGTTTGCAGCAGCAGAACCTTCATCAGATGTTCCATCACCGGAGGCGTAAATGTTTCTGTTCGCTCAGCCAGGCGTTTTGCAACCTGCTCCTTGAGGCTCTCTTCGAGATCAACGGGTTTAAGGCCTTTATGAGGCTCAGGCATATCAGCCATAAAGTTGAACTGGCTGATAAAATCAGCCGTCAGGCTCTCCCAGTTCCATTCGTGCGGATCCGTCTTGTCAGGACAAAAAGTCGCCACCATATCATCAACCATCTCATCGAGAATCGCCTCAATGGTTCCACGAATGTTTTCACCGGCCAGCACCTCCTTGCGCTGGGTATAGATAACCTCACGCTGGCGGTTCATGACATCATCGTAGTCGATCAGGTGTTTGCGGATTTCAAAGTTGTGTGCTTCAACTTTTTTCTGGGCGCCTTCAATCGCCTTGGAAATCATGCCATGCTCAATCGCTTCATTTTCCGGAACTTTGAGCTTTTCCATTACGAAAGAGACCCGGTGAGAACCAAAGATGCGCAACAGATCATCCTCAAGACTCAGGTAGAAGCGGCTTTCTCCGGGGTCTCCCTGACGCCCGGAACGACCGCGCAACTGATTATCAATACGTCGAGATTCATGCCGCTCGGTGCCCAGGATGTATAATCCGCCAGCAGCAATCACTTCCAGCTTTTCTGCAGCACAAAGCGCGGTATGTTTTTCCAGGGCCTGCGCATACGCCTGCTGCGGATCGTCAGCTTTCGCAGCCTCGCGTTTGGCCATCATTTCGGGATTTCCTCCAAGAACGATATCGGTACCACGACCGGCCATGTTGGTCGCGATGGTGATCGCACCCTTGCGGCCAGCCTGGGCAACGATTTCTGCTTCCCGCTCATGCTGCTTGGCATTTAGTACGTTATGTGTAATGCCGCGTTTCTTCAGGAGTTCAGAGAGTTTTTCTGAATCCTCGATGGTGATGGTACCGACGAGAGCCGGCTGGCCGGATTCATGGCTATGGACGATATCTCCAATGACCGCCCGAAATTTTTCCTGCTTGGTTTTATAGATAACATCGGCCTGGTCGATGCGGATCATCGGCTGATTGGTCGGGATAACTACGACGTCGAGCTTGTAAATCTGGTTGAATTCGGCAGCTTCAGTATCAGCAGTACCTGTCATCCCTGCCAGTTTCTCATACATGCGGAAATAATTCTGGAAGGTAATCGTCGCCAGGGTCTGGTTCTCCCGCTCGACTTTCAGACCTTCTTTCGCCTCGATCGCCTGATGCTGGCCATCACTCCAACGTCGCCCCGGCATGAGTCGCCCGGTAAACTCATCAACGATGATGACCTCGCCGTCCTTGACCACGTAATCAACATCACGCTTAAAGATGGCGTGAGCTCTCAGGGCCTGGTTAACGTGATGAAGAATCGCCATGTTACCGGGTTCGTACAGGTTGTCGACTCCCAACAGTTTTTCGAGATTCAGGACACCCTCTTCGGTGAGGGTTGCCGATTTGGACTTTTCATCCACGGTGTAGTCGCCGGTATAGGTTCGCACCGTCCGACTGATAGTGCCATCGCGTTCCTCTATCATTTCGCCTTTTTTCAAGAGGGGGATCACTTTTTCCGCAGTGTAATAAAGATCGCTGGTCACGTTGCTTGGCCCGGAGATAATCAAGGGGGTCCTGGCCTCGTCAATCAGGATCGAGTCAACTTCGTCAACAATGGCATAGTAGAGGTCGCGCTGCACGTAATCCTCAAGAGCGAACTTCATGTTATCGCGCAGGTAATCAAAGCCGAACTCGTTATTGGTGCCATAGGTGATGTCGGCCCGGTAAGCAGCTTTTCGCTCATTGTCATTCAAGCCGTGTACGACACAGTCAACGTCCATGCCCAGGAAGTTATAGACCTTGCCCATCCACTCAGCGTCACGTTTGGCCAGATAATCGTTGACCGTAATAACGTGCACCCCTTTGCCGGCCAGAGCATTGAGGTAAACGGGCAAGGTCGCCATAAGGGTCTTGCCTTCACCGGTCTTCATTTCGGCAATTTTGCCGGAATGCAGTACTATGCCACCGATCAATTGAACATCGAAGTGACGCATTCCCAGAACACGCAGTGCAGCCTCACGGACTACGGCAAAGGCCTCGGCCAAAAGGTCATCAATTGTTTCGCCCTTCTGTAGTCGAGAGCGGAATTCAACCGTTTTTCCCGCCAGTTCGGAATCTGAAAGTCCCTTGATTTCCGCTTCCAGGGCGTTGATCTGGTCAACCGTCTGTTGCAGTCGTTTCAGTTCACGATCATTCTTGCTGCCAACAATTTTCTTCAGGACACTACCAATCATGTGCAACTCCATAGCCGGCAAAAATACCAATGCTAATTAGTTTTCATTCGGAAACATTTCTTCACGCGATCTCTGCGTCAACAATCGTACTTACCTTGTGCGGCATATCAAACGATTTGCCTCTTCGCTTATTGGTCCGATTTCCTTGCGCCCCCGAAAAGCCCCTCGTTTCCGGGCTTAAAACTGGAGCTCATCCATCCGAAGTTTCCGGAATGGTGCTCATTGCAAGAAAACATCCGACATAACTGTCAGTCGGAACTGCGTATTTTAGCACACAGAAGAGATGACTCACAAGGCTAAAGGGGCATTTTTAGAGTGTCTTCAAGGAGTTCATTTCGCACTGGTTGGCACAAAGCAAGAAACGTCACATCCTGGAACAATAGCCGGGAAGTGACGTTTCTTGCTTATCTTTGCAACTATGCCAATACGTGACTGCCTGCTAGTCCCAGATTCCTTTCCGGTAGCTGAAGATGTGACGGTTAGGAATAACTTCCACAAGGGCAAATAAACTCTTATCGAATTGTTCAGGAGTGGCAGCGGAGGATTCAAATACTTGCTCTTTATAGGAGAGCACACCAACGAAAGGAATCGAACTGGATTGTGAACGACGGACTTTAACACCTAGCGTGGAGTCGTCAATTTGATGGTAGCGGGCACGAAACGTACCGTCCGGTTGCCTGGTGATTTTCATACGAGAGCGGGAGAATCTGAGATTTCGGTTGAACTGCTGAACTTTCGACTTGGCAAAATTCTCAAATTCAGAATATTTGCTGGCAAGCGCTTTATCTTTGTCGACAGGTTGTTTAACATCTTGTGGGTTTATGATCGCGTAACTGACCTTGTCTAATTGATCACCTGCGACCGCCGGCATAGTCAGCAAAAGAAAGGCGGCTGGAACTAGAACTGATCGGGTAATAATCTTCATAAAGCACCTCCTGCAGAATAATTCAAGTTGACCATCTAATCTAGCAATGATCATACCAAAATGAAACTGCATCAGGTTAACCTCTAGTTTTCGCAGAAACAAACGCCAGTGATCTGTATTTCGCCATCAGGCAAGAAGCCTTTCCAGGCCAAATTGTGACATTCTATGTCAGATGACCCGGTCAAATCAAACCTGCTCTGCAGCCGTGAGTCTATAGCAGACGATCTATCCAGCATAAAAAACCGGCCAGGCGCTGAAGAGTGCCTGGCCGGGTGTGGCTACATGTTTCTATCTGGCACGAGCAACCCCACTATTTTGACTGAATCTCTACACGCCGATTGAGTTTACGGCCTTCTCTCGTGCTGTTGTCATACTTCGGGCGCGTCTCACCATATCCTACCGTCTCCAGGCGCTCATCGGAAATCCCGTTTTTGACAAGCCAGTCCTTCACCGAAGCAGCGCGCCGCTCGGAGAGACCCTGGTTGTAGGCTTCCGGCCCAGTTGAATCAGCATGTCCGGAAATGACGTAGGTAACACCGGGATCTTCTTCCAGAATCATCTTGGCCTGTTCCAGAACGGGTACCATCTCATCCGTGATCGCCCACTTGTCAAAACCGAAGAGAAGGTTGAAGGTGATCACCTCTTTGGTAACAACAGGGGCAGGAGCAGGAGCTACGACTACCGGTGGCGGTACAACGACAGCCGGCTTCGGTGCAACTTCCTCATATAGGACATCCTTGGCGAATTGGGTCATTGCCGCATCGGTTACCAGGGCTTTGCCATCTGCAACGACACTGCAGCCGTTAAGGGCGCGAATCGCGTCTATGGTCTGCTGGCCTTCAGGAGTGTCAGCATAACTGACCACATGGAGACAGAGGTTGGATCCATACTTGCCGTACAATGCTTGGGCAGCGGCAACCGGATCTGTACCTTGATTCGACTCTCCGTCAGTGAACAAGATCAAGGCTGTTTTTCCGGAAAGTTTGCTGATGACAGGATCTATATTGTTCAGGCCATCGCCCAGGGGAGTCATGTTATTGAAAGGAGGATCGATGCTGGTCGCAGCGGAACCGAGCGAACCGGTTTTATACGTAGCCGGATCGCTGACGACCTTATAGGGGGCAAAAACAGCAACTGAGCTGGTATAACCAAGCTCTGGGGTGACTTTGTCCAGAAGGATGGTGGCATCTATAGCCTGGTCCAATTTCTGGTGCCCTGCCGGAGCCTTAGCCCAGGCCATGGAACCCGACTGGTCCATGATAACTATAAAGTTATCTACTTTTTTCACCATTTCGGCTGAGGCCGTAAACGGAATGACCAGACTGAGTGCCATAAAAACAGCCATTACTAAAACCGGAAGCCTGCAAATTTGTTTCATTTTATTGCTCCTTTACGTTAAGACCTTACTGTCCCGTGCTAATGAATGATCCTGAATGGATCATGAAATTCATGCAATTTAGCTAAATGTTAGCGGAAGCCGTCAATTAGTCAAGCATCTGAATACATTATTATTAATGGGATTACGCTCCCAAAAGGTTAGCATTCAATATCTGTCTATTGTCAGATGCTCAGTTACTGTCAGCATTTGGTGGCAAGAGCCATTAAGCATCTATTATCACTGGGTTATATACTGATTTTTTTGGTTACAGCCTCGAACCTATAATAAATATACACACATGAACAAAATTTTATATTGGAACAGTTTCCTATGAGTCAATTATTTTATATTTCCAGCAGATTAAACCAACCTGCCGTTCAGATTAAAATTCAAGAATCGACAGCGCAACCACGCGAAAATTGCACTCAAATGTCACAAAACCAAAACAATAGATAAAAACATTTCCACCAAGGTTAGAGACTCCCTTCACCAGGCATTTTTAGCAACACGTTTTATTCAGGAGACTGCATTTGTGGCATCCGAAGGTTTCCGAATTTACGCTTCGGCCCTTATTAGTCCAACAAGTTCTTTGGTGAAGTTAGTGATTCGAGCCAGGTGCATAAGCATATTTGGATATTTGAAAGCAAATTTTAGCTCGCTTGCAGGCTCATAGCAGTAGCTATGGTCCAAAAAGAGCTGAACATGGGCCAAATAGTCGGATTTACAGCAGGCTCATGGATCGTCCGACTCCTGAGACATTATACTTATCGCAACGAACGTGCCAATGAAAACTAGCTGCTGTTTTATTTTCAAGTATCTGTTTTTATTAGATAATCACGAAATGGAGAGGGAGGGATGATCAAATTCCGCTACTGATATATGTTATATTTAACAGAATTGTCAAATCTGGCGGACACAACTGAAGCGACTGCTTTTTTATTTATCTAGTTTGCATCCGGAAACTCCGGACGAAAACTATCTACCAGCATCTATGATCAATCCAGAGTGTCACTCACAAAAATCATGGGATGGCGAATCAAAAAACTCGTTCTGCAGCAAGACAGGTCAATAGAATTTATTAATGGCCTCGAACAGATTCAACCCTTACAGGCAATCAGGTCTTAGCCACAGGCAATAAAAAACCCGACGTTGACGGGCGAAGGTAATCTTGCGTTTAAAGGTATTTCTGCGGGTTGACAGGCACCCCATTAAGACGAATCTCATAATGGACATGAGAACCCGTTGAGCGGCCGGTATTACCTACTGACGCAATCCGGTCGCCGCGTCTGACACGCTGGCCGACCTTAACGTTATATTGGGAGTTGTGCCCATAAAAAGTACGATAGCCGTAACCATGATCTATCGTCACCAGCTTGCCATAGCCGGCTGCTGTCTTGACGCTGCTGACGATACCATCTGCCGTAGCAATCACAGGGGTTCCGGTCCGCGCAGCGATATCAAGTCCTTCATGAATCTTGCGCTTGCCAGTAAACGGATCAGGGCGCAAGCCAAAGTTGGAGGTCAACCAGCCTTTAACCGGCCAACCCGAGGGCTTGGCAGCCAACAATGAGCGTTGGTCGTTAAGAATGCCCTGGATCTCTTCCTGACTTTCACGACGCAGATCAATCTGTCGGCGTACCTCGTCTATGCGCTGTTGAATATTATTGAACTCGCGGTTGACGTCATCTTCCCTTGCCGGACCGCCGACTCCGGCAATGCTGTCACTCTTTGGGGCCGAAAGCTTTGCCATAACACGTACCTTGGCATCATTTTGCGCCAAAACAACCATTTCCTGACGCAAATCTTCCAGTTTGACAACCAGTCGATGCAACTCTTCACGCTGCGAAAGGTTCTCAACTTGCAGGCGTTGCAGTTCATTGCGGTCAAAATTAGTCATGACGTAATCAGCTATCAGCCCGGTAAGCCCAAGGGCCAGAATGACGGACACAGCGAGAGCACGCCTTACAACTGTGCTGCGGATACCAAAACGACGCACCTGATGGGAGCCTTCCGGTATAATCAATATGGTATAACGCTTTGCAGCCAAAACTTAAAGCCTCCCAAGAACCTCGTATTTACTGGGTTCAGATGCTAATTAATAAAGGAATGACAAGTAAACTGTCAAGGTTAAATGCTCACATTGGCATTTATGTTGTTCCGCTCTACTCATCAAACGTTGGAATCATAGAGACAAGCTGAGTGCAATTTCGTCGCACTCTGGAAACTTCGCACACTTGATGCAGTCTCCCCAGATTTTCTGGGGTAACTCTGACTTTTCTATAACCTGGAAACCAAGTTTTTCAAAAAAAGTCTGTTGATAAGTTAAAGCAAAAATCCTGCCAATACCCAACTGTCGTGCTTCGGCAATGCAGGCTTCAACCAGATACCTTCCGATACCACGACCATTATAGTTCTCATCCACCACCAGGGAGCGTACTTCAGCCAGATCTTCCCAACAGATATTCAGGGCGGCAGCACCAACAACCCGACCATCTTCTACAAATACATAAAAATCACGAATCGCTTCAAAGATATCCATGAGCGATCTCGGCAGGACCAGTCCATCTTTTGCATAATTCAGTAGTAACTTGTGAATTTGACGGGCATCCTGAAGTATAGCTTTGCGAATCATAAATGCTCCTGATGAACAGCAACGGTTATATTAAACAGCAGTCGAAACTGAAATCAGTTCTTTTGCATGCAGCAGGGTCTGGTCTGTCACTTGTGCTCCACCAAGCATACGCGCCATTTCCCGCACCCTTTCGTCACCTGTGATGCACTCCATTTCGGTCAGTGTGCGGCCCTCACGTTCACGCTTTATAACGCGATGATGGTGGTCGGCAAACGCCGCAACCTGAGGCAGATGTGTAACACAAAGGATCTGGGATGAACGGCTCACAGCCCGCAGTTTACGACCGACGGCAGTTGCAGCCGCACCGCCAATTCCTGCATCCACTTCATCAAAAATGACAGTCGGGACATTATCGGCATCTGGTGCAAGGCGCTTGAGAGCCAGCATCAACCGTGAAAGTTCACCACCTGAGGCAACCCTGGCTAACGGCATGAGAGGCTCGCCCGGGTTAAGACTGACCATAAATTCAATGCGCTCAAGTCCATCATGCCCGGGTTGGCTCAAGGCCGTGAAAGAAACCTCAAATGAAGCTCCGGGCATCGCCAGGTCACTTAACTCGCTGACAAGAGTTGTCACAAGTTGTCCGGCAGCCTGCCTACGGCCGGCAGAAAGCTCTTCAGCCAGGAGTCGGTTGCTTGCAGAGAGCTTGACAAGTTCATCGGCAAGACCCCCCCGGGTAGCACCAGCATTTTCCAGCTCTGCGATTTCACGGTCGAAGTCCTCTCTTAATTTCATGACTTCATGCAAACTCGGCGCGTATTTACGCTTGAGGCGAGTCAGGCTAGCGAGCCTTTCCTCAATAGCCTCAAGACGGTCCGGTTCGAAAGTGATGCGGCCGAGGTAAGAACGCAGCTGCGTGGACACGTCTTCGAGTTCGAAGAGGCTGCGCTGAACTGTCTCGGCAAGCGAGCCCAGTTCCTTATCAACTCCGGCGACTGATTGCAGTTCTGTCGTCAACCCACCCAAAACCTCACAAACGGCTCCGTCACTTTCATAGAGCACTTCGTAACCACCGCGAGTGATTGCCGTCAGGCGCTCAGCATTCTGCAGCAGCAGGCGCTCAGCCAGAAGTGACTCCTCCTCATTGGGTGTCAATTGCGCTGCACTGATTTCTTCAGACTGATGGCGCAAAAAATCGAGTCGTTGCTGACGGTCACGTTCCGCATCTTCCAGACGTTCAAGCTTTTGTGCCACAGCCTGCATGGCGCGATAGGAATCCCGATAAGCATTCACCTGCTTATCGAGAGCGCCATATCGGTCAAGAATGGTCAGATGCAGGTTTCTCTGCAACAGCGATTGATGTTCGTGCTGACCGCACACTGTCACCAACTGCTCTGTCAGGGGCTGCATTTGAGAGAGCGTTACCAGTTGGCCATTAATGTATGCTCTGCTGCGGCCACCGCTTTGCACAACACGCCTTAAAACGAGTTCTTCATCGACATGAAAGCCAGACTCGATAAATGAGTGCCGGATATCATCCCTTCCTGCCAGGTCGAATAACGCTTCAACTGTCGCTTCGGCAGCACCGGCTCGAACCAGATCGGGACGTGCCCGGTCCCCCAGCAACAGTCCGAACGCATCAAGAACGATCGACTTGCCAGCACCGGTTTCTCCGGTGAGCACGTTGAAGCCCTCGTCAAACTGAACCTCGAGACGATCGATGATGGCAAAGTTGGTAATGGTCAGATTGAGAAGCATAGAATCCGGGATGCGAAGCACGCGGTGCATGCGAAAAAGAAAAGTTTCCGGGTTAAAACCTGCATTGTGCCAGTCCGGAGTTACAGGAAGGCATTATTTAGATGAATTCGTTCGCACAAAACTTGTCAAAAGACATCACTGCAACGCGTGGAAGGACAAGGCACGACTCACACTTCATCTTTCTCCCCAACGCAGTTTAGTGCGCAGCACCTGAAAGTAGTCCTTGCTCGGACTTTTTATCAGCAGGGTAGAATGATTCGACTTGCGCAGTTCAACAACATCACCGGCCTCTAAAGGCATTCCTTCCTGACCATCTGCTGTGAATGCCACATCCTCGTCCTGGGACTTGATCTCGATTCGTATCAGGGCTTCATCGGAAATGACGATCGGCCGATTCGTCAACATATGCGGACAGATCGGCGAGATAACATGGCAATGATTCCCTGGATAGATAATCGGTCCCCCGGCGGCCAGATTATAGCCGGTCGAGCCGGTCGGCGTCGAAACGATCAGTCCATCAGCCTTGAAAGTGGTCAGGTAAGCATCGTCGATCCAGGCTTCCATGTCTATAATACGTGCCAGGGCACCTTTATTGATTACCACATCGTTGAGTACACGATAGCGTGCGACCTCCAGACCCTTACGACGGATGACAGCCAAGAGACGCATCCGCTCAGAAACCGCAAAGTCACCTCTAACAACCTGCTCCAGCATCGGGAAGAGTTCAGATCGGGTTATTTCAGTGAGGAAGCCGAGGCTGCCGAGATTGACACCCAGAATCGGGGTGCGCAGGTTTCCGATCTGGCGGGCAACAGAAAGCAGGGTGCCGTCGCCGCCGAGCACAACAACCATATCAACCAGAGACGGGATAGCTTGCCCCGGGTATCCGTGCATATCGGACATAGCTTCAGCCAAAGGTTCATCAACAAAGGCTTCTATTTTTCGCTCTACCAGCCAGGCAACGACCTCTTCAGCAAGGCGGACAGCATCCCTGTGATGGCGTTTGGCAAAGATCCCGATACGTTTCATTAAATCACTTCCTCTTAATCGTGAGACTTTATCACAGCATATCGCCAAAGTCTATGCCTATCAATGACTTACGGTAGCTCGCACTTGTCCGTCAAGTCTCCCTGTGTTACTCTTTCAGTTCAACCTCACACCGTCTTGGGTAAAGATGAATCTTTTTTCCACAGTGATATCAGATAAAGCACCGGCACCACTTGCTGAACGCCTGCGTCCACACCGCATCGACGAGATGGTCGGCCAGCAGCATCTGCTGGGAAAAGACGGCATCCTGCGCCGCCTGATTGAACAGGATCAACTCACATCAGCCATTTTCTGGGGGCCGCCGGGCACCGGCAAAACCACTCTCGCCCGAGTCATCGCTCAAACCACCAGCAGTCATTTTGTGGCTTTTTCCGCTGTTCTGCAGGGCGTCAAGGAGATCCGTGAAGTAGTCGCCAAAGCTCAACAGGAGAGGAGTTACTACGGTCGCAGAACATTGCTTTTTATAGACGAAATCCATCGATTCAACAAGGCCCAGCAGGATGCCCTGCTCCCCTGCGTGGAAAATGGCGACATCACACTGATCGGGGCAACTACCGAGAATCCTTCTTTCGAGGTCAATTCCGCCCTGCTCTCTCGTTCGCGTGTCTTTGTACTTGAGCCACTTGCTGCAGAAGACATCCAACAACTTCTCAAGCGAGCACTTGCCGCACAAGAAGGCCTTGGCCCGCAAAACCTCACGATCGAAGACAAAGCGATCGAATTCATCGCAGAGCAGGCACACGGTGACGCACGCTCTGCACTCAACACTCTTGAAATTGCTGCAGCCACAGCCAGTGACAAGACCATCCGGCACAGTGACGCGGCAGCCGCAATGCAAAAAGCTCCGCTGCTTTATGACAAGGGCGCCGAAGAGCACTACAACGTCATTTCAGCATTTATCAAAAGTATGCGCGACTCCGACCCGGATGCCGCCGTTTACTGGTTGGCACGCATGATCGAGGCTGGCGAAGATCCACTTTTCATAGCCCGGCGCATGGTCATATTTGCCGCTGAGGATGTCGGCAACGCCGATCCTCGCGCCCTGCAGGTAGCTGTCGCCACCCAGCAGGCGGTTCACTTTATCGGTATGCCCGAAGGCCGCATTCCACTGGCACAGGCGGTGACATACCTGGCAACGGCGCCCAAGAGCAATGCCGCATATGTTGCTATAGGTGAAGCCCAGAGAGAGGTGCGCCAGAGCGGGGCACTGCCGGTTCCGCTGCACTTGCGCAACGCTCCGACCGGCTTGATGAAGGGCCTTGGTTACGGCAAGGATTACCAGTACGCCCACAATCAAACCGACAGCATCGTAACTCAAGTTCATCTTCCTGAAGCACTTGGCGGCACAAAGTTTTATCGCCCCAAAGATTCCGGTTACGAAAAGACGATCAGGGAACGTCTCGACTGGTGGTCTAACATAAGGAAACGCTGAACGCGTGATGGAAGCCACGAAGAAACCTGAGCATACTGAAGTCACTGTCACGCCTTGATATCTCTCTCGTAGCCAGCACGCTATTCTCTGATTTCGCGTTATTGCCCGGTCTAAATCCTCCCTCTCCGTCAGGCACTCACCCTGTCGTGCCTGGCTTGGCCAAGACATGGCGCTCACTCAACTGCGCCAACCTGCGGATTCGTTTGTGCGGCGTAAAGGACTACGCCTCCGCTCAAGTCCTTGATTTCCTTGACCTTGCGAAAAATTGCTCGTTTCCAGATCGAAAACTGCAGTCGTGCCATCCGGAGTTTCAAGATGGACACTAGTTATAGCCAAACAATATACTTAACTATGTATTATTAAACATATTTATATATAATTATAAATAACTAAATCCTATTATGCCATCTTAAAACCAACAAACAAGTGTTTACTTATATATAATTTCTTGACTTTTAATTCAACTTACCTATAGTTGACATTAATTTTAATATAATTATGCCTAAAATACATTTCATAG
The DNA here is from genome assembly GCA_014860225.1 of Desulfuromonadales bacterium. Taxonomy (GTDB): domain Bacteria; phylum Desulfobacterota; class Desulfuromonadia; order Desulfuromonadales; family BM103; genus M0040. The sequence goes on from JACZKE010000034.1 coordinate 66,214, forward strand.
CATGCGAAATATGTGGTGATATCACAACGATATGGGACTCGAAGACATCGCCAATCCGACTCAAACTGCCCGCAACGTACACCCGTTTCCGATAACTTCACTTCGGCAACAGAGGGTTTCCCTTTCCCAACTGATAAACAAGTTAAACCGTCTCAACTTCAACGAAGAACCTGTCATCTTCAACCTTAAACACAGAAAACACGGCCACACCATTTCTATGCATGCTCATCCTCGACCATGCATGGACGCGGAGTTGGAATGTAACTGGCTGGAGGAGGAAGAGGGCAACGATCAGCGCCTGCAGTCTTACGACTTAACCAACTTCACGATGACCGACGGCCAGAAACTTATCCAGGTTGAACCGTCACTGGTCTCGATCAACGCACGTCAGATTACGGTCAGGCTTCCCGAGGAGAGTCTTGAAGCCCGGGCAAGGACGTTCAAAAGATATAAATGCCCCGACATCAAGGCAAAAGTGGTAGCCAACAGTGCCATTTACCAGGGACGACTGCTAGATTTCAATGCCTTCTACTTAAGGGTAGCCCTGCAAGCCGATTCGCCACAGACTTTCGACTGGATTAACGGCAATATCCCCATAAATCTGACTCTGGCCGATAAATCCCGGGTCGTCTATGTCGGTGACTGCACTATCGTTCGGCATACAAATGGACGGACGCAGCGTGAATACGTCCTGAAGCCGTCCCGCAACCAGTTTCCACGTTTTCAGGCCAGGGAACACCGCTCTGAACGTCGTGATTTGTTGCCGAATCTCAATGTTGCCTTCACGCATCCGATTACCCGGAAAACCATCTCGCTAAAAATGGTAGACATTTCGGGAGCCGGTTTCGCCCTGATCGAACCTTACGCGGAAGCCATCCTGCTGCCGGGGATGATCCTCGAAGATGTCGGCATTTATCTGACCAGCAGATCTAAACTCAGTTGCACGGCGCAAGTAATCCATCGGGCTCAACTTCCGGACAGCGACCTGGTCAAGGTCGGTCTGGCCTTGCTGGACATAGATCCCATGGAGCACATGGAACTGGTCTCCCTTCTCCAGCAAGCCAAGGATCCCGGCACCTATGTGTCGAACCGTGTCGACACAGATGCGCTCTGGGACTTCTTCTTTGAAACCGGATTCATCTATCCGCAGAAATATGCTTCTATGGTTGACCACAAAGATGAGTTTAAAGAGACATATGCCAAGCTTTACACGCAGCACCCCAAGATTGCGCGGCATTTTATTCACATGGAGCACAACAGGATTCTGGGACACTTTGCAATGCTGCGGCTCTACGAAAAGACCTGGTGCCTGCATCACCATGCCGCACTGGGCGGTTATCGCAAATCAGGATTGCTCGTGCTGGATCGCATATGTGAATTCATCAATGATACACATTTCATTGACTCGGCCAATACCCAGTACACCACAGGCTTCTATCGTACCAACAACAAGTTCCCGGTCAAATTTTATGGTGGCGCCACCGAGTACATGAATAACCCGAAAGCCTGTTCCATAGACGACTTTGCCTACCTCAAATTTGAAATGGCACCGACTGACGATGACTGGGACACCGAAGGTCGTTGGGAATTGACCGCCACGAGAAAGGGCGACCTTGTGGACCTGCGGGGCTTTTACGAAAAAATTTCTGGCGGTTTGATGCTCGACGCATTTGACCTGACACCGGAAAGTATGGGAACATCTTCTTTGTCTGAAGAATATGCCAACTCCGGATTCAAGCGTGAAGTCCACCTTATGAGCATCAGGAAAAACGGTGAGCTCAAAGCGGTTTTGGCAATCAACAAGACCGATATCGGACTGAACTTTTCTGACCTTACCAATGCATTACAGGTATTCGTTGTGGACGGCTGCGGCTTCAAGCAAAAAGATTTTAAGTTCATGTTGTCGTTAGCTGCGCTCAAGTATCAAATAAAGAAGTTTCCTGTCATGGTCTTTCCGACCACATACATGACGAACAACAATATCCCGTTTGAGAAGACATACCGCTGCAATATCATCAGCTCGCAATCCTGGGATGATTACATGCGCTATCTACGCAGTTTCCTGAAGAGAGCCCGAGTTAGATGAGCAAAGATCCACGACACATGGAACTCTACAACAGCTTCCTGATCGACCCGTATATCAGGCTGATAACTAAACGTTATCCGTTCGTTGATATTAACGAGGTTCTGTCTTACGCAGGCATCATGCCATGGGAAGCAGCCGACGAATCACACTGGTTAAGCCAGGAGCACATAAACAGGTTTGTTCAGCGATCCATAGAATTGACCGGCAATCCGCACCTGGCCAGAGAAGCCGGACAGTATGTCTTCAATCTGGAATCCAATGCATTCATACGTTCTTATGTACTGAGTTTCACCAATCCGCACACAGTTTTTTCCAAGATTGGAGAGGTCACCAAGCAGTTAGTGCGTTCTTCGATATACACTGCCAACAAATTAAATGAAACATCAACAGAGATCATTGTCAGTCCGCAGTACGGTAGCAAAGAGGAACCCTTTCAGTGTGAAAACCGCCTGGGCTTGTTCGAAGCCGCGGTGAATGCATTCAACTACCATATACTTAGTGTCGAACATCCAGAATGTATGTTCCATGGTGGACATCACTGCAGGTATATAATCAAGTGGAAAATTTCGACCACGGCGCTCATGAAGCGTTGGAGGAATATAACAACCATACTCCTGTCGCTCGTCACTCTACTGGTCTTGTTTAAAAACCCTGTGCTATTGCTCGCCACGGTACCTTCATCAATTTGCCTTTACCTCCTGCTTGACCGTCTCGCCGTCGGGGCAACACTCAAGGAAGTCGCAGCAAGCATTGACCACCATAGCAAAACACGCAACCAGCTCATCAGTCAACTCGATGCTAACTACAACAATGCTATGCTCACAAGTGAAATTGGCCATGCCATCAGCCTACAGTCTTCGATCGACAAAGTCATCGTCAAGGTCGTCAAGACCCTTGAGAATCGGCTTGATTTCGACCGCGGCATGATCCTTCTCGCCAATGAAGCCAAAACCAAACTGACGTACCGGGCAGGCTTCGGACACGCCGATGATCAACGCCACATCTTACAGCAGGCGAGCTTCCGGTTGGACAACCCCTCCTCGCGCGGTGTCTTCGTTGAAGCCTTCAAAAACCAGGTACCATACCTGGTTGATAATTTTGAAGGTTTTGAAAAACGCCATTCAACCCATACTATCAACCTGGCAAAAGCGTTAGGTGTCAAATCTTTTGTGTGCTGCCCGATTATCTGTGAAGGGGAGTCGATCGGCGTGCTGGCCGTTGACAACCTGAAATCTAGTCGCTCGCTCATGCAGCGGGATAAATCTTTACTAATGGGGATTGCGCCTGTGATTGGAGTTGCTATCCGTAACGCCGAGTTGCTGTTGACCAAGGACAAGGAGTTCCGTTCAACCCTGCAGGTCCTCGCCGCCTCAATCGATGCACGGGATCCGATGACCGCCGGTCACAGCGAAAAAGTCACCGAATACTCTGTCGGCATCTGTGATGAGATGGATCTCGATTTCGAATTCCGCGAATGTGTACGCGTCGCCGCCCTGTTGCACGACTATGGAAAGATCGGTGTCCCTGATGCCATCCTCAAAAAAGAAGGCCGCCTGACCAAGGAGGAGTACGAGATAATTAAAACTCACAGCATGAAGACACGCGACATCCTTGAGCAGATCAATTTTGAAGGCAAATATCAGGATGTACCAAGCATTGCCGGATCTCACCATGAAAAATGGAACGGCCTGGGTTATCCGGAGGGGCTGGAGGCAGAAGATATTCCGCTAGGGGCACGGATTGTTGCCGTGGCTGACTTTTTTGAAGCAGTCACATCGAAACGTCACTATCGCGAACCAATGCCGGTTGAAGTCGCTCTCAACCTGGTCAAGGAACAGAGTGGTACAGACTTCGACCCGGAAGTTGTCGATGCCTTCATGCGCTATCACAAACGACACTTTAATGGTGGACCATATGACGGAACAGGGGGAGGCGGAGTTTGCAAAATTCGTCCCAAACGACTTTCAGTCAATACACCGGTAAAGATTCAGGAAGCCGACAAGAATGTACATGGGAATATTTATGACGTCAGCCTCAATGGCCTCTACGTAACTGTGCCGGACAACCTGCAAGATGGAATTTTCGTCAGGCTGGAATTCTGCCTTCCCGGTCAGGAAAGACCACTTGAGGCGACCGGTCGTATCGCTTGGTCCAACACGGGCGACAATCGGCCCAAGCCGTCCTACCCTCAGGGATACGGCATCGAACTGACAAATTTTGAAAACGATGACGAGGACTTGCTGGCAGGATATCTCGACCGCAACCTGCCGGCGAGTGCTGCCTTGCATTAATCCGCAGGTGGCTTGACGCCCCGGGCAATGATGAGGGGAGTATAGACAAAGCGTCTCGGATTGGAGAAGTACTCTTTAAACTCTCTCTCGAATCCGGCAAAGCCGTCTTCATAGTCTTCAAATGTCCAGCCTGACCGGCGTCCGGCAAGTTCGATCTTGTGCCACCAGTTCCACCGGTTGAATTCTGACAAGTCTCCGCAGACCAAATGATGCGTCCGCACATCCGCATGGATATCAATAAATCCAAGGTCATAAAGATGTGTAGACAACTTGCGACCGGCATAAGGATCGAAGTTGTTGTTCTTCATCTGGGCTTCGCCCATCTGTCGGAAGGTCCGATCAAGCCTCTCAGAAGCGCCATAATGGTTCATGCAGTTGAGGTCAAGGTCAGCTATGCAGAAGATACCTCCAGGCCTGATCGATTCAGCCACATGGCTGGCAAGCTGGTAAGATTCTTTGAGAAAATACTCGAGGACAAAGCGTATCCAGACGAAATCAAAGGACCCCAGGTCGCTTAAGTCACTGAAAAAATTGCGCTGGACATAGTCAATATTACCCTGACCGTACTTGTTCCGGGCATAATCGATCCTCTCTGCGGAGCGGTCGACACCGATTACTCTCCCGCCTGGGCCGACGCACCGTGCCAGACTCGCGGTCGTAACTCCTGGGCCGCAACCGACATCCAGGACCCGCATCCCGGGTTTAAGGCCCGCCCATAAGGCCTGGTCGATGACATCCTGGATGTCAGTCTTATTCTCCAGTCGGTCGAGTTCATTTTCGCTTTCAGGGAAATATGGCTGGTCACTCATTGATTCTCTCCAATTGAACAAAATTCGGACTTGTAACCAAAACAAAGTTTCGTCACAAAGCCGCCAGGACACGAAATAAAAACTCGCATGTACCTTTAAACATCAAAATTCCGAGACCGAGAAGAACGATCTTTACCCGCGAAAACCCACTTCTTAGTGCCTTTGTATTTAAAGTGGCAAACACGACCTCTTTATGGGTTATAGAACTGATGAATTTAGTTCGCTGGCGACACTAGCAAACTAATGATGCGAGCAAAAGGAAATTTTCTACGGGCACACAGAATTTCTTGACATAGCACGACAGTGATATTCAATCTGGGACGTCGTATCAACGCAATAACAGCGCAAATTGCAGGAAATGGCCATTTCCATGCGGAAATAGTTAATGATGCAGCAATGACTAAGTCTTTACAAGGACTGACACAAAACTATAGTATGCGTCTTTAATATAACCTCTTCAATGTAAGAATCCAGATCAGGAGGCCTCATGAAACTGAAAACTTTGACACTAGTGCTCTGCTCTACGCTGATTGCAACTCAGACCTTTGCCTCGGGATACGGGGTCTTTACCCAGGGAGCCTCTGGACTGGGCCAAGCCAATGCGGTGGTTGCTCATCCAAGCGGACCCTCATCGCTTTATTTCAACCCGGCCCTGCTCAACGACTTGCCCGGCCGGGAGATCGAAGTAGGCACCACCCTGATAACAGCCGACCGCGAGATCAACCTGGACAGCGGCGGCCATGAAAACGCCAAGAGTGAAATCAACTTCCCCAGCACGCTTTACTACACCCAGCAAATCAATGACCGATTCAGCGCCGGTCTGGGCGTGTTTTTCCCGTTCGGGCTCTCTAACGAGTGGGATGACGATTATGAGGGTCGCTATATCGGAACCTCCGGAGAGGTTACGACCATCAACTTCAACCCGGTGGTTTCCTTTAAAGTCAACGACAAGCTGTCGCTCGCCGCAGGGCTTGATTTGCTTTACTTAGACGCCACGCTGAAAGGCAAAATCAACCAGTCTGCCGCCTACCTGATCGCTCAGAACCAGGGCGCTCCCCTGCCCCCGCTGGCTGCACCGTTAGGTGATATCAGCCAGAAATTCACGGGTGACGACTGGGGTCTTGGCTACAATCTCGGGGCTTTGTTCAAGGCCACCGACCGCGTCTCGATTGGTGCCACCTATCGCAGCCATATCGATGTGGACGCCGATGGCGATGTGAGTTTCAATAACGTCTCGCCGTATCTCGCCTCACTCTTTCCGGAAGGTAATGGCGGCGCCAGCTTGCGCTTGCCCGCACAGGCCACGGCCGGGCTTGCCCTGCAGGTCACAGAGCCGTTGATCATCGAGGTTGGTGCGCGCTGGGAAGACTGGGATAGTTATAAGGAACTCAAGGTTAATTTCGATACCCCGGTCTTTGGCCAGACCAGCAACATCTCGCCGCGCGACTGGCACTCCACCTGGACGTACAACATCGGCGGCCAATACCGGATCAACGACACCGTCGCACTGAATGCCGGTTACCTGTATGGCGAAAATGCCGTGCCGAGTGACACGTTCGAACCCATCATCCCCGACACGGACGCGCATCTCTTCACAATTGGCACTGACCTCACTTTCGGGTCCTGGACTGTCTCCGGAGCGTTTGGGTTAGAACACCACGAAGACCGTGACAAGGACAACACTGTAGGCGACCCCCTGGGGTCCCTGATCGCTGGCCAGCCGGTCGGTACCGCCAACGGGAAATACCAGACTGATATTTACCTGGTCGCCTTGAGCGTCGCTTACGCCTTTTAGATGAGAGGTCAACGGGGACGAATAGAGAGGCACGAGTTACTTTGCCAAAACTTTTACTCATAAATCCATCGAACGAGCATAAAGGCCTGGGCAACACGCGCTCAACGTCGTGGCCGCCCTTGAACCTGCCTTATATTGCTGCGCTCACTCCCAGGCATTATGATATTGAAGTCATAGATGAAAACATCGAGCCGTTTACCTATAAAGACGCTGACATTGTAGGGATTACGGCCTACACCTCGTCAGTGACCAGGGGTTATGAAATCGCCCGGATATACAGGGAAAAAGGCATCCCGACAATCATGGGAGGGATTCATGTATCAATGCTTCCGGACGAAGCGCTCGAGTACTGTGACGCGGTTGTCATTGGTGAAGCCGAGGGTGTGTGGGCAAAGGTCCTTATGGATTTTGAAGCCGGCGACCTGCAACCTCGCTATCAGGGTGACTGGATCGACCTCTACGACCTGCCGAGCCCAAGACGCGATATCTTGCGTACCGATTTTTATAAATGGGGCAGCATACAGACTTCAAGAGGCTGCCCGTTAAATTGCTCTTTCTGCTCAGTGACGGCATTCAACGGGAAACGCTTCAGGCGGCGCTCTCTAGACGATATCATCGAGGAGTTGTCACAAATTCCGCAAAAATTTGTCTTGCTTACTGATGACAACATTATCGGGCACAACGAGGAAGACAAAGCCTGGGCCAAGGCTTTTTTTACCCGGATCAGGAAAGAGGGAATAAAAAAGTATTTTTTTGCTCAAAGCTCAATGCAGTTTGGGGAAGATCAAGAGTTAATTAAACTCGCGGCAAGAGCAGGGATGAAAATACTGTTCGTCGGGATTGAATCGATCAACCCTGAGAGTTTGAAGTCCTACAATAAATCACTCAACCTCAAACGCTTACTCAAGAATCAATACTTTGAGCATATCTCGAACATCCGTAAAGGAGGGATTGCGGTCCTCGGCGCTTTTTTGCTTGGAAATGATGATGACACCATCCCTTCTTTTGACCGAACCCTGGAATTTATAAGAACCTCCCATATCGATATTATTCAGGTAACAAAACCTACCCCGCTACCAGGAACAACGTTCTGGGAGCAACTCGCAGGTGAGGGCCGGATCCTAAAAACAAATTTTCCTCAAGATTGGGAAGATTACCGTTTAACCAAAATGGTCTATAAACCTGCAAAGATGTCGATTAAAGATGTCTATGAAGGATTTACCTATTTAAAGAAAAGATATTTCAGTTGGCCGGAAACTGTAAGACGGACCCTATCTACTCTGTTTACGACAAGAGATATTGCTACTACGATCATGGCTTATAAATTTAACCAATCTTATCGGAAAGCATTTGTGGAGTCGGAGCACTTCAAGATTTACAACCGACCTGGTTTTGAGAAAAGATTCAAGTCTCATTGACACGAGCGTTCCATTAACTTTGTTAGCTCGTTTTCGTCCGGAAAAGTGCCTTTTCCGGACGAAGACTATTTTGTACCATCTGGAGTTTCAAGACGGACACTGGCTCGAAACGCGAAAAGCTTCTTCAGCCACTTATTGGCAAACCCATTAAATCCGACCAGGCAGAAAGCGATCGCAACGGGACGTTTTTAGCCCCCTAATTCAACCCCGGCGATCTCATACTGGCAATAATTACAGCGGTTATCAGTCAACTCCGTACCAATGAATTCCAGACGCTTCCGGCGGATGACTGTCTTTCCACACCCGGGACAGACCGTATCACCGCAGCCAGAATCGTTGACATTGCCCAGGTAGACATAATCAAGGCCGGCCTGACGACCGAGATCCCGTGCCAGAGACAAGGTTGCCGCAGGCGTCGGCGGCCGATCAAGCATCTTGTAGGTCGGGTAGAACGCAGAGATATGCCAGGGCACGTCACGACCGAGTTCCTCGGCAACAAAGGCTGCAATCTGACGCAACTCATCTTCGCTGTCGTTGTGCCCGGGAATCACCAGGGTCGTCACTTCGAGCCAGATCCCGAGCCGACGGTAATCCCGCAGACATTCAAGGACACCAAAGAGCGATGCGCCGGTGACATCTTTGTATGCCTGATCTGAAAAACCTTTCAGATCGACATTAGCGGCATCAAGATAGGGGGCGATTGACTCAAGCGCTTCTGTCGTTGTATAGCCGTTGGTCACGAAGACGTTTTTGACACCTGCATTCTTGGCGGCGACAGCCGTATCATAGGCATATTCAAAGAAGATGGTAGGTTCAGTGTAGGTGTAGGCAATGCTTGCCGCCCCGCTTTCCACGGCATGACGAACGACCTCATGCGGCAAGAGTTGCGTGCCGGGGATATCTGAGTGCTCATGAGGCCACTGGGAAATCTGGTAGTTCTGGCAATGTAGACATCGGAAGTTGCATCCGACCGTGGCGATCGACAGGCTGCGTGAACCCGGATGGAAATGATAGAGCGGCTTCTTCTCGATCGGGTCAACATTCTCGGCGATCGATTGACCGTAGACCAGGGTGAACAACGCACCGTCATGATTCTCACGGACGCCGCATCGCCCTCTGCGGCCAGCGGCGATCAGACAATGAAAGCGGCACAGCTTGCAGCGGACTTTGTCGTCTGGCAAGCCTTCCCAGAATTTTGCAGGATGGAGATTCATAGCTATCAGTATACCAGACTGGCAGCTGAATACTTCAGGGGTGCAAGACTTTTGAGTTTCCCACTGTTAAAACATAAATCGTCGCATACCAACGTTCATCAACACACCGACCCCGGTCATAGTCGTCACCATACTGGTCCCGCCGTACGAGAAGAGCGGCAGAGGCACACCGACCACGGGCAGCAGACCGATCACCATGCCAAGATTGACCACAATGTGCCAGAAGAGCATGGAGGAGACTCCAATGGCCAGATACATACCGAAACGGTCGTTGGCGCGCAGCGCAATGTGCAGCCCCCAGACTACGACCAGGCAGTAGAGCACCAGAAGCAGCAGACACCCGGTCATGCCCCACTCCTCGGCAAACACGGAGAATGCGAAATCCGTATGACGCTCCGGGAGGAAGGAAAGCTGCGACTGGGTTCCCTTCATGAATCCCAGACCACTGAAGCCACCGCTGCCCACGGCGATCTTTGATTGGATAATGTGGTATCCGGCGCCGAGGGGATCCCGCTCCGGATTCAGAAAGGTCAGGATCCTCTGTTTCTGGTAGTCATGCAACAGAAACCATCCACCGAAAGCTGCGGCAAATCCCGATAGTGCCAGGAAAGCGACAGCAGAGCGTCGTACCCCGGCGAACAAGGCCATGGTGCCGCCGATGCACAACACCAGCAGTGCAGTTCCCAGATCCGGTTGTTTCATGATCAACAGAGCTGGAACGCCAAGCATCAGAGCGGGGACGATCAACTCGCGCAAAGAGAATCCGCGCAGGTGTTCTTTCTCGCTGAAATAACTTGCCAGCGCTACGATGATCACAATCTTCATGATTTCGCTCGGTTGCACATTGATGCCAGCCAGGCTGATCCAGCGGGTCGCTCCCATGCTGGTCCGTCCAACAACCAGGACCAGAATCAGGAGCAGCAGATTACCGCCGTACATGGGTAAACTCAGGTATTTCAGGTGACGGTAGTCAAAAACAGAGATCAGGACAACAATTAACAAACCAATCCCAAGCCAGTAAAATTGCTTGAGGTAAATTGGTTGGACCGCATTCGTCCAGGAGGATGTGGCACTGTACAAATTGGTAATGCCGATGCCTGAAATCATCAGGATCAGCAGCAGATAAGTCCAGTTGAAGTGTGTGATCAAACGTCTATCAAACATGGATCAGTCTCCGGAAACAGTTTACTGTTGTGCAGGGCTCCAAACGTCTTCGTTTTTTTCCTCAGAAAAATAAGCTTCATACACGGCCCTGGCAATCGGAGCGGCAACACTTGAACCGTGGCCGCCATGTTCGACAACTACCGCGACAGCAATCTGCGGATTCTTCGCCGGGGCGTAGGAGACAAAGAGTGCATGATCCCTGTATTGATAGGAAATGTCATCGCCTTCCTGTGCTTTTTCCTCCTCGTCTGATTTGCGACGAACAACCTGGGCCGTGCCTGTTTTGCCGGCAAACCTTACTTCTTCCAGACGACTGCGCCAGGCAGTGCCACCGACATCATTGACAACTGACTCCATGGCTTTTTGCACAGCCTGCAGGGACTCCTTCGGCCAGGCAGTTTCCGTGAGCTTTTCCGGTTTGAGGACCCAATCTGTGTCTCCCTCAAGGTTGACAACCTTCTGGACAATCTGTGGTCGCCACACGGTGCCACCGTTGGCAAGAGCAGCTGTCATCGACGCCAGTTGCAACGGAGTCGTCAGAACAAAACCCTGGCCGATGGAGGAGTTAACCGTTTCACCATCGTACCAGCTGGTGCCGAAACGTTTCTTTTTCCACTCCCGGTTCGGTATCAAACCTGAACGCTCTCCGCCAAACGGAAAACCTGTCGGTTCACCAAGACCCAACCGTCGCGCAACACTGGCGATCCGGTCAATACCGGCTTCGAGGCCAGCCCGGTAAAACCAGACGTCGCAACTCTCCTTGATCGCCTTGTGCAGATCGACTGCGCCATGGCCATTTTTCTTCCAGCAACGGAACTCGCGACTGCCCAGATGGATTCTGCCATCACAATAGAATTTTGTCGAAGCCTTAACGGCGTCGGTTTCCAAGGCGGCAAGGGCCACAGCCATTTTGAACGTTGATCCGGGTGGATATTGTCCCCGCAGAGCCTTGTTGGTCATCGGGTGCTGCGGGTTATCAATCAGTTCCTGCCATTCGTCGCTGCTGACGCCACGGGCAAACAAGGCGGGGTCAAAAGTGGGCAAACTGACAAAGGCCAGGACCTCTCCATTGTTGACATCCAGCGCGACAACGGCGCCGGCATTTTCGCCAAGGGCCTCTTCGGCAACCCGCTGAAGGTTGGCATCAATAGTCAGGTAAAGACGCTGCCCGGGAAGCGGATTGCGCGTCGTCACCTGTCGCAGTTCACGGCCTCTGACATTGACTTCGATGCGTTTCTGCCCGGCAGAGCCCCGCAGCTTCTCTTCGAACATGCGCTCCAGCGCGGTTTTGCCTACCATCTCACCCGAGCGGTAACTTGAAAATTCTGTCTGGCGTAAATCGTCCTCACTAACTTCACCGAGATAACCGAACAGGTGGGCGGCCATCTCGCCGTGGGGATAAGACCTGAAAGATTTTACTTCGACGAGAAGACCCGGCAGATCAATGGAGTGCTCCTGGACCTTCTCCATCGCTTGACGACCGATATCTTCAAGCAGAGGGATTGCCCGATAGCCAGGCAAACCTCGTCCTGCCTGCCAGCGTTCCTCAAGCTGTCCCACTTCAATTTCAAGCAGTTGTCCAAGGTTTTGGAAAAGCTGCTCGCGATCATCGACTTCCTGACGCAGAGCCGAGACAGTGAATGCCGGTCGGTTGTCAACCAGCAACGTTCCATGACGATCAAAGATGGTTCCACGCGGAGCCTCGATGGCAAGATAACGGATACGGTTACGTTCAGAGAGCTCGCGGTAATGATCTACGCCGAGAATCTGCAAATACCACAGGCGCAGAGCCAGAACAAAAAAGATGCCGGCAACAATCAATGAAGAGATAATAAAACGGCGACGCAGACCGGGAGTTTCTTCAGGAGACGGGTTAAGACTCATAACGGCTATCAAGTTTACGCAGACCGGGCAGGTTTCTGCGCGGCAGAAAAATTCGCTGTAACCAGACAATCAGGCGCAACAGAACAAATGCCGCGATAAAATTCAACAGCAACTGAGCAGGCAGTTGCCAAGCCATTTGTGGCCAGATCCGGGTCGCCTGATTGAAAAAATCCAGAGAGAATGCCACCATGGCAGACTGCAGAATCGTACCCGCAACAACCAAAAGGAGCAGCAGTGAAGAGCTTTCAGTGTTAACCCGGGTCACTACGCCGCGGACCGCCAGAAATATGCCAAGCAGAATAAACCCGTTGAGCCCGGGAAAGGATCCGGCAACTCCATCGTAACACCATCCAAGAGAGTATACCATCAGACCGCCACGCTGCGGCTCTTCGTGCAGGCCGAGATAGATGACCAGAATCAGAAGCAGGTCCGGCTTGTAATACCCATTCAGCATCAACGGCAGGAGCACCGTCTGCAGAACAACGGCAATACCCGCCATGACGAGATAAATCAGGGTTCGGTTCATTGAGGGCTCCGCAACAGGACAAGGACCTCTTCAAGGTGTGAAAAATCAACCGAAGGAGCTACTGTGATCGCTTGAAAAAGACCGAATTCTTGCCGCTCAACGCTCTTTACATTACCAACCACCAGTCCTTTCGGAAACACGCCCCCCATGCCGCTGGTCACGACCCGGTCGCCAACACTCACCTCTTCCTGGCGCAGCACAAAATCGAAAACCAGCTGGTCCCCCTGCCCCCGGCATATACCTCGTGCACGATTATCCTGGAGCAGGCTGGCTACCGCCGAGGATGCATCGGTAATCAGCAGGACTCTGGCAAAACGGGGGCTGCTGCGCATAACACGGCCAACCACCCCCTCGGCCACAACCACCGGCATTCCTTCGGTGACTCCCTGATCGCTGCCCTTGTCAATCATGACAGTACGAAACCAACTGGAGGCATCTTCTGCAATCACCCGGGCCGGCAGGGTGGCAATTTCCTGGGCTTCCTTGAAATCAAGCAGTAGGCGCAGGCGTTCATTCTCCAGGCGCACCTCCTCACTCTCCGTCAGGACGGCACGCAAGGCACGATTATCATCGATCAGCCGGCGGTTGTCTTCAGCAGTATCGATCAGGTACAGATAATGACCCCAGACATCTGCAACACCGTCGATCGTCCGGTCAAGTCCAGCCTGTACCGGACCGGTCAAGCGCAGAACTACGCTCTCCAGAAGATTCGTCTCATCCTGCTGGCGGAGGTTGACCGAATACCAGAGCAGCGCCACCAGAAGCAAGAGACTGCCGAGCATCAAAGGTCTATTTTTACGCCACCATTCCCACATGCATCAACTTCCACGAAAAAAGAGGGCGTGAGGCCCTCTTTAGATGCTGCAAAATCACAATTGCCACAAACAAACGTCGGGCACGACAGTTCATACCAGAGATGATCAGGAAGTTACAGTCACCTGTTTGAGCAGATCGAGTTCATCGAGAACCTTACCGGAACCGAGGACTACACAGGAAAGGGGGTCTTCGGCGATCACTACCGGCAGACCGGTTTCTTCGCGCAGCAACTGATCAAGGTTGCGCAGCAAAGCTCCGCCACCGGCCAGAACAATCCCCTTGTCGACAATATCAGCAGCCAATTCCGGAGGAGTCCGCTCCAATGCAATACGCACCGCCTCAACGATGGCATTGATCGGTTCAGAGAGTGCCTCACGAATTTCCAGGGCGCCGATCTCAAGTGTCTTCGGAATACCGCTGACCAGATCGCGACCCTTGACTTCCATGGTTTCAACCCAGCCGTCTGCCGGCGAAGAGCTGCTTTCAGGATGAGCACTGCCGATCTGGATTTTAATCGCTTCAGAAGTACGCTCACCAATCAGCAGATTATATTTGCGTTTGAGATGTTGCGCAATGGCTTCGTCCATCTTGTCGCCGCCGACCCGAACACTTTTCGCGTAAACAATGCCTGCCAGCGAAATAACCGCCACCTCGGTGGTGCCGCCGCCGATGTCAACGATCATGTTACCGGAAGCTTCGGTGATCGGCAGACCGGCACCGATAGCCGCGGCCATCGGTTCTTCGATCAGGTAGACTTCACGTGCACCGGCCGACTCGGCGGATTCCTTGACAGCCCGCTTCTCTACCTGAGTGATTCCTGACGGTACGCAGATTACGATGCGGGGGCGAACCAGAGCTTTGCGATTATGAATTTTACGAATAAAATAGCGCAGCATTTCCTCGGTAATGTCGAAATCAGCGATGACACCATCTTTCATCGGGCGAATTGCGACAATACTGCCGGGGGTACGGCCGAGCATATTTTTGGCATCGGTGCCAACCGCCAGAACTTTCCTTTGGCCATGCGAATCTTTCTGCACGGCCACAACCGACGGCTCGCTAACGACAACCCCTTTGCCTTTGAGATAAACCAGAGTGTTTGCAGTTCCCAGGTCAATCGCGAGATCATTGGAGAACATACCTAATATTGCATCAAACAAGTTGATCATAATGAGTGGCAATTCCTATTAAAGTGAAGGTGGCCCGAGATAAGCAGGGAAAATGTTGTTTACACTAGCAAAAGCCCTTTATCATTTCAAGAGATAAAAGGAAAAACTGTTGCATTTCCACAGGTGATTGTCTAACATTCGGCCCTGTTCCCAAAAGTCACAAAAACACCTCGAGGAGAAACCTGAACTCATGCTCGACTTTGTCCGCAACAAACAGAAATCCATCATCATCAAACTGGCCTTTGCAATCATCATTCTCAGCTTTGTTATCGGCTATGCCATGCTCTCGGCTCCCGGGGGACCTGGCGGTGATGACCCGACTGCTGAAGCAGCTGTGGTTAACGGAAAGACCATCTCTTACAACGACTTTCAGAATACCTACAGCAACCTCTACCAACTCTACCAGAGCATCTATCAGGACCAGTTCACCCCGGCCCTGGAAAAACAACTGAAGCTGGCAGAAAAATCACTCGACAGCATGATCGACCAGACGTTGTTGCAGGAAGAGGCAGAGCGCCTTCAAATTGATGTCAGCAGAAAAGAGCTGATCGATGCCATTGCCCAGGTACCGGCTTTTCAGGAGAACGGTGTCTTTAATAAAGATCGCTACCTGCAGGTTCTGGCCTATCAGCGCATGAACAGCGATGAATTCGAGTCTCTGCAGCGCAGCGAATTGATCGTCAACAAGGTGCGTGAGCACCTCCAGGCCGGCATCACCGTCACCGATGCTGAAATCGAGGAAGAGTTCCGCAAAAACAATGAGAAGGTCAATCTCAACTTTGTCGGTCTGACGCCGGCGTCCTTTGAGAAGAAAGTCAAAGTCTCGGATGAAGCCCTGCAGGCCTATTTCAGCGAGCAACAGGAATTATTCCGCGTACCGGAAATGGTTGCCTTGCGTTACCTGCAATTCGAACCACAGCGTTACCTTGATGGTGTGACTTTCGAAGAGGGCGACCTGGAAAAGTTCTACCGTCGCAACCTCGACCAATTTGAAATCCTTGAACGGATCAAGGCATCCCACATTCTGATCGCAGTTAATGAAGGTACCGATGATAAAATTCGTGCCGAGAAGCGAATTTTTGCCGAAAAGCTTCTGGAAGAGGTCAAGTCCGGAAAAGATTTTGCTGAACTGGCCAGGGTAAACTCCGACGATAAGGCCAGCGCAGTTAAAGGCGGCAGCCTCGGATATTTCACCCGCGGCTCGATGGTCAAACCTTTTGAAGAAGCAGCATTCAACATGAACCCCGGAGAAATAAGCGACCTGGTGGAAACTCCCTTCGGCTACCATATAATCAAGGTGGAAGAGTACACCGAACCAGGTATGCGCTCTATGGAAGACGCCATTGACGAAGTCAAGGAAGGGCTGCGTGCCGAGAAGGCCAAACAGCTGGCTTTCGAAAAAGCAATGGACGCCTATAATATCAATCGCAAGTCCGGCGACCTGAACGCTGCAGCGAAGGCCAACGAACTCGGCCTGAAAGAGACGGGCCCCTTTGCCCGTGATGGTTACATTGATGGTATCGGCCGTAATGAAGAGATCATAAATACCGCACTTCTACTGGAAGAGAATGAGCTGGCAAAGCCGGTTGTCACTGAAGATGGGGTCATCCTGTTTGGCCTGAAGGAACGGATTGCCAGCCACATTCCCGAATTCGCCGAGGTTAAAGACTTGGTAACAGCAGCCTACCGGGCAGCGGAATCAACCAAACTGGCCCGGGAAGCGGCCGAGAAATTGGTCGCCGATCTGCGCGATGGGGGCAATTTGGCTAATCTGGCTAAAGAATCCGGCTACAAGCTCGAAGAAACTGGTGAGTTTACTCGCACATACAGCCCCTTCGTGCCACGCATCGGCACTTCTGAAGAATTGGCGGCAGCAACCTTTGCTCTGAATGAAGAACAAACCGCTATTGATCAGGTCTTCGAGATCCAGAATCGTTTTGTTGTCGCCGATATCAAGGAACGCATAGCTGCTGACCTTGCGAAGCTGGATGCTGCCAAACGCGAGGAGTTGCGGAAGTCTATTCTCAGCCGAAAGCAGAATGAAGCAGTAGAACAACGCCTGGCTGAGCTCCGCAACGCAGCGACCATTACAATTGCCCCGCGTACCCAAAGTATGCTCAACAAGGAGAAATAAACCGTGAGTGCCATTGTCCTTGAAACCAATCTGCCGGACCTGAAACTGGTCAATCGCGGTAAGGTGCGCGATATTTATGATCTTGGTGAGCACCTGCTGATCGTGACATCCGATCGTCTTTCCGCCTTTGATGTCATCATGAATGAAGGCATCCCGAAAAAAGGACAGGTTCTCAACCAGATTTCGATCTTCTGGTTCAAACTGATGGCCGATATCATTCCGAATCACATTGTCGCGACCGAGGTCAGCGACTTTCCAGCGGAAACGCATTTCTATCGCGACCAGCTCGAAGGCCGCAGTATGCTGGTCAAGAAAGCACGACCGCTGCCGGTCGAATGTATCGTGCGCGGCTACGTATCCGGTTCGGGCTGGAAAGAGTATCAGCGGTTGGGAAGTATCTGTGGTATCCCACTGCCTGAAAATCTCCTTGAGAGCGCTCGTCTTCCCGAACCAATCTTCACACCGTCCACCAAGGCTGAACTTGGAGAACACGATGAGAATATTTCCTTCGAAGAAACCATTAAGCTTTGTGGCCAGGAGATCGCCGAACAGATTCGCGACAAAACCCTGGAAATTTACTGTCGTGCCCGTGACTTTGCCTGGGAAAAAGGTATCATTATCGCCGACACCAAATTTGAGTATGGTCTCATGGATGACGGCAGTCTGATCTGGATCGACGAGGCGCTCTCGCCGGATTCATCACGTTTCTGGCCGAGAAAGCACTATCATCCAGGCGGTCCCCAGCCGAGCTTCGACAAACAGTTTGTACGCAATTACCTGGAGACTCTCGACTGGAACAAGCAGGCACCGCCGCCACCGCTGCCAGATGAGATCGTCGTTAAAACCTCGGAAAAGTACCAGGAAGCACTTTTTCTGCTGGCCGGAATTACAGTTTAAAGCGCTGCGGTCGATAGCTTTCTGAATTCCTGACGTATTTGCAGAATCTTGACACCAGTCAATAGCGGATTTTGCAAAGGGGATTAAACTGTCTTCCAACACTATAAACAGAACTGGAGACAAGCTATGTCGACACAACCAGCTCAGATTCATGTAGATCCGGCAAAAACTTATGCCCTGGCGGAGATGACCCCTTACCAGGATGGCGCCGTTGTCAGCCGTACCTTATTACAACACGAGACAGGGACACTGACAGTCTTCAGCTTCGATGCAGGCCAGGCGCTCTCAGAGCACACCGTTCCGTTTCACGCCTTCGTTCAGGTGCTTGATGGCGAAGCACAGATTATTATTGGCGGCACTCCGGTGACTGTTTCCGCTGGAGAAATCGTCCTGATGCCCGGCGGTATTTCCCACGAAGTAAAAGCCGTCAAGCGTTTCAAAATGCTGCTTACCCTCTTCCGCAGCACCTCGGCGGCCGACAGCGAATTCAAGGAAAGTTGAGAGTCTGACCACTGATCCATGAGCGC
Organism: Desulfuromonadales bacterium; assembly: GCA_014860225.1. GTDB lineage: Bacteria > Desulfobacterota > Desulfuromonadia > Desulfuromonadales > BM103 > M0040. The sequence goes on from JACZKE010000034.1 coordinate 84,944, forward strand.
CATTGAATGGGAAAAAAGCTGTTGACACTCCTGTGGCGCTCTGCTATAAATCTGCACCTGTTCGGGGCTATAGCTCAGCTGGGAGAGCGCTTGAATGGCATTCAAGAGGTCGGCGGTTCGATCCCGCCTAGCTCCACCAAACAATATCAATGGCTTACAAGATTAATCTTGTAAGCCATTGATATTTAAGATGTTTTCTCCCCACCCTATCCCCACCACATCGCAATCTTGGAATAATTGCTGGCATCTCCTTCCCTGTGCATCAAGGTAGAACATATATCGCTCACGATATGTTCAATTGACGTTATCTAACATTTTAAGTATTTTACCCTAGCAGTTTGTCGGACTTGACCAGCGGCACCAAGCCTTGAAGGTAAATCCGATAGTTACAAACCGCTGACATGAAAATTTTGTGGTAAATCGGTCACCGCCGGTTTAAACGGCGCCTGTTTGGTTGCAAAAAATGATGTTTTGGCTGTTTTATGCAGCCAGAGCATGCATTCGTTTCAAGTTCCAAGCCATGCAGACCAGATTCCACTCTCCGCGGACGGACTCCACCCCACGGAGCAGGAATTGTCTGAAACCCATAATGGCCTTGATAATACCGAAGACCGGTTCGACTGTGCATTTTCGCTTGGCATAGATTGCTCGACCGTCTTTTGTCTTCAACCGATGTTTCATCTCGGTGACAGCATCGGCATTCTCGGGCAAGGGGGGCGGCTCGGCAAAACGTTCTTTGAGACTTTGGTTGTGCCCATCACGATGATTGCTGATGTATGGCAGGGTTTTCTCCTCCAGGCAGCTATCGACATTGTTTTGGATGAAGTAGCCAGCATCTGCTAATAGAGCGTCAATCGTTCCCAGTCCTTCCGGCAGTTTGTTTAAGACTTCAAGGGCAGGTTCGATTTCCAGCTTGTCTTTGGGGTTCTGGCTGAGGTGCTGACCGACGACCAGCATGGTGTCGACATCGACGCTGGCCTGAGCATTATAGCATTGTTCAAAAGCATTGCCAGAAGAAGGCATAATGCGGGATTCTTCGTCGGTGAGATTGACTTGGTCTTTATCACGAGGGCCAGGTTCGGGAGGCTTTGGCTTCTTACATCCTGCCTTTTTGCCGTTTTTTTGCTCTTTGTCCTTGCGAGTGGCGAGTTTCTTCTCGAAGTCTGCCTGTTCTTCAGTATAGCGTTCGGTAGCTCGCCGTTCAATTTCGATTTTGGCTGCGGCAATGGCGGCAAGGCGTTTTTCGCGACGCGCCAGTTCTACCGGGATATCCAGACCATCCGGAAGAACTGCCCGGTCGGCTTCTTCAGCCTGTCGCAGGAGGTCTTCGACTTCAGCCTTGAGTTGCTTTTCAAGTGTGCAGGCATGCTTCCAGCTCAAAGCACTGTGTTTGGAAGCGTTCGCTTTGATCTTGGTCCCATCAAGGCTGACCTTGCCCAGCTTCAGGACGTTCATCTGGTGGGCGATGAGAAGAATTTGAACGAAGAGTGGTGTTACCTCACAAAGAAAGCGGGCCAGATGACCTTCTGGCAACCAGTCGTCCAAGGAAGGCGGCAGCAAGAAGAGTGTTTCCAGATCAACTTTACGGAACGTATGACTCATAGTTGTTTTGCCTCAGCGGGGAATTTTTAATGCCCGATGATTTTAACATTTTACGGACTAAAAATCCGTAAAACTGCTAGGATTGACGCTTACGAATTGAACGAATATGACCAAAACCAATGCAAGTTTTTCGCAAACGAAACTGTTCGGCTCAATGCTGAACGAAAAAGGTTCCCCGAAGATGACCTCCGTTCCAAAGCGGCATAATGAGAAAAGAGTCGAGTAGCCCGAGGGAACCTCCCCCTCAGGCCCTCACAGAACCGGACGTGAAACTCTCGCTTCATCCGGCTCTTCTTATCCATCACCCTATGAGAACAGATAGTCCCAATGTACAAACAACTGCGGAGAAGACATTCGACAACGCTTGAGCCATGCCCATGAGCGCTGCTTTCTCCTCCATAACGTCTTGCACTTCTTCCTTGCCCAGAGCCCTAACCTCAGATCCAGTCTCACCAGAAACCGTCGTAGCGGTTCTGGGTAAAAGGCTCCATAGTACCCTACCCATCCTCGTAGCATTGGATTGAGGATGGCAGCCAACTCTTGCAAAGTTAAGCTCGTTCTACGGTGAATTTTAAGATCTCGGACCGCTTGGTTCATCCGTTTTAGTGCCTTTCGACTCACTCCCGGATTGAAACCCGTAAAGAGGTTCCCGCGACTATCCTGTACGGTTCGTCCATGAAAGCTGAATCCGAGGAAATCAAAACGGGTATGGCCATATTTCGCCCTTCGCTTCCCATCCTTGCAGTAGACCAGCCTTGTCTTTGCCGGGTGTAACTCCAGCCTGCAATCTTACAGTCTTCCTCGTAGCACTTCTAAGAGCGTCACAGCCTCCTTCTGACTTCGACAGTGGCAGAGCACATCATCCGCATACTGCTCAAACGGTATGGACGGATGATTCCGCTGCATCCAGTGATCAAAAGCATAGTGCAGGTAGAGATTAGCCAGCAGTGGGCTGATGACACCTCCCTGCGGAGTTCCGCAGTTCCGTGTCTCTATTGTTCCATCTGCCAACACTACTTCACTCTCCAACCAGCGTTGGATGTAGAGTCGGATCCATTTCTCTGGGACGTGCTTTTCTACCGCACGCATCATCAGTTCATGGTCAATAGTGTCAAAGAAGGCCCTGATATCCAGGTCGATCACCCAGTCATAGTGCCAGCAGTTACGGCGCGCTTGCGCGACCGCCTGCTTTGCACTCCGCTTTGGACGATAACCATAGGAGGCCGGATAAAATACTCGCTCAAACCTCGGTTCGAGGATCATCTTTACGACCATCTGAGCGGTCCGGTCGGCCACAGTCGGTATCCCCAGGGGGCGGAAATCCCCATCCCCTTTGGGTATTAAGACCTGCCGTACCGGTCGAGGATAGTAACTCCCCGAACTCATCCGATTCCACAAGGTATGGAGATTATCCCCCAAGCGACTCTGGTATGCTTCGATGCTCGTCTTATCCACGCCTGGCGCGCCTTTATTGGCGGCCACTCGTTTCCAAACATCCCAGACGACCCTCTTGGGTATCTCAAACGGTTTGGCTTTGGGCAACGGATCCTCCCGCTTCATGGTTGTCACATTCCCAAAATCTGATAAGGCCATGTCTTTGCTCCACAGTCATTACAACTGCTTCATCACTACTACGCATGGCTCCGCCACTGTGCTCCGCATTGGTACTCAGGCTCTTGCGGGGGCTCCGCTTGAACCGATCCCTTAGCATCGGAACGACAGCTTCCCAAGTTCCATTCCAGTGTCTGAAATAAGGTCACGCCACCTCTATACCGGATGCCGCCAGACCAAAACTCAGGTCCCCGTCTGACTTGTCCCAGGGTGTTGTCGAGAACCCGGTTTTGACATCGTCTACAATTATCGACACTTCTTCGATGGTTCACTTGCGTTCGTCTCCGTTATTTCATACCTGACAGGGGTTTCCCTGCCTTTTCCCATGACGCTCACCACGGCCGCTCTTTACGGCCGCAGCTCAGGGTGGTTTGGTGCCTCCTCCTGATAGGCGACACCGAGGGGCCTATCCCTCATCACTGGTGCAGCATGGCTAAGCCGCATTCAGCAGCTTCAACTTCTTGGCACACCGACAACCATGCTGACACAGGGGGTTTGACGGCCTAATAGAACAAAAAAAGCGAAGACCCTGAGATCCTGCCGTTAAAAGAATAACCAGGTCAGCTCTGGTCATCGTCAGTTTTTGATGACAAAAGTAACTTTGGTGTTGAGGCGGTACTTGGCAATCTTGTTGTTCTCCACGATAGCCTGAATGTCCTCGATGTAGAGGCTCCTGATCTGGTCTACCGTTTTGGCCGCCTCTCCCAAGGCCGCTGCTGCTGCTTCCTCGATGGAACTGCCTTCTACATGGATCTCGATGACTTTAGCGATAGACATGGTTTTCTCCTTTCCTCACGGTTAAAGGTTCTCTGAAACACATATCATAGTATATGCAGCTAGCAAATCGAGGTAGGCAGTTCGAGGCTGAAGGATTTCTGAACAGAGACGCCTGACCAGGGAACGGGAACAGAAAACTGTTGATGCAGTTCTGGAATTATTCACTTAAGAGGACCGCTGAAAACCGGTTGGGCAGGAAACATTTGATCTCTTGACAACTGTCAGCCATATCAGGGGTACTAAGGATTTCGCATTTCTGACAATCTGAGCACCTCGGAACGATGTAGGAGGATAAATAAGACATCTTGACAGGCTTGCTTTTAGAGCTAACGTAATACATGAAGTCGGGGGGTATCAGCTGATCAGTTCCTTCGACCTGATCTATACGCTGCACAACCTGTCACTGGTCAAAAAATGTGCAGACCGGGAAAGGTACATGAGAGATATGCGGAGAGTCACCTTTATGCAGAAGACTGAAGGAGTAGATGTAAGAGAGAGCAACCACATAAGCTGGAGGAGACCATGTTAATCGGTGAATTTTGTAATCGTGAGGTCGTCGTTGTTGATCGGGAAAAAACCATTCTTGAGGCGGCTAAGATGATGCGCTCAGAACATGTCGGGGCCCTGGTGGTGACCGATAGCCGCAATGGCCGGCTGATGCCAGTCGGCATTCTCACCGATCGCGACATCGTCGTTGAACTGCTGGCCGAGGAGATCGAATTGGACAAAGTCTCGGTCGGGGATGCCATGAGCTATGAACTGCTCAGTGTAAAAGAACAGGACGGGCTGCAGGAAACCATCGAAAAAATACGTGATCGAGGAGTACGTCGCCTGCCGGTGGTAGATGATGCTGGTGCCCTGATCGGCATAGTTACGGTGGACGATCTGATGGAACTGATTGCTGAACAGATGGTCGATCTGGTCGGTCTGGTTAGTAAAGAACTGGGCCGGGAACGGTCAAGAAGGCAATGAGACGGGTAAAATTCATACCACGAGCAGATATGCAGCTGAGCAGCCGATGAAACGAAATCCAGCCCCGATTCCGGCCTTGCGTGCAGACACCCTGAGACAGAGCATGAAAGCCCTTCTCCGGAAGAACCCGCTGACCGCGAGGGAGATCCCGGAACAGGTCGGTGTGGCTCAAAGCGAAATCTACGCGCACCTCGACCATATCCACCAGAGCCTGCATAGGGGAGAAACTTCACCGGGCGTACTGCCAGCCGAATGCCGGGACTGCGGCTTTGTATTCACCAAGCGGGAGCGCCTTAAAAGGTCGGGCTGCTGTCCACTCTGTCATGGTCAGTCGATCAGCGAGCCGCGCTATCTGATCGAGTAACCGGTTCAGGGCAGACCGATCGTCGCAGAAGGAGGGAGAGTCCGTACTGAAAGAGTCGATATTCCAGATCCGGGTGGTCTGCAATTCCAGCCATTGTGGTGAAGCGATTCCAAAGCATTTTTACCTCGGCGAGCGGCGGATCAACGTGGTTGAGATTGTCGATCGCTGGTTGGCCACCGATCACCGCTACTTCAAAATCCGTAGCAACGCCGGAGACAATTATATCCTGCGTCACGACAGCCTGACGGACAGCTGGGAACTGACACTGTTTGAAAGATGGGATTATTCCCCCTGAGGGTTTGTCAACCTTTTCGCCCACCGGATATCCGGAATTAACCAGCCTTGGACAAGCTACCAGCTCAGCTGACACTGAGGGTCTTCAAGTTGCGGAAGAACAGAAAAAAGCCCTGCAGGAAATTGCAGAAGTGATATCCTGCTAGATCTTCATTACGTTTTCCGCCTGGGGTCCCTTCGGCCCTTTGACGACATTGAAACTGACGCGATCTCCTTCGTTGAGACTCTTGAACCCTTCCCCCTGAATAGCGGAAAAATGAACAAACACGTCGGGCCCATTTTCCTGCTCAATGAATCCAAATCCCTTCGCCTCATTGAACCACTTGACTGTTCCTTGTGCCAATTTACACCTCCTTGTTCAACGCAGATATGTTCTGCTCCAGTTGTCCAGTAAAGATAACAAAGTTCAGAAGAAAACCGAGCTCACTCTGAAATATTTCGTAAACACCAGCAATGGAACTGATTTGTAAACAATGACTTGGGCCATAAGACCCAATGGGACTCTGGCAGTGGCTGACCACAGCTGCTGGCGTACTTACTAGTGAAGCATCATTGACTTTCCGGGAGCCACTGCCTCCTCTTTGAGCAGCTGTTTAATGGCGTCCATGACCATGGCTGAATTGAAAGGTTTGGTGAAATAATGATCACCACCGATCTGTTTTCCGTGGTAAATATTTTCAGGAGTATTCTTTCCGGATAAGAAGACCACCGGGATATGTCGTGTTGCCGGGTTGCTCTTGATGCGTTTACAGACTTCAAAACCATCCAGTTCCGGAAGCATCACATCCAGCATGATGAGATCTGGAGGATCTGTTGCAATAGCCGTAAGTGCCGCCACGCCGGTCATAGCTCCATAGGCTGAATAGCCCATGGCTGTCAGGAGGATACATTCCAGCTTTAGCAGGTCTTAATCGTCTTCAACTATGAGAATTTTATTCTGCATGAGCTTCGCCTCCGCATAGCAGAAAAGCTGCCAAAATCATCTAGCCAAGGGATCTCTTCAGTGATGATTCTTCCCAAACGATCTTGCCAGCATCAGAACCAATACAAAAAAATGGCAGAAGGCCGGAACTTCTCCTTTGAAATGCCCCACTCAGCAGGGATTATTAAAAAGATAACTCCTTAATTATTTGATTTTTCTGTAAATAATGCTGCTGTTACCAGAATCGATAGTTGTGTGCAAATATCTGGTGTTCCCGCCGGTCAACCCCATTGTATAAGGACATCTGATCGCGCATTTCATCGCGCCCGATGACAACCCACCCGTCAGACCATTTAAAGAACAGTATCTGCTGGGTCACCATCAGGTACTTTAATTCATCTTTGCTAACGTCACGCTCCTTACCATCTTTTAATATTTCGGAGATTTTCATAGGGCACATCTCCATCGAAAAGACTGTTTTTTTTCAAAAAACGAATATTCTTGAATAACCCAGAAAGAAGCGATTCTCAGGTTCAGCTATTCTTTTGCTTTGAGCAAAGTTGTCGAGGAGCTATGAAAAACTAACAGCAGCTCTGATTTTTGTACCGGTCGCCGCAAGATTCATTAAGTGTATCCCTATCTTTGCTATTTCAAATATATCATTCCACAATGTGGTGCTTGCCGATCAGCAGCACACTGCTCGCCTGCGGGCCTTCCTCCCCCTGCTGTTCGACAAAACGCACTTCCATGCCGGTCTCCAACTCGTCAAAATCGGCATGCAAAAGACTGTTTCTGTGAAAATAGATGTCCTTCCCCTCTGCACTGAGGATTCTTCCGAAATCCCCTTCCGGATGTAATTCCGAGATGCGCCCGTAGGGGACGGCTTCATGTCTTTTGATATGCCCCTTCTGGCGGTATATACTCTCCTGCATCTGGCGCTGCACGGCATCAAAAGCATCTCGGACCGCGACATATACATCCTCATGAGCCTGATTGAGGTTCTGTTCGCTGCTGGCGGCAAATGTCTTCCCCGGCAGAGAGATATCGATTCTCGCCTGGTAGAGACGGCCTTTGTGCTGATGTTTATGCGGTGCTTCCACCACCACCCGGCAAGAAACAAGAGTCTCTGAGAAGTCGTCAAGCTTTTCCACTCGCTTGCGAATATAGGATTCCAGCGATTCTGAGGCGTTCATGTTGCGGAATGTCAGTTGCAAAGGTATTTGCATCATTCAGCTCTCCTAACAGAAGATCGCTTAGCTGTTGCTCCTAAGACATTGATTATTGCAATTTAACAGGCTCTGCTGAAGAGCGGGGAAAGCACCCCTCTGACTTCAAAAAGCCCGGCAGAATCAGACAGGTCCAAGGAGGTCGCTTCCCCTTTTCTTCTTGGCTGGCGGCACATTTCAAGCAGTAAAGAGCGCGGGAAAGATTTCGAGCCGATTTTGTGAGATCGGTTTGCGACAGCTTTCACAGATGCCATATATCGTGCCGGCCATTTTGGCCAGTGCCAGTTTGATATCCTCCAACTCCCGCTTATCCCGCTCACTCAGTGCCTGCCAGTCTTCCCCCAGCGATTGATAACGCTGAAAAACCTTCTGGCGGCTCCGGATCAGCTTTTTCCTCAGCCGTTCCAGATCCAGTTCCATCATGATGTTCTCTCCTTCGTCCTTTTCATCATTGATTAATAAAAAATACCATAACTTTTCCGGTTATCCATTTCACTCAAGTAAATAAATAATCCCCGCCGCAAGCGGCGGGGTATTAGACACGCGCTACGCAATAAGACATTGAAACGGCCAACCTCGGAAATCTGGTTGGCTGTTCCTATTAACAGTGGTTGTAAGAATCTGGCCATCACGCTCCTTTTCTCAATCTAAAACAACTTATCACACAAAAATAGTATCCGCCTGACCAAATTATGGTGTCCACTATTGCGGACCGACTTCACAGTATTCAGTGATGTGAAAAACTGACAGGTATTGTCAGATCAAGTATCGATGACTACATTTCAATGAGGTCCATCTTCGCCAAGATATCCAACCTGTCCTGCCTGCTGTTCGTCAAACCGGCCAAGACCGACGTCCGGCATGGCCCCCTAATCACCCTGATCCTTTATGCGCTGATCACCACCGTTGTCCTTTTCGTGGTGCTCGACCGCTTCGTTTCTTCGTGGCTGAAGGAATCATTGGATCGTGGCGTCTTTGTCCAGGGAGTCTACCGCAGCAATTTGGGGGTCATCGGTCTGGCGATTGGTCACCCTCAAGGGAAATCAAACTCCCTCTTGCGAAAAACACCATCGGCCTCCGGCAAGGGCTCGAAAAGCTCTGCAGCACTTCCCAACTCCTCCTTGCGGGCGATCATCAGGAGACCACCCGGACGCAACGCCTGCCTTAAGCGCATAGCGGCCTCAAACCGGAGCGTTTCCCGGTAGTAAGTGAAGACGAGATAGCGACAACAGACAAGGTCCACTCTCTGGGGCGGTGCGGAATGCATCAGATCCTGCTTGGCGAAGCGCACCATCCTCTTCACCCTCTCGTCCAGGTGCCAGAGCCGATCTTCTTTGCGGAAATACTTCTGCAGCAGCGGCCTTGGGATTTCCCGGACTGATCCTTTACCGTAGATGGCCAAACGGGCTCGCTCCAGGCTGGCGGCATCGATGTCGGTTCCGAGGATTTCAACCGGCCGAGCGAGACCTCGCTCGCAGAAGTGTTCCAACCACAAGATAGCCAAGGTGTACGGCTCCTCTCCGCCGCAGCACCCCGCGCTCCAAATCCGTAAAGGTTCGCCCGGCCCCTTCTCCAGCAGAATCCGAGGCAGGGCAGCCTGTCGCAGCGTTTCCCAGCGCTCCCACTCCCGGAAGAAACGGCTCACGGTGACCCGCATCCGTTCGGCCATACTCGCGGCCTCCTCGGTATCGCACCTTATCCGCTCCAGGTAAGTGGCGTAATCGGGCAGACCGAGTTCCTCCATCCGTTTCTCGACCCGGTGCTTGGCATCCCGCCGCCGGTACTTGCGCCACTCCAAGTCGAGTGGAGGGCAGACCTCTTTCAGGAACTGGTCAAAACGCATGAGAATACCCCCCTTTTTGCCCTGCCCCCTTTCCTCATCCAGGAAATAGGGAGGCATGGGCCTAACCAGCCGCGTATTTTTTCCACCAGCGGAGCTTCGTCGGGAAACTCGCCGGTCTGTTTTTGCGAGTAGACCAGCGTCTCGTCCACAGCGACTTCAAATACCCCGCCGCTCGACTCGACAAGCTCGACCTCCGCTAGCAACGTTTTTTTGACTTTCTCCGCCAGACTAGTGGTTCGGTCTCAATAGTCTCACTGCTTACAGAATTCGATGGTAACCAGCATGATGACCTCCCCGGCTGTCAGATGATGGTAACACCTTAACTATATATCATTGTACGACGCTGGCCATCGGCATCGGGAGCATCTGGCAACTCAATAAAAGGAGGAACGGAAGGGGTCTTGATAAGATGGTGTGGTGATCAGGATTACTTAGACTCAGCTATAGTATTCGAAACTTGATCTGACAGGCATTGTCAGATCGGGATACGCCCAAATCTACTGATGTCCTCAATTTGCAGAATGGCTGATAGTTGAGAACAAAAAGAGACCTGATAATCATATAAAAGGCACCCCCTGTCATAACGAGAAAGCAAAGACTTCCTGATATGCTGTTACAGAGATCAATCTTTAACATCAGGAGGTGCCCAATGAAACTGTACGCTGGAATCGATCTACATTCAACCAACAGCTATGTGGCAATCATTGATGAAAGCGGAAAGCGAATCTTCAAGGAAAAACTGCCGAACGATATTGCAACGATCACCGAGAAGCTTTCGTTGTACAGCGGCACCCTTGAAGGTGCCGTCATCGAATCAACCTACAACTGGTATTGGCTTGTCGATGGGCTGATGGCATATCCGGAAGGCGAGGATAACATAAGCAGTATTTCAAGAATGGGAGAGCCAGTAGAATACTGGTGGTGATTCAATTCCGCTGCGCTCCATAAATGCAAGTAAAGGTAGGCGTAGAAGTCGTAGACAAAACACCCCAAGAAGTCACCGGTCATCAGACGCTTAAAAATCAAAAATTGCGCGAGGTGCCTATGAATGCCCACCAATATTACCAGAGTGTGATTGAGCAGATGAAGAACTGCTTTGCCTTAAGTCACTATGTCATAGTTATCGGACGTGAGCTGGTCGGATTAAGGCTCGATCCTATTTTCCCGGCCCTGGCCGAACCGGTATCTTCCTTGCCGCAGCTGAGCGTGCAACGAGCACTGCAGATCCATATCCCGGTGGTCGGGGTAAGGTCGCAGTCGGTGCTCATGCCGCTTGATTTCGAAATCTTTCTGGAAAACGAAAACCACAAGCTCTATGCAGACCAGAAAACGCAGCGACACCTTTTCGATCAGGTTCTTCCCCTGATCCGGTTTGTTGAGGATTTCCTGCGCACCCGGGGGCTTCCCTATCTTCTCGATTACACTCCATCCGGCATCCATATTTTGTTTCAAAATCTCTTCAGTCAGCGGGCGACGGAGGATGTCAGAAAAATCGGTTTTGTGGAAGAAGATCTTGTTAAGGCATGCACTTACATCGACCCGCAGGACATTCGGCGATGATATGGGATCAGCCTGGAGGCTGCTGCTGTGTTTAGTGGTCTTGGCAAGCTTGCCGAGTATATCTCCCTGGTCACTATGAAGGCTTTTCAGGATAACGAAGCGAAGAGGATGCTTCCAGTGACCATTTCCGACAGTTCTGAGCGATGTGTCAACTTCGACAATTCTTGGAGTGAAGGTTCTCCCTTTATGCGATCTATTCGCAGCCCTTTTCCCTGCACAAAAAGAATCAGGAAAAATACGGTTTTGATCAGAATTCCCCCTTGGTCGATGTGATCGGAACCTGTTTCGACGGGGAAAAGATCCAGACAACCGACGATATCGACCTTATCCTCGATTGCACGTGGAGTCTGGAAAAGGCCGCCGAGCATGCTCAGAATTTTTCCGGAGACATCCCCTGTTCCAACGAAACCCTGATCGATCTGGTGCGCGAGTACCGGGCTTCCGGCCTCTATCAGTTCCATAAGGAGTTTGACGGTCAGGAGGATCTGCCCAAGGGGATGGCTGTGGAAAGGGCCAAAAGGGATGAAAGGATTTCCGACTGGACGCGAAACATAATTTATCATCCCAATCCCTCGGCCCTGCAACCCAAAAAATGGTCAAGATGGTGCACGATTTTTTGCTCAACACCGACTGGAAAGCCAAACACATTGCCAACGTGCTGCGCGATCTTTATCAAAACCCCGCCTTTGGCTGGACGCAGGATTTTTTCAAGTACCCCTCAGAAGAAAAGGCCAATTATTGGGCCAGAACCTGCAGCGCGGTGGCTCTTTGGAAGGCTGGAAAGGTGGAGGTTTAAAGTGTAGTGGCGTTCCGGTCAATCGTGTTGCAATTCAGACTGGTCAATTTAGCAATCTGGGTGGCCTCTAAATCGATCACGGATTCAAACAGGCGCACAATTTGTCGAAACTGGTACTCTGAAATTCGCGAACGCTTTGCATACTTTTTTAGCTGTCATGACAATAAGCTATCACATCTCCGAAGAGGCTTAACTCGTCATGACATTTTTTCAACTTACCCCAATTTTGGACAGTTCCAAGCCAACAATCATTCTCTCTTGATCTTCTCGGAATGTGGCTCAAAGTCATCCTGAGGTTCATTCCAGTCCGATTTTTTGGTGTCGGTGATATCCGTGCCTAAATCCTCCACATTCTCGACATC
>JACZKE010000035.1 GCA_014860225.1 Desulfuromonadales bacterium
GTTCTGCTCGATAACCGTGCCGATGATCGAGGTCGTCGCGAGCAGAATCAGGATACTGATCGCCAGTTTCAGGGAACAGAAAAAATCCCACAACCGGTCAGTGAAGCTCTGTTCTTTACTCAAATTATTTACTCCTGAAAAAGAGGGCGAAAACTTCAGTTTTCCCCCCCATTTAGACGGCCGCATCAGCAGCGACAAACAATTCCGATACGACAGCAACCTGCACAAAATAATATGACTCTTCTGGTCATGTCAAGCTTAAGACTTACAACCTCCGGAGACCATGAGCTGGACTGCTAGCCGCCGAAATCCTCTTTCAGGCGTTTATTGAGTGCTTCCGCCTTGGCTTCAACTTCCAGGGCCATATCGGCTTTGAACTGCACCAGCTTGGCGCTGAGTCCGGCGTCATAAACAGCCAGCATCTGCGCTGCGAAAATACCGGCATTGCGGGCACCGGCCTTACCTATTGCCATGGTCGCCACCGGAATGCCGGCCGGCATCTGCACCATTGCCAGTAAGGCATCCATACCGTTGAGGGCCGTAGCGTCGATCGGCACAGCGATCACCGGCAGGGTTGTTTCGGCAGCAACCACTCCGGCAAGATGAGCGGCAGCTCCAGCTCCGGCGATCAGGATCTTGATTCCCCGACCATGGGCCTCACGCACATAACGGGAGGTACGTTCGGGCGTGCGGTGGGCGCTGGAGACCGTCATCTCAAAAGGGATACCAAACTGCTTGAGAGCTACGGCCGTCTCTTTCATGATCTCATAGTCGTTGTCGCTTCCCATAAGGATGCCGACTAAAGGGTTTACTTTCATTGTTTCTTCCTATGTAAGTGAAACGTGAAATGTGAAAAGTAATAAAAACAGGTGCCTTTTGTCCTATGACGTACTTTACCTTTTACCTTTTACCTTTTACCTTTTACTTTTTACTTTTCACTTTTTAACGATTCAACGCTTTCCGGCCTATATCCTTACGGAAGTGCACGCCGCTCCAGTTGATCTTGTCCACAGCACTGTAGGCACACTCAATAGCTTCGGCAACCGTACTGCCGAGTCCCGTAACGCCTAGAACGCGGCCGCCGGCATTGACGATTTTGCCATCCTTGAGGCTGGTGCCGGCATGAAAAACCACCACATCATCCATGGCCAGGACATCATCCAGTCCTGTGATCTCAAAGCCTTTTTCATAAGATGCCGGGTAGCCGCCCGAGGCCATAACCACGCACACGGCCGCCTTGTCGTGCCATTCGATGGAATCCTGCCGCAGGTTGCCCCGGGCACAGGCCTGAAGAACTGGCACGATATCCGACTTCATACGCATCAGCAGCGGCTGAGCTTCCGGGTCACCGAAGCGGGCATTGTATTCAACGACCCGTGGTTTACCGTCCTTGATCATCAGGCCGACATAGAGGATGCCGCTGTACGGGCATCCATCGCTGGCCATTCCTTCGATGGTCGGTTTGACAATGGTTTCGACAATCTCGTCATGCAGAGCTGCGGTCACCACCGGAGCCGGGGAGTAAGCACCCATGCCACCGGTATTCGGGCCTTCGTCGTTATCGAAAGCCCGCTTGTGATCCTGCGATGAAGCCAGCGGCAGGACTCGTCGACCATCGGTAAAGGCAAAAAAAGAAGCCTCCTCACCCTCCATGAATTCCTCGATGACGATGCTCGCCCCGGCTTCGCCAAACACCTTGTCGAGCATGATATCATCAACGGCAGCGATAGCCTGCTCTTCGGAAATGGCGACGATGACACCCTTGCCGGCGGCCAGGCCATCGGCTTTGACAACGATCGGGGCGCCTTGCGCTCTGATGTAGGCGACCGCAGCATCACGCTCGGTGAAGGTCTGGTAGGCCGCTGTCGGGATCGCGTATTTGGCCATCAGGTCCTTTGAGAAACTTTTACTCCCCTCAATGCGGGCTGCCGCCTGATTGGGACCGAAAATTTCCAGTCCAAACGCCTGAAACCGGTCGACGATGCCCAGGGTCAATGGCACTTCCGGGCCGACCACGGTCAGATCGATCTGCTCAGCCTTGGCAAAATCAAGCAGTGCCTCGATATCGTCTGAGGGGATATGGGCACATATGGCAAGGCCTGCGATCCCCGGGTTGCCCGGAGCACAGTAGATGGTTTTTACCAGCGGCGACTGAGCGATTTTCCAGACCAGCGCGTGCTCACGACCCCCACCGCCAACAACTAAGATCTTCATCTTCGGACTCCTAAAATTACAACAGGCAAAACCATTTCAACGCGGAGGCTCAGAGATACTGAAAAGCGAGACAGGGGTTTAACCAAAAAAAATCTTTTGTTTCTCTCAGCGCCTCTGCGTCTCTGCGTTGAATAGCGTTTTAATGCCTGAAGTGGCGCATCCCGGTAAACACCATCGCCATGCCATGTTCATCAGCGGCTGCGATGACTTCTTCATCACGGATCGATCCACCCGGCTGGATGACTGCGCTGATGCCGACAGTGGCAGCATTGTCGATGCCGTCACGGAAAGGGAAGAAGGCGTCGGAAGCCATGACCGCACCTTTGACCTCGAGTCCTGCCTGTTCGGCTTTGATCGCTGCGATACGCGCCGAGTTGACCCGGCTCATCTGGCCAGCGCCGACGCCGATGGTCATACCGTTTTTGCCATAGACGATTGCGTTCGATTTGACAAACTTTGCGACCCGCCAGGTGAAAAGCAGATCCTGCATCTCTTTCGCCGTAGGCTGGCGCTTGCTGACCACCTTCAGCTCGGCAGTCAACAACAGATCGGACTCCTGCACCAGCATGCCGCCGTTGACCCGTTTGAAGTCAAGGCGGGCGGCTGATTGATCAGGCCATTCACCGCACTCGAGCAGACGGACATTTTTCTTGGCAGCAATCACGGCAACCGCTTCGGTGGCTACCTTCGGCGCAATGATCACTTCAACGAACTGCTGATCGGCAATCGCCTGGGCAGTGTTGGCATCCAGCTCACGGTTGAAAGCGATAATGCCGCCGAAAGCCGACTCGGTATCGGTACTGAAGGCGCGCTGATAAGCCTCGAGCATGGTCTTGCCATAAGCCACGCCGCAGGGGTTGGCGTGCTTGACGATGACACAGGCTGGGCCTTCATTGAATTGCTTGATACATTCCAGGGCCGCGTCGGTGTCGGCGATGTTATTGTACGAGAGTTGCTTGCCCTGCAACTGTTTTGCCGTGGAGATCGAAGCCTCTTCAATGCCGCGTTCGACATAAAAAGCCGCCTTCTGGTGCGGGTTTTCACCGTAGCGCATGATCTCGGTGCGCTGATACTGAAAGGTCAGCGCGCTCGGAAAATCGGCACTTTTTTCGTCGATCCTGCGTCCCAGCCAGTTGGAGATAGCGGCATCGTAGGCGGAAGTCCGCTGATAAACCTTGAGGGCCAGTCGGAAATTGGTTTCACGGGAGACATTGCCGGCGTGGGCATTCATCTCGTCGAGAACCAGGTTATAATCAGCGGGGTCAATGACCACTGTTACCGACTGGTTGTTCTTGGCCGCGCTGCGCAGCATGGTCGGGCCGCCGATGTCGATATTCTCGATGGCATTTTCAAGGGTACAGTCGGGATTGGCCACTGCCTCTTCGAAAGGGTAGAGATTGACGACCACCATGTCGATCGGTGTGATGCCGTGCTCCGCCATCTTGGCGACATGGGCCGGGTTGTCGCGTAAACCGAGCAGGCCGCCGTGGACCTTGGGGTGCAGCGTCTTAACGCGTCCGTCGAGCATTTCCGGGTAACCGGTGTGCTCAGAGACATCCTTCACGTTCAGACCGGCCTGCCGCATTATGCTGGCAGTCCCGCCGGTCGAGAGAATTTCGACGCCGAATTTGCTCAAACCTTTAGCAAAATCGACGATACCGGTTTTGTCGGAAACACTGATCAATGCGCGCTTGATGACAGCCATCTGAAAACCTCCCGTTGAATCGTTGAATCGTTGAATCGTTGAATCGTTGAATCGTTGAATCGTTGAATCGTTGAATCGTTGAATCGATTCAACGGGCAAAACCATTTCAACGCGGTGGCTCAGAGATACTGAAAGGCGAGACAAGGGTTTAACCAAAAAATTCTTTTGTTTCTCTCTGCGTCTCTGCGTCTCTGCGTTGAATAGCGAGTTAGTGGTTTTATCCTTTTTATCCCTGTAAGGAACGGGCGCAGCCCAATCAACGATTCAACAGATTTAAATGAACTCAAGTGCAGCCAGAAAGCGCCTTTCGAATACCGGCGTACCGGACAGCGGAAACGGCTGGACCATTGTCATCAGCGCTGTCAGTCGCTGCTGACCATCTGCTGTGGTCAGATAGGCCTGCAGGCCCGCCAACACCCCGTTTGTGACAAAGGAGGTTTTATCTAACATGGGCTCAGGCAGCAAGGCAACCCTTTTCAGAGTCTCGACCGGCAAAGCCGTACCGAGAGCGCCGGTCACCAGCACCTGCGGCACATCGCCCGCCGCAAAACCGCCCCGTTCGATCAACACCTGGACCCCGGCGCGCACCGCGCCCTTGGCCAGTTGAAAATTACGCACATCCGCCTGCGTCAACAGCAGTTCTCCTGCAGCACTACGGTGAAAACAGATCGCCCAGGAGCCCCCCTGATCGACCAGGTAGCGACTCAGGTTGGTCGCAACTTCCTCAGGACAAAGGATACGGCCGGTCACATCGATCAAGCCCCCCCGCAGCGCAGCAGCAACCAATGCTGCCAGGCCGCTCCCGCACAGGCCGCGCGGCTGTCCCCCTCCGGCGACAGCAAGTTGCAGACGGTCGTCAACCAATTGGACAGCGCTTACCGCTCCAGCAGCCAGGATCATTCCTGCGCCAATGTTGCTGCCCTCGAAAGCCGGACCGGCCGCTGCAGAAGTCACCCACCAGTGCCATCCATCCCACAAAGCGAGTTCAGCGTTGGTACCGACATCGACCAGAAGAGTGCCCGGCAGCACAGCACCTGCACTCAGTAAACAGGCAACCAGGTCGCCGCCGACAAATCCCGAGACCAGGGGAAAGATTTCCAGTGGAGCAGTAAGACCGAGATCAATTTCATCGACTGGAATACTGACTAATTCCCTGTACGGAGGTTTGTGCGGAGGGAAGAGCAAAGAAGAGACCGGCAGATTACGCAACAGGCAGGACATACCAGGGTTGCCGGCGGCGACGACAGCGACAATGTCCGAGGGTTCACAGTCTGACTTTGTGAGGAGTTGTTTAATCAGGTCGCGCAATCCTTCGATCAGCAGCGCCTGTAAATCCTCGCCCTTGCCATCGAATGCCTGCTGCAGGCGCGAGAGGATATCAGCGCCCAGTACCCGTTGCGGATTAGCGATCTGCACCTCTGCCAAAGTTTCGCCAACAGGGTCAGACAATCGCCCGGCCAGGGTCGTGGTGCCGAGATCAAGAGCCAGATATCGCTTGTTTGAAGGAAAATTCATCGACAGAGACGGAAATGATCAAGCATTGACAAACAATCGCGGCACCCGCTTGCTGATCTGGCAGAACACTTCGTAGGTGATTGAACCAATTTTGTCCGCCCACTCTTCTGCTGTGATGATTGCATCGCCATCCTGGCCAAGCAGGGTTACCTGGTCACCGACCCGGGTGTCCGGGAGATCGGTGACATCAACAAGAGTCCAGTCCATGCAAACCGTGCCGACAACCGGGGCACGCCGACCATGGATCAGAACGTCACCACGGTTAGTAAGCAAGCGATTGTATCCGTCCGCATAGCCGACCGGGACCGCTGCGACACGCGAAAGTCTCGACGTCACAAAGCGATGCCCATAGGAGACGCCTTCTCCGGGAGGGATGTCCTTAAGTTGAGCCACCTGGCTGATAAAGCTCATTACCGGCTGTTGTGTAAACCGGTTGACGTATGGACCGCCGGTCAGTCCGCCATACAGGGAGATTCCCGGCCGGACCAGGTTGCATCCGGTCAGTTCACGACTATAAATACCGGCACTGTTGGCAATGTGTCGGTAAAGAGGCTTAAACCCGGCTTCAGAGACTTTCGCAATCACACCGGCAAAGGCATCATACTGCAACCCGGTCAGAGGACGCTGCGGCTCATCAGCCACCGCCAGATGACTCATGAGTCCTGTCATATTAAGGTTTTTCAGGTTTTTCAGGACCGGCAACGCCTCATCAAGCAGCT
Source organism: Desulfuromonadales bacterium (assembly GCA_014860225.1). GTDB lineage: Bacteria > Desulfobacterota > Desulfuromonadia > Desulfuromonadales > BM103 > M0040. Next base: position 6,154 of record JACZKE010000035.1, read on the forward strand.
CAACCCGGAAACCAAGCCGGCCCATCCCTGTGTCAACTTTCAGGTGATAATCGATATTGCAGCCGGCATCACTGGCCACGCGTTCCAGTTGGCGGGCGCAGGTCAGGTCATAGAGGACAGGTGTGAGCTGATGTGCCAGAACGTCAGGCTCCTGACCGGGGAAAATGCCGCCGAGAATGATGATCGGCTGCTCGATGCCCAGCCTGCGCAATTGCATGCCCTCTTCAACGAGTGCAACGCCAAACAGGCGGGCTCCGGCATCAGCAAGAGCCGGAGCAACCTGACTGACGCCATGTCCATAAGCATCTGCCTTGACTACGGCTAACACATCACAGCCGGGGCCGACAATGCGCTGGATTTCCCGGAAATTGTGCCGGAGAGCGGCGAGGTCGATTTCAACCCGGGTCGGGCGGGGGACAGGCATGAGAATCTCCGCTGGGATTGAAGAGCACGAGCATTTAAACATTGACTTCAAGAGGTGTAAAGAGAGAAACGAGGTGCAGGCAATGCCTGGTTGAATTTTAAAAAAAGCCTTGCTCGTTTGCCTTCACGACTAACACCTTTCGTCACAGACTCACACAGACAACAGCAGGCACAACTTTTCAATTATGTTTTAAAAATCGGAGGTGTGCGTCAACCGCAACAATTCCGACATGTCGAGATTGTTGCGGTTGACACACCGCAGCCAATCTTTTAGGCTGTTGACTAGGAACCGGACTATTCATAAGCCGGCTATCCGCAAGTTTAAATCTGAACCACCGCTAGGGGAGTAAGCTGCTTACTGAGAGCTTCGGTTTACTACGAAGCAACCCTTAGAACCTGATCCGGGTCATACCGGCGGAGGGAAGCGGTCTGGTCAGCAACGAGCACCCCCGTTAAGCGGGCAAGCGCCGTGGCCACCAGCCAGGCGTTTTTTTATTTGGGAGCAGCAGGAATGATCCAGGGTCTTTATCTGATTACTCCACAAGGTTCTGATGAACAGGTCCTGAACGTAGTCCGCGCAGGATTACGTGGTGGCGTGCAGGTCGTGCAGTTTCGCGACAAGCAACGTTCTTTTGAAATGCAGGTCAATCTGGCTCGCCAATTGGCGCAGATATGCAAAGAAGCCGGCGGCACCTTTCTGATTAATGACAATCCGCAACTCGCGGTTGCGAGCTTTGCCGACGGTGTGCATCTCGGCCAGGGGGACGGCACGGTTCACGATGCCCGCAGGCTGCTCGGTCCGGACAAGCTGATCGGCGTTTCCACCCGCACGGTCGACCAGGCACTCAAGGCGGAGATGGCTGGCACCGACTATATCGGTATCGGCAGCATCTTCCCGACCACCACCAAGAATGATGCCGAACTGGTCGGGCTGGAAATGCTGCGCAAAGTTCGCCGAGCCGTCAAAATTCCGGTGGTCGCCATCGGTGGCATCAACTGGACCAATGGTGCCGATGCGCTCGAGGCTGGGGCTGACTCACTGGCGGTTGTATCAGCAATCGCTGATGACCCGAACCCCGCTCTCGCAGCCAGGGAACTTTACTTGCTGTTCAATAGCAAGAAACCATCTGGTGAAACCAGGGTGATGACCATTGCCGGCTCCGACTCCGGTGGTGGAGCCGGAATTCAGGCGGATCTCAAAACGATTGTCCTGCTCGGATCTTACGGTACCAGCGCTATCACCGTGCTGACGGCACAGAACACGCTCGGTGTACATGGTCTTTCCCCGGCATCGACAAATTTTATTATCAAACAGGCTGAGACGGTCCTTAACGACATCGGCGCTGACACGCTTAAAACCGGCATGCTCTACAACGCCGAGATCGTCAGCGCTGTCGCCGGGCTCATCCAGAGATACAACCTGCTCAGCGTAATCGATCCGGTCATGGTTGCTAAGGGCGGCACCGCATTACTGAGGCAGGATGCGGTTGCGGCTGTGCGCAGCGACCTGCTGCCTTGCACCTACCTGTTAACACCCAATATTCCGGAAGCCGAAGCCCTGACCGGGAAGACGATACGGACGCTTGAAGATATGGAAGACGCCGCGAGAAGTCTGCAGGCCATGGGGCCACGTCATGTCCTGCTCAAAGGCGGCCACCGCGAAAACGATGCTGTCGATATCCTGCTGGCCGGCAAGGCTGTGCACAAACTGGCCGCGGAACGCATTGACACAACCAGCACCCATGGCACAGGTTGCTCATATTCAGCGGCTCTCGCCACCCTGCTCGCTCAAGGTGTACCGCTGATAAAAGCCGCCGAATCAGCCAAACTTTTCATCAATGCAGCGATACGTCACGCCGTGCCTTTAGGCAATGGGCATGGTCCGATCAACCATATCGCTGGGGCAAGGGCAGTGCGGATCAAGGTGGAAAAGGCTTAAAAATCAAGCGATAAGCATTTAACGCAAAGTCGCCAAGGTTAAGTGGAAGGGAGCAAAGGCAAAGGTTAATTTTTTGGTTCTATAACCCAAAAGAAGGTTTAACGCGGAGACGCAGGGGACGCAGAGTAAAAAAAATATTTCGAGGGCAAATTGACGGACACATTAGTCTCTCTTCTCAGCGCCTCCGCGACTCTGCGTTAATTATTGGACTGACCTTTGTTTGGGTTATAGCTCCGAATTTTTTTAGTGTTTCCCATTGCGCCTTGAGTGAGCAAAGCGAACGGGCGTTAAATGAGTTTAAAGTCTTTTGACATGAAACTTTTTTTGGGATCAACAATGTACACAACCAACGAGGACACATGAAGAAACAAAATATACTGACCCAGCTTGAGCTCGCCCGCCAGGGCATCGTCACCGACAAAATGAAGCAGGCCGCAGCGACAGAAAACATCGATCCGGAAATCCTGCGCCAGCGTATCGCCGAAGGCACAGCGATCATCTGCCACAACAACAGGCACACAAACGGCATCCCCCTCGCTGTGGGCAAGGGCCTTCGCACCAAGGTCAACGCCAACATCGGTACCAGCAAAGACGACACCAGCATCGACAAGGAGCTGGAGAAAGCCCGCGTGGCAGTCGCCGCTGGTGCTGATGCCATAATGGACCTCTCTACCGGCGGACCGATCGATGAAATCCGCGCGGCAATCATCCGCGAGACCACTGCCTGCATCGGCTCGGTGCCGCTCTACCAGGCGGCGGTCGATACGGTGACCCGCAAAGGCAAGGCAATGGTCGACATGACCGCCGACGAGATCTTCGACGGAATCGTCAAGCATCTGGATGACGGCGTCGACTTCATCACGGTGCATTGCGGTGTCACCAGGGCGACGGTCGAGCGCATGGACAACGAGGGCCGTATCATGGAGGTCGTCTCCCGCGGCGGTTCCTTCACCGTCGAGTGGATGCACCACAACAACGCCGAGAACCCGTTGTTTGAGCAATTCGACCGGCTGCTGGAGATCGTCAAGCCCTACGATGCCACCCTCTCCCTCGGTGACGGCTTCCGCCCCGGCTGCCTGGCCGACGCCAGCGACCGCGCCCAGATTCAGGAATTGATCCTGCTCGGCGAATTGACCCAGCGCGCCTGGAAGGCCGGTATCCAGGTGATGATCGAAGGGCCTGGCCATGTGCCGCTCAACCAGATCGAGATGAACATCCACCTGCAGAAGCGCCTCTGTCACGGCGCGCCCTTCTACGTGCTCGGCCCGCTGGTCACCGACATCGCCCCCGGCTACGACCACATCACCTGCGCTATCGGTGGCACTCTGGCCGCAGCTGCCGGCGCCGACTTCCTCTGCTACGTCACCGCCAGTGAGCACCTGCGGCTGCCAACCGTGGAGGACGTCCACGAAGGCGTCATCGCCTGCCGTATCGCCGCCCACGCAGGGGACATCGTCAAAGGGATTCCCGGCGCCATGGAGAAGGACATCGCCATGGCACACTGTCGCAAAAAACTTGACTGGGAAGGTCAGTTCGCCCTGGCCCTCGACCCGGAAAAAGCCCGCCGTCTACGCGCCGAGTCCGGCGTCGACGAAGAGCACGGCGCATGCACCATGTGCGGCGAGTTCTGTGCGTACAAGGTCATGAATCAGAGGAAGGCGAGCAGCCCGGTGAAGTGAGGAGTGTAGGACACGTCAAGGGGGCTTAATGTTAAGTCCCCAGTTCTGATACAGACGAGGGGGACACTTCGATTGAATTGTCCCCCTCGCTTTTTAACCAGAATTTTTCATGCCTCATGCCTCAAGGCTCAAGCCTTACTCCTCATTTCACCAACCTATTCCCCCAGGTACGTATAAGACAGCAGCATCTTATCCAGCAACTCAATAAAATGACTGGTCTCCTCGAAAGTGACCTTGCGCGAGGCGACGTTCTTCTCAAGGGAGTCGCGGACGTGCTTGAGGATTTCCGGTCCCTTGTACTGCACATACTTGAGACTCTCCCAGGTCGCATCACCATGGATGACCGTATCAATCTTGTAATTGGTCTTCTTGTTGAAGGTGATGTGCACCGCGTTGGTGTCGCCGAACAGGTTGTGCATGTCACCGAGGATCTCCTGATAGGCGCCGATCATGAAGAAGCCGATGTAATAATCCTCGCCACTCTGCACCTTGTGCAGCGGCAGGTACTTGGTCCGGCCATTCTCACCGACGAAGCTGTTCACAGCACCATCGGAGTCGCAGGTGATGTCAGCGATGGTTGCCATGACGTCGGGTTTCTGGCTGAGACGCTGCAGCGGCATGATCGGAAACAACTGGTCGATCGCCCAGGAATCGGGCACCGACTGAAAGAGTGAAAAATTTGCAAAGTAGGTCTGGCGCAGGTTCAGCTGGAAATTCTGCAGCTCATCCGGGACCGGTCGCATACGCTCGACAATGCCGTTAATCCTGATAAAAATCTTGTTGCACAACCATTCGGCCAGCGCCCGATCGTGCAGTTTCAGGTAACCGAGGTTGAAGAGACTGTCGGCTTCCTGAATCAGCTGCAAGGTGTCGTGATAATCCTCACGCAGGGAGTGCCGATCAAGACTCTTGTAGATGTCGTGCAACTTCCTGACCGTCGGGGAAAGTTTTTCTGCGTCCTCGAGAACGTCATCGTAGTCGGGCAGGGCATTCTGGGTGTTGGTGTTCAGTATATTGGTAATCAGCACCGAGTAATGGGCGGCGATGGCCCGCCCCGATTCAGAGATGATGTTCGGACATGGTACGCCGGCCTCCGTACAGATGTTTTTCACCTGGTAGATGACATCATTGGCGTACTCTTCGACAGAATAGTTGACGCTGGAAAAGTAGCTCGACTTTGAGCCGTCGTAATCAACCCCCATGCCACCGCCTATGTCGAGGTACTCGAGATCGACCCCCATCTTGCGCATCTCGGCATAGATGCGGCTGCCCTCAATCAGGGCGTTTTTGATCTTGTCGATCTTGGTAATCTGACTGCCGATATGAAAATGCAGCAGCTTCACATGGCTGAGCAGATTATGTTTTTTAAGCACATCAATGGCAGCGAGCAGTTCGGAAATCTTCAAACCGAATTTAGCATCACTGCCTCCGGAGGTCGCCCACTTGCCCGTGCCTTTCGAAGAGAGCTTGACGCGAATACCGAGCTTGGGCACGATGCCGAGCTTTTCCGACAGGGCAATGATCTTCTCCAGTTCGAAGAGTTTCTCGACAACGATGGTGATATCGTAACCGATGCGGTTGGCGTAGAGGATGGTTTCGATGAAATCATTATCCTTGTAACCGTTGCAGATAATCTGCAGGTCTTTACCAGTCGCAAACGAGATCGCCGCCACCAGCTCGGGCTTGGAGCCGACCTCAAGACCGATCTTGTGCTTCTTGCCGAATTCGGTGATCGCCTGAACGACCTGGCGCTGCTGGTTGACCTTGATCGGGAAGAAGGTCTGATAACCGGCCGGATAGTCGTACTCTTCAATAGCGTTTTTGAAGGCGCGGTTGATCGCCGAAATGCGCCCCTGCAATACGTCCATGAAACGCAACAGGATCGGCGGTTTTATTTTGCGCTTGATCAAATCTTCGACCAGGGTCCGCAGATCGATGGCGTACTTCGAATTCGGCGAAGGATGAACACAGACATGCCCCTTGCGATTGATGGAAAAGAACCCGTCGCCCCAGTTGTCGATGTTGTAGATTTTTTCTGAACTTTTGACTGACCAACGTTCCATAAGGGAAGCCTTTTGTGTTGAATTGTTGATCGCACCTGCGGTGCTGTTGAATTGATGCCTGCGGCATCGTTGAATCGTTGAATCGTTGAATCGTTGAATCGTTGAATCGTTGAATCGTTGAATCGTTGAATCGTTGAAGCGTTGAAGCGTTGAAGCGATTCAACGGGCAAAACCATTTCAACGCGGTGGCTCAGAGATACTGAAAGGCGAGACAAGGGTTTAACCAAAAAATTCTTGTGTTTCTCTCCGCGTCTCAGCGTCTCTGCGTTGAATAGCGCGTTAGTGGTTTTATCCCGTTCATCCCTTTTATCCCTGTAAGCAACGGGTGCAGCCCAATCAACCGTTTTTACGACAGCCGGTTGCGGAAATCCTCGTAGCCGAAGCTGCGCACCACCGTCAAGTCACCGGTTTCCGGTTCGAAAGTACACAGGTGCGGATGCTGGATGCCGTTGAAGGTGGTGGTTTTGACCATGGTGTAGTGGGCCATGTCGAGAAACGCCAGTCGGTCTCCGGGCTGCAGCGGTTGTTCGAACGACCAGTCGCCAATGACGTCACCGGCCAGACAGGAAGGCCCTCCGAGTCGATAAGAGTGCGCCTTGACACCGGGGTCGTAACCATCCATGATCTCCGGCCGGTAAGGCATCTCCAGAATGTCCGGCATGTGGCAGGTTGCAGAAACATCGAGGATTGCGCTGACAACCTGATTGTCGACGACGTCCAGGACTTCACCGACCAGCAGGCCGGTGCCGATGACGACCGCCTCGCCCGGCTCGAGGTAGACCTCGACCTTGTATTTCTCCTGGAAATAGTTGATCAGATCAACCAGCCCATCGATATCGTAGCCCTCGCGGGTGATGTGGTGACCGCCGCCGAAGTTGAGCCATTTCATCGTCGGCAGGAACTCGCCGAATTTCTCTTCGAAAACCTTGGCGGTGCGTGCCAGCGGCTCAAAGAGGTGTTCACAGAGGGTATGAAAGTGCAGGCCCTCGATCCCGGCCAGCGACTTGCCGTCGAATTCACTGCGGCGGATACCGAGCCGCGAATTCCGGGCACAGGGATCGTAAAGTTCAACGTGCCCCTCGGAGTGCTCGGGATTGACCCGCAGTCCGATCGACACCCTGCCCTGTTCTTTCTCCCACAACGGCCGGAAGCGTTCCAACTGGTTGAAGGAGTTGAACACCAGATGATCAGAGATCTCCAGCAGTTCGGCCACATCGCTCTCCTTGAAGGCTGCGGAGAAGGAATGCACCTCTCCGCCAAACTCCTCGCGGCCCAACCGCGCTTCCCAGGGTGACGAGGCACAGACGCCCTGCAGCGTCTGCCGGATCACCGGAAAGGTCTTCCACATGGCAAAAGCCTTGAGCGCCATGAGAATCTTCGCCCCGCTACGCCGCTGCACCTCGTCGAGAATAGCCAGGTTGTGGCGCAGGCGGCCGAGGTCGATGACGTAGGCCGGCGACGGCGCGAGTTCGAGAATTTTCGGGATGTCGATTTCGGTCAAATCGTTAAACCTTATTTATTCAACGCGGAGGCGCTGAGACACTGACAGGATTTAAAGCATAAAAGCCTTTATTTTGTGATTTTTAGTGCTTCTCGGCGTCTCTGCGCCTCCGCGTTGAAGCCCTTCTTTACAGTTCAGGCCACTCGCCTTCAACCACCACATGCGGCAGACCCATCGGCCCGAGCTCGGCGAGGAACGGTTGCGGGTCGAACTGTTCCATGTTCCAGACCCCCGGCTTGTACCATTGGCCGGTCAGCATCATGATGCCGCCGACCACCGCCGGAACGCCGGTGGTGTAGCTGATGGCCTGGGAGTTGACTTCTTTGTAGCACTTTTCATGATCGCAGATGTTGTAGATATAAACCTGCTTGCGCTTACCGGCCTTGAGGCCACGGGCAATAACGCCGATACAGGTGCGCCCCTTGGTCAAGGGGCCGAGCGATGCCGGATCAGGCAGAACCGCCTTGAGAAACTGCAGCGGCACGATCTTCTGGCCGTTGTATTCAACTTCATCGATACGCGTCATGCCGACATTCTGCAGTACTTCAAGATGCTTGAGATAGTTATCGGAAAAGGTCATCCAGAACTGGGCTTTCCTGATAGTCGGGATGTGTTTGACGATTGATTCCATCTCCTCGTGGTAGAGACGGAAGATATTCATCGACCCGATACCCTCGGGAAAGTCGAAGACACGTTTGGTTGAAAGCGGTGCGGTCTCGACCCACTGGCCGTTCTCCCAGTGCCGGCAAGTTGCGGTCACCTCGCGGATATTGATCTCCGGGTTGAAGTTGGTGGCAAACGGCTGGCCGTGGCTGCCGGCGTTGGCGTCGATGATATCGAGCTCGTGGACCTCGTCGAGGTAACTCTTCGCTGCCAGGGCGGTGTAGACATTGGTCACCCCCGGATCGAAACCGCTGCCGAGCAAGGCCATGATGCCTTTCTCCCTGAAGCGCTCATCGTAGGCCCACTGCCAGCTGTACTCGAAATGTGCGGTGTCGAGCGGCTCATAGTTGGCTGTATCGAGATAGTCGACTCCGGTCTCGAGGCAGGCGTCCATGATGGTCAAGTCCTGGTAAGGCAAGGCCACGTTAATCACCAGCCTGGGCTTCTCCTGACGGATCAGGGCAACCAGTTCAGGAACGTTGTCTGCATCGACGCGGGCCGTTTTAATATCAAAGTCCCTAATTTCAGCAGCAATCGCATCACATTTGGATTTTGTGCGCGAAGCCAGGGTAATCGCGGAAAAGATGTCCTTGCGCTGAGCACATTTGTGGACTACAACCCGGCTGACGCCGCCGGCACCGATGATCAGTACTTTACTCATGGCAAAGCTCCTTCGTAATCAGTCTGTCAGAACCCGCTAGCACGGGATTAAACAATTGATCGGGTTCTTTTCTCCCCAACCCGCTACCGTTGTCAACGGAAAAACGGTTTTGTGCCTGCGGCATCGTTGAAGCGTTGAAGCGTTGAATTGGTTTAAACGATTCAACAGTTCAACGGGCGAAGCCCAATCAACGGGCAAAACCATTTCAACGCGGAGAATCAGAGATACTGAAAGTCGAGACAAGGGTTTAACCAAAAAATCTTGTATTTCTCTCCGCGTCTCTGTGTCTCTGCGTTGAATAGCGAGTTAGTGGTTTTATCCCGTTCATCCCTTTTATCCCTGTAAGCAACGGGCGAAGCCCAATCAACGATTCAACAGACTATCACCAGTCGCCCTGATTTCAAATCGTTTTCCCTTGAGAAGGCGCTTTGAGGTATGGTCTAATTGTCTACCTGCAAGGAACTCTTAAGCAATTATATTTGACGGAACAGGACTATGGTAAAACAAATTCGCGCTGCACTCACATGCACCTGTTGTTTGGTGTTCCTTACCCTGGCGGCCTGTACTATGAGTCAACAACCGATGATCGGCAACCCGGAGACCCCCTATCCGCCAACAGAAAAACCTGCTGTCGGCGATATCTATCATCTGCCCACCGGCGTCAAGGTTACCGCAGACCAGATGAATGCAGCCATAACGGATGCACGAATCGTCTATGTTGGCGAGACCCATGACAACCCCGCCGCGCACCGTCTGCAGCTGCAGATACTCAAAGCAATGGCAGAGCGTTATCCGGAGCAGTTAAGCCTTGGCATGGAGATGTTCAACACCAGCCAGCAGGATGCACTCGATCAATGGTCCAGAGGTGAACTGAGCGAAAAGGAATTCTTGAAAAAATCCGGATGGTATGACAACTGGCGTATGGACTATACCTATTACCGTGACATCCTCAACTACGCCCGGGAGCATCAGATCCCTCTCATCGGCCTGAACGCGACTCGCGAGATGGTCGAGGCCGTCGGCAAGAGTACGCTGCCTGAACTGGATGAAGAGATTCGCAGTCAACTTCCTGAATTTGACCTGGAGGACCCTTACCAGCTCGCCGTGACCAGGGCCATTTATGCAGGGCACCTCCAGAGCGACAAAATGCTTGATGGCTTTTTACGCATCCAGACCCTCTGGGACGAGACCATGGCGGAGAATATCGTACGAACCCTGGCAGACAGACCTGAGCATCGCATGCTTGTAATGGCCGGCGGCAACCACATCAGAAACGGCTTCGGCATACCCCGGCGCGTCTATCGCCGGCTGCCGACATCCTATGTGATGGTTGGCAGCCGTGAGCTGGTCGTCCCCGAGGAGAAGCAGGGCCAGATGATGGATGTCGACCCGCCGCACTTGCCGATGCCTCCCTATGACTACCTGGCATACACGGAATATGAGAGTTTGCCCGGCGAGCGTGTCAAACTCGGCGTGAGCATGCATGAAGAGAATGGCAAAGTGGTCGTCGAAGCGGTTGTGCCGAATTCGACAGCAGACGAGGCTGGAGTCCTCGCCGGGGATGTCATTACCGCCCTGGACGATGTTTTGATCGATGACAGCTTTGATCTGATTTACGAAGTGAGCCAGCGCGCCACTGGAGATCAGGCAACCCTGGCTGTAGAGCGAGACGGCGAACAACTTCAACTTGAGGTGATGTTCACCCCTCTGCCGAAGACAGACACTCATGGCACGGGCGGTGGTCACAAAAAGTAAAGATCCATTCGGTATTAGAGCCCACACCGTCAATCCAAAAAAAAAGCACCTCTCACTGAATCGCGAGCGGTGCTTTTTTGTCATTATTTATTTTTTTAGCGCCGGACGGCTCGCGTCACGCAAATTTTCTTTAAACCTTCCCGGCACTCCCCAGAACGGCTTTATTCTTATGATTGAGCAGCTTGATCAGTTCTTTGCGTGCCGCACCAAGATATTTGCGGGGATCGAACTCGCCGGGATTTTTGGCCAGGTACTCGCGTATTTTGGCGGTGACGACGAGCCGACCGTCGGAGTCGATGTTGATTTTACAGACGGCGCTCTTGGCAGCCCGGCGCAACTGCTCCTCGGACACTCCGACGGCGCCTTCCATCTTGCCACCGTACTGGTTGATCAGGTCCACATAGTCCCGGACTACGCTTGAGGCACCGTGAAGGACAATGGGGAAGCCGGGGATGCGTTTCTCGACCTCATCAAGGATATCGAAGCGCAGCGGGGGTGCTTCTTCACCTGCTTTCAGCTTGAACTTGAATGCTCCGTGACTGGTGCCGATGGAAATCGCCAGTGAATCAACGCCGGTCTTCTTGACAAAATCCTCGACCTCTTCGGGTTTGGTGTAGGTCGACTTTTCGGCCTGAACCTCATCCTCAATACCGGCCAACACGCCGAGTTCGCCCTCTACGCTGACGTCAAACTGATGAGCGTATTCAACGACTTTTTTGGTCAGGGCGACGTTTTCATCATAAGGGAGGTGTGAACCATCGATCATCACGGAGGAAAAACCATTATCAACACAGGACTTGCATAGCTCGAAGGAATCACCATGGTCGAGGTGGAGGCAGATAGGCAGATCCACACCAAGTTCCCTGGCCATCTTGACCGCCCCCATCGCCATGTAGCGCAGCATGGTCGCGTTGGCGTATTCACGCGCGCCTTTGCTGACCTGAACAATAACCGGCGAACGACTCTCTACGCAGGCAGTAACAATGGCCTGAAGTTGCTCAAGATTGTTAAAATTGTAAGCGGGAATGGCATAACCTCCGGCCATCGCTTTGGCGAACATGTCACGGGTGTTGACCAACCCGAGTTCAGAATAATGTACCGTGTCGCTCATCAGAAGAAATCCTCCTTTGTGGGTGGTTTAGTCACTCGAACCATAAGCATACCTTAATACCAATTCATTTTCGACAAGTCCAGATCAAACGCCTAAAAAAACATGACACTGGTTGCATCTCATACCCCCTTTCGACTAGGATAAAAAACAATTTCGTTTCGACCTTCAATCTCAAGATCAACGCCCGTTCGCTGCGCTCACTCAAGACGCAAAGAAAAGCCAGGAAAGAAAAAAGAAAGAAATCCTTTTGATTCAACCGAAAAGCCTTTCTTTGCGTCTTTGCGTTGGGCTTTGAGCTTAACCCTTTGCCCTTAACTTTAATCAAGCTATTCAATCTCGAGCTCAAGTGACACCGGAAGGGAACCAACATGAACCTGAAAAAGCAGGAAGAGTACTTTTCAGACTGGAAACAACGCGAGGAGATCGCTGAAGCGATGCTGCCGATCATCGGCCGGCTCTACCGCAACCACGGCATTGTCATCACGGTCTATGGACGCAGCCTGGTTCACGGCTCCATGGTGGACATTCTCAAGGCCCATCGCTTCGCCCGGCAGATACTCGAGAATGAGCTTTCAGTGCGCGACAGTTTTCCGGTCCTGCAGGCGATGGACAACCTTGACCTGGCTCCGGCCCGCATCGATATCGGCAAACTGACCGTACGCTATCAGGCGCAGGGGCCCGATCATGACGTGGCTGATTTTGTGCGCCGGGAGTTGGCAACCGTCAATACCGGCCAGACATCTTTGCTCAGTGAACCTCGCGACGTCGTTCTCTACGGTTTCGGCCGCATCGGCAGGCTGCTGGCAAGGATTCTGGTGGAAAAATCCGGAGGTGGAGACAAGCTGCGCTTGCGCGCCGCGGTGGTCCGCAAGGGGGGGAAAGACGACCTGATGAAGCGAGCCAGCCTGCTGCGTCGCGACTCGGTTCACGGCCCCTTCAACGGCGCTATCACCATCGACGAGGAAGAGAATGCAATCATCGCCAACGGCAACATGATTCGCCTCATTTATACCGATGCCCCGGACCAGATCGACTACACCGATTACGGCATTCAGAATGCCATCCTGATCGACAACACGGGTAAATGGCGCGACCGCACAGGGCTCGGTCGGCACCTGCAGGCCAAGGGCATCAGCAAGGTTGTTTTGACGGCACCGGGCAAGGGGGATATCCCCAACGTGGTGTTCGGTGTCAACAATCAGCTTCTGACGGATGACGAGAACATTTTCTCGGCAGCAAGTTGCACCACCAATGCCATTGTTCCTGTACTGAAGGCGGTCAACGACCGCTACGGGGTCATCAGCGGCCACGTCGAGACCTGCCACGCCTATACCAACGACCAGAACCTGATCGATAACTATCACGACAAGCATCGTCGCGGCCGCAGCGCCCCACTCAACATGGTCATCACCGAAACCGGCGCCGCCAGTGCGATTGCCAAGGCGTTGCCCGAGTTGACCGGCAGGCTGACCGGCAACGCGATCCGGGTGCCGACACCCAACGTGTCGCTGGCGATTCTCAATCTGACCCTTGGTGAAAAGGTTAACCGCACGGACCTGAACAGCTACTTGCGCGACGTCTCCCTCGACTCGCCGTTGCAGAATCAGATCGACTACACCAATTCCCCGGAAGCGGTCTCGTGTGATTTTGTCGGTTCGAGCCATGCCGGCGTGGTTGATTCGATCTCAACGATCGTTGCCGGCGACCGGGTTGTCCTGTATGTCTGGTACGACAATGAATTCGGTTACAGCAGCCAGGTGGTGCGGCTGGTGCAGAACTTGGCGGGGTTGGAGTTGCCGGTATTGCCTTTTTAGTTTTCGTCCGGAAACGGCCCTTTTCCGCAATCTCTGCGTCAATCTGCGGATTTGATTGTGCGGCGTAAAGGACTACGCCTCCGCTCAAATCCTGGATTTCCTTGACCTTGCGAAAAATTGCGCGTTTCCAGATCGAAAACTGCGGTTATAGCATCCTGATTTTTTGCGTATTGCTTTATGCTTTGCGACTTTGCGTTGAATTCGATTTTTCGCGTCTCAGCGTCTCCGCGAAACAAAGTGAATTTTTGCGTCACCCTGAATGCAAACGGGCAACAGATTCGTCATCTGTTGCCCGTTTATCATGTATTCAAACAAGCGAAATCACATCGCGTGGCACGATTCACAGTCTTCAGCAACCCCGAAAGCTGTCGACCCGTCGTGGCAGGCACCACAGGATTCACCATTCTCCATCTCCTCCATGGTCGCCTGATTTTCGCCCTGTTCAGGCTTGAATAGATCGGGGTGGCATTCATCGCACCCGAACATCGCGATATGGGCGTCATGAGGGAAGTTGACATTGCCGGCATCTTCGCTGACAAAGACGATATCGCCGGCGTGGCAGGTGGTGCAGTCTTCGGCAACACTGAATGCTTCCTCGCCGTTATGGCAGAAACCGCAGGATTTGCCTTCCTCCATCTGTGCCATGGTGAACGCCGGATTCTTCTTGGTGACGATGTGGAAAACATCATTGTGACAGGTGGGACAGTTCTTACCGATAGATTCCATCTCCATGTGTGTATAATGGCTGAACTCGACCTTGCCGACCGAGTCGGTTTCCAAGTAAACTTTATCTTTGATCCAGCGGCCGTAAATAACGGATGGCAGAACCAGCATAAGCAGAACGGTGAGGATCATCCAGCGGCGTGTCATAATTTTCCTCCATCGGTAAGTTTGGGCAATATTATACTGATTTTATCCATTCAACCAACTTTTTAATTTAGATTCCGCTTACTATGCAGCAATCGGACAGTCAGGTTGCACACAACCAGAGAGTATGAAAGTGAGATTTTAATGGACCATCGTCGTACCGAACAACTTTATGCTGTTGTTTCTCCAGGCCTGGAAGGCGTTTGCGCAGCAGAGCTGTCAGCATTGGAGATAACGCCACAAGAGGTCACCGTGGGCGGCATAGCCTTTGCCGGGCGTTTGCGAGATCTTTACCTCGCCAACATCTGGTTGAGAACAGCCAGTCGGATCCTTGTCCGTTTTGCTGAATTCCGGAGCCGGGACTTCCCCGATCTTTATCGTCGGGCGCATCGCCTTCCCTGGGGACGTTTCATTCAACCGGAGGCTTCGGTTGCCTTCCGTGTCACCTGCCATTCGTCACGCCTCAATCATACCACACGCATTGCGGAAACGCTTGAATCAGCCCTTAATCAGGCCCTTGGACGTTCGACGAACCCGGTCGGTGATAATCCCCAGTTAATACTGGTCAGGGTTGTCGATGACCAGGTGGTGATTTCGATCGACAGTTCCGGTGAACTTTTACATCGTCGCGGTTATCGTCAGTCCGTGACCGTTGCGCCACTGCGTGAGACACTCGCTGCCGGGGTGCTGATGCTGCTCGGCTGGAACGGCACAAAACCACTGGCGGATCCGATGTGCGGCTCCGGCAGTTTTCTTTTGGAAGGAGCGCTGCTCGCCCGGCAACAGGCGCCAGGCCTCGATCGCTTGTTTGCCTTTATGAATTGGCCCGGATATCGCGAGGGGCTATGGAATCTGCTGTGTTCAGAGGCACAGCGGTTGGCGGTTGATGTGCCCTTGGCCATCAGCGGCGCCGATGAAAACCCCAGGGCGGTTATTGCTGCAAATGCGAATTGCCAGCGCTGCGGTGTTGCCGAACAGGTCTTAATCGACCAGCGTCGCCTTTCTGAACAGCCGATACACGACGGTCAGGGATTGGTTGTCTGCAACCCCCCTTACGGCAAGCGCCTTGACCTGGGAGAAAACCCGGAACGTTACTATGCTGAGCTTGGTCGTCAATTGCAGCGAGCATACCCCGGCTGGCAGCTGGCAATGCTCTGTTCCAATCCCTCGCTGGTGAAAGCGACTGCTCTGCCGTTCAAGCAGATAGCCAGCCTTGACAACGGTGGCTTGAATGTCGGGCTGTTTGCGACAGTCTCCTGACCGCGGGATTTCTCGTCACAATCTGGCGATTCTTGCTTGCACTGTCTGTGAAAATCGTCTATAGTCCGCACTCTTCTCCCTCGCAGCCTATAGGACTATACTGGCCGAAGCGAAAAGCCGGCTCATGGATAGTCCGACAGACTGCTCTGGAGATTAATCGTTAAGGAAAGCGAGGTGATTGCAGGTGGAGATCCATGTTGTCGACAATAACGTCGAAAAAGCCATCAGGGTTCTCAAGCGCAAGCTACAACAGGAAGGCCTTTTCCGTGAAATGAAGCAACGCAAGTTTTACGAAAAGCCAAGTGTTAAGCGTAAGCGTAAAGAGAAAGAAGCCCAGAGGCGCCTGCGCAAGAAAATGCGCTTGATGCGCAAAGACTAATCCTCGCGTTTTAGTGGTTATCGAAAAGGCCGGATCCTGTTCAGGGGTCCGGCCTTTTTTTGTGACTACAGAACCTCTGGAAATACGACTTTCTCTGCCTTAACGCCAACACCCAACCCGCCAGCCAGCAAACACTCAAGAAATTCCTCGCGCGCGATAAGACAGGCCCCCATGCTGAGTAGGTGCGGATTGGGGACCTGGCAGTCAAGCAGAGCAAAACCTTGCTTCTCCAGATGGCGAGCCAACCGGGCCAGAATGACTTTGGAGGCATTCGGCTGAGTATGGAACATCGATTCACCAAAGAAGAATCTGCCGAGAGCAACGCCGTATAACCCGCCGACCAGTTCATCGTCGCACCAGGCTTCCACGGAATGCGCAAAACCAAGTTCAAAAAGCTTTTGGTAAGCCGCCTGCATGTCAGCAATCAGCCAGGTCTCCTCGCCTTTGTTGAGCCGGACATTCGCACAGGCTTCAACGACCTGCGCGAAAGCACGATTGCAGGTCAGACGATAACGGCCCTGCTTGATGACTCTCGCCAGTCGACGTGAAACGTACACATTTTCAGGGATAAGGACACACCGGGGATCCGGCGACCACCACATAATCGGCTCATCTTCGCCATACCAGGGGAAAATGCCAAGTTTGTAGGCCAGCACCAGTCGTTCGGCAGAGAGGTCGCCGCCGACGGCCAGCAGGCCGTCAGTTGTAGCCCAGCGTGGATCGGGGAAAATCAGCTCATCTGTGAGACGGAAGACAGGCATCAGGACAGAGTGGCGCGGGACACGGGGTGCGGAACGCGGAGTTCAAAGACAGAGAGGCCCATGGCTTTCGCGTCCCGGATTTCAGCGATAGCTGAAATCGAGCTTGCCCGACTTGAAGGCGACGCGAACTTTGCCGCCGCGGGAGAGTCTCCCGAAAAGGATTTCATCAGCAAGCACATTACCGATTTCGCTCTCGATCAGACGGCCGAGAGGACGGGCACCAAAGACCGGATCATATCCGCGACGGGCCAGATCACGCCGGGCACCGTCGGTCAGGGTTAAAGTCACCTTGCGCTCTTTCAGTGAGACTTGCAACTGACGGATAAATTTGTCAACCACCCAGGTCATGACTTCTTCATCCAGAGGACGGAAGGAAATAATCGCGTCGAGGCGATTGCGGAATTCCGGAGAGAAGGTTTTCTCAACAGCCTGCCGCGTCTCACCGGGCAGGCGATCACCGAAGCCGATCAGCGTGCTGCTCATCTCGCGAGCGCCGACATTGCTGGTCATAATCAGGACCACGTTATGGAAATCCGCCTGGCGACCGTTGTTGTCTGTCAAGGATCCGTGATCCATGACCTGCAGCAGAATGTTGAATATATCAGGATGAGCTTTCTCGATCTCATCAAGCAGCAGTACCGCGTGAGGGTTACGAATCACGGCATCGGTCAAAAGACCACCCTGCTCAAAACCGACATACCCCGGCGGTGATCCTATCAGGCGAGACACTGCGTGCTTCTCCATGTATTCACTCATATCAAAGCGCAGGAACTCGACCCCCATCTGAGCAGCAAGCTGGCGGGCAACTTCGGTTTTTCCCACCCCGGTCGGTCCGGTAAAGAGAAACGATCCGGTCGGTTTTTCCGCTTGGCCAAGGCCGGCACGGGCCCGACGAATCGCCTGGCACAGTTGATCGACCGCTTGATCCTGGCCAAAGACCTGGCGCTTGACAGCCCGATCGAGCTCCTTCAACTTGCGGCGATCGGTCTGTGCGAGCTTGCGCGCCGGAATGCGTGCCATCCCGGCAACAACCATTTCAATGTCGGCGACACCGATCGTCGGGTGTTTGCGCGGATAAAGCCGCAGCCGTGCACCGGCCTCGTCAATCACATCGATAGCTTTGTCAGGCAGGCGGCGGAAGTTGACATGCCGGGCAGACAGGCTGGCTGCCGCCTCCAGAGCCGCAGCCGTGTACTTCACACCATGATGCTCTTCGTAAGCCCCTTTGAGTCCTTGTAAAATTTCAACCGTCTCGCCGACACTCGGCTCCAGCACATCAATCTTCTGAAAACGTCGCGACAGAGCACGATCTTTTTCGAAGAGGTTCTTGTATTCATCGTAGGTGGTCGAACCGATACAACGGATCTCTCCGGCACCGAGCATCGGCTTGAGGATATTGGCGGCATCGAGCGATCCGCCGCTGGTGGCGCCGGCGCCGACAATCGTATGAATTTCGTCGATCACCAGAATGGCACTTGGCCGTTTCGACAGCGCCTGCACAACGGCCTTGAGACGCTCTTCAAAGTCTCCCCGATACTTGGTGCCTGCCAGCAAAGAGCCCATATCGAGGGCAAAGAGCTCTGCATCCTGCAGCAGTTCCGGTACGTCCTGCTCAAGAATGCGCAGGGCCAGACCTTCAGCAATGGCGGTTTTGCCGACACCAGGTTCACCTACCAGCACTGGATTGTTCTTACGCCGGCGGCAGAGGATTTGAATCGTACGCTCCAGCTCAGCCTGCCTGCCGATCAGAGGATCGATCTTGCCCCTGGCAGCCCGTTCGAGAAGATTGACGGTAAAAGCCTCGAGTGGGTTGACCTTCTTGACCGGTTTATTCTCGGGGGATTGACTGGTTTGCTCGTCGGGCTCTCGCTGCCCGGTCTGAGCGTCCTGGAAAGGAACCTTGGTGATGCCATGAGAGACATAGTTTAAAACGTCGAGCCTGGACAAGCCTTCAGCCTTGAGAATCTGCGCAGCCAGGCAATCACCCTGCTCGAGAATTGCAGAGAGGATGTCGCCAATGCCAATCTCCTCACGGCCGGACGATTGCATGTGCGTTACGGTTCGTTGCAAAACATTCTGCAGGCCGACTGTCTGCTCCGGCATATCATCATCAATCTGCTCCATGGTTTCCAGGTGCTGATCGAAGTAAAGTTCCAGGTCTTCGCGCAAGTTATCGATATCGCCGCCGCATGCACGCAGAATTTCCTGACCCTGTTCATCAAAAAGGATTGCATACAAGACATGCTCGGTAGTCAGAAATTCATGATGCCGACGCTGGGCTTCCCTGACTGCAAGGGAAAAGGTTATTTGAACATCCTGGTTAAACATGTGTCTCGATTACTCCATTACCAATGATTTCGGTTTCATGCATTTATCATCCCTTGCCTGGCAGAGATCAAGCCTGTTCCAGAGAACAGCGCAACGGAAAACCCTCTTTTCGCGCCATATCGTGAACCTTGCTCACCTTGGTCTCAGCGATCTCATAAGGGTAGACTCCACAGACACCGGATCCCTTGAAGTGAATATGCAGCATGATCCGATTCGCCTCGGTCGCCGACTTATGAAAAACAGCGATCAGGGCTTCGACGACAAATTCCATGCTCGTATAATCATCGTTATGCATCAGGACCGTGAACATCGGCGGTTTCTTGATACTGGCACGACTTCTGACATCGGAACGGGTTTGGTTGTTGGCGGTCGGCCTTGCCATCTAATTCACCTTGAACAGCAACGATATACACCAAGCTTAAGCAGGCTCATTCTAACACAGAACGCCGCGCAATGTCATTGCTGTGGGTTGCGTAGTTTGACAGTGAGCGGATAGCACATAAAATATATGCGTGGTTCTTATTATCCGGTTTCCTCACCCCGCTGTCCGGTTTCTTCACCCCCGCTCCGAACCGGAAGTTATTACTTGCAGGCAGTTAAATTATAGGTGGATACCGTCCCTATGTCCAAGTTCTTAACCGAGAAAAAATCATTTTTGCTTCTATGCGGCTGGCTCTTTACCGGATCGCTGATCGCTGTCGCCGTGATTTTTCTTGACCGCAGCATCCACGGACTGCCTGTCGATTTTACTCAGTTCTGGCTGCCTGCAATATTTGGTGGCCTTGCCGGCATTCTCTTCGGCCGGTTGAACATCCGCTTGCGCAGCATGAGCCGCAGCCACGAAGAAAGCGAGAAACACTTTCAATATTTTTGCCATGAAACCCCGGCCATGCTTCATTCGATGGACAGTGAGGGTCGCCTTGTTTACGTCAGCCAGACATGGCTCGACACCCTCGGTTATCATCGCGAGGACGTGATCGGCAGAGACTTTTTCGATTTAATCGTCGGCGAAGACATCCCGGAGATCAGAGCAAAACATTTTCAGAGCCTTAGAGATTCAGGTGTAATCAGAGATCACAATTATCAATTGCGCCTGGCCAACGGTTCAGCTATGACAGTTTCCATCTCTGAAGTAGCTCAACGTGATTTTAACGGTCACCTGACAGAGAGCCTGGCGGTTGTCAACGACCTGACAAACCATCGCGCTTCCGAAGAACGCATTGAACGACTGGCATACTACGACACCCTGACCGGTTTGCCTAATCGTGCCTTGATGAACGACCGTATTCTGCAATCGATGGCCCTGGCCCGCCGTGACAACAGGCAGGTGGGCGTCTTCTTTTTCGACCTCGACCGTTTTAAACTGATCAATGATACCCAGGGCCATGCCGTTGGCGATTTGGTTCTGCGATCTGTCGCGCAACGCTTAAAAAAATTCATCCGAGAAGGCGACACCTTTGCCCGCATGGGAGGCGACGAGTTCGTTATTGTGCAGGCCGATCCGAACCATGACCCCAACTTTAGCATCATGGGTCAACGCATTCTCGAAACTCTGGGGCAACCTTTCCAGGTTGGCAGCCGCGAGTTTTTCACCACTGCCAGTGTCGGCGTAGCGATCTACCCTATTGATGGCGATAACCCGCAAGCGCTCTTAAAAAGTGCTGATACAGCCATGTATGTCGCCAAAAGCCGTGGCCGTAACAACCTCCAGTATTTCTCAGAGGACATGAATGCCTCAGCAGTGGCCAAATCCGATCTTGAAAACCGTCTGCGGCACGCACTGAGCAGCGGCGAGTTGCAGCAACATTACCAGCCGCAAGTCAACCTGGCCACTGGCCGTATCACAGGAGTAGAGGCTTTACTGCGTTGGTATGACAGCGACGGCAACCTGATCCCTTCGAACCAGATCATCAGCCTCGCTGAAGAAAGCGGGCTGGTTTTTCCACTTGGCGAATGGGCTTTAAAGACTGCCTGTGCCCAGGCCAAGGCCTGGCAGGACGCTGGATTCCAGCCATTTCGCATGTCCGTCAACCTCTCAGGACATCATATCCGTCAGTCCAATTTCATTGACCGCATTGAAACAATTCTAAACGAGACAGGGATCGAGCCCAACACTTTGGAAATTGAACTTGCGGAGAACTCGGTCATGAGGCATGTCAACGACAGCATCATGGCCTTGACCGACCTGAAAGTTCGCGGCATCAATCTCGCGATCGACAACTTCGGCACAGGGTATTCATCGTTGCTGTACCTTAAGCACTTCCCGATTCACCGCATCAAAATCGCCCAGGAGTTTATTCACGACATTATTCACAAACCCGACTATGCTGCCATCACCGAAGCGATTCTGAGCATGGCTCGCAGTTTGAACCTGTCGGTTACCGCTGTAGGTGTGGAGAACCATGCGCAGTTGGAATTTCTACGCAAACGCGGGTGTCTGGAGGTCCAGGGGCACTTCTTTGGCGCAGCTTTGAGCGCAGATGATATGACGCTCTTTCTCAAAAAGTCCGGAGGCATATTACTGACGGCCAAAGGACTGCAAGGCAAGCACGAGTCAAGTTTCTTGCAATCCAGGGAAATTCATTAGGAGGCTGTCGGATTATACGGACCGAAGCGAAAATTTGGATGTTTGAGAACAGATTTTAGCTCGTTTGCAGGTCTATAGCCGTAGCTATAGAGCAAAAAGGAGCTGAAATATGGGCCGGACAGCCGAATTTGCAGCCGGTTCATGGATAGTCCGACTGCCTCCCGGGAGGATCTTGGTTTTTAATCGGGCCGTTAATTGATTGGAACACTCTCTCCGGAAGTATACAAAGCGATCATTTCCGGGTCGGCAAGGAGATTCAGGACTGCCGAACTTAATCGCTTTGGCCGATGATCAAGCCCCAGGTATTCCAGTGCCCAACCCAACTCACAGTAGACAGTTTCGATCAGCTTCTTCTGGAAGAGGTCCATTTCAACGTTTGGTGCGCCATCCAATGGAACCATCGCTATCGCATCACGGCAAAGCTCGGGATCAGTGGAGGTAATGGCACGGCACAAGAGGGGACGAACAGTATGAATCATGCAGCTGCCACACTCATCCAGGAAGGCACAGGGCTTTCGCAGGTAAAGGCGTTCTTCATCATCCAACCAGCGAGTCAGCCTGCGCAACTCCTGCAATCGGGTTCGGAGTATTTCAAGTTCCTCTGCGGAGAAACGTCTTTGCAGGAACCAGGTGATCGCGATTGCTTCCGGCATCAGGACCGTGACGTTGAGAACGCAGCAGGCTCCGCATCCCGGACCGCAGGCGATACGCGAGGTCTCAGGTGAAACACCAAAACGGGCAAGGTCTCTTTCCGCAGCAACGGCGAGAAGGTGCATGCGGCCGGAAATTTGTACGACATTGCGGCCGGAGGACATCAAAGCCCTGCAAAACTTGCGGACCTGTTGCCCATAGCTGGAAAAATCAAACTGATCCTGCATAGTCGTCTCCCGGTAAAAAGAGCACATGCCTGCAAAGAAGAGTTGTCAATATACCTTATAACTGCTGCACTGTCACATCTGCAGCCTTGTCTTCAGCATTGTGTGCTCAGCATTGGTGACAGATTCGAAAAAATAGATTAGGATGAGCTTCTTTTAGCGTTTTTGCTGATATCTTTTACTACCTGACACCTGCACCCTGAGGCAAAGGGAAACCTTTACATGTTGCAGAACACCCATACCCCCCTGATCGGCTATCTTCTCTGGCTGTTCGGCTTCACTGGCTCGCACCGCTTCTATTACGGGCGCCCGATTTCGGGAACCATCTACTTCTTTACACTGGGGCTGTTTTTTATTGGCTGGCTGGTTGATCTGTTTTTGATCCCCGGCATGGACCGTCAAGCCGACCTGCGTTTTACTACGGGTCCGATCGACTACAATGTCGCCTGGATCCTGCTTACCTTTTTGGGGCTTTTCGGCATACACCGAATGTATATGGGCAAATGGCTGACCGGCATCCTTTACCTGGTAACCGGCGGTTTATTTGGCATCGGCTATATCTATGACTACTGGACTCTCAATGAACAGCTATCTCAACTCAATGGTTGAGCTCAACACACGGAGCAGAGAATGATTACTCACGTTGTAGTTTTTAAATTCAAACCGGAAGCAACAGAGGCTGAGATTCAACACCTTGCTGAAAGTCTTGGCGGCCTGCCACAATTGATTGAAGAGATTCGCGAGTTTCGTTTTGGTGCCGACGTGATACGCTCCGAACGTTCCTATGATCTCGGCCTGGTCTCCAGCTTTGATGATCTTGACGCACTGCAGCGCTACCAGATTCACCCGGAACACCAGAAAGTCGTAGCTCAAGTCAAAGCGATTGCCTCTAATGTCGTTTCCGTAGATTTTTCAGGTTGATGACT
Organism: Desulfuromonadales bacterium; assembly: GCA_014860225.1. Lineage (GTDB taxonomy): Bacteria > Desulfobacterota > Desulfuromonadia > Desulfuromonadales > BM103 > M0040. The sequence continues at coordinate 29,746 of JACZKE010000035.1, forward strand.
TAACCATTTCAAGTCTTTTTGCGCATGCATCATGACCGTTGAGCCGGAAACTTTTCAGGTATGGCCCAGACAAGCCGCGAAGGCGTCATCAAATTCCAGCTTGATTTTCAGGAGGGTCCTGCCCCACCTGAAGGACTCCTGCGTGAGTTGAACGCGTGGCGCACGATCTTTCGCCAGCTCGGTTTGCTTGGTCAGGACCCGGCACGTTACGAAGGATACGGTTTTGGCAACCTGAGCCGCCGCTTGCCAGGTCAGGACAATTCTGCTTTTCTGATCAGCGGTACACAGACCGGCCATTTGCAGAAGCTGTTGCCGCATCATTACGCTATGGTTGAGCAATGCAACCCCGCGGCAAATCGGCTTAAGGCTTCGGGACAGATTCAGCCGTCATCCGAAGCGCTTTCCCACGGAGTTCTTTACCAAAGCAACCCCGGTATCCTCTGGGTCATGCATCTCCACAGCCCGGACATCTTCAATCACCGCATGTCGCTAAACCTGTCCTGCACAGACCCGGCAGCCGATTACGGAACGCCGGAAATGGCAGCAGAAATCCGGCGTCTGGTAAATGGTCATGGTTACTCAAGCCCCGGACTGTTAGTCATGGCCGGTCATCAGGACGGCATCCTTGCTTATGGCTCCACCGCAGCAGAAACCGGCAACCGGGTTGTAGAGACCCTGGCTTTAGCACTGCAGCAGAGCTGACATCACACCAACGTTCAACTTTTCTTGAATGTAGGTCACTAATAAATAACGTTTTTAGTTGCAGCGTCACTTAATTCTCTGGCATGATTAGCCCCTCCTCAGATTCTTAAGCCGTGCCTCTCCCGAAACTCCGGGTGGGTGCATTGAAGATTCCCAGGAGACTGTCGGACTATACGGACCGAAGCGAAAATTTGGATGTTTGAGAACAGATTTTAGCTCGTTTGCAGCTCCATAGCCGTAGCTATAGAGCAAAAAGGAGCTGAGATATGGACCAAACAGCCGAATTTGCAGCCGGTTCATGGATAGTCCGACAAACTCCTAATGCCAACGATGCGACGATGGAGCCAGTTATGACACTGCTGATTCAATTCGAGTGCCCGCAATGCAATCAGACCCTGCCTCTCAACCTGCGCGACTTTGCCCCTGGCCAGCGTCAGACCTGCAAGGACTGTCAGAAGCCGGTCCAGATGACCAAAGCCGGGCTGGACCGCTTTTCAAAGGATCTGCGCCAATACTGCCAGGACTGATCCGCTTCCGCACACTTAATTCCACTCATCACACACTTCGCCTGCACCTCCGGGTCCAAGCACAATCACATGCAGTGAAGTATCCTGTCACACCCCTCTTGCAGGCTCATTTTTAAGCTGCTATCTTTACCCCTCATTCACCGACATCCTTCTTATGGAGCCTGGCATGCCTGTCTCACCTGACCTGATCTGGCTCACCGCCCCCCTGATCACCGGCTTTATCCTGGGGCTCTTCCCGGCCATTCTGCTGATTAAAAGTCGTATCGAAGCTGCACGTCTGGCAGGTCGACAGGAACTTTCCAGCGACCTGGCAACCCTTGATGAACGTCTCAGCAGTCGTAATGCACGGTTAGAACGCCTTGAAATTGAACTCCGGGAGAAAGACGAAAAGTTGGACAGGCTGATCCAGGAACGTACCGAACTGGAACGGGAGAAATCGCGGTTGTCTACCGAATTAAAAGAGGAAGCCAGGCGGTCTGTAGAAAACCTGCAGATTCTGGATGATGCCAAGAAAACATTGCAGGTCCAGTTTGAAAATTTGGCCAATCAGATCTTTGCAGAAAAAACCAGGACATTTGCCGACCAGAGTAAGGCTAATTTGGATACAATCCTGTCGCCGTTCAAAGAGAAGATTGTTGAGTTTGAGAAAAAAATCACCGAGGTTTACACCACAGAGGGCAAAGAGCGACACTCGTTGATCAAGGAGGTACAGCGTCTTCAGGAATTGAACCAGAAGATCGGCGAAGATGCCGCGAACCTGACCAAAGCTCTTAAAGGCGACGCCAGAACCCAAGGCACCTGGGGAGAGGTCATCCTTGAACGCATTCTCGAGGAATCCGGCCTGCGCAAAGGGATCGAATATAATTCGCAAGGAGGGTTCAGGGATACAGACGGCAAACTGCTCAAACCCGACGTCATTGTTCACCTCCCTGAAAAAAAGGACATTATCATTGACTCAAAGGTTTCCCTGGTCGCTTATGAAAAGTATGTACGCACTGAAGATGCCAACGAGCGGGACCAGGCAGTCAAACAACATCTGGTGTCGATCAATGCTCATTTGAAGAGTCTGGAATCGAAGAGGTATGACGAATTGCCAGGAGTCAAAAGTCTCGATTTCGTCCTCATGTTTATCCCGATTGAAAGTGCTTTCATGCTGGCCATCGACAAGGACAGTGAAATCTTTCGCAAAGCCTTTGATCAGAATATTATGATCGTCAGCCCGTCCACCTTGCTGGTGACATTGCGAACCATCCAGAATATCTGGCGTTATGAATATCAGAACAAGAACGCTCTGGAGATTGCCGAGAAGGCCGGCAACCTGTATGACAAGTTTGTCGGCTTTGTGGCTGATCTGGAAAGGATCGGAGATCATATCGACTGCACCCGGAAAGCCTACGACGGAGCCCATAACAAGCTGGTCAGCGGCAAAGGCAATCTCATCTCGAGGACACAGATGCTCATCGATCTCGGCGTGAAAAGCCGCAAGCAAATGCCGGATTCAGTCCTTCAGGAAGCTGACCTTGAGACGTCTTTTGTTGCACAAAGAGAGATTGATCTCGAAACTTGAATTTATTTCGCGTGCTCAGGCTTGCTGAACAGCCTGGAAATAATCCTGATTGCGATGAACTTTCTGTTGAGTCACCTGCAGCAGGCCGTAAAGCCGGGTTGCCCGCAAATCGCAATTCAGCATCTGCTCTGCCAGGCGGTAAAATTCAGGCTGGCCACGGTAAAACCTTCTTAACGTGGCCTTTGCGCGGGCCGGATCGGAGATCATCGGCAAAGTTTTCCCTGAACGGGCCCTGGCCAGCACCTGCCGCCCCCTTTCTGTAGAACCCAGCAGATGCAGATACATCGGGCCATGTTGAAGGAATCCACGCATTTCATCGCCAAACACCTGCAACAAGATATAACTCAAAACCCTCTGGATACGGGTCAGAGTCCACTGGCGCGACTTTATCGTATCGGCCAGTTCAGAATAAGCTGTTGACTTCATAGCGGCATCGACCATTCTTCGTTCCAGACCATCTTCTACTTGATAAATGCCTCGCAAACTCTCCACCTCTTGAAGCAGAAAGGTCTGCAAGGAATTAAAAAGCCGTCCGTAATCAAGACTCCGGCCCTCATCAAGCGCCTTTTCCAGGGTTTTTCGACAGGCAACCGGCAAGAGATGGTCGAATGTGCCGTCCTCGGCAATCAATTTACGGACTCCGGTAGCGCTAGCGATTTTACCTGAAACATCGGTACTATGATAATCGGCACCACGCCGGGGAATTGTGTAAGCTCGCATTGGACTGGATGTGATTTGCAGGGCACGCAGGTATTCAATGCCGAGGATATTATTCGGTGATGCCAACGTTTCAGGCGACAAAGTCGGAAACAACCGTGACAGGACCTCAGCCCGCGCGATGGGATAACTGATGCCACCACGCAAACGTTCACGCGTTCCCGCTTCGATTGCGTTCGAGTGTTCAATCAGGATCCGGGCAATCGCTTGCAGGGGGTGGATCTCTCCGGTCTCGCTGCCGAAGCAGAGCGAATCGACAACCCCGAGGGCATTCAAGGTTTTCACTGCCCCCATAGCAAAATGAGGTGCGCTGTTGCACGCAAAAGGGAAAGGCAGCTCCAGCACCAGATCGACACCGGCAGCCAATGCCATTTCAGTTCGTACCCATTTGTCGACCAGTGACGGCTCACCGCGCTGCAGGAAATGTCCACTCATGACCGCAACACTGGTATCAGCACCCGTGATCCGCAGGCTTTCCTGCAAATGATGCAGATGCCCATTATGGAAAGGGTTATATTCGGTGATCAGGCCAACAATACGCACATCAGGTCCCCATGGGATGACTCGCGAGAGTTAAAACTTCAGATTTAGATTCAAAACAAAGGTTAGCCACCAAGGCACCAAGACACGGAGATAATTTTTGAATTTTCTTCAAATCAGTAATTTTGCGAGATAGTAATATCGATCTTTACCCTGTAAAATGCCCTACTTGGTGCCTTTGTGACTTGGTGGCAAACAAACCTTTTTTTGGGTTATAGAACCATAACACTTTGCCGACCCGGTCAATTTCCGGTTTGAGACTCATCTCCTGCAACAACCATATTTCCGGTCACCCGAATACCGTGTTCTCCTGCTCCATGACCCTGATAAAAGTGGTCCGTTTGCTCAACTCCCGCAAGGCCGAGGCACCGACGTAGGTGCAGGTTGAACGAAGACCACCGAGGATATCCTTGACGGTCTCATCGAGGGCACCGCGGTAAGGCACTTCGACGGTCTTACCTTCGGAGGCGCGGTAGTTGGCCACCATGCCAGCATGTTTTTTCATGGCAGTGTCCGAACTCATACCATAATAAAGTTTGAAATGCTGGCCGTCACGTTCCACCAGCTGTCCGCCGCTTTCGTCGTGACCGGCGAACATGCCGCCGAGCATAACGAAGTCGGCGCCGGCGCCGAAAGCCTTGGCCACATCTCCGGCAGAGAGGCAACCGCCATCAGAGATGATCCGTCCGCCGAGGCCGTGGGCAGCATCGGCACATTCAATCACAGCGGAGAGTTGCGGATAGCCGACCCCGGTCTTGACCCGGGTGGTGCAGACCGACCCCGGGCCGATGCCGACTTTGACAATATCGGCTCCGGAAAGCAGCAACTCTTCGACCATCTCACCGGTAACCACATTGCCGGCGATGATGGTTTTGTCGGGGAACTCCTCGCGGACTCTGGCGACATATTCAACAAACGATTCGGCGTAACCGTTGGCGACATCAATGCAGATAAACAGCAACTCCGGGTGCTGAGCAAGAATCTGCGACAGCTTGTCAAAGTCCTCATCCGCGACCCCGGTGCTGACCATGATCCGCTCGAAAATATCGTCGGCGTTCTGCCGATCGATAAAGGCCTGCCAGTCTGCGAGACTGTAGTGCTTGTGAATGGCGCAGAGCATTCGCCGCGTTGCCAGGACTTCGGCAACCTCAAAGGTGCCTATCGTGTCCATATTGGCGGCAATGATTGGCACACCGTTCCATTGCCGTTTGCTGTGAAGAAAAGTGAACGCCCGGTCCAGCTCAACCAGGGACCGGCTTTTCAGGGTCGAACGCTTGGGCCGGATCAGTACATCCTTAAAGCCGAGCTTCAGGTCTGTTTCGACGCGCATGGGGATCCTTTCTTTTTCAGAATATGGGACAGCTGGCAACGCTCCTGGCAAGGGATGCCTCATCGCAGCGGGCAAGACCAGCTGATTGCACAACCAGTATAACTTAAGTTCCGGCGTGGATTCGTAAAAGTATGCTGCATGCACCTGATGGTCAATGCTACAGCTTGATGCCCTCGCGACAGCTCATGGGAAGAATAAGCCCTCATAGTTGAACGGCTATCTGCTCGCCGACCCGGCATTCTTTGCGAGTGACGATTGTCCGGTAGGCTAACGCCTCAACCCCGGAATTGACAGCCAGCCTGAGCAGACGTCCGTATTCCGCATCGATTGCATCCGCCGGCGTAAAGGACTTGGCCTCACCCCGCTGCACCAGAAAAAAGATTACCGCCCGCCAGCCATCTTTTGTTGCAGATATCAAATCACGCAGATGCTTCTGCCCACGCTTAGTAACCGCATCGGGAAAGCAGGCGACATCTGTTTGACAGCAGAGGGTAACGTTCTTGACTTCCAGCAGGATTTTTTCGTCCTGGTTTTCCAGCCTGAAATCAATGCGACTGTCAGCAAAAGAAAACTCCGGAGAAAGCCGATAATTCTGAAATTCGGCAATGGCGTTGCTGCGCAAGGCTTCTTCGACCACCCGGTTGGCGCGAAGCGTATTGATATCGACCCAGCGGTTGTTGACCAGAACCAGCTCCCAGGACCAGGCAAGCTTACGTTTCGGGTTGTCACTTTTTGACAGGAGCACAGTCTGGCCAGGAACCGCGCACTGCTGCATACTGCCGGTGTTTGGAGTATGGGCTGTCACCAGGGTGCCATTGTTCAACTCGACATCGGCCAGGAAACGTTTGTAGCGGCGCACCAGGCGCCCTTCAATCAAGGGTTGGGGCAATTGCATTGCAGTACCTCGCTAACAACGAAGGCATTGTAACCTTCAGAACGGTGCGCAGCAAACATGAAAGCAAACATGAAAGCATTTGACTCTTAATCGCGACTCCCCTAGACTGACGTCGCTTTCTTCCCCAACCACCTGATTTGTCAGGAATTTTCAACCGATGATGAACGATTTACAGAATTCCGGGGCACCACGCCCGTTGCATCCCGATGCCGTGCGTATCCTGCCGTTGGGTGGCCTCGGCGAAATCGGCCTTAACATGATGGTTGTCGAGACCACAAAGGGTCTTCTGATCATCGATTGCGGCCTGATGTTTCCGGAAGCCTACATGCTCGGCATCGACCTGGTAATACCGGATATTTCTGCAATTGCCGCACGCCAGAATGAGATCGTCGGCATCGTGCTGACCCATGGTCACGAAGACCACATCGGCGCGATTCCCTTTCTGATTGAAGCTCTCGGTTGCCCGCCTATCTACGGTTCACCATTGACCCTGGGTCTGCTCGCCAACAAGCTTGAAGAGCATCATCTACAGAGCAGGGTTGAGTGCCGGAGCGTCAAAGTCCGCGAAGCGGTCAACATCGGTCCTTTCGGGGTGGAGTTCTTCCGTGCCGCTCACTCCATTGTCGACGGCTGTGGCCTTGCAATCCGCACGCCGGCGGGGTTGATTGTGCACACCGGAGACTTCAAACTCGATCCGACACCCGTGGACAATCAACCCACCGACCTGGGACGACTGGCCTCCTACGGTGAGCAAGGAGTCCTGCTGCTGCTCTCCGATTCAACAAATGTTGAAAACACCGGTCAGACTCTCTCCGAGCGCACCGTCGGTGAAGCCTTTAACGAACTGTTGCCCCGCTGCACCGGCAAGATCCTGGTGGCGACCTTCTCCTCCAACATTCATCGCATCCAGCAGGTGATCAACGCGGCCGTCCTGGCTGAGCGCAAGGTTCTGATCTCCGGCCGCAGCATGGTCAGCAATATCGCAATCGCCCGGCAACTCGGCTATCTTCATGTGCCGGACGACATCCTCATTGACCTTCGCCAGATGCGTGATCTGCCTTCACGGCGGGTTCTTGTTTTAACCACCGGCAGCCAGGGTGAGCCACTCAGTTCGCTTTCGCGCATCGCTATGGATGACCATAAACAGATCAGCATTACTCCAGGTGATACGGTGATCCTTTCGTCAAAGTTTATCCCCGGTAATGAGCGGGCGATTACTCATGTGATCAATCACCTCTATCGGCGGGGAGCGGAAGTCCATTATGAGACGACCAGCGAGATCCACGTTTCCGGGCACGCCAGCCAGAACGAGCTGAAAACCGTACTCAATCTGGTCAAACCAAAATATTTCGTGCCGGTACACGGCGAATACCGTCACCTGGTAAAACACGCGCAACTGGCACGCAGCATGGGCTGGAGTGAAGACCGGGCGCTTGTGCTCAGCAACGGCACGCCCCTGGTTCTGTCCATGAACGGCCATCATATCGAACCCAAGGTTGAAACCGGTCGGGTGTTTATCGACGGCAAGGGTGTCGGTGACGTCGGTGAGATGGAGTTGCGTGATCGACGGCACCTGGCCAACCATGGCCTGGTCATCGTTTTCCTGGCACTCCACCAGGAGACTGGCGAAATCGTCTCGGGGCCGGAGATTATGACGCGCGGCTTCATTCCGGAAGATGAAAACCAGGGTTTGCTGAACGAAGCCAGAGAGCTGGTTTGTCAGATGCTGGCCGAGCACAGCCTGGCAGCGATTGCTGATTGGGAAGAACTTCGTGTTGAAGTCCGCAAAATTCTGCGCCGACTGTTCAACAAGACGATAAACCGTCGGCCGCTGATTCTGCCGATCATTATGGAATTATAACGTTGTCAGGCTGTCAATCCCCTGAGGTTCAGGATACATGGGAACAAAAGTTTTTCGCTTCGCCCCTTGCGCCTCACACCTCACCGGTTGAAGTGATCATTCTGTACTGGAGCAACAATGTCTTTTCTTGACGCGATATTACTCGGCATCCTGCAGGGTGCCTCCGAATTTCTGCCGGTCTCGTCGAGTGGCCACCTGGTTCTGGCCCAACACCTGCTGGGCGACTTTAAACAGCCTGGGGTCCTCTTTGATGTTCTGTTGCATATTGGCTCCATGGTGGCTGTCACAATCTATTTCTGGCGCGATCTGGGCGGGCTGATCTCTTCACTCTGGCGACGCGATGAAACCGCAAAGCAACAACGCTTCATGGTCTGGTTACTGTTCGCCGGATCCGTACCAACCGCTGTGATCGGCTTGCTTTTCAAGGATTTTTTTGTCGGCCTTTTTGAGCGCCCCGACATCGTCTGCATTATGCTGCTGGTTACCGGCAGCCTGCTCTGGCTGGCAGAACGACTGCGCAACAGGGAACACTCTCGCAAAAAAATGACCTTCATGGATGCCATCGTGGTCGGCGCGGTTCAGGGTTGTGCCATCATCCCCGGCATCTCCCGTTCCGGTTCAACCATTGCCGCGTTACTGCTGCGTGGTGTCGACGGGGAAACTGCGGCTCGCTTCTCGTTCCTGCTGGCGCTGCCGGCAGTCTTCGGAGCAGCACTGCTCTCTGTCAAAGATCTTGATGCCATTGCTGCCGGGTCTGTCTTTCCCTACATTGCCGGAACAGTCGCGTCACTGGTGACCGGCGTGCTCTGCATCCACCTGCTTATGGGAATCATCAGACGTCAACGGCTCCACTGGTTTGCTTTTTACTGCTGGTTTGTCGGCGGCCTCGGGATAATCTATTTTTTATAAAGGAGCGTCCTGTTGCCATACGAAGCCGAAACAGCGGGTGCCGGTGCAGTTCCGAAGAAGCATTTCCTTGAGCCTTCGTGCCTGCGAGCAACGCAACCTTTGACCTTTTCCCTATATCTGAGCTAACATATCGCGAATTATCCACAGGGCAACTTAATGAGCGAAAAACCACGTAAAACCTTTCTACGCGAACACATCAAAAAAGAGATTGCCGGCCTGATCTGGATGGCTGCGGGTCTCGTTCTGCTTTTGAGTCTGGTTTCCTTCAATAATCACGATCCATCTTTCAACAATAATCTTGATCCGGCGACCATCCACAACTTCTGCGGCAAAGCCGGCGCCTATGTTTCAGACCTTTTTTATCAAATCGTCGGCCTGCCGGCATTGATGATCCCTTTTGCCTGCCTGCTCTTTGCCTGGCGACTTTTGAAGTTCCGCGATTTACACCCCCGTGTTTACAAGGTCGTTTTTTTTGTAGTGATGCTGGTTTCTATTGCCGGCCTGATTTCTCTCGAATTTGAAAAAGTTACTCTGTTCGGGCAAACCCTGAATCAGGCCGGGGGCTTTATTGGATTTTTCCTGGCAAACACCCTGAAAGGCTGGTTCAACCTGACCGGAGCAGCCATTTTCCTGATCGTCTGCCTTTCTGTCTCGACCATGCTGGTCGCCCGCTTTTCCATGGTGCTCTTTCTGGAAGGGCTGCTGACAAGACTGGGTGATGCTCTGGAAAGACGCCGGGAGGCCAGGCAGGCCCGTCGTGCTCTCAGAGACGCCAACAAACCCAAAAAAGAAAAAGCACCGGTCATCCGCTCCCAGGAGCTGTCACATGCACCGGCAATCACAGAAAAAGCCAAGAAGGGACAAAAGAAAATCCAGGTCAGCCAGGAGGCCTTCGATTTTCTGGAACCATCGGGGACCTACCATCCACCTTCGCTGAATCTGCTCGACCATGATGGCGAAGCGGCAAAACCGGTCGACAAAGAAGCCCTGATGATGAACGCCCGGCTTCTGGAGAGAAAGTTGCTCGACTTCAACGTTGAAGGCGATGTCTCAGAAGTCAAACCGGGGCCGGTGGTCACCATGTACGAGTTTGCCCCGGCCCCCGGCGTCAAGGTCAACAAGATCGCCGGGCTGGCCGACGATCTGAGTATGGCGCTCAAGGCGCTCTCGATCCGCATTGTTGCCCCGATTCCGGGTCGCGGCGTGGTTGGTATCGAAATCCCGAACCGTGACCGGGAGATGGTTTATCTCAAGGAGATTTTCGCCAGCGAAGAGTTCCAGAAGACCGGCGGGCGCCTGCCGATCGCCCTGGGCAAGGATATCTTCGGTCATACGGTCGTCTCCGATCTCGCCAAGATGCCGCACCTGCTGGTGGCCGGTTCGACCGGAACCGGCAAATCGGTTTCTATCAACTCCATGATCCTGTCGCTGCTCTACCGCGCTGATCCGCGCGATGTCCGCCTGATCATGGTCGATCCGAAAATGCTGGAGCTCTCGATGTACGAAGGGATTCCACACCTGCTGCTGCCGGTTGTGACCAACCCGAAGAAGGCGGCGCTGGCACTCAACTGGGCCGTTCGCGAAATGGAACGGCGCTACAAGTTGATGTCAGACAAGGGTGTGCGAAATATCGACGGCTACAATCGCAAACTGATCAAGGAAGAAAAAGACAAGACCTCCAAACGCCAGCGGGAGTTGGAAAATGATGAGATCATAGATCTCATGGAAGAAGATCTCCCGGAGATTCAACTGGCCGAAGGGGAACAGCTCGATCATGCCCACCTCCCCTACATCGTCGTGATTGTCGATGAACTCGCCGACCTGATGATGGTCGCCGGCCGGGACATTGAAGAAGCGATTGCCCGGCTCGCCCAGATGGCCCGTGCCGCTGGCATCCACTTGATCCTGGCCACCCAGCGACCGAGCGTTGATGTCATCACAGGCCTGATCAAGGCCAATTTCCCGACCCGCATCTCCTTCAAAGTATTCTCACGCATCGACTCGCGCACGATTCTCGACCAGATGGGCGCCGAGACGCTGCTTGGCAATGGCGACATGCTCTTTCTGCCGCCGGGCACCGGCGCCGTTCAACGCGTACACGGGGCTTTTGTCTCGGAAATAGAAGTGCAGCGCGTGGTTGAATTCCTCAAGAAGCAGGGCACGCCTGAATACGACAAGACCATCCTCGCGACACCAGCGACGACGGACAGCAGCGGTAATGGCGATGACGAATACGACGAAAAATGGGATGAAGCCCTGGCAATCATATCTGACTCCAAGCAGGCTTCAATCTCCATGCTCCAGCGTCGCCTGCGGCTCGGCTACAATCGTGCCGCACGCATGATTGAAAAGATGGAAGCTGAAGGAATCGTCGGAGCTTCCGACGGCACCAGCCGTCCCCGGGAAGTTTTCCTCAGCAAGATTGGTGGAGACGAGTAAGCGGACCCGCTTCAAAGACACCTGTCCCCGTCTTTACGCCAAAGCAACAGTGAACAGCCCATCCTGATGAAAGCGGGATGGGCTGTTCACTTTCTTGAGTACAGCTGAAATTTATCAATGACATCAGCCTTGGCTTACGACACCCACGACAAACCGTTTGTAAATCCCGCCGGGAGTGCTAACATGTGAGTTTGGAAAAAAGCATGGTAACTATTCAGCTCCCTTGCTCAAAGGCACAGCATGTGGGCTGCAGCTGTTGCTTGCGGGAAGTTAAGTGACAACGTTGGACGCAGGCAATGGCTACAGACCACAGGCACTCGCTTATGTGCTGAATAGTTACAAAGCATGGAGATTAAAAGATGGATAGCAACGATTTAAAGCACTTACTGATCGCTGTGCAGACCGGCGATCTCAGCATCAACGAGGGGCTTGAACGCTTGCGGGCACTTCCCTTTGAAGATATCGGCATCGCCATGATCGACCACCACCGCACTTTGCGCCAGGGAGTCCCGGAAGTGGTCCTGGGCGAGTCCAAATCGACCGGGCAGATTGTTACAATCGTTCAACACATGGCCGCCCATGGCGACAATGTTCTGGTTACCCGGCTTTCAGGTGAAAAGGCCGAAGTTCTCTCAAATAAATACCCGGAGGGAGGCTACGATCCGACCGCCAGGACATTTTCCCTGCAACAGAAACCCTTTGAAGACCTCGGCCGGGGAAAAGTTCTCATTATCTGCGCAGGCACCTCTGACCTGCCCGTCGCCAGGGAAGCGGCCGTCACTGCCCGCATGTTCAACAACCGGGTGGAAGAGCTTGTCGATGTTGGTGTCGCCGGAATTCACCGCCTCCTGGCACACACCGAGGCCCTGCGCGAAGCGACAGTCATTATAGTTGTAGCCGGCATGGAAGGCGCGCTGCCGTCTGTCGTTGGCGGCCTGGTCGATGTCCCGGTCATCGCTGTTCCCACGTCCGTCGGCTATGGAGCCTCTTTCCAAGGGATCGCAGCTCTACTCGGCATGCTCAACTCCTGTGCCGGCGGCATCACAGTGGTCAATATCGACAACGGCTTCGGTGCCGCCTTCGCTGCCACGCGTATCAATCGACGAAAGCAACAATGAAACTTCTTTATCTCGACACGTTTTCCGGGATTTCCGGTGACATGATGCTCGGCCTGCTGGTTGACCTGGGTGTTGACCTGAACGCCATCAAGGCGGAGTTGGCCCATTTACCCGTATCCGGTTATCAGCTGGAACAGCGCAACGAAAAACGCCACGGTATTGGCGGCACACGGATCGAGGTCTTGTGTGATGACAGTCAACCGGCGCGCACCTGGACAGACATAGACACCATGCTTGCCGACAGCTTGCTCAGCGATCCGGTCCGCAGCATGGCGCGGCGCATCTTCCGGCGTCTCGGTGACGCAGAAGCGCATGTTCATAAGGTTGCTCTGGATGACGTCCATTTTCATGAAGTCGGTGCGGTTGACGCCATTGTCGACATCGTCGGCAGCGCGATCGGCCTGCACCTGCTGGGGGTAAAAATGATCTGCTGTACCCCCCTGCCCCTTTCCAGCGGAATGATCCGGGGATCACATGGTGCCATGCCATTACCTGCTCCTGCTACCTTGCAGATACTCCACGGACACCCCGTACGTGATGCCGGCAGCGACCGCGAACTGGTCACCCCCACCGGGGCAGCCATTGCCACTGAAATCGCAGAATTTGGTGCCATGCCGGACATAACCATTGAGCGTATCGGCTACGGCGTCGGTGGCTGGGAGCTGGATGACCGTCCCAACCTGTTGCGCGGCATTATCGGTGAAAAGCCTGCCACAGAAGGATTCGAGCGCGATTCTGTGACCGTGATTGAAACTCACCTTGACGATTCGTCTCCGGAATGGCTCGGCTCGCTGCTCGACCGACTTTTGACAGATGGCGCCCTGGATGCAGCTTTCGCGCCTCTGCAGATGAAACAGAATCGTCCGGGGACACGCTTGACGGTTGTGACTCAGCCACAGGATGCGGAACGCCTGGCGCAAACAATCCTGCGTGAAAGCAGTGCCATCGGTGTCCGCATGTACGAGAACCGTCGTTTGAAACTTCGACGAGAGCCGGCAACAGTGCAGACTGATTTTGGTGAAGCGGCCGTGAAATTAATTTACGAAGGCGAGAAACTGCTGCGGATTACCCCGGAACACGCCAGCTGCAGGAAGCTGGCGAAAGCCACGGGGCGACCACTGCCGGAAGTCTACCGGGTGGTTACAACAATCGCCAATCACCGATTCGGCCTGGAGAACTGAATGCGCAAGCTGATTCTTTTCCTCTCCAGCAACGCCGGCCTCGGCTACGCACCATTTGCCTCAGGCACCGTCGGTACACTTGCCGGAATCCCCGTATTCTACCTGATCAGCGCCTGGCCATGGTGGCTGTTTCTGGTAACCTTTACGGCCTTGCTTTTTTTCAGTTTCTGGGTAGCCGATGCCGCCGGTCAAATTTACGGAGTCGCAGATGACGGCCGCATCGTTATCGATGAGCTGGTCGGCTATCTGGTAACTGTTGCTTTTCTGCCATGGAGCTGGCCTGTGGCGCTGCTCGGTTTTTTCTGGTTTCGTCTTTTCGACATTGTCAAGCCACCGCCTGCTGGCTGGCTTGACAAAAACCTGAAGCATGGCGTTGGCGTAGTCCTTGATGACTTTGCCGCAGGCATCTACGCTGCCGTTGCATTACGCCTGACCATATGGCTATTTAACCTGACTTAATAGCGGTAGCCACTCTGCCTTGCGGACACCCGGAAGAGCCCTGGATTCAATGAATATCGCAATTCTCACCATAGGCGATGAGCTGCTGAACGGCGATCTGACCGACACCAACACTACGGCGATCGCCCGGACATTACTTGAGCATTCCCTGCCGGTGCATGAAGCAAGCACCGTTGGCGACAACGAGGAAGACATTGTTGCCGCGCTGCAACGTCTGGCCTCCACGCATGACGTGGTCATCACAACGGGCGGACTTGGACCGACAGACGATGACAGGACCACACGGGCGGCTGCCCGTGCCTTTGAACGCCCCCTGAGTCTGAATGACAAAGCGCTTACGCAGATCAGGGCCCATTTCAGCTCCCGGCAGCGTGAGATGCATCCACGCAACGAGAAACAGGCCCTGTTGCCAGGAAGAAGCACTGTTATTGCCAACCCCGACGGGACCGCACCGGGATTCCACCTGCAGAGCAAACGCGCTGATCTTTATTTTCTGCCTGGAGTTCCCCCGGAAATGCTGGCCATGCTCGATGAATATGTTATCCCCTCATTATTGAAACGCTTCCCCAACCCGCCAGCGCGGGGCCAACGGGTGATGAGTGTCTTTGGCTTGTCGGAGCCCGAAGTCGAGGCTCGCATCAACGGCAGCAACCTGCCCGACGGGGTCGAATTGGCCTTCAATGTCGATTTTCCGATGGTGCAGGTTAAACTGCGCGCCAGAGGGGAAAACGTCCAAAAGCTGCTCGACCGTGCCGAACTGTCAGTGCAAAAGGCGCTGGGCGATCATGTTGTCGGTATCGACAGCGACACACTGGCCGGCACTACGGCACGCATCCTGTCAACAGCCGGTCTCACAATTTCTCTTGCGGAATCATGTACCGGCGGCCTGATCGCCAAGCTGCTTACGGATCAACCTGGATCATCGGCGTTTCTGGAACGCAGCATCGTCACATATGCCAACTCTGCCAAGGTAAATTGTCTGCATGTTGCCCGGAAGATTCTTGATCATCATGGGGCTGTCAGTGCCGAGTGTGCCACGGCCATGGCCAAAGGTGTACATGCGACAGCTCACACTGACATCAGCCTTGCCGTAACCGGCATTGCCGGACCCGGGGGCGGCACCGTCGACAAACCGGTCGGCACGGTCTACCTGGCCATGACCAGCCCCTGGCAAGAGCGCGTTGAGCGATTCAATTTTTCAGGAAATCGTGACCAGGTCCGTCTGCGTACAGCCTGCACGGCCCTGGACTGGCTGCGTCGCCTTGCAATGTCCCGACTTTCCGGTGAAGAGCAGGAGCGTTGAGTATGGAAGCGCTTGTCCTCACTCTTGCAGGGACTTTCATCATTATAGCCAGCGTCTGGGCAAAACGAAAACAATACCAGACGAAAGAGCTGCAAAAGAAACTGCTGGCCAGCGAAGTGGCCTGCCAACGGCAGGCTGATCTTCTTGAGAATTTCCGCAGTCGCGACCGACAGTTTATCCAGAACGCTGGCGAGGCTCTGTTTATCTTTGACCAGGAAGACGGCTCTCTGATAGAGCTCAATCGCCAGGCGGAGGGCCTGCTGGGCTATACCCAGGCGGCATCTACCCATCTCACCTTCAAAGTGCTCTTCTCGCGTGAACACCAACATCGCGTATTGCGTATGGTCAGCACAGTCGTTAAACAGGGTGAAGCTGAGATCAGCGAGATCAGGTTCCGGCGTAAAGACGGCAGCCAGTTCATTGGTGACATCAGAGTGAAGGCCGGGCGTATAAATGATCGCCAGATCATTTACGGCAGCTTCCGGGACATTACCCAGACAACCAACCTGCAACTCGAGCTGAAACGCCATAACCGGCACCTCAAGCTTCTGAACGAAATCTCTCAACGGGTTGCCGAAGGACATGACCTGCCACACACCCTTGAGATCACGCTCGATGAAGTCATCAAAAGCCTTGTCATCTCGGGGGGAGGAATCTTTCTTCTGGAGCAGAGCGGCACGGAGATGACGTTGGCTATCCATCGCAACATCCCCGAGAATGTGGTTGTAGAGCTTGGCCGAATGCAACCGGGGATGGGACTGGTAGGTAAAGTGGTCGAAACCGGTCGCCCGCGCATGTCAGCCAATCTGCAAAAAGACCATCGTCGAATCTCCAGAGCTGTGTTTGCAGACCACTGGCAAGCATTTTTGGCTGTACCTTTTATTGCCGAAGAAGAAACCCTGGGCGTACTCTTTATCTTCGACCGGGGCAGCCGGGTATTCAGTCGCGAAGACGTGCGGCTAATCCAGGCGATCGGCAGACAACTCGGCCCGTTGCTGAAGAATGCTGAACTTTTTAATGAACTGCAGTGGCAGCACCGTATCAACTTTGCCAGTATGCGTGAACTGGAACGTTCGCGGTCGGCCCTGCGTGACAATCTGCAGCAACTCGAACAACATCACCGCGCCCTGCAAAGCCTCAACCAGATGAAAAGCGCTTTCCTGTCACTTGCCTCGCATGAACTGCGCACACCTTTGACAACCATCCTTTCCGGCGCAGAATTTCTGCAATGTGAAGCCGGGGATGTTGTCGGGGAAAACGGCAAGCGCGCTCTGGATGTCATCATGCACGGCAGCCTTCGCCTCAATCACATCGTTGATGACCTTCTTGAAGCAGCCCGGCTCGAAGCAAAAGTTCTCTACATGGCCCAAGAAGCGTTTAGTCCCTTGCCGATGATCAATGAACTCCTCGCTGATGCCAGACCAAATTGCGAGCTACGCAAATTACATCTTGGCCTGCTGGAGTTTCCAGACGACATCATGATTCGCGGCGATGCACATCATTTGAAACGCGCTTTCGGCCGACTGATGGAGAACGCCATGAAGTTTACGCCGGAAGGAGGCCGAATACAGATTACCGGTAGAATCTTGCAACAGCAGGAAGTTTTCGCCCTCAGTGAAAAGCTGAGAACCTTCTCCGAAAGTTTTTTCGAAGGGGTTCTCTCAGAGAGCTATCTGCAAATCTCAATCAGCGACAGCGGCATCGGCCTCGAACTGGAAGACCAGATCAGGATTTTTGACAAATTCCAGGAAGTCGGGGACATCTCCGAACATTCGACATCTCAAGCACGGTTTGGCGGCAAGGGCGTCGGACTCGGCTTGGCCCTGGCCAAGGGCATTATAGAAACCCACGAGGGTCTGGTCTGGGTGGAGAGTGCCGGTCCGTCTCAAGGCAGCTGCTTTTCAGCGCTTCTGCCACTGACCAGCCATGAAGAGGGGAGATATGTCCTCGGTTAGAGCCTTTCTGGCTATACCCTTGCCTCAGCAATTAAAGGATGCTGTCAAAACCCTCCAGAGGAATCTCCAGGCACAGATACCGGATGCCCGCTGGGTCCGTCCGGAAAACCTGCACCTGACCTTACATTTCTTCGGTGACGTCGAACAGGAAACCCTTGAAAAGATCAAGGTTTCTGTGCTATCCGTTAAAGGCTGTAAACGCCCTTTAACGGTCGAGGTCAAAGGACTTGGCGCTTTCCCCAATTGGCACCGGCCCCGCATCCTCTGGCTCGATCTGGAGCCCAAAGACCAGCTCCGGCAACTTTATGAAAGTTGCCGGGAACAATTGCAGCACGTTGGACTCGTCACTGATTCACGGCCTTATTCTCCGCACTTGACGATCGGTCGACTGCGACAGCGGAAGTCGTGCTTGACAGACCTGAACGCTCTGAACGCCTCAATCGGAGGCAAACTAGTTGGCCGGTTTTCAGTTGACAGGCTGATTCTTTTTGAGAGCCGTTTGCATGCAGACGGCGCAGAACATATCCCATTGTTGACGGTGAACCTCGATGAGAGTAATCACCTGTAGCAGACAACCGAAGGTTGATACGCTCGCAAAATATCTTAGGATGGCTAAGCAAAAAATTTGTCCTGCAACGCTTGCCGGATTTTTGCGACACCATCAATGTTTATATTGTGTGCATTAGCCCTGTAAGGAGGGACCACTGATGGCAGAGAGTGATCGCAATAGAGCAATCGAACTGGCCATGGGCCAGATTGAAAAACAGTTCGGCAAAGGCAGCATCATGCGTCTCGGCGAAGATGCCATCCTGCCGGATATCAAAGCAATTTCGACCGGGGCCTTGAGCCTGAATATCGCTCTCGGTGTCGGCGGAGTACCATGCGGCCGGATCATCGAGATCTACGGCCCTGAATCTTCAGGGAAGACCACGCTGGCGTTGCACATTGCAGCCGAGGCGCAGAGGACAGGTGGTGTTGCTGCATTTATCGATGCGGAGCATGCCCTTGACGTCCATTATGCCAAAAAACTCGGCGTCAACACTGATGAGTTACTGATATCGCAACCGGATACCGGAGAGCAGGCCCTTGAGATCGTCGAGGTTCTCGTGCGCAGTGGAGCCATCGATGTCATGATAATCGACTCGGTTGCCGCCCTTGTCCCCCGCGCAGAGATTGAAGGTGAAATGGGCGACTCACACATGGGTCTGCAAGCCCGATTGATGTCGCAGGCTTTGCGGAAATTGACAGGAACCATCAGCAAATCGAATTGCTGCGTTATTTTCATCAACCAGATCCGCATGAAGATCGGCGTCATGTTTGGCAATCCCGAGACCACCACCGGCGGCAACGCACTGAAATTTTATGCTTCCGTGCGCATGGACATTCGCCGGATCGCTTCACTCAAACAGGGCCAAGACGTCATCGGCAACCGCACCCGGGTAAAAGTTGTCAAAAACAAGGTTGCCCCTCCCTTTAAGGAAGCTGAGTTTGACATCATGTATGGTACCGGTATCTCACGTGTGGGAGATCTGGTCGATTTGGGTGCTGAATGCAATATCGTCGAAAAGAGCGGTTCCTGGTTTTCCTACGGGACAGAGCGTATCGGCCAGGGACGCGAGAACGCCAAGCAGTATCTTACCGAACACCCTGATACCGCAGCCGAGATCGAAGCAAAGATTCTTGAGCATTATGGTCTTAAACCTGCCGGTGCCGCATCTAAAGGGAAATAATTCATGGAACTCAGTGAAATCCTGTCAATTGGTCTGAAATCCGGAGCTTCCGACATCCATCTCAAAGCTGGTCTGCCGCCGATCTACCGTATCGACGGCACTCTGCGGCCACTGCCGAAAGCACCACGAATCACTCCGGAACAAACCGAGCAGATCACTGCAGAGATCATGAATGACATGCAGAGAGAGCGTTTTGAGAAAGCTTACGAGGTGGACCTGGCTTACGGAATCCCGGGTTTGGGACGATTCCGTGTCAATGCCTTTACCCAGCGAGGTTCTATTTCTCTGGTGTTCCGCGCCATCCCTTTTGACATCAAAAGCCTGGACGACCTGCTGTTGCCGGCCGTTATCAAGAAGATGGCCATGGCCAATCGCGGCCTGATCCTGGTGACCGGCGCCACCGGTTCTGGTAAATCAACCAGTCTTGCGGCGTTGATCGACTATATCAACACCAACCGCAAAGCACACATCGTCACGATCGAAGATCCGGTCGAATTCCTTCATCGTGACAAGAAAAGCATCATCAACCAGCGTGAAGTCGGATCCGATACCCAGGGCTTTCAGCCTGCCCTGAAATCAGCTCTGCGCCAGGATCCCGATGTCATTCTGGTCGGTGAGATGCGTGACCATGAGACCATCGAGACGGCCCTGACAGCGGCCGAAACCGGTCATTTGGTTCTCTCTACCCTGCATACGATCGATGCTACGGAAACGGTCAACCGGATTATCTCGGTCTTTCCGCCGTTCCAGCAGCGGCAGATACGTATCCAGCTGGCGGCGGTGTTGCGAGGCGTTATTTCCATGCGCCTGGTACCCAGACTCGACGGCAAGGGCCGTGTTCCTGCCGTGGAGGTTATGGTGGCCTCCGCCCGGGTCCGCCAGATGATCGACGACAAAGACCAGACTAAATCGTTGCCCGAAGCAATCCAGCAGGGCTATGAATCTTACGGCATGCAGACCTTTGATCAATCGCTGATGGGCCTGCTCAAGAAGAAAATGATCAGCTTCGAAGAAGCCTTGAGGCAATGCTCCAATCCGGATGATTTCAAGCTCAAGATGTCCGGTGTCTCATCAACCTCAGATCTCTCCTGGGATGCCTTCGACGGCACCGACGACAAAGGTGACGAATAAAGCCGGGCCGGGAGCAGGCCGGGTCGATCCCTGGCCGGCAGCGCTGCGGTTATTGACAGGCCGCGACTACAGCCTGTCTGGGTTGCGCCGAAAGTTGTTGGATAAAGGCTTTGCCCCGACAGACGTCGAAGAGGTGTTGCAACGCTGCCTTGAGTTTGGCTATCTGGATGATGCGCGCTATGCCCTGAACCGGGCAACCAGCTTGATGTCCCAGGGACGTGCAGTCGGCCCCCGCATTCTGGTCGATCTGCAACAGCGCGGTATCAGCGAAGGAGTCGCCTGTCAGGCACTGGCCAAAGCCCGCGAGGCCTGCGACGAAAACGACCTACTGACATCGCTTTTGGAACGACGGTTTCCTGATTTCAACTACAGCTCGGCGCCGGCAAAAGAACGGCGTCGGGTTGTTCATTTTCTCCAGCGGCGTGGCTTTTCCATCGGCCACATTATGGATCAATTGACACGGAAAGGCCTTGAAACACACGATGAAGACCGGTAGTGAAATACGTCAGCTTTTTCTGAAGTTTTTTGAAGATCGCGGCCATACAATCGTCGCCTCATCTTCTCTGGTTCCGCACAATGACCCGACCCTGCTCTTTACCAACGCCGGCATGAACCAGTTCAAGGACTGCTTCCTTGGCCAGGAAAAGCGAGCCTACGTTCGCGCCGCATCCTCACAGAAATGTGTGCGTGCCGGCGGCAAACACAACGACCTGGAAAATGTCGGCCGCACCGCCCGCCATCACACCTTTTTCGAGATGCTCGGCAATTTCTCCTTCGGCGACTATTTCAAGAAAGAGGCGATTGCCTACGCCTGGGAATTGCTCACTGTCGATCTGGGGATCGACAAGGACCGTCTCTATGTCTCGGTCTACACCGATGACGACGAAGCCGCCGCCATCTGGAATGAACAGGAGGGGGTCCCGCGCGAGCGGATCTTCCGCTTTGAAGAAGATAACTTCTGGTCGATGGGTGACACCGGCCCCTGTGGCCCCTGCTCGGAAATCTTTTACGATAACGGACCGGAAGTCGGTTGCGGTTCTCCTGACTGCACCGTCGGCTGTGACTGCGACCGCTACATGGAGATCTGGAACAACGTCTTTATGCAGTTCAACCGCCAGCCTGATGGTGAACTGGTGCCGCTGCCGAAGCCGGCCGTTGACACCGGCATGGGCCTGGAGCGGATCACCACGGTGATGCAGGGCGTCCAATCGAACTATGACACAGACCTGATCCGGGACATTATCGGCTATATCGAACGGCTTTCAGGGAAACGTTATGGTAGCAGCTCTGACGATGACGTCTCCATGCGGGTCATGGCTGATCACAGTCGGGCGACCGCATTCCTGATCGCTGATGGCGTCATGCCAAGCAACGAAGGGCGCGGTTATGTGCTGCGCCGCATCATGCGCCGGGCCATGCGTCATGCCAAGATGCTCGGGTTTGCCGATCCGGTGCTCTACAAGACAGCCGTTTTTGTTCTCGAATTTATGGTTGATGCTTACCCGCAGGAAGCTGAACGCAAGGGTTTTGTCGCCAAAATCGTCGAGAAGGAGGAGGAGCGCTTTATCCAGACCCTGGACAATGGTCTGCGCATGCTCAACGAAGAAGTCGAACGGCGCCGCCGACAGCAGTCAACGGTCATCCCCGGTGATGTGCTTTTCAAGCTGTATGACACCTACGGTTTTCCGACCGACCTGACGGCTGACATCGTTGAAGCCGAGGGCTTCACTGTCGACGAAGACGGCTTTCAGACCTGCATGGAGGAGCAGCGCAAGAAGGCCCGTCAACATTGGAAGGGGTCCGGTGAAGAAGCGATCGGTACGGTTTATCGCGAGCTGGTTGAGCAGGGCAACAAAGTGAACTTCAGCGGCTATCATGAGTTGCAGACAACCAGCCGCATTACGGCGATCCTGCACGATGGTGAGCAAGTCAGCCGGGCCAGAGCCGGTGAACAGGTAGAGATCATCACCGAAACGACGCCTTTCTACGGCGAATCGGGCGGCCAGACCGGAGATATCGGCACGATCAGCGCGCCTGGTCTCAAAGTCGACATTTCGGAGACCAGAAAACCACTGCCCGAACTGATCGTCCACATCGGCCAGGTGAGCGAGGGGACCCTGCAGATCGGCCAGGAGGTGCACCTCACTGTCGACGCTGAGGCGCGCAAGGCAACAGCCTTGAATCATACTGCGACCCATATCCTGCAGGCTGTTCTGGTCGAGGTGCTTGGCGACCATGTCAAGCAGGCAGGGTCACTGGTTACACCGGATCGCCTGCGCTTCGATTTCAATCATTTTTCGGCAATAACCAACGATGAACTGCGCCAAATCGAAATAGAGGTCAATCGACGCATCCGTGAAAACCAGGCTGTGGAAACCCACGAAATGGCCGCCGATGAAGCGATTGCTGCAGGGGCAACGGCCCTTTTTGGCGAAAAGTACGGTGAACGAGTGCGGGTCGTCAATCTTGGTGATTTCAGCATGGAACTCTGCGGCGGGACGCATACTGCCGCTGCCGGCGACATCGGTCTCTTCAAAGTCATTCAGGAATCAGGGATTGCCGCCGGTGTCCGGCGCATTGAAGCCGCTACCGGTGCGCGGGCTCTGAAACTGATGCAACAGCAGCAGGAGTCCATAGGCCGCTTAGCCGGCCTGGTGAAGAGTGAGCCCTCGCAGCTGGAAACCCGTCTGACTAAAATGGTGGAACACCAGAAAGAGCTGGAGCGTGAACTGGCCACCCTGGAGAGCCGACTGAAAGCTGTTCAAGCTGATGACATCATGAACAAAATTCAGGAGATTGACAGCATCAAGCTGCTGGCCGCTATGGTAGAATCGACGGATGGCAAAGGCTTGCGTGATATGGCCGACAAACTGCGCGACAAAATCGGTTCCGGAGTGATTGCAATAGGCTGCCCCTATGAAGGCAAGGTCAACCTGCTGGTTGCCGTCACTGCCGATCTGACCGGTCAACTGCATGCCGGTAAACTTGTAGCAGCCCTGGCTGCTGATGTTGGAGGACGCGGTGGTGGCCGGCCGGACCTTGCCCAGGCAGGCGGCAGCCAGCCGGAGCATCTTGCCAGGGCCTTAGGCAAGGTTGCCGATCTGGTCCGCAGCACTCTTCTTAATGGCTAGCAGTCTGCCGTCCCGTATAGTCCGACAGCCTGCCAGAAAAAACACACTCTGACGCGCTGCTTTGCTACAATTGCAGCATATGGTTGGAAACGCGGGATGTGAGCCGTTATTGCTCGTAGGGTTACAGAAGACTTTGATAAGAGGTTCAAGATGTTTAAAGGAACAACCATTCTTTGCGTGCGACGCGGTACTGAAGTCGCCATGGCCGGTGATGGTCAGGTCAGCCTCGGCAATACCATCATGAAGCACACTGCCAGAAAACTGCGGCGGGTGTATGATAACCAGGTGATCGCCGGGTTTGCCGGCAGCACGGCCGACGCCTTCACCCTCTTTGAAAAATTTGAGGCCAAGCTGCAGGAGTATCGCGGCAACCTGCAACGGGCGGCAGTTGAGCTGGCCAAGGAATGGCGCAAAGACCGCATCCTGCGCCATCTGGAGGCCCTTCTGATCGTTGCTGATCGTGAAACGACCCTGGTGCTCTCTGGAGTCGGTGATGTGATTGAACCGGAACACGGCATCGCCGCGATCGGCTCCGGTGGCACGTTTGCCCAGGCGGCTGCGCGTGCCCTGACCTGCCACACAGAGCTGTCTATGGCCCAGGTTGCCGAAGAATCTTTGAAGATTGCCGCAGAAATCTGCATTTACACCAACGACCGGATTATTGTGGAGACCTTACCTTGAACAACTTCACCCCTCGGGAGATCGTCTCTGAGCTTGATCGTTATATAGTCGGTCAGAACAGCGCCAAGCGGGCGGTAGCCGTAGCTTTGCGCAACCGCTGGCGTCGTCAGCAGGTTGACCCTGACCTGCGAGAAGAGATTGCGCCGAAGAATATCATCATGATCGGCCCGACCGGAGTCGGCAAAACCGAAATTGCCAGACGCCTGGCGCGACTGGCCCAGGCTCCATTTGTCAAGGTCGAAGCCAGCAAGTTCACCGAGGTCGGTTATGTCGGCCGCGATGTCGAAAGCATGGTGCGCGACCTGGTCGAACTGGCTATCTTGATGGTCAAAGCCGAGGAGGCGAAGAACCAACGGATCAAGGCAGAGGATCTGGCCGAAGAGCGCCTGCTCGACCTGCTGCTTCCCGGCGATACAGCCAGCCAATCCACAGAAGTCAAAGGCGAAGGGGGAACCCGCGATAAATTACGCCGGTTGCTGCGCATGGGTGAACTCGACGAACGCATGGTCGACATAGAAACGCAGGACAACCAGATGCCGAGCATGCAGGTTTTCGGTCCCCAGGGACCGGAAGAAATGGGCTTCAACATCAAAGAGATGTTCGGCAATATCTTTCCAAAGAAAACCAAACAACGCCGGATGAAAGTGTCCGAAGCCAGAGAACTGCTGATCGAAATTGAGGCGGAAAAGCTTGTGGATATGGATAAGGTCCAGACCCTGGCCAAAGAACGTACCGAGCAAAACGGCATCATTTTTATCGATGAGATTGACAAGATTGCCAGCCGTGAAGGTGGCCATGGCCCGGAAGTTTCCCGTGAGGGGGTGCAACGCGACATACTGCCGATTGTCGAGGGGAGTACGGTCAACACCAAGTATGGTCCTGTGAAGACCGACCATATCCTCTTCATTGCGGCCGGCGCATTTCATGTCGCCAAGCCATCGGACCTGATTCCGGAATTACAGGGTCGCTTTCCCATCCGGGTAGAGCTTGACAGTCTTGAAGAAGCTGATCTCTTCAGAATCCTGACGGAACCGCGCAATGCACTGATCCGTCAATACCAGGCCCTTATGGCGACTGAAGGCATCCACCTGGAATTTAGCGAAGATGCGATTCTGGAGATTGCAAAAACTGCAGCCAGGGTCAATGAACGCACAGAAAATATCGGCGCCAGGCGTTTGCACACAATCATGGAAACGCTGCTGGAGGAGTTGTCTTTCAGCGCTCCAGAGCAATCTGAAAAGCGCTTCAGTATTGACGAGGCTTTTGTACGCGGGCGACTCTCGGCGATTGCCGATAACGAGGATCTGTCGCGCTATATTCTCTAAGAACATTTGCAGGACAGGATAAACCATGCAAGAGCTGATCAGAAAAGCCAACGTCCTCATGGAGGCGCTGCCCTATATCAAACGCTTCGCCAACAAGACGATTGTCATCAAGTACGGCGGTAATGCCATGGTGGAGGAGAGACTCAAGGAGTCCTTTGCCAAGGACATCATCCTCATGAAGTACATCGGCCTGAACCCGGTCGTCGTGCATGGCGGCGGCCCGCAGATCGGCAGCGTCATGGAGAAGATGGGGCTTGAGTCCCGCTTCGTCCGCGGTATGCGGGTCACCGATAGCGCAACCATGGATGTCGTCGAGATGGTCCTGGGTGGTCGGGTCAACAAGGAGATCGTCGCCAACATCAACCGGCATGGCGGCCGCGCCGTTGGCCTGACCGGCAAGGATGGCCAGTTAATCATGGCACGCAAGCTGGAGATGACCACGGTCAACCCCGATACGCTGACACCTGAGATCATCGACATCGGCCATGTCGGCGAGGTGGTCGCCGTTAATCCGGAGATTATCCGTGCACTTGAACAGAACAACTTCATCCCGGTGATTGCCCCGCTTGGTGTTGGTGAAGCCGGCGAGTCGTACAACATCAATGCCGACCTGGTCGCCGGACAGGTGGCGGCGGCTCTCAAGGCAGAGAAATTGATCTTGCTCACCGACATTGAAGGGGTCAAAAACAAATCAGGAGAGCTGATTTCGACCATAGACATCGGTGATGTGCAGAGCCTGATCGACGACGATACGATCAGTGGTGGCATGATTCCGAAAGTTACCTGTTGCCTGGATGCGATCAACGCCGGTGTACAGAAAGCGCATATCATCGACGGCCGGATTGAACACGCCTGTCTGCTCGAGATCTTCACCGACATGGGGATCGGCACAGCGGTCGCGAAGTTCAGGTAGGCCAGCAGCTGAGGTCCGGCTGCCAGATACACACTTTTCAGCTTTTACGGATAACCGTTATGAGTACTTCGAGCGAGTGGATTGATAAAGCAGACAAGCATGTCATGAAGACCTACGGCCGCTACCCGGTCGTCGCCCAGCGCGGCGAGGGTTGCCGACTGTGGGATGTCGATGGGAGAGTCTATCTGGACTTCCTCGCCGGGGTAGCGGTCAACAATCTCGGTCATTGTCACCCCAAGGTCGTGGCGGCACTGCGTGAGCAGGCCGGGCGTTTGCTGCATTGCTCCAATTTCTATCATATCCCCCAGCAGATCGAATTGGCGGAGTGGCTCTGTGAACACTCATTTGCCGACCGCGTCTTCTTCTGCAATTCCGGTGCTGAAGCCAATGAAGCAGCGATGAAGCTGGCACGCAAACACAGCAGGGAGAAATACGGTGAAAACCGCTTTGAGGTGATCACGGCACTGGCCTCTTTCCATGGCCGCACCATCGCCACCATCAGCGCAACCGGCCAGGAGAAGGTCAAGGCCGGCTTTTCACCGATGCTCAACGGTTTCAAACACGTGCCCTTCGGCGATCTGGAGGCGATGCGCCAGATGGTCACGCCGAACGTCTGTGCTATCATGCTGGAGCCGATACAGGGTGAAGGTGGCGTCAACGTGCCTTTACCCGGCTATCTCAAAGCCGTCCGGGATCTTTGCGACGAATTCGATCTGTTGCTGATCTACGACGAGGTTCAGGTCGGCTGCGGCAGGACCGGTACCCTGTGGGCCTATGAGCACGAAGAGGTCCCCCCGGACATCATGACTCTGGCCAAGGCCCTGGCCGGCGGTCCGCCGATCGGCGCCATGCTGACGACAACATCTCTGGCCGAAAGGCTCGGCCCTGGGACGCACGGGTCAACTTTCGGCGGTAACCCGCTGGTCTGCGCTGCGGCTCTGGCCGCGATGCAGACGATAACCAATGACGGTATCCTGGACAACTGTCGAGCCATGGGCGAGTATTTGACGGGGGAGCTTGAGAGATTGCAGGGCAAATATGCCTTCATCAAAGAAGTTCGTGGACGCGGACTGATCATCGGTATGGAGATGACGATCGAAGGCGGACCTTTGGTCAATGCCGCCATGGAACGTGGGCTGCTGATCAACTGCACCGTTGGTAAGGTCTTGCGCTTCGTTCCGCCGCTGATCGTCAGCCGGGCAGATATTGATGAAGCGGTGGCGATTCTCGATGAAGTCCTGGCAACCATTGACACAACGGATCATGCTGGCTGAACCGCTACTATTGTTTTCTTAAGGAGCCATTATTGTGAATAAAGATTTTCTCTGCCTCAGCGACTGGAGCTTCGACGCTCTGGAAAAGATCTTTGCCTTGACCAAAGACCTGAAATCCAGGCAGAAAGCCGGTTTGAAACATCACCTGTTGTCAGGCAAAACCCTCGGCATGCTCTTTGAGAAAAGCTCGACACGAACCCGCGTCTCCTTTGAAGCCGGCATGTTCCAGCTGGGCGGACACGCGCTTTTCCTGGCGGGCGGCAGCACCCAGATGGGACGCGGAGAACCGATCAAGGATACCGCCCGTTGCATGGCTCGCTATGTCGACGGCGTCATGATCCGCACCTATTCGCAACAAGCTGTTGAAGAGTTTGCTCAATACAGTTCCGTGCCGGTCATCAACGGCCTGACCGACCTTTATCATCCCTGTCAGGTGATGACCGACCTCTTCACTGTTAGTGAGCACAAGCAGAACTATCGTGAGCTCTGCTACTGCTGGATCGGCGACGGCAATAATATGGCCAACAGCTGGATCAACGCTGCTGCGGTGTTCGGTTTCGAACTGCGCGTGGCCACTCCGGAAGGCTATGCACCGGATGCCGGTATCTGCAAACGGGCAGCAGATGCCGGTGCCCGTATTTTCTATACCAATGACCCCCGCGAAGCTGCGCGCAATGCAGACGTTTTGAACACTGATGTCTGGGCAAGCATGGGGCAGGAAGCCGAGCAGCAGGAACGTGCAAAGGCGTTTGCCGATTTCCAGATCAACATGCAGCTGGTTGCGCTAGCCGATCCTGATTGCGTGGTCATGCACTGCCTCCCGGCCCATCGTGATGAAGAAATTACCGACGAGGTTATAGAGAGTCGTCATGCGATTATTTACGATGAAGCCGAGAATCGTCTGCATGTGCAGAAGGCCATCATGGCGACATTGATGGGATAACACCTGCAAGCAAAAGATGCTGAGTGCGAGGCGGGAAAAGCCTCTTCAACATAAAGACTCGAGAACAAATGAAGATCATCTGTCCCAAATGTAATTTTTCCAAGACGGTCGATCCGGACAGTGTTCCAGATCGACCGGTCAAGGTAAACTGCCCCCGATGCGGCAATGGGTTTATCTTTGACAAGTCGCTGCGCTCCAGGCAAGAGGCGGCTCCCGGACATGCGACTGAGCCGTCAGAGCAGGTCACCTGTCCGGTTTGCGGTCTCCTGCAGGATAAAAGCGACACCTGCAAAGGCTGTGGGGTCGTGTACGCCAAGCTCCTGGGCCAATGGCAGAAAAACGGACAGTCGCCTCAAAATTCTGACATACTGAACAGCAGCCTCGCCGAGTTGCGCCGCAAAGCAGAAAAACCGGCGCCGCAGAATCAACCGAAAGCAGGCTTCTGGCTCCGTGTTATAGCCTGCATGCTCGACTTTTTCCTGCTGGGAATGGTGCAAGGCTTACTCAGCCTGCTGATCAACCTGGTGATTGGCATGCTCGGGATTGCCACCGAAGATGACCCGGCCGTCGGTCTGGTCCTCATGCTGTTCGGTGTGTCGCTCATCATCGGCTACGTTGTATTCTTTACCGGTTACTGCGGCCAGACACCAGGCAAGATGGCCCTGCGCATCAAGGTTATTCGCACCGATGGCAGCCCGGTCAGCTACGGCCGCGCTTTCTTGCGCGAGGTACCGGGCAAGTTCATTTCCTGCATCCTGCTCGGCATCGGCTATCTCATGGTCGCCTTCGACAGCCAGAAGCAGGGGTTGCACGACAAAATTGCTGATTCATATGTCATCAAACTCTGAGGCATGCAGCCCATAAAACGATAAGGAGCATTTGATAATGAGCAAAAAAGGAACCGTTAAAAAAGCCGTCCTCGCCTATTCCGGGGGACTTGATACTTCGATCATCCTTAAATGGCTGATCGAGGAATACGGTTGTGAAGTCATCGCCTTTTCTGCCGACCTTGGCCAGGGCGAGGAACTGGACGGCATTCCGAAAAAAGCAAAGGATACCGGCGCAAGCGCCTGCCATATCCTCGACCTGCGCGAAGAATTCACCCGCGACTTCGTTTTTCCGATGTTCCGCGCCAACGCCATCTACGAAGGGCGCTACTTCCTCGGCACCTCGATTGCCCGGCCGCTGATCGCCAAGGCACAGATGGACATTGCCCGTCAGGAAGGTGCCGATGCGGTTTCCCATGGTGCCACCGGTAAAGGCAACGACCAGGTCCGTTTCGAGATCGCCTACTACCACTTTGATCCGGCAGTCAAAGTCATCGCGCCATGGCGCGAGTGGGACATGAACAGCCGCACAGCTCTCGAGGAATATGCCCGCAAACATGGCATCCCGGTGCCGACCAGCAAAAAGTTCCCCTGGAGCTCCGATCGCAACCTGCTGCACATTTCCTTCGAAGGCGATGTGCTTGAAAACCCCTGGGCAGAAGCTCCGGAAGAGATGTACGTACTGACTGTGCGTCCGGAAGACGCTCCCGACCAGCCGGAATATGTCGAGATTGAATTCGAGAAGGGCGATGCCGTTGCAGTCAACGGCGAGCGTCTGTCACCGGCCAAACTGCTCGCCAAGCTTAACGAAATCGGCGGGCGTCACGGCATCGGCCGGGTTGACCTGCTCGAAAACCGCTTTGTCGGCATGAAGAGCCGCGGCGTTTACGAGACACCCGGCGGCACCATTCTCGAGGAAGCGCACCGCGGCGTGGAATCGATTACGATGGACCGCGAAGTCATGCACCTGCGTGATTCGCTGGTTCCCAGCTATGCCAGCATGATCTATAACGGCTTCTGGTTCGCTCCCGAGCGTCTGGCCCTGCAGGCCCTGATCGATCAAACCCAACAGAACGTCAACGGCAAGGCCCGCATCAAGCTTTACAAGGGCCACTGCCGCGTGGTCGGTCGCGATTCGGCAACCGACAGCCTGTTCAATGTCGACTTCGCCACCTTCGAGGCGGACGCTGTCTACAACCAGGCTGACGCTGAAGGTTTCATCAAGCTCAACGCCCTGCGCCTGCGCATCGCAGCGATGCAGAGGGAAGCGAAAAAATAAGGCGCACCTCGAGGTATTATGGACTTCAAAAAACAGGCGATCAAAACCTCTGTCGTCGCCTGCATTGTCGATGAAAAAGAGCGCGTTTTGCTAACCCGGCGCTGCATTGAACCATTCTGCGGCCAGTGGGTCATGCCGGGAGGCAAGGTCGATCACGGCGAGCCACTCCTGCAGGCGCTGCATCGCGAAGTTCGTGAAGAGGTCGGTATCGAGGTGCACATCGCCGGCTTGCTTGATGTCTACGAACATGTCGCCATAGGCGAGCGTAACGACCATTACGTGATCCTCTATTACCGGGCGCAGCCTTTGACAGTTGATCTGATGCCTAACAGTTCGGAAGTGATTGAGGCCGACTGGATCCCGGCAGACCGCCTGGCAGCCTACGACATGACACCCGGAACCAGGCACATCCTTGCCCAGGTTTATCCCGGCATGCTCCAGGATCCGGGAGAACCTGCGGATGAGCTGTTCAACCGCAGCGAAGTCGGCATTGTTGGCCAATAACCTTGAACCTGCCACAGGTTCTGATCTGCATGTAAAGACGAAGAAACGAGAGAATAATGAGCAACAAACTCTGGGCCGGACGCTTCACTCAGCCCACCGATGCCTTTGTCGAAGAGTTCACCGCTTCGATCAACTTCGACCAGCGTCTCTATCGCTACGACATCCTCGGATCCGTCACCCACGCCGGGATGCTCGCCCGCCAGGGGATCATCGCTGACAACGAAGCCGAAACAATCATCCAGGGTCTTAATGAGATTCTTGCAGAGATCGAAGAAGGTAAATTCGTCTTTTCGGTCGCTCGTGAAGATATTCATATGAATATCGAAGCACGCTTGATCGAGAAGATCGGTCCGGTCGGCGGCAAGCTGCACACTGCCCGTTCGCGCAACGATCAGGTCGCCCTGGATGTGCGTCTCTATCTGCGCGATGAAGTCGATGCCATCGCGAAAGCCCTCAGGCAGATGCAGTCGGCACTGCTCGCACAGGCCGAGGTCAATCTCGATGTCATCATGCCGGGATACACCCATCTGCAGACTGCCCAACCGGTGCTTTTTTCGCATCACATGCTGGCTTATGTCGAGATGCTGGCGCGCGATGCCGGCCGCCTGCATGACCTGCGCCGTCGGCTCAACCTGATGCCTCTCGGTGCAGGAGCCCTGGCGGGGACCACCTTTCCTATTGATCGCGAATGGGTTGCCGGGCAGCTTGGCTTTGCCGGGGTGACGCGCAACAGCCTGGATTCGGTCTCCGATCGCGACTTCGCTCTCGAATTCTGCAGCTTTGCCTCGATCATGATGATGCACCTCTCGCGGCTCTCCGAGGAGTTGATCCTCTGGTCGAGTGCCGACTTTGCCTTCATCGAGCTCTCCGACGGTTTCTGTACCGGCAGTTCCATCATGCCGCAGAAAAAGAATCCTGACGTGCCGGAGCTGGTACGCGGTAAAACCGGACGCGTCTACGGCAACCTGGTCAGCCTGCTGACATTGATGAAATCGCTGCCGCTGGCCTATAACAAGGACATGCAGGAGGACAAGGAGCCGCTCTTCGACACCATCGATACGGTGCGTGGTTCACTCAAGGTCTTTGCCGAAATGATCGCAAAAATGGCTGTCAATCCGGAGCGGATGCGGATTGCAGCCGCTCGCGGCTTCTCCACCGCCACCGATGTCGCCGATTACCTGGTACGCAAGGGACTGCCGTTCCGCAATGCCCACGAAGTCGTCGGCAAAACCGTGCGCTATTGTGTTGAGAACGGCAAGGACATCCCGGAGTTGTCCCTCGAGGAATTTCAGCAGTTTTCCACTGCTATTGATGCCGACATCTTTGATCACGTTACCCTTGAAGCCTCGGTGAATGCCCGCAAGGCGACCGGCGGAACCGCCCGTTCAGCCGTTGAAAAAGAACTCGTACTTGCCCGTCAGGCCCTGGAAGAAAGCTGAAAATGAAGATTTTCACTGCCTCGCAGCGCTCACGATTTATCTCACACTGCGTCCGGCGCTCTGCATTCAGCATCATGATCAGTCTCATGCTGATCATGATGATAACAGCCTGTGGCAAAAAGGGCCCGGTGCGGCCCAAGCTTGGCTCCCTTCCCATGGCTCCGGAAAAAGTGACTCTGCAGCAGCAGGGCAATCTCTTTCTGCTCGGTTGGACCATTCCATCGACAAACCAGGATGGCAGCGACGCCGAAGAACTGACCGGTTTCCGCATCAAACGCCTCTCTTACGACGCGACCGATGATTGTCCGACCTGTCGCGACCCGCTGGATGAAGTTGCAGATCTCGATCTCGGCTATCCAACGCCGGGGCAACGTATCGGCAACCGGATTTACTGGCGTGACCTGGACATTCGCATCGGCATCGGTTACCGTTACGCCATCGTACCCTTAACCGTTGGTGGCCAAGAAGGGCCTGCCGCCACAGTACATCTTGCAGCACAAACACCACCACCGCCACCGACGGCTCTGCAGGTTGAAGCCGGTAATGCCCAGGTTGCCGTACAATGGATTGCTCCTGCCTTATCTGGCGAGATGAAACTGGTCGGCTATAACCTTTATCGCCGGCAGGCCAAGCGCCCGTTTCCAATCGTTCCGGTCAATAGCGATCCTCTGCAAGAGACACACCTGCTTGATCGCGGCCTTGACAATGGACGGGCTTACGAGTACCGGGTCAGCTCACTGATTCGCATTGGCGACCAGGTTCTGGAAAGCATGGCAAGCCCCGGTGCCCTGGTCACACCGCAGTAAAGGCGCTTGCACGCACTTTACAAGTACCTGCTGCTATGTTAGGTAGTTTCCATACGGAAACTCCGGACAACACCGGCACAGTTTTCGATCTGGACACGAGCAATTTTTCGTAAGGTCAACGAAAACAAGGATTTGAGCGGAGGCGTAGTCCCTTACGCCGCACAATCAAATCCGCCGATTGACGCAGAAATTGCGGAAAAGGGCCGTTTCAGGACGAAAACCAGGTAGGGTGCTTTACTAATCAAAGGATATTCAAGCAAGGAGAAGATCATGT
Source organism: Desulfuromonadales bacterium (assembly GCA_014860225.1). GTDB lineage: Bacteria > Desulfobacterota > Desulfuromonadia > Desulfuromonadales > BM103 > M0040. The sequence goes on from JACZKE010000035.1 coordinate 63,506, forward strand.
TTAGAGGATCCATGGTAGCGATCGTCACCCCTTTCGACAGTCAGGGCAAGTTCGCCGAGGAGACCTATCGTCAGCTGATTGATTTCCAGATTGAGAACGGTACCGATGTCATTGTCCCTTGCGGCACGACCGGTGAATCGGCAACCCTCGATTTTGACGAGCACGAGTACGTCATCAAGGTCTGTATCGATCAGGTCAACAAGCGCATTCCGGTAATTGCCGGCACCGGCGCCAACAACACGGCCGAAGCGATCCATCTGTCGAAGAATGCCAAGGCCAACGGCGCTGACGGTCTGTTGCTGGTCTGTCCCTACTACAACAAGCCCTCTCAGGAAGGTATCTACCAACATTACAAAAAGCTCGCCGAGGAGGTCGCCCTCCCCCAGGTGCTCTATAACGTGCCGGGCCGTACCGGCGTCAACGTAACCGCCGATACCACCATCCGCCTGGCCGAGTTTGCCAACATCGTGGCCATCAAGGAAGCTTCCGGCGACCTTACCCAGGTCAGCCAGATTCTGGCCAGGGCCGGCGACAAGATCGACGTCATCTCCGGAGACGACTTTTTGACTTTCCCGATGATGTGCTGCGGCGCCAAAGGGGTGATTTCGGTGTCCGCCAACGCTATTCCCAGACAGGTCAAGGACATGGTCGAGGCGGTTCAGAACGGTGACTACCTGGCGGGTCGTAAACTGCACCTTGAATTACTTGAATTTCACACGGCCATGTTTATCGAATCGAACCCCGTACCGGTCAAAAAGACGCTGGAACTGATGGGCAAGATTGAAGCGCATGTCCGCCTGCCGCTGGTCGATATGAGTGATGCGACGCTTGAAAAGCTGAAGTCGGTTTTGCAGAGATATAAACTCATCTGATTTTTCGCCACAAAGACGCCAAGGGCTTCAATTAATTTTATGTCTTTGTGTGACTCACAAGGGATTGGTCATGATTAAAGTTGCTGTTACCGGAGCCGCCGGCAGGATGGGCGGCCGAATTATTACTCTGGTTACCGAAGCCGAAGGGCTTGAAGTGGCGGGAGCTGTCGAAATGGCCGGGCATGCCAGGCTCGGCGACGATGCCGGCTACGTCGCCGGTTGCGGCGATCTCGGCATTGCGATCACCGATTCCCTTGAGCAGGCATTGGCCGAGGCCGATGTGCTGATCGATTTCACCTGGCCGGAAGTCACCCTGGCCAACGCTGAAGTCTGTGCCAGGCTCGGCAAAGCGATCGTGGTCGGCACCACCGGTATGAATGCAGAGCAGCGCCGGGTCATTTCACGGGTCGCCGAATCGATCCCCGTGGTCTTTGCGCCGAATATGAGTGTCGGCGTCAACGTTTGCTTCAAACTTCTCAAGGATATGGCCAGGACTCTCGGTGAAGGCTTCGATGTCGAAATCGTCGAACTGCATCACAACAAGAAGAAGGATTCACCTTCCGGCACCGCTGTACGCATGGGTGAAATTGTCGCCGATGCTCTCGATCGCGACTACAGCCAGGTCGCCAACTATCACCGCGAGGGAATGTGCGGCGAACGCACCCGGGAAGAGATCGGTATGCAGACAGTTCGCGGCGGCGACATCATCGGCGAGCACACCGTTTACTTCATCGGCATGGGTGAAAGAATTGAACTGACCCATCGCGCCATGAACCGCGACATGTTTGCCCGCGGCGCCGTGCGCGCCGCAGGATGGCTGGGGGGCAGACAAGCCGGGCTTTACGATATGCAGGATGTGCTCGGACTGAAATAACAGATCAAGACCATTTCTCGACTATTCGCCTGGCTCACTCGAGCGCACAGCAAAGAAAATGAGCGCGCGTGAGTCCGACATAATAACTCGAACACCGGAGACTTGTTTTTCCTATGGCTAAAATCAACGATAACTACCTCAAGCTCAAAGCAGGCTATCTCTTTCCCGAAATCGGGCGGCGCATCAAAGGATTTACCGATGGCAACCCCGAGGCCAAGGTCATCCGCCTGGGTATCGGCGATGTCACCCTGCCGCTGGCGCCGGCGGTCCTCAAAGCCTTTCACGAAGGTGTTGATGACATGGCGAGAAGCGAGTCCTTCCATGGATACGGTCCCGAGCAAGGCTACGACTGGCTCTCCCAGGTCATCATCGACAAGTCGTACAAACCCCTCGGTGTCGACCTGAAAACTTCGGAGGTCTTCATCTCCGACGGTTCCAAGTGCGATTGCGCCAACATTCTCGACATCTTCGACCTCGGCAACAAGGTCGCCATCTGCGACCCGGTCTATCCGGTCTACAACGACACCAACGTCATGATCGGCCGCACCGGCGAGGCGAATGACAAAGGCTACTATGCCGGCATTCACTACATGCCCTGCACCGGCGCCAACAACTTCACGCCGATGATCCCGAGCGAGAAAGTCGACATCATCTACCTCTGTTACCCGAACAACCCGACCGGAGCGGTTGCCACCAGGGATGATCTGCAGAGATGGGTCAAGTATGCGCTGGACAATGATGCCGTGATCCTGTTTGACGCCGCCTACGAGGCGTTCATCACCGAACCGGGCATTCCTCACTCCATCTACGAGATCGAAGGTGCCCGCGCATGCGCCATCGAATTTCGCTCCTTTTCCAAGACCGCCGGCTTCACCGGGGTGCGCTGCGGCCTGGTCGTCATTCCCGAGGAGCTGATGGGAACCACCGTTTCCGGCGAAAAATACAGCTTCAACAAACTCTGGAACCGACGCCAGACCACCAAGTTCAACGGTGTCTCCTACCCGGTGCAGAAAGCGGCTGCGGCCGTTTACTCCGACGAAGGCTGGCCGCAGGTCAAGGAGGCCATCGATTACTACATGGAGAATGCCCGCATCATCCGAGAAGGCTTGAGTGCTGCCGGCATCACCTGCTTTGGCGGCGTCAATGCTCCCTATATCTGGCTTGAAACCCCCGAAGGCATGACCAGCTGGGACTTCTTCGACAAGCTTTTGCATGAATGCCATGTGGTCGGCACCCCCGGCAGCGGTTTTGGCCCCTCGGGCGAGGGCTACTTCCGGCTTTCGGCTTTCGGCGACCGAGACAATGTCACTACGGCCGTGCAGCGGATCAAGGAGAAGTGGGGTAAGTAACTGTTTCAGCAGATAAACGAAAAGGGCGGCCGATTTGGCCGCCTTTTTTTGTAATAAGTCGAACATCAATCAGACTACGGCGACAATAGTGAAGATCCTGCAAGTCGGACAGTCAACCGGTGGAAAGGCTGCGACATGCAAATCCGGGCTGGTCTGCTATGGTAATAGATAAACCGGATTTACGGAGGCCTATTATGCCAGAAGCTCGGTTCCAGACACCCTGCGACTTCCTGCAGCAGCAACTCGGTACCCTCCCCGCTCAAGATCTATTGCGTGATTACCAAGCATGGTGGAAAGCCACCGGCCGCGAGCTGTCGGAGTCGGTCGATCGCGCAGGAACGCCCTGGCTGCGTATCCATGATCGGACCGGTCAGCGCTGCGATGAGATACTGCTCGGCACAGGTTACCGGCAGCTGTTGACCGAAGGCTATCGCCGCGGCATCATCTGGCGGGTATTCGCGGAGAACTCCCTGCTGTCAGGTTACTTGCTCGGCTACGTGACCGCCTTCAACGATCCCGGTCTCTACTGCCCCTACACCGTCTCGCTCGGCACCGCCGTGCCGCTGTTCAAATACGGCAGTCCGGCGTTACGCAAGCGCTATCTCGAGCCGCTGCTGCGCCGGGATGAGCAGGTCTGGCAAGGCGCCACCTGGATGACCGAGATCAAGGGAGGCTCGGATCTCGGCGCCAATGTCGAAACTTGCGCCGTCCAGAGCGGCAGTCGCTGGCTATTGAGCGGAGAGAAATATTTCGCCAGCAACGTCGGCGCCGAATTGGCCGTGGTGGCTGCGCGGCCCGAGGGTGCACCGTCCGGGGTGCGGGGTCTCGCTCTGTTCCTGCTGCCGCGCCAACGTCATGACGGCAGCCTCAACTATCTGATCCGTCGGCTCAAGGACAAGATTGCAACGCGCTCGGTACCGACCGGGGAATGCCTCCTCGAGCAGAGCGAGGCGTACCTGCTCGGCCGCGCCGACCAGGGCATCTACCAGATCCTCGAGGTGCTCAACATCTCGCGGGTCGCCAATGCGGTTGCCAGTGTCGCTCTCGCCCAGCGCGCCCTGAGTGAAGCGTTGCAGTTCGCTGCCCGGCGCCAGGCCTTCGGCACGTCGATTGACCGGCATCCACTGCTGGCCCGGCAGATCAGGGAACGCAAACTGGGGCTGGAGCTGTCTTTTGCCCTGGCCTGGGAAGCGGTCAACCTGCTCGACCGGGTCTGGCAACAGAAGCCGCCCTATTCAGCCGACTACCACCTGTTTCGCCTGCTGGCGCATCTGGCCAAGTACTGGACCGCTGAGTTTGCCGTGCAGACCGCAAAATGGGCGATGGAGGTGCATGGCGGTCTCGGCTCCCTCGCTGAGTATCCGGTGGAACGCTGGCTGCGCGAAGCAATGATTCTGATGATCTGGGAAGGCACCTCCCATCGGCAGATCCTCGATGGCATCGAGGTGATGCAGCGCAAGAATGCCCATAACCTGCTGCTGGATTATCTTGCGCCGCATGTTGCAGAATCCGAGTTGTGCGATTGGCGGCAACAGATAGAGAAATATTTAGAGCTGCCAAAGGAAAAGATCGAAGAGGACGCTGAGGAGTTCTTCGCCAGGTTGGCACGATTTACTGCGGTGGTGTTGCTGCAAAGAGGTTTGCAGACATGCTCAACTGTGAGGCAGTAAATAAAAACTTTCCGTGAATCGGATGGGTACAATACATATTCGAAAAGTAGAAATTACTGAAACATCGCAGCAAATCAAGGAGCAGAAGATCCCTGTCGTACCCTGTCAGTCAACAGCAACAATGCTGAAGGTCTTACGTGACGCACTCTTGCCGATCTGCACCTCATCACCGCAGACCTTGCCGAGCAGAGCGCGCCCCAGCGGCGACTCAGGTGTGATGACTATGCATTCCTCGCCATCTACATGCAATTTCAAGCCTCCCCCGTCAGGTCCCAGAAAAATCTGCCTGCAGCTGCCGTCATCCGCCTCGATGGTCACGAGAGCGGTCAAGCGGATGGGCGTTCCATCATCAAAGGGGCGCAGTACCAGGTTACGGTAACTCTCGAGCGACCGGCGAATATCCTGGGCGCGATTGGCCTGCCCCTGGGCAACGTAGGAGGCCTCCAGTCCGGTCGTGTCATACTTGTTGTCGGGAAGACACTCCGAGTGCGTCGCCGCGGCATGAGCGGTCTTGGCCGCTTCGGTCAGGATTGACAGGTCGGCGTTCAGGGTCGCGATGATCTTGCGCACGAGTTCTGGTTTGTGCATAAGCAAAGTTTCTCACAATGAGAAGGATGGATGCAAGAAGCTATGGAAACTGTGCATGCCGTATTTGTCGGGTAGAGTTTGCATTGGGTGTTGAGGATACTCAATATTGAGTATCCCTTTAAAGCGACCCATAATCATTGCCGCGATAGTTACGGTCGAGACATGCCTCGTCTCTTCTCAACCGTGAGCTTGTCAACATAATCACTCATGCCACGGATCGAGTTGCCGAGGAAATAGAGTTCTCGAGCGCGGATGTCGGCATCAAGCTGTTCTTGATTGCGATAATGTTCATCGTGCAGCAACAGCCAGTCCAGGACCACCTGTTCGCTCGGATTTTTCTTGCCCCTCTTGAGAAGCGCAATACCCTTGACCCATAACGTTAACTGCTTGCTGGCGATTTGCAGGTAGTCGACAGCGGGCTCAACCAGTCCGTAGTGGGCAATGACCATGTAGCGCGGTTGCAGCTCGATCATCCGCTGCAGTGAGTCGAGCGCGACCTCAAGAATAAAGCGGGGTGGCGTTGCCGGACGCAGGTAGATTCCCTCTTTGACTTTTGAGTGCACGCCGGCGACTTCACCGCCAAAGAGAAGATCATCAAGCAGATAGCAGCAGTGGTGCTGGGCATGACCTGGAGTCTGAAACATCCTGAGGCCGCAGTTTTCGAGTTGCTCGGCAGAGCCGATATTGGTTTCAGGAACCGGCAGAATCTCGCCGTAAACCTCTGCCAGAGCACCGAGCACCTGCTGTGAACCGCGCCAGAGTTGTTCAGGGTCGAGCAGATGTTTGAGCCCTTGCGGATGGCAGATGACCTGAGCGGCCGGATACTCTTTTAACAGCGCCCCGGTCCCGCCGGCATGGTCGATGTGAATATGGGTCAGCAGGATATAGTCGAGTCTCTCCACCTTGAGTTTGCGCAATTCTGCAAGCAGGTGCGGGATGGTTGACAGTGGTCCGGGGTCGACAACAAAGGCGAAACCGTCAGTGCGATAAAGCCAGCAGCTGACAAATTTGCGAAAGCCTTCCATAGCTGGCATGTCGAGGTCGATGCAGTGTAAGTTGTTTAGCTTCATTGGGCTGTTCTCTTCCTGTTTGGTTTCATCCGTTTTGGTTATAAGTCCCTTAAATTATCGACTCGTTCTCAGGTTGTTCTCTGCTTTGAGAGGATCAAACAGGTGTGCTATTTTATCGGGCAATGAATCCTTCTCACCTTAAACATCCAATCTCTTGCTACTGCCTGTCAAGATCTAAAGCCTCCCCGTGTCCTGGTGCTGACTTATCTGATGGGTTGCAATCTGTGCCCGGGGTTTCCTGGTGACAGATGTCCTGCTGCTCCAACCTCCGGCGCTGAAGCCCGCCGAGCCGCCACTCGCTCTGGCGATTCTGCTGGCACATCTGCAAGCCCAAGGGTTAACCGCCACTGCGATTGACGCCAACCTGGATGCCTACCTTTACTTGTTTGATGGCGAGCGGCTGGCAGTTCGGGCCGGAGCCGCGACCGAGACCATGCTGCACCGGGCCCTGCGTCACCGCGCATCCTCGCTGTCGTTACTGCGCTCGGCATCGGCAACGCAAAACTTCGCGCGCTACAACACGGCCGTGCGTTACCTCAACCGGCTGTTGGCGTTGTGGAACAGCACCGACGGCGATGAACGCCTGACCCTCGGCGACTACCAGCATGGAGGTCTGTCCCCTTTTAACCCCGAGGACCTTGAGCAACTCGCCAACGGGGCAGCGGCAACCCTGTTCGCAGCCTATTTCCGTGAGGAGCTGCTGCCGCAGGTTGTTGCGGCGCGGCCGCGCATCATCGCCATCTCGATTAATTTTCTTCACCAGGCCCTGCCGGCCTTTGAGCTGGCCGGGCTGCTGCGCCGCGCCATGCCTGACGCGCTGCTGGTCGCAGGTGGCGGCTTGATCACGTCGTGGCAAGAGCCACTGCGGCGTCTCGACCTGCGCTTGTCGCCTTTCGATCGACTGATCTTCGGCCCCGGCGAAACAGCACTGACCGCCCTGGCCAAAGGCGAGGTGGATGACAGCTACACTCTGGCCGAAGCTTCGATCATCAGCTTTGTTCCCGACTTCTCTTTTGCCCGGCTCACAGATTATTTTTCACCGCAGCCGGTGCTGCCTCTGAGCTCCTCGCGTGGTTGCTACTGGCAACGCTGCCTCTTCTGTCCGGAGGCGGCTGCGCCGGTCCATGCCTACACCGCCACGCGTCCCGCCGAACTGCCGCAGCTGATGCGCCGGTTGGCCGATAGCTACGGCGTTCGCCACATCCAGCTGACCGACAACGCCGTTCCGGTGAATATGCTCAAAGTTCTGGCCAATCACGCCGATGGATTGACAGATCTCAACTGGTTCGGTTTTGTGCGTTTCGAGCCCGTATTGGAGGATGCCGCCTTCGTTGCCCGTCTGGCACACAGCGGTTGCCGCATGCTGCAGTTGGGATTGGAGAGTGGTTCGCAGAGCGTGCTCGACCGACTCGGCAAAGGGGTGCAGCTCGCATCAGTCGCCCGCATTCTGGCCAACCTGGCTGCCGCCGGCATCGCCAGCTTTGTTTACATCATGCTTGGTACCCCCGGTGAAACCGAGGCCGATGCCGAGCAGACCCTGGCTTTTCTCGAACAGCATGCGGCTGAAATCAGTTTCCTCAATCTGGCTATTATGAACCTGCCGCGCGCCTCGGGGCTGCTCGACAACCCCCAGCAGTATGGAATTGCTGCGGCGGAGCCAATTGCAGCCAACAGCCCTCTTGGCCTTTATCAGAAGTTTCACCCCGTCAATGACTGGAACCGTGCCGCCGCTCGCCGCTTTCTCGAACAGCGGCTGCTTGGCTCAGCAGCGATCCGTGCGATTGTCAATCGCACCCCGCCGCTGTTCACCTCCAATCATGCCGTTTTCTTCAGCGGTTCATGTCGTTGATTCAGCCGCTTCAGTCACCTTGTTGATGAACAGCATCATGTCAGCGGCCAGCGGCGCGCTCAGGGTGCAGAGAGTTTGCCGTACGGGATGGAAAAACTGCAAGCTATGACTGTGCAGGGCCTGCCGTCTCAGGTCCGTTTGAATGGGGGGACTGTGCAGCCAGTCAAGATAGTCGGCATCATTCATGCTGTAGAGGGCATCGCCGGCAATGGGATGACCCATGGCCGCCAGATGCACGCGCAGCTGGTGGGTCCGGCCGGTCTCCGGGGTTAACTCAAGCAAGGTTAAATCAGCGGTGAGCTCGCGGACGGTTTTGTAGTGGGTAACAGCTGTTTTTCCCCCGGTACTGTCGATGCCGAAACGAGGCACACGGGCATCTTTAACCGGGCCAATCGGCATATTGATAATACCGTTTGCCTGACTTGGGCGACCTGTGACCACCGCCAGATAGTTCTTGACCACCGAACCCCCGGCAAACTGGTTCATCAACTGGCTAAGGACCTCCTTGTCTCGCGCCAGCAGCACCAGGCCGGAGGTGTCTGCGTCCAGGCGGTTGACCAGATTGGCCTCCGGGTAAGCAGGCTGGCGGACATGGCGAAGATGGTAAATAAGGTTGGCATTAACGAATTTGCCGCGGCTGTGAACCCGCAGCCCAGCAGGCTTGTTGATACCGATCAGCCATGCATCTTCGTAAACAATGCTGTAGTCGAGGTTGACGGCAGGCGCTTCGAAATCGGGCAAATAACAACAGATGCTGTCGCCCCTGGCAACAGCCGTTGTCATATCGCAACGGACACCATTGCAAGAGATACGACCTTCCTGCAGTAACTGGCCCCAGGCCGTTTCCGGCAGATACGTAAAGCGGGCCGCCAAATACGCGGCAACACTCATCCCTCTACATGATGCAGGCACTTTCGAAGAAACATTCATGACGGTCATTGTACCGCAAACCAAGGATTCGTACGCATGATTTCGTCAGGGTTCGAGGGGCAGGCCTGGCATCGGAGCATCCCCTCGTGTGTTACAAATTCCTTCAATGCCAACTGAAAAAACACCAAAATTCTAAACGTGCTAAGATGAAGAGCATTTTGTATTCAGATCAGCGTTCTTACAATGGCAGAGAAGGGAAATATTATGGGCAAAGGCATGGACAGTAAGAAGGCCGAGAAAAAATCACCGGCTAAAAGCATGAAAGAAAAAAAGGCCGAGAAAAAGACCAAAAAGGCAGAGAAGAAATAGTCAAGCGGAGCGTTTTTCCGACCGGTTGACGACATGAAACCAGTGTGACGGCTTGAAATCGCATGATTTCAAGCCGTTGTTTATATCGATTGCACAGTCGGATCCTGGCGTCCAGAGATTCCCCTGCGCAGCAAAACCGAATAGAAGAGTCCCTATGAAAATCCCCAAAAGGCTGGAATCCCTGCTCCAGGATGGCCTGATCGACGAGGTTCTTGGCCAGCTGATGAGCGGTAAAGAGTCAGATGTTTACCTGGTTAGCTGTCATGGCGAAACCCGCTGCGCTAAAGTTTACAAAGAGATCCAACATCGCAGTTTCCACAAGCAGACGCAGTACACGGAAGGGCGCAAGGTGCGCAACAGCCGCCGCTCACGCGCCATGGAGAAACACTCCAGGTTCGGACGCAAGGAGCAGGAGGATGTCTGGCAGAATGCCGAAGGTGATGCCCTCCGTTCTCTGGCCGCTGCCGGGGTGCGTGTGCCCAAGGCCCATGGCTTTTCAGAAGGAGTCCTGCTCATGGAACTGGTGGTTGATGCTGACGGCGCTGTCGCCCCGCGACTCAATGACCTGTGTCTGTCTGAAACGCTGGCCCGCACGTATCATCGCCTGTTGATCGACCAGGTCGTGCTCATGTTGTGTGCCGGGCTCATTCACGGCGACCTCTCCGAATTCAATGTGCTGCTCGCCGGCGACGGGCCGGTGATCATTGATCTTCCCCAGGTTATCGACGCGGCCGGCAACAACAATGCCAAGCGGTTCTTCACGCGGGATGTCGACAACCTCGCCGCCTATTTCGGTCAGTTCGCTCCTGAACTCCTCGCGACCGACTTTGCCGCAGAGATCTGGCATCTTTACGAAAATGGCGACTTGCAGCCGGGAACGCCGTTGACCGGCCAGTTTGCGCGCATCGAGAAAGCGGCCGACGACGACCTTGTCATGCGCGAGATCGAGGATGCACGCGCGGAGGCCTTGGCCAGATTCGCGCCATCGGGGGCGCTGTAGGGACACCAGTGTCCATCTGCAAACCCCGGGTGGACACAATGCCGTTTTCAATTTGGAAACGTTTCTTTCCCACGATCTCTGCGTCAATCAGAATCAGCGCGCAACCTCCGCCCCGGCAATCCTGACTTGCAACGTCTTGAACTGCACAGGCGTCAGTTTCCCTGTCAGACCGAGATCAAAAAGCTGCTGACTTCCGGAAACGACTGTACCCCGCACGTTGCGCTGCAGCTTCTGCACCTGGCCTGATTCATTTTGGAATTGCATGATCAGCACAATCCCGCTGATATGTCTCGGAGTCGGATTACTGACCTGTGCGACAATTCTGCCCTGGGCATCCTGCCCCGCTCTTACACTGACATATTTACCGGGATTATCCTGCAGATCGAGATCCACCAGTGCACCGTATGCCTGCTGACCCAGTTCGCCCTGGTTGCCAGCAACCTTGGCATAATAAGCCTTGGCATCATTCAAGCGCCCGGCCTTTTGGGCCAGATTGCCGAGCGAGTTGTAGGCATCGGCCGTGGGCAGCAGCGCGACGCTGCGCTCCAGGTCAGATTGTGCCTGCGCGGCAAGGTTCAGCTGCTCCTTCACCTTGCCGCGCTGAAGATAGTAGTAAAAGAAGTCCGGATTCAGGCTGGTTGCTTTGTCATACTGAGCTACTGCCGCTTTCAGCTGCCGGTTTTTTTGTTCCACGTCGCCCATCAGAGCGTAAAAGTGCGCCTCTTTTGGTTCCAGCGCGATGGCTTGTTGTGCCAGACGACCTGCTGATGCAAAATCATCTTTTGCGAGTGCCTTGTGACCTTCGTCATAGGCTTCGTAAGCCGGTATCGTGCGGGTCAGGTGGGCGATCCTGGCGCGATAACGTTCGACTCCCAGTTCGCCGCCCCTGGGCAATGTTGCCAACAGCGCGATGTTGTTCTGCAGGCGTTCCTGAGACGGTGGATGGCTGGCAAACAGACCCGTAATCCAGTCTTGCCGCTTGTTTTCAGAGAGCTTGAGAAAGGTGCGTTGCAAATTGACGGCGCCCTGCGGATCGTAACCGGCACGCACCATGTACTGCATACCGTAAAGGTCCGACTCACGCTCGGCATCGCGTCCGTACTTCTGGGTGATCAGCTGCGCGCCAAGCCCCGCACCCATTTGTGCCAGGTTCGCATATCCCGTTCCCTGAGTGGCAACTGCAGCGCCCATGACACCCGCTTGCAGCAGCATCCCCTGCGACAGACTATGGGCACTATGCCTGGCGGCTGCATGCACAATTTCGTGGCTGAGCACGGCTGCCAGTTCGGCTTCGCTCTGCAATTCCGTCAACAAGCCACGGTTGATGGAAATTTTACCGCCGGGCAGCGCCCAGGCGTTAGGCACGGAACTGTTGATGACTTTGAACTCATAAGGAAGCTGGCGATCACTCACCGCTGCCAGCTTCTGCCCCACCTGGCTGACATATGCGGACAGCTCCTGATCCACCATGTAATCACCACCCTGAGACTGGCGTGCGGGTGCATACTGCTGTGCGCCAATGGCAATCTCCTGCTGTTCGCTGACCAGGCTTAGCTCGTTCCTGCCGGTAACCGGATTAACCGCGCATCCGGCGAGCAGAGCAAACATTATCCAGAGCAACAGTTGTCTCTTTATCATTGCGTATCCTTTTCGTTCTGCGTCATATCTCATAGCAAGGCTGCCAAGGAGTGCGTCTTCAAGCGTTGTCTGATGTCCATGTTTATTGTGTGCTTACCATCGTAATCAACTCATATCACAAAGTAAATATACATAGGACTCGAATCAAGGCGTAGGAGACACTTCCGGCAGTGTTTCCAAAGCCTTGGAGTGCTGCACCCATGATCATGCAGAAGCTCTATCCGTCAAGAGCAGCGCCAGGGCAGCCTGGCCGGGCACATGGAGAGGGCCCGTTCGGAAACCCCTGATGGTACGAACACAGTTTTCAATCCGGGGAGAAACTATTGCGGATTGAAAAACTGGTTACTGAGCGGGATGCGGAATGCGTTGTACAGCCAGCAGGGAAACCAGGCTGAGAAAAGCGCCGGCGACAAAAGGGATACGGTAATCGATCATCCAGAGCGCTCCGCCGATGGCCGGCATGACCACGGCAGCGATATGATTGATGGTGAAACCGACCGCCATGCTCGGAGCGATATCCTTGGGATCGGCGACCTTCTGGAAATAGGTGCGGATGGCGATAGAGAAGTTAAACAGAATGTGATCGAGAACGTACATCGTGATAACTACCAGCTTCGAGTCGCTGAAGGCATAAATCAAAAAGATGGCGATCAGGCCACCATACTCAAGGGACAGTACACGGCGCTCACCGAAACGGACAATGGCCCGGCCGATGACAGGACTCAGCACGAAGTTGATGGCATTATTGGCAACAAACAGCAGGGTGATCTCGGTCACGGTACAGCGGAACACCTTGACCAGAAGATACACCGAAAAAGCGATGAAGATCTGGCGCCGGGCACCGGCCATGAAGGTGAGAAAGTAATACAGGGAATATTTGCGCCGGAAGATCATATTGCGGTGCTGCAGTGCAACGTCTTTGTGGGTGGGATCCTGCAACAGCCCCCAGAGACCGGCCGCGACAATCAGAATGCCAACCGATAAAAACATGACCCGATAACTGAAGGCCAGGCTCATCAGGAAAAGCATAAGACCGACGACGATACTGGTAGCCGCAGCCAGACTGCGCAGACGGCCGAAGATCAAGGGAGAGGTCGCGGTGTTGAAATACTGCAGGGTCAGGGACTGGTTGGTCGTCTCGAAATAGTGAAAGCCGAAACTCATGATCAGGGTGGTGATCACCAGGCCCGTAAAACTGGGGAATAGACCTGTCAGGCCGGTGCCCAAGCCGAGAAAGACGATGGAGATGGCTGAGAGTCGGTGTTCCCTGATCACCAGCATGACGAAAACTGCCAGCAGCGCCAGAAATCCAGGTATCTCACGCACCGAGCCGATGATCCCGATCTGCAGACCGTCGAGGCCGGCAACCTCCACGGCGAAGTTGTTGAACAGGATCATCCAGCACTGCAGCCCCACGACCGAAGCAGCGGTCTGAACAATCAGAAAACGCAGCATGGGCCGCTGCTCGTTTGTCACCATTTTCGAGGCCCTTTTGAATTGGCGCGGGAGATTTCCATCGGCAGACAGTCTGTAACAGTTCCCGGCAAAAGATAAAGGAAAACTTTCTGCCCGGCAGAATTATCGTTCCGGAGACAACACCAATTCCAAGAGGAGTCAAGTTGTCAAAGGATGTCATATACTTAAAACAAAAACCGATACGGCGTGTCACGACAGACAGTCACATCTACCTCAGCGGGCTGCCCGGCCATGCTTGTCAGTCGGCCCGGGTCGCCAGATTCAGGAATGTTTCTTGCTTTATTATATCTTCGGAGGGCCTGCTGCCTTTTAAAAAGAGGTCATCGTTGAGAAAACAAAAAGAGACTATTGTTCGTCAGGAAGAAGAGGTTCCCGCGGAGGACGTCTCCGACTCTCAGCGACGGCTCGAACAGCTTCGGGAAGACGTTGACTTCCTGTTTCATGAAATCCGTACCCCGCTGACGGCAGTGATCAACTATGCGGATTTCCTGATGACTCATGATCTTCCTGCCGCCGAAAGGAACCCTTTGCTCGACATTATCCGAAGAGAAGGTTTGCGTATAGACGACCTGCTGAACGATTTTTCCCGGATCGGCAATAGCGAGGTCGGCAACTGGCTGACGGAGGTTGTTCTTACCGCGATCGTGATAGATGATCTTCTACAGGATGCCGCAGAACGTTTAGCGAATGCTTCGCCCCGGCACTTGATCCGGGTCGAGATCCCATCGGCGTTACCAATGGTCCAGGGAGACCGGCAAAAAATCGACCTGGTGCTGCGCAATCTGCTGGCCAACGCGATCAAGTATTCACCCGATGGTGGTACGATCATCATTTCGGCAATGGACGGTCCGGAAGAAATAATTATCAGCGTGAGCGACCAGGGAATAGGCATCCCCGAAGAGTGCATTCAAAGCATCTTCAACCGGAAGTTCCGGGTCGAGCAGCACCCCCAAAGCCAAAAACGGCGTGGATCCGGTCTCGGCTTGACGATGGTGGAGCGCATCATTGCGCATCACGGGGGACAGATCCGGGTTGAAAGCGAACCTGGCAAGGGGAGTGCCTTCTTTTTCTCACTACCCAAGATCAAATAGTGTAGCCTCACACCCTGCCCATTCAACAATTTTCGTCACCCGCCCTCCGCCATTTAGCGCCCATAAAAAATTCAGGACAACAAAAGCACAGTTTTCGATCCAAAAACCCGTACTGAACGTATCCTGTATTAGTAAACCATAGGACATCTGTGACCGGGTGGAAATCTTGATTCCCCCTGACTCTACTCATCGAAAACGTCACCCTTATATCTATTTGCCAAGTCAATTGTGCCTGCTAAGCTTGACGAAAGTCTGTCACATGATTTTCAACACCCAAACGCAAAGAAGGAGGCATAAACATGTTGCGAATCACCAAGGTGTTCCTGATCGGATCTGCTTTTATGCTGGTTATGGTGAACCTGGCTGTGGCGCATTGCGAGATACCCTGCGGAATTTACGGGGACGAAATGCGTATCCAGATGATCCTGGAAAACATCACAACTATCGAGAAATCAATGCAGCAGATCACATCGATCGAACAGGAAAAGCCGCTCAATTCGAACCAGCTGGTGAGGTGGGTGGTGAACAAGGAAAAACATGCGGATGATCTGCAAGAGATCGTCAGCCAGTATTTCCTGACCCAGCGGATCATGCCAGAGGCCGAAAATTACCAGGCATTGCTGTCAAACCTGCATGAAATGCTGGTTATCAGTATGAAGTGCAAGCAGACCACTGACGTGACGAATGTCAGTAAACTCAGGGCATTGGTCATCGAATTCGAAAAACTTTATTTCGGCAAGCCTCATGACCACAAGTAGAAAGGGTCAGCCTTTGGAACAGGGTGGACAGGCGTAAAAGCTGTCCCCTTGTTCCTGTCTGCACAACCTCAGATTTCGTGAAATTCCTCCCCGTCAAGATGTCCTGATATGCTAGTATTACCCACCCCAAAAAAATTGTTCTACAATTGACTACTTTCACAGCACCTGGTGCCTTGGCTTTGGCACTATTTTCAGGTTATTAGTCCCGAAAACAAACCCCTCAAAACCACCTGTAAGGACAAACCGGTTATGCCCGTAACAGCGAAAGACACAACCCTGCATATCCTGGTTGAAGAAACCGGCCTGAAAACAGCACAAGTCAAACAGACCGTTACCCTTCTTGAAGAAGGCGCGACAGTGCCGTTCATAGCCCGTTACCGTAAAGAAGTAACCGGCGAACTCGACGAAGTACAGATTCGCTTGATACAGGAACGCCTTGAATATCACATGGCTCTGAACGAGCGCCGGGACACGATTCTTAAATCGATCGAGGAGCAGGGGAAACTAACCCCGGAACTACGGCAAAAGATTGAGGCAGCCCGCCAGAAAACCGAGTTGGAAGACCTCTACCTGCCCTTCAAGCCAAAACGTCGCACCAAGGCATCGATTGCCAAAGAACGCGGCTTGGAACCTCTTGCTGAGCAATTACTGGCCGCGCGCGGCAGCGGAAATGCTGCCCTGCAGCTGGCGGAAGTGTTTATCAACCCGGAGCTGCAGGTTGCCACTGCTGCCGAGGCCTTGACCGGAGCCGGCCATATCCTCGCCGAGCAGTTCGCGGATGCCGCCGAGGCACGGGCGATTGTCCGCGACTTGACCTGGCAGCAGGGGTTGTTCTGTTCCCAACCGGCCCGGGGCAAGGAAGAGTCTGTCAGCAAGTACGAGATGTACTACGATTTCAGCGAACCGCTCCGGCAGATCCCTTCGCACCGCATGCTGGCGATGCGAAGAGGCGAAAAGGAGGAGGTGCTGCGCTTACGGATCGAAGCACCGGAGGAGGAGATCCTCGGTCGCTTGTCCTTGCTGTTTGTCCCTGCCGAAAGCCGCTTCGCCGAACTGCTTCGCGAGATCATCGCCGACGCGTATAAACGTCTGCTGACCACTTCCATTGACCTGGATTTGCGCCTGCAGGCGAAAAGAGCGGCCGATGATGAGGCGATCAGAGTTTTTGCGGAGAACTTGCGCAACCTGCTGCTTGCCGCTCCGGCAGGCAGCCATAGAGTTCTCGGCGTCGACCCTGGACTGCGCACCGGTTCCAAGCTGGCGGCCGTTGATGCAACCGGCCGTTTTCTCGGGCACGTCACCATTTATCCCCACGCGGGAGGCGGTGGCAAGCTCGAATCTGCCAAACGAGAACTGCTCAGGCTCATTGAGACGCATGCCATAGAGATGGTTGCTATCGGCAACGGCACTGCCGGCAGGGAAATGGACCAGTTTGTGCGGCTCTGCCTGAAAGAAGCGGGATTGAAACTGCAGGTAGTCATGGTCAGTGAATCCGGCGCGAGTGTCTATTCGGCATCCGACCTCGCCCGCGAAGAATTTCCGGAGCTTGATCTGACCGTTCGCGGGGCCATTTCCATCGCCCGTCGTTTGCAGGATCCCCTGGCCGAGCTGGTCAAGGTCGATCCCAAGAGCATCGGCGTCGGTCAGTATCAGCACGATGTCAATCAGACCGCGTTGAAGAAAGCTCTCGATGAGGTGGTTGAATCCTGTGTCAACTTCGTCGGCGTCGATCTGAATACCGCCAGCTGGGCGCTCTTAAGCTTTGTTTCGGGGATCAGCGAAGCGCTGGCCAAGGCGATCGTTCATCAACGTGACAACGAAGGCGCCTTTGTCCGGCGGAATCAACTCCTTAAGGTGCCGCGTTTCGGCCAGAAAGCGTACGAGCAGTCAGCCGGTTTTCTGCGGATCAGAATGGCTGAACAGCCGCTGGATAATACGGCGGTGCACCCGGAGCGCTACCAGCTTGTCGAACAGATGGCTGCGGATCTCGGTGTAACCGTGACAGCGCTGATCGCCGCACCGAATTTGCTCGACAAAATAAAACTGGAGCAGTATGTCGGCCCCGGCGTTGGCTTGCCAACACTGCGTGATATCGTCACCGAGTTGAAGAAGCCTGGCCGCGACCCGCGTGAATCATTTGCTACGACCAGCTTCCGCGAGGATGTCATGGAGGTCAAAGACCTCAAGGAAGGCATGACGCTCAACGGGATTGTTACCAACGTCGCCGCATTCGGTGCCTTTGTCGATATCGGCGTGCACCAGGACGGCCTGGTGCACGTCAGTCAGCTCGCTGACCGCTTTATCAAAGACCCGAACCAGGTGGTCAAGGTCGGTCAGCAAGTGCAGGTCAGGGTCCTGTCAGTCGATATGGATCGCAAGCGCATTGGCCTGACCATGCGTCGCGGTGAGCTGGAGAAGCCACCGGAGCAGAAGGACCTGCCCGGGAAATCACAGCCCGGGAAAAAGGCTGTCATGACCGTTTCAACGATGGCTGAAGCTTTGGAAAAATCCGGATTACGGGTCAAAAAAAACAAAAAGAATTAGGAGGCTGTCCGGGCGTGAACATGGGAAGACAGAAGAGCTTACGGCAGTTAAAAGCTGGCCACACCTTCGACCTGATCATCATCGGTGGAGGAGCAACCGGCTGCGGCGTCGCACTTGATGCGGCGACCCGTGGTCTTAAAGTTGCGCTGATTGAAAAAAATGATTTTTCCGAAGGCACCAGCAGCCGCAGTACCAAGCTGATTCACGGCGGCGTCCGTTACCTGGAAATGGCTGTGAAGAAACTGGACCGTGTACAGTACAACCTGGTCAAGGACGGCCTGCGTGAACGAGGTCTCCTGTTAAAGAATGCGGCTCACCTGTCAAACCGATTAGCCCTGGTCACTCCGCTCTACAAATGGCTTGACGTCCCCTATGTTTTCGCCGGCCTCAAACTCTACGATATGCTGGCCGGCAAGCAGAATATCGGCCACAGCCGCCTACTGAGCCGCAAGGAAGCCCTGCGGCGCTTCCCAACCTTGAAAGCGGAAGGACTTAAAGCCGGCGTGCTCTATTATGACGGCCAGTTTCACGATGCCCGCATGGCTCTATCCCTGGCATTGACGGCAGAAAAACACGGTGCCGTCATTGCCAACCATGTTGCTGTTTCCGGATTATACAAGAAAGACGGGCAGATTGCCGGAGCCGAGTTAACCGACTCTTTGACCGGGGAAGTCTGGCAACTGCAAGCCAGGGGAGTTATCAATGCCGCCGGACCTTTTGTCGACCAGATCAGACAGATGGACGACCCGGCCGCACCCGGGATGCTTGCTGCGAGTACCGGGATTCACATCGTACTCGATAAACGCTTCGCGCCACCAGACACCGGTCTGATGATCCCGGAAACCGAAGACGGTAGGGTCTTGTTCGTGCTCCCCTGGGAAAATCACGCCCTGGTCGGCACCACTGACGAACCGGCGGAAATCAGCGAGCACCCTCGCCCCATGGAGTCGGAAATTGACTACCTGCTGCGCCACGTCACCCGGTACTTCAACCTGCAGGTTACAAGATCAGACGTCAAGGCCGTCTGGTCGGGTTTGAGGCCGCTGGTATCCGATCCGGGATCAGCCGATACTGCGCAGTTGGCCCGCGACCATGTGATCGAGATCAGCAACAGCGGTCTGCTGACCATTGCCGGCGGCAAATGGACCACATATCGGAAAATGGCGCTCGACGCGGTAGATCATGCGTTACGGCAGTTTAGCCTGTCGGCATCTGAGCCGACCTGCCAGACCGCACAGTTACCGATTCTCGGCAGTGCCGGCTATGACGCAAAAGGCGATCTCGCACTGATCAGGAAATTTGGTTTTGAAGAAGATGTCGCTGCTTACCTGAACCGGACCTACGGCGATCAAGCCGAACAGGTCGCAAAATTGGCAGAGGCAGGCTACCGCGCACGGTTGGTCAATAATCACCCAGTTCTCGAAGCGGAAGTCCTCTACGCAGCGCGCTATGAATTCGCTGAACGTGTCATCGATGTTCTCGCCCGGCGAACACCGCTGGCGCTGCTGGATACTGCGGCCGCAAAGCTGGCGGCACCCAGGGTACTGGAGATCATGACGGAGGAACTCGGCTGGAATCAGCAGCGCCGTGAAGAAGAGACCTTATTGACAAACAGGAGATTGTCCGATGCGCTTTAGTATCGTGTTTTTACAGGATCTAGCAGCCGGTTCATGGATAGTCCGACAGGCTGCTAGAGAAGTTTTTTTCTTCAGTGCGCCATTGTCGGCATCTACTTGATATACTTAACACTTAACAGAAACTCATACCACGTCCGGTCAAGGCCTCATGAAAAAGATTTTGCTCATCGACGACGATCGCCTCTTCCTCGAATCCCTTACGAATTATGTAAGCGAACACTATCCTAAGTTGGAGCTCCTCGCGTACAACAACTCGCTACAGGGACTGGCCCAGATTAATCCCGATCTCGACCTGCTGTTGCTAGACCTGGAAATGCCGGATCTCGACGGCTGTAAACTCCTCGCTTACGCCCTCGAAAAGGGGGTCGACAAAAGTCGCATCATCATCCTTTCCGGCCGGGATGCCGACTATCTGCACAAATGCTTCCCCATGGGACAATGCCTCGCGGTGTTGAATAAAAATGAAGCCCGGCAAAAAGTCGTGCTGGAGATGGTGTTTGATGCTCTGCAGAAAAAAGCAGGTGAGTGAATCTATTGCGACTTAACCGGACAGCCGTTGTCGTGGCTTCCACTGTTATTTTTTTTGATGTGACAACCATGTTGACACAGGGGATTATCGCGGGAGAAGGCTTGGCAACTCGCCCGGCAGCAGAGGGCGCGGCGTCAGGTAGTCCGGCAGTTGCAGGACTCGTGTGCCTCGCAGCTGATCAAGCTCCTCATACAGGCGTTGCGTATCGCCGATGTATGACTTGCTCAGATGCATTGGCAACAGAAGGCTTGGTCTGATTAGTCGGCTGATCCGGTTAAGATCGGTTGTACAAAGGTGAGAAGAGATGCGAGCCTTCTCTTCATCTTCAGCAAGAAATGTGCACTCCGAAACCAGCAGCGTCACACCGCTCATAAGATCACAGACCCGGCCCAGGTTTTCCGGCGTCATGCCAATATCGCTGATATAGCCGATACTGTCGGGCGACACATCACGACATATCTTTCGATAGAGCGCTTCCGAATTATCGACCGTCTCGATCGTGTAACCCCCTTTCGTCACTTTCCATACCTCAACAGGCCCGATGTCCCAGCTGCCGGCATAAAAACGCTTCTCCAGGTCCTTGAGCCATGGCCCCGGCAGAAGGTTCTCTTCAAGCAAACGTTGCCGGTCGAGCAGGAAAGCCCGTGTTTCCGTTATCCTGAAAATCAGCACCGGTATCTTATGATCGCAGATCTCGGCCTCGACCTTCAGGTGACGGGTTTGGTAAATGACTCGATCGTCCCGGGGTATGGTTTTCCGGTGTCGTGACGTGAATCCCCGGCTTCCGGCAAATTCGAACTGCTCGACTTGTCGCGGATGAACTTCGTAAACCACGAAGGTGCACCAGGTTTCCTCGGTCAGGTTCCATTCATATCCAGCGAGTTTGTGGTTGATCCGTTCGGCGATGCCGGTGGGTCCGTAAACCGCTATGGTCCGAGGCGCAACATGAACGTGCCGTAGAAGATGGTCGAAGCCCATCAGGTGGTCCATATGAGCGTGGCTGACGAACACGGCATCAATAGAACGCAAGACTCTTTTCGCCAGGTGGTGGAGTTGTCCGCAGTCGAGCAGGAGGCCGCGACCGGTCGGCCGGACATTGATGAACATGACCGGATCATCGAGCAGACCGGAGAACATGCTCGGCTGCAGATAGCGGAACTGACCAAGATTTTGCATGGCGTCTCCGTGGTTTCTGTCGCTAAGTATACCGGCCAGAACGCCATGTTGCCAATACATGCGTCGCTTAAAACTCTTTGTGTTATTGACGCCCTGTCAGAAAAACGAAACTGAGCGTTGCAGAGAGAGGCTGACATGATCGACTCGAATCCAATGACACAATAATTAAGCGCACTGCTCTTTACCTCATGCTATCCATGGATATAATTATTGTCTATCCGGAAACTGTGCCTGTGTTTTCCGGAGTTTTCGTCGGAAACGAGCAATTTTCCCAAACCCCTGGAAAGGTGAACCTGATGTCTGTTACGAATAGTCACTCCGGGACCAATGTGCATGAGGTTGCTGACGGTATTTATCGCATTAACACTCCGGTCAAGGTTCTAGGTGCAGGTGGATTCTCCTTCAATCAGTATCTGATCATTGATGATGATTGCTTGCTCTTCCATACCGGCCTGCGAAAGATGTTTCCACTCGTTCGTGAAGCGGTGGCGAGCATTATACCGGTCGAGAACCTTCGCTATATAGCATTTTCCCATGTGGAAGCAGACGAGTGCGGTTCGCTCAATGAGTGGCTTGCGGCTGCTCCCCGGTCTATGCCTCTTTGCGGCTCTGTGGCGGCCATGGTGTCGGTCGGTGACCTCGCCGACAGGGCTCCCCATGCTGCCGCCGACAATGAGTTGATCCCTTTGGGTAAGCACACTGTTCGCTGGTTCGACACACCGCATTTGCCCCACGCGTGGGATTGTGGATTTCTGACTGAAGAACTGACTGCGACCTTGCTGTGTGGAGACCTGTTCACGCAGGGAGGCTCGGCACATCCTCCCATCACAGAGACGGACATTCTTGGGCCCAGTGAGGCTTTCCGTCACAAGATGGATTACTTCTCGCACACGAAAAACGCACGCGGGATGATCGAGAGGCTCGCCTCGACAAATCCGTCAACGCTTGCGTGCATGCACGGCAGCGCGTGGCGTGGTGATGGTGCAAAGCTGCTGCGCGATCTTGCTGATGCTCTCTCTGCATGATTCGATCCTCGCAGGCGGCAAGCTCTCCGGAAAAATTTTTAAAAAAATACCCCACAGTCAGGAGGGGGGGAGACTGTGGGGCAACAGGGTAACGGGTTTTTTAGGAGGTTTATAAAAAGGTTGCCGCAGACCCGTTAGCTGCAACAACTCTTTGATGGCTCCTAAGGTACCTGTTTGCTCAAAAGGAATAAACGTGGGAACTCGTAAAATATGAATCGATATAGAACAAATCTCAATTGCGCAAATACACATTCGGGGATCAGTTCTGAGCACCCGCTTGCGAGGAGACCACCGCGGCAATGGTGATTAACGACAAAGGGCAGCCGCTTGGCTGCCCTTCATGCTTCTGACCAATTCACTTTTAGAGTGAACAACTCATATCTTCTCCACAGCACATCGGTGATTTGATCTTGCCATGCCCGTTCGGGCATTTCGAAACTTGCACAGTCTTGCCGTCGCCCAAAACCAGTGAGTCGTTTTCGAGAGGACTGTCGCACTTGGCGCAGGTCGCATTGACTGCCATTCCACATTTTGCACAGGTATAAGTGGCCATGGTAAATCTCCTTCTTTTGCTGATATCGGGTTAGTAAAAGTGGTTTCGTTGATCTTCCAGCGGGGTAAACTGTCCTCTTGATTTTTACAGTAGCCGGCAGGACCTGTCAAACGCAGTCACGACTTTTCTTTCAGCCGGACCCCTTCACCTGTCAGCTCGACCAAGTCAGCCTTATACAGACCACCGATACCTTTCTTGAAGAGCTTTTTGCTCAAACCGAGCATTTCCTGAATCTGACTGGACGGACTCTTGTCGTGCAGCGGCAGAAAGCCCTGATTTTCCAACAAGGCTTGCATGATTTTCTCTTTGGCGTCGTCTCTGTCATCCCTGGTGCCCATGCTCAGGGTACAGTCGATTTTTCCATCAGAGCGAATCTGGCGGATATAGCCTTTCAACTGATCACCGTAGTTGAGACGATCACCGATTTCGTCATGGTAGAGCAAACCGCCAAAGCGATGATTGATGATCACCTTGGCGCCGAGATCGGTAAACTGCCAGACGATCAGGTCTACCTCCTGACCGTCGCCAATGGTATTATCGGCGCTGGAGAGACATTTATCGATGCGCGCCGTACCGATCGGTCGGCCCTCGCGGTCAAGGCGGACGTTAACCAGGTAACTACGTCCCGGCTTCATCACTTCCGGCTGTTCTTTAAGCGGAACCAGGAGGTCCTTGGCCAACCCCCAATCCATGAAGGCGCCATGGACAGTGACCTGACTGACGCGCATCAAGGCAAACTCGCCGACTTCGGCCTTTGGTTTACGAAGAGTTGCGACCGGATGTCCGGCGGAGTCAGCATAGACAAAAACATCGAGCATAACGCCGGGGGTGATTGCTTCCGCCAGTTCACGCTTCGGCAGCAGGACCTGCTCCCGTCCGGACTGCAGCCAGGCACCATCTTCATCAATCGCATGCACTTTGAGCCGGTTCATGCGGCCAAATTCAAGCATCTAAAGTCTCCGTGTAAATCGTTTTTTTATTTATCCACTTCGCTCAAGTAGATTATTAATGGAAGGCCTTGCAAAGCAATTTGAAATTACAACCATTAATCTTAACGCCCGTTCGCTTCGCTCACTCAAGACGCAAAGAGGTCAAGCAAGACGCAAAAAACATGTTTTCTTAAAAAAGCTTCTCTTTGCGTCTCTCTTTATCCTTTACGCCTTTGCGTTAATCAAATATTTATATGACCGCGACTAAGGTCTCAACTTGAGTAAAGTAGATAACCAGTATAGCTTTTTCTGCATGTCAGTTTAACACTAAGATTCTTTTCTTATGAAGGAAATCTACTAAAGGCGGTTTTAGTGGGAACAGAACCGTCCTATTGCCGTTTTACTTTGCATCACAGTACACTTCTGCCATAATCCTCAACTCTCTTTCAAGAAAAGACCTGTATGGCTCTTATCAATCTACGCAATATCAGCCTGGCCTTCGGCGGGCCACCTCTTTTTGAGGACGTCTCCCTGCGCATTGCCAAGGGCGAGCGCATCTGCCTGCTCGGTCGCAACGGTACCGGCAAATCGACCCTGCTTAAAGTGATTTCCGGAGAAATACCACCGGATGGTGGTGTCATCGATCGCCGGCAGGGTTTGCGTGTCGCCCGTCTGGAGCAGGACATCCCCCGCGACCTTCAAGGGACAATTTATGAATCCATTGCGCAGGGCATCGGTCCTATCGGCCAGCAACTCAGCCGTTATCACAACCTGAGCCTACGCATGGCACAAGGTGAGGCCGATCTGCAAGACGAGTTGTCGGTTGTACAGCAGAAACTGGAGAATGATGACGGCTGGGCGCACCAGCAACGCATCGAGCAGGTTCTCTCGCGTCTCAAGCTG
Organism: Desulfuromonadales bacterium; assembly: GCA_014860225.1. Lineage (GTDB taxonomy): Bacteria > Desulfobacterota > Desulfuromonadia > Desulfuromonadales > BM103 > M0040. Next base: position 88,276 of record JACZKE010000035.1, read on the forward strand.
CCAGCCGACCTCCCGGTCGCAAGTCTCTCCGGTGGATTGAAGCGTCGCGTCCTGCTGGCCAGAGCTCTGGCCGTCGAACCCGAGATCCTCTTGCTCGATGAGCCGACTAACCACCTGGACATCGAGTCGATCATCTGGCTGGAGGAGTTCCTGCAGCGCGAGAACCTGACCCTGGTGTTTGTCACCCATGACCGGGCCTTCCTACGCAGTCTGGCAACCCGGATCGTCGAGATCGATCGTGGTCGGCTGTTCGATTTCGCCTGCGACTACGATACTTTCCTGGAACGCAAGGAAGAGCTTCTGCACGCAGAATCCCAGGAAAACAGCCGTTTCGACAAAAAAATGGCCGAAGAGGAGATCTGGATCCGTAAAGGCATCAAGGCTCGGCGTACCCGCAATGAAGGACGCGTACGCGAGCTGAAAAGGATGCGCGAAGAGCATCGCCAGCGGCGAGAACGCCTTGGCACAGCCCGCTTCAACCTGCAGGAGGCTGAAAGCAGCGGTAAGCTGGTCGCCGAAGTAAAGGAATTAACCTTCGCCTACGATGATTTACCCGTGGTCAAAAACTTTTCAACGACGGTGATGCGCGGCGACCGCATCGGTATTATCGGTCCGAACGGCGTTGGCAAAACCACCCTGCTTAAACTGCTGCTAGGCGAACTGTCGCCACAGCAGGGGAGCGTCAGGCTCGGCACCAACCTGCAGATCATTTACTTCGACCAGTTGCGCGAACAGCTGGATCCCGATTTGACCGTTCAGCAGAACCTCGCTGGAGATCAGGATACGGTGGTGATCGGTGGCAGGTCCCGCCACGTGATCGGCTACCTGCAGGATTTCCTGTTCAGCCCCGACCGCATTCGCAGTCCGGTGCGCATCCTCTCCGGCGGTGAACGCAACCGGCTGCTGCTGGCCCGTTTGTTCACTCGCGAAGCAAATGTTCTGGTCCTTGACGAACCAACCAACGACCTTGACCTGGAGACCCTCGACCTGCTTGAAGAGCTTCTGGCTGATTTCAAGGGCACGCTATTTCTGGTCAGTCATGACCGGGCATTTCTCAACCGCGTCGTCACCAGCACCATTGTCTTCGAGGATAATGGCCAGATCAACGAATACGTCGGTGGATATGACGATTGGTTGCGTCAGCGACCGCAACCGGAGAGTGCACTCAAAAGCAAAGAACCGCTCAAAGAAAAACCGAAGAAAGCACGGTCGCGTAAGCTAACTTTCAAGGAGAAGCGCGAGCTGGAAGCGTTGCCGCTGCAAATCGATGCGCTGGAAACTGAAGTTGCCGGGCTGCATGCAAAGATGGCGGACCCTGCCTTTTACAGAACAGCGGGGGAACAGGTCGCCGCGACGACAAGCCGCCTGAAAACACTCGAAGCCGAACTTGCCGAAACCTATGCCCGTTGGGAAGAGCTGGATTCTTTAAACGTTTGAGCGTTACAAACGTTCACGTCTCGGACAACTTATACCTTTCAGCGGCTTTCACTTTTTATTGATTGCGTTATCATTATAGTTGCAAAAGAGTTGCCAAGTCCGTCCGGTCAAAGAGCATAGCTATGGTGACAAGATGAGTATTTTGATTGTCGATGACTCGATAATTTCCAGAACTTTCATTGCCGATCTCCTTAATGAGGTCGGATACGCAGATTTGATTCTCTGCGACTCAGTTGAGGAGGCCTATCAGGAGATCGGGTTCAATGAGCCGGACAAAACGGAAACAGACCTGGACCTGATCCTGCTGGACGTCAACCTGCCGGACAAAAGCGGGATCGATGCCTGCCGGGAACTTTCCGGGCATGAAGTCTTCTGTGATGTGCCGATCATTATTATCAGTGGGGTTGATTATCTCGAGGGCATGGACGCAGCTTTCTCTGCAGGTGCTACTGACTACATAACAAAGCCGCCAAGTCATACGGAGCTGCTGGTCAGAGTCCGTTCTGCCCTGCGCCTGAAAACCGAAATGAATCGTCGCAAGGCCCGAGAAGAAGACCTGCTGGTTCTCAACGAACGCCTTGCTGAATTGAACCGGGAGTTGGAAAGACTGACTATTACAGACACTCTCACCAGCCTTGCGAACCGGCGCTATTTTAATGAATTTTTGAACCGTGAGTGGCTGCGCGAGCTGCGCGAGCGAAAACCATTTTCCGTGCTCATGATCGATATCGATCATTTCAAAAATTTCAACGATCACTACGGCCACCTTGAAGGAGATATCTGTTTGCAGAAAGTTGCGTGGGCGTTACAAGGCGCACTCTGTCGAGCTGGTGATATGCTGGCCCGTTACGGGGGTGAGGAGTTTGTTGCCGTTCTTCCCAATACCGATGTGCACGGGGCAGCTGAACTGGCCGCAGCCTTTCATGCCCGCGTTCGGGAGTTGGCATTACCGCATGCTGAATCGCCGGTGTCGCCGCTTGTCACCATCAGTATTGGCATCGCCAGCGTTGTCCCCAACCAGAGTCTCTCACCCTCTCAAGTGGTCGCCATGGCTGATGGAGCCCTTTATCGGGCCAAACAGTCTGGCCGCAACCAGAGCGTGATAGCCGACCTTCCGGCAGGCGACAAGCAAACACCGGGTTAACTGACGAATCACCATGCCTGCCAATCAACCCACGTCTGCCGTTTCAGACAACCTGCGCACACTGCCCTGGAAAGAGGGTACAAAGCCCCTGATGCTGGCCCCGTTACAGGGATTGACCAACCGGGCTATGCGCGCCCTCTTCATTGACTGGGTTCGTCCTGATACGGTTTTTACCGAGTTCATGCGGGTCAGTTCTGTCAGTCGCAAAAACCTTGCCCGCAATGATCTGAAAGAAGTCGCCAGTACAGCCGGAGATGTCCCCCTGGTAACTCAACTGGTCGGCAACAGCAGCAAGGCCCTGGTAGCCGCTGTCCGCAAGGCGGAAGCTGCCGGTGCCCGCCACATCAACCTCAACATGGGTTGTCCTTACGGACGCATGACCACCGGCGCAACGGGTGGTGCCATGTTGCAGCATCCGGAGATACTGGACGAGATCATCCCTGCCCTGCGTAACGCCATATCCGGGAGCTTCTCAATCAAATTGCGGGCCGGCTACGACGATCCCGAACAGATCTTTTCACTCCTGCCCCTTTTTGCAAAAGCTGAAGTTGATTTCCTGGTTCTGCACCCACGCACTGTCGTACAGAAATATGCCGGATCAGCTGACCATAGCATTACCGGACGGGTTATTCGAGAGACCACACTGCCTGTAATCGCCAATGGCGATATCCGCAGCGCCGCCGAAGGATTGCGGATCCTTGAAACTACCGGCGCAGCCGGGCTGATGCTCGGCCGCGGTGCGATCGCCGACCCATTGCTCTTTGAACGCTTGCGGAATCGAAACACAAAGGATCCGACAGAAACGGAGACGACAGACATGTTGCATCGTTATCTGCACGATCTTCTGATCCGTTACAGCAAACTCTTTTGCGGCGAAAGGCAAATCCTCGACAAAACCAAAAACGTCGTGGCTTTTATCGATGACCCGGCCTTTTCCAAGCTGGTCAGCAAAATGAAACGAGCCAAAAGCATCGTCACTTTGACCACCCTGATTGATGCCATCAAGTGAGCTTATGAGCGAAACCCCGGTTTTTGATCACAGTGAGTTCCTCGAACTGGTTGCGGCCCGCATGCCGTTCGGCAAGTACGAAGGACGACGGATTATCGATCTGCCTGAAGATTATCTGGTCTGGTTTGCCGGTAAAGGGTTTCCGGAAGGAAAGCTGGGCAGGATGATGCAGGCTGTCTACGAGATCAAGCTCAACGGCCTCGAAGCGCTTTTTGATCCCTTGCGCTGAGAGGAGGGTTGCCTCGTACGACTACGTCACAGCATTGAAGTCGTAACGTCCCACACCCTGCACCAGAAGATATTTAGCTATTTCTGGTCCGGTGTTGACAACCCGGTGCACTCGTTCGACCGTGACCTCACAGCGTCCACCCGGGTGGAGATCGACGCGTTCCTGCGGGCCCTGATACTCGATGGCAATCTGTCCCTCCAGACAAAGCATCTTGTCAGTCACTTCTGAATGAAAGTGCCAGGCGGTTGCCTGTCCGGCATCGAGAGTCAGAATGCGGACACGGACATCTTCGGTCTCAAGGATGACTTCATCTCGATTCTTCATCATGCCTCCCCTGCCGTGTTAAAAGATCAGGTCACCTGCTCCGTCTTTGAAACATTTGCCTGATGTGCCGGCATGATCTCGCCTGCGGAGTTCACATAACGGACCTCACAGCAGAGGTCAAAACCAATCCGCTCACGCACAGTGCGACGAATTAGATCAATCAAACTCAGCACATCCTTTGATGTGGCACCGTTGCGGTTCACGATGAAGTTGGCATGTAGTGCGGAGACTTCGGCATTGCCGATACGTGTGCCTTTAAGTCCTGCATCCTCAATGAGTTTGCCGGGTGGGCCAACGCTCGCATGCATCTCACCGGTACTAAGGAAGACCGAGCCGCAATTGGGAAGCTTGCGAGGGAATTTACGACGTCGTTCACGCAAATCGTCGAGCATCAGCTGGCGAATCCACTGCGGCGTCTGGCGTTCGCACTCTAGTTCCACTTTGACCACGACGGCACCGCCGCCCTGCAGAGCACTGTGTCGATAGGAAAAGGCACACTGGTCACGCCTTAGCTCAAGCAGCTCTCCCTCACCATCGACGGTCCAGACCCGCCGCACGTTGTCGCCGATGCCTTTGCGTTGGCTGCCACCGTTCATCAAAACCAGGCCGCCAAGGGTTCCGGGAATGCCGATGGTATGCTCAAGACCGGTCAAACCGGCCAGCATCGCTTTACGTGCGAGACCAGGCACCCAGGCGCCGGCTTCGGCTGTAATTCTGTTATCGTTTATGGCAATTCTGGAAAATTTGTGCCCCATCTTGAGGACAATGCCACGCAAGCCGGCGTCATCGAAAAGCAGGTTGGTTCCCTGACCGATGACAATCAACGGGATGCGGTGACTGTGGGCAAAACGGACAACAGTGGTTACCTGGTCGACAGTCCCGGGCTCAACCAGCAGGTCAGCTGGACCACCGATCTGCCAGCTGGCGTGCTCGGCGAGAGGCGCATTGCAAACCCAGCTGCCGATGTCAGCTTTCACCAGCTGACTGAGTTGCTCTGGGTATGATTGAGGAGATAACCGGGTTTTCATTGAGGCCTTATTTGAAGAATCTGTCTTACTGCTCATCTGCAGGAGATTTTACTCGTACCGGAAAACCAAGTCATGCATTTTTTCGTACGGCTTGTTGTAGTGCTGCCGCTGTCGCTAACGTTGCCACGAACACCACATGACGGAGTCCACCCCGGCCGGGTCGTTCATGCCTGACGGTAAAGCCAGCCGCGCACAATCGTTTGTCGAAGCCCTCATCGTAGTTTTCCCCCCAGACAGTGAACACGCCGCCGGGCTTCAAAGCCAGACGGACATTGTCGATTGCCCGGCTGCCGTAGAGTGGATCATTACTTTTGTCGGTATGATAATGCGGCCCCTTGTAAAGGTCGAAAACAATAGCGTCAAATTTTTTGGCCCTTGCATTGCTGGCGGTGTTGCGTACTACCTCCGCCACGTCACCAATCACAACATCAACCCGCGGATCGTTTGCGGCACCATTGGTCAGATCTGCCAACGGACCCCGGCACCACGTTAACACGGCCGGATTGATTTCAGCTACCACCACCTCAGCCGTTGCTGGCAACGAATCCAGGACAGCGCGCAGCGTACAGGCCATTCCCAGACCGCCGACCAGAACCCTTGGCCGAGGATGGTTGTGCAGATGCTTACAGCCAAGTTGACCGAGGGCCACCTCGGAACGGTTAGCCATGCTGTTCATCAGCACCATACCACCGATGGTGATCAGGAAATCATACTCATCGCGCTGCCGAAGCTCGAGCACACCTTCATCGGTGTCGATGCTGTCAATGGTTTTCCAGGGTTTCGCCATGATAAAAGCCTTAGCAAGACAAACGGGGATAGTCATCACGACTATCCCCGCTCTCACTTCGTTAAACATGGTTCAGAACAAGCGAGTCCCGAAGGTCTTACTGCGCCTGTTTCAGGTAGCGATAATAATCGGAGTCGGTGGAAATTACCAGCCGGCCGTTTTTCTGGATCGACTTCTTATAGGATTCGAGAGTCCGCAGAAAGGCATAGAACTCTTTATCCCTGTTGTAGGCGTCAGCATAGATTGCGGCGGCCTCAGCATCAGCACCACCGCGCACTTCGAGCACCTTGCGGTAGGCCTCTGAACTGATTGTCTTAAGCTCGCGCTCCATCTGGCCGAGGATATCAGCCTGCTCGCCTTCACCCTCGGAACGATACTGGGCAGCGACCTTCTTGCGCTCGTTGATCATGCGTTCGTAGACCCGGGTGCGCACCTGCTCGACGTAGTTGATGCGCTTGATCTGCACATCGAGCAGCTCGATGCCGTAATCAGGGGTATTGGCCCGCGCCTTGTCGAGGATGCCCGCCATGATCTCTTCACGACCGATCAACTCCTCCGTGGGGACGACCACCCCTTCTACCTCGAACTGCTCTTCGTTCTGGTCCTGGGCCTTGTAATCGCTGCCGCGAACCAGTTCCACCAGCAGGCGTCCGGAGACGGCATCGCGCACCACCGAATCAAGGATATCGTCGAGGCGGCTCAAAGCGCCGCGCTCGGTGGCAACCGTCGTGTAGAAGAGCAGCGGATCCTGGATGCGCCAGCGCGCAGTGGTATCGATCCAGATGAATCGCTTGTCCTTGGTCGGAATCTGGTTCGGCGCACCGTCCCATTTCAGGATGCGTCTCTCGAAACGTGTGACTTTCTGAACGAACGGCATCTTGAAATGCAGGCCAGGTTGGGCAACGTCCCCTATCGGCTTGCCGAACTGCGTGATAATCGCCTGCTCCGCTTCATTAACCACGTAGAGGCCATCCATACCGATAAAAAGCACGGCTACAATGAGAATTAGGATTACGGGTGCTTTCATTATTTTACCCCTCCTTCCGGCGCCTTGCGCAGGGGAAGCAGCGGCAAGAGTCCACCACTCTTATCGTCCATGACGTAGATCTCATCCAAACGGGGCAGGACCTCTTCGAGTGTCTCCAGATAAATCCTGCTCCGGGTGACCGACGGGGCTTTGCGATATTCGGTGAGCAGGGCCAGAAAGCGGTTGGTCTCGCCACGGGCCTTGTTGACCCGTTCGACGGCATAGCCTTCTGCCTCCTGCAAAACCTTCTTCGCCTCGCCGCGTGCGCGTGGCACCTCGCGATTGTACTGTTCGCGCGCCTGGAAGATCAGGCTCTCTTTCTGCTGCTCAGACTCGTTGACCTCGTTGTAAGCCGCCTTGACCGGATCGGGAGGCGTCACATCTTGAAATTTAACAGTGACGATGCGCACACCGATATCATACTGGTTGAGGGTGGCCTGCAGGTTCACCTGAATATCGTTGGCCAGATTGGCACGCTCGGTGGTCAAGACCTCGGTGACGTTGGCATTGCCGATCGACCTGCGCACCATCGCCTCGGCGATGTCACGGATGGTTTCGACCGGATCTTTGATGCGGAAGATGAATTTGTAGGGGTCGGAGACCTGAAACTGCACGATCCACTCGACGTCACTGACGTTGAGATCGCCGGTCAGGGTCAACGACTCATCCTCCAGCCCCTTCTTGGTGTAGGTGGTGCGCACGTCAGGCGTAACGGTGCGGAAGCCGAATTCCTCTTTCAAAACGCGCCCGGTCGGCACCAGGTAAATCTTGTCAACGCCGAAGGGAACTTTGAAATGCAGCCCCGGATCGACAAATTTGGAGAACTCGCCAAAACGCAAGACCACCCCGGTCTCTTCAGTGTCCACCTCGTACATGCTGCTGTAACCACCGAAAATGACCAGAAAGATCACAATCACTATCGGCAAAATGGACTTTTGCGGTCCGAACTTGTTCTTCAGATAATCCTTGATTTCGATGACCTTCTTTTCCAGGTCCTCGCTCGAGGGACCCTTGCCCCAATCCTGCATTATTAGACTCCTTTGGTTATAGGAAATTCACATCTTTATACTGTGACGTCTGTCGACCAGTTCAGATGCCATGACTGAAAATTTATAGCAGGTTTATGCGACGAAATAAAGGATATGCGGCTATATTGTTGTGATATCGCTACGATTGTCCTGGCGCCCGGCCGCATTGACTCCCGCAAGGTAGCCGGTTGACCAGCACTCCTGCAGGTTAAAGCCACCGGTCGGACCATCAAGGTCGATCATTTCGCCGGCGAAGAAAAGGTTTTTCACCTGTTTCGATCGCATACTGCGCATATCAATATCTTCAAGTGAAACGCCCCCCGAGGTGATGATGGCTCGCCGGAAACCTTCGCAACCGGCGACATGAAGTTCGAATTCCTTGAACAGTTTCAGCAGTCGCTGCCGCTCCACCCGTGTTACCGAATGGCACTTCTTCTTCGGGTCTATGCCCACCAGGCGTACAAAGACCTGGATCATATCACGTGGCAGCAGTTGGCCGAGTGAATTGGCGAAATCCTGGTTGCTGTGCTCGGCCAGCTCCCGCTGCAAGCGCTTGTCGAACAGATCAGAGGCAACTGCCGGCTTGAGGTCCAGCAGCAGCTTCACCTCTCCCTGCTTGAGAGCATCGCGTATGCGACTGCTCATATCGAGGACAATCGGCCCACCGATTCCGGAACGGGTAAAGAAGGCTTCACCGAAACGTTCATCGATCTTTTTACCATCGACACAAAGTGTAATCCTGACATTCTTGAGATTAAAATGACTGACCTCAGAAGTCCAGGGGTCGCTCAACGTTACCGGCATCAGGGCGGGTTCGGGAGTTATCAGGTGATGACCGCATGCCTTGGCCCAGGTATATCCATCTCCGGTACATCCGGTTTCCGGGTAGGACAGGCCGCCGGTTGCGAGGACAACGCTGTCGGCGGTAAACGTTCCGATCGAGGTCTCAACCTCTTTGACCACACCCTCATCAAACAGCAGGTTTTTCACTTCGCACCCGGTATGTACGGTAACGCCTGCATCACGGACAAAGGTTTCCAGAGCCCTTTGAACATCTGCCGCTTCACCATGCTCAGGAAAGATGCGGCCTCCCCGTTCATTTTTCAGCGGCACCCCTTGTTCTTCAAAAAAGGCCACCACTTCTTTAACGCCAAAAGCATAGAGCGCCGTCAGCAAGGCCCGACCGTTGCGTCCGAAATGTTCGACGAACTTGCGTGGATCATCCTCACTATGGGTAATGTTGCAACGGCCCTTGCCGGTAATCAGGATCTTCTCACCGCAGCGCGCATTCTTCTCCAGAAGCGCAACCCGGGCTCCCTGGCGTGCGGCAAATCCGGCGGCGAACATTCCCGCAGGGCCACCACCGACAACTATAACGTCAAATCGTTTCATGCTCTATCCATTCTCAAATAAACGACGGGAGTCTTTTCCCCTTTATATCTGCTGGCAGGATAGCAGGCTTCAGGAAGAAATCGTAAGTTTCTTGAATCTATCCATCTTAAATCATGACAGCTGTGAAAAACATGCCTATAATAATGGCCCTTATCCAACATTTAAAACGAGGCAACCCATGAATGACGAAACATTCGACGATCAGGAAATGAGTGAAGAAGGCAGTTTTGCCGAGATGTTTGAGCAAAGTATGGTCGGCAAGACCAAACTTGAACCGGGACAAAAGATCGATGCCAAAGTGCTGCAGATCGGCAGCGAATGGATTTTTCTTGATGTCGGCCAGAAGGGTGAAGGGGTCCTCGATTCCAGAGAGCTTCTCGACGAAGAGGGCAACCTGACCGTCTCAGTCGGCGACCGGGTCAGTGCCTATTTTCTGTCAGGCAAGGGCGGCGAGTTACGCTTCACCACACGTCTCGGCGGCGGCTCTTCCGGAACTGCACAGCTCGAAGAAGCCTGGCGCAGCGAGATCCCGGTGGAGGGGCGCATCGAAAAAGAGATCAAGGGCGGCTACGAGATCAAGCTGCCGGGCAATGTGCGTGCCTTCTGCCCCTTCTCCCAGCTTGGCCTGCGTCGCCAGGACGACTCGGAAGACGTCACCGGAACGACCCTTTCCTTCCGAGTCACCCAGTTCAGCGAGCAGGGACGCAACATCGTCGTGTCACATCGGGTCATCCTTGATGAAGAACGTCGCCAGCAGCGTGCCGAATTGATGAAAACCCTCAAGGAAGGCATGGTGGTCACGGGCACGATCACCAACATTCGCGATTTCGGCGCATTTATTGATATCGGCGGCCTGGAAGGTCTCCTGCCGATCTCCGAAATCTCCTACGGCCGAGTAGACAAGATTGAAGACGTTTTGCACATCGGCCAGCAGCTTGATGTCGCCGTCAAAAAATGCGACTGGGAGAAAGAGCGTTTTTCCTTCAGCCTGCGCGACACCCTGGCTAATCCGTGGGCCAAGGTCGCGACTGCTTACCCGGTCGGCTCGATTCATACCGGCACCGTATCGCGACTTGCCCAGTTCGGCGCCTTCGTCACCCTGGAAGAAGGCATCGATGGCCTGATGCATATTTCCAGGATCGGCGGTGAGCAACGCATCAAGCACCCTCAGGATGTGCTGAAACTCGGCCAGCAGTTGCAGGTCACCGTGGAGAAGGTCGACCTCGACGAGAAGCGCATCTCTCTGGCGCCGGTTGGTGACAAAACGGATGAGTCGGAAGAGACCTCATACGAAGAGAAAACCACAGGGGGGATGGGCTCATTTGCCGATCTCTTCAAAAACGCCCAAAAGAAAAAGTAGCAGCCACCAGAACGATACAATCCGTTTAAAGAGGGGCACTTCAGAAGTGCCCCTCTTTCATTGACAGCGAAGGTGCCCACTGCCGGCCTGTTTACAGACGACAACCCGGCCAGCCAGCCCGGCTTTCATAAGCGCAGCCGCCAGGACAATAAGGGTCAGGTCTACACATTCCACTTTTTCTGTGCATAGTGCATTTTTTATGGAATGTGTAGACCTGACCCTTAGATTTCACCAAGAACCAGTTTTGCGACCACCAGGTAACGGATAAATTTTCCTGAGGTGACCAGAAGGAGAAATCGCCAGAGCCTGGTTCGCAGGATACCACTCACCAGGCAGAGCGGGTCGCCAAGGATCGGAAGCCAGGAGAGCAGAAGCGCCCAGCTGCCGTAACGGGAAAAAAAACGCTCAGCGCGTTGTCGGCTCGACTGACTGATCCGCAAAATACGCTGTACCAGAAAAGGCCCGCCCCATAAACCGATGGCATAAGTCACCAGGGCACCACAACTGTTGCCGATCGTTGCGACGATAACAACGGTTGACGGATCAAAGCCATTGAACAGCAGGACAGCCAGCAGCCATTCACTGCCGAGGGGCAACAGTGTAGAGGCCAGGAAGCTGAGCAGGAAGAGAGCGGGATAGCCATGTTCGAGCAGCCAGAGTTCCAACTGGAGTATTCCTTTTTGGACGTCATCTATGTCATGATAGAAGCAGTTTGATCCAGGAATCTATCGGACTATCCATAACCCGGATTTGCAGCCGGCTCATGGATAGTCCGACAGACTGCGAGGCAGTCATCAATTTCGAGACTACCCTTTTCCGCATGAACACCAGGCCATTATCCTGACACGAGATCGGCATGCACCGAAACACTTTCCTTATCTTTACCCTCTTTTTTTCCATCACCTGGCTTGCTGGTTGCGACTCAGGGCCGCGCATCGCCCCGCTCGGTCACGACGCCCTGGTGCTGGCATTTGGCGACAGTCTCACGTACGGCACAGGAGCCTCTGCAGGACAATCCTATCCCGATATTCTGGCCAGGCGGCTCGACAGGCAGGTCGTCAATGCCGGCATTCCCGGCGAAGTTTCCTCTGACGGCCTCAAGCGACTCCCCGGCATACTTGACAGCTACAACCCGACCCTGGTTATTCTCTGTCATGGCGGCAACGATTTTCTGCGTCGTCTCGATCAGGAGGACACCATCCGCAATCTCAATGCGATGATCGGATTGATCCGTGCGCATGGTGCCGATGTCATACTGGTTGGCGTGCCCAAATTGGGTTTTGGCCTGCAGGTGCCGAAATTCTACTCCGTCATAGCCGAAGAGTTCACCATCCCCTTCGAGAGCGACATTCTTCTCGACCTGCTGGGTGACAACAGCATGAAAAGTGACTCGATCCACCCCAACGCCACCGGCTACCGGCTGATGGCTGAGGCGATTCATAAAGTCATCAACAAAGCGCAGAGCCAGGGTATTCATTGACAGAAACACATCACGACAGATTCATACCGTGCAGCCGGGCGGACATGACACAACGAGGTTGGGACGAACTTGATGTGCTCTTCGTCAGCGGCGATGCCTATATCGATCATCCTGCCTTCGGCACACCGCTTCTGGCCCGCCTGCTCGAGGCCGAAGGTTTCCGGGTCGGCATTCTCGCCCAACCGGACTGGCGCAATGCGGAAGCCTTTAAAGTCATGGGACGCCCGCGTCTGTTTGCCGCCATCTCTGCCGGCGCCATGGATTCAATGGTCAACCACTACACCGCAGCCAAAAAGGTGCGCAATGACGATGCCTACACGCCGGGTGGTCGTGCCGGGTTCCGGCCAAACCGGGCGGTCATCGCTTACACCGCAGCCGTCAAGGGCGCCTTCAAGGGTCTGCCAACGGTGATCGGCGGCATCGAAGCCAGCTTGCGGCGACTCGCCCACTACGATTACTGGGACAACAAGGTCAGACGTTCGGTGCTGGTCGACAGCAAGGCGGATCTGCTGCTGTTCGGCATGGCCGAATCGACGCTCTCAGCGCTTGCCGCGCGGATGAATGCAGGAGAACCAATCGAGCGTATCACCGATCTGTGCGGATCTGCTTATATGGCCACAGGCTGTCCGGACGATGCTGTCGAGCTACCCTCGTACGAAGAGGTTTCCAGCAGTACCGACGCTTACAACCATGCCTTCAAGCTGGCCTCAGAGCAGAAAAACCCTTTCAGCGGCAAGGCCTTGTTCCAGCCCCACGGCAAACGCCAGGTCGTGGTGAACCCGCCGGCCATGCCGCTCACGGAAGCACAGCTCGACCGTATCTACGCCCTGCCCTTCACAAAGCTGCCGCACCCATCGTACCGCGAACCGATCCCGGCCTATGCACAGATCAAATTTTCCATCACCAGTCACCGCGGTTGCTGTGGCGGCTGTGCCTTCTGCGCGATCACCCATCATCAGGGTAAAACCATCCAGTCGCGTTCCGCAAAATCGTTATCGGATGAACTTGATCGTTTGAGTCGGCACCCGGACTTTCGCGGTACAGTAACCGACGTCGGCGGACCAACTGCGAACATGTACGGCCTGCGCTGCCGCGACCCGCAGGCGCAGACCGCCTGTCGCCGCGAGAGTTGTCTCTACCCGCAGATCTGCAGGCATCTCGACACCAGCGACGACCGCGCCGTGGCTCTGTTGCGCAGACTGCGCAGCCATCCAGCCATCAAGCACCTGTTCGTCGCCTCGGGAATCCGCTTCGACCTGCTCAACCGGCAACCGGACTATTTTGCGGACCTGATCGAGCATCACGTCGGTGGTCTGCTCAAAGTAGCCCCCGAATCGAGCAGTCCGAAGGTCACAAAAATTATGCGCAAACCGGGACCGCAGGTTTTTGAGCAGTTTCTGCAGCGTTTCCGCGATCAGAGTCTCAAGCTGGGGAAAAAACAGGCGATCGTTCCCTACTTCATCAGCTCTCACCCGGGCTGCACTCTCAACGACATGATCGACGTCGCCCTCTTCCTGCAAGAGAACAACTTGCGCGTGGAGCAGGTTCAGGAATTCACCCCGACCCCGGGCAGCCTGGCTACTTGCATCTACCATACCGGTCGTGATCCTTTCAGCGGAGACGTGATTCACGTACCGCTCAATGCGATTGAGCGGCGCCTGCAGAAGTCCCTGCTGCTCTGGCATCTACCGGAAAGCCGCAAAGATGTGACCGAGGCGCTCAGGCAGTGCGGTCGAGAAGAATTAACCGAAAGGCTGACAACGAATCACGACCTGTCCATTGACAAGTCATTCAGGCCTTCCGCGCGGCTGAAAAAACGCACCAGGAAGAGATAAACACGGGAAAGGCTCCGCACTGATAACGTTGGCTTTTCATATCTTTCGTGCTGGTGTTTTATATTAACCAGAGATCAAAACAAAGAAGGTTCATTATGGAACGTCTGCTTGATGAGATCGAAGTCAGGGTCCTCGGCTGCCTGGTCGAAAAAGATTTGGCGACACCTGAGTACTATCCGCTGACCCTCAATGCCCTGACCAACGCCTGCAACCAGAAATCGAATCGCGAACCGGTTATGCTGCTGGACGACACCGACGTGGTCCGGGCGCTTGACAGCCTCCGTCAGAAACAAATGGCCCACCAGTCAGCAGAAGGCGTGCGCGCGGCCAAATACTGCCATAACCTGGAAGGACTGTTGCGGCTGGACCCCGAGGAATTGGCGATCCTTGCAGAGCTGCTGTTGCGTGGTCCGCAAACGGTTGGTGAACTGCGCAACCGTGCCGAACGCATGTGCCCGATCGGTGAATTGGCCGCAGTGGAAGAATTGCTGCAAAACCTGATGACAAGGGACGATCCATTGGTAATGCGCATGCCTCGCCAGCCGGGACGCAAGGAACATCGTTTTGCGCACCTGATGGCCGGCACACCGCAGATCGATGAAGCCTCTGCTTTGCCGGCCGAACCGGCCAGACTTCAGGTTACGGCTGAGAATGATCGGATTACAAAACTTGAGAATCAGGTAGCCGCACTCCGGGCCGAGCTGGATGAGGTGCACAGTCAGCTGAAAGCATTTCAGGCGCAGTTCGAGTGAACCGCTTGCAACCGACAAGCAACAACATGCCCGCACTCGCCGTTCTATACGACCCGAAAGCTGGACACTGGCTGCGCTTCAGCGAACCCCTTGAAGAGATTGAAGTCCACGATCCGGACAAGGTTCTTCCGACTCTGGAGTACATTGAGCAACGTGTGGAAAAAGCAGGGCTGTTTGCTGCCGGCTTTATCAGCTATGAAGCGGCCCCGGCATTTGATGCGGCCTTGCAAACCCATGCCTCTGGCGAGTTTCCGCTGCTGCGTTTCAGTCTCTTTGTCAAGGTAGAGCGGATCGACCTGCCGATGCCTGTCGGGCACACCGCCCCCACGGACTGGAGGTCGGAACAAACTGAGGCCGAATTTTCCAGAAAAGTCGATAACATCCGCGCGGCCATTGCCCGTGGAGAAACTTATCAGGTCAATCTGACCTTCCCACTTTCCAGCGAGTTCTCACAGGACCCCTGGCCATTTTTTTTACAGCTGGTTCACGGCCAGCAGGCCGGAGGTGCCGGCTACCTGCAAACCGGCCGTTGGGCGATCTGTTCCGCTTCTCCGGAACTCTTCTTCAGCAGGGACGGTGATCAGCTGAGGATGCGTCCCATGAAAGGGACTGCACCACGTGGCCGCACTCTTGCAGAGGATCTTCACCTAGCAGAAGATCTGCAGAAATCCGAAAAAAACCGCGCCGAAAACATCATGATTCTCGATATGGTGCGCAACGATCTGGGACGACTGGCACCGCCCGGCAGGGTTCAGGTTGAAGCAATCTGCACCCTGGAAAAATACCCGTCTGTCTGGCAGCTGACTTCGACGGTTACAGCTCACAGCAAAGCATCCCTGGCGAACATCTTTCAGGCGCTCTTCCCTTGTGCTTCGATCACCGGCGCTCCCAAGGTCAAGACCATGCAGATCATAACCGCTGCCGAAACCAGACCGCGCCGGATCTACACCGGCACCTTCGGCTGGCTTGCACCGGGTCGCCAGGCTCACTTCAATGTCGCCATCCGTACCGTGCTGGTTGATCAGCTGCACAAGTGCGCCACCTATGGCGTCGGTGCCGGGATCACCTGGGATTCGGACAGCGCCGACGAGTACCGTGAGTGTCTCGACAAAGCCGCGGTGCTGTCACGGCCAGCTGTTGACTTCGCCTTGATCGAAACCTTGCGCTGGACGCCCAACAAAGGTTACTTTCTCCTGCCAGAGCATATGTCGCGGCTGCTGGCCTCGGCAGAATATTTCGACATTGCCTGCTGTGGTGAGCACGTTAACGACTATCTGCAGGCTCTGACGGGGGGCTTCCCGGCAACACCTCAAAGGGTTCGATTCCTCCTGCACAATGACGGTCGCATGGATTCAACCTTCGCGACGATTGATCCTGCCCTGTCGACACCATTGAAGATATGCCTGGCACGACAACCCGTTGACTCGCATAATGCACGGCTCTATCATAAGACTTCGCAGCGCCGGGTGTATGAAATCCGTCTTGCTGAAGCCGATGGGGTTGATGAAGTTGTTCTCTGGAATGAACGCGGTGAAGTGACCGAATGCTGTACGGCAAATCTGGTTGTACTTATGTCCGGGAAGCTTGTAACACCGCCCGTAAACAGCGGGCTTTTAGCGGGAACATATCGTGATTTCCTGTTAAAACGCGGCATCCTGACCGAGCAGGTCCTGACACCTGACGATCTGCTTAACACGTCTCGCATCTTTTTGATCAATGCTGTCCGCAAGTGGCGGCGGGCAGTGTTTTGTCAGTAACGGCATAAACAAGAAAAACAGGCCCCGCAGAAACCTGCGGAGCCCATTTCGATATATTGGTTAAGTAACTTCAGGCTTTCCTTACATTGGAAGCCTGGAGACCTTTAGGTCCGTTCTCAATGTCAAAAACGACGCGCTCGCCCTCAGCCAGTGATTTGAAACCGTCCCCCTGAATGGTAGAAAAGTGTACAAAAACATCCGGTCCGTCATCCTGAGAAATAAACCCGAACCCCTTCGCATCATTGAACCATTTCACTGTTCCCTCAGCCATTTCTACTACTCCTTCTTTCTGCTCATTCTTTTGAGCCTTGTTTGGTTGTGCCAAAAAATACAGCCTGAAAACAAGAATACCGCACGGACCCTCTTGTCTATGCGGTGCGACGTCGTGCTTACATGTCTATCATGCTTTACCAGCCTTTTTATCAGACACAAACTTCTAAGCGATTTTGTTATTAAACCAATTACACGGTCAAATGCAAGGGTTAATAACACCAACCATGAGAAATCTCTGATAAAGTCGTACCAACAAATATTTACATTTTTTGGCTGTTTACGTTACTCAAGTTGAGAAGTGCATGGGAAAAACCGAATCGCCATGAACAAAACTCAGAGAGTCCGATTTTTGAATCAACACGATCAGTTTGAGAAATTCAGCCGTATGTGGCGAACACAATACTGTGCATCAGGCAAGACGATCTATTGCCGCGAAAACTGCGGCGGCTGCTGTCAACTGGCTGTGCATGCGACCTATCCTGAAGCCGTTGCTGTTGCAGAGGCCTTGACTGAATCACTGTCAAAGAGACTTTCAGGCTACATTGAACGCTTAAAAACCGCCCTGCCGGAATTGACCGATGTGAAGAGCTATCTCAAAGAACATCGCCAGGCAATCGGCCCTTGTCCGTTCCTGGACTCACGCGGATCTTGCTTGATTTACGCTATACGACCACTCTCTTGTCGAGCCTTGTTATCGACACGCCCGGCAGCGTGGTGTACAGTCGACTTTGCAAAACTGGACAACTGGGATAAGCAGGCCTATGAAAGCGGCCTTGACCATCAGGTCGTTGCCTGGCCGACACATTATGTTGCTGCGACCCGGGACTTCGCGAGGACACTGGAAAAAACGCTGCTCGAATCGATGCAGAGGGAACAGGGCTGGTCACTGTCAGGCAACTTTGCCGTAATGGTCTGGATTGAGAAGAACAACCGATTGGGCAGACGCAATAACGCAACGATACAACAGGTTCGCGACATCCTGGCTGCCAGCGAACTCAACAACCCACTGCTGCTGAATTTCACCGACGGCAGCCAGAAGATGTCGGACTATCCATGAACAGGCTGCAAATTCAGCGGCTTGACCCGGATTGCAATTTTTCGCTTATGCCCGTATAGTCCGGCAACCTCCGCGAACGCAACGCTGGCAGAATAACTATCGAGGAAGACATGTTCGAACTTCATCCACGCCTGGCAGAAGACACACTGGCTGTCGGCGATTTCCCGCTCTGTCGCCTGCTGCTGATGAACGACGCCAGCTACCCCTGGTTCATACTGGTCCCGCGCCGTGCAGAGATCCGTGAAATTTTCGAGCTTGCGCGCCATGACCAGCAACAACTTCTTGATGAATCGTCACAGCTATCGCAGGTGCTGAACAAGGTTTTTCATGCCGACAAACTGAACATTGCCGCCCTGGGGAATATGGTCCCACAGCTGCACATCCATCATATCGTCCGTTATCAGACAGATCAGGCGTGGCCGAATCCCGTCTGGGGTCTGTTCCCTGCTCAACCTTATACCGAGAGAGTCCGCCAGGAAACCTGTGCCGGTCTTCTCGATCATCTGATTGACTTTATCCCCGACAAAAACTGTATTGTGGCTCCCGGAATCTGCTGAACAATCACCCTTCTCAAAGCAAGCATCCATGAACATTGCTGATCCGAAATATCTTGAGCACTTGCGAGACCTGCCCTCCGGTTATCTGCTCGATCTGCTCGCCGACAACGAGGACATCGACAAGGAATCGTTTTACTGGGTACTGCAGGAACGTGGCCTGACGCGAGAAGAACTTGACCAGAAACTGCAGCGCAGACGTAATTCAAACTGGCCACGGCCGTATAGGCTATGGACTGCAGCACGCTGGCTGACACTTTTTAACACCCTGGTCGTGACTTACTTCAACAGCACCAGTCTCTATCAACTGCTGCACAGTGACCACCCCTTCAGGGGCCCGCTGCTTTTCCTTTCGGTCGGCTGTATCCTGTGCGGATTTGTGGTCGGCTTCAAACTGACGACCCACCTTTATCAGGGAGACAGATCAATCCTTTACTGCGGATTTCCGGTCCCGGTAGGGTTCGTAGATTTACAGACAGGTCAGGAAATTCTTATAGGTAAAACCCCTATGATTTTACGCATGGCCGTGAACGCCCTGGTCGGTGTCAACCTCACTCTCTTCCCGCTTATCTTCATCTATATCATGATGGATTAATTCGTGCCCGTCCGAAAACTCCAGACAACACAGGCACAGTATTCATCCGGAAAAGGGTCGTTACCGGACATTTCGTCATCTAAAGTTCTTCCCGGGAAAATGCAACCAGGCCCCAAACAGTTGACAGTGCCACGACGAGCAGGTAATACATGATGCACTCGCAAAACTCATGGGATGGCTAAGCAAAAATTTCATCCTACAAGGCTTGGTGTTTTTTCAGGGGCGAAGGCATACATATGGTATGTCGAGGTCCTGAAAAAACGCCGTAACGCCGTAGGGTGGACTTTTTGCGACGCCATCATACATGACTTTTACAAATTCCCCGGGAGGTTAACAACTGTGATTAAGATTAATTTTGACAAGATGGGCGGCCTGATTCCCGCGATTATTCAGGACCATGAAAATGGTGAAGTACTGATGGTTGCTTTTATGGACGAGAAAACACTGGCCAACACGCTGCGCGATGGCAAGACCTGGTTTTACAGCCGCACCCGCAACAAGTACTGGATGAAAGGCGAGGAATCTGGCAACACCCAGGACGTCGTCGAAGTTCTCACTGACTGCGATGCGGACACTGTTGTAATCAAGGTCAAGCAGAATGGCCCGGCTGCGTGCCATACCGGCAACCGCAGCTGTTTTTACGTGCGTTGGGAAGACGGCCAGTGGGTTGAACATTCCAACCCCCTCTTTGATCCTGAGGAAGTCTACAAAAAGAAGTAATTTTTTGCCACTGAGGCAGAAAGACGCTGAGTCAAAACAAAGCCCATGGATATGCATTAAGGGTTTTCTCCGTACCTCTGTGTCTCCGTGGCCATAGCCCTTACTGAGGTTTATTCATGGCAAACGAACTGAAACTCGGACTTCCAAAAGGAAGTCTCGAAGAGGCAACCATAGAACTCTTTGCAAAGGCCGGCTGGAAGATCAAAACATCTTCGCGCAGCTACTTTCCCTCCAGCGATGACGATGAGCTGAAATGCAGCCTGCTGCGTCCCCAGGAAATGGCCAAGGTTCTTGAGCGCGGCAAGCTTGATGTCGGCATCGCCGGGCGCGACTGGGTCAGGGAAAATGATTCAGACGTCATCGAAGTCGGAGAGATGGTTTACTCCAAGGTTTCGCGACGACCGGCGCGTTGGGTGCTGGTGGTCGGGCCAGACTCCAAGGTTGAAAAACCGGAAGATCTTGCAGGCGCCACCATCTCAACTGAACTGGTCGGATTCACCAAACGCTTCTTTGCCGAGCGCAACATTCCGGTCGAAGTCGAATTCTCCTGGGGTGCGACCGAAGCAAAAATCCTCAAGGGCCTGTGTGACGCCATTGTCGAGGTCACGGAAACCGGCTCAACAATCAAGGCCAACAATCTGCGGATCGTCTGTGAACTGATGGAATCAGTCCCTGTGCTGATTGCCAACAAGGATGCCTGGGCAGATCCATGGAAACGTGCCAAGATTGAACGTATCTATACAATGCTGCAGTCTGCTCTACGTGCAGAGGGAATGGTCGGCCTGAAGATGAATGCACCAGGAGACAAGATTGAAGAAATCATCAAGCTCCTGCCGAGCCTCAACCGCCCTACGATTGCACATCTTTACAAATCTGACTGGGTTTCAATTGAGACGATTATGCCGGAAGCAGAGGTACGCAAGATCGTTCCTGAACTGATGAATCAGGGAGCTGAAGGGATTGTTGAGTACCCGCTCAACAAAATCATCTGATTCGTGTTTCAAAAAAAGGCGGCAAATCGATTTTTACGTATTTGATCACTATTATTTTGAGATGATTTTGAGAACCTTGCTGTATGATTCATTATCTTCTGGGGCTTTCAACAAGTACGGCTGTAAAGAGGTACAAACCATGACGATCCAGGTGGAATTGAC
This sequence comes from Desulfuromonadales bacterium, assembly GCA_014860225.1. Lineage (GTDB taxonomy): Bacteria > Desulfobacterota > Desulfuromonadia > Desulfuromonadales > BM103 > M0040. Next base: position 109,218 of record JACZKE010000035.1, read on the forward strand.
AGACGGAACCCGCTGCAGGGTGGTCCCGAAAGGACTGGACCTGCTGCTGCGCCAAAACCTGGTGAAACGCTTTCGCCGTTCTGCCGGTTGGGTGGTCGTTGGCAAGGATCAGATTCGCCATTCGAACCGAGTTGTCGGCTATGATGGCCAGGAGCGCAGAACGGCATCCTGATATTTTTTAATAACTCCTTATCACTTCTCAAAAGGATGCGGGCGCATTGTTCAATGCGCCCGTATTTTTTAACCGGTCTTCGACAAAGCACCGACAATTCCTCCTTGCAGTATTAACATATCATGATTAAACTACATCAACCTCAAAGGAGACAGAGTCGACTTGCCCAAAAACCTTTCACAAAGATCATCTTTTCAGTTGTTTCTATGGGGATTACTTCTGATCCCTTCTGCTATTATAGCAGAAGCGGTTCTCACTGCAGTTCTCTTCGACGAAGGGAGCATAAGAGAGCAATTGTTCTCACCCTCTAATCACGCGTTATCCCTTCGCATTCTTTTCAGCATTTTCATCATTGCATCTATCTATCTGGGCATGCACTATTTGGCAAACATTGCCAAGAAGGAAGGCCTCCTGCAGCAAAGCAACAAAGACCTGCAGATGGTCAGGCAGGACCTGGAAGAATTTCATGACGATATGTTGCGACAATTACGCAACACTTCAGCGCAACTGACAACCTCCGTCGACATGCTCAAAACTCAGTGCGATCAGGATGTTGGCGAAAAAACCCGATTCTTCCTGGAAAATGTTCGCAGCACCAGCGCCAGGCTGAATGAACTGCTTGAGATCAGTCTGGTGCTTACCGAACTTCCCTCCGGTGAACCACAGCGTGCACTTGTCAAACTCGACCAACTGGCCCTTGATATAGGCGAAGAGTTAAAAAGCAATCAACCCGACAGACAGATCGAATTCAAGATTCAACCCTGGATAACCGCTTGGTGCGATCAAAAGATGCTGCGTCGGGTTATTTACAATTTATTCTGCAATGCCATGGACTTCATCCCTCAGTCTCGCAAGGGACAAATCGAACTCGGCATGTTTCACAGAAACGGCCAGAAAGTCTTTTTTGTCCGCGACAACGGTACAGGGTTCAGCGCCGCACAGGCAAATCGGCTCTTCGATGCATTTCGAGACAGTTCACAAGATTCAGACCTGCCCAAAGACAGCATCAGGCTGGCAAGCGCCAGGCGCATCATCCGCAGACACGGAGGACGAATCTGGGCAGAAGGGATTCAAGACGCTGGTGGAACGATTTATTTTACCTGTGATGAGAACTGACAACGACCTCTGGACAGATGTGCCGCTCAAAGGATATCCTCCGACCATCGATCATTAGCCATTCCTGTCTGGAACCTCGGGATAGTACAAATGCCGTTTCCGATCTGGAAACGAACAATTTTTCGCAAGGTCAAGGAAATCAAGGGTTTGAGCGGAGGCGTAGTCCTTTACGTCGCACAATCAAATCCGCCGATTGACGCAGAGATTGCGGAAAAGGGCCGTTTCCAGATCGGAAACTAACTACGGAGGAAACAATGTCGCAATCAAAATCGGCCAAACCGCAACACTCCTGTTCAAGTTGCAGTTCGATCTGGCAAAAACAAGGCACCACCAATTGTTGGAGCGCCCCGGACAGCAAACCCGCCAGACCAGTTTACTGCCCTTCAGAACCTTATGCAGAGATAATTGACGATTCCTTTCTTCAGTACCAGGGAGACGATTCTGATGCCCGCCTGGCACGCGTTGCGGCCAAAGTCGAGGGGCTCTGCTACCAGCCGGTTCCCGGCTCAGACGCGGTCAACGCTCGCTGGACCCGGGTTGAAGACATGATTGCACTGGCACGGTTGATGGGCTACAAAAAGATCGGCATCGCCACTTGTATTGGCCTGCTCGAGGAGTGCAGCCGATTGAGCGACATTCTGCGCGCGCAGGGGATGCAGCCTTTTTCAGCCTGTTGTAAAGCCGGCAGCATCGACAAAATGGCGCTCAACCTGAAAGAAGAGGACAAGGTAAGGCCGGGCACTTTTGAGCCGGCTTGCAACCCGATCGCCCAGGCACGTATCCTGAATGCCGAAGGAATGGAGATGAATATCATTATGGGGTTGTGCGTTGGCCACGATATGCTCTTCAACAAATACTCAGAAGCGCCGGTCACCACGCTGGTAGTCAAGGACCGTGTCACCGGCCACAATCCGGCGGCCGTCCTGTACGGGCAGAATTTCTACTATAAACGCCTGCAGAAACAGCCGGTGATGAGCGATGATGAAGTTGTCGGGCATCAGGCTGATATTTAAAACCGAAAAAGTTTAACTGAACATCACCGACGCATAACAACATCAGGGGGACGAAAGATATTTCGTCCCCCTGTTGCATTTTCATACCTTGCCGGTCAAGGAATCAACACTGTCGAACCTGTGGTTTTCCTGGCTTCGAGATCCCGGTGCGCCTGCGCGGCCTCGCTGAGGGGGTATGTCTGTTTGACTTCAATTTTCACGGCACCGGATTGGACAACCTCGAACAACTCTGCAGCGCTGGCAAGCAGGTCATCACGTCTGGCCGTATAGGTCATCAGCGTCGGCCGGGTCAAAAAAAGCGAGCCCTTGGCAGCCAGCAAACCGGGATCAAATGGTCCAACAGGTCCGGATGCCTGGCCGAAGCTGACCAGCATGCCCAACGGTCGAAGACAATCAAGCGATTTTATAAAAGTATCCCTGCCGACCGAATCGTACACGACTGCGACCCCTTCGTCAGCGGTGATCTCCCTGACCCTGGCCACCCAGTCCTCTTCACGGTAGAGCAACGGATAGTCACAGCCGTGCGCCTTGGCAAGCTCCGCCTTTTCGCGACTGCCGACCGTACCGATCACTGTCGCACCGATATGTTTGGCCCATTGGCAGGCGATCAAGCCAACGCCGCCGGCCGCTGCATGGAAAAGAACCGTGTCACCCTTCTTGACGTGAAAGGTTCTGCGCAACAGGTATTGCGCCGTCATCCCTTGCAGCATCATGCCGGCGGCCTGTTGATCACTAATGGCATCCGGGATTTTCACCAGGCGGTGGGCCGGCATTAAACGCTCTTCGGCGTAAGCCCCCGGCGGCAGGCCGGCATATGCAACGCGATCACCCGGGGAGAAATCATCAACGCCCTCACCCGTTGCAACCACAGTACCTGCGGCTTCCATCCCTGGAGTTGCCGGCAGCTCACCCAAAGGGTAGAGACCGGTGCGATGATAGATGTCGATGAAGTTCAAGCCAACAGCAGTCTGACGGAGATGAACTTCACCCGGCCCCGGCTTGCCGATTTTAACCTCCTCCCAGCACATGACTTCAGGACCACCCGTCTCATACAGACGAATTGCTTTACTCATTATAATATTTCTCCCATTTAGATTCAGATAACAACTTAACATCCTCGCTGCGATCGTCAAGCAGTTAAAACAGTCAAACACCTGGAAACATTGTTATGCAGTCATTGACAACCCAGTACTTTCAGGCGATAGTTACTGAGTCTATTAATGGTTACTTATCAGGAGCGGCCTGGGCTGTATTGATTCAGGCTGCGAAGAGAATGTCACTCTACACGCAAGGAGGAGAAGCAATGAAACAGCTGAAACATGTCCTGAAGCTACTTACCGGATTCATGGTCCTCATCGCCTTTTTGGGCTTGACGGCCTGCGGTGAACAGCAACAGGCGCAGGCGCCACAGGCCGAGGCCAAGAAAGAAGAGAAACAAGTCATTGTCTGGAAACTGGCCCAGACCTGGGGATCCGGGTTTCCGATCTTCGGTGATGCGGTTATCAAGATGGCCGATTTGGTCAAGGCCATGTCCAACGGCGAGATGGAGATTCGCATCGACTCGGCTAACAAGCACAAGGCAGCCTTTGGCATTCTTGATATGGTCAATGCAGGCCAGTATGAGATGGGTCACTCAGCCTCCTACTACTGGAAGGGCAAGGACCCCAGCACCATGTTCTTCACCACCATGCCTTTCGGCATGATCGCCCCCGAGCAGTACGCCTGGTTTTATTACGGCGGCGGCATGGAATTGATGAAAAAAGTCTACGACAAGCACGGTGTTTATGCCTTTCCCGGCGGCAACACCAGCAATCAGATGGGTGGCTGGTTCCGCAAAGAAATCAACACCCTCGATGACTTCACGGGCCTGAAAATGCGTATCCCCGGCTTCGCCGGTGAAGTCCTCTCCAAACTCGGCGTCGTTGTCACCAATATTCCGCCGGGTGAGCTCTACACGGCGCTTGATCGCGGCACCATCGATGCCCTCGAATGGGTCGGCCCATCCCTTGACCTCAATATGGGCTTCCAAAAGATTGCCCCCTATTATTATACCGGCTGGCACGAGCCGGCGACTGAACTGCAGTTTCTTGTCAACCAGGCCAAGTTCGACGCCTTGCCCAAGCATCTGCAGGAGATTCTGACCATCGCCATGCAGTATGCTGCCTACGACATGTACGCCCGTTCCTACCACGAGAGTGCAGTTAACTGGGCATCGATCGAGAAAGAGTATCCAGAGGTGAAGATCCGCACCTTCCCTGCGGACATCATTGCCGCAATGAAGAAAGCCAATGACGAGCTGCTGAGCGAAGCTGCCGCGAACGACGCCACCTTCAAGGAAATTCTCGATTCCCAGACGGCCTACATGAAAATGGCCCGCAAATGGACCGAAATTTCCGATTACGCATACCTGAAAGACAACATCGAATAGTCCGAACCGGGCTCCCGGCTATGGCCGGGAGCCCGATGGCTGCAAGACAAGGTATCTTATGCTCTTGAAACTTGAAAAACTCTTTAACCGCTTCTCCAACTTGATGGGCTGGATCGCCGGTTTTTTGAATCTGGTTATGCTGGTCAACGTCTTCTACGATTCCATCATGCGCTATTTCTTCAATACCGGCTCAATCGCCATGCAGGAAATGGAATGGCACCTGTTCTCCATAGTCTTCCTGTTCGGCATGGCCTACACGCTCAAGGAGGATGGCCACGTCCGGGTCGATATCCTTTACGATCGTTTCACACCGCGCTGGAAAGCCATCGTCAACATCGGCGGCGCCCTGCTGTTCCTGATCCCGTTGAGCGTGCTGATCACCGAGGGTTCCTTCTGGTACGTGCATGAGGCGTTTACCTCTGGAGAGATTAGTGGCGATCCCGGCGGTTTGGGTTATCGCTGGCTGATCAAGTCGGTGATCCCGGTCTCCTTTGTCTTCCTGATTGTCTCGGCCATAGGCTTTGTGCTTCACAACATCAATATCTTCAGAGGGATCGAAGCGCCGACGGTGCATCACATCGAGGACAAGGCGATCCTGTAATGCCGGCAAACCGGGCTCGAAAATACAAAAATCCGAGATTCAATGATCGCGTTGTGCTCGCTGCCCTGGGCTCTCCCGGGCATCCCTATCAAAAAGTAATGGAAAGTCCTCTGATATGATTGGTCTTGTAATGTTCGGTACCGCCCTCGCGATGTTGCTTCTGGGCTTCCCGGTGGCGTTCACTTTCGGCGGCGTGGCGGTCTTTTTTGGTCTGCTGGCCGAGGGAACACAGATTTTTTCCCTGATGCCGCACCGTATCTGGTCGATCATGAACAACACTATTCTGATGGCAATCCCCCTGTTCATCTTCATGGGGATCGTCTTACAGAAATCGCGACTGGCCGAACGCCTGCTCGAATCGATGGGCTTCCTGTTCGGCGAGATTCGCGGCGGCATCGCCATCTCAACGGTGCTGGTCGGTGCGCTGCTTGCGGCATCCACTGGCGTAGTCGGAGCCAGCGTGGTCGCCATGGGGGTCATCTCTCTGCCGGTCATGCTCAAGCACAATTACGACAAACGACTGGCAACCGGCGCAATCTGTGCCGCCGGCACCCTGGGGCAGATCATCCCGCCTTCAATCGTCCTGATCATTCTCGGCGATGTCTTTCAGGAGCCGGTCGGTGACCTGTTCAAGGCTGCACTCTGGCCGGGGCTGTCGCTGGTCGCCTTCTATGTCGCTTACATTGTCATCATCACCATCATCAGAAAGGACCTGGCGCCACCGGTCCGCCTCGCAGCATCGAGCGGCACCAAGAAGCAGCAGATAGGCCACGCCCTCAAGGCGATCGTACCACCGCTGGTCCTTATCGTCCTGGTACTCGGTTCAATCCTGACCGGAGTGGCGACACCGACCGAATCGTCTTCGGTAGGTGGCATCGGTGCCATTGTCCTGGCTCTGCTCTACCAGCAGTTCTCATTCCGCATGCTCTGGGATAGCTCTCTGGAGACAATCAAGATCAGCGCCATGGTGTTCGCCATCCTGATCGGCGCCACCGCTTTCTCGATGGTATTCACCTACACCGGCGGCGACTGGATTGTTGAGCAATTCATGATGGGCCTGCCGGGCGAGAAATGGGGCTTCATAATCCTTTCCATGTTGCTCATCATGATTCTCGGCTTTTTCATCGACTTCGTTGAAATCTCCTACATCATCGTGCCGATTCTGGCACCGATTGCGGCTAACCTCGGCATTAACCCGGTCTGGTACGCCATCCTCGTGGCCATGAACCTGCAGACATCGTTTTTGACTCCGCCCTTCGGTTTCAGCCTCTTCTACCTGAAAGGTGTCGCTCCACCCGAAGTGCGAACCATGGATATCTACTACGGTGTCTTGCCTTTTATCGTTTTGCAGGTAATCGTGCTCGGCATCCTGGTAATGTTTCCGCAATGGTTCGGATTCTCTTCACACTAAGCTCAGTTATGAATGTTCTCGGAATCGATATCGGCGGTTCAGCAATCAAAGCCGCTCCGGTCAACTCTTTGAACGGCGTCCTTGCCGCTGAACGCGTACGCATTGCGACACCACAGCCAGCGACACCCGATGCCATCGCGGACACAGTGGTCAAAGCCGTTGGTCATTTTAACTGGTCTGGTCCGATCGGTTGCGGCCTGCCGTCGGTTGTCCGCAACGGTATCGCGTGCACTGCAGCGAACATTGACCCGGCCTGGATCGGCCTGGATGTTGTCGAACTGTTGTCGACAAGAACCCGGCTTGATGTCACGGTCCTGAATGATGCCGATGCCGCCGGTCTGGCTGAGATGCATTTTGGCGCCGGCAAAAATACGTCCGGGACAACCCTTGTCGTAACCGCCGGCACAGGCCTGGGCACGGCTCTGTTCCGCGACAACACCCTGGTTCCCAACACCGAGCTTGGTCATCTGTACCTGCATGGCAGAATCGCTGAACAAATTGCCTCAGCAGCGGTACGTACAGAGCTGAACCTTTCCTATCCTGAGTGGGCAAAACGCTTTGACGACTATCTGCATCGCCTCGAAGAGCTGTTCTGGCCGGACCTGTTTATCATCGGTGGTGAAATCAGCAAAGACCACGCTCAGTTCTTTCCGTATCTGACCATTAAAACCAGGATACTGCCGGCGGCATTGCGCAATGATGCCGGCATTATCGGTGCTGCCGTAGCTGCCCTGCAGCGAGGTCAGGGTTGATGTCACTACGTCCTGTCTTACTCCTGCGAGTTTTTATCCCTTTCGCCCTCGGATACTTTCTTTCTTATCTCTTCCGTACCGTGAATGCGGTCATTGCCCCGGATCTGGTCCGCGACGTAGGTGTTGACCCAGCCAGCCTGGGGCTGCTGACTTCAGCTTACTTTCTCGCTTTTGCCGCATTTCAGCTCCCCCTGGGAGTGCTGCTCGACCGCTATGGGGCGCGCCGCGTTGAAGCAACCCTGTTATTGTTCGCAGCCGCAGGTGCCTTTATCTTCGCCCGGGCCGAAACCCTCACGGGGTTGATGCTCGGACGCGCCCTGATCGGACTCGGCGTATCTGCCTGTCTGATGGCAGCGTTCAAAGCTTTTACCCTCTGGTTTCCACCGGAGCGCCTGCCGTTGGCCAACGGTATTCAGATGATCTCAGGCGGTATCGGCGCTCTGGCGGCGACAACACCGGTCGAACTGTCTCTGCAACTGACTGACTGGCGCGGGGTTTTTCTGATCCTTTCAGGTGTCACCGTGTTAGCAGCAATCTGTGTGTTCCTGGTTGTCCCGGAAGCGGAAGGGACCCAATCCGGAGAGACCCTGCGGGAACAACTTGGCGGCATCAGAAGGGTCTTTACCAGCAGAACTTTCTGGACGATAGCTCCATGGGCGGTTACTGCCCAGGCTGCGTATCTCTCTATCTCCGGACTCTGGTCAGGACCCTGGCTGCGGGACCTGGCAAATTACGACCGCATGGCAGTGGCAAACACCCTGATGGGCGTTTCTCTTGCCATGATTGCCGGATATTTTGCTTTCGGCGCACTTGCCGAGCGCCTGGCGCGGCGCAATATTCAACCGATGACCGTAGCTGTGGCGGGGATGCTGATTTTTATTTTCGTGCAGTGCATGCTGGTCTTGCAGTGGACAGCATTAACCTTGCCTCTCTGGGTGCTCTTCGGCTTTTTTGGCACCGCCTGCATCCTGCCGTACGCTGTCCTCTCCCAGAGCTTTCCCAGGAACCTCTCCGGTCGAGCCAACACAGGACTCAACCTGCTGGTCTTTGTTGCCGCATTTGCCGCACAATGGGTCATTGGCCTGATCATTGATCTCTGGCCTCAGACTGCTTCAGGAGGCTATAATGCCGCAGGATACAGCACCGGCTTTGGCTTGATCATGATGCTGCAGCTCGCAGCTGCCATCTGGTATTTCGTGTCAATCCGAAGTAAACCAGGTGCTGAGTCCGACATGGCATAACCCTTCTTTGCCAGGTTTCTCCTATCTCTTCCGTTTCCATCATCCTTCATCCTGCTTGTCTTTTCCGACCTGATCGGTTATATTTCACAGCTTAACTACAACTTTAGAATTAATCTGAACCCTGTTGTAAATTATCACACGTGTCTTTAAGACTCAGGACTCAAGGAGTTTTCGCTATGCCCATGCCGCAATCTTTTCAGGACCGACTTTTCCCTATAGCTGAGGATATCGCCAAGCACTACGGCACTCCATATCATATCTATGATGAGGCAGGCATCCTTGCTACGGGAGAAAAGTTAAAAAAAGCTTTCGCCGGCGTTGCAGGATTTCGTGAATACTATGCCGTCAAGGCATTGCCCAACCCCCACATCCTGAAATTGATGAAGACATTGGGCTTCGGCTTTGACTGCAGTTCCATTCCGGAACTGATCATCAGCCGGGAGGTTGGCGGCAAAGGTGAAGACATCATGTTCACCTCCAACAACACGACCCGGGAAGAATTCCAGGCAGCGGCCGCTGAAGGCGGCAGCATCCTGAACCTCGATGACATTTCTCTGATCACCAAAGTTCCGGAATTCCCTGAGTTGGTCTGCTTCCGTTACAATCCCGGCCCCCGCCGAACCGGCAACATCATCATCGGCAATCCGGTGGAAGCCAAGTACGGCATCACTCACGAACAGCTGGTTTCGGCATATAAACTGGCAATGGGACGCGGCGCAAAACGATTCGGCCTGCATACCATGGTGGCTTCCAATGAACGAGACTATACCTATATTGTCGAAACGACCCGCATGCTCCTGGACATTGCGCAAATGATCGAAGAAGAGCTCGGCATCCGTTTCGAATTCCTTAATATTGGCGGCGGCCTGGGCATCCCTTACAAGCCGGAAGACAATCCCCTTGATTTGGACTCAATGGCCACGGAGATTACTGCACTTGTTGACAATTTCAAAGCTTCTCATGGCTACGCACCGCGCATTTACATGGAGAGTGGCCGCTGGGTCACTGGACCGCACGGTGCATTGGTTACCAGGGCAATCAACCACAAAAGTATTTACCGTCAGTACATCGGCGTCGATGCCTGCATGTCATCCCTTATGCGTCCGGCAATGTACGATGCCTATCATCACATCGACGTTATCGGCAAAACAGATCAAGAGAAATCAGAAATTTACGATATTGCCGGATCGCTCTGCGAGAACAACGACAAGTTTGCCGTACAGCGCAGTCTGCCGCCTATTCAGGAGGGTGACCTGCTGGCGATTCATGACAGCGGCGCTCACGGTCACGCCATGGGCTTCCAGTACAATGGCCGCCTGCGCCCCAAAGAACTGTTGCTGCGTACCGACGGCTCTGTCCAGCTGATTCGCCGCGCTGAAACCAATGAAGACTACTTCCAGACGTTGAATTTCAAGGATGATATTTTGCCGGCAAAAGAGAGCTGACAGAAAACCGGTTGCCGCTGCTTCCGGATATCACGACTCCCTTTATGAATCTCATTTTGCTGTGCAAGGAAGACTTTATCAGTATCAATCGCGTCAGATTGCAGGGCCGGCGCTATGAACACGCTCGCGAAATCCTCAAGGTGACAAGTGGCAAAATCCTTCATGTTGGGTTGCTTGGCGGCAAAACCGGATCCGGGACCGTCATCTCCATCACGGAGAAAGAACTGGAGCTTGAAGTCCTGCTGACACATGAACCACCGGAACCACTGTCAGTAACAGTCATTCTGGCCATGCCTCGACCAAAGGTCCTTAATCGTGTCCTGCAAGGGATAACAGCGATGGGTATAAAACAAGTGTTCCTGCTCAACACATGGCGAGTTGACAAGAGTTACTGGCAAAGCGCAGCACTTGAGCCGGCTGCGATACAGGCACAGCTCATCCTTGGCCTGGAACAGGCCCGCGATACAATCCTGCCCGAAGTTCAACTTCAGCCGCGCTTCAAACCCTTTGTCGAAGATATCCTTCCGACGATCGCTGCCGGAACCTGCGCCCTGGCAGCCCACCCCGTTTCGTCGCAGCCTTGCCCTGCAAACGTACAGCAGGCGGTGACGCTGGCGATCGGCCCGGAAGGTGGATTCACGACCTATGAAATAGAGAAACTGGTCGCAGCAGGCCTGACTTCAATTCATTTAGGCAACCGTCCCCTGCGCGTCGAGACAGCTGTCCCGGCATTGATCGGTCGCCTTTTGCCCTGTTCATGAACGTTGTCGGAGAATATGGGAAAAACGCCGGATTTACAGCCAACTCATGGATAGTCGGACATGTTCCCGGATACATCTCTGGTATGACGAAATCTTCACCATCCCCCCGGGAAGACCGTGAAAACCTTCGTTAAAACGAAAAATTAATCAAAAATAATTTCTAATCGGCAAAAAATAAGGATTAGACATCAGCGGTTTGTACCTGTAAGCCATTACAATAATTTACTTTTACTAATTCTAATCCTGTAATTAAACAAGATTAAATTATTTTTTTCTAACTGGACTGCCTCTCCGCAAACAGGGAAAATAGATTCAACATCATCGTATAATTGAGAACAATCGCACCTGACTCGGGAGATCAACATGTTCCAGAAAATCAGAGTTGCAGTCATTAAAAGTACCCGCCCGGTTTATCTTGCCGGCCTGATGTCGTCAATCTTTTTTGCCGTCGGTGTTCAAAAAATCGATGCACACGCTGGATTGCTTGCCCGGCACGCTGTCTACACCGGCATTTTCTTTGTTTGCCTATGGGCAGCCTGCCGTCTCTTTGCCGGCAGCCTGAATCGTCGTCTTGCACTCGAAGGCGTATGCTCGGAGTCTGCAGGCGACATGGTTTACACCTTTGTCATCTACCTGGAAATCATTAAACATGTTGTCGGTGTAAGCTTTACTCTCGGTTGGATTGCCGGTGTGATGTTCTGTTGGGATTATCTGGGACACCAGATGTTTCTTATTCCTGCCGGAGCCAGTTTGGCCGTATCCATGGTGGCCTTCCTGGTGACCTACGGAATTGCCTCCTTCGTCGACAATCTTCACTGGCCAGAGGCAGAAGACGAATAACCGTCAACTGCGTATTACTACAATGAGGAAAGGGCCGGCTATTCAGCCGGCCCTTTCGTTTACAGATAAAGACATGACCGATGTCATGAATGCCCCAACGGCCTCAATGGATGAATTGCGCAGAGGTCAGGGATATCGACCGGATCTATAATGACATTTTCTCGATGCACACGAACCACATCCCCACAAAGATCGGTGTCAAAGCAGGCATTAATCAGCTGGCCACCCACACATTCAATCTGTACGGCACAACCAAGCAATCGGGGGGCCACAGCAGCAACGCCTGGCACACAAGCGTAACCCAGGTCCAGCTCGGCATTGAGACACAGCCTCCCCTGGCTCATAACTTCGCGAATCTTAACCAGCTCACTCTCGTGTGGCATATTCAAGACAAAATCAGCACCAGCCCAGAAACGGGACAAAGACTCGTGGCGGCCGTGCCATGCCGTCCTGAGGCGCGGTCTTTCCCCACCGACCAGAGCAACCCAAGCAGTCACCAGTGTAATCGGCAAACCACCGACTCCGTACCAGCTGATCAGTCCTGCCGGCAACCAGGCCACCGGGGCTTTAATTCCAAAAGGATGTTCAATCATGCAAGAACTCTTTCATGGTACGATAAAATCAAGTATATGTCATTTCCGGTTCTGGCAAAAGCTTAATGACAACTATGTTCTTGACAAGTAAAATAAACTTTACTAAAAATTTAACCAACTAAGATTTCGGGAGATTATTTATGCGTTTATCCACCAAAAGCCGATATGGTTTGCGTGCTCTCTTTGATATGGCCTATCATGCTGGAAACCTGCCCGCGCAGATTAAAGATATCAGCCGCCGCCAGAATATCTCTCCACGCTATCTTGAACAGATTTTTCAGGACCTGAAGCGTGGGGGACTGCTGAAAAGCCGAAGAGGGCCTCAAGGCGGCTATCTTTTATCCCGCAAACCTCATGAAATCACGGTTCACCAGGTCATTACGGCAGCAGAAGGCGAGATGTCCCTGGTTGACTGCGGAAAATCAGGCAAAGGGAGCAAAGAAGAGTGTGAGTTCGGCAACGAATGTGTCACTCAAAAAGTCTGGCAGGAAGCAAACAAGCGTCTCAAAGACTACCTGGATTCCGTCACCTTAAAGGACCTGTGTGATGACGCCAAGGCCATGGGACTGGATAAGGAACTGGACCACCGCTTCATGTACTTCATCTAGGAGCCCATTTAGCAGCCTGTCGGTCTATCAATGAACAGGCTGCCTGAGTTATGCCCTTAAGGAGGCGCACTTCATGGCAGAAAGATTTTCCTCAACACTCGACCGCATAGGTAACACCCCGTTAGTGAAACTAGGTACGCCGGAAGGTTCGGCAACACTTTGGGGAAAACTGGAGAACGCCAATCCAGGCGGCAGCGTCAAGGACCGGATCGCCAAAGCAATGATTGAGCAGGCTGAGCAGGACGGCCTGCTGAAACCGGGAGACACTATCGTTGAACCGACCAGCGGCAACACTGGCATCGGCATCTCTCTGGTGGGTTCAATCAAGGGTTACCAGGTTGTTTTGATCATGCCCGACACCATGTCCATGGAACGTCGGCGCCTGCTCGGTGCTTTCGGTGCCGAGCTTATCCTCACTCCTGGGGCAAAGGGGATGCGGGGAGCGATAGAAAAAGCGGAAGAGGTTGCAGCCGAACGCAAGGCGTTCATGCCTCAACAATTCTGCAATCCTGCCAACCCGAGAGTTCACCTGCAAACAACAGGGCCTGAGATCCTGCGTGACCTGGACAATAAAGTCGATGCCCTTGTCGCCGGCGTCGGCACAGGCGGTACAATCACCGGCGCTGGTCAGGCGATTAAGGGAAAAAACCCTCACGTACTGATCGTCGCCGTAGAGCCAAGCGATTCACCGGTTCTCTCTGGCGGTGAACCTGGCCCGCACAAAATACAGGGGATTGGTGCCGGCTTTATACCTGATGTCCTCAACATGGACCTCTTAACAGAGATTATGACAGTCACCAACGAGCAAGCCGCGCAAACAGCCCGCGACCTTGCCCGGGAAGAAGGGATTTTTGTCGGCATCTCTGCGGGGGCAAACGTTTTTGCCGCACGCCAGATTGCCGCACGGCTCAAGCCGGGGCAGAATGTCGTGACGATCCTCTGCGACACCGGTGAACGTTATCTCTCCACCGACATATTTAACTGACCTGCCCTTTAACAACCCATCAGCCAGGCGGCCTTCGGCTCATTGGCCGGAGCCCTTCATTGATCCCATGCAACTTGACACTAAATTTCAAAAGCTAAAGGATATTCTGACAGAGTCAGGCTCAGCTGTAATCGCCTTTTCCGGTGGCGTCGATTCTACCTTCCTGCTGCAAACGGCCCGCGACGTGCTTGGTGCCGAGCATGTTATTGCCCTGACGGCCACATCGCCAACCTACCCGAGCCACGAATTCAACGAAAGTGTGAAGCTGGCAAAGCAACTTGGCGTTCAGCAACTTGTTGTAGACAGCAACGAGTTGGAAATTCCCGGCTTTGCTGACAATCCACCGCGGCGCTGCTATCACTGCAAGAAGGAGCTTTTTGAAATCTGCCTGAACAAGGCCAGAGAGCTCGGTTACGCCGAAGTCTTCGACGGTTCAAACCTCGACGACTTGAATGACTATCGCCCGGGCAGGGAAGCAGCTCTGGAGCTCAAGGTACGTTCGCCTCTGCTCGAAGCCGGTCTTACCAAGGAGGACATCCGCACCCTGAGTCGTCGGAGCGGTCTCTCAACGGCCGACAAACAGCCCTTCGCCTGTCTCGCCTCGCGCTTCCCCTACGGAACGCGTATTACCGCAGAACGTTTACAGCAGGTCGATCGTTGTGAAACCTTCTTGCGCGAAAAAGGCTTTCACACCTTCCGCGTCCGTTATCATGATGAAACCGCCCGCATCGAGGTCGCCCTTGACGACCTGTCGAGAATCATTGATGATAAGATGCGCTTGCCGCTGCTGGCCGAGTTCAAATCGGCGGGGTTCACCTACGTGGCCCTGGATCTTCAGGGCTACCGAACCGGCAGCATGAACGAGACGACTGCCCTGAACAAAACTTGAAACCTGGCAGCCTGTCCGACGATACGGGCCGAAGCGAAAATCCGGCTCATGGATAGTCCGATAGATTGCCAGCCTCAAAAGGTTTCCGGATGATCTACCCCCTGTAAATTCGGATCAATGCTTGGATGACATATTCCAGGAGGAAGTATGCTACGCAGCAGAACCTTGATGACCGTCTGTTTCTGTGCCGGGATGCTCGGCGCCCTCTGCTGCAGCCTGGTTGCCTGGCAAGCAGGCCAGCTGGGCCTTCCCGCAATGGCAGGCGTGCGCATGGCGCCCTCGCTGACACCTGACTGGCTCTATCCCCGCTTGATTTGGGGAGGCCTCTGGGGATTGATTTATTTTCTCGTCGTCGCCCCGCCCAAGGCACGTCGTCACTGGGTCCGCAAAGGCCTGTGGATCAGTCTGCTGCCCACCGCTTTTCAACTCCTCGTTGTTTTTCCTCACATGACTGGTCACGGTTGGCTCGGCCTTGATCTCGGACAACTCACACCAATTTTCGTTTTCTTCAATAACCTGGTCTGGGGATTCTTCACCGGTGTTTTCTGCCGTTTGTTCTGGGGTCGCGGGTGATTTCCAGAAGCTTCTCCCTGTTCCTCTGTCTGAGCTTCTTGCTGATCCTGTCAGCCTATGCCGAAGAACCGGTTCCCGCACTACAGGGCACGGTCACCTGGATCTACGATGGCGACACCCTGGAAATTGACACGCTTGGCAAGGTGCGCCTGATCGGCATCGATGTGCCGGAAAGAGAGAGCTCGAGCCGAGACCGCTATCTCGCCAACAGGGGAATTGCCGCGGCAAGACAACGGGAAATCTATCGCGACGCCAAGCAGTTCAACATAAGTCAGGTCAAAGGACAGAGGGTCAGCCTGATCCTCGACGAGCCGCCCCGCGACCGTCATGGCCGCCTGCTTGCCTATGTCTACCTGCCTGACGGCCGCCTGCTCAATCGACTGCTCATCGAGCAGGGGCTGGCAGTTGTTTACCGGCGTTTCAACTTCAGCATGAAGGACGACTTCCTGGCGGCTGAAACAAGGGCCAAACGCGATGGGGTGGGGATGTGGGCAGGGATATCCCCCTGAGCTTCCACGAGAGAGGTGTGCGGGCATGCATGACGCCCGTTTTGACGGCAAGGGATAATAATGATCAAACGTTGTGCATGGTGTGGCAGTGACCCGCTCTACATCGCCTATCATGACCAGGAATGGGGTGTTCCCCTTCGAGACGATCACCGGCTCTTCGAGATGCTGATCCTCGAAGGCGCCCAGGCCGGGCTCAGCTGGATGACGATCCTGAGGAAGCGGGAGAACTATCGCAAGGCATTCGCAGGGTTCGATCCGGAACAGGTTGCGCGTTACGGCGAACAGGAGATCGCGAGGCTGCTGCAGGATGCCGGTATCATCCGCAACCGGTTGAAGATTGAAGCAGCCGTCAAAAATGCCCGGGGCTTCCTGCAAGTCCGTGAAGAATACGCTTCTTTCGCCGATTATATCTGGCGTTTCGTTGACGGCACACCCGTCGTCAATCGCCGGGCGACACTTGCAGAAATCCCGGCTCACACTCCTGCATCAGCACAAATGAGCAAAGACCTGAAAAAGCGCGGCTTCAACTTCGTCGGTCCCACCATCTGCTACGCCTTCATGCAGGCCGTCGGCATGGTCAACGACCATACCACCGACTGTTTCCGTTACGAGCAACTCTTACATTAAACAGGCTGCCTGCTGATCAGAAAGGTATGCCAGGGTTCTCTCCAGGGAAACTTAGCGACCCACCTTCTTAAGCTTTCGACCGTGATTTCACCACCATCAACAAGCCGGCCGCGCACCTCGACAGCAGTGGTCTACCTCAACACCGGCCCTTCGTGACCTATCTGTTTTACCATGCGAGGCTTGAAGTGCTTACACATGCCGCTGTTGCAGGCCATATAACCAGCCAGAGATCGGATCCTTTGTCTGAACGGTTTGGGGTCTGCATAATCGAAAATCGCCCAGACTTTCGGACTCAGGTAAGGCCGCAGATAGCTCGCCGGTGCATATCTCTCGCTGAACGCATTCCTGAGGCTGTAAGCGATATCCCGCGTCATGTCGATCCAGTAGATACCGGACTCGTAGGCGTGCGGCTCTGGAATCGTCCCGTAAGCCAGATGCTTATATTCCAACCAGGGGAAGTTGATCCCGCAGCGGACAGCCAGCAGGGTTGACAGGTTGTGACGACCATTGATCTCCATAAGTTTGAAACGTCCATCCCTCGGATCCCGCTTGAATTCGACGCAGGTGAAACCGGAGAAGCCGAGGGCCCTCATCAGTTGGCGTCCCGGCGCGATCAATCCCGGCAGGTTACTGCTGCATGCGACTCGTGGCGAACCGTAATGAAGCGGTGCGTTGCGCACATGATCGGCCATGAACTCGACCAGTGGCGTTCCGGAGTGAGAATAGCTGTTGTAGTTGACGACCTCCTGATCGCTACCCGGAATGATCTCCTGGACCATCATATCCAATCCCGCATCACACGCCTGCAGATAGGCGTCCAACAACGTACCCTGGTTGTCGGCGATGAACATCTTACGTCTGAAATGCCCAAAGAAGAGATGGCTCTGTGCGGGCTTGAGCAGACAGGGAAAACCTATCATGCACCCGAACTCTTTGAGTTCTGCAACAGATGTGGGCAACAGGGTCTGTGGAACAGGTACTCCGGCCGCGGCGGCAAGCAGGCAGGTCTTACGCTTGTCGATCACCTGAAGCACCAATGCATAATCTGGACATGCGACCTGGAAATGACGATTGAGAAGGTCTTTGTGACGGGCGGCAATGAGCAGGGTTTCATCTGACGCCGGGAACAGCACGGCATCTTTCCAGCGGTCGCTGAGTTTGAGGATTGTGGCCACGAAAGCTTCTTCGTCAACCTCCGGATGCGTCGCCGAGACCTTTTCTACGACGTACCTGGAATGTTGAGCAATATCCCGCCAATCATAATGGACCACGACCACCGGAACGCCCATTACGCCGAGAGCCCGGACAATACCAAGCGCTGTCGTCTGTGCAGAAAGGACAATAGCAGCTGTCACAGCTCTCTTCTTTCTGAATGTCTTGCGGTGAAATCTCGGGAGGATACAATCGTAACCTCACTGTTAGTATAAGACCAGACATATCGGTTGTTATGAAAGGGAAACTTGAGATGTCGTTTCTAACGGCGTGACCAAGCTGTTAGTGTTGACTAAGTATCAACATTTAACCATGCCGGAGGCATATGTCAAATCACTACTCAAGATCGTGCCGGAGAACAGATTATGGGTTAGAGATGGAGAACTATGCCGATTCATGCGGCTTTCAAGCCTTCTTCTTGCATCATCGCGATGCCGTTAATGCCGCAGAGGAGAATGACCTGTACATAGATCGACTGGGGGATCAGGTGGTTGAGCCCTGCGTTGGCCTGCTGGATGCCCAATCCGGTTCTTCTGGTGACGGAGCTTTGCGATTTCCTATAAAATCGACCTCTCCCTTGATGTTGCGACACAGCATGTCAGAACATTGATCAAAGCTTATGCCAATACGGGCTAATTTCAAGGTTTCTAGCTGCACTCTCGGACGAACGAGAGTTACGTTTCTCCTGCTTTGGTTGAGCCAGGACGGTTGCGTATTGTCTCAATGATTTTCAAGATGTTTTTATCTGGCTTTATCACCTTCGGCGCTTGACTAACTGCTGAATCAAAATACCATTCCCTATATATCCTTTATAGATGTAGCTCATGCAACATTATCTCCTAAAAATGTTGCACTTGGAATTTGAGCGCGCCGAGTATAAACATTGGATATCCCGGCAAAGGGATAAAAATCTCTCTTCAATTTAAGGAGGCAGAATGAACTCGAACACGATCCTCAACGCGGTGGAACTCGGAAAACGAATGAAGCACGTGTTTGTAGCCACCGCGGACAGTCGCGGGCTGCCGCACCTGGCGGCCGCTGGCACCATCAGTGCCGTTTCGGAAAGCCACATTGCTATTGAAGCCTGGTTTTGCCCGGGTACGGTACAAAACATTCTTTGCAACTCGTTGATATCAGTGGTTGCATGGGACCCTGCAACCGATATCGGACATCAGATCCTCGGGGAGATAGAAAAAATTGAGGAGACCGCCATGACCGATGGTTTTTCGCCGGACATCGAAACCAAAGCTCAGTTTCCCCAGACCGAGAGAAAACTGATCATCCGGGTGGACAAGGTGCTTGCTTTCAGCCATGCCCCCCATAGCGACGTGGTGGAATGAAATGAGCTTTGCACCCGGGGAGAAGGAGGACAGGGTACAGTAATGAAAATCATGAGAACCACGCAAACTCATGATCGAAAACCAACTGAGAAGCCGGGGTGTCAAGGACCCGCCAGTTTTGCGCCCCATGAAAGAGGTACTGCGGGAGATGTTCCTGCCTGAGGGCATGGCTGCGTTCATCTATGAGGATTCACAAATGCCGAGCGGAGAAGTTCAGACCATTTCACAACCGTTTACGGATTTTTTGCTTCATCCATTCACATGAGCTTTTGCGAGTACATCAGAATTCAAGGGAAGCTGTGCACGTGTTATCCTGAGTTTCCGGATGGCAACGAATTAACCTGCCGGGGCATGGAAGGTCAACTGCCATTGCCCGTCCGGGAAGCTGTGACGGAGGATGTACAGATCACCGTCGTCTCCCCGGAGCTTGAAGTAGCGATGATCGGGGGCAAGCCAGCGATCGACGATCTCCGATACCTCGATTTTGCGAGAGTTCAGGAAAAAGCGCCGGGGCGTCTCTTCGCCGCGATACCCGGCATAACATTCGACCCGCACCGATAGTGGAGCTTCTTCTGGTACCGTCATCATTTCTTTTCAATCGGTTCGTACAGCATCAGGGTGATCAGCGTCCCTCGCGCAGGAAGTCGTCAACCCGCTTTTTCGCCTCCTCGCGGCTCAGATCGTATTTTTCCTGCATCCGGCCGATCAGGCGTTCGATCTGTCCGGCATTGAATTGCTGTTCATCACCGCTTAATTCACCCCACAGCTCGCGCGCAATTCCCCTGATCTGATCCCAGCGTCCTTCCATCTGGTGCTTCATTCTCACCTCCGATGTATAGCCTTGAGTTTGTAAAGCTGAGCATGTGCCATCCGGAAACTCCGGATGGCACATAATTGAGGATTCCGCTCTGGAAATACCGCACTTCGTTAGCCGTGTATGTTCTTTTTTCATTTTGGCTCAGGAACACCTGAAAAAGCAATCAAACAGTGTCCGAGTTGCCCCAAGGGCCCGATAAATAGCAAGAATTCTCATAGCTGGTCCCGAAGTCGGCTTGAAGTCGTTCGTGAATGACACCACCTTCATTCTTGCAGCCGTCGAATACCAGTTTCTCTTCGATGATAAGGATGACGCGGATGAGGCGTTTAACGATGGCCGCTTCGTCTATACTCTCGGCATAGGTTTCAAATGGTGAACTGGTGATTCCTTTCGGGCTGAGAGTTTTTTGGTAGCAGCATATGATGCACAAACTTGTCATGAAATGGGCGGCCCCTGGGCCGCCCATTTCTTTGGCTCAAAATAATGCCATCTGACCAATCTCTGATAAAACTTTGGTAAAGTTAAGGGAAAGTACCTGATACTGGACCCGGTCACCCATGCGAGGAGAAACCATGCTGACCATCGAACTGGAGGGGCGGAAAATCAAGGTGCCCGAGGGTTTGACCGTGATCGAAGCGCTCTGGGATACGGGGCATGATGTGAAGCGGGGGATCGGTTGCCTGTCGGGATTGTGCGGTGCCTGCACCGTCGCTTACCTGGAAGCCGGCGCGCAGCGGGTAAAATTCGGGCTGGGCTGCCAGACGGTGGTCGCCGAAGGGATGAACGTCATCATGCTCCCCTATTTCCCTTCCCGGATGGCGCGCTACGACATGGAGAGTATGACCAGTCCGTTGCAGGAGCTGGCCGATCACTATCCGGAACTGGCGACCTGCAACGATTGCAAGGCGTGCAATATCTGCCCGGAATGGATCGACGTGGCGGGCTTCGTGAAAACCTCCAGAGAGGGAGGGTACGAATCAACCGCCGAGAAGGTTATGGGCTGTCACATGTGCGGACTCTGCGCCTCCAGGTGTCCGAAAAGCATCGCACCCCAGTACGTCGGCCTCTATATCCAGCGCTCCTGCGCTCGCCAGCGGCCGATCCCGCCCAATCTCGCCAAACGCCTGGAGCAGATGGCCGTGCTGGCCGAGGACAGCGAGTTCGCGCAGGTTGCAGCGCTGAACCAGGCCGAGCTCGAAGTCTATTGCCGCAAGATTCTCGACTCTTAAAGGAGGGGCTCTGATGTATCCTGCCGATCTTTTGAAGTCTTTGGAGCTGGTGCATTCCACCCGGGAACGGCGCATGGCCGAGAGTTTGCTCCGGCTTGAGGAGCAGCAACGCAACGAGCTGCTGAAAACCTATCATCCCGACTACAAGGATGCCGCCTTCCGCAACTTGCGGGTGGGGGCCAACAAGGGCGACCGGGTGACTCATGAATTTGCCGACCTGCTGGAGTCCTTCAGCGACCTGGACCATGCCCGGATCAACCTTCAACCCGAATTCACCACCGACGTGCTGGTGCTGGGGGGCGGCGGAGCCGGAGTCACCGCTGCACTGTTTGCCGAGAGTCTGGGGGCAAGGGTTTTGCTGGCCACCAAACTGCGTTTGGGTAATTCCAACACCATCATGGCCCTGGGCGGAATGCAGGCTTCGGTGGCAGAGGAGGATTCTCCCCTCAGGCATTTTGCCGATACCATGATTGCCGGCAACTTTGCCGGCAGCGCGTCCCTGGTCAAAGCCCTGGTGGAAGATGGCCCGCACATCGTCAAATGGCTGCTCGACATCGGCGTCAACTTCGACCGTAATGTCCTGGGGAACCTGGCAACGAAAAAGGCCGGCGGCCTCTCGGCTCCCAGGATTCTGTCGATCGGCGACCATACCGGATTGAACATCATGAAAGTATTGAAGGATGAGATGCGCAAGAGTAGCCGCATCGAACTCCTGGAATTCACCCCGGCGGTGGAACTGACCACCGATGCGGACGGGGCCTGTAACGGCGCCATTCTCTATGATTTGGGTCGGCGGCGCCATCTGGCGATCCAGGCCAAAGCGGTCATCCTCGCCACCGGCGGGGCCGGACGCCTGCACAACCAGGGCTTCCCCACCTCCAACAATTTCGGCGCCACCGGCGATGCGGTCGTCCTCGCCTACCGGGCCGGCGCCGGCATCGAGGGGATGGACTCCTTCCAGTATCACCCGACCGGGGTGATGTTTCCCGATCACATGGTCGGGGTGCTGGTTACCGAGGCCATCCGCAGCCTCGGCGCCCACCTGGTCAACGGCAACGGCGAACGCTTCGTCAACGAACTGGAGACCCGCGATCTGGTCGCTGCGGCCATTATCCGCGAGGTCGAAGGAGGTCGGGGGGTCCGCACCCCTTCCGGCAAGATCGGGGTCTGGCTGGATATCCCGGTATTGGAAGAGCTGCTGGAGAAGGGGATGCTGAAGAAACGCTTTCCCTCCCTGTTCAAACAATTCAGACGGGTCAAAATCGATATCACCAAGCGCCCGCTGTTGATCTACCCCACCCTTCATTACCAGAACGGCGGCATTCTCATCGACGAGCGAGGCGAATCGACGGTGAGCAACCTGTTCGTCGCCGGGGAGGCGGCCGGTGGCATCCACGGTCGCAACCGGGCCATGGGAAACTCGCTGCTGGATATCTTCGTGTTCGGCCGCCGGGCCGGATTGGCCTCGGCAGAGCGACGTTTCGCCGTGCCTGGGTCGCTCAGCCTGAACCATGTCACCAGATATTACGACCGCCTGAAATCGCTGAGAATTTCCAGCGTGGCTAAATCCCCGACCCTGTTTCCGGAGTTCATCGTCGATAAACTCTGAGTGTTGCGGCGGTGGGACAACCCTTATCCCACCGCCATAAAAACCGAACGCCCTGGAGACTGAGAGGCGATGGAAACGGTCATCAAAGAGCAAAAACCAGAGCTTCACTACTTCCTCAGAGGAATGTTCGAAGTCCTGTTCGTGGGAGGAGCAGCCTTTTATGCCTGGATGATCGGGCTGACCTGTCTGGTTCTTCTCGGCCTGGCGACCTATGGTGCCCAACTGCTGCAGGGGATGGTCCTCACCCACATGAGCGACCATGTTTCCTGGGGCTTCTATATATCCAACTTTACCTTTCTGGTCGGGGTGGCGGCCGCCGCGGTTCTGCTGGTGATCCCCGCCTACCTCTACCATTTCAAGGCGATCAAGAAGATCGGCGCCTTCGGGGAACTGCTCGCCGTAACCGCCGTCATCATGGCGATATTGTTCGTCCTGGTCGATCTCGGCCGCCCTGAACGGCTCTGGCACCTGCTGCCGGGGATGGGGCGGATGAACTTTCCCTCGTCGATTCTGGCCTGGGACATCCTGGTGCTCAACGGCTACCTGCTGCTCAACCTGACGGTGGCGAGTTACATCGGCGCTTGCACCTATTTTGGCCGGGAGCCCGACAAGCGCATCGTGATCCCCTTGATCCTGCTCTCCATCCCCTGGGCCATCGGCATTCACACAGTCACGGCCTTCCTCTATAACGGACTTCCGGCCCGCCCTTTCTGGAATGCCTCGATTCTGGCGCCGCGATTTCTCGCTTCGGCCTTTTGCGCCGGGCCGGCCCTGATGATTATCATCTTCCAAGTCCTGCGCAGGGTCATGGATTTCCAAGTGCGCGACCGGGCAATTTTCAAATTGGCGGAGATCATTGCCTATGCCATGGCGATCAACCTGTTCCTGATGTTTGCGGAGATTTTCAAGGAATACTACTCGAATACGGATCATCTGGCGCCGATGCAGTATCTGTATCAAGGGTACCATGGTTATTTCAGGTTGACCCCCTGGATCTGGACAGCGATGGTCTTCAATATCGTCGGGTTCCTGCTGTTTCTGATGCCGCGGACCCGAGAGAGGTTCCTGACACTGAATATCGGCTGCGGGCTGATATTCATCGGCATCTGGATTGAAAAGGGGATGGGGCTGATCGTCCCCGGCTTCATTCCCGATACCCTACATGACATCCATGAATACATGCCCTCCCTGCAGGAAGTCATGATCGGCCTGGGGATCTGGGCTTTTGGCGGACTTCTCTATACACTGGCAGTGCGCATGGTGATTGCACTGGATACCGGCTGCTTGCGTCATCCGGAAGCGCCTCCGCTGGCGTTGGACAGCGATGAGGAAGGTCCCCTCGGCCGAGACATCATGACGCGGGCGGTGCAGTCGATCGTTCCTGCCACCCCAGTGGATGAAGTGCGACGACTCATGAGTGCCAGCGGCATCAGCGGGTTTCCGGTCGTCGATGAACAGAACCGCGTTCTCGGGGTGGTCTCCGAGTCGGATATCATCCTCTACGAAATTAATCAGCAACCGCAACTGCTCGCCAAGCTGAAACAAGTGATTCTGCCGAGGTCCACGGAAACCAGAGGCCCGGGTGGAACGGCCGTGGACATCATGAGCTCCCCCGCCATCACTGCCCGGGACGATGCCCCCTTGCGGGAGCTCTCCCAGGTGCTGTTGGAAAAAAAGATCAAGCGCATCATTATCGTCGATCAGCATCAGCGCCTGGCAGGTGTGGTTTCACGGATCGATATCGTCAAGGCTTTCGAGAACCTCGGTTAGATCGGGCAGGAATTCATCAATGGGATGGTGTAGCAGGTCAGAACAGAGCCCCGAGGCCACGCAGCAACTCGCCGAGAGCGTTGCAGGCTTTATCGGAAAGAACGGTGAACCTGACGCCGTACCCTTCCGGGTGCTGGGCCCGGAAGGGTTTTTCCCGCGTGTTGACCCATATGACGGTGCCGCTGCAGATTAGCCATTCTCCTTCACCAGGACGGGAGAGTTGGATGTCGAGTTTTAGACACCACTATTGCATCAGGTTTTTCAACACATAATTTAGAATGCCGCCACTCTGGAAATACTGCACTTCGTTAGCTGTGTCGATGCGACAGGTCACCACCAGCTCCCGGCTGCTGCCATCAGCACGATTTATGCGCAGAGTGATAGCCTGTCCGGGTTCGATCGGCGTATTCTGTCCTATCAGATCAAACGTTTCGCTGCCGTCAATGGCGAGAGTTTTACGATCGTCTCCCTTCTTGAACTGCAACGGCAGAATCCCCATGCCGAC
>JACZKE010000036.1 GCA_014860225.1 Desulfuromonadales bacterium
ACAATTCTACAGGTCTTGAGTATAACTATTTTTGAACGAATGCCCTTATTACAGGCACTTGTAGAACAGGACGACACAACCGAAACTGACAGAAACAATAACCAACTGATATTATTCAGCTAAACGTTGGGACACTTGTGAACAAACATAAAAAGTTAATATTTCAAATGCTTAAACAAAGGAAGATTGTGTTATGAGCTTTGATGATGAAAAAATTCTGTTGTTCGACGGTGCCTGCGGTACCAACCTTCAGGAGATGACGATTCCTGAAGCTGCCTGGCAAGGATGTGAAGGATGCAATGAACTGTTGAATCTCACCTCTCCGGAGACGATTATTGCACTGCACGAATCGTTTCTCGAGGCCGGGGCCATGGTGATCGAAACCAATACCTTCGGCGCGAGTTCCATCGTTCTGGCGGAATACGACCTGGCAGATAAGACCATCGAAATCAACCGGGCGGCGGTGGCCAATGCCCGGGCTGCCATTGGCAACCGCAGCCACTGTTACATTGCCGGCTCGATCGGGCCGACCACCAAGCTGCCGTCGCTGGGGCATATCAGCGTCGACGCCCTGGCCGGGTCTTTGCGCGAACAGATGCGGGCGCTGGTCGAGGCCGGAGTCGATGCCCTGATGATCGAAACCTGTCAGGATCTGCTGCAGGTGAAAACTGCAGTCGTGGCCAGTTTCGAGGTGCTCGAAGAGACCGGTCGGGATATCCCGGTACTCGTCTCGGTAACCATGGAGCGCCAGGGGACCATGCTGGTCGGCAGCGACATCGCTGCGATCTGCGCCACCCTGGAGCCCTTTCCTCTCTATTCGCTCGGCCTGAACTGTGCGACCGGTCCCGCCGATATGGTTTCGCATATCCGCTATCTTGGCCACAACTGGCCTGGACGAATCTCCTGCATGCCGAACCAGGGTCTGCCCAGTGTGGTCGACGGCAAGACATTTTATCCGATGACCCCGGAGGAGTTTGTGAACAGTATGCGCAAGTTCATCGTGAGCGACGGCGTCAGTATTGTCGGTGGCTGCTGCGGCACCACCCCGGAACATATCCGTCAGCTTGCCGCTGCCTGCAAGACGCTCTCCCCGTGCGAACGGGAGGTGACGGCATGAAACCCTCGGTCGCGAGTCTCTACCAGGCTGTTGAAATCGCCCAGGATATCCCACCGCTGCTGATCGGCGAACGCTCCAACACCAATGGTTCGAAAAGGTTTCGCGACTGTCTGCTGGCCGAAGATTTTGACGGCTGCCTGCGCATCGGCCTGGAGCAGGAAGCACAGGGGGCTCAGATTCTCGACCTTTGTTCAGCCTACGCCGGACGCGATGAGACCGCCGATCTGACCCGTCTGGTCAAGCTTTACGCGGAATCAGTGAAAATCCCGATCATGATCGACTCAACCACGCCGACCTGTATCGAGGCGTGCCTGAAACTCTATCCCGGTCGCTGTATTATCAACTCGATCAATCTGGAAGATGGCGGCAGAACCCTCGATAAGGTCTGCCGGCTGGCAAAAAAATACGGCGCAGCGGTAGTGGCTTTGACCATCAATGAGCAGGGAATGGCCATGACCGCCGACGAGAAGGTGGCGACGGCTAGACAGATCTACGAACTGGCGGTCGGCAAATATGGCCTGCGTCCACAGGACATCCTGTTCGATCCGCTGACCTTCACCATTGGCGCCGGCGATGAGAACCTGCTCGATGCCGCGATCCAGACCCTGGAGGGCATCCGCCGCATCAAGCAGGAGCTTCCGGGGGTGTTCACCGTGCTGGGTTTGAGCAACATCTCCTTCGGTCTGCCGCCGGCGGCACGCAAGATTCTCAATTCGGTGTTTCTGCATGAAGCGGTCGAGCAGGGACTGGATGCGGCGATTATTGATCCCGGCAAGATCCTGCCGCTGGCACAGATCAGCGAAGAGGACCGGGCATTCTGTTTCGACTTGATCTACAATCGCGATCAGGGTCTGGACAAATCGCCGCTGATGCGCTTCATCGATCATTTCGCTGAGCGGGTTGAAGTCGATGAAGCTGACGAGACCCAGGAAAAACGCCCCGAGGAGGCGTTGCATCAGAAGATCGTGCGTGGCGACAAGGATGGCATCGAAGATATCCTGGCCGCGCTGCTGGATCGCTACCCGCCGCTCGAGATCGTCAACCAGATCCTGGTGCCGGCGATGCGCCACGTTGGTGAGCTCTTCGGCAAGGGCGAACTGCTGTTGCCGTTTGTACTGCAGTCGGCCGAGGCGATGAAAAAGAGCGTCGCCTGGCTGGAACCGCACATGCAGAAGGTCGACCAGGAAGAAGGAACCAAGGTGCTGCTGGCTACAGTGCAGGGCGATGTTCACGATATCGGCAAGAATCTGGTCGATATCCTGCTCTCCAATAACGGCTACAAAGTGTTCAATATCGGCATCAAGGTGCCGGCCGAGACGATCATCGCCAAGGCTCGCGAACTGACTGTAAACATCATCGGCCTCTCCGGCCTGCTGGTAAAATCGGCGATCGTCATGCAGGAGAGCCTGCCGCAGTATCGTGAGGCGGGCCTCAAAATGCCGATCCTGCTCGGCGGCGCCGCACTGACCAGCGAGTTTGTCGCCACCTCCTGCGTGCCGAACTACGATGCACCGGTGGTCTATTGTGCCGATGCTTTCGCCGGACTTAAGGCGTTGAAGGATTATGAGGCCGGGCAGCTGAAGTCTACTGTCGCGGCACCGAAGAATGGTCAACCACGTATGAAGCCGGGGGTGAAAGATGTCAATATAGATCGCAGCCATCCGGTGCCCGAGCCACCTTTTTATGGTCTGCGGCATGTCACCGACATCGACCCGGCCAAGCTTTTCCCTTATGTCAACGAACAGGCGCTATTCCGCGGGCGTTGGGGGTATCGACGCACAGCCAGCAGCAGCGCTGAGGATTATCTGGAATTGACCCGTACTACGGTCATGCCGCTCTACGAAGATCTTAAAAAGCGTGCGCTTGCGGAGGGTCTGTTGCAACCGAAGGCAGCCTATGGGTATTTCCGCTGCTACAGCGAAGGCAACACGCTCTATGTCGAATCCGATGATGAGGTGATGCCCTTTGATTTCCCGCGGCAGTCGTCGCCACCGTATCTCTGTATTGCCGATTATTACCGAACCCGTGAGGAAGGGGGCGATATTGCAGCCTTCTTCGTGGTGACCATCGGCGATAAAATCGCGGTCGAGACCAGGCGGTTGTTCGAGGCCGACGCCTACCACGACTACCTGATGCTGCACGGCTTCAGCGTTGAGGTGACCGACGCGCTGGCCGAGTACTGGCACGAAGTGATGCGCCGCGAACTCGGCATCGCTGTCGAAAAGCCTGCCGATATGACCGGCTACGTGACCCAGGGCTATCAGGGTTCACGTTACGGCTTCGGTTACCCTGCCTGCCCTGACCTCGATGCCCATAAGATGCTGTTCAAGCTGCTTGAGCCGGAGGCGATCGGCGTGACGTTAACCGAGACCATGGAGATGGTCCCGGAAGTCAGCACCTCGGCGATCATTGCCCATCATCCGCAGGCCAAATATTTTGCGGTATAAATTTGCGGTGCGAAACGTGAAGTACGAAGCGACGGAAATCAAAAACTTCATCAGGAAGAGAGGGTAGAGCGTGCGTTATATCTGTGCCAACTGTGGTTATGTTTACGATCCGGCTGTGGGTGACCCGATGAATGCTATCCCACCGGGAACGGCTTTTGCCGATCTGCCGGACAATTGGGTCTGCCCGTTATGCTATGCAGACAAATCGAATTTCGATCCGCTCGATTGATTGTTCGAGGTCCGGTGAGAGGCAACCCCCCAACAACTTTCTATGACAGTATGCCGTCCAGATATTCGACCAGGTCGACCCGAATCGGCATGAAGTAGAGGCTCGAATCGGTTTGTCTGGCAAACTCCAGCGCCTGTCTGGCAAAGCGCCGGTTCCACTCCAGCGTCGGTTCGAAGTCCGGCGGAAAGATGGCGTTGTTGAGATTGTCCCAATAGTCCTTGCTTCGCACGCTCATGACCGGACTGACTCCCCAGAAGATTTCAATTCCTGACAGCAGGTCGTGATAGATGTCCATCAGGCGCTGATCAAAAAAAGGCTGAGTGAAGAACCCTTCGGCCCCGGCTTCGAGCTTGCGTTTGACATAGTCGAGCTCATCTTTGATCCCGGAACGGTAGGGGTCAATACCGGCGTAAATCTTAAGCGCTGGCATCTGCGTCTTGATGGCACGAATCAACGCGACTGAACTGGTGCGATAAACCCGACGTGACATGTCCTGCGGTTGATCACCGGCAATGACCAGAACGCTGTCTATGTTATTCTGTGTAAAAGTCTCAAGTAGTGGGAAGGGCTTGCTCAGGTCGAAGTCGATGGCGCGTAGATGCGGGATGGTTCGAGGGAAGAATCTCTTCGCCTGACTGCAGGCATCCCAGCTCCTCAGAGAAAACTTGAGCAGGTCGGGGATGTTGATTGTACTGATTTCGGGGAAATTGTCCCTAACCTGCTGCAACTCCCGCTCCAGTGTTTCGCGATCGCGCGGGACCAGTTCTATGGATACTTCGTGCAAAATTTAATCCTCTCTGATGAGCCGGCTGGCGAAATTTTGGTGTCATAGTAGCGTTTTGGTCTGCTAATGACAATGACTTGAGCCTGTGAATCCTATGCTCCGGAACTTTGGCTCCTTTGATGATCCTTTTGTGGACCTGATAGACTTCTATGCTTGCTGAATCTGTAACATTCTTTAAGGAGGAACCCATGCCTGCAACGCTTGCATTCGATGTATACGGCACACTGATCGACACCACCGGGATCGTTACTGCTCTTGAAAAACTGGTTGGTGACGCGTCCGGCCCATTTTCAGATCTCTGGCGGTCCAAGCAGCTCGAATACTCGTTCCGCAGGGGGCTGATGCAGAACTACCAGGACTTCTCCGTCTGTACACGGCATGCCCTTGATTTCTGCTGTGAGACCTTTCAGGTCGAGTTGTGTGGCGCAGACAGGAACAGTCTGCTGGAGGCTTATCGATACCTGCCCGCTTTCAAAGACGCCAGACAGGGCCTGGAACGCTTGAAGACCACCGGTTGCCGATTGTTCGCTTTTTCCAACGGCAAGCCCGACGATGTGCGCAATCTGATGCAGCATGCCGGCATCGCTCACTATCTGGAAGGTGTGGTCAGCACCGACGAGATCAAGAGTTTCAAGCCGAATCCTGCAGTCTATGCGCACTTTCTGCGCCAAGCCGGGGCCTGCGGTGCGGACGCCTGGCTGATTTCCGGTAACCCTTTCGATGTTATAGGCGCCATTTCGGCTGGAATGCGCGGTGCCTGGGTCAAACGTGCACCGCAGGCGGTTTTCGACCCCTGGGAGATCCAACCGACGCTGACTGTTGGCAGTATTCTTGAGTTGTGTGATGTGTTGGAATTCGCCGATTGACGCAGAGATTGCGAAAAACTGCTCGTTTCCGGATCGAAAACTGGGCATGTATTATTTAAGAGAATCAGGCAAGACGAATCAGCTATTTTACTTTTATGGACTCCAGTAAGTGCGCATCGACTCGTCCGGATGAGTATATGATATAAATCAAACTCATCGGCCGACCTTCTCCTCCTGCGTTTTGATGATCAGGGAGTTCCACGGTTAATGACCATTCCTGGGAATCGCCATCACGCCAGCTTACAGATGCTGTTCGAGTCATCACTGGTTGACTGGCAAAACCAATGTCCAGGGAGTTTTGCGGCAAAATTGTATTGACTGTCCCGAACCATTCCGACGGTTCGTGGTGAATTTTTACATCTGTTATCTTGCTCGTTGTTGCATTCCTGACGAAGACGCGATCCAGCATTGCAGGTGATTTCGCACATGCAGTCAAAGCCCAAAAAACAGAAAAACAGATAAGCCCTGACAACCATCTGTTCATACTTGTCTTATCCAAATGAATTGCATTGTTTTTCCAGGCACTTCCGGATGCAAACAAATTAAGTAAAAACCGCCGGTCAAAGTAATCTGACTATAGCGGTCCGGTTCTCTTCAAGATAGCTCTGCTTGCCTGATTTATCATTCCATCTTTCAATGGGAAGTGTAACAAAAAGGAGCATGAGACGTGAGTACTTTAGCACATCAACAGGAACGAGGGGGTGGGGATTGTGAGACTGATGATTTACAAAAAATACCCCACAGTCAGGAGGGGGGAGACTGCGGGGCAAGGTTCTAACCTTCAGGAGGTTACTCTCAGACCAGCTTCTCACAGCAGGTCTTCGATTGGTGTAAGAATATCGATTTCCTCAAGAAAGATAAACGTGGGGTTTCGTAGATTATTGATCAGTACACCACAAAAGCCAACTGCGCAAATACGCAATTTTGGCTCTGTTTTTGACGTCACATTGATAGCGATTGCGCTCAATAAATCGACGCTTTTTTCTTCTCACCACTGGTGATCTGCAACAACTTTATTATATGATAAGAGAGTGTCTGTTTTATTAAAGTCGCTTCTGATCTATGGCGTCGATGCAGAAACTCGAGGATGGCCTGGTGAAGCAACATCCAGTACTGATATCCCACAGCACAATCCTGCGCCTGGCCCTGATCATCGTCGGTCTTGCCTGTACGGTGCTGGCGCTTCTCGGCATCTTCATGCCATTGCTTCCTACCGTTCCTCTGCTGCTTCTGGCGGCGGCCTGTTTTGCCCGCAGCTCAGAGCGTATTCACGGCTGGCTGCTCGGACATCCCCACCTCGGTCCACTGATCCTGAACTTCCAGAACGGCCAGGGCATGCCGTTGAGGGCCAAGGTCTCGGCGATTGCGCTGGTCTGGGTGACGATACCTGTCTCCGTATTGTTTTTCATACCCCTGCTCTGGGTCAAAGTGAGCCTCATCGTGATTGGGCTGAGTGTGACCATCTACCTGCTGCGCATGCCGATATGTGCCGAGGTCGAAAAATGAAGCCTCTCACCGGCCTCCCAGGACAAACTGGCCCCGGGCTTGCTTGTGGAAGGAACGGGAGTTCTTATGCTGAAGGTCCTCCGGAACTTTGGTGGGTCAGGCTGTTGTCTCCCACTTGATAACATCAACAGGACAAACGTCGTCGCAAGCCCCGCAGTCGATGCATACTTCCTTGTCGATTACGTGGACGTCACCCTGTTCACTGATTGCATCGACCGGGCAAACTTCAGCACAGGCTGCACAATTGATACAGCCTTCATCAATCCAGTGTGTTCCCATGGAATTCCTCCTCAGGTTATAAGTTCGTGATATTAAAACTACCAGAGATATCGCTTGTTGCAATGTCGCGGGTAAATCCATTCGAAATTATCGTGAGTTCTAAATCAGGATGATTTGCGCACTTCTCTGAAACCCTGGCTGGTAACAAAAAAGTCCCACAGGCAAAAGGGTGATTGTGGTGTGATGTCCTGAGAATTGAGGTAGATGATGCCTCCACCGGCAAAGCCCATGATGCCTGCCGCCAACTGAGGGTGGTCCTGAAGTAAATCACCTGACTTCTATTTCAATTCAAATGCGACCTTGATTACGACCTGATACTCATTAACTTTGCCGTCATCTCCAATATGGCCGCGAACCTCCTGAACCTCGAACCAGGAAAGCTTGTCCAGCGACTTCTGTGCCCTGCTTACTGCCTGCTGGATCGCATCTTCGATGCTGCTGCTGGCGACACCAATCACTTCGATCTTTTTGTAGGTCCTGCCCTGTCCGTAAGTCATCGTTTTTTCCTTTTCTGAAGAATTCTAAAAACATTCACCTGATTGAAGATTAACACTTGAATCGATTCTGTAAACTCGAGCCCTTGAAATTGAAGGTGAAAAGAGATGTCTGCTAGAGTTCCGACGACAACTTAAACCTTTTTCCTTGTAAGGCTTCCCTGAAACGTCGAATCGTATATAATGCGTAAAATCCACTCGACGGAGTATGAAAATGTCCAGTTCACTCGGTACCTTGTTTCGCGTAAGCACTTTTGGTGAATCCCACGGTGTGGGTGTTGGCGCAGTGGTTGATGGCTGTCCGGCCGGATTGCGGCTTTCTGAAGCCGATATCCAGGGGCAGCTCGACCGGCGGCGTCCGGGGCAGAGCGATCTCACCACACCGCGTGAGGAAGCAGACCAGGTCACCATTCTGTCCGGAGTTGAGGACGGCCTGACCCTCGGTACGCCCATCGGTCTGCTGGTGCATAACAAAGATCAGCGCCCCGGCGACTATGGTGAAATGAGTCAGGTGCCGCGCCCCTCCCATGCCGATTTTACCTACCAGGCCAAGTACGGAACCAGAGCCAGCAGCGGCGGCGGTCGTTCCAGTGCCCGCGAGACCATTGGCCGGGTGGCTGCGGGAGCGATCGCGGAAAAGATACTGCGCCAAGAATGGGGGGTGGAGATTGTCGCCTGGGTCAGCTCCGTGGGTGCAGAACAGGCCGCTGTGATAGATCCGGACACGGTCAGCAGGGTTCAGGTAGATGCGACCCTGTCGCGCTGTCCGGACAAATCTTCGGCAGAACGTATGGAGAAGCTGGTGCGCGAAGTGCTGGCCGCCAAAGATTCTATCGGTGGTGTGGTCAGCTGTGTCTGCCGCAATGTGCCGACCGGCTGGGGAGAACCGGTGTTCGACAAGCTTGAAGCAATGCTCGCCCAGGCCATGTTGTCACTGCCGGCCACCAAAGGTTTTGAAATCGGCTCCGGATTTGCCGGTACGCAATTACGTGGTTCACAACACAACGATCCCTTTGTGCAGAAAGGCGACCGTCTCGGTACGCTGACCAATCATGCCGGGGGTGTCCTCGGCGGTATCTCCAGCGGCGAATCCGTACTGTTCCGGGTTGCCTTCAAACCGGTAGCAACGATCGGCCAGCCTCAGCGAACGGCCGATTTTGATGGCAAACCAGTGACCCTGGAGGCCAAAGGGCGACATGACCCCTGTGTCGTACCGCGTGCCGTGCCGATTGTTGAGTCAATGGCAGCTTTGGTATTGCTTGACCTGGCCATGCGGCAGAAGGTGCGAAGGGAATAATCGGTGATGGAATAACCGTGATAAAACTGCCGTGATAAAACTGCCGTGACAGGTTCATACATCACGGCCTGTTCATTACGGCCTGTTCATTACGGATTTTTCATCACAGTTTTAATAACGTTTTTCTCTCGACTCAATTTAATGTAATAGACGTCTGCCCGCCTCATTCTGAAAGTTGTTTCACTCATGTCAAAATCAATTGATCCAAACCAGACATTGCTCGAAGTCTTCGGCTACAGCGAATTCCGTCCACAACAAGAGGAAATCGTAGAAACCCTGATCGCCGGGCAGGATGCTTTTGTCCTGATGCCAACCGGCGGCGGCAAATCGCTCTGCTACCAGATACCTGCATTGCACCGTGATGGTGTGGCCATCGTGGTTTCTCCGCTGATCTCGTTGATGAAGGATCAGGTAGATGCCCTGGTTGCCAACGGCGTGCGTGCCGCATTCTACAACTCTTCACTCAAGGCAGAAGAGTCCCGTCAGGTGCTGGCCAGGCTGCATGCCGGTGAGCTTGATCTGCTGTACGTGGCACCGGAGCGCCTGTTGAGTGATGGTTTTCTTGAGCGGATCAAGGAGATGCCGATTGCGCTGTTTGCCATAGACGAAGCCCATTGTGTGTCCCAATGGGGCCATGACTTCCGCCCGGAGTACGTCCAGCTCGGTCAGTTGCACGCCCTTTTCCCCGCAGTGCCGATGATCGGCCTCACCGCTACCGCTGATCCGCAGACCAGACAGGATGTGCTGCAACGTCTTGGTCTGCAACAGGCGAAGTGTTTTATCACCGGGTTTGACCGGCCAAACATCCGTTATACGGTGGTCGAAAAACGCAAGCCGTTTGATCAATTGCTGGCGTTTCTCGACGATCATCAACGGGCAGCGGGGATCATTTATGCTCTCTCGCGCAAACGCGTCGAGGAAATCGCTGATCGTCTGGCGGCGGCCGGATTCAAGGCCCGCGCCTACCATGCTGGCCTCGGCGACAAAGAGCGCAAGAAGGTGCAGGAGATGTTCCTGCGTGATGATATCGAGATCGTTGTGGCGACCGTTGCCTTCGGCATGGGGATCGACAAGCCCAATGTACGCTTTGTCGTGCATTATGATCTGCCGAAAAACATCGAGAGCTACTATCAGGAGACCGGCCGCTCCGGTCGTGACGGTCTGCCGGCCGAGGCGCTGCTGCTCTTCGGTTACGGTGACATAGCCATCAGTCGCGGCTTGATCGAAAAGGGTGGCAATCAAGATCAAAAGCGCATTGAACTGCACAAGCTGCAGGCAATGGTCGGTTTCGGCGAAGCTCAGACCTGCCGTCGGCGGGTGCTGCTCGGTTATTTCGGAGCACGGCTGGAAGAGGATTGCGGCAACTGTGATGTCTGCCTCAACCCACCGGAAACCTATGATGCCACGGTCGATGCGCAGAAAGCGCTCTCCTGCGTATTTCGGGTTGGCCAGCGCTTCGGTGTCGGTCACGTGGTCGATGTGTTGCGTGGTGCCCAGACCCAGAGAATCCTGGAGCTGAAGCACGACAAGCTGTCCACTTATGGCATTGGCGCCGACAAGGTCGCGGAGGCCTGGAACAGCCTGATCCGGCAGCTGATCCATCGCGGCTACCTGGTGCAGGATGTGGCCAGCTATTCTGTGTTGAAATTGACTGCAGCCGCCAGACCGCTGTTGCGTGGTGAGGAACAGCTGGTGATGGCCAAGCCGCGCCTTCGCGTCAAGACCCTGCAGAAGAAGGGCAAGCCGAAAGTCGGCGATTTCGATTACGACAGCGAACTGTTCGATGCTTTGCGTTTGCGGCGCAAACGCCTGGCTGATGCCGATGGCGTTCCGCCTTACGTGATCTTTGGAGATGCCACCCTGGCCGAGATGGCGGCAAAAATGCCGACCGATGAAGCGGCGCTGCTGGCGATCAGCGGCGTCGGCAAGCACAAGCTGCAGCGGTTTGGCAGCGAGTTTATTGATGAGATTATTGGTTACATGTGCCGGTAATCGTCAATGTACTTTGCTCTGCAGTTATGAGCCACGGTTCGTGCGGCTATTTCTTGTTGACAATCTGATGATGTCCGCAGCTTTCACATGTGAAGGCTGATTTCTCGCCCTCTTCCTTCGCTGCATCGCTAAAACGATCATGGTAGTCAACGTTGGCACTTCCTTGAAGTTGCTCACGCACCTTGACGATATCATTTGGATGGCCGCAGCTGGTGCAAACAAAAGCCGACTTTTCCTGCAACTCTTTAGAAGCTTCGGAAATACGATCTTTCATGACTGTTCTCCTTTCCACGTTCCGCTCAAACTAACCACTTAAAATGCGTTGTTACCCTTGTGAGTATCCTGGAGGGACGTATTCTTTTTTTTAAGTATATCATGGTATGCGTATTTTCAGGAGATTCGCGACCCGGGTTATAGGTCCTTGCCCGGGTCAGTTTTCGGATTTTTTCATCAGAGATATCTCAACGATTCCAATATCAATCATTCAAGAGCAGTGAGGAAATTATGGAACGAAAATTCTTTGAGCAGAAGGGTCGTTGGTGGGCTGCTGCAATACTTGGCGTTACGTTGATTCTGTTTTCGGTTACGGCGTATGCAGCGGCAATCATTGAAGGCGAACGAATGACCCCTGTTCCGGGGAAAGAGGGGATGGTTGTGACCAGCCATTTTCTTGCCACCGAAACCGCCTTGGAGGTTCTGCAAAAAGGTGGGAACGCAATTGATGCCGCGGTTACAGCCGCCTTTTCGTTGGCGGTCATTCAGCCCCGTTCAGGCAATATCGGTGGTGGTGGCTTTATGCTGATCTCCTCCGAAAAGCGCAATGACGTCATCGCCATCGATTACCGTGAAAAGGCCCCGAGCCAGGCATCCGTCGACATGTTTCTCAATCAGGAGGGTAAAGCGGATAGCGAAGTATCGCGGTATTCACATCTGGCGGCGGGAGTCCCCGGAACGGTGGCTGGACTGGCCATGGCATTAGCTGAATATGGCACCATCAGCCTACAGGAGGCTGTGTCTCCTGCCATCAGATTGGCAGAGGAAGGGTTTATCGTTACTCCGCGCTTCAGTGACGGGCTCAAAGAGAAGGAGAAGATACTGAAAAGATGGGATTCCACAAGAAAGATATTCTATAAGGTTGATGGCAGTTATTACGAACCAGGGGATCTCTTTGTGCAGAAAGATCTTGCGGCGACCTTGAGGCGAATCGCTGAAAACGGGGTACAAGAGTTCTACGAAGGTAAGACCGCCGCACTGCTTGTTGCGGAAATGGCTAAACATGGTGGCCTGATTACTCTGGCGGATATGCAGAATTACACTCCGGTGATCAGGATGCCCGTTCATGGCACCTATCGGGGGTATGACATCTACTCCATGCCGCCACCCAGTTCGGGCGGGGTTCACCTGGTGCAGATTCTCAACATCCTGGAAGGTTATCCGATCCCGGACCATGGCCATAACTCGGCAAAAACCATTCATCTGATGGCAGAGGCGATGAAGCTGGCCTATGCCGACCGCTCATTTCACCTCGGGGATGAGGATTTTGTCAAAGTCCCTTTGAAAAGGCTCGTTTCCAGGGAATATGCAACCTCCCTCCGCCAGAGAATAGATCCCGAAAAGGCGACGCCAAGCAGTACCATCAGCCCGGGCAAGCTTAACCCCTGCGAGAGCAATGAAACGACCCATTTTTCCATCGTCGACAAGTTCGGCAATGCAGTTTCGAACACCTATACCATCAACTTCAGTTACGGTTCAGGAATTGTGGTTGAGGGTGCCGGTTTCCTGCTGAATAACGAGATGGACGATTTTTCGGCGAAGCCAGGAGTGCCCAATGCCTATGGCCTGATCGGCGGCGAAGCAAACAGGATTGAGCCGAACAAGCGGATGCTCAGCTCTATGTCCCCAACCATTGTCAAGCAGGGTGAGAGAAACTACCTGGTGACCGGCAGCCCTGGCGGTTCGAGGATCATTACCACGACACTGCAGGTGATCATGAACGTCATCGATCATGGCCTGAATGTCCAAAGTTCGGTCACTGCTCCAAGAATCCATCATCAGTGGCTCCCTGATGAACTTCGGATCGAAGAAGGTCTCAGTCCTGATACTATCAAGATTCTTCAGAACAATGGGCATAACGTGAAACAGGAAGCGGCCATGGGAGCCATACAATCGGTTTTAATCAAGAACGGTATGATGTATGGCGCTGCAGACCCTCGTAGATCAACTGCCCTTGCCGCGGGACTCTGATCGAGGCAAGACATGATGTGTCAAAGCCACACCGAAATGAAGAGACAGACTGCAAGGTCTCTAAAAACGGTTAGCAATCGCCGGAAATCTCCCTTGGCGCATTGACCACCCGCCGGGCTGGCTCTGCTGGAACCACCGGAGCGACGTTGGCGTAGCGGAAGGTTTCACCGAGGTAGTTCTTCAGCACGACTTCTTCGCCAAGGCTCTGCAAATAGTCGGGCAGGATAGGAATCTTGCCGCCGCCGCCGGGGGCGTCGATGACATAGGCCGGCACGCCGAGTCCCGAGGTGTGGCCCCGCAGAGCGCGGATGATCTCGATCCCTTCCTCGACGCTGGTGCGAAAATGATCGGTCCCCTGAACCATGTCGGCCTGGTAGATGTAATAAGGGCGCACACGAATGGCAAGCAGCTTCTGCATCAGACGCTTCATGACCTCCGGATCGTCGTTGACGCCGCGTAGCAGCACGGTCTGGTTGCCAAGTGGAATGCCGGCGTCTGCCAGGCGGGCGCAGGCTTTTGCCGAGGTCTCGGTGATCTCGTCAGGGTGGTTAAAGTGCGTGTTGAGGTAAAGCGGCGGATACTTGCGCAGAACGCGGATCAGCCCCATGGTGATGCGCTGCGGCAGCACCACCGGGATACGGCTGCCGATGCGGATGATCTCGATGTGCTGGATCGCCCGCAGTTCCTTGAGGATCCAGTCCAGTTTCTCGTCAGAGAGCAACAACGGGTCGCCTCCCGAGACGATGACGTCACGAATCTCGGAATGCGCCCGCAGGTAGTCGAGCCCCCGTTCAATAGTCTCACGATTGACCAGCATGTTCTCTCCGCCGACTTTGCGTTTGCGGGTGCAGAAGCGGCAGTACATGGCGCACTCGGAGCAGACCAGAAACAGCGCCCGGTCAGGATAGCGATGCACCAGGTTGGGTACCGGGCTCTGGTTCTCCTCATCGAGCGGGTCGGCAGGGCAGACTGTATCCTGCAACTCCTGCTCGGAGGGAACCGCCTGGCGCCAGATCGGGCCATCGACGTTCTTGATAAGACTGAGATAATACGGATTGACCCGCATCGGGTACTCTTCAACGACCTCTTCAAGAGGCCGCGGGTCGATGCCGTACTTGCGGGTCAGATCGCCGGGTTTGGTAATGCTGGCTTGCAGAAGTCTCTGCCATGTTTCCATCGCTGATTTTCTCCTTGGTCCGCGATCAGAATCGTTTGACATAGGTCAGGCGGTCATCGCCAGTCTTATAAAAGTCACGGATGCACGACTCTTCAACATAGCCCGCCTGTTCGTAAAATTTCCGGGTCCGCACATAGCCGCCCTGCGATGAGGTTTCCAGGCAGAGCAAGCGGCCGCCACGCTGGCGAACCTGCTCCTCGACGTGCTTCATCAGACGTCGGCCAATGCCGCTTCCCTGACTGGTGGGGCTGACGGCAATCCAGTACAGATCGTAGTTGCCTTCGGTCAATGGCACCGGCCCGAACAGGGCGTAGCCGGCCACATGATCACCGATATCGGCGACAGCGACTTCATAATCCTGCTGATTTGGGTCGTTGAGAACCGTCTCAAGCAGTTCGAGGGCAATGGCCACTTCAGCATCGGTGAAGGATCCGGTTGCCACCAGAATCTCTTCAAGCAGGGGGATGT
The DNA here is from genome assembly GCA_014860225.1 of Desulfuromonadales bacterium. GTDB lineage: Bacteria > Desulfobacterota > Desulfuromonadia > Desulfuromonadales > BM103 > M0040. The sequence goes on from JACZKE010000036.1 coordinate 14,901, forward strand.
CATCGTGTCTCAGTTTGCGCATAATCAATAACCTCAGTTCTTACGTTTGCTGGCCATAGCCAGAATGCGGGCGATCAGCTGCGGGTAGCTTAACCTGGCTGCCCGGGCACTGCGGGCCAGGCCCGCATCGGGGCTGATGTCCGGGTTGGCATTGACTTCCAGAATATAGGGAACACCGTCGCGCAGGCGGAAATCGATGCGTGCATAATCGCGGCATTCGAGGAGTTTGTAGGCCCTTAAGGCCACATCGCGCACCAGCATTTCATAGCGCATTTTCAGCGGGGCCGGGCAGACCGGTTCAGTCAGCTTGTATTGCTGCGACTTCTCGAGCCACTTGCCCTCAAAGCTGACAATCGGCTGGGCCAGGTCAGGGTGGAACGTGATTTCGGAAAGCGGCAGCACTTCATGGGGACCATTGCCGATGATGGCGGCGTTGATCTCCCTGCCCAGGATGAACTCCTCAATCAGAGCGCCCTGGTGATAGGTACGATGAACATAGTTGATGCGTGCCAGCAATGCTTTCTCGTTGTCAACCACGCTTTCGTTGGAGATTCCCTGTGAGGCATCTTCCCAGCGCGGCTTGACGATCAGCGGATAGGCCATGTCCTTGACACGTGAATAATGTTCGCCGGGCTTGACCAGAGTGTATTTCGGCGTCGGTAACTGATGCCTGGAGAGGAGGTCCTTGGTCCGCGCCTTGTCCTGGGACAGGCCGAGCGACAGCGGTGGAGCTCCGGTGTAGGTGAGACCGAGCAGATCGAAGAGCGCGGCAACGTGCATCTCTTTGCGGCTCTCGCCCCAGAAAGCTTCACAGAGGTTGAAAGCCAGGTCGGGCTGCAGGCGGCGCAGTTCGGCGGCAAAGGTCGCGATGTCATCGCCCAGGGGAACAAGCAAGGGCTTGTGGCCGAGCTCGATCAGAGCAGCGGCAACGGCCCGGGCCTCCTGCTCGGCTCCTTCTTCGGCAATGCGGTCAATCGCTTCACCGCGCGTGGCTGAGGGCGGTACGAGGTTAAAGCATACGGCAACGTTCATTGCTTACCCCCGCAGGCAATGCAAGCCGCGCACAGGCGGCATCAACAACCGCCAGGATCATTTCGTCATATGAGAGGCCGACAGCTCTGGCCGCCTTGGGGAAACAGCTGTTCTGTTCCGGGCGGGGCAGGATGCCGGGAAGGGGATTAAGCTCAATCACCTGCGGGCGTCCCTTGGCATCGAGGCGCACATCGATGCGGCACCAGTCGCGGCAATCGAGGGCACGGAAGGCCGCCTTGCAAAGTTCCTCGATCTGCAGCCGCAGCAGCGGTTCGAGCGCGGCCGGGCAGGAGAAGATCTGCAGTGGATCCTCCTCCTGATCCCAGAGCCACTTGGCTTCGTAGGAATAGATCGGCTGAACACCTGCCGGCAGGGTGTCAAAGTTGATTTCGACAATCGGCAGCACGGTCAGGTCGTTGCCGTTGCCGATCAGGGCAACGGTGAACTCACGGCCGGGAAGGAACTCTTCAATCAAGGCGGACTGATGGTAGGTATTGAGTACCCATTCCAGCTGACAGACCAGCTCGTGACGATTCCGGACCAGGGCCTTGTCGGTGACTCCCTTACTGGAACCTTCGAGGGTGGGTTTGACTATCAGCGGGTAGCGCAGCCGCGCAGGGATTTCTGCCAGCGAGTTGACCACGGTGAAACCCGGTGTAGCGACACCGTGCTGGGCGAGAATTTCCTTGGTGCGACGTTTGTCGAGACAGAGGCCAAGAGTCAGCGGGTCGCTGCCGGTGTAAGGAATTCCAAGCATATCCAGTATTGCCGGAATCTGTGCTTCACGACTGGCGCCGTGCAGCCCTTCGGCAATATTGAAGACCAGATCGGGACGGAGCTTGCGGTAGATTTCGAAAGCGTCGAGATCAGCTTCGACCAGGGTGACCTGGTGGCGTGACGCCAGGGCCGCTTCCACCGCCTTGATGGTGTGAATATCATCCCACTCGGCGAAAAGGTCGTCGGACGGTAAGTCGGGAGGTTCGGAGGGAGGCTCAGCCGGTTCTTCCATAAGACCGACTGCATCTCCCTTCAGATTGAAGGAAAGCGCGATATGCATGTGTTAACCCCTAAAAAAAGCCAGCAGCGTAATGGTTACCTTCCAAGAGGAAGGGGCGATGGCGTCTTCAGGGCCGGTTAGCCTTGCGGCTTGCGGCTGGTTAAAGGGGTTAACTTTTTCAGCGGGCATGTCTTTGGGTCCCGGCCCCTGAACGCCAGTCAATTTATCGACATATACGCCTGCGTTTTTTAGTTGTCAACAAGAAAATTTATAATAAAAAAACATTAACTATTACAGTTACTTGTAAAGCGACAAGGCAAGTTACACACCGAAGGAAGCAGCCCATATTCCGGTAAAGAAATTACGGGCATTGCCGCCGATGCTGCGGGTGCGGTAGCCGCCTTCCTGAACCAGCAAAGTTGGTAGTTTCATGCGACCGATGGCCTGGCCGATCTGGTTGAAATCGCCACCATTGAGTCCCCAGGTTCCGGTAGGGTCGCCCTTGGCTGTGTCGAAGCCAACACAGACCACCAGATAATCCGGTTTAAAGCGCGCAACGCGTTTGAGTGCTTTGCCGAGTGCAAACAAGTATTGCTCGCTGGTGATTTGTTCGGCGAGCGGCAGGTTCATATTGAAACCGACGCCTTCGGCTTCGCCGGTTTCATCCTCGAAGCCGCTGAAATAGGGGTAGGCAAAGCGCGGATGGCCATGGATTGAAACTGTCAGCACGTCGCTGCGTTTGTAGAAAATGACCTGCTGGCCGTTGCCGTGATGATAGTCGATATCGAGTATCGCCACGCGGCCGAAGTCAGAGAGCATCTGCGCGGCAATCGCGGCGTTGTTGAAGTAACAGAAGCCGCCGAAGGCACGGCGTTCAGCGTGGTGTCCCGGCGGGCGCACCAGGGCATAGGCTAACCGGTAGCCTTCGAGGATCGTGGCCGCGGCGGTCAAGGAGCAATCGACGGCACCCTTGGCGGCTTTCCAGGCGTTGGCATTCAGTGGCGTGAAGGTGTCGATGCAGAAATATCCGGCCCGCACGGCCAACTCTTTAGGTGGTCGGGCGCTGTTGCGTATGGGGAAGACATAGGGGTAGATCGATTGCCCGGCCGGCAAGTTGTGGCAGACCTTGCGAAAGTACTCGACGTAGTCACGATCGTGGGTGCTGGTGAGAAACCGCTCCGAGTAGGTACGCGGCGGGTATTGCTGAAACAGGGAGGTTTTATCGAGCTCCCGGAGAATACTCCGTACCCGGACCGGAGCCTCGACATACCCGCGTTCGCGGACATGATGGATTTCGTGCCGCTCATTAACGACCAGGGCGATACGCTGTTGGCGTGAAGCGCTGGGGCGCGTTTCAGCAGCCGGCTTCTTGCGATAGCGAGGGGCGCGCAGGCGAACCGGGTCGTCAACGAAAGAGGCCACGACTCGATCGATGTACTCAGGCGAACAGAGGTTGCCGTAACGCAATTCGAGGATCGTCCTGACGATCCTGCGTGCCGTCGCACAAGGCAAAGGTGCGGATTGACCAAGGGCGTCGAAGACCAGGTAGGGCGGGTTGTCATCACCCTCTTTGACCGGCGTCTCGTAAGCGGTACCAACGATCGGGAAGGCCCCGTATTTTTCGTAGAATTTGAGGCGTGCCTGGTTCTGCTTGAGAATCTCTGGGTCTTTGCATAGCGCCGGGTCGTCCGGCAGGCACTCGAAGAAGATGCCGATGGCGCCCATGGCTGTGGCCTCTTCGCGGACGTGCTCGTAGAGGGCGCCGCCGATGCCACCGCCGGTGGTGCGTTTGGCGGCGGAGATGTAATCAAGGAAACAGAATCTCAGATCAGCTTCATGGGAAATCAAGGCAAAACCCTGGATTCTCTGGCGGGCGTTTTCAGCGACGTAGAGGATCGATTTCATCCCTTGCTTGAGTTGGTTGCGCAGCAGTTCGGGGATCTTGTCGATGTCGCTCTGGGCGAGCAACGGGAACTGGTCTCGGAGGATCTGCTGAACCTGGCTGATGGCTGTCTGGTTGACCGGGCGCAGGTCATCGTGAATGCGGCGGATACGAAACATGTCAGTACCTTGTCGGGTCATCAGCACGGTCGCATTGCGCGACATGTGTGCACCCATCCACTGTTCTTATACGCTGATTTTGACAGCTGTCAACACGTGCCGCTCGATGGTACGTCTTCCTGCTTTTTCCGCGTGCCACGGATTGGCATTAGACGCGCCCATTTCGCTTCGCAGCTGAATGTATGAGCTTGCGTAACTGCCGCGTTGGTGCGCAAAAAGGCGGAGCCTCCGCAGCTCCGCCTTTTTGTTAATGTTGATGCACTCGTACAAGCCATGTGCTGGCAAGAAAAAAGTCCGACCTATGTTATGACGTTGACTTCAAACTGCCGGATCAATGGTCAATGCGGCAGGTGATGGATAGTTCTTTGAATCCAGGCAAGGCGATGTTTTTTGGGTATTTCAAAGTCAAGCTTGATCGGTTGCTTGTTGCTGACTGCCTTTTCGATCCTCGCATCCTCCGGGGTCCAGCCCGAAGCCTGACGAGCCATGTCTTCATAAGCGACCTCGCGCAGCCAATGGTGGATGTGTTTTACAGCACTTGTCAGAATTAAAGGCAGGACGGTCATGGCGTTACCTCTTGTTTACGGGGTATATTTTCTGGAATGGTAAGACCACTTGATTGGCCAGTCAATAGGGTAAAATTTGTAAAATGCCGTTTTTAAAAGGAAAAATTTGCAAGTAACGATAAATTAAAGAGAATCAAGGCAAAGCCAGTTTAAAATAATATGTAAAAAAATACCATTTCATGGTTTTGGAACGCTGTCTTCGACTTTCTTGAGGTATTTTTACGAAAAGGGGTTTTGGTCGATTCCAACAGTTACCTTATGCCGCCCCTTTCCTGTTTTGATTTATCGCGTCTGTTCCGGAATTACCCGTGCGGCTACCTGGGCTGCCACGATGATCAGAAAGTAGCCGAGCAACGGCATCACCAGGTAGTCACCCGGACCATGCACAAGGCGAGGTATGGAGAAACCAGAGAACCAGCTGCTGCAGAAAAAAACCAGACTACCAATGATGGCTGAGAGTTTGAACATAAGAAACTCCTTTCACAAAGGTTGCATGGAGGCGGATTACCGCGATGGTGATATATCTAATTGCATCAGCTATGCCATTTATTATCACATCGGGTAGGAGTGGGAAGGTGCTTGGAATGACTCAGGTTATGAGGCTGTTCTAATGTCAGAGACGTTGTTTTGAGGAGCAATACGCCAAAAAGAGGTATTTTTTACACGTCGAATGGTCAAATCACCACATTAGGGTGGGTCATCAGCAAATGCGCGGCAGCTGTTCTCCGGCGAGCATTTCAATCGCACGCAGTCCGCCTATGCTTGTCTGCAGCCGGACCTTGCCTGCGGCCGTCGAGGTCACTTCGCCGATGATTGCTGCTTGCTTACCGTATACATGGGTCTGCATGATACCAAGAGCCAGCCCGGCTGCTTCGGGGGCGACAAATGCCAGCAACTTGCCTTCGTTGGCAACGAACAGTGGATCAAGACCGAGAATGGCACACGCCCCACTGACGGCAGGATTAACAGGGAGGGCTGTCTCCTGCAGGATGATCTCGACCCGGGATTGCAAAGCAATTTCCTTGAGAGTGGTAGCGACACCGCCCCGGGTTGGATCGCGCAGAGTGTGCAGTTGACTGCCCAACTGTTCGACCAGTCTCATGACCATGCTGTTGAGCGGTGCGCTGTCGGTGGTAATTCCGCTCTCCAGCTGCAACCCTTCGCGACTGGCCAATATAGCCATACCGTGATCGCCGATGGTGCCGTTGATCAGAATTTTATCGCCGACTTGTGCATTGCTGCCCGAGATCTGCAGATCATGGTCGATGACACCGATGCCAGAGGTGTTGATAAAAATCTTGTCAGCCTTGCCGCGTGGCACCACCTTGGTATCACCGGTGACGATTGCCACTTCGGCCTGCCGGGCTGCCGCACGCATGCTCTCCAGGATTTCCCGGAGATCATTGATAGCCAGCCCTTCTTCGATAATCAGGCCGACGCTGATGGCGATCGGTCTGGACCCGGCCATGGCCAGGTCATTGACCGTACCGTGGATTGCCAGGTCGCCAATATTGCCACCAGGGAAAAAGATCGGATCAACCACGTAGGAGTCAGTGGTAAAGGCCAGACGACCATTCTGTGCGGCAAGTACGGCGGCATCATTCTGGTCACGTTGACTGATTCCGGACAGGGTCGGCACGATCAGCTTATCGAGAAGTTCGTGGCTGAGCTTGCCGCCGCTGCCGTGGCCGAGCAGGATGATGTCGGATTTCATTTAAGCTCCCGTGAACCTTTCTTTGGCTTCTGCTCTCTAGTGTCCATCCGGAAACTCCGGGATGCACGACCGCAGTTTTCGATCTGGAAACGAGCAATTTTTCGCAAGGTCAAGGAAATCAAGGATTTGAGCGGAGGCGTAGTTCTTTACGCCGCACAATCAAATCCGCCGATTGACGCAGAGATTGCGGAAAAGGGCCGTTTCCGGACGAAAACTCTCTAGCCACCGTACTTGTATTCCGCCGCACAGGTTCCTTCGCTCGAAACCATACAGGCGCCAACCGGGTCCTCGGGCGTACAGACCGTGCGGAAGAGTGGGCAGTCATTCGGGCGGACCTTCCCCTTGAGAATCTCTCCGCAGAGGCAGCCCTGGTGTTCCATGGAAGTTTCGATTTCAACCGGCAACCGGCGAGCCGCGTCAAAGCGATAATATTCCGGACGCAATTGCAAGCCACTGTCGGGGATGTCGCCAATGCCTCTCCAGTGGGCATCGCAGGGTTCGAAGACCTGGTAAAGAATATTACGGGCCTTAAGGTTGCCTTCCGGTTTGACGACACGGCGATACTGGGTTTCAACCCGGGCTTCACCAGCGACCACCTGGCGAGCCAGCATCAGCACGCCTTGAAGCACATCCAGGGGTTCAAACCCGGTGACCACGCATGGGACCCGGTAAGCGCTCACCAGGGGTTGATAAGCGTTGGCGCCAATGATGGCAGAGACATGTGCCGGGCAAAGATAACCGTCAACCTGCAGCTCCGGGTCGCCGGCGAGGGCAGCCATGGGGCCAGGCATGGTTTTGTGTGAGCAGAGGATGTAAAAGTTGTTGAGGCTCTTCCGGGCGGCGGTAAGTACGGCTGCAGCAACGGTTGGTGCTGTGGTTTCAAAACCGACGCCGAGAAAAATCACATCGCTGTCCGAATTTTTTTCTGCAAGCGTCACAGCATCGAGTGGTGAATAGACGATCCTGATCGTTGCGCCTTTGGCCTGCTCCTGAAGCAGGTTGGACGAAGAGCCGGGAACGCGCACCATGTCTCCGAAGGTCGCGATGATGGTGTCCGGTCGCCGGGACAGGGCGACGGCCTGATCGACATAACCGACCGGAGTAACGCAGACCGGGCAACCGGGGCCTGAGATCAGCCTTACCTGCTCCGGCAGCAGCGAGCGGATACCGTGCTGATAGATCGCCATGGTATGGGTTCCGCACACTTCCATGAAGGTGATGGTTCGGTCGCAACCGGTGACAGTCCGGCGAATTGCCTGCAACTGCACTCTGGCCAGATCGGGGTCGCGGTATTCGTGCTGATGCTTCATTCAGGCATCAGTCCCAAATCGAGAGCTTCGCGCAATGCCTGCAAGGTCAGTTGTGCTTCGCCCTCGTCAATCTTTTCGATCGCAAAGCCGGCGTGAATCAGCACGTAGTCGCCAACCTGTACATCGTCAATCATCATCAGGCTGGCCTCGCGCTGTACACCGTCGATTTCACAGACGGCCATGTCGTTGGCGATGGTTTTGACCTGCATGGGGACACCTAAGCACATGCGTTTGCTCCTTGGGTTTTTTAACGCCCGTTCGCTTCGCTCACTCAAGACTCAAAGAAAATCCGGAAAATTTGCAGTTTTAATCATGCTTGCATCCGCTTGCGCTCGATCCCCGCATGCAGCCAGTCATACCATGCCGTCATGCCTTCGCCGCTATGGCAGGAGAGCTCGATGATTTCGATGCGCGGGTTAACCTGACGGGCAAAGGCCTTGCACTGTTGCAGATCGAAGCGCAAGTAGGGAAGCAGATCGATCTTGTTGATCAGCATCAACTCAGCGGCCTGGAACATCTGTGGATATTTGAGCGGTTTGTCCTCACCTTCGGTCACGGAAAGCACCACCACCTTGTGGTCTTCACCGAGATCAAAAGAGGCCGGGCAGACAAGGTTGCCGACATTTTCGATCATCAGGATATCGGTTGCCGGCAGGTCGAAGTCATCAACGCCATGACCGACCATGTGAGCATCGAGGTGACAGCCTGTGCCGGTGTTGATCTGTTTAACCGGCACGCCGGTAGCGGCAATGCGATCGGCATCGTTGCTTGTCTGTTGGTCGCCTTCAAGGACGGCAAAGTCGATTTTATCCTTGAGATCGCTCAGGGTTCGTTCCAGTACCGAGGTTTTTCCCGAGCCCGGTGAACTGACGAGGTTCAGAACCAGAAGCTGCCCGGCAGCAAAGCGTATCCGGTTGTTGGCGGCAAGTCTGTTGTTCTTGGCAAGCAGGTCTTCCTCTACGCGAATTGTGCGCGAGGTCTTCTCATCATGCTTATGATCGTGATGATGAAGGCTGCCGGGGTCGGTACTACAGCCGCAGTCAATGCACATATCAATCAATCTCCATCTCGGTAAATTTCATCTCCTGTCCCTGAACGGTTTCCAGAGCCAGGCTGCCACAGCGCGGACAGGTATATGTCAGGGTTTCCAGCTCAGACTCTCCATGACATTCGAGGCAGCGGCCGCGACCGGCGATGTGCAGGACTTCAAGGCGGGCACCGTCAGCCATGGTTCCCCTGCTGCAGACATCAAAGGCAAACTCCACAGCGTCGGCAGAAACTCCGGATAAGGCACCGATTTCCACGGTGATACTTCGGATTGCCACAGCATTCTCGCGGTGGGCATGTTCAATTGCAAGCTCAACGATACTTTGGGTAAGACTGAGTTCGTGCAATAGGTTCAGCTCCTTACAAAAAGTCCGGGAGCCCCGGATTTCTCACTCACTATAGTGGCTGTTGCCTGAAAAAATCAATATTTCAGCAGTCAACCAATGCTTCCCAGGCTGGCCAGAGCAGCCACGCCTTGCAAGCAAGGCGTCTGTGAGCTCAGACACATCAGCGCATTTGATCCCAATTTAGTAAAACCGCTACTTTGCAAGCACGTCTCTATACCGGCAGAAGCCAGCACATCTGTCAACAGTCCAGTTCCCGCAGGAGTTTTCGCCAGGGCTTGCTGCAGCGTTGAACGGTTCTGCTGCGAGTAACGCAGAGGCGCAAGCCAGGGGCCTAACTGCCAACCCGATGCTGACGGCTGGAGCAGAGCCATGTTTTTATCCGAACCACAGATTTCAGCCTGATTCGCAAGTAGCGACAGTAGGACCGCTCGGGATTCTCCCCAGCAGCTCCGATCCAGGTCGATCAACTCCGCCATGGCAACCTGCCCGGATAATTTCAGAAGCCCTTGTCCTCGGCCGCACCAGCGATCGACGCGGTCGATAGTTACAAAACCGCGACGCTGGTAAATAGGCAAGCCAGTTTCTGAAGCCGTCAGCCATATCCGTTGCAAGCCTGCCTGGCGCAACAGAGCAAGAGCAAAATCAAACAGAGCAGCCCCATACCTCTGGCCCCGATGCTCAGACCCAACCAGCAGGTTGCCGATCCAGCCGCTCTCTTCGTAAGCAACGGCTGAGACAAACCCGGTTACTTTCCCTTCTGCGCGCAAAACAAAAAAACTGCGTCGCCACTGGTCCTGAAACAAGCGTAGCTCTTGAGAAGAGATTGTCCAGCCCTCGGTGGCAGCCCACTTCAGGAACAGTTGCCAGTCGGAGTTGTTCAGTGGCAGGAACTGCATCAGGCCACCTGACAAAGGCATAGCAGTTCCCGGTCATTCAGTGCCCGCTTTCTGGCTTGGCAAGCAGTACGGACCCTGTGCAGCAAAGTGTCGATATCAATTGTCTGTAGATCGACGTCTAGCAGTTGCAGGCGTTGTCTTAAACCATGGCTGCCGGAATGTTTACCGATCACCATATGTCGGCTCAGGCCGACCTCGGCCGGATCGTAGCCTTCGTAGTTGCCGGGAAACTTGAGGACACCGTCAGCATGCAGTCCGGACTCGTGCGAGAAGACCCTCTCGCCAACCACGGCCTTCCACTCGGGGACGGGACGGCCGCTGGCTTTCCCTACCAGCTTTGACAGTTCGACAAAGCGCCCGGTGTCGATCCTCAGATCGATACCGCAGGCATGCCTCAGCGCCATCACGACCTCTTCGAGTGCCGCATTGCCGGCCCGCTCACCCAGCCCATTGACTGTCGTATTGACGAATTTCGCTCCGGCACGGACACCGGCAATCGCATTGGCCGTCGCCATACCCAGGTCATTATGGGGATGGATCTCAAGGTCGAGGTCGACCTGGTCTGCCAGGTAGCGGATCTTGTCATAAGTCGTGAAGGGATCGAGGACGCCGAGGGTGTCGCAAAAGCGGAAGCGATCAGCTCCCAGGCTCCGGGAGATTTCCATCAGTTCGACCAGAAAGACGGGATCGGCCCGGCTGGCGTCCTCACCACCGACGGAGACATAAAGATTGTGGCGCTTGGCAAAACCGAGCGCCGTCTTAAGTTGCTCCTTGACCCAGGCACGGCTCTTGCGCAGCTTGTGCTCGATATGGATGTCGGAGACCGAAAGAGAGATGTCAACTGAGCCGACACCGCTGTCGATTGAGGCCTGAATGTCTGTGATCACAGCCCGGTTCCAGGTAAGCAGGCGGGCATTCAGGCCCAGATCGACAAGCGCCTTGACTGAGGCCTGCTCCTCCTTGCCCATCGCCGGAATACCGCACTCCAGCTCACCGACACCGACTTCGTCGAGCATCTTTGCGATACGCTTTTTCTCGTCGAGACTGAAAACCACCCCGGCCGTCTGTTCGCCGTCGCGCAGGGTGGTGTCGTCGATAATGATTTCTGTGCAGGTCTGTTCCATCATGATCATCTCCGTTAAAAAAGAACGGTTCTATAACCCAAAAGAAGGTTTAACGCGTAGACGCAGTGTGCGCAGAGTAAAAAACATTTTGAAGGCAAAATGACTGACACTTTGGTCATTCTTCTCAGCGTCTCAGCGTTAATTATCGGACTGGCCTTTGTTTGGGTTATAGGTCCGAAAAAGAAAAACCCCTGACCATGAAGGTGGTCAAGGGCTTCGTTGCCTGGATCCGGCAGCATCGTCGGAATGATCTAATGATCTATAGCAAGGGATGTGCCGCTTCTCAGAGAAGAGTCTTGGCTCACAGGTCTTTTTTAGCGCCAAGCCGCAAAACCTAAAAGAAAGACACAAACAAAAGCCTTTTCATCTAAGTACCGCAGGTGTGGAGTTGCCCTTTTATGCGCATTTGCGCTAAAAACGCACAAAAAAACAGCACTCAGCCTGGTTTTTACTCGTTCTGACTGACAACCTCACGGACAAAACCCTTAAAACTCTAACTTCAAAGGCCTGAGCAGCATGGCAAGATTTTTGCTTTAACCCAAAGGCAGAATATCACCCTCCTTTCCCGCCAGTGCCGCCGGAAAAGCCGGTTCCCCTCCCATCGATGCGACGGGACTGATTTCTGATTGAAATTAACCTTTCAGGGAGTCAGCCCACCATGGCTATCAAACCCAAAATCAAAGAACTGCTGGATGAAAGCTCCTGCGCTCATAACCAGGTCCGCAAAGTTGCCTGCAATGCACCGACCCCTGGCGCGACCACGGGAGGCTGTGCCTTCGAAGGCGCCCAGATATCGCTCTTTCCTTACGCTGATGCAGCTCATCTGGTACATGGGCCGATAACCTGTCTCGGCTCATCCTGGGAAACCCGCGCTACCGGCACCAGTTATCCAGGTCGCGACCTGACACGGATGGGCTTCACCACCGATATAAACATCAACGATGTGGTCTTCAGTGGTGAGGAGAAGCTTGCCGCAGCTGTTGATTACATCATGGCGCACTACGCCCCGGAAGCGGTGTTCGTCTATGCCACCTGTGTCACTGCCATGATCGGTGACGATATCGATCTGCTCTGTAAACAGGCGACCGAACGTCATGGTGTTCCGGTCATGCCGGTGCATGCTCCCGGCTTTGTCGGTAGCAAGAATCTCGGCAGCAGGCTGGCAGGTGAAGCCGTTTTGATGCACCTGATCGGCACCAAAGAACCCGAGGAAACGATGGCTTTCGATATCAACCTGATCGGCGAGTACAATGTTACCGGTGATATGTGGCAGTACACGCCGCTGCTCGAAGAGCTCGGCATCCGCGTGTTGTCTACCCTCAGCGGCGACGGGCGAATAGCACAAATCCGTACTGCCCACAGGGCGAAGCTCAACGTCCTTGTCTGCGCCAAATCCCTGGTCTCCCTGACCAGGAAAATGCAGGAACGCTACGGTATCCCTTCGATCTCGCTTTCCTTCTACGGTAAACGTGAGACCAGCACCGGCCTGCTCGCCATCGCCGCGGCTTTGGGTGATCAAGACCTGATGGAGCGGACTCGGCTGCTGGTAGCAAGAGAGGAAGCCAAACTAACCGAAAAGCTACAACCGTACCGATGTTTCTTCAAGGGCAAAAAAGCCGTGCTCAACACCGGCGGCAACAAGACCTGGTCGATCGCCGCGGCCCTACAGGATCTGGGCATAGATGTGGTCGCGACCGCGGTCAAAAAAGCCACCGAAGACGACCGCGAGAAGGCGAGGCAGGCACTTGGTGAGAACGGCGTCCTGATGATGAACCCGGGCAGCGAACAGGCAAAGATCATCGAAGAGACCGGCGCCGACCTGCTGCTGGCGGGCGGTCGCAGCCTCTATACGGCGATCAAGAAGGGCATCGCCTTCGCCGATGTCAACCAGGAGAAAAAGAAGAGTTACGGCGGTTACGATGGCCTGCTCAACCTGGCCGAAGACCTCAAGAGCACCCTGCAGAACCCGGTCTTTAAAAACGTCGCCCGGAGGGCCCCATGGGAGGAGTAATCCATAAACGCAACAAACCGCTGCAGGTCAACCCCTTCAAGCTCAGCCAGCCGATGGGAGCCACCCTGGCGTTTCTGGGGGTTGACGGCTGCATGCCATTGATGCACGGCGGCCAGGGCTGCACCAGCTTCACCAAAGTTTTCTTTACCCGGCATTTCTGTGAACCTATCGCCATCCAGACCAGCGCAGTCACCGATGCCATAGCGGTACTCGATGGCGGCGACTACAGCATCGTCGAGTCGGTCAGGAACATCACCAAAAAAGTCACGCCGAGCTTGATCGGCCTGCATACCACCGGTCTGCCGGAGACGAAAGGGGATGATATTCGCGGGGTTGCCGCACAGATCGACTACCCCCTGGTCTACGTCAACACGCCCGATTACGAAGGGGGCTTCGAGAGCGGCTGGGCGCTGACCTGCAAGGCTTTGATCGAACAGCTGGTCGAACCGGCCAAAGGAGTCGACGATAACAAGCTGGTGCTGTTGCCGCACGTCAGCCTGACGCCGATTGAGGTCGAAAAAATCAAAGAATTCATCGAAGGCTTCGGTTTTATCGTCTTGGCGCTCCCCGACCTTTCGACCTCCCTTGACGGTCACCTCGGCGATAAGCAGGCAGCCCTCTCCAGTGGTGGCATCGCCGTGGAGGACATCGGCAGGCTGGGTGATGCCGGCCTGGTAGTCAGCGTCGGCGATTCAATGCAGGACTGCGGCGCAGCCCTGTTGGAAAAGAATCCCGAGATGCGCCATCACCACTTTCCTCACTTGCAGGGGCTCGAAGCGACCGATGCACTGGCCAAGCTTCTGCTCGCCGAAACAGGCTTCAACGGCCCGCCGCTGGACGTAGCCCGCTGGCGCAAGCGCTTGCAGGACGCCATGCTCGACAGCCATTTCTCCCTCGGCCAGAGCCGTTTTCTGGTTGCCGCCGAACCGGACCAGTTAGCCGGCCTCTGCCAGTCACTGCATGACGCGGGCGGCAGGGTGACCGCCGCTATCTCGACAACCGATTCACCGCAGCTGGTCAAGGTCAAAGCCGACAAGGTGCTGGTCGGTGACCTGGAAGACGCAGAGCAGCTCGCTGATGACTATGACCTGATCGTTGGCAACTGCCACTGTGAAGCTCTCGCGCACCGCCTGCACAAGGGTCTGGTGCTGCGCGGCTTTCCCAATTGGGAACAGGTGGGGAATGCGTTGAAGAATGACGTGCTATACGAGGGAGGATGTTACTTCCTTTTTGAAGCGGCAAATACAGCTACGGTGACGCGGGACATGCGACGCGGAGCGCGAACACTTTAAAAATTCTGTTTTTGTTTTGTTTTCGATTTTTGCATTCCTCGTCCCACGTACCATGGTCCGACGCTTTACTGAACAGCATCCAGAAACTTATTAAGGCAGTATGGATACGTAATATGACCGGCTACTCCGACACCATCCGCCAGTGGGCCACTGACAGCCGCCGCGTCGGCATCTTGCCGGATGCCGACGGCACCGGAGAAGTCGGCCTGGACTCGAAAGAGCTTGGCAGACGACTGGCGGTGCGCTTTACCCTCAAGGTCGAGCGCGAGCGGGTGACCGACCTCCGCTACCAGGTCTTCGGCTGCGGATTTTCCATGGCGGCCTGTGCCGTGGCCGCCGATTTGGCGGTGGGCTATACTCTGGAAGAGATCCAGAAGATCGATGCGAAACACCTTGATGCAGCCCTGGGGCTGCCTGCCGAACGCGACTACTGTGCGCAGCTGGCCTTACAAGCTCTCCAGGCCGCAGTCGCCAGCGCCCGCAACGGACACCATCCGGTTCAGGCAGAGATGCCGCAAAAGCCCGAACACGGTCCGCGCGTATCGATCGACAACCCGATCTACGCGGCCCTTCTCAGCACACCGAAGCCTGCCCAGGTCACGGCGGCAGACCGTCACCTGTTTGCCTGCCTGCTCGCAGTCGCCAGCGACGAGCCTTGCGAAACGTCAGCGGCACTCGGGCTGGGCGATGATGATCTGTCGTCCATTCTGACAGACTACTTCCCGGGAAGCACACGGGAACTCCTCGAGCGACGGCCGACATCTGACGAAAAGCTCCCTCCGCAGCGCAGCAAGGATGTGCTGTCGATTTTGCTCTCGCATGTACCCACCGAACCCGGCAACCGGAATCTGCACAACTCCGTGCGATTGGCACATATTCTTGCAGCACGCGCCGCGCTGTCGGGTCACCTCTGGGTCGCTATGGGTTTGTTCGAACGAGCTGAGTTGTCCGCCGCCATCGGCCGTCACCTGCCCTCCCTCGCAGCTGCCAATCGACAGAACATGCGCTGGAAGCGTTATCTTTACAAACAGGTTTGTGATCGCAACGGCGGAGTCATGTGCAAGGCCCCCAATTGTGGTGTATGTAGTGACTACGCGCTCTGCTTCGCGACTGAGGAGTGATGATCGCTTTCTGGTGCCTACCCCTGATTCAAGGATCGCAGCAGTGCTCAACCGAAACGATAAATACTGCGGCCGTCGCGAAACAGTTCCAACGGACCGTCCTCGGAGACCTTGATCACGCTGCCAAAATGCGAGGCGGCTGTTGCGGCCGTAGTTCGTCCGCCGCCGGTGACCAGCTCACTCACCCGGGAGGTATCAATGATGACGCCGGTGTCGAGTAATTCACCCTTGCGGTTGATGACGGTCAAGCCATCTGAGGAGAGAATGCGGCTCAATTCGCCCGAACGCTGCAGGGCGCCGATCTTGGTGCCGCGCACATGCCGGACCAGGGCGCGGCTGAGCGGATCGCGGCCGCCCACTGACCCCTTGCGCAAGGCATCCAGGTCGGTTTTGTCATCGGCGACCAGAATTACTGTGCCATGACGTGCCTTGGAGAGCGCGTAGACCGACCAGACCAGATGCTCAATGGAGCGTTTTTCAAGCTTGCCGCTCAGGAATTCGCGCAAGATGTCAGGATCGTAAATCCCCCAGTAACCTTTGCGCCAGAGCAGCAGCTTGTCCGTATCAAGCACGATCTCGACTTCCGAAGCCTTGTTGACATAAACAGCAAAGGCGCCGGTGCCGGCTTTGGCCAACAACGAGATCGTCTCACGGTTGGACAGCTGGACAATGTTGTCGCGTGGTCCGGTTGCCCTGGTACGGATGGTCCCCTTGACATTCATACTGATATCACAGACAAACAACGCCTGATAGCCGTCGACAAACCGATACGAGAGGGGGTTGCGAAAAAAATCTCCGGTAATCCGCCGCCGGTCATCACCAAGATCAAGCCAGTCGGCGCGGGCTTTGCCCAGAGAGGCCAGAAAGTCTTCGAGCTGGTTACGGTAGACGAGAAAGCCGGTGGTTGCCGGAGTCCCTTCGTATCGCTGGTAGGAGAGGTTCTTGAGGAGCTGGATCATGCGCTGAATCGGCCAGAAGATACCCTTGCGATCGCTGCGAATGTAACGGGCCACGGCAATGTCATTGAGTGAGGTCAACAGAGCGGTGCGAAAGTGTGCAGCATAACCCTTGGCTGAAAACCCGGCGAACAGAACCTCGAATGCCATGAGCAGTTCATTGATAAAACTCTTTTCCGTGGCGGTAAAGGCCAATTCCTTGCGCCGGGCCCGGAACAGATAAACCACCCCGTCAATCTCAATCCTGACGATAATCTCGCGCGGGTTTTCCGGCTCGGGAATCGGTTCACCCTTTTGCAGTTCGGCAAGCGAGACCTTCGCTCCACCGAGAAAGGTCTGGACGCTGTTCTCAAGGGCACTGAAAGCTGATTTTGGCATAATCCAGGAGCCTTTCGGATGATACGAGCCAAACGGCCGGATTTGCAGCCAGCTCATGGAGTGTCCGTCAGTTTCCTAGATTGCCTTATTGACAATCATGGTTCAAGTGGAAACGTCCTCCTTTCATCTACAGTAGAAACATCTTGCCCCCTGCCATCACCAGCATGAACGACATCGCCTTGAGAATGGTCGCAACCGGCAGATAACGGCTGCCGCACAGGGCACCGATAGACCCGCCGACCAAGGCCACTGCTGCCAACAGCGGGGCGTAGTCCGGGACATGTTGCAGGCTGCTCATGTGACCCATCAGACCAGAAATTGAATTCACTAAAATAAACAGGGCGGCGATGCCGGACACTTCACGCACCCTTGCCCAGCCAAGCAAAATCATCAAAGGGCTGAGAAAGATGCCGCCGCCGACACCGATCAAACCAGAGGCGAAGCCGAGAACGGCACCGACCAGCATGGCGATGTTGATGCTCGGCAGACGGATATCTCCATCCACTTGCCGCTTACGCACAAACAGTCGCCATGCGGCAAAGAGCAGCACCATGCCGAGCGCCGGACGATAAAGCTCCGGCGGCAAGCTGAAATATCCGCCAAGAAAACTGGCCGGGATAGAGGTTATGACAAAAGGCCAGAATACCCTCCATGAGAACTGCCCGGCACTGCAATAAAGGCAGGTGCCGACCCCGGCGACCACGATATTGAGTACCAGCGCCGTTGGTTTGAGTGCCTCGGGGTGCAGACTGAACAGGGCCATGATGGCCAAATAGCCGGAGGCGCCGCCATGACCAACACTGGCATACATCATGGCGACGATGGAAATAGCGACCGCAAGAAACGGGATCAGTTCCGGTGTCATTTGTCTCGCTCCTAAGGGACTGTCCCCGGTTTTCAAGAGGCTGTCCCGTTTTTGAATGTGTGACGACTAGAAATTCCGGTCAGCCTGTGAAAAGCCCGGAACGGCTCTATGCACTCAACTCATCAAGATCCAGATCCTGCCCGATCAGGCCGACCGCATCGGCGCGGCACTGTCTGCAATGGCGCGCCTGGGAAAGAATCAGTTCTGCCTGGTTGCGCACCATCTCCATGACTGCATCGGAGGGGTGTTCGATATCCCTGAAAATGCCGAGAGGGATCATCGGAATGATGTTCATGACATCGGCACCGAGTTCGCGCACTTTGACCGTAAGTTCCAGGATTTCGTGGTCATTTACACCGGGGATATAGACCGAATTGATCTTGACCATCATGCCGGCAGCTGAAGCGTAACTGATGCCGTCCATCTGCCGCTTGAGGAGGATGGCTGCGCCCTCTTCACCGGTCAGCTTCACCCCGCCGTGGTGTATCCATTCGTAAACCCTGGCTCCGGTCTCCGGAGTCAGGGCGTTGATGGTTACCGTCACACTGTGCACCCCGAGCCTGACCAGGCGGTCGAGGTGCTCGGTGAGCAGCAGACCGTTGGTGGAGAGGCAGAGGTGCATGTCGGGGAAGGCCGCCTTGACCAGTTTGAAAGTCTTGAAAGTGTTGAGATTGGCGAGCGGATCGCCGGGGCCGGCGATGCCGACCACCTTAAGCCTGCTGCCGACCCTAGGGTGGCGGCGGACCAGCTTCACTCGTTCGAGTGCCTGTTCGGGTGAGAGCACCTTGCTGGTTACACCGGGGCGCGTCTCATTGGCACAATCAAAGCGCCGCTCGCAGAAACCGCACTTGATGTTGCATCCGGGGGCAACCGGCAGGTGGATGCGTCCGGTGTTTGCATGATCGCCGCCAAAGCAGGGGTGATCGGTCTTCTTCTGCAGCTTCATCATCGGGCAGCCTGTGGCCATGGTCAGTTCCTTTCAATACAGACACCTTGAAATTTGCAGTTGTCCCTGATTTTGTTTCAACACTGGCGGCAATCCAGCGAGAGGTCGAAAGAAGCCTCTGTCCTTAAAATAAAAGCCCCGTTGAGCGTTATGCTCACGGGGCTTCCTTGCCGTATTCAGGTTGCGATACTACCTTGTATCACGGGGATGTTCAGTACAGGCTTATTTTTAGCATCAGATGTGCCAAATGCATACTAGAGAGTGAGTATTTTTTTTCTTAAGGAAGATAAAATCAACAAATACAGATAGATAGACTTGAAAACCCTCTAGATGACATGCTGTTCGCTTAGATCTGCCTCAGGAGACACGCTGCGATGCATGCCTAACTCTTTAGCAGCCATCTCTTTTGGGCAAATAAATCAGGCACTCTCGTGAAGCTTTTCGCGAACGTCTGCAAAACATGACATTAATATGTATTTATTTTTGCTTGCGACAGATCCTATTCCCGCATAAACTATGCTGGATTAAGCATTGGAATAAGAATAATCATTTTGACGCTGCATTTTAATAATGATTCATAGCAATTCGCCTGCAAACACCCAACTGACTCAAATAACAAATTAAGATTTCCGGAGGTGTCGTGAACGCTTACAAGAACTTGATGTTAACGAGTCTTCTGCTGTTGCTGCCAACACTTGGCTATAGCGCAGAGCCACTATTGCTGGACGAGATCATCGTCCGCGGCAGTCATGTTCCGTCGAATGAGGAGAACCTGACCATACGTGAAGTTCGCGAAAGCCCAGCCCGGGATATCGGAGAAGCGCTCCAGAATATCCCCGGTGTGACCGCTCTTCGCAAAGGACCGATTGCCAATGACATTGTACTGCGCGGTTTACAGCGGGACAATATCAACGTGCTGATGGATGGTGTCCGTGTCCATGGCGGCTGTCCGTCGCGCATGGATCCACCGGCCTTCCACTTTGACTTTGCCGAGATCGAAGCGATCGAGATTGTCAAGGGACCCTACGATCTGCGCTATGCCGGGAGCCTCGGCGGCCTGGTCAACGCCACCAGCAAGGCGATTCAACCCGGACCAGGACTCGCGGCGACCTTGACCTACGGTTCGTACGACCTGGTGCACACATCCGTCACGGCTTCGCACGGCGGCGAAAAGAGTGAGGGACTGATTGGCTACGCCTATAAATATTCACTGCCTCCAAAATCCGGTGACGGCAAACGCATTACCGACATTTACCCATTGAACAGTAAGAATCGTTACCGGGGCGAGAATCTCGACTCACGCGCCTATGACATCAACACCTTCTGGGTCAAGGGCAAGCGGACATTCTCCCCGGGAGTGTCGTCAGAACTCAATCTTGCCTACCAGGATGCCGATCACGTCCTCTACCCGGCTCTGCTGATGGATGCTGAATATGACCGGACCGCCCGCATCAACTGGACGACCATCTTCGAGAAACCGTCGGAACGAGTCAAAGAGGTCAAGCTTCAGATCTACCGGACCGATGTCGATCATCTGATGCACGATGAGTTCCGTGAAAGTTCCCGCCCGAACATGATGATCACCCGGGATTACATGATGCAGACTGATGCCCAGACCACAGTCACCGGCGTCAACCTGACCAGCGTCAGCGAGGCCGGCTCTGCAGAGCTGCTCAGCGGCATCGATTATTTCTACCGCAACTGGGATGCGGTCAACAAGAGCGCCATGTATCTGGCATACCAGGATCAGCCGATGATCCCCGATGTCGACAACGATCAGTTTGGATTGTTTGCCGAATACAGTCGGCCGCTGAGTGAGACCGTAACCATCAAAGGCGGTGCGCGCCTGGATTACGCCAAGTCCGAAGCAACCGACCTGAGCGATGCGCGGCTGGCAGGGTTCTATCAGCCCTACTACAGCGGGCAAAGTCTGCATGACGACAACGATTTTTTTGCCCTGAGCGCCAACTTGCAGATGTTTTTGAAGCCTATTGACGGAGTCGAGCTATTCGCCGGATTAGCCTCAGCCAGCCGCATGCCCGATCCTGAAGAACTTTATATCGGCCTGCAGCGGATTCCCAACATGAACGTACCGGACCCGGTCAGCTGGATCGGCAATCCCTCGCTCGATCCGGTGCGCAACAACCAGGCCGATTTGGGACTCAAGTATTCCGGTGACCAATTCGTTGTCAACGGATCAATTTTTTACAGTGACCTGAGTGACTACATCACCCTTGTCCAGATTCCCGACCCTGATGGGCCAGGTACAGGAACCCTGTCGAAAGCCCGCGGCTATGACAATGTCGACGCCCGCATCTGGGGTGGAGAAGTCACCGCACAGGCATCGCTGCACTTCGACCTCTACTTGCTCGGAAGTCTTGCCTATACCGAGGGCAAGAACAGGGACAGCGGCGAACCTCTCGCGGAGATCCCTCCGTTGTCAGGATCGCTCGGTTTGCGTTACGACATCGACAGCTTCTTTGTGGAGATCACCGAACGGTTTGCCGACCAGCAGGATCGGGTTGACCCCCTGCTTGACGAAGAAGAGACCAGCGGTTGGGGGGTGACCGATATTAAAAGCGGACTGCATCTGGATAAGTGGTCAATCTATGCCGGTGTCAATAACCTGTTCGACAAGTACTATTTCAGTCACTTGTCATACCAGCGCGACCCTTTCCAGAGTGGCGTCAAGGTTCCTGAAGTCGGAGCATTCGCCTATTTCACGGCTGCATATCGATTTTGAGCATGTCATGGCTTCTCGATCGGTCGAGCACCTCACTTTTGTGGGAAGCTTCTCTGCTGATTTCGTTTCTTGTCCACGCCCTTCTGGGTCTGGTTTTGCTGATGTGCTGGCCAGAGGCGGAACTACTTTCCAAGAATATCATCTCGGTTGAACTGGTGACCCTGCCAGAGACTGCCGGCACCGAGCCGCAGTTTGTAAATGACACTCCAGCGCAGCGAGCACCGGAACCGGTCAGACAAGACAAGCCTGTGCCACGGCCTGTGACTGACACCCCTGTACAGCGAGCGCCGGAACCGGTCAGGCGAGACAGGCCCGGGGCGCAACCGACGATGGTCTCCCCAGCTCCCGCGCAACAGCCCATGCCGAAGAGTACTTTGCAAAATACGGTCACTGAACAGGCGACATCGAATACGACTCAGGACAAGCTCATACCGGACAACGATATATTCAAGCCCGCTCCCGTGGAGCCTGCGGAAACACAGCCCATTGCTCCAGCGACCGGCAGGCACATTAATAATGCGGCCGCAGATCGCTCAGCATCGGGCCCCTCATCGAGCGCAGCCGACCTGGAGTCAGTCAAAGCAGCCTACCTGCAGTCGATCGCAACCCTGATCGACAGACAGAAAAATTATCCACTGATGGCACGCAAGGGGAGGCAACAGGGAGTCGTCCACGTTGTCTTTACCCTCGATCAAGACGGCTTGCTGGACAACTGTCATGTCAAAGAGTCTTCTGGATTCAGACCGCTTGATCAAGCGGCGTTGAAGGCAGTCCGCCAGGTGCGACGCTATCCAGACCCACCGCCAGCTCTCGGCGAGAAACCGAGCTTTCAAATTGCGATCAGCTTTCGCCTGGAAGATTGACTCCCAAGCTTCAGGCAAAAAAACAGCAGAGAGGTCAAAAATCCTCTCTGCCGATGTCATGAAAGATTGCATTCCTGGAAAGGGAAAACATCAGTGGTGCGCTAACGGATCAAGACAAGATAATCTCCAACCCCACGAGAAACGTCAGGCTCCACTGAATGCGCATGTCTTATCGGTTGGACCGCAGCCACTACAGGAAGATTGGCAGACCGCATCGTGGGCCAGCTTCAGTGCCGGCTCGAGCGGCCCCTCTGCACTGATCACTTTAAAACCGACCTTTTCCATCTCCTGTTTCGGCAGCTCTCCGATCATGGCGGTAACGACTGCTTTGCAGTCCTTCAGAGCCTCGACGATGCCGTTCAGCTGCGCATGGCGAAAAGGATGGTCAGGATCAAAGTAACAGTATTTTTCTACCTCGACTTCCGCAACTTGGATCGGATCACCTTTGCGATACTTGAAGATGCGGAACTTATCGGCATGGCCGAAATGCTGGTCGACCGAAGTTCCGGATTTTGATGTGACGGCGATGAGCATGATCAACTCCTTGTGACGTGTGACACGTGACTGCTCTTTCAGATTGTCATAGCCTTGAAGGTGAAGCACTTCTTCGGGCAGGTAACGCCACAACCGGCACAACCGATGCAGCTATCAGAGGCGACGATCGACATGACCATCCGGGTCGAGTAGCTCTCTTCGTCTTCAATATCCATGGGACCGAGGACCTTGCGCGAGCAAGCCTTATAACAACGCCCGCAGCCAATACATTTTTCCGGATCGATCGATTCGGCGAAAGTCGGGGTCCAGCTCTCACCACCCCTTGTAAGCCCAGTTAATAAAGCCATTGTCTTTTCTCCTTGAGTTATAGTTTGGTTTTAAGCTGTCGGGCGTTCATTCTTGAGCATCGCTTTCCGCAGCCACGGTGGCGGATTGCCTTTCAGTACCTGCTGTAACTTTTCCACCACCACGGTGATCGGCTCACGCTCTTTGCTCTTGATCGGGTGGATCTTCTTGGCGACCAACCGCGCGGCCGCCGGACCACCGATCTCACCCACATAGACCAGGGCGCAGTCAGCAAGTGCTTCGCTACGTGCTTCGATTTTGTCGTCGCTGTGTCCTGGTGCATGCTCGGACTGGACCTGGACCACCCCGCTGAATGCAGCCTGCTCCGGCCCAATCTCCCAGATGTAGAATTCTTCGGCATGGCCGAAGTGCTCATCGACGTGCACCTTGTCGGTGCTGGCAAATGCGACTTTCATGATCAATCCTCTCCTGCGGCTGCTGACAATTGCAAAATTTCTGGTTCTAATCATCGATTCATAACCACATCGTTCGAAAAGAACACGTCGATTTGCGGAATGGGAGCGAGCAATTTTTCGTCAGATCAAGGAAGCCAAGGAATCACGCGGAGGCGTAGTACTTTACGCCGCACAAGTGATTCCGCTGGCTGACGCCGAGCTGACGGAAAAGGGCCGCTCCCAGCCGCAAAGCTAGCGCATCATCTCGAACCACTGGTCCTCACACGTCTCATCTTTGATATCGAGGAACTTGTTGGCGAGCATGGTCAGCATGCTGATCGCGCCGGTGTAGCCGACTACCGGGGTGCGGTGCAGGTTGACCCGGTCGATGATCGGGAAACCGATGCGGAACAGCGGGATCCTGGCGTCGCGGGCAGCCCATTTGGCATGGGTGTCGCCGATGATGCCGTCGACCGGGTCGGTGACCAGCAGGCTGCGCATGTGCCAGAGGTCCTTGTTGATGTAGCAGGTGCAGCCTTCGCCGAAGGGCGAGGAGGCGAGCAGTGCGTCCATCTCCTTCTGGAACTTCTTGGTCGCCCGTGAGCAGAGGACATGCCAGGGGCGGGCACCCATCTCGAGCAGGAAGGAGACGATGCCGAGCAGGTAGTCCGGATCACCGGCGATGGCGAATTTCCTGCCATGCAGATACTGATGGGCATCAGTCATGGCATCGACGGCGCGTGCGCGTTCGGCCTTGAGCTCGGTCGGAATCGGTTTGTCAAAAAGTTCGGAAAGCTTCAACAGCAACTCATCGGTCTTTTTGACTCCGAACGGCATCGGCAGGATGGCCTTTTCACCGTCATACTCCGATTCAATCCACTTCATGGTCGTGACCGTGGAGTATTTCTGCAGCGAGAGCGTCGCCTTGCCATTGATCGATTCTGCTGCGTCTTCCATCCTGGTGCCACCCGGGTAAAGCTTGTATTCACCGTCACAGCCCGAATCAAAAACATCCGAGACATCGGCCAGCATAGTGTAGGGGATGCCCATTAATTCAAGGATGCGCTTGTACTCGCGCAGGTTGCCGACGTTGCCGTCGAAGCCCGGAATAATGTTTAGCTTGCCGGTGCATTTTCCCTCAACCTTCTGTCCATCGGTCAAGGTCTGCAGAATGCTTAACAGCATCGAGTCGTAGCCATGGATATGCGTGCCGTTGAAGCTCGGTGTGTTGGCATAGGGGGTCGGCAAGTCCTCCGGGATGAACCCCTGCAGCTTGGCGTTCCTGGTAAAGGCCGTCAGGTCGTCGCCGATGACCTCGGGCATGCAGGTCGTGAAGATCGGTATCATCTTCGGCTTGTAGAGGGCATAGGCGTTTTCCAGCCCCTCGAACAGATTGTTCTGGCCGCCGAACACGGCACCGTCTTCGGTCATGGCATCGCAGGTCGCCGCCGCCGGCTCGCGGTAGTGGCGGCTGAAGGTACTGCGAAAATAGGAGGCGCACCCCTGGGAGCCATGTATGAATGGTAGTGCACCTTCGAAGCCGGTGGCCACCATCTGCGCGCCGAGGGGCTGGCAGGCATGTGCCGGGTTAACCACCAGGGCGGTGCGGGCAAAGTTCTTTTCTTTGTACTCTTCGCTATTGATCCAGGCCTTGACCCGCTCGATTTCTTCCGGCGGGGTCTCGGTGACAAATTTTACGGCTGCTACTGCGCTCATAATAGAACTCCTGAATTCTTCAAAAACATCTCACGCCCGTTCGCTTCGCTCACTCGAGTCGCAGAGTTCGCAGAGAAATGAAAATCAAGGGATTCAATCTGCGTCTCCGCGTCTCTGCGTGAGATGCTTTGGTTTAAAAGGGTGCCTTCACCAGATCCCAGGTAGGCGAGTTGATCGCCATGTCGATATCGCGGGCGAAGATCTTGAAACCTTCGTAACCGTGATATGGCCCCGAGTAGTCCCAGCTGTGCATCTGCCGGAAGGGAATTCCGGCCTTCTGGAAGACGTACTTCTCCTTGATGCCGGAACCGACCAGATCTGGTTTGAGCTCTTCGACGAATTTCTCCAACTCGAACTCGGAGACGTCGTCGTAGATCAGCGTGCCCTTGGCCATCTCCGGCGCGGTGCGGTCGTAGTCGTCCTGGTGGGCGAATTCGTAGCCGGCGCCGGTGATCTGGATGCCGAGGTCCTCGTAGGCGCCGATGGTGTGACGCGGGCGCAGGCCGCCGACGAACAGCATGGCGGTCTTGCCGTCGAGGCGCGGTTTGTACTCGTCGACCACCGCCTGCATGACCGGTTTGTACTTCCTGATCACCTTCTCGACGTTCTTCCTGATCTTGTCGTCAAAACACTCGCCGATGGCGCGCAGGCTCTCCTCGATCTTGGTCGGGCCGAAAAAATTGTACTCCAGCCAGGGGATGCCCCACTTCTCTTCCATAACCTTGCACATGTAGTTCATCGAGCGGTAACAGTGGATCAGGTTGAGCTTGACCGAATGGGTGGCGCCGATCTTCTCGACCTCGCCGTCGCCGGTCCACACCGACTTGACGTTGAGTCCGATCTCTTCAAGAATCGGTTTGGCAGCCCAGACATCGCCGCCGATGTTGTAGTCGCCGATCAGGGCGACGTCGTAGGGGCCGGGCTCTTCCTTGAACTCGAACTTGCCGATGATGTGGTCGCGGATCGAGTCGTTGGAGATGTGATGCCCCAGCGACTGGGAAACGCCGCGGAAACCTTCGCAGTTGCAGGGCACCACCAGCTTGCCGAGTTCATTCTCCATCTTCTTGGCGACGGCGTTGATATCGTCGCCGATCAGTCCAACCGGGCACTCGGAGAGCACTGACAACCCCTTGTTCAGGGGAAAGAGCTCATCGGCCTCGCGCAGCAGCTTCTCGAGTTTCAAGTCGCCACCGTAGACGATATCGCGCTCCTGGAAGTCGCTGGTAAAGTCCATGGGGAACGAGGTGACGCCCGGGATGCCCTGCATCAGGTTGCGTCGGGTGCCCCAGCTGTAGACGCCACAACCAACAGGTCCGTGGGAGACGTGCACCATGTCACGGATCGGCCCCCAGACCACCCCTTTGGCACCTGCATAGGCGCAGCCGCGCTGGCTCATGACACCGGGGACGACCTTCTTGTTGGATTTTACTGCGCAGGGCGAAGCGCTCGGTTCGTTGGCGCCGAGGTGCGGGGCGCGTTTCTTCTGTGTCTTCTCCGGCATCTCGGCCAGGGTGTCGGCGATCAGCTTCTCGGTTTTTTCTGTGGTTATGCCCTTGATGGGCTTGCGTTCTGCCATAGTTTTTACTCCTGTTAAAGCGGTGAGGGGGGAGGTGTTAGGGGAAAGGGGTAAAATCTTAATCTTTCCGCCTCACTCCTCACGACTTACTCCTCAAGGAAATTATGCGTTTTCCGCCACGCCAATGATGCTTTCGTCATCCGCTTCCATGATGCCGAACTCCATGAGCAGCTCTTCCAGGTCTTCCATCTCAAGCGGTGTGGGTATGACAAACATTTCGTTTTCGGCGATCTTGCGAGCCAGTTCACGGTATTCTTGGGCCTGCTTGTGCTCTGGGGAGTATTCGATCACCGTCATGCGGCGCAGCTCGGCGCGCTGTACCTGGTTGTCACGGGGGACAAAGTGAATCATCTGCGTACCGAGTCGCTTGGCCAATGCTTCAATCAGGTCAGCCTCACGATCGGTGTTGCGGCTGTTGCAGATCAGACCAGCAAGACGCACGCTGCCGCTGGCGGCGTACTTGACGATCCCCTTGCAGATGTTGTTGGCGGCATACATGGCCATCATCTCGCCGGAGACCACGATGTAGATCTCCTGTGCCTTGTTCTCGCGGATCGGCATAGCAAAGCCACCACAGACCACGTCACCGAGGACATCGTAGAAGACGTAGTCGAGATCTGGAGTATAAGCACCCTCTTCCTCGAGGAAGTTGATAGCGGTTATGACTCCGCGGCCGGCACAACCTACGCCCGGCTCAGGTCCACCTGACTCGACGCACATAATGTCACCGTAGCCGCGTTTACAGACATCTTCCAGTTCCAGATCCTCGACAGTGCCGAGCTCACGAACCTTATCCATAACCGTGGTCTGAGCCTTGGCGTGCAGAATCAGCCGGGTCGAGTCGGCCTTGGGGTCACAGCCGATGATCAAAACTCTTTTGCCGAGGGAGGCCAGGCCGGCCACGGTGTTCTGGGTAGTGGTTGATTTGCCGATGCCGCCCTTGCCGTAGATTGCGATTTGACGTAATTTTTTTTCTGCCATGATCGATTCCTTTCGTTTCGGCTTCCCATTTGCTGAAGCCTTGTAGAATTGCGCGCTTCCTGTTCTGCCCCGTGGCGGCATCGCCATTGATACGTCCGAAGGAGAACCTGAAGCACAAAACACCAAACGCCCTACCCGGCCAATCCGGATAGGGCGCCAATGCCCACGCGGCTCACTCATTGCGCCGCAGCATGTTTGAAATGAAAAACCCGCCAATAGAACTTAGGTCTATTGCGGGCTACGTTGCCTTGGGATGACACAACAGCGTGTCTCATTGAACAGGTTGACGCTTTGGACTCAGCTTTCTCGTCACCTGACCTTTTATTATTCATGAGTTGTGCCAAAAAACCAGGTGCCTATATTTTCAGGCAGTTAAAACGCTTTCTTGGCAAGTGTGCACTTATGTTGCTCAGAAAATAGTCAGTTTTCATGCAAGGGTGGAGAGGAAATGTTCAGATGGGCCAGTGCCCGCCGGCGTCAGCATTCGATATCTGCTAAGGTGAATAAAGAGGCAGCAGATGCGGAGCGAAACCATGGAACCGATCTTCACCAAGCCTGATCTCCCACGCTACACGCAGTGTCCATTTCCACCCTATCGCTATCTTCCTTTCCAGGTCGATTCACCACTTCCCCATCCACGCAACGACCCTGCCGGGCACTCCTACGATCTGGAAGAGGACTACCTGTCGCACTTTACATCTGACGACTGGCACAGTTGCGAACTCTACCTCTACGGTATCGATCTGTTCAATTACGGTTACTGGTGGGAGGCCCATGAAGCTTTAGAATCTGTGTGGCTGGCGGCCGGTCAGAGATCGACCTTGTGCGGCAGGTTCGTTCAGGGGTTGATCCAGCTGGCAGGGGCTCAGCTTAAGCGATTCATCAATGAGCCGAGCGGCGCCCAGTCATTGACCAGGGCTGGGTGCGAAAGGCTTTCAGAGGTTGAAGGGATTTATCTGGGTGTCGCGGTTGAGGCTCTTGTTGATGAAGCGGAACGCTGCCTGCGCGAGGATCGCGGAGAGTATCCGCGGATTGAGTTGCGCTTCTGATGTCAGATTTTGATTATCCCCGAAAAAGAAGAGGCCCACGGGTGCAGCAAGCACGTCGTGGGCTTCTTCCACTGAAGGAGGGTACTTTCACTTACCGCGGGTTCATGTAAAGCATGAGGCGTGCCAAGTGGTAAAAGTACGTGTTATCAGATGTTTAGGGCTTAGAAGCTGTCTGCTGTATGTGTTTTTGACACACTTTTATGTTGAGAATCTGGCTATCCTGGAGGAAAGTGTGTCCTTTTGAAACAGGTTAAAAAATGAGGATACAAAGTTGTGTAATCTTTGCGTCCTCAAAACTTGTTCACCCCGGCAACCACAGTTCATCATGTGGCGCCTGGCACCATGATATTCAATGCGCGCTGTCATGAGGGGTTTTTTTCCCCTTTTGATTTCAGAGCGTGGTGAGCTCTGCGAGTCTGCAAAGCTGTCTTACTATGATCGATTATCATCCCAGGTTGTTTGGACGATCTGGATCTGGGAACAGAACTGGCTTTAGCCGCTGGGGTATGTTTATTCTGTGGAGTTTTAGTTTCAAGCAGGTGGTCGAACAGATCGTAAAATCCCATGTAGTCCATAATTGACTCCTTTGATGTTAAGTGAAGATTGCGTGACGGACCAAAAATAACGAGAAGGACGGGAATGTTAGTTCCAGCGAGCGTCCCGTTAAAGATTTCAGTCGGTTCACCATGAAGTTCCTCTTTGATAGCGTTGAAACGTTATTGTTAGCCTTGTTATGCACCCATGATGCCATGTGGATGCAGGGTTGTTCTGCCAGGCAGCGCAATCAATTGCATAACCTTATGAAATTAAAGAAAAAAAATTGTCGGAAGGTATAGGCCACTGGCGATAGAAACCTGCATAACTACGGTCTTCGGCTACTTCGATACACAGTGTCGAACAGCGGCATATACGGTTTTGCCATCGGTAGATAATTGACGAGTGACTTTTTCGACACAGGAGAAGAGTGTCTGAAAAGTTATGTGGAAAAGTGCTGACCCCTCTCTCTGTCGTGAATCGCTTTTGTTTGAATCTTCAAATGAACGTAGCTGTGCAAGACCCCGACCCCTTTAAATTCAAAGGCAAATTAGCCGCAATGAAAATCTATCAAGGTCTATGATTAAATCAAAAGCCAAAGCCTTTAGCTTTTACAGATTTTCATAATCTTGATCGCGGCTAAATGATGATTCTGGAGAAGAATACCGAAAGGTGTTCCATTGCGACGGGTGTGATCCCCGGACCCTTGGCGGCGATGGCTACGCAGAAGCTGCCCTTGCGGTGGTACAGAGTCCATCACAACAACGCCATCTGACCGAGGCCCGTGCTACACTGGCATGGCTGGCCCGCGAGACCGTAGCCGGCAATCTGGAGCATGTGGTCAGTGAATATGGGGACAGGTCCCAAATAGACGTGCAATGACGGACGCTTAAAAATTATTGCGTGCCCCTCATTACCCGTTAAGTTAACGTTCACTCAATTTTTACCAACTGCAAAGCAAACGTCAGATCGCACCCTGCCAGATCATGATTGCCATCGAGCAGCACTTCATGGTCATCAATACGGCGAATCCGCATAACTCGTTGTTCGTTGTCACCGAGTTCGATAGCCATTTTCTGACCGATATGCAGTTCCCGTTCGGCGGGAAACATCTTGCGTGAAGCAGTCAAAAGATTTTCATCGAGGCACAAGCCATAAGCCTGATCCGCAGAGAGATGAATGTTCTTCACATCTCCGGCCGCCATGCCGATCATTTCCTGTCCAAGGCAGGAAAAACCTCACTGGCGCCGATGGTGAAGGGGAGTGGCTGATCTTCTTCGCGCTGATCAAAGATCCGGCCATTATCGAGCGTGCCGATGTAGTGGACGGTGACACGGTCACCATTTTGTACCCGTTGCATGTAATTACTCCGTGGCAGAATCCGCTCCCAGCGTGTCACGCATGACGTTGGCCAGGAAATCGAAAACGTCTTCGCGGCTGCTGATGAACTTCGGCATCTCATCACCGGCCAGCTCTTCCAGGCGATGCAGCACACTGGCGTCGCGGCAATGGAGTTCATCCATCACCGCACCAAGCATCGGCAGAACGTCATAGAGATCATCCCTATCATAGGGCGCAGGGTCAGGTTTGCCGACGAATTTCGGTTCGCCGCGCAGTTCTTTGTTGCGGTGGTATTTGTAATACAGGTCTGAAGGCTTGATTTCGATACCCATGATTATTACCTCTCTGTTCAACTGCAGCCGCCGCCACAGGCATGTTTTTGGGAACAGTCGCTGGTGCAGATATTCTCAGCCTTGCTACCGCCGGTCTTTGCTATCAGCTCATCGAGACTCTGGATGTCGACCAGCCAGAGGCCATCTTCTTCAATGGCCTGCAGCAGGCCGCGTTTGATGTGCATGAGAACATTCAAGGGCGTGGTGTTCAGCATTTCTGCAACCAGAAGGATTGGCAATCTTTCGGTGTGCTCTTTCATAACGGTTCCTTTCTGTCTTGATGACTTATGGCTCTCCTTTGTCTGGGAGGCTGTCCGACAATAAATGCCCGGCTGCAAACCCAGCATTTTGGCCTATATTTCAGCTCCTTTTTGCCCCATAGCTACGGCTATGAGGCTGCAAACGAGCTAAAATCTGTTCTCAAACTTCTGGATTTTCGCTGCGGCCTCTATTGTCGGACAGCCCCCTGGGTTATCGTCCCGAAAATAAAACCCGCACGGAGTTATTCCGAACGGGCATCATTGCTCCAGGAACAGTCACCTCGCTGTGACCGATATGTCATTAACGCCGGGGATGACCCCGTTGGAAACCGTAATGTTTTTTTATACCTGCCGTTGCCTCCAAGGTGATAAAGCGACCAAACCGAGCGCCTGGTTTTCGACCTCTGCTCTCACGTTCTGATTCAACTTCTTCAACCAGCGAACCGGGATTGCATCCAGACCGTAGAATGCGCCGGCGATCATGCCGGCGATTGCACCGGTGGTGTCCGCGTCGCCACCCTGGTTGACCACACCGAGCAGGCACTCTTCGAAACTGCCGGTCGTAAAGATGAAGTTGAAAACCGTCTGCAAGGTATCAACAACGTAGGCGCTGGCATTGCCACGATAGTTGTTGAAACGGAAGCTGTAATAGTCAGCCACAAGTTCCCGGGTCACCTCGTGGAGCTCGAATCGATTGCAGCCAAGGATGGCCCTCTGCACCATTGTGCCGATGGCGAGACAGGCCGCATCTGACAACGTATGGTTGTGGGTTAGGTGAGCCTGCTCAATTGCGCATTGCGCCAGCGCCGCCTCATCACCGAGGGTGAACAGGGCAACCGGGGCCATGCGCATGGCGGCACCGTTACCGGCATCCCAGTCGTTGTAGGGTGTTTCCAGCTGTCCCTTGAGCATGTAGTCGCGAATCCCGCGCCGGCAGGTCGCGCCGATATCGACCGGTTTGCTCTTCATCCAGGCGAGGAAATTATCGGCGATGCCTTTGCGGTCCCACTTTCCGGCAGTGAGCAGTGCGCGCCCCAGGGCCAATGACATCTCTGTGTCGTCGGTTACCTGTCCGGGCTTGAGGTGCAGCCAGCCACCGCCGATGATCTTACGGTGCACCTCATAGATCACCTTGATCTCCGCAGGTGTCATGAATTCGGTGGTCGCTCCCAGGGCATCGCCGATCGCCAGGCCCAGGTACGCGGCCCGCGCCTTGGCGATAATTTCGCTGGTAGCTGGAGTCTCGTCCTTTATGTCTCCGGGGTCATCCACCACTGAGAACCTTGACTTCGAATTCGCCACCTATCACCATCAGCTCTCCCTCGCCTTTGAAGAGCGACCGCGGCAGGATTCCGCTCATAAAAAACACCTTGGTCAACGGGACTTCGGTTTGCAGGACCCGGCTGCCGAACTCCCAGGCCTTTTCAAACTCGTCGGTGAAGGAGTTGAGGCAGTTCAGGCGCAGCAAACAGTTGTTTTTTCCAAGCTGTTCGATCACATGATGCTCGGCAAAATCGTAGATGCCACGATAAAGCGTCAGGTGCGTTTGGTCGGGGAGCCGGCGCGCAAGCTCGTACTGGACGAACTCATAGAGCAGGTCGAGCTGAGGCAGGATGGCGCTGGTTCGTGCCGAGCCCTTCATCCGGTCGATCGTATAGCGGAAATAGGCTTGCGAATGGATGTCGTTGATCGCTTCGTGATGAAAAGTCGGCGCCAGGCCGAGACGCGACTCCACCCAGCCCTTGATGACCGCCGCTTCGATCGAATTGCTGTCAAACAGCCAGCCGCGCAAAAAACGCAGATAGCTGTTCTTAAGGCTTTTGCGACTGCTCGGCGACTCCTCTTGCTGCCACTGGTGCAGCTGGAAGCGTACATCCATGAAATCGTGGAACAGGGCTCCGCGAATCTCCGGATCGTCTTGTCCTGCCAGTTTGTCGAACAAGGGCCGTCCATTGTGGCGCACACCCTGAATCTCCAGCACCTTGGGGTGCCGGTTGTAATGTCGTGATGCAATCACCCATGAAGGCAGGTTGCAGCGGTTCATTGATGTCGAATACAGGTTTGTCATAAGCACCACGGTGAGAGTTCCGGCAAAAAAGCACAGTGCTCATTCGTCAGTGCAGTTAGAGTGCCAAATGGTTTTCCTGATGTTGGCATCGCTGATGCAAAACTATCCCATATCCTTTTCTTAAATAATTACAGGAGTTGCGTATTATGAGGCGAGCATTGGTTGTTGATGACGAAGCGTTGTTGCGGCGTCAGGTTGCTGAAATCGTTGCTGGCTATGGCTTTGACGAGATCCTCGAGGCCGAAAACGGTGTTCAGGCCGTTGAAATTGCGACCCACCAGGAAATTCTGCTGGTGGTGATGGATGTCGGCATGCCTGTTATGGATGGCATCACGGCTGCCGAAAAAATAGGCAAGATCAAGCCTTTGCCGATTGTGCTGGTGACAGCGAATGCCGAGGCGGACACGATCGAGCGGGCACGTCTGGCCGGAGTGATGAATTACGTGGTCAAACCGGTGCGTGCCGAACAGTTGTTTGTCGCCGTTGATCTCGCTATTCATCAGTTCGTTGAACTGTCCAGTCTGCGCGAGGAAGTGGCCAAACTTCAGGAAACGCTCGAATCCAGAAAGGTGATAGATCGTGCAAAGGGGGTTTTGATGAAGCGAGGCATGGATGAACCGCAGGCCTTCAGGCGCCTGCAGAAACTGGCTATGGATAAACGCAAATCTTTGCGTGAAGTCGCCGAAGCGGTGTTGTTGACCGAAGACTGAAACGATGACTTTGTGGCCATCCGGAATACCCGAATGAGCATAATGGAAAGTTGAGAGCCCGCCAAATCGGTGGGCTCTTTATCCCTTGTACAAATTCTTTTCCTTTTTTACACCTGCCAGTCAGTCAGGTGTTATCTCTAATCCAGCAGCCCTTGAAGCTCCGGTTCAAAGATCTCCCAGACGCGCTTCTCCAGTTTTTCGATGAACTCCGAGCTGGTGATATTCGGCAGTTTGATGTTCGGGTTCGGATTCTCGGACACTTCGGCCGGCAGGCAGAACTCTGCTTTACTGTAGCCTTGGCGCAGTTCCAGGGCCAGGCCGCGCAGAAAGGCCCGACGTACGGAAGCGCGGATCTCTTCAATGCTGACATCCAGATTGCATTCACTCTTCAGGCAGTCAACCACCATCTGCGTACCGATGCCTTTGGCGATGTCGAAGAATTTGCACAGGCCGATCATATCGAAACCGACGATATGCAGCTTGTCTTCGGTAATCCCTTTTACCCAGGATTCAAGATCCGACTTGCCTTCACGGGTCAGCAGCCCGTAGGTGCCCATCGACATGTGCCCGCCGGCGATCGCCCAGGCGTAACCGGGATTGGTTTCCGGCTGGTAGGCGGCGATCTCCAGCCCCTTGACGTGGTAGGCATAGGCGGTTTCACCGAGACTTGCCGAAAGGCGCATGGAACCCTTGCCGATTTCCGGCAAACGGCCTTCTCCGGCCTGGATGACCAGCTCCCTGATTTTTTCATAATCGCCAAAGGTCGCGCCGTTGAGAATACGCTGGTGCGGATGTCTTGCGTTGTATGAGAGGGCATAGGCAATGGTGACGCCAAGGGAAATGGCATCCATGCCGTAGTTGTCGGTGAGCTGGATCAGGCGTGCCGCCTGGCCGGCCTCATGGATGCCGAGGTTGGTGCTGAGCAGGTTGAGTGGCTCGTAGTCGAACTTGGCCAGGAATTCACCCCTGCTGCCGTCGGCGTTTTTCTCCGAGATATTGTTGTGACAGGTGATGCCACAGCGGAAGCAGGCCTCCGACTTGATGTGGTAGTCGCGCTCGACATTGGCGCGGAACAGCCGCTCCGGTAAATCGTTGCCCTGTGGGCGGAAGTTGTTGACCGGCACAGCGTGAAATTCCTGCAGCACGTCATACGCCGCCCAGGTTCCACCGCCACCGCCACGACTCAGGGGTTGGATGCGGGCCGATCCGCCGCCCTTGATGACGTTGATATTGACCTTCTTCACCGCTTCGCTGATTTTACTGACTTTGTCACTGCTCTGCGCCACCAGGGCCAGAA
This sequence comes from Desulfuromonadales bacterium, assembly GCA_014860225.1. Classification (GTDB taxonomy): domain Bacteria; phylum Desulfobacterota; class Desulfuromonadia; order Desulfuromonadales; family BM103; genus M0040. The sequence continues at coordinate 50,269 of JACZKE010000036.1, forward strand.
TATTCTTGTAACCCATCAGGCTGCCCATGCCGCCACGCCCGGCGAAGCGGCATTTATCTTCGTGCGATTTAAGCTGGTTCTCGGTGGACAGGGCGACGGAGCCCATGTAGTTGTTCTGCCAGTTCTCTCCGGCTTGACCGATAGCGGCAAAATGGGCGTCGGCGTACTCTTTTTGTAAAGCCATGATCTTGGCGTGGGTCGAGAGCCCGAGCAGATGTTCGGCAGGCTTCAATTCGACTTGAGGGCCGGCTGCGGTCTCCTTGATCAACACATAGATCGGCGTTGCCGAACGGTTCTCGAAAACCAGTTCATCCAGACCGGTCCACTTGAACTTGGCGCCGAATTTGCCGCTGCCGGTCGACCACATGGCGGCAGGCAGCCCTGCCTGCGAACCTTTGATCGGGCTGTAGCCGGAGAAGTAGGTGCGCAGCGCGGTCATGACGCTGCTGCCGGTAAGCAGACCGGTGTTGACGATCAGTGGGTTCTCGTCGCAGTAAGCGTTTTCGACCTGCCGTTTGGCCAGATCCTGAAAAGAGCGGCCGAAACCACCGAGAACATCTTCGAAGTTGCGACAGGGGACATCGGCGAAGCTCATATCGCCACTCCGCAGGTCAACACTGCAGCGTTTGTAGAAAATTGCCGAGGGCTCAGCTGCCGGGTCAGTCGTCTCAATCTTCACTAAAGATCTCCTAACCTCCGTCCACCACCGGCATGATCACCACGTGATCACCAGCAGTGACCAGGGTATTGATGTCGGCATGCACGCCATTAATCAGAACTATACCAAAATGTTGCTGTGGCAGTTGCAGGTCGTCGATGACGTCCTGAACCTTTATACCGATCGGATACTCGCGGTCCTGTTGTTTGAATCGGCCAGTTTGGAAAAGGCCGACCAATTTAACGTTGATAATCATCGTCTATACACTTCATGATCATGGATCAGGCGATTTCAGTCAATGACCGCTCCAGGATATCCAGACCTTCCTCCAGCTGCGCATCAGGAATAGTCAACGGTGCCAGCAAGCGCAGCGTGTTGCCGTAAATACCACAGGAGAGCAGGATCAGGCCATGCTCCAGGGCCTTCGCGGTCAGCAGTTTGATCTTGTCAGGATCAGGGACATGACCGCCGCGCTCCTTGACCAGCTCAAAAGCCACCATGGAACCGAGTCCGCGCACATCGCCGATCGGCGTGCTGTCAGGGTTTTTCTTCATAACATTGAGACGTTCGATCATGCGTGCGCCGATGCGCTGGCTGCGCTCGCAGAGTTGCTCCTCCTCGATCGCATCCAGTACGGCATGGGCCGCGGCGCAGCCGAGGGGGCTGCCGCCGTAAGTCCCGCCGAGCCCTCCGGGATCGGCGGAGTCCATGATTGCGGCCTTGCCGATGATGCCGGAAAGGGGGATGCCGCCAGCAAGGGACTTGGCTATCGTCATCAGGTCGGGTTCGATGTCGAAATGTTCTGTCGCAAAAAGTTTGCCGGTGCGGGCAAAGCCGGTCTGCACTTCGTCACAAATCAGCAGAATGCCGTGCAGGTCACAGAGTTGACGCAGCGCCTGCATGAACTCCCTGGGAGCAATGTAGAAGCCGCCTTCGCCTTGAACCGGTTCGAGGATGATCGCTGCCACCTGCTCCGGCTCGACGTCGGCCTTGAACAACCGTTGCAGAGCGTCCAGGCTGTCCTGGACACTGACCCCGTGATGTGCGATCGGGAAGGGCGCGTGATAAAGCGAGGCAGGGAAAGGTCCGAAACCGGCCTTGTAAGGCACGACCTTGCCGGTCATTCCCATGGTCAACAGGGAACGGCCATGAAAAGCGCCCGTAAATGAGATAATCGCCGGTCGCTGGGTGTAGTGCCTGGCAATCTTAACCGCATTTTCGACAGCCTCGGCACCTGTGGTCATCAGCAGGGTTTTGGCCTTTTTGATCGGCGCAAGCTGATTGAGACGCTCCGCCAGGGCAATGTAGGTTTCATAGGGCATCACCTGAAAGGCGGTATGCACAAAAGCTTCGCACTGTCTGGCAATCGCGGCCATGACTTTTGGATGACGATGACCAGTGTTGCAGACAGCGATGCCTGCAGCAAAATCGAGATAGCGCTTGCCGTCGGCATCCCAGACTTCGGCGTTATCTGCCTTGACGGCAAACACAGATGTGGCCGATGCAACGCCCCTGGGAACGGCAGCGTTACGGCGGGCAAGTAACTCAGTGTTGGACATGATGGATTCCTTTTTCTCATGGTTTCGATGAAGTCGCAAACAGTCATTTTTAACATGAAGACGCTGGGATACGAAGAATCTTATAAAATATTCTCAATAGGCTGTGTCAGTGTCTTCGCTAACGCTTGGTATTGTTGGATGTTTTCGCTTTTATGAATTTTAAAGACCTAAAAATGCCGTCTTGATATGAGGGTCGGCCATTAATTGCTCGCTGTTTCCTTCCATCACGATTTGCCCCTGTTCCATAACATAGGCACGGTCACTGATGGCCAGGGAATTGACAACATCCTGCTCCACGAGAACGATAGTGGTTCCGTACGTCTCCGCAATTTTTTTAATGGCAGCAAAAATATCCTTTTTCAGAACCGGTGCCAATCCGAGGGAAGGCTCGTCCAGCATCAGAATCCTGGGTTGCGCCATGATACCTCGGCCAATGGCGACCATTTGCTGCTCACCGCCACTTAAGGTCCCGGCCAACTGCTTTTCGCGCTCTTTAAGCCTTGGGAACAATGCGTGGACATCCCCCAGGTTCTTTGCGAAACCAACTTCTGCGTGCTTGCTGTAAGCACCCATTTCCAGGTTTTCATAAACAGTCATCTGTGAAAAAAGGCGCCTTCCTTCCGGAACATGAATCAAGGCTTGTTCAACAATTTCATCAGGAGGCAATTCATGGATCGGTTTGCCTGCAAACTCGACTCTCCCGGAACTGGGCTTGATCAACCCTGAGACAGTTTTTAACAGGGTCGACTTGCCCGCTCCATTGGCACCGATAATGCTGACAATCTCGCCTTCCTTAACATGCAGGGAAATGCCGAAGAGCACCTGAATCTCACCATATCCTGCACTGATATTCTCAATGTTGAGTAGTGACATATTCATCCCCCAGATAAGCTTTGATCACGTCTACATCAGCGACTACGTCATGCGGGTCGCCTTCTGCGATTTTTTTGCCAAAATTGACGACATAGATCTTTTCAGAAAGACTCATAATCGCCTGCATGATGTGCTCAACAATGACAATAGTCACACCTGTCTCATTGATTTTCCGGATGATCGGCAACATGTCCGTGACCTCAGTAGGGCGCAGACCTGCCATGACTTCATCCAGTAGCAATAACTTCGGCTCTGTGGCCAGGGCGCGCGCCAATTCCAGCTTTTTCCTTTCCGGCAGGGTCAAGCTTTTTGAAACAACATCCTTTTTATGGCCAAGTTCCAGGAACTCGAGAACTTCAAGCGCTTTTCTTTCTGCCTCATGAAGGTGCTTGGTGTGGGCGAAGGCCCCGACCATCGTATTGTAAAGAACCGTCTTGCTGGCAAAGGGTTTAACCACCTGAAAGGTTCTGGTCACCCCGAGCCGGCAAATTTCATAAGGTTTCTTACCGGCGATCTCCTTGCCGTCAAAAACGATACTGCCGGAGGTGGGTGGAAAAGCGCCGGCAATGCAATTGAACAGGGTTGTTTTGCCTGCGCCGTTGGGCCCGATCACACCGACGATCTGTCCGGATTCGACATTCATGGAGACTTCGTTAACAGCGATCAGACCACTGAATTTTTTTGTGACCCTGGTTATTTCCAGTAATGACATGGTTGCTCCTTCATGCATCAATCGGCTTTTTCTGCCGAGTCTGTCCCATCGGGGCCGCCCTGTTTACCGAGCCTGTTAATGAACAGCTTGTTGAGTAAAATCTTCACCGGTTCCACCAGGCCTTTCGGGTAGTAGCGCATCACTACAATCAAGATCAAACCGAAAATAACCAGATGCAGCCCGGGAAGCATGGAGCCGAAATAGATTCGCGTCAATTCACTGACCGGTCGCAGTAACAGCGCGCCAAGAACCGGGCCGAGGATGGTTCCCCGTCCGCCGATCAGAGCGATAAAGGCGATCTCAAAGGAGAGGTCGAGCCCCAGAATTGATTTCGGGTAGATATAAAGCATTAACTGCGCATAAAAGGTGCCACCCAGCCCCGCAAGGAAACAGCTGATGGCCATGGCGATCAACCTGTAGCGGGAGACCTTGATTCCAAGCGCTTCGGCAGCCTCAGGTTCTTCACCCCCGGCTGCTAGGTAATAGCCGATCTTGGAATTCATCATGAAATAGGTCAAAAGCAGTACAATCAGCAACATGGCCAGGATGATGTAGTAGTAAGGCAGTTTGCTGTCGAACTGAAAGGCGCTGAAGGAGTTCTCCGTCAGCTTGATCGAAATGCCACTCGGGCCATTGATCATTAACGGTCCAACCTGTTTGACATTTTCGACCAACACCCGCACGCCTTCGCCAACGGCAATAGTCGCCAAGGCAAAGTAGGCACCACGTAGTTTTAGCGTCGGCAGACCGATAACCACGCCCATCATGGCAGCCAGGAGCCCCCCGACAATCATGCCCAACCAGGGGCTGATGCCAAAGGTCTGGAATAACACAGTCGAAGTATAGGCGCCTATGCCAATAAAAGCCGAATGTCCCAGAGGGAGCACCCCGGCAAAGCCACCGACAAAATTCCAGGTGGACGTGAAATAGGCGTAAAGAATGATCAGAATAAAGATCTGCATCAGGGCCGGACTGGTCACAACCAGCGGCAGTATGAATAAAGCACCAAGCAGCAACGCACTGATAAGCAAAATTTTCGGATTTTGATTTAACAACTGCTTCATCGCATAACTCCAGTCCCAAATTTAATAGTCATGTTTCTGTCCGAACAGTCCGGAAGGCTTGACCAGCAGGACAAATAAGAAAACGCCATAGAGCAGCAGCTCAGTCCAGGTTGCCGCCATGAATTGGGCACCGACATTCTCAATGATGCCGACGATAATTCCGCCCAGGATGGCCCCTGGAATACTGCCAAGGCCGCCCAGAACGACAATGATGAAGGCTTTGATGTCGAAGGGGACACCAACGGTCGGATAAACATAGTAGAAAGGGATGAGTACGCATGCCGCCATGCCGCAGCAGGCGCTGCCCAAGCCGAAGGCCACATTGTAAATCTTGGCCTGTTTGATGCCCATCAGGGAGGCGGCTTCACGATCGAGGCTGGTGGCCCTGATGGCTTTGCCCATCCTTGAATGTTTCAGGAACCAGTAAAGGTAGATGCCGCAAACCATGGTAATCCCGGCCCCGATAACTTTCGGCAGCAGGAAGTACATTTCGTAAAATTCAAAAACCTGCCCGGTAACGGAGGTTTTTGCGACACGGAACTCGGCACCGAAAATCATCAGAGCCAGGTTGTCCAGAACATACCAGATACCGGTTGTCACGATAATAACGGTAATCGGCTCACGAACGTCTTTCTCGGCCTCGAAAATTGGCTTGATAATAAAACTTTGCATGTAGTAGCCGAACCAGAACAGGAGCGGCACCACCACTGGAATTGCGAAATAGGGATTCCAGCCGGTGAGGATGACGAACCAGTACGCCGCAAACATTCCCACCATCAGGATCGAACCATGGGCAAAGTTGATAACCTTCATGACACCGAAAATCAGTGTCAGCCCCACAGCCGTCAGACCGTAGATCGATCCCATGAGGATGCCATTAATCAATGCTTCAATAATGCCTAACATGCAAACTCCTTCGGCAGCAAAAGCGGGGCGGAGAGGACTCTTCGCCCCGCACTTCAGCTTTACAACCTATTTCTCCGGCTGGGGGAAGACCGGAGTGTAACCAGCTCTACGAACATTTTTGGGCCATACGGTGATACGGTCCATCTCTTTGCCTTTGGTGCGGGTCTGAACTATGACCAGGCTGGCATTCTTGTTCTGGCCGGATTCATCAAAGTCTATACAGTCGTAGGCAAGCAGGCCGACCTTGCCGCCACAGACCTGGATCTCTGACAGGGTCTTTCTCAGGGCTTCAGGGTCATTGGACCCAGCCTGCTCAAGGGCCTCCTTGATTACATACATTGCGGCATAGGCGTCTACCGATTCGCCGTTCAGGTTGTGCCCATAGAGCTTTTTGTACTTGTCATTGGTTTCTTTCAAGCCGGGGCGATTGAGGTCGGCTTCCCATTCGACGATATCGAACAGATACTCAGCGTTCTGGCCGGCGGCAGCAAGGAATGAGGGGTCGGCATGACCGCCACCGCTTGAAATGATCGCTTTGACGTTGACTTTCATTTCGGCCATGGTGTTGGTCAGCAGGATCGCATCAGCTGCGTTGGAAGTCATGAAGACGACGTCCGGTTTGGCACGTTTCAATTTGATGACGACAGGTGTCAAGTCGCTGGCGGTGCTTGGATAGGGCTCGTTGAGGACGACTTCGTAGCCGCGTTCCTTGGCCAGATCCACCCACTTCTCAGCAAAACCTACGCCCCAGTCACCATTTTCATAGACGAAGGCAACTTTTTTGATGTCAACATTGAACTCTTTCTTCATGTCGTCCAGAAAGACGAACTGGTCTTTTGCCCACCAACCGTCTTTTGCGGCAATACGGAATACGTTCTTGAAGCCGCGTTCGGTAATGGTGTCGCGAACCGAGACCGGAACGATGAAAGGGATGCCATAGCGCTCAGCAACCTGGGTGGTCGGGTAGGTCACTGCCGAATTCCAGCAGCCGGTCAGCAAATGAACTTTCTCGGAATTGATCATACGTTCAGCTTCTGTAACGCCGACGGTGGGGTCGCCTTTGCTGTCGGCAAACAACAGCTCAAGCTTGGCACCACCCAGGGACTTGATACCTCCCGCACTGTTGATTTCCTCAACGGCCATCTCCCGGGCCTGTTTCCCCTGGATGCCGACAGAAGCCGACGGTCCTGATAAGGGGATGATGTTGCCGATCTTCACGGTATCCGGCGCCGCCTGCGCGAACCCGAAAGAACCTGCCAGCATTGCCAGAGCAACAACGGGAACAACGAGCTGTTTGAACATTTTCATGTTTGTCTCCTTTTCCTTTGGCTTTTCCGCATCAGCGGAGAGTTAAATGATGTTCGTCCTGAATCGGCACTTGTGCCATCCGGGGTTTCCGATGACTCCCTGTATATAAAAGAAGAAGGTAGCAATCATAACTAGCAACAGCTGTGCCATCCAGAATTACCAAGGTAACAGATTGATTTTATTATATTATTTGAGGGGAAATACGTATTTGCAGAGTTGCGGGGGAAAAGGTACAACCATAAAGGTCAACCAGGGTTGACCAGGTCAACCAGGGTTGACCTTTATGGTTTACTTGGGGATGGCGTTTTTCAAACGCTTATGCAGGGCCTGTTTGGACAGGCCGAGCAGTCTGGCCGCTTGACTTTGATTGCGTGAGGTGATCTCCAATGCTTCCTCAATGGCATAATTCGTCAACGTCTCAAGAGTCGGGAATTGCCCGAACAGTTTCTCCAGTGAGTTGACCTCAAGAGGTCCTGTAGGGGCGGACGGAACATTGCCTCCAAGTCGCTCGGCAATTAATTCTTGTGGGATTTCCGAACCGCCGCAACGGGCCACGGCATCAAACAGATAGGTCTTCAGCTCTCGAATGTTGCCGTAAAACGGATGGCGAAGCAGGAGGTGCATCGCCTCTGCGCTGACCGAAGGCGTTGCCCTGTTCATGCTGCGGGCTGCATCCGCAACCAGGTGTTTCACCAATAAAGGGATATCCTCCCGACGGTTTCTCAGGTGCGGGATCTTGATCAGGTGAGTGCTGAGCCGATAATACAGGTCCATGCGGAAGCCGCCTGACTGCCCGGCCAGCTTTTGCAGGTCCTTGTTGGCCGCAGCAACGACCCGTGCCCGGCATTTCCTGGGTTGATCGGCACCCAACGGGTAATAAACACCTTCCTGAAGGAAGCGGAGTAACTTTACCTGTGAAACTTCACTGAGATCGCCTATCTCATCGAGGAATATTGTGCCGTCCTGCGCCTTTTCGAGCAGGCCGGGCCGGGCTTTGTCTGCCCCCGTGTAGGCCCCCCTGGCATGGCCAAAGAGCGTGTCGGAAAAGAGTGTGTCATCCAGGCCGGAAACATCCACGGCCACGAACTCGCCAGGCAAACCGCTGACATCATGAATGGCCTTCGCTATCAGTTCTTTCCCGGAACCGGTTTCCCCGAGGACAAGGGTTGGCTGGCCGCTCTCGGCAATAGCCTCGATGTATTGAAAGATTTCCATCATCGCGGAATTTTGCGTCACAATTTTTGCAAAAGCCGCGTGTGATGGTCTGCTGCCGAAAGGAATCCCTTTCAGTGACATCACCTCATTGCGTAACGAGCCGATTTCCAGGGCGTTACGCAGCGCCGACCCAAAAGTCGACATGCTGATCGGTTTTATCAAATAATCATGTGCACCTAATTTCAGACACTCCACGGCAGTCTCGATTTCCGAGTTTGCGGTCAATATGATCACCGGAACCTGGGGGCGCTCTTTCTTGATCAAACGAAGAACATCCTGACCGGACAAATACGGCATGTTGAGATCCAGGAAGACGATTGGAGCAGGAATTTGCCGTAATTCTTCCAGGGCTTGACGGCTGTCGGGAATTGTTTTGATCTTTTGAACCCCCATCGACTCCAGAAGGAAGCTATAGGCATCCAGTTCGGATTGTTCGTCATCCACTAAAACGATATGTGGATTATGCCTGCTTAGATCCAGCATTACGCACCTTCCCGACTTGCATTCAGCGTCGGTTCAGATTTTGGCAGTATTATGGTGAATTGTGCTCCTACGTTGGTGTTTTTTGCCGAAAGAACCCCGTTCATCTCTTTTTCCACTATGATTTTTGCCATATAAAGACCTATCCCCGCTCCAGACAAGGTCGCCTTGGTCGTAAAGTAGGGGTCGAATACCTTTGTCAACAAATGATCGGGAATCCCGCAACCGTAATCTTTGACGTGGATGATAACCTCGCTGCCATGACTGACGACATCGATTTCGATCAGGCGAAGTATCTCACGGGTCTCCTGCAAAAACCTGTCTTCTATCGCATCTCTGGCATTGGCCAGAATATTGACCAGCACGTGGACAAATTCACTTTGATAGCCGTACACTACCAGAGGCTCCCGGGTATTATATTTAATTTTCAGGTCTATTTCACTCTGTTTAAGCTGTGCCTGCATCAATTTGACGGCACTGTTGATCGCCTCGACGATATCAAACGGGAGTTTGCTTTTGCTCGGGCGGAAAAAGTGCCGAAAATCATCTATGGTCTTGGACATAAACTGGATTTGCGAGTCCGCCTCAGTCGTCAATTTTTGCACAAAATCCTTATTGATCTTATCGTTGTGATAAGCAGCCTGCAGACTGGCAATGTAGGTTGACAGGGTATTCAGGGGTTGTCGCCACTGATGGGCAATTGCGCCGAGCATCTCGCCCATGGCCGCCATTTTCTGCGCCTGTCTCAGCTGTTTCTCCGCATTGACGCGCTTTGATATGTCCCGGATACTCGACAAGGTCAGCTCTTGATTGTCAAGCCGCAGGATCTTTAGACCAACCTCGGCAGCAAACTCTGTCCCATTCGAGCGCAGGAAGGTCCATTCAAAAAACTGCTGTTCTCCGGCATTGGCGATTTCGATAATTTTTTTCGTCATCCCTAAACTTTCTCGACCGTTCGGTTGAAACTCAGGAGAAAAATCGAGCATATTCATGCCGATCACTTCTGAACGCGGGAATCCAAACATTTCCACCGCTTTTTCATTGCATTCCACATACTGCAATCCCTTACTGAGCAAGATGGCGTCATTCGCGACAAGAAAGAGTGTCTGGTAAGAGGTCTCGACTTCTTTGCGTTTGCTGATATTCCACTGTAAATCTTCACTGATTCCTGTCAGTTCTTGTTTGTGCTGTTGAACCGTCGATTCAAATCGCCTGTTGAACACAAACAGGACCAGCCCACTACCGACACCGCCGACAAGGGTCAATAGAGCCAGGACACCGAGCACGACCAGCACCTTCTCAACGGCAATCAGGGCCGTTGTTTTCCTCGTCAGTTCATAAGCCTCGACACTGGGTATCGTTGTGCACAGGAACCAGTCGGTATTGGTAATCCTCTTGTAGGCAAGGATATTCTCCCGTCCATTGCCCTGGTCCCGATAAGCAACAGTCCCGAGGGATGATTGCTGCAATTTGCCCAGTTCATGAGAAAGACTGGGTTGCGTTTCCTGCAATTTCATCTTCATGACAAATTCCTGGTTCGGGTGAACCAGAATGGTGCCTTCTTCGTCAATAATGAACGCGTATCCGGATTCACCGACCTTGACGCTCATCAGGTTCTCCACCAACGTGTCGAGCACGGTATCGGCGCTCATCACCCCTATAAATCGCCCATCTACGTGCAGTGGCGTTACCAGCGCAATGACCAGTTCCATAGTCGTGAGATCGATGTAGGGTCTGGTAAAAGTGGTGTGCTGGACCTCGACGGCACGTTTGTACCACGGACGAACCCTGGTATCGTAACCTGGTGGTGGCGTCCAGCCGGCACCGTCAATTATCACGCCGCTGGTCAGGCCGATGTAGACATCGCTGAAATGCCCCGCCCGCATGGCCATTTTCAGCATGTCCAGGGTCTCAGAATTATTGCCGACACCGCGCAACAGGATTGAAGCTGCCGTTGCATCGAGGATTTTCATCTGCTGATTTAACCACAACTCAGTGGTTTTGCTCACATCGGTGGTTGTTGCCAGCTGATGGTCGTCAATGGTCTTTTCGATAATAGCTTGAGTACTTCGATAGGTAATTCCAACCACCGACAGGATCAAAGCGGACAATACTGCCATAGTGATCAGGGTATTTTTAGTTTTCAAACTCATGCGTTCTTTACTCCTGAGAATTTATCATCACAAAAATCATCACGAAATAACAGCAATAAGCTTGCCATAACCTAATAGGAGTCAAAACTTGTGCTGGCGTCAATTGCCTGTATCTTGCCGATACCGAAAAGATCGACATCGAGCACTTTAATGCGATTGGAAAATTCTTCTGACCTGTCGACTTGATTCCTCGCTGCTTCAGGCTACGATTGATACTTGAAGGTGAGTGTGATTGTAGATGAGACAGGAGGCTGTGATGCTGCAAGAGAAGATTGAGATCATTCAGGGAGACATTACGCAACTCAAAGTTGATGCGATCGTTAATGCCGCCAACCAGAGCCTTCTCGGCGGGGGTGGGGTTGATGGCGCCATTCACCGGGCAGCTGGCCCGCAGTTGCTGGAAGAGTGCCGGACCCTGGGGGGATGCCCGACGGGAGAAGCGAAGATTACGGCAGGCTATAACCTGCCTGCCCGGCATGTGATCCACACCGTGGGACCGGTCTGGAATGGTGGTGGCCACAACGAAGATAATCTGCTGGCCAGCTGCTATCGCAACAGTCTGCAGCTGGCTGTCAAACACAAATTTAGGAGTATCGCGTTCCCCTCGATCAGCACTGGCATATATGGTTTTCCGATAGAACGGGCCAGTCGAATCGCCCTGCGGGTTATCCTCGACTTTATCGCTACAGAAGAGTCTGCCCCCCGCGTGGTCATGACCTGTTTCTCGGAGCAGGATCTGGAGGCGTATCGTCTGGCTTACCAAGGTCTTTTAAATTAGCTTCCGGACCGAAAACTGTGCCTGTGTTGTCCCGAGTTTCTGAATGGATACGAATTAGTTTTCGTCTGGAAACGGCCCTTTTCCGCAATCTTATCCTGTCTCTGTTTTCTGATGCAGGATTTTTTTGCTGACAACCATTGGTGATCGTGGCTGACCTTGATTGCTGTTTATGGAACCAAATTTGCACAATATCAAATAAGACCAAATTCATGGCGTTTTTGTTGAAAAACTCAGGCAAATAACCTGATTGCATACGGTTAATAGCGGAATCCGGTTCAGAAAATGGTATTTGGGGGAGTATGAAACAAACGATCGGCAAGTTTGCAACGCATTCTGTGGCAGTCGTTGAGGTCGAGGCAACTGTTCAGGAGGCCTTGCAGATCATGAGTGATCGGGGCATCAGCTGCATCGTTGTCCTGTCGCACAATGAGCCGATCGGAATTCTCACTGAGCGGGACGTGGTCTTTGCAGCCAATTGGCTGCTTGGGCAATCAGGCCTGTTGATCAAGGAGGTTATGAATAAGCCGGTTATGACCGCTTCTGAGGACATGACCATCGCCCAGGCTTACCGGGTCTTTTGTCAGCACAAAATCCGCCACCTTGTTATTCTTGACGCCCGCCTGGATATGGCGGGTATCTTTACCCAGACGGACCTGGTGCGTTCCCTTAAAGGAAAAACTTTTGACGGCATCAGCGATGTGTCTTGCCTGATGTCTCCGCAGATTCTGCATGTCGCTTCTGATGTGCCGGCCCGTTATGCATTGTCTCTGATGGCGCGTCGCTCTGTCAGCTGTGTCGTGGTGATGGAAGATAATCAGCCTGTGGGCATGTTCACAGAGCGGGACGTGGTCCGTTGTGTCGCCAGAGGAGTCGATCTGTCAGCTGTCGCCGTCGGTTCTGTGATGACCCCGACGGTAGTGTCAACAACATTGACGACGACACCTCACGACACCATTGGCATGATGCTCAAGAATTCGGTCAGACGTTTGCTGGTTGTCGACGAGCACGGTGGAATGGCCGGTATCCTGACACAGACGGACATAGGCAGGGTTCTTGATCATCAGGAATCGAGCTTTGTCGGCCGGTTGCTCGGCGTGGACACTCCATTGGGAGAACTGCCGCAAGGCATGATGTGACAGTCACTGAGGATGTTTAAACATAAAAGGGACCTGCAGTTATGCAAGTCCCTTTATTCGTTTGGTAGCGGGGGCAGGATTTGAACCTGCGACCTTCGGGTTATGAGCGGAAAAACACCGAAGTCCCTTTTCCCTTTAAAATCAAAAACTTGCCGCAATCTTAAGGGCTTCCCTCTTGTGAGAGGGCCTACTATATAGCCCAATAAAACCATGTAGTCAAGCAAAAAGGGTACAGTTTAGGGGACAGGTAATCAGGTTAGTTACCCACAAAAAGTCTAAACAAAGACTCTAAGCCTTTACCCTGAACACGCACTATATATCCTGAGGACATGTAAGAATTAGTTGCGAGAGCATTAATAAGAATATGCTCTGGTGGGTTTCCTCGGGTAACTGATAATCGTGAGTTATAGGAAAAGCACCCAATCCGAAGATGGAGGGTTTGCATGCACATGTGGCGGCTCAATTCTCTCCTTAACGGCCTTCCTCCAAATCCTTTCCAATTCTCAATACCGACTCTAACAGGGCATCTACTTGCGGTAGATCGGCGCGTGCGCCTACATAGTGTTCAGCAAATTGCTTACGGAACATATCTTTTAGCCCTTCATTTTACTATTTATCCTCGTGCTTTGTTTTGAGGCCACCAGAATCGCAAAAAGACAAAGTCTCGAAACCAGTCAGAGATAGGGCCCCGTTTATAAATAAAAAGCAGGTTGTCGTAATTGAAAGTGCTGATAAAATTTCAAGTATTGAACAATCCAGAAGGAGAATCCAAATGGGAACTCAGGCCTCCAACGGACAAGGCCCTTTTGATTTTATAGATCGTTTAATAGGTCTTTTCCACCATTCTGATTCAAGCGTACCAAAACCCGCTCCGGGCGAAAAAGAGCCGTTAAACAAACAGTTCGAAACATCACTTATTGCGCTTGAGAAAACCATCGAGAAACAACAGCGTGAAAAAGAAAGTGAAATGAAATTCGGTTGGCAAAGGGCTTTAAAGGTCGAAGATGAAGAGGTCAAAAAGAACAAAGAACAAAAAATTTATGAGAAAATTCGACAGAATATCGAATCCGCTCATTTACGCCTGGATACCGGTATTTCGTCCCATGAACTGGATCTCCTCAAAGAGTACTTGGTAAATGCCAATCAGATATTTACTTCTGGAGAGAAATCCCATGAAGTATTACCCCGTTGTAGGGCTTCGATTCTCAAGCGGATACATTCTGAGGCAGGAAGCCTGGCCTTAAATCAAATGGATGATTATTTGGCAAAACAAAACGAAACCTGGCCGACAAGACCGCCCCGAAACCCCGCCATCTCAACGGAGGAAATTCAGGAGATTGCAAAACACAACCTCATAACAATGAGGAAGAACTTTATTAAAAACAGCATTCATCAAAGTTCCTTGCTCATTGTTGGGATTGTAGATGTATGGAAATCTGATTATCCAGAAGACGACTCAGATCTTTGGAAATCTGTTGTACTTGAAGCTGTAGGAACCGCGTTAAGGGCCAAATTAATGCACCTCTTCACTACAAAACTTCGTCACGATAGGGAGTTTATAGAAAACAAAATATCTGAATTGATCGGTGCAAAAGTTGCCGAACTGAATCACGCTCTGCAGGGAGGGGTGACATCCATTAACGACGCACATCGGGTTGTTTCAAGTTCTCTGAAAATTTTAGATGAAGTCATTCCAACCCTGGCATGGGAACATTTGCAAAAAGTTGTTTCCGCAGCGAAGTAGAACTAGGAAGAGTGATACATAAACTTGTAACAGCTTTTTCGCTGCGGTCTATTGTTTCCAATATCCCTCTATCAATAAGACACCCTTTTTCGTCTCTGAAATCGTCATTTCCAGAAACATCCAAATCTGCTCCCCTCACCATGGTCAAGTTTTCATCCCAGGAATGGAAATTGGTAAAACCTTTTGACTTGTCTTTTAATATTCTAACGCTAGAGGCTTAACATTGTGACTAGCTTTAATTGTTATAAGCATTCACGATAATTTCACTTTTTCTTCATACTCTCTTGAAGCTTACAGATTTATACTTATATTAACCGGGCAAATTGGCTCTACGAGAGTATAAGGAGATCATGATGAAACGTCTTATGAAAGCACTCTTTTCAATCTTTATTGTAATGACAATGACCACCCCCGCAACGGCTCTTATAAATCCTGTCCTTGAGTTGAATGATATTACCGAAGAGGAGGAAACATGTTCCGCTGAATTTGGTGGTGATGATTATAAGATTTTGTTTCTTAGGTCGGATTTTAACTTGAACCCTGACAGGAACGATATATCCGACCAGTGTGGTTCTCTGATGTTTTTTATGACGAATCCGCAGAAGAGAATCGTCAAGAACGCTCAAGTTGTTGTCACATTGATAAGTCAAACAGGTGTGCAAACGATGCTTAGGGCGCGTCCTCATAAGGGAGGCTATTTCATCCAAACGGACAGCCTTGAACCAGGACAATATAGTCTTGAGGCGGAGATCATTATTGATGGTTGGTTGCTAACAGATCAAATCAATTTTGAGCATGTTTAATGTAAGTCCCGGGGGAAACGTTTAGAGTAGTTTATACTGCGAGAGGATGATTACTATTTGTCCTCTCGCATTGTTTTGAGGCCACTGGATTAGTAAAAAACATAATCCTTACTGTCCCTGCAATGTAAGAAAGCCCTCGATCCGAAGATCGAGGGCTTTTGTGTTTTATAAATGGTGACTTGTCGGAATAACGTTAAGTTGAGCGGCGCAGATCACTGCGTCCGCTCGAACGCTTGGTTATGCCCCGATTATTACTTTCCCTATCACACCGAGTAAAAATCCGGCAACGGCACTCAACGGGGGCGACCAGTGCTTTTTCAGTTTGGATTGCGGTGCAATGTCCTGAAATATTAAATATAGTATTCCACCAGCTGCAAACAACATGATACCGGAAACAAGCTGCGAGTAACTCGAAAGCACAAAATAACCGATGAGACCTGCAATTGGCCCCAAGAAGGCCATAAGTACAAATGCTCCTACGATTTGTGCTCCACGATAATGTGTCGATAATTTGAGTTCTCTGTAGGCATTAAACCCTTCAGGGACATTCTGCAAAGCAATGATTCCAGCCAACAAAAGCCCCGTATCTTTGGATATGACGAAAGTCGCACCAAGAGCTAATGCTTCAGGGACAAAATCTGACAGCATGGCAACTAACTGACTCGCAGAGGTTTTGTTTGCAGCTAAAAGAATATCAAGAACCATGAAAGCTATTCCACCACTTGCAAAACAAATGACAATTAGCAGCAAAGGCAGATTACGCATACCCTCTGGGACCAGTACCAGCGCAACAGCTGCCAGAAGCGCTCCTCCACCAAAGGCAATCACGCTATGACGAACTTCCGTTTCTAACCAGTGCGGACGGATTCGTTCGATTCCAGCAACAGCTGCCCCGACTGGCATTGCGATACCTGCTATTAACGTCAATATTATAATTTGAAGCCAGTCACTCATTAGCATAACTCCTTAATATACGGAAAATTTTCCGCATAGTATTCAGAGCAAAACACTGTGAAATGAGGCTAACCATGATTTACACCCATGTCCTTAATAAGGGCGGGCTCGGCGTCAAGAGCCCATTCCCATTGGACGCATGACTTGTCTCATAAGTTATGTAACTGGTTTTTACCGATCCGAAAAGGGGCAATGTGGATTGTTCCTACAACCCTTGATTAGTAGTAAATGGCCTCCTGGATCAACTCCGAGTGGCCGTCATTTTGTGGTCTAATCCTATTTATACTACTGCATTGTTTCAGTGTGTTCCAGTTGGCAGAAATGCACGATTCTTCCTGACCCTGCATTATAGGAAATATATCTTCTCTCAGTTGGTGCTTACTTCTAGCATCTTCAAGAAGTCGGTCTCTCCAATTATTCTGATGTGCTGGCCTTTTGCTATCAACTCTTCAGCTTTTCTGTGTTTAGTGCTCTTGTCTGCTCCATCTGCCAGGACCCGAGTGTCCTGGTCGCCCACCACAACTATTGTCGTTTTTTTGTTCACGCCTGAAGCAACGTCGCACCCAGCCTTTGCTGCTAAGTCAGCAGCGTCTCTTCTTGGTATTTCCAATGCGCCCGTGAACACCAGAACCTCCCCAAATAACGCACCTTCGACATTCCCAGCTCTCGCGTGCTTCACGCTCTCATCCGACCCTACTGGCATAAGAACGCGCTTTTTCCAGTCAGACAGGCTAATCCCCGTATCACGAATGGCACACAACAATATATGCCCAGAAGCCTTAGCGTCCTCCAGGGCGTCATGGTGACCAAAACTATAATCAAGGAAGTGACAAACCGAGGCCAAACCGTATCCGCTCTGAGCGAAATCATCAACCCAAGCCCGTCTCGCAACTCGTGCAGTGTCAAGCCAGGTACAATTTGGGGAAGGGATGCCGTACTTTTCACACGCTCTCGCAATAGAGGCACGGTCGAAACCACTGTGGCAAGCGACAATCCGACCATTTAAGGCCTTGCGGATCGTCTCAGCAACCTTTGGAAAATCAGGAGCACCCTTCACCGTACTCTCTGTGATTCCGTGAATTGAGATATTCATACCATCGAAATGATCCTCAGGGTCGACGTATGACTTCCACTCATGGGTCAGTTGACCGTCTTTGTATCTAGCCATACCCACTTGGCATATCGACGATCTAGCTGCATTTGCCGTTTCGACGTCTATCGCTATGAACTCATCAATCTCAGAGGGGAAGGCCTTTGATACATCATATGACACCTCTGCTTCATCAGCACCATCGTCACACATTGCAATTTTATCTAACTTAAAGGTTTTAGTGACATTCGAGCTACAACATCTGGCATGAAGAATCCCGTCAACAATCTTAAACGGCACAACCTCCCGACTCGCGCCTGGTTGCGTGCCACCGTGATAAACAATCTTGACTATTTCACCTGTTGATGCCGCCGACTTCAATCTCCTTAACATGTCCATTTCCTCCCCCAAAGTACAAGCCATACAGGAAAAAACAATAATATCCAGGCATGATTTCCATGAGAATAGACAGTCTAATAATGAAGCAAAAAACCGCCAGTCAGCATAAGCCAACAAAAGCGGTTAGTAATCTATAATTGATTTTCATACCTGCTCATCATTCCATCCCCCATGGAACACATCAAATAAGACGGCACCAATCTACAGGGGAATCTAAGTCAGGTAAAGATTTCTGTCTTATTTATATTCCTGCATCAAATGGAGAGGGCGACTTTTACCAAAGCAGGTGATTCTTACTGACACTGCAAACTGAAATTAGCTGAAGGCCCTTTTCTCTCTCCACGAAACAGTCTTGCACAAAAAAATAATCGAAGTAAATTTTTGCACCAATCTTGTTCTTAGCATTATCACATATTATCTCTTAATCATTTATGCCGAAATCACGTCTAATTTCTTCCTGATTTTTGATGACTCATCGTGCGTTTTTTTCACGTTTTTGTCTTTTGCTTGCACGCATAACTTTTTCGAAAGAAAACTTCATAAATAAGTTTTATTTCAGTATGTTGCACGCTTTTGCTTGTGGCGTAATTGGACTATTTTCTGAACAAAGTCATTCCTAAATTTGCACAAAGTTCACACTTTTTATCCCTTAAATCTCAAGACTTATTATTGTGTAGATGTACCGGTCCATTTTGCTCTCGTTTTTCTCCATACCCTTCCACTTGTTTTGACCCTTAATCATCGTAAACACTCAATATTATTGAATTATTTGTGTTGACAAGTTGGGCTACCTGGTTTCAATATGAGCCATATTAAGCGTCAAACTATTGACGATACCATCAACCCTAACCAAAGGAACGAGCAATGAAAGAGCAAATCATCAAGGTTAAAACAGAGGAGTTCCCTATCAAGGTCATTGTGCTGGGAGCAGACGGAAAAGAGAGTACCTACAAAATGATTGCAACCAGAAAGAACAAGGGAGCGCAACTCTGCGCAGCTAACTAACTTCTCCCCACTCGGGGACCCAGAGCCAGCCAGGACAATTTTGTTGTCGTCAGCGAGCCATGGGCAATCTCTAACCGGCGCATAAAGCGTCTGAAAGGTATTGATCATGGCTCAATTACAAAAAGGCTGTTTAGACAAAAGACAGAAAAATATGGCGTGGTCTGTAACACGCCATACGCAAATACCACTTGAGAGTGGTTTTCGTAGGCTAGCTTATGGAATTGATTCATTGGATATAGGTTTTTACGTTCAATGGAACGGACGCTGGGAAGCCCTTCACGAAGCACTACAAAACAAAAAGGAGCAGGCTCAAAGAGACGATGGAGTAAAGGACCAAACTCCTAAAGGGCGTAATTTCTTTCACCTTCGGACGGGGAAAGCTCCCAACTACCGCTACCATCTCAAGTTCCCTGAATATCACCTTTTCATCTCCATTACCAACCCACCGGGTGAATCACCCAATGTGTACGTATCAATTTTGTCTGAGAGCTTATGGCACAAGGGAGTTCTTGAGTCTGTCCAACAGGTGACGGATGACCTTCAAGAATTTCACGGCAAAATCTTCAAGACATTAGTAAGTCGTTGCGACCTGTGTGTTGATTTTCTGATGCCAGAAGACCCCACGTTGGAATTCATCAAAGCTCATATGGTCAGTCGAACCAAGAAAACAACGCACTATGAAGACAACGGCATCTTGGAAACGTTTTATGCTGGGAGACGTGGTGCAAAGATTCAACTCAGAATCTACAACAAAGGCAAAGAAATCATGTCTGCCTCAGGCAAACTCTGGTTCCTGAAAGAGTGGGGTTTGGAAAGACCAGACAGGGTGTGGCGGGTTGAATTCCAGATTGGGAGGACAGCGTTGAAGGAGCGAAAGATAGACACGCTTGATGACCTGCTAGCCAACGCCCCAGGTCTCTGGGACTACCTGACCAAGGATTGGTTCTCTCTTCGTTTACAAGACAATGAAAGACAGGACAGAAGAACAATCCATCCTTGGTGGCAAGAGGTTCAGGCGACAGCGAACCTCTTTGGAGAAGTCCTACCCCTTGGCAGAACAAGCGAAAGCGATCTGCTGCCAAGCTCTGGTTGGTTTGTTAAGCACATTGGAGGGATGCTGCCTTCATATGCTGCCAGAAAAGGAGTACGGGATATTAACGATGCGGTCAGAGAATTATCGTCTGAAGTCGTTTGCTATTGGTACGAAAAAGAATTCCATAAAACTTATGACAAGCGTTTACTTCGGCTTGGCTTTGCAAACTACAATCAAGAATCGGAGGGGAACAATGACAAATCATAATCACTGCAAATGTGCAGCAGCGACCAAGAATCCGTTCATCTCAGCCAAAGAACTATCAGAACGTTGGCAGTGTGCTCGCTCTTCTGTAGACAGGGTTGCCAGACGTGCCGGAATGAAAAGATTTGTTTTGGGTGATGGTAAAAATGGAATGGTCCGTTTCCTCAGAAAAGACGTCGAAAATTACGAACGGGACCGGATGATATGATAAGCAATCGTAGCGCCCAAGGGCTCAAGAAAAATAAACCATTTCCCGGAGCATTTTCTGGGGGAAATCGCATTAAAATTAAGTGCTATTTTACGGTAACTTCAGTCTTCATCGAAAGATGCGGAAAGCCCAGTTTTGCAGGATATATACATGGGTGTTTGAGGCCACATTTCCATGCTGGTTTTTCCCCAACATATGACGATCTTGCGAACGTTAAAAAGAAAAAGATTTTAGCGGAAGAAAAGAGATATTAATTGCGCTGTTTTAGCATAGACAAAGCCCTAGGTTTCGGACTAGGGCTTTGTTTGTTGTTCGAGTCCAACACGGGTCCCCAGTACAGACGAAGATGGGCACTGGGAAGAAGGTCTGATTGTCTAACGGTTCGAGCTAAGCGGCAGTGCTCCATATTTTCAATTTAGTAGATACTTTTACGAGAACCGCCGAACCCCAATCTGTCCGCTTAATTGCTTGGTTAAGCTTCGCCTTCTGTTAGCTCTCTCTCCTCTGGCGTTTCTACAGAGATGATTCTTTCATCAGGAAATAGTTTTTTTAATTCCCTTGAAAGTTTGTCTGAGACTTCTTTTAGGCTGAGAATAGTTGAGTCAACATGGTAGATAACCTGATCAGTAGATTGATGCAGTGTGTGGAAGAGTCTTTCACCTAAAATTCTCTGCATTTCTTCACGTGTGCAACTTCCGCCATTCTGCATACCCGCCGCATCTAAAGTAGGTTGAGCTTCATTGCGATGAACCATCGATCGGTCATTGATTGCGGCTATTGCGGCATCGTACCGCGCTTCCTCAACTGAAAGTTCGCCTAGAAGATTTGGGTCTTCTGACCCAAGCAAGAAAGCTAAAGAGTCTGTGTCTATAGAGATGTTCTCTTTTTTTTGAGGAAGGGTTGGAGTCATTTCAAGAAAAGCAGTATATTTCCCGCGAACTGGTTCTATAACCTGTCTTTGATATGACATAAGTGAGCTGATCATCGTGGACAACTTAAAAATGGCCAAATTCCCACTTATGATTTTTCTGTTTTTTTCCTCTTTAATTTCTTTTCTACTTTGAAACTCAAAAGCAAACTTTGCACCGTAATATGCTGCTAGCAATGTGATTATTGCTGGTACGTAGTGTGAGAAAAGGTAATTTATGAATTCACCTTTTGCAATCCAACCAGCACCTGCACCCAGAATAAAAGCTACACCTATTGAAATTGATACATGAGTATTCTTCATAGTTTTTAAGCCTAAGGGTTCGCGATAAGCGGTGGCTACGAGAAGACTCGGCCTGCTACCGCAATTTGACATTGTTTTTCGGGAAACACCGAGCCTCATTCCATCCGCTTGATTTGCTGGTTAGTTGCCTAATTGCCCCTCTTTAACTTTAAAGCCTTTAGCTTGTTTACTAGATCCTGCATCTGATAGATGGCTTTTAATATTTCCTTAGTTAACTCTATTGCCGCCTCAATTTCATCGTTTCCAATATCGTCATATTCTTTTGATTCGATATGTGCTGCATCATTGCCAAGCAGCCTAAGTTCGTCCATTGCATCAAGCAATTCTTGAGGGATAACCAGTTTTCCCTGTAGTGCAGTTATGCGTTCTTTAAGGCTCCTGCCCTTAACTTCTTTTTCTTCACAGAGTTCCTCTAGTGTTCGTCGTATCATTATGCCAGCAGAAGTGTGGCACCTCTGAGCATGGCATGTTATTGCTTCTTTGAAGGTATTTACAATTCTCTCAGGTATGTTTGATGTATCGAATTCTATTCTTCGAGGTGGGTAGGTAAAAAATTCATTTTTATCGTCACTCATTACATAAAAGATATGGCCGTTGCATGCAGGGTTAGGACACTTACGTTGGCCCAACCAATAACCTTGGACATGGAGATCATTTGCTGGCGTCCTCTCAAAAACTCCCGTATGCCCACAACTTGGGCAGGCCATCGTGACTGTTATGCCTGAACCTGCACCAGCTCCTTGGACTTTAATTTCCATTTGTCACCTCTCTTGAGCAACTAACATTGATTCTACTAGCGGGTACGATAGATATCGCTCCACAGGTAGAAGCTAAAGTTTGTGTTCCAAGCCCTTAAATAAAAAGTTCTTTACAGGCAAAGATTCTGAAGTATTGAAGAAAAAATTAGAGCTAAGGTCCAACCCCGTTCCAGTAACTCGGGGGCTTCAAAATACATTAACAACTAAAAAACCGCCAAAAGCGGTGATTGCCGCTAAAGACGGTTCATTATGATCTGAGTAGTCAAGTTCACCAGGTCCCCTCCCTGTGTCCAAGAAACAATTGTCACACCATATAGTTACACCATTTCACAGTCAAGACTGTTGATTCTGTCGGATTGCCCGTTCTAGGGTACACTTGGCTCCCCTAGTTGAACTCGAATCATTCATGCGAATTCAACTGTGTCAGCTAATAGCTCAGGTAGTATCGCTGCATAATGTTTGCGGCATATCTCAGGCGAGTTTCCCATCAAGGTTGAAATCTTGTAAAGGCTTTCACCTTTCATTGCCAATTGGCTTCCAAATGTGTGCCTATAGTCCAAACAAGTCCAGGGGAACTCATTTGCTTTATTCACTTTGGCCAAAGCTTGTGCGAAATTGTTTCCGTCCCATCTTGACTCTTTAGGACTAGGGAAAAACCAGACGGCTTCTGATTCGGGCCTTACGTATTGATCAAGATAGCTTCTGAGCGCCTTACTGATCGGAACAACCCTGTTTACCTTGGTCTTTGGTTCCCAGTACTCGCCATCAACCGTCTTGGGCCGAATACGAATCATGCCATTAGGACCAGAGTCTAAATCAATATCGTCGCCAGTGAGCCACAGTGCCTCTTCTCTTCTTAAACCTGCATAGATATAGATTGCTACCATGGTTTGCAGTTGAGGGGTGTCAGCAAGAGCCTCAAACTGTTCTTTAATCTGGTCCATGCTTAAGAACCGGATGTTCGATGCCTTTTCTTTGTAACGTTCGACTTTGGCAGCAGGGTTTCTATTGTCAGGTGTTCTTGTGCCGTATTGCTCCAAGGCCCAATTGTACAAACGTGTCAGAATCTCCCGATAGCGATTCGCCGTTTTCGGTGCCAGTCCCTTGTTGCGAACTTGCGCAGAGATAAAGGCTGCGATATCTGCCGTTGTGATTTGTTCAAAGAAGTTCACTTCAATCGGAGGGACATATTCTTTGCTAGGCCGTTTGATGCCCTTCTGACTGATCTTGGCATTCTTCAGCTCCAGCTCTGGGCAGATTGGCCCAAAAGTGCTTCTTAGATAATGGCTGTCGCGCCGAACGTTACTGGGAGTCTTTACTGTAGAGAGGTGTTGAACATAAGCTTTGACAACTTGTGCAAGCGGGGTTCGGGTTGGTAGCGGAATGTCTGTCCCTCTGGCAATCGCGGATTCAATCTGCCTGATTTTCTCTTTAGCGATCTGCAAAGACTCCGTGTGGAGACTCACACGTTTTTGCTGTCCGCCGAGGTTGTACTGAGCATAGTAGGTTTTGCCGCGTTTCTTGAGACATGCCATGATAGTTCTCCTTTTACCATGTTGTGCAGGTCCCGTGGTACACAAAAGGGTACAGTGCAAATAAAAAAGGACCTGCATGTTAATGCAAGTCCTTGATTTTGTTGGTAGCGGGGGCAGGATTTGAACCTGCGACCTCCGGGTTATGAGCCCGGCGAGCTACCAGACTGCTCCACCCCGCGACGTTTTCCTCTGGAGAGCGGGAAACGGGACTCGAACCCGCGACCCCAACCTTGGCAAGGTTGTGCTCTACCAACTGAGCTATTCCCGCGACGACGAGGGACGGGAGTCTAGCCGAGTACCCTCCCTCGCGCAACCACGCCGAGCGCATTCCGCCACCCGGTCCTGTCTGGGAGTGGAGGCGAGGGGGATCGAACCCCTGACCTCGTGAATGCCATTCACGCGCTCTCCCAACTGAGCTACGCCCCCATTATCTATCACCTGTCACTCAGGCCCCCAAAAGCGCTTGCGCGACAGCACACAAACCTAGGCGTGGGCTGCAGTTGTGTCAAGCGGAGGAGGACCTTCCATGCCCGTCAAGAAGTCCGCCAGAAAACCGAAACCCGAAGCCGCTGAACCTGCCCCGCGTCCCCGCGTCCCCGCTCGCGCGCCGCGTACACGGCAGGCGGCCCGGGCCATCGGGGCCGGCCCCGCGGAGCGCGACATCCTCGATCAGTACCTCTACGAGGTCAGCAAGACCCCTCTCCTGACCGCCGAACAGGAAATCGCCGTCGCCCGGCGGGTCCGTGCCGGCGACCAGGACGCCATGCAGGAACTCGTCAAGCGTAACC
>JACZKE010000037.1 GCA_014860225.1 Desulfuromonadales bacterium
ACCCTGTAACCCATAATCTTTCGCACCTTGCTTGTTCTTTGCCGCGTCAGCTACGTTCCGATTTCAGCTGCTTAGCTACGGCTAGGCACCAGAAATCGCGCCTTGCTGACACGGCAAATCCCTACGCAATCCATCGAAATCATATAGGTTACAGGGTACTCGCAGCCTACAACCAGCCGCGCTGTCGGAAAAAGTCGCCGAGCCGATCGACGGCTTTGTCCAGGTTCCCCATGGAATTGGCATAAGAGAAACGCAGAAAACCTTCAGCGGCCTGACCGAAATCGATACCTGGAGTGAGAGCTACTCCGGTGGCTTCCAGGATTTCTCTGGCCAGGGCGAGTGAATCGTGGGAAATGTGTCGGGCATCGGCAAGCACGTAGAAGGCACCTGCCGGGCGGGTATGAATCTTGAGGCCAATCTCTTCGAGGCGTGGTATCAGATGGCGCCGGCGGCGATCGTATTCGGCACGCATCTCTGCAACGTAAGGTTCCCCTTCACGCAGTGCCGTCACCCCGGCCAACTGCACAAAGCTGTTGGCGCTGATCACAATATTCTGGTGGAAAGTCTGTAGAGCCCTGACCGCACTCTTCGGTGCAATCAGATAGCCAAGTCGCCAGCCGGTCATGGCATAGGCCTTGGAGAAGCCGCCGAGGACGAACGCATTTTCGGTGAACTCCAGGATGCTGTGCTCCTCTCCCTCATACGTCAGCCCATGGTATATTTCGTCTGAGATCAGCGGAATCGGAAGCTCCGCCAGCTTCTTCAACTCGGCCCGGGAGAGGATAGAGCCGGCCGGATTAGCCGGGGAATTTATCAGCAGGGCGCGCGTTCGATCGTTGATCAGAGTCCGCACATCATCTGGTTGCGGTTGAAAACCTTGCTCCGGTCTGGTCTGCAGAAAACGCGGCTCACCGTTGACAAAGCGGATAAAGTTCGGGTAGCAGGCGTAGCAGGGGTCAGTAAGGATGACTTCGTCACCCGGATTGCATAGCGCTGCAAAGAGCAAAAGCATCAATGGGCTGGTGCCTGAAGAGACGATGACCTGTTCCGGATCAACTGTCACCTTGTAACGGTCTTTATAATGTTCTGCCAATGCCTCGCGTAGTTCGATCCGGCCGAGAGAGTGGGTGTAGCGTGTTTCCCCGGCCTGCATTGCCTCACATGCGGTCCTGACAATGGGTTCAGGGGTCGCAAAGTCCGGCTCTCCAAGGCAGAGGTAGATAATCTCACGACCATCAGCCTCAAGTTGTTTGGCACGCTCCATGATTTCCATGGCGAGAAACGGGGTGACTTCAGTGACGCGTTGAGCGAGGGGGATTTTGATCGGGTTCGGCAATCTCAAGGCTCCAGTCTGTCTCTGCTCGCTGCCGAGCCCCTGCCCTGAGAGAACTCAACCTGGAATTCAGTCGCGAGTGATGACAGTTAAACCGATTTTTACTTCGTTAATGCAGACTATCCCATACTGCCTCTGAGCTTTCAAGTCCCAGGAGACTGTTTATGAGATGGTCTCCTACGATGCTTACTGGCCCTGTATCGGGCCGCTTAGTGGCGCCTGATCCTTGCTGTTCAGAGTCTTGAGCTTTGTCAATTGCAGTTGTGTGGTCTGGATTGAGTTACGGGCGTCCTGATGCTGCGGGTTGTATGCGAGAATTTGCTCCCAGAATTTAACAGCTCTGGCGAGTTCTCCGGAGCGGTAGGCAATTAGTCCTGCCTCCATGAGTTTTTCCGTGCAGAGATCGATTTTGTCTGTGAGCTGAGTGGGGGAGGCTGTCACCTGTTGCTGCAGTTCAAGGCTCTGAGGGAAGCTGGCCTGAACGGTTTTTAAAAGAATGGCAGCTCCTGGGTAATCGCCCTTTCTCATCAGGGCATCCGCCTGGTCCAGACTGCTGTTTGCAGCCTGCAGGTATTCCTCGGACAGAATTTTCTCACCTGCCCCTTTGTTTCTTTCATCCTGAATAAAATTAATGGTGCCGATATAGTCCTGCGCGTCCAGTAAGTGGCGGGCCTGCTGCTGAGCCAGTGTATTGTTTAATACTGGCAGGTCAGACAGGTCAGGGGATTCAATGGGTGCTTGAACGTTTACCCTCTTTGGCAAATCTTTGGCTGCACGCGGCGGCACTCCGCAGGCTGTAAGCATTGTGACCGGCAGAAGTACTGTGAGTATATAAAAATTTATGAGTTTCATGTGGTCCTCCATGAGAGAATAAAGCCTGATCGTCTTCATAATCATTCAATGCAAGCAGAAAAAGGTCCGTCAATTCAGGGTTGAACTGGGCGCCACGGAACTTCATGATTTCCGTTATGGCCTCGTCTCTGGAGCAGCCTTTACGGTAAGGACGCGATGTGGTCATGGCATCATAAGCGTCGGCAATAGAAACGATCTGGGCATAGCTGTTAATTTCATCCCCCTGCAGGCCGTGTGGGTAGCCTTTGCCGTTATACCATTCATGGTGATGAAGGACGACGGGAATGTATTTATGAAGTGACTCGGCCAGATGGAGAATCTCGGCCCCCTGCTCCGGGTGTTTCTTGACGACCCATGATTCTTGTTGGTTAAGTGGAATTGGTTTGTTGATGATGACATCTGGAATGTGAATTTTGCCGATATCATGAAGAAAACAAGCTATTTCAAGTTCTTTAAGCTCCTCTGCGCTGAGGCCGAGATGTTGGCCAAGCAGGATGGAGAGTCTTGCCACCCTTGCAGAATGGCCAAGAGTATAGTTGTCGCGAGCATCGAGGGCTGCGGCGAGAATCCGTATGGTAGAGACGTAGGCTTCCTCGAGGTTGCTGGCGTAGCCTCCCAGGTTCTCCTGCTGTGACATGATCACCCGCGACATTTCATTGAAGCTGTGCGTCAATTCACCAAGCTCATCCCGTGAGCTGACTTTGACTTCGACGTGATAATTGCCGGCGGTGATCTGGGATACTCCTGCTGTCAGGCGTTCAATCGGCGCAGTTATCAGCTTCGACAGCATGAATATACAAAGGGCTCCGAAAGCCAGCACTGCCAGGGAGATCAGGAGAATCCTCCTGCGGGCAAAGTCTTTGGCCATCTGCAGTGTAGAGGTGTCCATGCCGACGATGATGCTGCCGACCTGATTGTCGGCAAACTGTATGGGTGACCGGAACTCATAGCTGGCAAGGCCATCACGGTCAACCCGGTGCATGGTAAAATCGGGGCCATGCTCTAACGGAGCACCAACTGCCGCTTTAAACAGAGAGCCGGTTTCTGCCATCTTGTTGTGGGCAAGAATATTGCCATCTTTATCGAGAATTGCAAGGTAGGAGATATCCTCTTGCGAGGCCTCGATTTTCGCTGCCAGGTTGTCAAGAGCCAGGCGGTCATCGGTGAGGATGCTGTAGCCCGCCGGAATTGCGGCACTGAGAGCGATAGAAGCACCCCGCTTCACCAATGAATCGAGCAGTTCCCGATCCATGTTCTGGATCGCGACTATGGATGAGCCCGTGGTGATCAAGGCGATAATGACCAGAGTGAGAACCGTCAGTTTGATCCTGATGCTCACAACCTTCCGGCTGGGACGGTCTGTCCGGAAAGGCTGGTCCTTGCGCTTCGACGGTCGCTTGCCCCGGGGGAACAGCAGCTTGTCATTCACTTGTGTCATATGAAATTAATATTCTTGTATTGTCAGCAGGCCCCGGGAAGATGGTACTTTGTACCCAAGAGGGGGTGGGGCATGATCATGATAATTCAGCGTAAGTTGCCATACTTGCGACGAAAACTCCACACTGAAATAATTAGATTTGCGAAATAACCTGAGCGCAAAGGTGAGCGCGGAGTTAACGTTCTGATATGATAGGGATAAATGGGATGTGGTTTTTTAAACCGAGCTTTTAATCGAGCTGCCTGGCTTGTGGGTTGGTAATGGCTCAGGCAGGGACCGATTATGCAGGGTTATCCTCCTCTGATTCAGTTCACTTTTTACCGGGCCCAGCCGCCGGCTTTTTCCAGATCCTTGCCGAAACCCTGCATGGTTTCGCAAGCAGAAAGGCTGCATATCATTGCGGCCATGGCCAGACCAGTCAGAACCTTTTCCCGATCAAACCACTTTAGACTCGTTAACAGGGCTTTTCGCCTGCTTATGGCGATCTTCGCGCCACATTTCGATAAAAAGCAGGGTTACGCCCACGGTGATGGCAGAGTCTGCAACATTGAAGGCAGGCCAGTGATGGCGCTGCCAGAAGATATCGATAAAGTCGATCACTTCACCGAGACGAATGCGGTCAATCAGGTTGCCGAGGGCTCCGGAAAAAATCAGAGAAAGGGAAAAGAAGGTTAATTTCTGGTCGGCTCTGATGTGCTTGATGTACCAGAGGATACCAATCATGGCGATGGTTGACACAGTGATGAAGAACGGGATGCGCACAGCATTGTCGGCGAGAATACCGAAGGCAGCACCCTTGTTGCGTACGTAGGTCAGATGGAAAAAGCCGCGGATCACCGGGACCGATTCGTGGAGCCGGAAGTTGGCATCCACATACAGTTTGGTCGCTTGGTCGAAGACCAGAATGACTGAAGTGATGATCGCTAGTGTGCGGTATCTGGACATAAACTCTCGTATGCGGAACGTAAAAAACTTAAGTGGTTATCCACTTAACTCAAGTCGCCCTCTGATTGGAACATTATAAGCCGGAAAAGCAAATTTAACGCGGAGGCGCAAAGACGCGGAGGACATCACGACGGTTTTACCCTGATCAAAGGTCTTTGCCTCTCTCAGCGTCTTGGCGTCTCTGCGTTAAATTCAGGTTTTTTTGGTTCGTCTTTGTCCGTGCAAGACTTTGCCCATTTTCGGTTTGGTGCTGCCTTTACTGGAGTGAAGTGGATAACCAGAAAAACTTAAATGTTTTCGTCTGAAATGGGCCGTTTCAAGATCGAATACTGCATTTATGCGTTCGGGTTTTCCTCGTCGCGCGTCTTGCTCTTAGTCAAGTGCCTCAAGACAACGGTGACAAATTTCCGGATGTTCTTCGGACTGTCCGACCGAAGTGGCGTAGTTCCAGCAGCGTGAACATTTTTCACCGTCAGCCTTGCTGACCCGGATTCTTAAATCCGGAAGGTTCTCGCCGTTACTGCCGTCTTCCAGGCTGTCGCAGATTTCGACCTGGGAGACGATAAAGAGACTGGCAAGCTGTTCTGCTTCGCTTCTGAGCAGTACCCCCAAGTCGCCATCGGCAGCGATTTCCACCCGTGCGTCGAGGGAATGTCCGATGGTCTTTTCTGCTCGGGCCAACTCTAAAATTTTGGCGACGTCGCTGCGTACTGCCAGCAAACGTTCATACTTCGCTTCCAGGGTGGCATCGATCAAACTTGATGCAAAGCCGGGAAAACCTGACAGGTGGACGCTCGCTTCGCGCTCGCCGGGTAAAAACCCCCAGATCTCTTCTGCTGTGAATGACAGCACCGGAGCGGTCATGCGGGTGAGGGCGTCAAGGATGCGGTACATTGCGGTCTGGGCGCTGCGGCGTGCCAGGCTTGCGGTCGGCGAGGTGTAGAGCCGGTCCTTGAGGACGTCGAGGTAGAATGCACTCATCTCGATAGAGCAAAAATTATGCACAGCATGATAAAGCACGTGGAATTCGTAGACGTCGTAAGATTTCAGTACCCGGTTGGCCAGGCTTTCCAGACGGGAGAGGGCCCAGCGGTCAACCTCGAGCAGATCACTGTCGGCAACACTATCGGTAGCCGGATTGAAATCGTGGATATTGCCAAGAATGTAGCGGGCCGTGTTGCGAATTCGCCTGTAGGCCTCGGAGACCTGCTTGAGGATCGCATCGCCGACGCGTGTGTCGTTGCGGTAATCCTGAGTGGCGACCCAGAGGCGCAGAATCTCGGCACCATACTGATTGATGACTTTCTCCGGAGCGATCACGTTGCCCACTGATTTGGACATCGGCCGACCCTTTTCATCGAGGACAAAACCGTGCGTCAGAACCGCCTTGTAGGGTGCAGCATCACGGGTGCCGACTGCGGTCAGCAGGCTGGAATGGAACCAGCCGCGATGCTGGTCGCTACCTTCCAGGTAAAGGTCTGCCGGGGATTGAAGCTTGTCGTTCTTTTCGACTACCGCAGCATGTGAGACCCCGGAATCGAACCAGACATCAAGGATGTCCATCTCTTTGCGGAAATCGTCGTGGCCACAGTACGGGCAGACCGTTCCTGCCGGGATCAGCTCCTTTGCGTCTTTTTCAAACCAGATGTCGCTGCCGGTTTTTTCGAAGAGGTCGGCAACATGATGCATGATTTTGCCATCAGCCAAGGCCCCATCGCATTTGCTGCAATAGAAAACCGTGATCGGAACGCCCCAGCTGCGTTGGCGACTGATGCACCAGTCGGGACGATTTTCGATCATGTTGTAGATGCGATTGCGTCCCCAGGGTGGAATCCACTGCACGTCATTGATATGGTCGAGCGCCTTCTGGCGCAGCTGGTTGGCTTCCATGGAGATGAACCACTGCTCGGTGGCCCGGAAAATAATCGGCTTTTTGCAACGCCAGCAGTGCGGATAACTGTGCGACAGTTTACTTTCTTTCAGCAACGCTCCGACTTCAGCCAGCTTGGCGGTAACCTGTGAATTGACTTCCGGAACCTTTTCGCCGCCGAAGAATTCCAGGTCTTTCCGATAGCGACCGTAGTCATCCACCGGGTTGTAGATTTCTAAACCGTAGCGCAGCCCGGTCTGATAGTCGTCCTGGCCGTGGCCGGGGGCGGTATGCACGCAGCCAGTACCGGCTTCAAGAGTGACGTAATCGCCGAGTACCAGC
Organism: Desulfuromonadales bacterium; assembly: GCA_014860225.1. Classification (GTDB taxonomy): domain Bacteria; phylum Desulfobacterota; class Desulfuromonadia; order Desulfuromonadales; family BM103; genus M0040. The sequence continues at coordinate 6,781 of JACZKE010000037.1, forward strand.
AGGGAAGCGCGATCATAAAGAGGGTGGCTGCATTCCCGTTTTTCGAAAAGCTCAGCCGAAAAGGTTTTGACGACCCTGAAATCAGTAATGTTGAGCTCAGCCAGGACCTTGGCATACAGGCCCTCGGCCATCACCAATAGCTCTGCGCCGGTGTCGACAGCGACGTAAGGCAATTCAGGATTCAGGCAGACCGCAAGGTTGGCCGGAATTGTCCACGGCGTTGTCGTCCAGATGACGAATGAGAGAGGCTTGCTCCCCAGTTCGCCAAGACTTTCGGGAAGCGCATCTTTGTATGGAAACTTGACGTAGATAGAAGGTGACGTGTGATCTTCGTACTCAACCTCGGCTTCAGCAAGAGCGGTGACGCAGGAGGAACACCAGTGGATCGGTTTGCGTCCCTTGTAGAGTCCACCCCTTTCGGCAAAGCGTGCCAGTTCGCGGGCAGTGGCTGCTTCGTAGTCGGAGGTCATGGTCAGATAGGGGTGTTGCCAGTCACCGAAGATGCCGAGACGACGGAATTCATCACTCTGAATGTCGACCCACTCTTTGGCATAGGCACGACACTCCTTGCGAACTTCGGCCTTGCTCATCTCGCGTTTCTTCTTGCCGAGTTTCTGGTCGACCTTCAGCTCAATCGGCAGGCCATGACAGTCCCAGCCCGGGACGTAGGGCGCGTAGTAGCCCTGCATGCGCTTGCTCTTGATGACGATGTCTTTGAGGATCTTGTTCAGTGCATGGCCGATATGGATGTTGCCGTTCGCATAGGGAGGACCATCGTGCAGGGTGAAGTTCGGCTTGCCCGCCGCCGGTTCGCCAAGTTGCTGGTCCAGGTCGAGTTCGGCCCAGCGCTGCATGATTTCCGGTTCGCGTTGTGGCAGGTTGCCGCGCATCGGAAAGTCGGTTGCCGGAAGATTAAGCGTCTCTTTATAGTCCATAATTCAGCCCCGCGGATCCCTTTTTTGTACAGATTTAGAACACCGCAACTTATCAAAATGGCTGAATAAGTCAAGGTAAATCAGGGTTTTTGCGCTTAGGTCTGCTATTGAACAGGGCTAGTACCCTGTAACCTATAAACTATCGCATCTTGCTGGTTCTTTGCCGCGTCAACGGCGTTGCGCCTTGCTGACACGCCAAATCCCTGCGCAATCTTGCGTAATTCTATAGGATACAGGGTACTAGTGCAGATCGGATATGTTGTATCGGGAAACTCGCTGTGATTCATATTCGGTTGGTCGCTGAGTTACGGCAGGCATTGCTGTGACAGATTCTGAGATGCTGATTCCGGATTCTTCACTCAAGTGTTGCGAAATTCCCTTTGGGTAACGCTCGAACTTCCTCGTTTCGCGAAGCTGCATTCTCTGTTGACAGGGCAGTCTGCACAGAGGGTTTTGTTCTTCCGGCAGCAGGTCTTCGCCAGTTGCACAATCTGCGCATGGAATTCATTGTAGAGGTTGGCATCCTCGGGGAGGCTTTGCATGAACATCCGGCGGATCTCGTCATACTTCTCCTGACCCTGCAACAGACCGATGCGTTCGAAAATGCGTCTGGTGTAGGCGTCAACGACGAATGAAGGGCGGTCGGCCGCATAAAGCAGGATGGAGTCGGCTGTCTCTGGACCGATCCCCGGCAAAGCCAGCAGTCTTGCCCGGGCGTCATTCAATGGGCCGGCGCAAAAATCAGCCAGACTGCCTTGCCAGTCTTCCAACAGATGTGTTGCGAGATTTTGCAAACGAGCGGCTTTCTGACGGTAAAAGCCGGAGGGCCTGATCATAGCTTCGAGCTGATTGACGGGGAGGGCAGCTAGTCTTTCCGGAGATAAGGCTTCAGCCTGTTTGAGGTTGCAAATGGCCCATTCCACATTAGTCCAGGTCGTGTTCTGAGTAAGGATAGCCCCTACGGCAACCTCGAAAGGGCTGTCAGCCGGCCACCAGTGGAGCGAACCGAAATGATCGTGGAGGCGGCGCTGGATGTGCAAATATTGCTGGTTTGGCAAGGTGCTCATTTCAGGTTGGGTACGAAGGGTCAAATCACCTCACTTGAGTCGTTTGTTTCCAGGTTATGGCTCATCTTCGGCAGGTTTGCCGAAGACGGAGGCTTTTGGCAGAGACACGCAAAACGTAGCCCCTCCACCCGGGGTCTGCTCTACCCAGGCCTCCCCCTGGCAGCGTAGTGCAATCTTACGTACTATGGCCAGGCCGACACCGTTACCAGGTTTGCCCTGGGAGGTTTTACCTCGATAGAAAATGTCGAAGATAGTTTCCCGCTCCTGGAAAGGGACCCCGGGACCGTAGTCACGCACAAAATAAGTCACCCGATTGTCCTCATCCCAATAGCCGACTTCAATGGGAGCCCTTCCTTCCGGTGCATAGTGGCAGGCATTCCTGAGCAGGTTGGTGAAAAGCTGGTAAACCAGAGCTTTAGGAAGCCAGGACTGCGGCAACTCTTCGCTCTTGACCTCAGGATAGCTGCTGTTTTCCAGGCTCAACTCATTCATGATCACAGTGACTATCATATTCACATTGGTGGGGTGGTCACCTGGCTTGACATGGCCGACCTGGGCCAGTTCGAGAAGATCATCGAGTAACGCAATAGCCCGTTCACCCTGCTGCTCCACTTCGCCGAGGATATGCAGAATCTGTTCATCAAAAACCTCACTATAGGTCAAACGGAGAAAATCCATGTAGGTGACCACCGGAGCCAGGATACCGCGCAGGTCGTGAGAGATGGAGTGGGCAAAAGCATCGAGTTCGCGGTTGGCCTCCCTTAAATCAAGCTCGGCTTTTTTCCGTTCGGTGATGTCCCGGCATACTGCGAGTTTCTGTCGTATGCCGTTTTCATTCGGCAGTGGGGAATGGACGATCTCGTAGATTCTCGCCTGGTTGCCCAGTTGGCGTTCATCGCGCACCGTGCGATGCTTGAACACCTTGTCCATTGGACACCAGGAACACGTTGTTGGTTCATCGTGCAGAACCTTGTAGCAGGAGTCACCGACCCGATTACCGAAAATCTCCAACATGGACCGGTTCATGAACGTCAGAACATATTCTTCCGTGGCGATATAGGCCAGATCGTCCATGTTGTCGAGAACGCTGCGGAAGCGTTCTTCGCTCTGCTTAAGCTCGGCGGTCCGTTCCTTTACCCGAACCTCGAGTAATACGGTCTGCTCGTGTAGAGACTCTTCCAGAGTGTGTTGTCGTGTGACATCGGTGAAAGATTCGATGCCACCGATAATCTCTCCGGCAGTATCGCGCAGGTACTCCATGTTTTTGAGCAGGTGCACCTTCTCCCCTGATTTTGTGACGATTGTGCAGCGTGCGCCGATTATCGGCTTGGGGATTTCAACGTTATAAAGTCCACAGCCGTCACCGCACGGAATGCCCTGCAGAAATGAGCAGTGCTGACCGACGATTTCCTTTGCGGAAAAGCCTGTGATCCGCTCTGCAGCTGGATTCCAATAGACAATCGTCCTCTTCTTGTCAACGACATAGAGTCCACTGGGAATAGTGGCTAAGGCCTGTTCAAGGGTAATGCTCTGTATGATGGAATTCCCGGGTGTCATACGAATATAAGATCTCCGCACAAGGTCTTCGCATTTTACACAGATATGTAATTAATGACAATAATTGGTTGGTCAGGCTCGGCCAACGACTGCAACTTGAACCTCGTCAATGCCACCTGCCAGAAGAGTTCGGCTGCACTCTCGCACTGTCTCACCGGTGGTCATGACATCATCGATCAGCAGAATCCTGAGTGCCGGTGCTCTAGAGGTGAGGGTAAATGCATTGCGCAGGTTGCTTCTGCGCTCGGTCGCAGACAAACCCTGCTGCTGTGGTGTGTTGCGGGTGCGTTGCAGGAGTGTTGTGTCGAGAAGGAGGCCAGACTGTTGAGCAATCGGCCTGGCCACTTCGAGGGCCTGGTTATAGCCGCGCTGCCGCAATCGCCGGGGATGTAGCGGTACCGGTATGATGCGGTCCGGAGCAAAGCCATTCCCCGCGGCAACGATGCTCTTGCCGAGGAGTTGACCGAGCGGTTTCGCCAGGGCGAGCCGGTTGCGGTATTTCAGCTTGTGAATAGCTTCCTTGAGTTTGCCCTGATAAATGCCGGCAGCATGGACAATCGAGAAGGGTGGTGGTCGCTGCAGGCAGATGCCGCAGAGATGGTTTGAGGTAGTGTCCGGAAAAGGTTGAGCACAACATCGGCAGTGCGCTGAAGTCAAGGGGCGCATGGTTGCCAGGCAGTCGCGACAGAATGTTTGCGCGTCATGGCCTGTCGGCAACAATCCTCCACAGAGCAAGCAGGCTGGCGGCAGCAGCAGGTCGATACTCGCCGTAAGTGCCAGGCGAAAGCGGGTCCACACGGATATCCCCTCCAGAGATGTCGACAATAAATTACGAACGCCACAGTGTCTGGCAGAATAAATCAGGCTACAAGGTTTTTACCGGTCATTTCTGCCGGCACATCCAGACCCATCAGATTGAGAATGGTTGGTGCTATATCGGCAAGGATACCTGGTTTTAGGACGGTACTGCGGTTGTCGGGATCAACAAGGATTAACGGCACCCGGTTGGCTGTGTGTGCGGTGTGCGGTGAGCCGCTACCGTCGGACATCTTCTCACAGTTGCCGTGATCGGCTGTAATCAAAGCGCAGCCGCCGGCTTCGAGCAGAGCGTCGACTATGCGTCCGGTGCAACTGTCAACTGTTTCCATGGCAGAAATGGCCGCCTCAAGTACACCGGTGTGGCCGACCATGTCAGGGTTGGCAAAGTTCAGGACAATCAGGTCGTAGGTCCCCTTCTTGATGCGCTGGATCACTTCATCAGTCACCTCGTGAGCGCTCATCTCCGGTTTCTGGTCGTAGGTGGCGACATCCTTGGGTGACGGGATCAGCACGCGGTCTTCATTGGCAAAAGGTGTTTCCAAGCCGCCATTGAAGAAGAAGGTGACATGGGCATATTTCTCGGTTTCCGCGATTCGCAGCTGGCGCAGGCCCGCCTCAGCGACAACCTCACCGAGGATCTTGGGAAAGCTTGTTGCAGCAAAGGCTACCGGCAGGTTAAAGGTCTCGTCGTATTCAGTCAGGCAGACAAAGGTTGAAAGTTGCGGAACTTCAGGCCTTTCGAAAGCGGCGAAGCCCGGCTGGGTAAAGCTGCGGGTTATTTCCCTGGCCCGGTCGGCGCGGAAATTGAAAAAAATAATGCCGTCATTGTCGTTTACGCGGCCAACCGGTAAACCCTCCTGCTGGATAACCCGCGGTTCGACAAATTCGTCGTTCTGGCCGGCCGCATAGGCGGCCTGAATTGCTGCTGCGCCTGAGTCCGCTGGTTGACCCTGTCCCAGTGTTATCGCCTGCCAGGCCCGCTGTACGCGATCCCAGCGATTGTCACGGTCCATGGCATAGTAGCGGCCGATCACGCTTGCCAGTCGGCCATGTCCCAGGCGCTTCATCTCCGCTTCGAGTTGCTCGAGGTAGGTAGCGCCGCTCTGCGGTGGGGTGTCACGTCCGTCCATAAATGCATGAACGCAGGCTGCAACTCCCTCACGTTTTGCAAGAGTAATCAGGGCATAGAGATGGTTGTTATGGGAATGGACACCGCCGTCTGATAAAAGTCCCATCAGGTGCAGTTTGCCGTTGGCGCTGCGAATGCGGGCCAGGGCATCAATCAGGATCGGATTGGTAAAGAAGTCTCCTTCTTCAATACTGAGGTTGATGCGGGTAAGCTCCTGGTAGATAATGCGACCGGCACCAATGTTGAGATGGCCGACTTCCGAATTGCCCATCTGGCCTTCGGGCAACCCGACATTGAGGCCGGAGGCATCCAGCCAGGATGTCGGGTAGTCGTTGGCAAGCTCATCAAGGTGCGGGGTGCGTGCCTGGCAAACGGCGTTGTCCTCGCAGCTTTCGCTGAGGCCCCAACCGTCGAGAATAATTAGTGCAACCGGTTTCCTCATGCACCTTGCCATTCTTTTTGCTCACCGTGATGAATGATCATCTTGTCCAGCGAAAGCGGGCGGGCATTCTGAATCAACTTGCGGTCAACCAGGCTGGTGGTGTTCCATTTGCCGCATGAAGGGCAGCGGCTGTTCCACTCGGGAGTGATATGCTGACACTCTTCACAAACGAAGTTGAGGTGAAGACGCCTGGAGATACCCAACGCTTTCTGGTACTCATTGATCGCTTGTTCAGATTCGCGGCAGCGGCGATAAGTCTCTGCCAGCAGCAGATGAAGCTGTGAGGATTCCACACCGGAGCTTTCCACCGCCTGCAACTGCTCTTTGGCTTCATCGATCATTTCCAGGCGCAGGCAAAGCTTGCCGTAAAAGAGTCTGAACAGCAGGTCTTCACCCTGCTCAAGAACCTGGCTGCGAAAAAAGTTGAGCAGCGAAGAGGGGTCTTCGCGCTTCATGAAATAAGCCTCCAGGCGATCCAGAAAAACGCCTTTGCCCTGCTTCCTGTAGCCTTCCTGCCAGGTCTTGACAGCATCGTCACCATGGTTCATGGCGACGTAGGCATCGCCCAGTGAAACCTGTGCCGGAGTAAAATCGGCCTTTTGATTAAGGATGTCCTTTAACTCTGACTTGGCCTCTGCAGGAGAGCCGTTGCTGATTGCCTGGCGGGCCAGTTCATAGCGCAGGTGGAGAAGCATCTCCTTCTCTTCGGTGACGCGGTTGGTGCCGGGGCCGGCCTTGAGGACTTGACGTTGGCTCTCCAGGGCCTCCTGCCAGCGGTTGTGTTTGATGTAGAGGTCCCGCAGATTGCGCAACGCTTTGCGATTGCCTTTTTCCAGCGCGATCAATGACTGGTAAGTCGCTATGGCCTCTTCGTCGTCCCCGATCTCTTCCTGAATAGCCGCGGTCTTGAAGAGCACCTCCATACTTTTCGGTTCGATCTCTCTGGCTTTGCGCAGCAGTTCCAGGCCTTCTGCGTGATTGCCCTCCTGACTGTTCAGACTGGCCAAAGCAATCAGAGTGTCGACGCGTCTAGGGTCGCGATCGAGTGCTTTTTTGAGTAGCACCCTGGCTTTTTTCAGGTCACCGGACAGAAGACGGCCGACGCCCTCGCGGTAGATGACACTGATTTCCTGTTGCTTCTTTTCGGAACGTTCCCGATTCCAATGTCTCATCCATTGGATCGCAGTGCTGTAGATATGGGCACCGAAGCCAAGGATCAGACCAACAAGGATACAGCCGATTACGATTATTGCTGCCGGATGGGTCAGGCTTTGCTCGGGTAGATAAAAGATCGTGACCATCTGGGGATTAAGGCCCCAGAAATAGAGAAAAAACAGAACGAAGAAAATAAATAATAGTATCACGGCCATGAATGTCATTGTTTCCTCCCGGAATTCACTCCGTAAAGCGTCATGGGATTATTGTTCCCCAAATTTTTCAATATCCGTTTTGCACTCAATACAGTAACGCGAAAAGGGTCGGACTTCCATGCGGCGTGGCGAAATTTCTTCACCGCAGCTCATGCAGATTCCATACTCCCCTTTTTCAATCTGGTCCAAAGCCACGTTGATGTCGTGAATGCGCTGGCGTTTGGTTTCACTGACGTTAAACAGCACGTCACGACTGTAAGCCACAGAGGACATGTCGCCGATGTCAGGTACACCATCCTGGCCTATTTCACGGCAGGTCTCGTAAGAATCGCTGACTTCTTTCAGCAGGTCCTGGCGCTCTTTGAGCAGCTGCCTTTTGACCTGGTCAAACTGTCCACTCATGCCACTCTCCTTCATATCTTAAAAACTCAGTCTAAAATATATTCTGGCAGTTAACCACAAAAGTAGGGTTTCAGGCGAAGAAAAAATCATTCATAAAAGGTGGGGTTCTGTTCGTGGAGACACAAAAATAAGTCATCAATGGTGATATGGCTCGTTGCGGATGATCGTGCAGCATCGATAGAGTTGCTCCAGCAATAACAGCCTTGCCATCTGATGAGTCAAGGTCATGCTCGACAGGGAAAGAATCAGGTCGGCGCGATTTATCAATGCATCACTCAGTCCGTAAGGGCCGCCGATCAGCAGGGTCCATTCCGGTATGCTGCGTACCATGTGGTTGCTCATAAGCTCGGCCAACTGCTCCGAGCTCAAACTTTTTCCGCGTTGATCCAGGGCGATGACATAGGCCCCGCCAGGAATGCGTTGTTCGAGATGCCCCCCCTCTGTCGCTTTGATGCGGAGCAGGTCCTGCTTGCTGCCGGTCTTATGCTCCTTGATCTCAGTGATTGAAAGGGGCAGATAGCGCTTGAGACGTTCGGCAAATTCGGCGCAGCCATCATTCAGATACGGCAGGGATAGGCGTCCGACACAGAGCAGGTTCAATCTCATGGGGTGAGCTAGACCGTTTCCGGAACATCATCGAGTATTTGGATCTCTTCAGCGTCACTCCAGAGCCCGTCCAGATCGTAAAAGAGTCGGACCGGTTCGTGGAAAACGTGGACCATGACATCGCCATAGTCGATCAATACCCAGCGACCCTCATTGATGCCTTCGATGCCGATCGGCATGGTTTCGTATTCTTTTTTTAGACCAAGGTGAACCGCCTCGGCCGCCGCTTTGACCTGGCGGTCGGAACTTCCTGAAGCGAGTACGAGAAAATCCGTAAGGGATGAAATCTTGCGAACGTCGAGAATGCGGACGTTGAAAGCTTTTTTGCCGAGGACAAAGGCGGCGCATTTTTGCGCCCGGTCTTGCGATTGCAAATCAATGACTCCTTTTAGTTGCTGTCGTTTGGTAGAGACCATGCTCTTGAATGTAATCTGCGACTGCAGGTGCAACCAGGTGACGGATCGACTGTCCGGTGCTCAACATCTGCCGAATCTTGGTCGAGGAAATATTCAGGTAAGTTTCCTTAAGAAAAATCACGTTGTTGCCTGATTTGTGTCGAATTATTTCTGCATCACTATCGTAGCAGAAGTCTTCGCGGGCCGCAACGGGCAGGGGGTCGAGCGGATCGCTCAGCGCAACTCCGGGACGGGTCATCACCACCAGGTGGCTCAGGCTGAAGATACGGGTAAAATCTTTCCAGGAGGCGATGTCACGATATGAGTCAAGGCCGACAATGAAAAAACGCTCACCTTGCGGATCCTGTTTGCGTAGAATCTCGAGAGTGTCAACGGAGAAGCTTTTGCCGCTACGCCGGATTTCCAGATCTGAGACCTGGAATTTTGGATAGTCCCGGATTGCCGCTTTTACCATTGCCAGGCGATGCTCGAATGAAACCTGTCCTGCAACGTCCTTGTGGGGTGGTTCGGCCGCCGGTATAAAAAGCAGTCGGTCGAGATCACACGCTTGCTGCACCTCTTCGGCGATGCGCAGATGAGCAAGGTGAATCGGGTTGAATGTGCCGCCGAGAATACCGGTTTTCATAGCGCCTGTGCTGTCAAGTGCGAATCTGGCCGTTGCCGAGCACAATGAATTTGCGCGTGGTCAGATCTTCCAATCCCATGGGCCCGAACGCGTGCAGTTTTGTGGTGGAGATGCCAATTTCCGCGCCGAGACCGAACTGGTTGCCGTCGGAAAAACGTGATGAGGCGTTAACCATGACGACGCTGGAGTTGATCTCGCGCAGAAAGCGTTGTGAGTTCACGTAGTCGCGGGTGACGATAACTTCAGTGTGCAGTGAGCCATACCTGCGGATGTGGCCAATTGCCTCGTCGAGGCTCTCGACAACCTTTACGGCAAGGGTTAAGTCGAGATACTCAGCGTGCCAGTCGTCTTCGGTTGCCGGCAGGGCTTCGGCCGCAAATTCACGGGTGGTTTCGCATCCGCGCAGTTCTACACCCTGGGCTCGCATGGCCGCGGCGATGCGTGGCACAAAGGTTTCCGCGATGCCCTGGTGGATCAGCAGGGTCTCCATGGCATTACAAACCCCCGGGCGCTGGACCTTGGCATTGATGCAGATCTTTTCCGCCTGGTCATAGTCGGCGCTGGCATCAACAAATGTGTGGCAGACCCCCTTGTAGTGCTTGATGACCGGAATCCGGGAATTTTCACTGACGAAACGGATCAGGCCTTCACCGCCGCGTGGAATAATCAGGTCAATCTCCTCTTCCAGTTTGAGCAGCTCGAGAATAGCAGCCCGATCCGTCATCTCAATGACCTGCAAGGCTGCGGCAGGAAGTCTCATTCGCTCCAGTTCGCTTTTGAGAATCCTGCCGATTGCCAGATTGGAATGAATTGCCTCTTTGCCGCCCCGCAGGATCACGGCATTGCCGCTCTTCAGGCAAAGACCTGCTGCATCAGCGGTAACGTTGGGGCGCGATTCATAAACGATGCCGATAACCCCGAGCGGGATCCGCATACGGCCAATCTGTAGGTCATTGGGGCGTCGCCACATACCGGTAATCTCACCTACCGGGTCCGGTAACTCGGCAACTTCGCGCAAGCCGTCAGCCATGCTCCGGATGCGCTGGGCATCGAGTGTCAGTCGATCGACCATGGCCGGGGCAAGGTCTGCTTTCCGGGCAGCCGCCAGGTCTTTTTCGTTGGATTCAATCAGCTCTTCAGTATGGTCGAGAAGGCTTTGAGCCATGCGATGCAGCAATTCGTTCTTGACTGCTGATGAGAGGCTGGCCAGGGATTGGGATGCCGCCTTGGCATCCTGTGCGATTTTCAGCATCTGTTCGGCTACGCTCATTATTAAACTCCTTCAAGTCGCCAATGGCCGCAGGGTGTGTTGGAGAGAATCATGTGCTTTGCTCGATTTATTCTTTGCTGTTGTCGATAACCATGTTGTCGCGATGAACAATCTCGTCGCCATACTGGTAGCCGAGGATCGCTTCGATCTCCCGGGTTTTCTTGCCCATGATGCGATTCAACTCCGCCGAGGTGTAATTGGTTACGCCCTTGGCGAACTCGTTGCCATCAGCATCACAGAGACGTACCGCGTCGCCACGTTCGAAACTGCCGTCAAGTTTATGGATCCCCGATGGTAACAGGCTTTTGCCGCGTTCGGTTACGGCTTTAAGAGCTCCTTCGTCGAGCATCAGCCTACCCTTTGGTTTCTTGGTGAAGGCAATCCAGTGCTTGCGGGCGGCCATCGGGTCGCGTGCCGGTAAGAAATATGTGCCGAGTTCATGGCCGTCAAAGAGATACAGCAGGTTGTGCGGCGTGCGGCCATTGATGATGGCTGTGCCGGCACCAAACAAGGTAGCACGTTTGGCGGCTTTGAGCTTGGTCGTCATGCCGCCGGTACCGAACTCCGTTCCTATGAGGCCGGCCATGGCTTCAATCTCCGGGGTGAGGCGTTCAACTTCTGAAATCAGCACGGCCGAGGAGTTGTGTCGCGGGTCGCTGTTGTAGAGGCCGTCTACGTCAGAAAGAATGACCAACAATTGGGCTTCAACCAGATTTGTGGCCATTGCCGAGAGGTTGTCGTTATCGCCGAACCGGATTTCATCTACCACAACGGTGTCATTTTCGTTGATGATCGGCACAACATCATATTCGAGCAGGGTCATCAAGGTATTGCGCGCGTTCAGGTAGCGGCGTCGATTGGCAAGATCGTCACGAGTCAGGAGGATCTGGGCAGCCTTCAGGCCATGTTGTCGCAGGGCATCCTTGTAGGCACGCATCAAACGACTCTGACCGATGGCCGCTGCTGCCTGTTTGAGTGGGAGTGGAATCGCGTGAGGCTTGCCGACAATCCCCAGGTCCGCCCTGCCTGCTGCGACAGCTCCCGAAGACACCAGGATGACTTCATATCCCCGTTGACGGAGTTTGTGAACATCTTCGCAGAGGGTTGCAATACGGTTGAGATCAAGGCCGTCGCTGTCAGAGATGACACCGCTGCCTATCTTGATGACCACGCGTTTTACATGTGACAAAAGAATTGTGCGCATTGTCTTCATATTTGCCTGTTTGTGGAAGCTATTGAAAAAAACCCGGAAACATCAGTGTTCATCACCAGAGCTGTCATGTGCGGCCTCCTGGCGCATGCGATCCAGCTCGCCGGCGACAGTTGTCACCAGTTCAGGAAGTCCCGCTCTGGTAACGGCCGAGATGGCCAGCGTCCGAAAGCCACGACTTTCGATGATCTGCCGTATTTCATCGGTCTGTTCCCGAACCTCGGTGATATCCTGCTTGGTAAAGACCACGAGCATCGGCCGTTCACTCAACGTCTGGCTGTAGCGTTTGAGCTCTTGGTTGATCTTGTCGAAGTTTTCAATCGGGTCACCTTCCTGAAGACAGGAAAGATCGACGAGATGGAGAAAAAGGTCGGTTCGTTCAATATGTCGTAAAAAGCGTGAGCCCAGGCCATGGCCGTCGCTGGCACCTTCAATCAAGCCGGGTATGTCGGCCATGACAAAAGAACGGAAGTCGCCATGACGGACTACGCCGAGGTTCGGCACAAGGGTGGTGAAAGGGTAGTCGGCAATCTTTGGCCGGGCTGCTGAAACACTGGCGATCAGCGTCGATTTGCCGGCATTTGGTAATCCGACGAGGCCGACATCGGCAAGCAGCTTGAGTTGCAGGCGCAGGGTGCGTTCTTCTCCGGGCATTCCCGGTTGGGTGTGACGGGGCGCCCGGTTGGTGGAGGAGAGGAATCGGGCATTGCCGCGACCACCCTGACCACCTTTGAGCAGGAGAAAGCCTTGATCGGTTCTGGTCAGGTCGGCAAGCAGTTCCCCGGTTTCGTCATCGTAGACCAGGGTGCCGGGCGGAACTTTGATAACCAGGTCGTCACCGCTTTTGCCGTGCTTGTTCTTGCCCAGGCCCGGCATACCGTTTTTGGCATGGAGATGGTGCTTGTAACGCAAGTCGAGGAGAGTCGAAAGAGCCATGTCGACTTCAAACAAAACATCTCCCCCCCGGCCGCCGTCGCCGCCATCCGGGCCGCCGAGCGGCACGAACTTCTCGCGCAGGAAGGAGAGGCATCCACGGCCGCCGTCACCGGCCTTGGCGTGTATTTTGACTTCATCAATGAATTTCATGTGTCGCAGTGTTAAGCGCAAAGAGCGAGTCGGGAAAAGAGTTGTCTCCCTTCCGGTTTCTCGCCACGTGTGTGTTCTCTTAATTGTTTAACATAAAAAACCCGAAGCTCACTAAAGAACCCCGGGTTTTCCAAGTTGTGCAGGAGCCTGTCCTCAGATGTAGACGCTGACTTTCTTGCGATCCTTGCCGAGACGCTCGAACTTGACCTTACCCTCTATCAGGGCAAAGAGAGTATAGTCTTTGCCGCAACCGACATTGTTGCCGGGATGAATGGTCGTGCCGCGTTGACGAACCAGAATGGATCCGGCTGTCACCAACTGGCCGTCGAAACGCTTGACTCCGAGGCGTTTGCCTGCGCTATCGCGGCCGTTACGAGAACTGCCGCCAGCTTTTTTATGAGCCATGATCTTACTCCTTAAGCTTCAATATCCATGATCTTGAGACGGGTGAGGGGCTGACGGTGGCCGTACTTCTTGCGATAGTTTTTGCGGCGCTTCGATTTGAAGACCAGGATCTTTTTGTCTTTACCCTGTTCAACGATCAGCGCTTTAACTTTCGCATCAGGTAAGAGAGGTGTTCCGATTTTAACCTCTTCTCCGCCAACCATGAGGACTTCGTTCAGTTCGATGGTATCACCCACCAAACCATCAAGTTTTTCGACCTTGAGAAGGTCGCCTGCGGAAACTTTATATTGCTTCCCTCCGGTTTTAATGACCGCGTACATAGCCTGTTCACCTCGCTTTCGTTCCTTAGATTGCGGACCTTGGTCCGCTCAGGAACTGGTACTTATACTTCTGTGCCTGCAGATATGTCAAGAAAAAATCAAAATCTTGCGAAACAGACGTTTCTGGATGGATAACACTGAACGACTGTTCCCGGCTTGTGTAAGCCTTAATGATGCAGACAACGATATCATGGATTTCCGGACTTTTCGAGGGCGGCGTCTTGTGATAATCTTCGGCCGTCAGTTTCCGGATAGGGGCTGCGCTAGTGCCATCCCGGTTTTCCGGATGGTGATCTTCTACAAAGGGAGTCCTAATCATGCCTGTTACAAATAAACTCGGAGGCAGAGTTCGCCAATTACGGGAAATGAGAGAGATGTCGCTTGTGCAACTGGCGGAGCAAAGCCAGTGCCATGTTGATCTCCTTCTGCGGATTGAGGCCGGAGAATTGGTCCCTTCTCTGGCGCCACTGATGAGTATTGCCCGCGCCCTTGGCTTGCGTCTCGGCACGCTGCTTGACGACGAACCGCACGACGGACCTGTTCTGGTCAAGGCTGGAGAGTCTGCGAACGTGATCCGCTTTTCCGGCAACGATCCCCACGCAGCCAGCAGCAACCTCGTGTTCAATTCTATGGCTGCCGGCAAGCAGGATCGGCACATGGAACCCTTTCTGATCGACGTTCAGCCCTGTGCAGATGAGACACCATCGACCTCGTCACATGAAGGAGAAGAATTTGTTTATGTCCTTTCCGGCAGCATCCGGGTCAACTATGGTGAAACGGTGTACCAGCTCGAATCCGGAGACAGCCTCTATTACGACTCCATCGTTCCCCACAACGTCTGTGCCAGCGAAGGCGTCGCCCGTATCCTGGCCGTGGTTTATGCCCCTTTCTAACAGCCTGCTGGAGGAATAACCGATGCCCTATACGGAATTGACTCTTGGAGAGTTCCTGGAAAAGCAGGCGCGGAGACTTCCGAACCATGAATTTATCGTTTACCCGGATCGTGACCTGCGCTGGAGCTTTGCAGATTTCAACGCCCGCGTTGACAGCCTGGCCAGAGGATTGCTTGCCATTGGCCTCGGCAAGGGGGACCACGTCGGTATCTGGGCGAGGAATGTCCCTGACTGGCTGACATTCATGTTCGCGACCGCAAGGATCGGCGCCGTCCTCGTGACCATCAACACCCTCTATCGCAGCTTCGAAATGGAATATGTGCTGTGCCAGGCCGACATGAAAGCCCTGGTGCTAATCGATAGCTTCCGTGATCACGATTACCTGGAAACTGTTTACGGGATGATTCCTGAATTGCGCAGTTGTCAGCGTGGTCACCTGAAGAGCGAGCGGTTCCCAAAGCTGAAGAGCGTCATCTATATCGGCCAGGAAAAACACCGCGGCATGTACAATACCCGCGAGTTGCTGGTGCTCGGCAACCAGGCGGACAATCGACAACTCGATGCCGTGAAAGCAACCCTTACCCCGCACGATGTTGTTAATATGCAGTACACTTCAGGCACCACCGGCTTTCCCAAAGGGGTCATGCTGAGCCATTACAATATACTTAACAACGGTTATTTTATCGGTGAGCGCCAGAAGCTCAGTGAACAGGACCGGCTCTGCCTGCCGGTTCCTCTGTTTCATTGCTTCGGCTGCGTGCTCGGCGTTATGGCCGCGCTCAGCCACGGCACCACCCTGGTGCCTCTGGAGATATTCGACCCGCTCATGGTGCTCGCTGCCATTCAGAAGGAAAAGTGCACTGCTGTTTACGGTGTGCCGACCATGTTCATTGCCGAACTCGACCACCCCATGTTCGATCTGTTTGACCTCTCATCGCTGCGCACTGGCATCATGGCCGGTTCCCCCTGCCCGAAGGAAACCATGAAGCAGGTCATGGAAAGAATGCACTGCCGTGAGATCACCATCGCCTACGGGCTGACCGAGGCCTCTCCCGTGATCACTCAGACCCGTACAGACGACAGTATCGAGTACCGGGTTGGGTCGGTGGGGGCGACCCTGCCACAGATTGAAGTGAAGGTGGTGGACCCGGAGACCGGTGAAACATGCGGTCCCGGACAAAAAGGCGAACTCTGTTGCCGTGGCTACAATGTCATGAAGGGTTACTACAAAATGCCTGAACAGACTGCAGCGGCCATTGATGCTGAAGGCTGGCTGCTTTCCGGTGACCAGGCAGAGTTCGACGAGAACGGGTATTACCGCATCACCGGTCGCATTAAGGACATGATCATACGGGGCGGCGAGAATATTTACCCTCGTGAGATTGAGGAATTTCTCTACACTCTGGGCAGCGTGCTCGATGCTCAAGTTGTCGGTATTCCCGACCACAAGTACGGCGAAGTGGTCGGTGCGTTCATTATCCGCAAAGAGGGAGCGGATCTGACTGAGGAAGATGTCCAGGATTTTGCCCGCGGTCGTATCGCCGCTTACAAGAAGCCCCGCCATGTGTTTTTTGTAGACAGCTTTCCGCTCACTGCCAGTGGTAAGGTACAAAAGTACAAGCTGCGTGAAATGGCCATGGAGAGACTTGGCTTGGGCGAGGAGTCCACTGAGGCAAGTTGACGAACCTGTGCGGCCGCATGGTTTTAAAAGCGTTATTTCCGATCACACCCGCGGGAATGACAGCTTTTCCCATTGTGGTGAATGGTTACGGTTCAGCCGACAATGATCTCGAACTGTTCGAGATGAAAATTCGGCCGTGCTGTAATCGTGATCTGCTTTTCAAATTTCTTCTCCAGTTCTTCGATGCCATGACGTTCGTCATCAAAGAGGAGGGCGGCAATGTCCGGATGAACCAGCAGGGTCATGCGGTAGCCCGGTGCCGGCCCCATCTCACGCTGAAGTTCGCGGAAAATTTCGTAGACTGTGGTCGTGCGGCTTTTTACGTAACCCTTGCCGTCGCAGTAGGGGCAGGCCTCGCAGAGGGTTCGGCCGATACTTTCGCGGACGCGTTTACGGGTCATCTCCACCAGGCCGAGTTCCGAGATCTTGAGAATGTTGGTCTTTGATTTGTCGTTTTTGAGGGCCTCTTCGAGGGAACCATGAACCATCTCGCGATGGGCCTCTTTTTCCATGTCGATGAAATCGATAATGATCAGGCCGCCTATGTTGCGCAGACGCAGCTGGAAAGCTGTCTCCTTGACGGCCTCCAGATTGGTTTTGAGAATGGTGTCTTCCAGGTTGTGTTTGCCGACAAAGCGGCCGGTGTTGACATCGACGGCCGTCAGCGCCTCGGTTTGCTCAATGATGATGTAACCGCCGCTCTTCAGCCAGACCTTGCGTCCCAGGGCCCGGGCGATTTCCACCTCGAGACCGAATGTGTCGAAAATCGGTTCACTGCCTTGGTATTGCTCGACCTGGAAGTTATGACCGGGCATGAAAGTGTTGAGAAAGCGGACGATTTTGTTGTGTTCGACAGGGCTGTCGACGACGATCCGTGCGACGTCCTCGGTGAGGATATCGCGTAACACTTTGCTGGTGACATCAAGGTCTGAATGGATCAGGCAGGGCGCGCCTTTGTCTTCGCGGTGTTCGCTGATATGCTCCCAGAGATTGACCAGGTAATCCATGTCTGCTTTGAGCTCTTCACCGTCGCGGCTTTCCGCCACTGTGCGGACAATAAACCCGGTCCCGGCCGGCCGCATGACATCAACCAGGTGACGCAGACGCTCGCGTTCCTCTTCATTCTCGATGCGACGGGAGATGCCGACGTGATCGACGGTTGGCATGTATACCAGGTTGCGGCCCGGCAGGGAGATGTGTGAGGTGATGCGTGCGCCCTTGGTGCCGATCGGTTCCTTGGCAACCTGGACCAGGATCTCCTGACCTTCCTGCAGCAGTTCCTCGATCGGTGGCAGCGGCGGTCGTTCTTCACTGGCCTCTTCGCTGGGAGGTTCGTGGCGGTGGCCGACTTCAACGTAGTGTTCCACCGCTTCCATCTCGTCGAGCACATCGGCGACATAGAGGAACGCCGCCTTCTCCAGGCCGATGTCGACGAAGGCCGCCTGCATGCCGGGCAGGACCCGGATGACCCGGCCCCGATAGATGTTGCCGACGATGCCGAGCTCGCGGCTGCGTTCAATGTAGAGTTCGGCAATGTGCCCGCTCTCCAGGAGCGCAATGCGCGTCTCGTGGGACGTGGTGTTGATGACCAGTTCTTTGGCCATAGCATGTCTCCTTCAGGGTCAAAAGTTATATGTAAGTTAAAGCATGAAATTTGTCGTTAATTGCAGTGACAGTGATCACGTCAAAATTGAGACGTAGAAAGAGGGGCTCACTCTTGTTTGACTCATTCATGTCAGCGATGCAATCCGCTCTATCAATCTGCCTGTATCCCCGCGTCCTTCATCTCGACAGCAGTTTTGTAAATTCCCAGGGCCCGGACGAGTTCAACATCCTTCTCCAGCAGGTAGGCCGCCAGAAACAGAGGGCTGCCGGAATGCATCTTCATCCAGAGAATGCTGCCTTCTCGTTTAAGGTCAAGCACCCAGGGGCGCAGGTCAAGTTCGATGGCACGCTGTTTTTTTGTCCTGGTGGCAATGACAGTGCTCTGTTCAAGGAAATCTTTAAGCCGATCTTCAAGTCCGTCGTCGGTATCTTCAGGTAAAGGGACTTTAAAGGTTGCTGCAAGGATGCTGTTCGCCGGAGACTCTCCCTTGCGTGGCCAGCTCTCAGCCTTCAGGACACGTACCCCATCCGGCAGCTCCTGGTTGAGTCGCTCAAAGGCTTCTTGCGGTTGACAGGGTAGCGTCAATTCCAGGTCTATGAGCTCCGCGTCACTGGCAACGCCAAGGGGCAACGCGTCGCCGAAGCTGATGCGGGGGGCCGGATGGAATCCAGCAGAGTATTTAATCGGCAAGCCGGCCCGACGCACCGCCCGGTGGATCAGAGTCATGTACTCCAGGTGACTGAGGCTGGCGGTTCGGCCGGTTTTGGTCATGGTCAGACGGATCTTCGGTAACAGTTCTGGCTCTGCAAGCATGGCCTCCGGTTGAGCAACCGGAGCTTTAAGCCGATGGCTGTCGGCCAGACGTGGCCGGACCGTGTCGAAATCACACAGACCACAGTCGCTGCATTGACCGTTGCGGCAATCGGGAGTGGCTTCACCGAGCAGGCCGGCCTGGCGTTCTCGCAACAGGAACTCTTTTGTGACCCCGGCGTCGATATGATCCCAGGGCAAGGTTTCTTCCGCTAGTCGCTGGCGCAGGTACCAGCTCGGGTCGAGGTTGGCAGCGGCAAAGGCCTCTTGCCATAAATCCCAGCGGAAATGTTCACGCCAGCCGTCGAAGCGACAGCCGCGTTTGACAGCTTCTTCGAGGACATCACCCAGCCGCCGGTCGCCGCGGGCAAAGACGCCTTCGAGAAAGGAAAGCTCAGCCTCGTGCCATTTGAGTCGCAAGCGTTTCTTCTTAAGGGCGTCGCGTAAATGTCTCTGGCGTGCCAGCGTCTCCTCGATGCCGATCTGGGCGTCCCATTGAAAAGGGGTATGGGCCTTGGGAACAAAGGTCGAGACCGACACGTTCACGTCGGCGCCGCCCTGTGTACTGCGCCCTGCGGTTTTGACCCGGGCTGAAAGGTCGACCAGCGCGGCAAGGTCTGCGTCGGTTTCAGTCGGCAGGCCGATCATGAAGTAGAGTTTGATGACGCGCCAGCCAAGTTCAAAAGCGGCGCGGGCGCTGTCCACCAGGTCTTCTTCGCGAATCCCCTTGTTGATCACCTGACGAAGACGTTCGCTGCCAGCCTCGGGGGCGAGGGTAAAGCCGGTCTTGCGCACCTTCTTGATTTCGTTCATCAACGCTGGCGTCAGGGAGCCGACCCTCAGGCTCGGCAGAGAGATCGCCACCCGCTGGTCAGCGTAACAGCCCATAAGATTCTGCATAAGCGTCTCGATGGCACTGTAGTCGCCGGTCGAGAGGGAGAGCAGGGAGACTTCGTCGTGGCCGGAATGACGCAGCAGTTGATCGATCAGCTTGCGGACTGTGTCGGGCTGGCGCTCGCGCACCGGCCGATAAATGTAGCCTGCCTGACAGAAGCGGCAACCGCGGGTGCAGCCGCGCGCTACTTCGATCGCAACCCGATCGTGGATGGTTTGCAGAAAAGGTACGATCGGCTGTTCCGGGTAGGGGGCGGAGTCGAGATCCGCAAGGACCCGGCGACGCACTTTCGGCTGCTGCGGATCATTGGCGGTGATCGTTGCAACCCGACCGTCCGCTAGATATGTGACGGTAAAATGGGACGGGACATAAAGACCTTCGATGGCTGCCAGGCGCTTCAACAGCGTTGCACGGCTCTCTCCAGCGGCTTTACAGGCGCGGACAGCAGCACAGAGTTCAAGGACAACCTCTTCGCCATCGCCGATGACGGCACAGTCAAAAAAGTCGGCAAGCGGCTCCGGATTAAAGGCACAGGGACCGCCCACGATGATCAATGGCGCCTGTTCGCTGCGTTCGCTGGAGCGCATCGGCAAGCCTGACAAATCGAGCATCATCAGGACATTTGAGTAGCAGAGCTCGTACTGGAGGGAGAAGCCGATGATGTCGAAGTCAGCCAGATCCCGGCCGCTTTCCAGGGACGCTAGCTTCTCGCCGTCGTTGCGCAGCTGAACCTCGCGGTCCGGCCAGGGCGTGTAGGCGCGTTCAGCCGCTATCCAGGGTGTGTCGTTGAGGACCCGGTAGAGAATGGCCGAGCCGATATGGCTCATTCCGACTTCATAAACATCAGGGAAGGCCAGGGCGAAAGTCACGTCGACCTGGGTCCAGTCTTTACAGACACTGCCGCGTTCGCCGCCCAGGTAGCGTGCCGGGCGACTCAGCTCATATATGGATGATTTGTTAGTCATAAGTATTTCACGTGTAGCTGATGTCAGCCTCAGTTGTTTTTCGGGGAAAGGTATTCCTGTTTGTCGCTATATGAAAACATTAAAAATAGCACGTTCTTTTCAGAGTAAACAAGGGCTCTGCAGGAAACAGCGACAGTTTTGTGGGGTTCGATACTTTGAAGCGTTCGCTTTACGTCAATTTCTGAAGATAAAAAAACCCGGCTGGAGAACCAGCCGGGCATAACAGGATAAAAGCATTGCTGCGTTTCAGTCTGGTTTCCATCCGGAAACTCCGGACGAAAACTAGTCTAGAAACGGTAACCGAAACCAAGGTAGCCGTAATAAGCGGTACCGTCTTCATCACCATAGACATACATTTCATCGCTGATGAACTTGTCGTAGGTCAGAGATGCGGTTGTATAGCAGCTCGGCGTGAAGTTGTAAGTGCCGCCGACAGTGACCTGGAATTGCTCGTATGACAGATCCGAGTAGGAGTCGATCAGATTGTTCATCTCCCAGGTATCGTAGTTGACAGAAGCATATGCACCCGGGGCCTCGATGCCGGTATCCGCCAACGGAGTTGAGAGATCGTTTTCAGGAAACAGCGACGCCCTTTCGCTGAACTTCCAGTCCCAGCGATCCTTGGCGTTGTTATAGGTGAAACCTGCGTTCAGCTTCAGTTGTTCGGTGGCCTGGTAATCCATGTTGAGGGCAACGGTGTGGACGTCAGACTGGTATTCCGTGGTGTTGCAGATCGAGCCAAACTGGCCCGACGAGACGTCGTTCGCTCAGCCATGGTACCAGCCGACGCACATCTGGTTCTCCGTCTCCTGCTTGTTGAAGGTATATGCCATGGTCAGGTTCAGCTTGCCGTTTGGTGCGTAGTATAAGGAGACGCCGGGAACATAGGTCTGCTGCTCATAGCTGACGTCATCATTCTCCTCGATACGCACCCGGGCGAACAGGGTCGCGGCCATGTTGGTCGACGGTGACCAGGTGGTCGACAGCTTAGCTTCATGGACTTCGTCCGCCAGGTTGGTCGAGGCCAATTGCCGGTTCGGGTAAACATCGTTCCAGTACCAGACTTTCGGCACATCAGGCGCAGTTGTGAAATCCGAAGTGTTGTAATACCACAATCCCGAACCTAGGGGGTCCTGGATAGCCATGGGATCGCCCTGGGCGATGCCGACATGAGCCCCGGCCAGCGGCTCGTCGATGTCCTGGTAAGTGTAGCTGATATTGCCTGAGAAAGCCCTGTTGATGCGCGATTTGAGCGCCGTCTTCAGAGTGTGGGTCTTGGTTTCTCCCAACTCCTCTTGATCGCGCTCCACTTCTTCGAATTCGTAGCCCAGGCGCAGAGTCGTTCCTCTTGCCAGACGGTAGACCAGGTCTATAGCAAGTTCCTGGACCTTACGCGCTTCGGCAGAGTGCCGTTCATCGATGGTGTCAAAGGGCAAGATGTTGCCATTCGGCACCAGCCCGCCGTCGGCGATCCTTTCCCGGCCGGGAAAGTAAATCGAAGTGCTGTCGACATCAATTTCATAGGCATTGGCGCGTAGAGACACGCGCAGGTTGTCAGTCAAACGGGTTGCCAGTTTACCGCCAAACGACTCGTAGTCGCTGCTCAGGGTGCTGCCTCCCAGCAACTCATATTCAGTCTGAGTTTGCGACTTGGAGCTTTCCACGTCGGATTTGACGTAGCTGGCGATGATGTTGGTGTCCCGGGCCAGGTCCACCCGCGCCTTCAGTGAGTGGCTGTCTTTCTCGGAGTCTGGTGTGCGAGCAAAGGCATAGTCTCCGGCCTCATAAAGCAGATTGTATGCTGTGGGATTGCCAGCATCTTCAAAAAAGCGTACAGGCGTTGCACCACCTTCGGAGAACGTCCGGGCCAGATAATCATAGTCAACCGTCACCGGACCGAATTTGCCGGTAGCGCCGAAGCCGATCTCTTCCGTGCGTTCGTCGATATCTTTGCCGGTTGCAGAGACGTGGCAATTGTCGCACTTGGTGACGCTGATCGCCTGCTCCAGTCCTTCACGGGTCTCGAGGCGCACCCCGGCATGAAATGTTATGTTCGGCAGAGAAGGCAGGGTTATGTCGGCCTCGCTCTTTAACTCGCGGCGGGTCACGATGTAGTCGTTGGCCAGCTCCTGCCTGTAAGCCTCGCCGGCATCGTAATTGAGGGTTCCGCCGCCAACAGCGGTCACCGGGGTCGGCAGGGCCGCGAGATCCGAAAAGGTCTTGTCCGTAGTCACACTGGGTTGGGAGCCTCCTACGTCATCGCGGGCGGTCGCGCCCATCTGGTCGAGAGTCTCGTGATCCTTCCAGTGCTCCATCACCTGATAATCGATGCCGAGACGGAAAATGCGGTTAGCATCCACATCCAGGCTGTGTCTCTGGTCACGGGGACCCATTACGTCGATTTCCAGAGCAAACGCTGAGTTGCCTTCCTGCGATTCGAGGAACAGCTTCGGCGCGAAGCTGAAGCTTTCTTCGGAACGGGTGTTCACATATTCGTTGACGCGAGCAGGGTTGTCATTGGTATCCATACCTGAAACGCCGATCTCCACATGACCGCTGACTGATTTTTCTTCAGCGACAGCTGCGGTTGCGATCGTCATTAAGGTCAGGACAGACAACACTGCAAGCAGCCAGTAATGGCACTTCTTCATGTTTATCCTCCTAATGTTAACGGGTCAGACCGCGACCACTGAGCGGTTGCGATGGGTAATCGCTGCCATGGACAACCTTATGGCAAGTTGTGCACTTGGTGCCGAAAGAGGTCTGGAATCCTTCATTGCCGTGGACGTTGACAACATCTGCAACCGCTTGCTGGGCTGGAGTTGTTGCTGTTTGTCCGGCGGCAGGGGTCGGCACGGTATAATTTGACTCTCGCAGAATATGGAAGTGTCCCTCATGACATTGCAGGCAAAGGAACGGCTCGTTCTGCACCAGCAAGTTGTTGGCCACCGAACCGTGTGGATCGTGGCAGATGGTACAGTCGTCCTCAACCGGCGCGTGACCGAACACGAACGGACCCTGATAACGGCTGTGGCAGTTGAGGCAGAGATCGTTGGTGCGCTCGTTGGTGTTCAGTTCCCCGTGCGGATTGTGGCAGTCCGAGCAGGACATCTTGCCTTCATTGATCGGGTGATGTGAGGGGAAGCTGGCCTTGGCCATCTGTTCCTGGTGGCAGGAGTAGCAGAGGCCCGGGTCCGACTGCTTGAGGGCCGTCTTGCCACCGGCGTGGATCGTGTGGCAGTCGCTGCAGGCGACATCGCTCAGCGCATGCAGGCTGTGCGTCCAGTCCATCAATTTGCCATCACTGTGGCACTTGGCGCAGACCGCCGCCGATTCTTCCGGCAGAAGATCGCCGAATTTGAGAATCTGGTCGTTGTTGTCTGAATCGATATGCAGGCTGCCGCCGCCATGGCAGGTTTCGCACCCCTCGGTGCCGCCCATATATTCGAATCCGGCCAGGCGCGAATGAACCCCTGCGCTCATGCCTTCGTGACACTCCAGACAGGCCTCCTGGCCAATTGAAGTCGCGCCGTCAATGACTGGTAGTGTTAACTGCTTCTCCCTGATTGCTCCGGTGGCACATGCCCCCAGAAACAGTAACAGGGGGAGGAGTTTGACCAGCCAGGACGACCTGGATAGTGATCCCTTCCTGTACATAAGTTCTCCTTTTCTTGCTAATTGCCCCAAAAGTATTGAAATGAACGATTTCCGGCGGGTAGTATTGCGCTGACCTCCTTTCTTTGCATGCTGGCCGGACAGTCTGTGAATTGGCTCATTAAAGCTTTAGAATCTGTTGTATGATATTCAGCTTTGATGCTAGGGTAAAACGAATCATTTTAATGGCAGGCATAAGCAAGATTTATAGTTTTAATGTAGATATATGGATTCCTAGATGGAAACACGTTATCTCAACACCCTCATTACTTCTGTCGATGCGGGAACTTTTTCCAAGGCTGCAGAATTACTGCATATTACCCAGTCAGCCGTATCGCAGAGAATCAAGTTCCTGGAAGAGTATTTCGGCCAGCAGTTGCTTGACCGCAGTGGTCAGAGGCTTGTCCTGACATCCGCCGGCAAAATGGTTTTTGCCAAGGCCAAAGAAATCCTCGAAAAAGAGAAAGAAATGCTGGCTTGCCTGCAGGCCTCTGCTGTGCAAAAACGTCTTTCTCTCTGCTGTACACCAACCTTCGGTATGGCCTATCTGCCCCTTGTCCTCAGCAGCTTCCTTCGAGTTCACTCAGACATAAGTGATTTCAAGTTCATCTTTTTGCAGCCATCGGAAGCATTGCAAGGTCTGCGCAACGAAGATTTCGATCTGGCAGTCATTGAGCATCGCCTGGATCTGGATTTTGCCGGTTTCAACCGCTTTTTTATGCCGGATGACGAAATGCTGGTCGTTGCTTCCGCAACACTGTTGATCCCGAATGTCGATGGTGTCGTCCAGCTTTCCGATCTGAAAAACATCAGGCTGTTCGCGCGTCGGGATGGCTGCAGTTCCAAGGAGCTGATGCGCAAAAATCTCGAAACGCATGGCTTTGATTTTAATGGTTTTGAGAGCGTTGTTGTCTCCGACGATTTGCATTTTACGATTCAGTCGGTTCTGCAAGGTGACGGGATTGCCTATCTTTCGCAGGCGTTGGTCAGTAATTATCTGTTTTCCGGGGAGCTTGTCGGCTTGCGTGTCGAAGGTTTTCAGCATCGTCGTGGGCGCAGCGTGGTAATGCTTCCACAGAGAAGTGAGGATGTTTTGTTGATGGAGCTTCTCGAAAGTATTTTTACAGTGGTTTCGCCCTTATGGCGACCCCGGATGGTGAATGATGCTGTTTGCGACGGGTGAATGATTGCTGTCGGGTTATTGATTGTAAAACAGGGGTACACAGTAGAACCATCGGGAGATGACAGGTTTTCCCCCAAATATATAACCGTGCTGAATTAATTGTAATTTTGTGAGGATTTATGGAGAAATTGTTTAAAGGCGTCGCCAGGTTCCGTGAGGATGATTTCGAGGCGCACAAGGAACTTTTCCAATCTTTGGGCCGAACCCAGAAACCGCATACGCTGTTTATCGGTTGCGCGGATTCGCGGGTGGTACCGGACCTAATTACCCGCACCATGCCCGGAGAGCTTTTTACCGTCCGCAATATCGCCAATATCGTACCGCCCTATCGTGAAACGCAAGAATATGCAGGGACGACATCGTCTATTGAGTACGCTGTACTGTCGCTGGGAGTGGAAAATATTGTCGTCTGCGGGCATTCCAATTGTGGTGGATGCGCGGCCATGAATCAGTCGCCCGAAGACTTGGCTCATCTGCCGAATGTGCGGCGTTGGCTGGAGATCTCCAGCGAAGTGCGGAAAAGGGTCGATCGACAGATGGATGTCGAGTGCCCGGAGAAACGTGAATGGCTGACTGAGCAGATCAATATCCTTGTACAGATGCGCAACCTGCTTACTTACCCATACGTTCGGGAGCGTTATCAGCAAGGATTTTTGAATATCTATGGCTGGTATTACATTATTGAGACGGGTGAAATCTTTAACTTCAATGATCAGAACGAAACCTTCGAGCTGGTGAATGGCCTCTGAAGTCAGTCCTCTTCGGCTTCACCCCGGCCACTCCAGACCGGGTCCCAATCGAACTGGCGGCGCAGGCGTTCTTCAGGGACCTGTTCAAGAAACTCCTCCTCAGCAAAACAATAACGGTAACTCTCGCAATAGGCGGTCAGAACCTCATAGGCGCAATTGACTCTGCAGATAACTTCGGGATCACTGGAACTCCCCCGGTCGGGGTGATGGGCCTTGACCAATTCCCGATGACGAGTCTTGATCTGGTCCAGAGTTGCCCGTTCACCGAGATCGAACACCTCGATCGCCTGCCTGAATTCACGATAGGTCATTTTTTTCTCCTGCCTGATGCGTGCACCCTTGCTCTTAAGTAAAACAGCAAATGGCCATAACTTTCAAGTGCTAAGCAGTTTTGAAGTCTGATGGCAAGTGGACTTTGCGAGACAACGTTTTACTATATAATGTAAAAAATACCTTGTAAATTATACAGAGGAAGGTATGCTTCGTTTGCAGTTAAACTTGGTTGTCGGCAAAAGGAGCCTTTCATGGAAGATCTCTGGCGCGTCAAGAATTCCTCAGTCGATATGAAAGACCTGGCTGACCTGGCTGAATATCACCGTTTCCTTGATCGTTTCCAGGCTGAAGAAGTTGGTGATCATGAGCGTAATCTATTGTACGGTGATGCCCGGTTCGGTTCAAAGGTCGACGCGGATCCAAAGGTCTGAAGATCTTCTGCTCAGAGTCTTAGGCCTTGCGTAAACGCTCTTCCCTGTGCTAATAAATTCAAGACTGAAGTCTTGCAAATAGCGGCATTTTAGGGAGGGCGTCAAACGCATGGATCTGCAAATTCTGCCTCTGGAAAAACTCAAACCACACATTGATGACGAAAGCAAATTGACCTTCGGCAAGCAGTTCACCGATCGCATGTTCGTCATGAAATACAAGACCGGACAGGGCTGGCATGACGCGCGCATTCAGCCGTATCAGCCGTTCTCGCTTGATCCCGCTGCAATGGTGTTGCACTACGCCCAGGAGATTTTTGAAGGGCTCAAGGCCTTCCGCCGTCCTGATGGGCGGATTGCTCTTTTTCGGCCGATGGATAATTTCCGTCGTTTCAATCATAGTGCCAGACGTATGTGCATGCCCGAAATCGACGAAGCCTTTATGCTGAAGTCGTTGAAGGAACTGATCCGCCTCGAAGCGGATTGGGTGCCGCGAAGTGAAGGCACCAGCCTTTACATCCGGCCGGCCATGATCGCTTCTGAGCCGATGTTGGGTGTGCGCCCGGCCGACGAATACCTCTGCTATATTATCGTCTGTCCGGTGGGTGCCTACTACAAGGGTGGGTTGGCGCCGGTCAAGATATGGATCTCGGATCATTATGTCCGGGCCGCCGATGGCGGAACCGGTGAGGTCAAGACCGGCGGCAACTATGCGGCCAGTTTGTTGGCTGCCCGGGAAGCCTCCGCAAACGGTTACGACCAGGTGCTCTGGCTTGATGCCAAGCACAAGAAGTATGTCGAGGAAGTCGGCAGCATGAATATCTGCTTTATCTATGACGGCAAACTGGTGACTTCCCCTCTGGCCGGCACGATTCTCGATGGTATCACCCGTCGCTCGATTCTGGCTCTGGCCAAAGACCTGGGGATGGAGGTCGAGCAGCGTGCACTGTCGGTCGAGGAAATTTTCTCCGGCGCCGAGAGCGGCCGCCTGAGTGAGGCCTTCGGAACCGGTACCGCAGTTGTGGTTTCACCGGTTGGTCAGTTTACCTATCTCGACCGTACTGCAGTTCTGGGGGACGGCAAAACAACGGGTGAAGTGACACGCAAGCTGTACGACACCTTGACCGGCATCCAGTATGGCCGAGTACCTGATCCCCATGGATGGGTTGACCTGCTCTGATTGATTCAGGACAGCAAGTAATAAAAACGCCTTCTGTTTATTTTTCAGAAGGCGTTTTTGTGTTTAATTGTTACTCTCAATGAGTATGTTAATGCTCATTCGATTGATATTTTACTCTGCTAAGTACTCTTCCCGTCGACCTCGCCAAGATTTTACATTTCTTAGAACTGTATTATATCAAGCATTTATCTCTAATTTTTGAACGTTGTCCCGCCCAGTGAGATAACTGGCATGCCGTTTGCTTTTAATGCGACCGCACTGCTTCTTCTCTGCACCAAACAGCCATAAAGGATTTTCAGGAGGTACTCATATGTGCCGGATTGGCGCAATAAAAAGTTCAAACTATGTTCATCCCAGCCAGGCTCTGAAACTGATGGAGTCACAGCAGAAAGGGCATGACAACTCTGGCTTTGCCATGGTCATGCACGATCTTGGCGGCATTTTTGAAAGTTACAAACATCTGCCGACGCTCTCCATGGCCTGTACCGATGAAGGGCTGAAGCTTGCTGAAGACATTCTGCACCAGGCTGGTTTCCAGCGTGTCATGCAGTGGGTGCCGGAAACCGATCCGCAGCCCGGTCTGGATATTCTTGCCATGCCGAATTACGTTTTTGAAACCTTCGACTACCCTCGCCATTATCGCAATGGCGTGCAGAAGGACAAGGAGGAGTTGCTGCTTGATATTCGTCTTAAACTGCGCAAGGCCCTTGAGCAGGATGAACAGGGTTTTGTCTATTCCTTCTGGCCTGATGTCGTCACTCTCAAGGAAATCGGCGATCCGCGAGATATCGGTACCTACTTCAAGCTCTGGACTGCGGATGACAAGTTCACCGCCAAGGTGATCACGGCGCAGTGCCGGCAGAACACCAACTACGATATCGTCCGCTATGCCGCACATCCCTTCTTTCTGCAGGGATATACGGCACTGGCCAACGGCGAAAACACTTTTTATCTGAAAAACGTCGAAGCCCAGCGCAAGCTGCATCGCGGCTACATCGGCTTCGAATCCGATTCCCAGTGTTTCCTCTACACGCTGCACTACGTGCATCGCGAGCTGCGCTGGCCGTTGCGTTATTACAAGCACGTAGTGACACCACTGCCTTTCTCGGAGCTGGAAAGACGTGATGACAAGGAACCCCTTCTGGCATTGCGGCAATCACTCGCCCATCTGGAGATCAACGGTCCCAACACCATAATCGGTGTGCTGCCTGACTTCACCCTGTTCACCTGTTGCGACGCCAAGAAACTGCGTCCGGTAGTGGTCGGTCGTACCGATGATACCGTGGTCATCTCCTCAGAGGTCTGTGGAATCAACGATATCCTGCCTGATCGAGATTGGGAATCCGACATCTATCCACACGAGCGTGAGATCGTGGCGATCGATAGCAATCTGGAGGTGCAGCGATGGAGACAATAAGAGTTCAGCATGTCACACCCAATGACATGCCATGGAAGATCAGGTATGACGCCAGCCGCTGCACCCTGTGTGGTTCCTGTGTGTCTGCATGTTCCTTCCGCGCCATTGGGGCCAAGGTGGAGCGTCGCCGCATGGTCTTCTCCGAGGGGGACCTGCCTGATCCGCAGCAGCGTTTCTCGGCCGTGCCGGTTATCCGTCAGGTCAAGGACGTGCGCCACTATTGCCGTGGTTGCGGCATTTGTGAAAAAGTCTGCCCCAATGATGCCATCGCCCCCCAGCGCAATCCCGATACGCGTCATCCGGTTGTCTCTCGCTGCCTGGGTGGCGATTCGATCAAGCGAGGTGGTCGCAAGAATCTGGAAGGCACGACCCGCACTCTTGATAAACTACGGGTCGGCCGCATTTCGCAAATGACCGACCCGAGCCTTGATGCTCAACGCCATACCTTCGACCTGCTGGCGCCCTTTGGTCGCATCATGCCGCCCAAGGCCTTGCCGTTCAGCCTCGATAACCAGAACAACCTGCAGGTTGAAGACACCATGCCGCCGGTGCGTTGGGTCTACCCGGTGATCATTGGTGACATGTCGATCGGCGCACTCTCCTGGCGGATGTGGGAAGCGGTCGCATTAGCGGTGGCTTACCTTAACGAGGAATGCGGCATGCCGGTACGCATGTGTTCTGGCGAGGGCGGTGTTCCGGTTCGCCTCCTGAAAAGCAGGTATCTCAAGTACATGATCCTGCAGATTGCCTCCGGGCATTTTGGCTGGAACCGGATAGCCAAGGCGATGCCGCACATGGTCGAGGATCCGGCCGGCATCCTGATCAAGATCGGTCAGGGAGCCAAACCCGGCGATGGCGGACTTTTGCAGGCAAACAAGGTAGCCGAGCATATCCAGGCGATCCGCGGCGTGCCCAAGGCCGACCTGCTTTCACCGCCCAATCACCAGGGCCTCTATTCCATCGAGGAGAGCGTACAGAAGATGTTCCTCTCCTTCAACTCGGCCTTCAAGTTCCGTGTGCCGGTAGCGATCAAGGTCGCTGCGAGTGCGACCAGCGTCTCGGTGTTCAATAACCTGGTACGCGATCCCTACAATATTGTCGGGGGCTTCTTTCTCGACGGCATCGACGGTGGCACCGGCGCGGCCCATGAGGTTTCTCTCGATCACACGGGGCACCCGATCGTCTCCAAGTTGCGTGACTGTTATCTGGCTGCGGTCAATCAGGGCCGACAGGGACAGATTCCGCTCTGGGCCGCCGGTGGCCTCGGCAAGACCGGTGATCTGGCCGCCGATGCTTTCAAAATGATCGCTCTCGGTGCCAACGGTGTCTTTACCGGCAAGCTGATTCTGCAGATGGCCGGCTGCGTAGGCAATGACATGGGGCGTTGCAACGCCTGCAATACTGGTCTCTGCCCGGTCGGCATCACCACTCAGGAGCCAGCTCTGGTTCACCGTCTCGATGTCGATCGCGTCGCCCAGAACATCGTCAATTATTTCCTGGCCATGGACACCGAGTTCAAGAAGCTGATGGCCCCGATCGGCAACTCGTCATTGCCGGTGGGCCGTTCAGACGCCCTGGTATCGACCGACAAGGCGGTCGCTGACCGGCTGTCTATTCAATACGTTTGTTAAAAGCAGAGGCTGGAGGCTAGGGGCTGGCTTTAACCAGAACCAAGTCCCCAGCCTCCAGCTCCGAACCATCTTCAGAGGTTTTAATATGGCAGCAATAATCTCAGGTTATGACCTAAAACAACGACGCATCTCAACCCAGGCGCTTCTGCAGCAGATATATCGATCGCTGGAGCAAGGTGAAACGGAATTCGAGGTTACCTCTTCCGGGCATCACAATATCGGTGGCCCGCTGTGGACGGAAGATGGCAGGCCGCTCAAATTCCGGGTCAAGAATCCCGGTCAGCGCGTCGGTTCTTTCGGCCTGGAGGGGACTGAAATCATTGTCGAGGGCTCCGCCCCTGCGGATGCCGGATGGCTCAATGCCGGTGCTGAACTGACCATCCTCGGTGACGGCGGGGACACGACGGCGCACTGTGCCGCAAGCGGCAAGATCTTTGTTGCCGGGCGGGTTGGCACACGTTCCGGCTCCCTGATGAAGCATGACCCGGCCTACGCTAACCCCGAGTTTTGGATCCTCAAGAATACCGGTTCCTTCTCTTTTGAATTCATGGGCGGCGGCATCGCTGTGGTCTGCGGCTACGGTCGTGAAGATTTGCCCTCTGTACTAGGCGATCGCTCCTGCATGGGCATGGTCGGCGGCACCATCTACGTGCGCGGCCCGGTCGACGGTCTCTCCGACGAAGTCTGGATGCTCGATCTCGACGTCGCCGATCAAAAGTTCCTGCAGGAGAATATGCCGGTTTTCCTCGGCAAAATCGGCAGGTCCGAGCTGGAACATGAGCTCACCGACTTCTCCAGGTGGCGGAAGATCGTTGCCAAGAGTTACGAGGAACGCAATGTCCATTCGCGCATGACCATGCGCGAGTTTCGCGACCAGAGATGGGTCGGTAACGGTGGCATCTTCGCCGATGTCCTCAAGGATGACTACAGCCACGTGGCCGGACTGGTCAATGCAGGCGCAGATCGCATCAAGATCCCGCACTGGCAGGACAAGCGTTTCGGTGCACCGTGCCAGGTCGCCTGCCCATCGAATATTCCGACCCAGGACCGCATCAATCTTTTGCGCCAGGGCAAGTACGAGGAAGCTCTCGCGCTGGTACTTAAATACTCACCGTTCCCGGCCAGCGTGTGTGGCGAAGTCTGCCCGAACCTTTGTATGGACGCCTGCAGCCGTCGCTATATCGACAAGCCGGTCGCCATGAAGGAACTCGGCCGACTGTCGCGCAACGTTGCACCCCCCGAGCTGCCGGCGGCCAGCGGCAAACAGGTCGCAGTTATCGGCGGCGGCCCCGGCGGCCTGGCAGCGGCCTGGCAGCTGCGTCTGCTCGGTCATGAGGTCACCGTCTACGAGGCCGATCAGGAGATTGGCGGCAAGCTGCGCCAGGTCATTCCGACCGACCGCCTGCCGGCTGATTCGCTTGCCTCCGAAATCCAGCGGATCAAGGATATTGGCATCACGGTCAGGAACAATACCAGGGTCGACGCTGATCTGTTTGAGACCATTCAGAAAGAAAACGACGCTGTGGTCATCGCCTCGGGGGCCCACAACGCCGTTGTGATACCTTTCCCCGGTCATGAACTGTTGACCAAGGGTCTTGATTTTCTCAAGGATGTCAACGCCGGCAAAAAACCCAGGGTCGGCAAACGGGTCATCGTCATCGGTGCCGGCAATGCCGGTATGGACGTCTGCCTCGGCGCATATGCCATGGGCGCCGAACAGGTGCTGGCGATCGACGTCCAGCGCCCGGCAGCTTACAAGCACGAGATCGACAGCGTCAAAGCCCTTGGTGGTGAGATTCGCTGGCCGGTATTCACTGAGAAAATCACTGCGGAAGGGCTCTGGACCAAGGATGGCGAATTGCTACAAGCCGACGAGGTGATCATTGCCATCGGTGAGCGCCCCGATCTATCCTACGTTCCGCGCGAGTGGCTGACCGACCGGGGCATGATGGATGTCGATGCCTGCAACCACGTGGTCAAGACCAGGGGCGTGTTTGCCATCGGCGATACCACCAAGCCCGGTTTGCTCACTCACGCTATCGGCGCCGGCCAGGAAGCAGCTTTTCAGATCAATGATTACCTGGCAGGCAAGGAACTCAAGCCGATCGTCAAGCCGGAGTTGATCAACCAGAGCTGTCTCTCCAAGGAACTCTTCAAGCCGCGTAACCGTGGAAGATTCTGTGTCACCGACGCCAAAGACGAGGCCCTGCGCTGCATTTCCTGCGGTACATGTCGTGACTGTTCCATGTGCCTGGAAGCTTGTCCTGAAGGCGCGATCAGGCGTGTCGAGAAAGCAGACGGTACGTTCGAATATGTCTCCGACGATGACGTCTGCATCGGTTGCAGCATCTGCGCGGGCATCTGTCCCTGTGGTGTCTGGGCGATGGAAATTATGGTTTAGTTTTCGCCCGGAAACGGCCCTTTTCCGCAATCTCGACGTCAATCGGCGGATTTGATTGTGCGGCGTAAAGGACTACGCCTCCGCTCAAATCCTTGATTTCCTTGACCTTGCGAAAAATTGCTCGCTTCCGGATCGAAAACAGTGCTTGTACCATCCGGGACTTCCGGATGGGTAGGATTCAGCAGGCTGAAAGGGTGCGTTGATAGCGGGCCAACCTTCTGATTGAAGACATGAAAAGGCCACCCGGAAATGGGTGGCCTTTTCATGTTTAGTTTTCGACCGGAGTTTGAATCTCAATGATTATGAGCTGCCGGAGCCGTCTTTTCACCATGATGGGCCGAGGCATGGACGGCCTGAGCGATCCCTTCAACATAATGGACATAGGTAACGTAAGCCGCGACGTACTCCCGTCCTGCCTGAACGCTGTCCTGGGCATGCTTGCTGGTCTCCAGCGCGTGATTGAAGCGCTCGCGGATTCCTTTGTCCGTGTGGACGGCAATGGCCTTGGCCAGCTCGTCTACGGACCCTTGCTCCAGAGCCTTGTCGGCCTTGGCGACCACAGGTTCTACGCTGCCTGCTGCTTTGAGCCCGGTATAGGGAGCCCCCTCACCGGCGCGATGAACCCTCACCAGGGTTTCGAAGAAGTAAGTGTCGGCCAACTCCTGTGCCTGGGGATTGAGCTTGCGCACCGCCAGGGTCTTCGCGAAGAGCTCACGAACTTCCTGCTCATCTTCGGCCTGCAGCCACTTCAATACCGGGGTAACGTCCTCCTTGACCAGCGCGATCCGGGCGTCGGCCACCACCGGTCCGTCGAGTGTGTCGCAATGGGCCAGGGCGAGTTGCGGTGTCAGCAGGATTGCCAGGGCAAAAGAAGCTGTGGTCAAAAAAACTTTGGTACGGTTCATCGTCTTCATGTTTTCCTCCTTGGAATGTGGTTGTTTTTATGTTTTCAATGACTAGAACGGAAGTGGCAGGATATTTGTGACAAAAAAAAACAAGAGAGTCAAAATTGTCACAAAATTTCTTTATCATTCGTATTAGTTAATAAAGAAAGGTAAGCAATGACCGACGAGGAACTTATGCTCGCCTATATCGATGACGATATGGCGGCTTTCGAGGTCTTGTATGAACGGCACAAAAAAAGAGTCTTCGGATTTCTCATGGCCAGGTTAAAGGACCACGGCGAGGCTGAGGATGTTTTTCAGGCGGTTTTTGCCAAGCTCCATCGCAAGCGGCACCAATACCGTCAGGATATCCCTTTTTTGCCCTGGCTTTTCACCCTCGTCAGAAACACCCTGATCGACCATGTTCGCAAGAGGGACGTTTATGAGAAGCATGTCGTGGTCTCCGCGAAGACCGTAGAAACTTATGCCGCACCGGTTCCCGACGAAACGTCCATCCATGTCGCCGTTGCCGAACTTTCCCGTCTGAACGAAAGTCAGCGACGGGCTCTCGAGTTAAGGTTTAACCAGGGATTAAGCTTCGCCGAGATTGCCGAGCAGATGCAGACCTCGGCGGACAATTCCCGCCAGATCATCAGTCGGGCTATCCGTAAACTCCGCACGCTGATGGTCAAGAAGGAGAAACACCATGAAAAAAACTGATTCGGAACAACAGATTCTGAAGGAATTTGTTGAATTTATCGAAGTCGACCCGGCTGCCCCTTCGAAAAGGGCCGACGAGACAGTGCTGGCAATGGTGGCAAAAGACCTTCAACCTGCTTTTTGGTCAGTCTTCGGCAAGCTGACTTTGATCGAAGTCGCTTGCGGTCTTTCGACGCTGGCCATCTGCCCGCAGTTCGGTCTGGGTGTCGGGCAACACAATGAATTTATTCATGCCTTGCACGCCGCGACCTCTCCCGTTGTTTTTTACCTGTTGTGTGGACTGTTTTTTGTCAGCATCGGCGTCGTTTTAAGCGGTCTGGTCTTGAGTAAAACGGAAATCCGCACCCTTGGTAACAGCAAATACTCATTTTTTTTCGGTTATAGTGTAATGGCCTATCTTATTCTGGTGGGGCTGGGGGAAGAGGCTTTTGTTGCCAGTTCAATGTTCTGGATGTTGGGAGCATTGCTGGGGAATGTGTTGGGATTTGAATCAGTCATTCGGATGCGTTTTGCAAAGGTCAGACATGCTTGACAAGAAAATCACCGAACCGGGCCAAAGGTTTTAGATTGCATGACTTAAGAGGGTTCGTACGATAGAATGGAGTTCATCATGAACGTAATGCAAACATCGCCGATGTCTGTCCCCTTCAAAACCAATAATTAATGGGGAGAAAGCAATGACCTGGTTCGCTGATCTTAAACTGAACACCAAATTCAACCTGATCCTGTCCTCCCTTTTGATTTGCCTGTTTCTCCTGACAGCCTTCCTGACCTATCGGGACCAGCGGCAACTGGTTCTGGATATCGCGTTGGAACAGGGTCGCAATGTTGCCAGGCAGATCATTGTGACCACCGATTATATGTCTGATGTCGTTCGTGATGAGCCTGAAAACAATTTCGCACTTGTCCCTCAAGTGGTCGCTACCCAGGTCGCCAAGAGGATCTCCGAAGGCAACCGCTATTTTGTTCGACAGGTCTCGCTGACTTACCGCAACCCTGACAACCGTCCTGATGCTTATGAAGTCGAACAATTGAAAGCCTTCAGTGCTACGTCTGAGGGTGAGAGCTATCAAGTTATAAAAGAGAATGGCGCCGGAGTTTTTCGTTATATGCAGTCCATGCTTGCAGAAAAGTCCTGTCTGAAATGTCATGGCAGCTATGAATCGGCCCCGTTCTTCATTCAACAGCGCTTTCCCCCCGATCACCCCTCATACAATTACAAGGTCGGCCAGGTCCTTGGAGCTGTTTCCGTCTCCAGGCCGATGGCTGATTTATATCGTGAGGTCGGTACGAACTTGCGGCGTGAACTTTTTTACCGGGTGGGAACTCTGGCCCTTGTGTTTGTGGTTATGGGGATTTTGATCCGCCGCTTCATGATCAACCCGATACAATCGGCTTCGGCAACGATCCATCGCGTCACAACCACAGGCAATCTCGGTGAAAGGATTCCAGCGAAGGCTTCCCGGGATGAGGTCGGTCAACTTATCAACGGTTTCAACGAGATGATGGCGGAACTGGAGCGCACAACGCTGCAACGCCAGGAATCAGAGTCCCGCTATCAGAGACTGATTGAAACGTCTCAGTCAGCGATCGTCACGTTCCTGGAGAA
Source organism: Desulfuromonadales bacterium (assembly GCA_014860225.1). Lineage (GTDB taxonomy): Bacteria > Desulfobacterota > Desulfuromonadia > Desulfuromonadales > BM103 > M0040. The sequence continues at coordinate 43,419 of JACZKE010000037.1, forward strand.
CGGCAAGATTGTTATTTCAAATCAGCTGGCAGAGAGTCTTTTAGGGCTTTCGCGTCACGAGCTTCTGGGTGAGACACTCTTTGACTATTTTGAGAATGGACAGGATCTAAAGCAGCGAATTGCCGATTACTGCCGGGATGGCAAATGGCATGAAATCAGTGAAACTTCAAGACAGAGACTTCTTCAAAAAGATGGTCAGCCAATTGATGTGGAGGTGACGCTCGTTCTGGCTTCCAATCTGGATCATGTTCCCATGTTCACGGCGATTATAAAGGATGCCGGCATATCGTGACAGGGTCTTTTTGCGGGTGCATCATATGGGTTTCCAGAATGAGAGGAGAATTTTAAACCATCTTCTTAGCTTTGAAAAGCGTCCTGAAACAGACAACGCCGCCAGGCACAGCAGCCGGCGGCGTTGTCTGTTTCAGAGGTCGAAAAGTGGTCAGCTCTTGATGATGAGTTTCTTCAACGCGTCGCTATCAGGTTTAACCAGCTCCTTGACCCGTTCGGCGTTGACACGTGCCACGATGATCTGACCGATCTCGGTCTGGATGTCCTCGTAGAGGCCCAGGCCGAGCATGCCCTGGGCCTGTCGCTGATTATCCTCGGTGGGGGTGACATAATGTACCGTGTCGACCTTGTAGCGGTGAATCAGGAACAGGGAGATGAGCGTCATCAGGCGCTTCTGGCGAAAATCCTCGTTGAAGGTGTTCTGGTCGCGGATCGACAACATGTTGCGGTCGCGGCGGTCCTGCAAGGTGGCGAAGATGATATTGGCCATTCTGGTATGGTTTTCGTCGATGAGAGTCAGCTCCAGCAATTCCGAACCGGATACGTGCGGTTTGAGGACAACCTTCAACGTCACATCCAGATTATAGTGGTCAGTCCAGAGCTTGAGCCAGTCGGCGAGACGCTTCGGCGGTACTTCGGTTTCGACCAGATGCTGGAACTGGGTGGAACCCTTGCCCATCGCCTTGGTGGTTGCAGTCCCTCCGGACGAAGCAATCAGCCCTGCATCAGAGCGTGGGCCGCCGACGTAGCTCTGCGGTGTTTTGAAAGGTGAATCAATCAGGCGCAGCTTGCGTTGCAGGCGAGCCAGGGCGAGCATGCCGTCTTCCTTGAGGGCCGTGGCGAATTCCTCGCCCGCCAGCCCGTCCACCTGATGGCCGCCGTAAGTGATGAAGTTGAAGACAAAGCCCAGCTTACCCAGTTCAACCGGGAATTGCCGCATCTCATCTTCACTCATGCCTGTGGTATCCCAGTTGAAAGATGGCGACAGGTTGTAAGCGAGCATCTTGTCAGGGTAGACGGCGTGGATGGCCTCGGCGAAGATTCTGGCATCGTGCAGGTCTGCGGTTTTGGTCTCCATCCAGATGATGTCGGCAAACGGCGCTACGGCCAAAGATTTTGCAATCGCGTAAGGGATGCCGCCCTTGACCTGGTAATAACCCTCGGGGGTACGGGCGATGTCGCAGTTCCAGATGATGTTGAAGCCCATGGAGCGGGCTTTCTGCCGAGTCTCGACAAACGACGACTCCTCCACATAGGAGAGCCATTCCTCAACCGTCATCGGTAATTCCGAGCCCTCATCGAGGTGAAAGGCCATGACGTCGGCAACGGCTTCTCCATAGGTTTTAAGGCTGGCTTCCATCTGCCAGAGTTCCAGCAGGCGCGTGGCTGCCTGGTCGAGAGCTGCGGTAATGTCGGCCGTGTTGCGAGTCGGCATCGCCTTGATTGCGGCGTCGATTTCTGCAGACAGGCCAGTCCGGTCGAGCCACTGGTCAGCTTCGGCATAGAGCGCATCCGAAATACGATACATCAGATGTCCGTTGATCTCGGCAACACCTTTGGTGTGAAACTGGCGCATAATCGCCAGAAAGGTGGTCTTGTAATTGGGGATGTTGGTGTTGGTAGCTCCCAGGATGAAATGGTGGTCACGTTCGTCGCCGCGGCCGTCGAGGAATGTGGCGGCCTCCGCATCGGTGCGTGCCACGATGATCCCTGCAACTTCCATGATGTCGAGTTGAAAGCGTGCTGCGTTGAGACGTTTAATCTGTTCATCCACCTGCACCAGCACTTTGCCGGCCTGGTGACCGCACTTCTTGACGCCGGGCTTCTGATCCTCGATATGATAGCCAGGCACGCCGACTTCGACAAAGCGGCGGATCAGGTTGCGCACATGGGCGTCGCCGCCGTGGCCGGTGTCGGCATCGGCAATGATAAATGGCCGATAGTCGATCGCCAGGGTCTGCTCGCGCTCATCTTCACTCATACGCAGGCGCAGGAAATACTGGTTGCGGTCTGCGGCGAGCAGGGCCCTGACCAGCGGTGCGGCCTCATCAGGAACCTGGCTTAAGGGGTAGCTGGCCAGATCGGGACCGGGATCTTCGTTGCCTGAACCCTTGGCCGAGGTTGCCCAACCACCCAGGTAAATCCCTTCGATGCCCACACGCTTGATGGCAACGGCCTGGCTGGGAGAGTAGGGGCCGAAGGTGGTAATCGACTTGCCTGCGGCGAACAGCTCGAGCAGGCGGTCGAAAAAGGCCGCAGCGGCATCCCGGGCAATGGTGTAGTCGACAGGGATGGTGCCGCGCTGCTCGACGACCTGGCTGGCTGTATAAAGTCGTAGAATGCCTTCGAAGCGAGGGCTGGCGAACCAGTCTCGGGTTGCCTTGACCTTTTCAGTGAATGTGCTCATGCAACTCTCCTAACGGCTTTCGGCGGGTAAAGTGTCAAGATTCTCGGTGATGCGCACCCCATCGTTTTTGAAGGCGGCCATATACCGGGCAATGCGTTGTCTGGCCACGCCCAGGTCATGATTGTTCAGGTTGATATTCAACAGGTCGATATACCAGGGAGCCTTGACCGGGTCGAGCACGTAGGCCTCAACGATGGCCCGCGCGATCGGCAGTGTGGTGTTTTTGGAGTTATCGTGAACGTCACGGTTGCTGGCAGCCAGCAGCTTGGCGTGTTCCTCGTCAAGCAGGCGGGCAAAGATCTCTTCAGTAAAGACGTCGCCCGCTTTCAGGCCGGTTTCGGAGTCGTCTTCAGTTAGAGCGGCACCTTTGTGAATCCACTCCCACAGTATACTCAGACGGATTTCGCCGGTCGCCATGTCCTCCATCAGGTAAAGGATGTCATCGTTGCCGAAGAAGTCCGCGGGTTTCAGAGCCGCGGCCTGCAACCCTTGTCCGAAAGCGTTGCCGTACTGGAGTCCTACGCTCAGCAGATTGCGAGCGCCACGTACGGTGCGAGGCGCCGGTTCAAGCAGCGTCAAGCCGGCCGCATCCTCAGAGGTATAAGTCAAGGGTGGAAACTTGCGCCCGAGCTGGTTAGCCTCGCCCACTTCTTCCCAGACCGGGCGGATGATGTGTGCCATCTTCCAGTGGGCAATCCATTTGCCACTGGCGCCCTCCTGCTGTTCGCGGACGGCACCGGACCTGGCTTTTTTCATGCTGTTAGCGACGCCTTCGGCCGAGCCGACCGGGATATTCGGCTCCATGCCCCCTTGCCACAGGGCATAGTTGCCGTTGGTATCCGCGGTGTTGACGGCACGGCGCACGCGGTCCTCGTAATTGCGCATGTATCCGTAGGTCATGACGATCGATTCGATGTTGGGATTGACAAAGCCGGAATCCCAGCAGTTGGCATCGGATACGCTGTTGATATAGTCCCAGCGGCCGGTATTGAAACCGAGGAAGTGCAGACCAAGGGCGGCGCGGATTTCCATGAGCTGGAAGGTCGCCTCAAACTGCTCCACCAGTACGTAGACTTTGATGGTGCCCTCGTCAAGATGCAGATGCTCTTCGAGAGCAGTCAACATCCTGTTCCAGAACCCGGCCTCCTCGGCAGTCTGGATCTTCGGCAGGTAGAGCGCGATGGAGGACCCTGCACTCAGGAGGGCTTTATAATTGTTGACCACATAGAGTGACATATCGACGATGGAGGCAGAGAATGACTGGCCGTCGAGCCGGAGGTGACGATCGTCAAGGTGCAGGCCGCGGGCGCGAAAAATCTTGGTGGTAAAATCGAGCTGATTGCGCCAGTCGCTGATAATCTCCCGGTCGAAGAAAGATCTGGCCCAGGCGTTCATCTCTCCGGCTACCTGCTCGGCGACTTCCAGAAAGAGTGGGTCGCGGGCGATGGCCAGCTTGAGGCTGCGCTGGTTGTCCAGCGACATGGTGGTGATCTGGCCGAGAGCATCCTCACCATCGAACATCCAGCCGTCGGCTCCTGAAAGCAGGGCGTAGGCGACATTGCGCAGGTTGGCCTCGACAGGAGAGTCCGGTTTGGCTGCCGGGCCGGTGCCCTGCAGCCACTGGCGCTGGAGGTCTCCGGGGATCACGGCGCCGACAAATCTTCCGTCGCGAGCATCCTGAACGCTGATGCTGGTGCCCTTGATTGTGGATGACGGATCGAGGAAGGTAATCGCTCTGCGCTCCATGATGCGCGCAGCACGACGCCGGGTACGCTCATTCATCATGCGCTTCTGCTCAGCATTGAAGTGCGCCATGGAAGCGATTGCATCCAGCGCTTCCGCTGTGTAAATATCAGAATAGTCACTTGCGAGGTTGTCCCTGATCTGCAGTCTCTGTCTTTGGTCTGCCTTTGTTTCCATGCTCATCGTGTCTCCCTCCGATGCGGTTGAACGTATCCGATGTCATATTATCTGCGAGGTCAAACATGACCAATTTAGTCAGTTAAGACATTTTTACCTTTCCAGGTCAATATGTTTTTTAACTGCATACGCTTTCTTGCAGTAAGGCAATCGGTTTCAGCATCTTTCAGGATATCGCAATTTTCCACAGATGAAAGGATTGCAAAGAAGGTTTTGAGCGTGACAAAGATTATGGTGTATTGTAGAAGGTGAGAAACAGACAAGCAGAGGCTCGTATTCCACCATTGAGGTCGACGCAGGAATTGCCGGGTTCGTTTGTTCCTTCAAGCAAGTCAGCACATGCCCTGCAGGACGATTTTCCGGGGAGCAGCCAGATGGCAGCTCCCCGCTCTTTTGAGGTAAACGATGGTACATCTGACGAATATCACCCGCCAGCACGGCAACCATATCCTGTTCCAGAACGCCAGTTTCCAGATCACTGCCGGCAGCCGCATCGGCCTGGTCGGACCGAACGGCGCCGGCAAGTCAACCATCTTTCGCCTGATTACCGGCGAAGAACAGCTCGATGGCGGTGAGATCAGCTGCAGCAAAAAGACAGTAATCGGCTACTTCTCCCAGGATGTCGGCGACATGGCCGGCGATTCGGCGCTGGCTGAGGTCATGGCGGCCTCTGCCCGCACCATGCAGCTTGGCGAAGAGATCAAGGCCATGGAAACCGCGATGTGCGAGCCGCTGTCCGACGACGCCCTGGCGACATTACTGGAGAAGTACGGTGATGCTCAGGAGGAGTTTGAGCATCGCGGCGGTTACGATCTGGAGAACCGCGCCCAGGCGGTACTGACCGGCCTCGGCATTGGCCCGGAAGATTACCTCCGACCGGTTGAGAGCTTCAGCGGCGGCTGGAAGATGCGTATCGCCCTGGCCAGGATTCTGACCATCAATCCCGATGTGCTGCTGCTCGACGAGCCGACCAACCACCTCGACGTCGAATCGATCGTCTGGCTGGAGAACTGGCTGGCGACTGAATTCAAAGGTGCCGTGCTGATGACCAGCCATGACCGCGAGTTTATGAACCGCCTGGTCGGGCGCATCATCGAAGTCGGCGCCGGCACTATTACAACCTATGGCGGTAACTACGATTTCTACCTGCGTGAGAGGGAAATTCGTCGTGAACAGCTGATTGCCAGCCACCGTCGCCAGCAGGAGATGCTATCCAAGGAAGAGGATTTCATCAGCCGCTTCGCTGCCAGGGCCTCACATGCCGCCCAGGTGCAATCGCGGGTCAAGAAGCTGGAGAAGATCGATCGGATCGAAATTCCCTCCGAGCAAAAAGTTGTTAAATTCGAGTTTGCCGAGCCGCCGCGCTCGGGCGACGATGCGGCCAGATTCGACAATCTGGCCAAGAGTTGGCCGCTGGCTGAGGGTAAACAGAAGTCGGTGTTTGGCGGCGTTTCCGGGCTGATTCGGCGTGGCGAGAAGATTGCCGTGGTCGGGGTTAACGGTGCTGGCAAGTCGACCTTCCTCAAATGCCTGGCCGGCCAGGTCGACCCGACTTCCGGCAGCGTGACGATCGGTGCCAATGTCAACCTCGGCTATTTCAGCCAGCACTCGATGGATCTGCTCGATCCGAAAAAAACTGTCTTCGAAACCGTTCAGGACGTTATGCCCATGGTTTCGATCGGCGTAATTCGCAACCTCTGCGCCGCCTTCCTGTTCCAGGGCGATGATGTCGACAAACGTATCGACAGACTCTCCGGGGGAGAGAAGAGCCGCGTGGTGCTGGCGATGCTGCTGGCCCGGCCGATCAACTTCCTGGTGCTCGATGAACCGACCAATCATCTCGATATCCAGTCTCGGGAAGTGCTGCTCGAAGCGCTGAAAAACTTCGCCGGCACCGTGATCCTGGTCAGCCACGACCGCCATTTCCTGCGTTCGCTGGTCACGCGGGTGTTCGCGATTGATCACGGACAGATGATCCCCTACGAGGGGGATTATGATTATTATCTGCATAAGAGCGGCCATGAAAATTACTGAGGCGTAAGGCGCCGGAAAACCTTTCTTGTTGTAGAGTTATTCTTATGACCAGAGGCGTGCGCATATTGATCGGCTTGATCTTGCTGGTGCTGCTGTTCGCAGGTGGCGGACTCTGGCTCGCTGCCGACCGACTTCTGGACGGGGTTGTCCGCCCCTGGTTGACCGCACGGGCGGCGGCCGAACTCGATGCCGAGGTTGGACTCGAGAAACTGGCCTATGCCGACGGCAGCTTGCGCCTGACCGACCTGACCTTTGTCCGGCCTGGAGAACTCAGGCTCGAAGTGGCAGCTATTGATGTGCAGTTTAGCTGGGTCGGTCTGCTGCAGCGCCGGATCAACGAACTGGTGATCCGCGAGCCGCAGCTGATCTGGACGGCCGCTGCGCAAGAGGCGGCGGCCGAACCGGCAACCTGGCCACAGGACGCGCCATTGTCAATCGATGCCTGGCGCCTCGAAAACGGCCGTGTCGAGCTGAGCTGGGGCGACCGTAAACTGCTGTTAGACCAACTGGCTGCCGAGGGTGGCCTGGGCCGTCAGTTTCCGTATGCCATGACAGCCAACGTTGGCATTGCTCCCGCTGTGCCGGTCAGCCTGGTTGGCAATGCCGTCTGGCAAGACGGCCTCGCATTGACTCTTGATGAACTTTCCTGGGATGAGAAAAACCTGCTGGCCCAGCCGGTGTCGGTCACGCCGGGAGCCGACATGGCCCTTGGCACGAAGCTGACCCTGGAGAAACTCGATGACGCGCAGGTCGGCGAACTGCTTGTCGCACTGGGTGAGCCGGTGCCATGGCCGGCAGACCTGCACTGGCAGGTGACAGCGCCTGCTCTTGAACTCCGCCTTCGCGACGGAGGCCTTGAAGTCAAGCTGCAGAGCGGTGCCGGTTCTCTGCAGACGGCTGGTCAGCATTGGCCGTGGCAGAGCATGACTCTGGGGCTGCAGGGTGGTCCGGATCGCCTGGAACTAGGTGGCAGTGTCAGCCTGGGCGGTGCCACAACCATGACTTTGAACGGGATCTGGGCCGACCAGAAGCTGAACGGCAGCTGGAGTGTGGCGGCGGAGAGTCCTGCCGCGTTCTTGCAAAGTATCGGCATGGCTATGCCGACAGCAGCACCCGCGCCAAGCGATCTGAAGTTGCAGGGGCTGATTGAGGCGGATCGGAATTCAGCCCGCATCAGCAAGGCAGGGCTGGTGAGCAACTTCGGTAAACTTGGCACACTGGCGGGTGATGTGCGTGGCGAGTGGCGTGACCAACGGCTGACGCTCACCTGCGACCGCCTGACCCTCACCGCCCGCGATGGCAGGACCTCGTTGGCTGAGGCAGCGCTGTCTCTGGCGGGGACTCCGGCCGAATCCGACTGGCAAGGCGATTGGTCGCTGCAGGTGGCCGATGTGACCCGGTTGGCACTTAGCAGCGGTTATCCTTTGCCCACCGGCCAGCCCGGGCTGCAGGAGCTGTCGCTGCAAGGCAAGCTGCGCTTGCAGAATGACCGCCTGAGCCTGCCGGGGGTGGACCTGTCCGGCATGTTGACCGGTGCGGGCTTCTCCGGGCTCCTGCATGGGCGGCTCACGTTGCAGACGGCTCCCGGCATGGACTTGGCGGTCATCCTCGAGGCCATTACGCTGGATGCCCTGGAGTACCAGGCTGAAGATGGCATGGCCGGGCTGACCGGCGGCAAGCTCGACCTGCGCGGCCGACTGAAGCTGGACGGTGAGCGCGTGCGCTTTGACCTGTCCGGGCGGGCCGGTGCCGGCGAGGCTCTGCTGGATAGCTGGTATGGCAGTTTGCAAGGGTTGCCCGTCAACTTTGTCGTCAAGGGGAACTGGTTGGGCGACCGACAACGCCTGGAGCTGACATCCGCCGATGTCGACCTGGCCGGCCTGGTCAACGGGCACTTCTCTGCAGTCTATGCCGAGGGTGAGACAAGCCTGCGTGGACAGGTCGAAGTTGCAGAGATGCAGGGTGATTTCCAGCAGACGATCCAGACCTTGGCCGGTGAGCTGCTGCCGGGTATCGATCAGGCCTCGCTGAGAGGTCAGCTGATGCTTGAGGGTGCCGCCCGCCAGCGAGAGGGCAGCTGGGGCCTCGACCTGAACATCGTTCCAACTGATGTGACTGTCGCCTGGGGTCAGGATGTCCGGGTTGACGGGCTGAACGGGCGCCTGCCGGTTCACCTGCGGCAAGGTGCTTCGGCCAGAGACGCGTTGGCTGAAATTGCAAACCTGCAATGGACCCGCTTACAGGCGGGTTTGCTCAATTCCGGGCCTGGCCGGCTGCAGCTGCAGGCGGCCACCAACCGCTGGCGGCTGCAGCAACCGCTCAAGCTGACCGTCGCCGGCGGCGAGCTGAGTTTGACTGTCCTGCAACTCGACCTGCCAAACCTGGTGCCACAACTGTGGGCATCGCTCGCAGTGGAGGATGTCGAGTTGCTGCAAATTTCCAGGAGCCTGGACTGGCCGGAAATGGGCGGTCGGTTGAACGCCCGTCTGGAAGAAATTCGTATCGCCGGAGCCGAGATCAGCACCGTCGGTGACGCATCAATGCACGTTTTCGGCGGCGACTTCTCGATCAACAATATGCGTGTGGAGGCGCCTTTCTCACGTTTTCCGACCTATCATGCCGATGTCGATTTCACCGGTATCGACCTCTACCAGCTGACCAATACCTTTGAATTCGGCGAAATCAATGGCATTGCCGACGGCTATATTCATAGTTTACGCTTGTTTGATGGTATGCCATCAGCCTTTCGCGCGAAATTTGAGACACGTTCAGAAGGTACCCGCAATATCAGCGTCAAGGCAATCCGCAACCTCAACACCCTCAGCATGGGAGGCCTGTCGGCAGCCCTTTCCCAGGGGATTTATCAGTTCATCGATTTCTATCGTTACCGCAAGATCGGCATCGACTGCTGGCTGCAGAATGACCTCTTCCATCTTCAAGGGACCGCTCGTGAGGGTTCAGACCAACACCTGATTTACGGTGGCCTGTTGCCGCCACGAATCGATGTGATTGTTTCCTCGCCGACAATTTCATTCAAGGAAATGATGAGTCGCCTCAAGCGCATCGAACGTGCTGATAATTGAGTGTGTTATCCGGAGTTTCCGGATGGCACGACTGCAGCTTTCGATCTGGATGTGAGCAATTTTTCGCAAAACCAAGGAAATCAAGTTCGCAGATTGATGCAGAGATTGCGGAAAAGCGCCGTTTCCGGACGAAAACTAACTACATATCGTGTATAGTCACGTGATATAGTGTTTCCGATAAAAACGATATTGTGTCCATGCGGATCTTGCGAATAGACATGACCCAAGCACACTCTGACCGGAGGTATTAAATGAAACGTCTCATCCGAGGATTTGGACTGCTGGCGATTGGCACAGTGATCTCCTGCGTGACCATCAATATCTACTTCCCTGCCGAGGAGATCCGCGGCGTTGCCGACCGCATTGTCGACGAGGTCTATGGCGAGAAAGCAAAGCCCGCTGATACGCCGCCCGCCCAACCCGGAAGCAGCTTCTACCGGATTTTCGCGCCGACAATTGCCCATGCTGCTCAGGACCTCAATGTGTCCACCCCGGAAATCCGTGCCATCAAAGCAGACATGACGGCGCGCTTCGCGCAACTGACACCCTTCCTCGACTCCGGACAAGTCGGCATTACCAGCAACGGTCTGCTCGAGATCCGCACCGCCGAAGGGCTCGGCATGAAGGAGAAGGCCGAACTCAGCCGTTTGATCAAGGTCGAGAACCAGGATCGACTGCGTCTCTACAAGGAAATCGCTACAGCCAATGAATTCCCCGACAAGGCTGACGAAGTGCAGGCGATCTTTGCCGAATCCTGGCGTGAAAAGGCCCGGCCGGGCTGGTATCTGCAGGGAGACGGCGGCAGCTGGCAGCAAAAGTGAGCAATAAAAACCTGGATATTTAAGACAAAAAAAACCGCAGCACGGATGATCGTGCTGCGGTTTTTTTGTGGATAAGGACCCAGCTCTGTGTCAGCTGTTGAGTACTTGCTGCATCGCGGGCAGGGCGACGCCAGGTTTGATGCCGGCACCCATGTCCCCCAGCACCGATTCGAGTGCGCCGATACAGAGTAGAATGTTTTCTGCGCGGCTGGCATGCCCCATAAGACCGATGCGCCAGACTTTGCCTGCCAAGGCGCCAAGACCGGCACCGATCTCCAGATTGTACTCGTTGAGCAGACGACTGCGCACAGCAGCATCGTCAACCCCCGCAGGGATGGTGACGGCGTTCAACTGCGGCAAACGGTCAGCCTCCTTGACGATGAATTGCAGCCCCATAGCTTCCAACCCCGCCCTGAGCGCCAGATGATTCTTCAGGTGACGGGCCCAGGCGTTTTCCAAGCCTTCTTCTTGAAGGATCAGCAAGGCCTCATGCAGGGCATAAAGGGCGTTGATGGGTGCAGTGTGATGGTAGGCACGTTTGGCGCCGGTCCCCCAGTAGCCCATGACCAGGTTCAGGTCCATAAACCAGCTCTGCACCCTGGCCTTACGGTTGCGGACTTTCTCCAGGGCACGCTCGTTGAAGCTCACCGGTGAGAGGCCGGGCGTGCAGGAGAGGCATTTCTGCGAGCCGGAGTAGACGGCGTCGATTTCCCATTCATCGACCTTGACCGGCGTCCCGCCAAGGGAAGTCACCGCATCGACAATCGTCAGGCAATCATTGGCATGGGCCAGCTTGACCAGAGCGGCTACATCGGATTGCGCCCCGGTGGAGGTCTCGGCGTGCACCATAGCCACGATCCTGGCGTCGCCATGAACCTTCAGCGTATCTTCAAGTTTATTGATATCGATCGCCTCTCCCCAGGTATTCTCCACCATCACCGCGCTGCCACCGCAGCGCTCGACATTCTCTTTCATGCGACCGCCAAACACACCATTCTGACAGACAATCACCTTGTCGTCCGGTTCCACCAGGTTGACGAAACAGGTTTCCATGCCCGCCGAGCCCGGAGCTGAGACCGGCATGGTCATGGCATTGCCGGTCTGCAAAGCGTACTGCAGAAGCTCCTTCAACTCATCCATCATGGTGATAAAAGCCGGGTCCAAATGACCGATGGTCGGTCGGGAGAGCGCTTCGAGAACCCGCGGGTGAACGTCAGAGGGACCGGGACCCATCAGGGTGCGGACGGGGGGATTGAAAGTTCGAATCAGCATGTGGCAATCCTTTTCAGAGGGGATGTCGGGTTTACAGGAACATAAAGAAGCATACCCACTCTTGTTTGTTGGTCAAGAAAATCGTGATGAGCTTTGATTAATACCAGGGCGAGTGAGCATTCCAGGTCGCTGAAGTCAGAGGTGAACTGTTTCGACGGGATGGCGCTTGTCATGGAAGAGGATGAACTGGCGGTTCCAATAGGCATGGGCTACTTCGGCATGGGGCAGGTCCGAAATTACCGAATAATATCATGTCGATATAATTTATTTTTAGACCTGGGGCACATTCTAAATCCGACTTGGAGGCCCGATATTGTCAGGTCAATCCTCATCCGAGTCATCAACATCAAGTTGGCCAGTGAGGCGACGACGGACATGCGACCAGGATAGACCTGTGGCCATGATCGCAGAGAGAATGACCAGCAAGAGATAGACAAGGAGAGTGGTATTGGGGTCACCTAGAAGTCGACAAGATGACCGGAGGGACGTTCCTGCTTTGTGGTGGCTTGACTGGTCTGGGCTTCTGGATATGCTAAAATTAGTACGGATTCTGTGACCCATTGACGCAGAAGTGTCGGCCGAGCCAATGCCCTTCGACTGCGGTCGCATCGTTTTACTGCGGCGCGGCTCATCACGAAGGAGAAGTGACATGATGAATCCAGCAAAGAACACGATTTGCCTTTGGTACGATGGCGATGCCGAGGACGCGGCGCGGTTTTACGCCAAGACCTTTCCCGATTCGTCCGTCGGCGCGGTGCATCGCGCACCGGGAGACTTTCCGTCCGGGAAAAAAGGGGATGTGTTGACGGTCGAGTTTACCGTGATGGGCATCCCCTGCCTCGGGCTCAATGGCGGACCTGCGTTCAAACACAACGAAGCGTTCTCGTTTCAGGTCGCAACCGTTGACCAAGCCGAAACGGATCGCTACTGGAATGCGATCGTCGGCAACGGCGGCCAGGAGAGCGCGTGCGGCTGGTGCAAGGACAAGTGGGGATTGTCCTGGCAGATTACGCCGATCGTCCTGACGAAAGCGGTCACCGATCCTGATCCCGCTGTCGCCAAGCGCGCCTTCGATGCGATGATGCAGATGAAAAAGGTCGACATCGCTGCAATCGAGGCGGCGCGCCGCGGTTGAACTTGCAATCTTCGAAGTGTGCATGCCCATCTATCGAAGTCGTTCCGCGGCCGCTCAACGTTCTCCATCTGGATCCGACCGGTGTTAGTCTGGCGACCCGACGGGGGGAGACGCTTCTGCGAGGCAGCCTGAGTTGTTGAAGACAATCATGGATTTAATAGATAAATAGATAATAGTGTCCCTGTGAGACCAACCCGTTATGTGTAAATGATATGGCATTAAGCGAATTTGAAATCAGAAGATGCGAAAAGTTGGTCGGGCAATACGTTGAAAACCGCCGGCCTCCCGCACACATTCGAAACGAGCTTGACCTTGCCTTCCGCATCAAAGGGCAAAGCGTCGAGATTTATGAAATACGTCCGTTATGGCGAGAGTCAGGAGTAAAGATCGAGTCGCCGGTCGCTAAAGCCACTTATGTCAAAACTCAAGGCATTTGGAAAATCTACTGGCAGCGAGCGGATCTAAAGTGGCATCGCTATGATCCTCAGGCAGAGGTAAAAACAATTGAGCAGTTTCTTGAAGTTGTAGAGCGAGATGAATTCGGTTGTTTTTTCGGGTAGACCTCACATAACGCTTAAGCAGACTGGAAGATACGTAGACTGTTCGCGTAAAGGTTTCTACACGCTTAAAAATGACCAGCTGCAGCCCGCTCAGCTTGGTCAGTGAGCCGATTTCCCACTGGAGCATTTGATGGTATTCAAAAATTTCAAGCTCTTCGACACTCACCTACACATCATCGACAATCGCTTCCCATTGGTCCCAAACAATGGTTATCTTCCGGCACCGTTCACTTGCAAGGATTACCTCGACCGGATGGAAGGGTATTCTCTAGTCGGCGGGGCCATCGTATCCGGTTCTTTCCAGGCACTCGATCAAATCTATCTGGTTGATGCGCTCAAGAAGCTTGGCCCATCGTTTGTCGGTGTTACGCAAGTACCCGTCTCGGTTTCGGATGAAGAACTTATTGAGCTCGACCTTGCCGGCGTACGAGCTGTACGATTCAATCTGAAACGGGGTGGTTCAGAGGAAGTTAAACATCTTGACAGTCTGGCCAGGCGTGTCTATGAGCTTCTCGGATGGCATGTGGAGCTGTATGTCGATTCCAGTGAGTTGGCCTCGCTATACCGTGTGCTGGTTGCGTTGCCCTCCGTCAGCATTGACCACCTGGGTCTTTCCTCGGAAGGCTTCGTCACCTTGCTTAAACTCGTTGAAAATGGCGTCCACGTGAAGGCGACAGGTTTTGGCCGGGTCAATTTCGATATCAAAACTGCTCTCAAAGATCTGTTTTCTGCCAATCCGGACTCCCTGATGTTTGGCACCGACCTTCCATCCACACGCGCCCCTCACCCCTATGAAGACAATGACTTTGCTCTTGTTGTCGAGGCGCTGGGGGCCGAAGATGCGTGTAAGGTTCTTTACGAGAACGCTGTGACGTTCTACCGTCCATCAAAAATCGGCTAACAAGCCGCCCGAGCTGACGGGGAGAAACGGTCTTGCTTCCCGCAAAACATTCTACCTGCTTTAAGGGCGGTGGCCCGCAGCTCAGCTATTGCCGTTAGACCGACATAGGATCAGGAGGGCCAATGCTCCAATATGAACTAAATAAAGCCGATGGCATATTGATCATCAAGCCAAAGGGCCCATTGGAATCCGCCGATTTTGAGAAACTGGTTCGTGAGGTGGATCCGTATATTGAAGAAAAGGGCAATCTCAGTGGTTTGATGATTTACACGAAATCATTCCCGGGATGGGAAAATTTTGCCTCCTTTCTTTCGCATATAAAATTCGTCAAAAACCATCACCGCAAAGTGAAGAAGATCGCAGCCGTGACAGAAGGCGGTTTTCTGTCGATCATGCCGCAAGTCGCCCAGCATTTTGTGCAGGCCAAAGTGAGGCATTTTGACTATAAGGACAAGGATGCGGCGCTGAATTGGCTGAAAACAGCCTGATAATTTTTTCTAACCGCGGTCAAACGGCCGGCTGTAGTTGATGGCTGCCACTGAAAGTCCCGAAGTCCCGCAGCTTAGCGGTGGATTCTATTTGCAAGTCCCTTTTTTAATTGTCCCGCTGGCCGAAACCCGGGGTCTGGGCTACTGCTTCATCACGATGTCGTCTTTGGTCGAATCGACAATGTCGAGCAGTTCCGCGGTCTCCCCTGGCGGCACCTGGTGCCTGGCGAGGACCTCCTTGAAGATGGTGAGCATGCGCTCCCACTCGCTCTCGGTGATGTTGAGGTGTACGTGAGACTCGTACATGCCACGGCCATTATACTGGCACGGCCCGCCGGTTGCCTGGCAGACCATGGCGGTCACGTGATACTTCAGGTAGGGGGCCGGGACCCTCTTGCGCGCGGCATCAATCGCCGGGTTGGCGTTGAGGACCGGGTCGGGAACCATGGCATCAATAAAATCGCTGACCACCACCGTGATCGGCATCAGCCCGCCCAGGCGTTCGTACAGGGTCGGTTGCCCCTGCACAGCCGGATCCTGGGCGGCCGCCGTGAGTGCACTGCCCAGTATCAGGATCATGCCGAGCACGGCGATACGGGTTTTCCAAGAACCTGTTTGCATGGCGTCCTCCTTGCTGGTTCTGCTTGTGAAAAAGGTGGTTACCTTGGCACCGTAGGATTTTGCACCACCTGACACGACTATACTGCGACTTTTGCGAAGAGCAACCTTGGGGCGGTGGTCGAAGCAGGTCGGAGGCGGCCCAGGTTGAACTATTGGAATAGAATTAAAAGGTTGGAAAAAACCACTGGAGCACATGCGCTAGTCAAATTTCCAGGCAGGTATTATGACCATCTCAGGACGCCGACCGTTGGTTCTGCGCCCCTTGTTTGCCTTTATCTGAAATCAGGGGCATAATGGCCGCGCTGGGATATCGATTCTGAATCAGACTGCAGAGATTATTACGGGAGACAACAACGACATGGAAAGATCTCCCTGGATCTGCCACATCTGTGATTACACCTCGGCCGAAACCGAGAGTAAGACCTGTGACCTCTGCTATCGGGTGACCTGCTCTTTACATCTGCGCCCGGCGTCTATTTATAATCAGAATAACGGTCTTTATGAAACAGCCGCAGTCTGCATCTCCTGTGCGGCTGATAATGCCAAAAAAAATCAGTCATTCCATTAAATCAGTCGTTTAGTCTCGTTATTGAATCTCCTTGTTGTAAAACAAACATCATTAGTGTCCCAACGTTGGGCAGTCACTGAGTCGTAATAGCCCGCAAATTCTAGGAGAAATAGGCATCGTGCCATTTAACGACTTGAACTTTTTCCGGCGGACCAGCCATCTTCGTACAACAATGTGCGGAGGGCTG